>JBBSJQ010000003.1:0-306308 GCA_038257095.1 Solirubrobacterales bacterium
ACCGGCCGCTCGAGCGCATCAGCTCCACGGCCCTCGCTTTGAACTCGGCGGAATACGGCGGGATCTTCGGCATCAACAGACATCCTCTCGGGCTGAGCAAACTCAGCCATCAGGCGTCCATCAAAGCGGGGGAACTCCACACCAATGCCGGGGTAGATCAAGATGTCCATCAAAGCGGGGGAACTCCAGTTGACGTGGAAGCCATTGTCCGTACACTGTCCGGACAATGGCTACGTCAGTAAAGACGCGTCGGGTCGAGGTCCGGATGAGCGACGAGGAACGGCGCATGGAGGAGGCCGCTGCTGCGGCGCTGGGCCTCAGCCTGAGCGAGTTTGTTCGCCAGGCCGCGCGCGGGCGTGCCCAGGAGGTGCTCCGCGAACGTGGCGAGATCGTCCTCAACGACGAGGCCGCGCAGGCGTTCCTCGCCGCCCTCGATGCCGACGCGCCGCCGTCGGCGGCGATGCGTGAGCTCTTCGAGCGCGAGGCACCCTGGACGACGTGACGCTGCACCCGCCGGCTCCGCTCGATCCGTCGCGCCACCGCACCGACGAGTTCGACTCCGGCGTCGAACGACTCGACACCTGGCTTCGAGCGTACGCCGGGCAGGGCCAGAAGCGGGACGCCGCACGCACGTTCGTCGTGGCCGATGATGTCGATCGCGTCGTCGCGTATTACACGCTGGTCGCCGCGCAGTTCGAGCACGCGGCGGCAACCGATGCGGTCCGTCGCGGGATGTCGTGGCGGTTCCCGATTCCGGTCGTCCTGCTTGCGCGACTCGCGGTCGATCAGTCACGGCAGGGTTCAGGCGTCGGCGCCGCGCTCCTGGCGGACGCGATGCGGCGGTCGATCCGGGCCGCCGACGAGGTGGGCATCCGTGCGGTGATCGTCGATGCGCTCGACGAGTCGGCGGCGGCCTTCTACCGGAGGTTCGGGTTCGATGCGCTCGCGACCGATGAACTGCTGCTCATGGCGACCGTCGAGCAGCTGCGCACGGCCGGAGGGTGAGCGCTGGCAGGCTTGTGCGATCGCGGAAGCGGCGGCGCAGGAGTGCGGCTGACGCGAGCTTGGGGCTCCCCGCGTCTTGCAACGTTCGACGACGTTGGATCTGCTGCACGGAAAGTGACAGGTTGGGTTAGACAGCCTGGAGGGCTGTGTGGGCATGATGGTCTCGAACTCGATCGGGGTCAATCGGCCCAGGGCGGCTTGCCGGCGTCGGCGGCCGGTGGGCTGTCTCCGCAGGCGGCCAGCAGCAACACCGCGAGCATCAGCCGGTCACGGCCTGCGCGGTGCCCTCCCGCGGACGCCGCTGATCCTCGGGGTCACGTACCTGCTGGCCGCCGTGATCGACGGGCCCCGCGGCGGGTACTGGGCCACCGGACTGGGGCTGACCGGGTGGGGCGTCGCGGTGGCCTTCATGGGAGAGGTCCGGCCGACGGACATCGACCCCGCGGGTGCATACCTCGTCGGGGCTGGGCTGGCTGGCGTCGCGGCCGGGCTGCTGCGGGCGCGCGGCTTCCTCGTCAGCGAGATCGGCCTCGCGGCGACGATCGCCGCCGGCGGGCTGCTGCTCGCGCTGACGCCGCGCGCACCGGACACCCTCGACGACGCGACCACCTATGCGATCGCGCTGGCGATCGTCGGTGGCCTGAACGTGGCCGGGGGCGTGGTCGGCCTCCGGCGGCCGGGAACGAAGGCGCCGGGTATGCGTTCCCGCCGGCGCACTGGTCCAAGCTCCGCTCGACGAACCCGCGGGAACGAGTGAACCGCGAGATCGGCCGCCGCTCCGGCTGGTCGGGATCTTCCCCGACGACGTCTCCTCGATCCGCCTCTCCGGAGCCATCCTGATCGAGCAGAACGACGAATGGGTCGTTTGCCGCCGCTACCTCTTCGAAGAGTCGATGAAGCTCTTGACAGACGCTGTCGCTCTGGTCTCACCGAATGACGGTCGGCGCGGGACGGTCGTCCCGCGCTACCCTCGGAACGGTGGCTCGCCACACGCCTCTCCTGCGCCTCGCTGCGCTTCTGCTACTCGCCGCGCTCGTGCTCCGGCTGCGCCGCATCTGGCCGCTGGCGGCTGCAGCGCTCTTGGGTATCTACGCCTGCCAGGAACTGGTGGAGGGTCTCGTATCCCACGGCCATCCGAGCGGCCTCGCCGGGGTCTTCGGCGCCGGAGGCTGGGTCTCGATCCCGCTCGCGCTCGCGCTCGGCGGTGGCATGGCGCTGCTCGTGCAGGTCACGCAGCGCGTCGCGGAGGCGGCCCCGGCCGGGGCCGGCTGGCTCGCCGGCATCACCGTCCTCCAAAGCGCCCCGGTCCCGCTTCGCACCCTGGTCTCGCGGACGCTCGGGTGCCGCCGCCGGCCTCTGGCGTTTCGGCTGGCCGGTCGCGGTCCGCCCGTCTGGGTCTGACGCGTCACGCACGTCGCCGCTGCCCTTTGAGGCTCGCGGCTCCCGACCTGACCCACCTTCACAAGGACTCCTTTCATGACCCTGTTCCGTCGGGGCCGCTCCGCCGGCCTCGCTTTCGGTCTGCTCCTGCTCGCCCTGCCTGCCGCCGCCTCGGCGCACGGCCTTACGGGCGACGCGACCGACAAGTCCACCCTCGAGTACGTCCCCCTCGGCATCGAGCACATGCTGCTCGGCTGGGACCACCTGCTGTTCGTCCTGGGCATCGTGCTCTTCGCCCGCGGTCCGATGCGCGCAGCGAAGCTGATCTCGCTGTTCGTCGCCGGACACAGCCTGACGCTGATCGTCGCGACGCTCGCCGAGTGGCGCGTCTCCGCGACGCTCGTCGACGTCGTCATCGCCCTGAGCGTCGTCTTCGTCGCGGTGCTCGGCCTCCGGCGCGACCGGATCAAGGACGACCTCCTGCCCGGCGCGGCGTTCCTCGGCTTCGGGTTGATCCACGGGCTCGGCCTGTCCACGCGTCTGCAGGACCTCGGCATCCCGGACGACGGGCTGCTGGGCAAGACGATCGCGTTCAACGTCGGCATCGAGATCGGTCAGCTCGTCGCCGTGCTGGTGATGTTCGGTGTCGTCTTCGTCGCCGCCCAGCGCGTGCAGCGGTGGACCGAGGTCCGGCGCGGCGTCTTCGCCGCACTCGGCGTAGCGGGCCTGCTCGCCGCAGTGGTGGTCGCCGCCCAGGGCGAGGACCCCGAGCCCGCAGGCGTGGCGGCCCCGATCGCCAGCGCGCCGGCGAAGGCGCAGTGCACGACGGTCGAGGAGACCCCGGCCCCGGGCGGACTCGCCGGCGGCCATCCCGAGAAGAAGTTCTTCGGACCCGACGAGCAGGTGCCCGAGGAGGACCTCGCGCACGTGATCGGCGACGGCTGGGTGATCGTGCGCTACGCGGCGACCGCAACGCCCGCGCAGGTCACCGAGCTGCAGCAGTGGATCGAGGGATCCCAGGACGCCGTGGCAGCCGCCCCGGACCTGGACCAGAGCGAGGGGTTGACCGCGACCACCGCCCGGCGCAAGGCCTCATGCCAGACGTACGACTTCCTGGCGATCCAGGCGTTCACGAACACCTGGCTGGAGGACCTGCGCGCGGGGAGGATCCAGTGATCCCATCCTCGCGCACGCCGGTCACTGGCTCGTGTCGCTGCTCGGGCTGCGAGTGACGTATGGAGCCGCGGGAGCTCGAGCACGGCCACGGGCGTCGCCGGCACGTGCACGTCCACGACGGCCCGCACCGCCACGTGCTGCTTCCGCGGCGATCCGGGGTTCCTCCCGGACCCTTCGCCAACCCCGTGTACCGGCGGCTGTTCGCCGCGCAGGCCGTTGCGCTCGTCGGCACGGGGGTCACGACCATCGCCCTCGGCCTCCTCGCCTACGACTTCGCCGAGTCCGACGCCGGCGTGGTGCTCGGTGCGGCGCTGGCGCTGAAGATGGTCGCCTACGTCGGGTTGTCCCCGGTGATCGCGGCGTTCGCGCACCGGTTCGACCGCCGGAGATTGCTGATCGGACTGGACCTCGCCCGAGCGGTGGTGCTCTTCATCCTGCCGTTCGTGACGGAGATCTGGCAGGTCTTCGTCCTGATCTTCGTGGTGAACGCGTGTGCCGCGGGGTTCACACCGGCGTTCCAGGCGACGATCCCCGAGGTGCTGCCGGACGAGGACGACTACACGCAGGCGCTCTCGCTCTCCCGGGTCGCATACGACCTCGGCGAGCTCCTCGCGCCAGCCGTGGCCGCCGTGCTGCTGCTGCTCCTGGACTTCAGCGCGCTGTTCGCGATCAACGGAGCGACCTTTGTGCTCTCGGCGGTGCTGATCGCAGGCGTGACCCTGCCGGCGTCCGACCCCGACGCTGCGATCTCCGACCGCACGTGGGGCCGCATCACGCTCGGTGCCCGGCGCTTCGTCACCGTCCCGCGCCTGCGCGGGCTGCTGGCGCTCAACGTGGCCGCGGCGTCCGCGAGTGCGATGGTCATCGTCAACACCGTGGTCCTGGTCCGGGACGACTTCAACCGCGGCAGCACCGAGGTCGCGATCGCCCTCGGTACGGCGGGCGTGGGGTCGGTGCTGGCGGCGATCGCTCTACCGCGAGTTCTGCGCCGCGTGAGCGACCGCGGCGTGATGTTGAGCGGCGCCGCTCTCCTGGCGTGCGCGCTGCCAGTCATCGCAGTGCTTCCCGGGTATCCGGCGCTGCTCGTGCTCTGGGTAGCGGTCGGCATCGGCCTGTCCCTGATCCAGACACCCGCCGGGCGACTCATCCAGCGCTCGGGAGACCGAGACGACCTGTCGCCGCTCTTCGCGGCGCAGTTCGCGCTCTCCCACGCCTGCTGGCTGGTGAGCTACCCCGTCGCCGGGATCGTCGGCGCCGCCCTCGGGACCTCCGCGGTCGCGTGCGCGCTTGGGGCAACCTGCCTCGCGGCCCTTTCGGTCGCGATGGTGACCTGGCCGGCGGGAGACTAGTCCCGTGACCAACTCGGTCATCGCCCGTGGGTTCGCACTTCGGATTCGCCGAACTGCACGGCGGTTCGGGACGAGCTACGACTCTCACGCTGAAGCGCTGAGCCGGCAGGCGAGGCGGCAGCCTCGACTACGATCGCCGCCATGCGCGTGATGATCACCGGGGCCGGCGGGTTCATCGGCCGCACGCTCGCCGATCGGCTGCGCGCCGACGGCGCCGAGGTGGTCGGCGTCGACCGGGTCGTGAACGCCGACGCCGGGATCGTGGCCGGCGACATCTCGCAGCCCGGCGAGTGGCAGCGGGCGGCGAAGGGGTGCGACGCCGTCGTCCACACCGCCGCGCTGGTGGGCATGCCGACCGACGTCTCCGCGTTCTGGGCCGTGAACGTCCGCGGCACCCGGCTGGTGATCGAGGCTGCGCGGGACCACGGCGTCGGGCGTGTCGTACATCTCTCCTCGGTCGTCACGTTCGGGCTCGACTTCCCGGACTACGTGGACGAGACGTTCCCGGTCTGCCCGACCGGCGTCGCGTACATGGACACGAAGATCGCCGCCGAGCAGGTCGTCCTCATGGCGCACGCCGCGGGCGAGCAGGAGGTCGTCGTCATCCGGCCCGGGGACGTCTACGGGCCTGGCTCCGTGCCGTGGGTGCTGCTGCCGATCGAGCTGATGCGCGCGCGCAAGATGGTCGTCCCCGCCAACGGCCGGGGAATCCACAGCCCGGTGTACGCCGACGACCTGGTGGACGGCATCGTCCGCTCGCTCACCGCGCCGGCCGCCGCCGGGCGGGTCATCACGCTCAGCGGCGGGCAGGGCGTCGAGGTGGGGGAGTACATGAACCACCTCGGCCGGATGATCGGCATGAAGGTGCCCGCCGTGCCGACCGCGGTCGCGCTCGCCGGCGCCACCGCGCTGGATCGGCTCGCGCGGATCCGCCGCGTCCCCAACGAGCTCACGCCGGCCGGGGTGCGCTACCTCGCGCAGCGCCGCGGCACCTACGGCATCGCGACGGCGAAGTCGTTGCTCGACTGGTCACCGCAGGTGGGCCTGTCGGACGGGATGGCCCGCACCGAGCAGTGGCTACGCGACGAGCGGATCATCGGCGCCTGACGTCCGATACCGGACCTCCGCGGTCCGGGCGGGCGGACACGGGGGGAGGGGAACGACGACGCCCCGCCGCCGGACGTGCCGGCGACGGGGCGTCGAGTCCTACCTTGGATCAGCTAGCGACCCGCGCGCACCAGCGCCGTGGCTCGCACGTTCTGGCGGTTGTTGTTGGCGTCGATGGCCGAGATGATGATCGTCACCCGGATCCCGCCGCTCTTCGTGGTCCGCTTGATCCTCTTCAGCACCGCGCGGCGCTGCGCGTTGAAGTTGAGGATCGCGAACCCGACCTTGCCCTCGTCGAGCTGGACGGGGTCGGTGGCGAAGGTCACCCGCCGCGGCGTGCGACGTCCGACGCTCGCCGGGTTGATCTTCGCGATGGACCGCACCTTCGACGTGCCCGAGCACGTCTGGACGGCGATGCGACGGCAGAACACCTTGACGCGAACGCGTCCGGCGTCACGGCCGGTGAGCGGCACCGTGAGCGTGCTGGCGTCGATGCGGAACAGGGCCCGCTTCGACGTCGAATTGATGTTCGTGATCGACTGGCCGCCGACCGTGCCGGTGGGCTTGGGGCCGGCCGGGCCTGCCGGGCCGGGACGGCCCGGAGCGCCCGGAGTGCCTGCGGCGCCGGGGGTTCCCTGCGGGCCGGCCGTTCCCGGGGCACCCGGGGTGCCGGGCGTCCCAGCCGAACCGTCGGCGCCGGGCGTACCCTGGGCGCCCGTCCCGGTCGTCCGGAACGTGACGGGCGCGGAGTTCGAGAACCCGTCCGAGTTGGTCGCGACGACCCGTACCTGGTAGTCGGTCTCGGGCGTCAGGCCCGCGATCGGCACGCTGCTCGGCGAGATCGGCTCGATGCCGTCACCGGCCGACAGCGACTCCCCGGCGATGGGCACCCGCGTCCCGAACACGCCGGAGGCGACCGTGCCGTACTCGTAGTGGAAGGTTGTCGCCTTCCCGTTGGGGTTGACGCTCGAGTTCAGCGTCGCAGTGTTCGGACCGACGCCCGTGACCGGCAAGGCGACTGCGGTGGGCGCGGAGACGAACGCGGGCGTCCCGTCGGCCACCTGCAGCCGGAGGTTGTCGAACTGCGCGGTGATCCGTCCCAGCGCGGCGGACAGCAGGCCGGTGCGGAACGTCGTCGTGAGTTCGAGCCGGTAGCGGGCGCCGGCGAGCACCGTGCCGGGAGGGTCGGTCGCGCGGGTCGCGAAGACGCTCGGCGGCGACGCCGGAGGCAGCGAGCTGCCGACGGAACCGACTGTTTCGCCGAGGAGGGTCCGCGATCCCGCGGGGATGACGACATCCGCCGGGTCGAGCTGGACAAGCCGGACCTCGTACTGCGCCTCGTCGCCGACGTTGAGGAGCGTGTCCCCGATGACGCGCCGGTCCAGCGAGAAGCTCCGAACGGGCACCTCGGCTCCGGGCGCGAAGCCGGGGGCGTCGACGGTGAAGATCTGCGAGCGGGCCGTCGTGGAGCCCTCGATGAGCGAGAGCGGCGCGATCATGCCGAGGCCCCCAGCGAGGCGGGTCGCGGACTGCTGGAGCGAACCGGGCGGCATCCCGTCCGCCGAGGCGTGCGAGGTTGCGGCCTCGCAGGCCGGCGCAGGCAGCGGGAGGGGCAGGAGGTTCGGCAGCAGATCACAGCTCCCTGCCACCTGCTGCCAGCCGTCCGTGCCGGTGTCGAACGTGCTGCCACCCGTGGCCGGGCCGCCGGGCGGAAAGCGTGTGTCAGCGACGGCGCTCGGCGCCCCCGCAACAAGGAGCAGTGCCAATCCGGCACCCACTCCGGCGCCGCGTCCGCGGCGCATCATCTTGGACATCCTCGTACCCCTGCCAGGTCGTATGGATCGAAGTCGCGGAAGCCCAACTGGACCGGGCTTCCCGCTCCGGTGTGTTGGCGCAAAGTACACCAGTCCCGGGCATCGTGCTGCAGTTTCGCGTCCCCCGGCCCGGCCGCCGACGCGCAGCCCGCGGTCAGACCCCGGTCGTGGGCACTGCGCGGGCCGTCGTCACCTTGACGCACCGGTTTTGGTGTCGACCCGCTCGAGGCGCACCGGAAGGCCGGGCGGCTTCCTGCCTCTTAGCGCAGTGCGTGCCAGCTGAGCTCGCGCCGCTCGAGGTCGACCAGCAGCCACGTCGGCCGGGCGCCTGTCAGCGCGCCCGGGCACGCGAGGAGCCTGTCGTCGCCCGCCGCCACGACCCCCCGGGTGTCGCGCTTCTCGGCGTGCGGATAGGTCGTCGTCGCCGCCCACAGACGCCGCGTGTGCGTGTGGCCGTGCAGCGCCAGCCAGCCTGACGCGCCACGCAGCAGCTTCCCTGCCTGCGGGGCGGTGGTGACGAACTCCATGAACGGATCGTCGAGGCCGGCGTGCACGACGCCGACGCCGTGACGCTCGTCGACCGCGGGCCACGCCTTCACGGTCTCCTGTGCCTGCGGCGAGAGCAGGTCACGCTGCAGCGCCCACAGCTCGTGGTTGCCCGCGAGCACGAGGTCGAAGGTCGCCTCGGCGGTGTCGACCGCCTCGCCGAGCACCTCCGGCGGCGCCCCGAGGAGCGCGTCGACCACGTCGCCCAGGCACCACAGCTCCGCCGCGCCCGCCTCCCGGGCGCGCCCCACGAGCAGCTCCATCCGTTGCAGGTGGAGGTGGAGGTCTGCGCAGACGGCGACGAGCACGCCGACAGTGTGACCGCCCCACAACGACGACCGGCCGCCCACCCGAGAGGTGGACGGCCGGCCGAGGAACGGGTGGGTGACCTATCAGCGGTCGTTCAGCACGTACCGGATCTCGCACCCGCGGGTGCGGCGACGCTCGTTGCGGTTCAAGCGGACCTTGTCGGCTCCTGTGCCACACGACACCCGCGCCGGGGGGCCGGCGGTGGCGACGTTGATGAAGTCGCGGCCCGATCCGCCGAAGACCTGGTCGCGGCCGAACGCGGCGTTGATGCTGTCGTTGCCGCTGCCGCCGGAAAGCCGGTCGGTACCGGGGCCACCGTTGAGGTGATCCTTGCCGGTCATGCCGTAGATGCGGTCGTTGCCGAGCGTGCCGGAGAGGTTGTCCCCGCCGGTGCCGCCGTCGATGCAGTCGTTGCCACGTCCGCCGCTGACCGCGTCGTTGCCACCGAGCGCGAGGATGCGGTCGGGACGGTTGGTACCAGTGATCTCGTCACGGCGGTTGGTGCCGATGGTGACGAACCGCGGCCCCGCGCCCTGGAGGCACGGGCTCTTGAAGCGGTCGCGAGCGACGGTCAGCGAGATGACGGTGCCGCCCGACGGGCCGCTGAACGGCGGGCCGACGACGACGACGCCCTGGCCGCCGGAGTTCTCCGCGGTGATGATGCACACGCCGCGGGGGAGGTCGAGCGTCGAGCCGGCCGGGCAGACCTGCGGGAGGCCCTCGCCCGCGACCGCGTTCGGATCCTTGTTGCCGTCCGCGTTCGGGTCACAGGCGCTCGAGGAGGACACACCGGACTGCGCGATGATGACGTCGGCCAGCGGCGCGGTGCCCTCGACGTTGAGGACCCGGATGTGCGCGGCGCGCTGCACGAGGCCCGTGTCGCTGCGGATCTGCTCGTTGAGCTTGACGGTCACGAGCGCCTGGAGCGGCGAGTTGCTGATCGCATCGGTGATGCTGGTCAGCGGGCCGTCGAGCGTGACGGTCTGGCCGTTGATGGTCAGGCCGGTGACCTGGCTCGTGCCGTTGAAGACGGGCGTGCCGTTCGTGCACGAGGCGCTCGCGGCCGACTGGGCTGCGCCGACGCCGATGACGACGGTGCCGCCCCCGGTCTGGACGCTGAGGCCCTCGACGCCGGCAGTCGCGCCGATCGTCTGGGTGATGGGCCGGGCGCCGGGCTCGCGGGCGTCAGTGATGGCATACGCGCTGCGGGCATTGATCCCTGGAGCGAGACCGACGGCGTCGGTGAGCTGCGGCAGGCCGACAGCCTGTGCCGAGCAGGGGGTGCGCGAGGCGGTGATCGGGTCGACCGGCGTATTGCCGGCAACGGTCGCGATCACGGCGTCGGCGCCGCAGGTCCACGTCGCCGTGGCGGCGGAGGCGGATCCGGCGAAGCCGGTGAGCGCGAGTGCTGCGAGGGAGATGACGAGGCCGAAGCGGCGACGCCCCGTTCCATCCGTGGTAAGAAACATGCTGAACCTTTGCGTCGAGCGACTCCCTCGACATCAGGCTGATGGAAAGCAGAGCGGCGTAGTCACCCGCGGCATGGGCCGCGGGGTGTACCCGCACCAGCACGCCGAGGCCTCGGAAGTTGCGATGGTGGGAGAGTTCCTCTTCTAACCGCAGCGCGCCGACGGCAAACGCCGATGCGCCACACCTTTCCGGTCGGACCGCCCGCGCCGCATGTCGTGCTTCAGTGAACGTCATGCAGACCATCAAGGCCGTCGGGGCGCCGTCCCCGACCGACAAGCTCGTCCCCCTCGACATCGACCGCCGCGACGTCGGCCCGCGCGACGTCCTGATCGACATCAAGTTCTGCGGCATCTGTCACTCCGACATCCACCATGCCCGTGGCGAGTGGGGCAAGGTGCCCTACCCGGCGGTCCCCGGCCACGAGATCGCAGGCGTCGTCGCGCAGGTCGGCGCCGAAGTCACGACGTACGCGGAAGGTGACCGCGTCGGCGTGGGCTGCATGGTGAACAGCTGTCGTGAATGCGACAACTGTCGCAGAGGCAACGAGCAGTACTGCGACGCGGGTAACACGCAGACCTACGGATCCAAGGACCGCGACGGCACGATCACCCGGGGCGGGTACTCGCAGAGCGTCGTCGTCGACCAGGACTTCGTGGTGCGCATCCCTGAAGGCCTCGAGCTCGACGTCGCCGCCCCGCTGCTGTGCGCCGGGATCACGACGTACTCGCCGCTGCGCCACTGGGGCGCGGGTCCGGGCAAGCAGGTCGCGGTCGTCGGCCTCGGTGGACTGGGCCACATGGCGGTCAAGATCGCGGTCGCGATGGGCGCACAGGTGACCGTGCTGTCGCAGACGCTGAGCAAGCAGGAGGACGGCATGCGCCTGGGCGCGAAGGCGTACCACGCCACCAGCGACGAGGAGACGTTCAAGAAGCTCCGCAGCAGCTTCGACCTGATCATCAACACGGTCAGTGCGAAGGTCGACATCACGGCGTTCATCAACCTGCTGAAGACCGACGGGGCGCTCGTCAACGTCGGTGCGCCGCCCGAGCCGCTGCCCGTCGCCGTGTTCGCGCTGCTGCTGCAGCGCCGCACGTTCGCCGGCTCATGCATCGGCGGCATCGCCGAGACCCAGGAGATGCTCGACTTCTGCGCGCAGCACGGCATCGCCGCGGAGATCGAGCACGTGTCCGCCGACCAGGTCAACGAGGCCTGGGAGCGCGTCCTCGCGTCCGACGTGCGGTATCGGTTCGTGATCGACACCTCGACGATCGGCTGACGCCCCGGCGCAGCCGGGTACCGTGGCCACCGTGCCCCGTTCAGCGCTCGCCGCCCTCGCCATCGCCGCGCTGCTCGCCGTCCCCGCGACGACCGCGGCGGCGCCGGCGGCCGGGACCCTGTCGTGCGGCACCGGGGTCGAGGGCGCGAAGGTCGACCCGGTCCTGCTGGTCCCGGCGTACTCGACCGACCGGGAGTCCTACGCCGGCAACTATCTCGACGCGCTGCCCGCGCGGGGGATCCCGACCTGCTCGGTCACCTTCCCCGACCGGGGCTTCCGGGACCTGCAGGACGCCGCCGAGTACACGGCCGGGGCCATCCGTGAGGTCGCGCGGCGCAGCGGTCGGACCGTGCGGCTGCTCGGCCACCAGCACGGCGCGCTGAACGAGTTGCTCGCCCTGCGGTTCTGGCCCGACACCGTCCCGCTGGTCTCCGACGTCGTCACCCTCGCCACCCCGCACCGGGGGACGCGGTTCGCCGCCGACGTCTGTCGCACCCTGACCCGCTGCGCCCCGTCGGTCTGGCAGATCGCGCAGGGCTCGCGGCTCGTGGCCGCGATGAACCGCGATCCGCTGCCCGCCGGACCCGGCTACACCTCGATCGCGACCGCCTTCGACGAGGTGATCACCCCGCAGCCTGAGGCGAGCACCCTGGCCGGCGGCCGCACGATCCTGCTGCAGGACCTGTGCCCGGGCCGCCCGGTCGAGCACTTCACCATCCTCGGCGACGCGCTCGCGATGCGTCTCGCGCTCGACGCGTTCGAGCATCCGGGACCCGCCGATCCGGCGCGGCTGACCGACCCCTGCGCCGACCCGGCGGACGACGGGGCGTCCGGCTTCGGGGTGGAGAACCTGTCGTTCGTACCGAACTTCCTCGCGCGCAACCTCACGGAGGCGGTCGGCGCCGAACCCGCGTTGCGCTGCCCGTTCGCTCCGGCATGCGGGCCGCCCGCGGTGGGTGTCGCAGACGCGCCGGCCGCCTCGTGCCGCAGCCGGCGGCGGTTCACCGTGACCGTCCCCCGCGGCGTGCGCGCGGTCCGCGCGACGCTCGACGGGAAGGCCCGGCGCGTCAGGTCGCGCCGCGTCACCGTGGACCTCCGCGGTCGCGCCCGGGGAACGGCGACGCTCCGGTTGATCGGTCGCCGGGCCGACGGACGCGTGTACCGCAGCGTCCGGCGCTACCGGACGTGCTCGGCGCGCCGGTGACGGGCCACGCGCGATCGCCGCGTGCCCGCGGCGGCGCTACGGTCCGCGGGTGCCGTCCACACCCGCCGACCTGACGCCCGACGCCCTCGCCTTCCTCACCGAGCGCCACCTCGCCACGTGCACGACCCTGCGTGGCGACGGCACGCCGCACGTCACCCCGGTCGGCTTCACCTGGGACAAGCGGACCGCCACCGCCCGGGTGATCTGCAGCGGCACGAGCCAGAAGGCCCGCAACGCCCGGACGGGCGGGGTCGTCGCGCTCTGCTCGGTCGACGGGCGACGCTGGCTGACGCTCGAGGGGACGGCCACCGTGCAGGACGACCCCGCCTCGGTCTCCGACGGGGAGGCCCGCTACGCCGCCCGCTACCAGCAGCCGCGCGAGAACCCGCGGCGGGTGGTCATCGAGATCGCGGTGACCCGCGTGCTGGGCTGCGCCGCGTTCCGCGCGGACCGCTGACCCGGCCGCAGTGGAGTCGCAGGTCGGTCCCACGGACCTTGTCCCAGGGCGGCGCCGGGCGTACCAGGACATGGCCGCGATGTCGCAGAAGCTCAGCAAGCTCGCGACCTCCGGTGTCGAGGCGCCCGGAGTCATCAAGAGCATCGCCGCAGCCGGACCGCCCGACGTCGCGGGCGCCACCCCGCACCACGTCGGCGTCTCGATCGCGCCCGACGGCGGCGCGCCCTACGACGCGGTCGTCGAGCAGTCGCTGCTGCCCTTCCAGCTCGAGACGCTCGCGGTCGGCGGCATGGTCACGGTCAAGTACGACCCTGACCTTCCGACCTCGGCGATCATCCACAGCTGGTAGTGAGGGCGATGTCCGCGGGGATGGAGGCCCACCGGCCACTCCCCGGACATCGGCACCCGGCCTACTCGACGTCTTCGCCGGCGCCCAGTCGCGCCGCATTGGTCACGTCCTTGTGCAGCCGCTTCATCGGCGCCGCGAGGTCGTGCGCGGTGGCGGCGGCCTTGATCAGGGTGGTCTGCCGCTCGCGCTGAGAGCCGCCGAAGATCAGGCTGGCGCCGCCCACGAGGTGCAGGGACCAGGACTTGACCTGCTCCAGCGGCAGCTCGAGGACCTCCTCGACCTCCGCGGTCCCGTACTCGGCGGCGAGCGCCTCGAGGACCAGCCGCGGGAAGTGGTTGCGCGTGAGCTGCTCGGCCGCCTCCGAGGCCGCCTCGCCGCCGCGCTTCTCGATCCACCACAGCTGCTTGTCGGTCAGCGGCAGCTGGTCGTCGGGCTTGGCGTGCTCGCGGAGCGTGTCGATCGTCCGCTGGACCTCGCGCTGGGTGACGGGCTCGCCACCCACGGCCCGGTCGTAGAAGCCCATGATCAGGGCCGGGACGCCCGAGAGCTCCGCGTCGCCGTGCATGTTCACGAGCATGCTCCGCTGACTGTCACTGATCGGCTTCGGCGGGCGCATGCGCGGATTGCGGCTGTTCACGACTCCAGCCTACGGGCCCGCGGCCGTGCCTGCTCAGGCTGGGTAGAAGCGCTTCAGCACCGGCAGCAGCACCGCGCGAGGCGTGTAGCGACCGCTGAGCGTCGCGAGGCGCATCGCCATGCCCGGGACGACCACCCGGCGGTTGGCCTCGAGTCCCTCGACCGCCTGACGGGCGACCTCCGGGGACGAGACCAGCGTGAAGCCGGGCGCCGTCGAGAACAGCTCCTGCGCGTCGGCGACCGCCGCGAACTCCGTCTCCACCGGGCCGGGGCAGAGGGCCGTCACGGCGATGCCCCGTCCGGTCAGCTCCGCGTGCAGCGCCTCGGCGAACGACAGCGCGAACGCCTTGGACGCCGCGTAGGTGGCCTGGCCGGGGATCGGCTGGAAGCCGGCGGATGACGCGACCACGAGGATCGCTCCGGACCTGCGCGCGACCATCTGCGGAACGTAGACGGCGGTCAGCGCCGCGACGGCCTCGCAGTTCACGCGGACCTGCCCGACCTCGCGGTCGAGTTCGACGGTGCCGACGTCGCCGACCGTCCCGTAGCCGGCGTTGTTCACGAGGATCGACACCGTGAGCCCGAGCTCCTGGACCCGGCCCGGCAGCGCGTCCCGGGCCTGCGGGTCGGCCAGGTCGCACGCGAGCACCTCGACGCGGACGCCGTGTTCTTCCCGGAGCTCCTGCGCGACGGCGGTCAGCCGGTCCTCGCGGCGGGCGACGAGGACGACGCCGTGACCACGGCCGGCGAGCTCACGGGCGATGTCGACGCCGATGCCCGACGAGGCGCCCGTGACCAGGGCGGCGTGGTCGGCGGTGGGCGGTGGGAGAGCCATGAACGAGACCGTACACTGGCCTCCGTGAAGTCGATCTCCATCAGCCTCGCCGCGCTCATGCTCACCCTCGCTGCCGCGGCACCCGCCCCGGCCGCGGAGAACCCCTGGCTCGAGCGCCGCGTCCTGAACATGACCCACCAGGGCGGGGAGAACGAGCATCCGTCCGGCACGATGTTCGCCCTGCGCGAGTCGCTGGCGCTCGGCGCCGACATGCTCGAGCTCGACGTGCAGCCCACGCAGGACGGTCACCTGATGGTGCTCCACGACCAGAGCGTCAGGCGCACCACGGGGATCGACCGGTCGGTCTACGAGCTGACGCTGCAGGAGGTCCAGGAGCTCGACGGGGCGTACAACTTCGTGCCCGGCCGCGGCACGGTCGCCGACCTCGAGGCCGCGGCATACCCGATGCGTGGCATCCGGACCGGCGAGCGGACGCCGCCGCCCGGCTACACGCCCCAGGACTTCCGGATCCCCACCCTCGAGGAGGTCCTGCGGGCCTTCCCGGACGTGCCGATGAACATCGAGATCAAGGGCCGCAGCGACGAGGACCGTGACTCGTTCCTGCGCAACGCCGACCTTCTGGTCTCGCTGCTGCAGCGGGTCCCGGCACCGCCCCTGATCGTCGTCTCGTTCAACCAGGACGCGGTCGACCGCTTCCACGCCGCCCTCCCGGAGGTCGCCGTCGCGCCCGGCATCGTCGGGGTCGCGACGTTCGTCGCCGCCGGGCTCGCCCCGGCGGGCACCCGGGCGCTGCAGGTGCCGCCGACGTTCGGCGGCCTCACGATCATGACCCCCGACTTCGTGGAGCGCGCGCACCGCGCCGGCCACGCCGTGCACGTGTGGTTCAGCGGTCAGGAGGAGTCCGAGCGGGTCTACGACGCGATGCTCGACATGGGTGCCGACGGGCTGATGCCGGCCAGGCCCCGCGCACTCGAGCGGGTCCTCTGCCGGCGCGCGACCCCGCGCCTGCCGGGCAACCCGAACCACTGCTTCGGTGGTGCCCGGCACGCTGCCCGCTCCTGCGCACCGCGCCTCGTCAGCATCTCACGCGTCGACGCGTCGGGTCGGGCCTTCGCCGTCCTGGCGCGACCCGCGCCGGCATCGTACGCCTGCCGCGGCGCCCTGCGCCTGCGCGCGGCCACCGGATCGCGCCCGCCCCTGGGCTCGACCTCCTTCTCCTTCCCCTACGGCGTCCGCGAGACGACCGTGCGGGTGCGCCTCGGCACACGCGCCCACGCCCGGGTCCGGCGCGGCACCGTCCGCGCGACGTCGCTCCTGCGTGTCGACGGTGCACGGCGGGACCGCGCGCGGCGCGTCTCCCTGCGGCGGTGAGGCGCGCTACGCCCGCGGCGCGTAGCCGGCGTTGCCGTCCGGGCGCAGGCCGAGCACGTCGCGGTAGAACACCCGCGCCCGGTCGGCGTCCTGGGAGGGGATGCCGAGGAAGTCCAGTCGCTTGATGACGCTCATGGTCGCAGTCTTCCCCGCCGCGACGGGCGACGCAAACGGGGTTCAGGAGAGGTGCCGCCGCAGCGCGGCGCCGAGGGCGGGCAGCGCCTCACGGCCCTCGCCCGCGAGCAGCGGCGAGAGGAGGTGGAAGTCGTGCCAGAGACCCGGGAAGCTGCGCTCGTCGACCTCGATGCCCGCGTCGCGGCCGCGCTGCGCGATCGCAGGCCCGTCGGGGGCGAGGTAGTCGTCCCCGGCCCACTGCACGACGAACGGCGGGAGGCCCTGCAGGTCGGCGAGCAGGGGGGAGACGAGGGGGTCGGTCGGGTCCGCGCCGTTCAGGTACGAGACGGCGAAGCGGTTGATGCGTGACCGGCTGAGGAGCGGCTCGCGCGGTGCAACCGGGCGCCGGGCGGTCGCCTCCGGCGTGAGGTCGACCCACGGGCAGACGAGCCCGAGGACCGCCGGGAGCGGGAGCTCCGCGGACCGCGCGGCCAGGGCGAGCGCCAGCGTCAGTCCACCGCCGGCGGAGTCGCCGGCGACCGCGATGCGCTGCGGCTCGACGCCCTCGTCGAGCAGGGCGCGGTAGGCCGCCAGCGCGTCGTCGACGGCGGCCGGGTAGGGGTGCTCGTCGGCCATGCGGTAGTCCAGGACGACCGCGCGGGCCCCGGCGGCGGCGGCGATCCGCGCCGTGAACCCCTTGTAGTTCTCCGGCGAGCCGACGCAGTAGCCGCCGCCGTGCAGGTACAGCAGAACGCGCGTGCGGTCCGCACCGGCGGGTACGACCTCCAGGCCGGGGACGCCGCCCCAGCTCCCGGCGGTGATCTGCGTGCGGCGCGGGGGCGGCGGGACCTTCGTCGCCAGGTCGAAGCGCTTGCGCGAGGTCGCCCAGGTCACACGCGGGGAGAGGAGCCAGCGAGCGGTGGGGAAGAGGCTGGCGCGGACGAGGTCGGGCGGAAGGCCGGGCATGCTCCGACCCTACCCATGGGCCGTCCGAGGACCACCTCTAGGATCCGGCCGATGATCGAGCCGGCCTGGCCCTTCTCGCACGTCGACCGGATCCGCTACGGCGACCTCGACGCGAACCGCCATCTCAACAACGTCGCGGTCCACCAGTTCTACGAGAGCGCGCGGATCGCCTACCTGGCGACGCTCTTGCCGGAGGCCGACGTCACGCTGGGCCACGACTTCCCGGTGATCTTCGCCGAGACGCACGTGCGCTTCCGCTCGCCGGGCTTCTACGACGAGGTGCTGCGGACCGACGTGCGCCCCGTGGAGTTGCGGCGCTCGAGCGTGAAGCTCGCGTTCCGGATCGTCTGCGTGGCGGACGACCGGCTCGTCGCCGACGGCTGGGGGACGCTGGTCGGCTACGACTACGCGGCCGGCCGGGCGGTCCCGCTGCCGGATCCGATGGTCGAAGTCCTGCGTCGCGACGGGGTCGACGAGGGCAAATCCACAGAAACGGTGCAGTAGGATCGGCGCATGCTCGACGACCAGATCGCCTGGTGGATCGCCGGACCCGTCATGGGGCTCTGCGTGGTCGCCTGCCGGGTCCTCTTCAACGGCCGGCTCGGGGTCACCGGCGGCTTCTCCGAGCTCCTCGGGAAGGCTGCCGCCGGCCGGGCCGACTTCGACTGGCGCGGCTGGTTCGCCCTCGGGATCTTCGCGGCCGGTCTGCTCTTCGTGGTCCTCGCGGGAGCACGCAGCTTCGACGGCTACGGCTGGATGACGCGCACGTTCGAGGGCGGGGCGCAGCTGTGGATGGTGCCGCTGCTCCTCGGGTCGGGGATCCTCATCGGCTACGGCGCGAAGGTCGCGGGTGGTTGCACCTCGGGCAACGGCCTCGCCGGGACGAGCGCGCTGTCACCGGCCGCGTTCGCGTCGACCGCGACGTTCTTCGGCACCGCCATCGTCGTCACGGTCCTCATCGAGGGGCTGATCTAGTGGACTCGACCCTCGTGACGAACCGCCAGCGCGGGGCCGGCGCGCTCATCGGCCTCGCCTTCGGCTTCATGCTCTGCTGGAGCGGGATGGTGGACCCGGACGTCATCCGACGTGCTCTGCTGTTCGAGGACGCGTACATGTTCCTCTTCATGGGCTCGGCCGTCGGCACCGCCGCGATCGGCATGCGGCTGCTCGCCCGGACGGAGCGACGTGCGGTCCTGACGGACGAGCCGATCGGGTGGACGCCCGAGCGGCCGACCCGCCGGCACGTCGGCGGCAGCCTGCTCTTCGGCCTGGGCTGGGGCGTCTCGGGTGCGTGCCCGGGCCCGGTCGCCGCGCAGGTCGGTCAGGGCATGGCCTGGGGGACCGTGACGCTCGTCGGCGCCCTCGTCGGGGTCTGGCTGTACCTCCGTGCCGACGGCCTGGAGACCGAGCCGGCCGCGGACGCCCCGCAACCGGCGGTCGCCGCTCCCGCCTGACCCGGGAGTGTGTGCGAGCGCACACCTGTTTGCGTGCCCCTACGGAACACTTGTTCCCAAGCCGTGAGGGGCGAGGAGAGGATCACCACAACCATGGAGATCGCTATGACCCCGTCTGCCGTTGCCGCCCCGAAGACCGTCCGCTACCTCGACGATCTCAACCTCGCGCAGTGCATCCTCGGCGAGGACGTCGTGCTGGATCGCAAGACGCTCACCCTGTACGACGTCGCCCACACCCGTGAACTCCGTCTGATCGGCACCTTCGCAACGCCCGGCGAGGCGCTGAACGCGCTCGACGCGCTGAACTAGCCCCACGAACAGCGGTGTTCGCCGGCCGGTAGCCTCCGGCGCGTGGACACTGCAGCCCGACAGCTCCCTCGCGGCCGGCACGGCCTGAGCCGCGAGGAGGTCATCCGCTCCCAGCGCGAGCGGCTGCTGCTCGCGATGGCCGAGGCGGTGGCCGAGCACGGCTACGCGAAGACCTCCGTCGCCCAGGTGCTCAAACGCGCGGGCGTCTCCCGCGAGTCCTTCTACGAGCAGTTCTCCAACAAGGAGGAGTGCTTCCTCGCCGCCTACGACGCGGCCGCGAGCATCCTCCTCGAGGTGATGAGCGCCGGTCTCGCCGACACGCCGGACCCCGGACCCGACGGCGGCGACCTGCTCGTCACGCTGTCACGCCTGCTCGAGACCTACCTCGGTGCGCTGGCGTCCGAGCCCGCCGTGGCGCGGACGTTCTTCGTCGAGGTGTACGCCGCCGGTGAGGCCGCCCTCGCCCGCCGCGTCGAGGTGCAGGCCCGGTTCGTGGAGGCGATCACGGCGATCGTCGGCGCCCGCGACGAGGAGGAGCGGTTCGCCTGCGAGGCGCTCGTCGCCGCGATCAGCGCGCTCGTCACCCAACGGGTCTGCGCCGGTCGCTTCGACGACATCGAGGACCTCCACGGCCCGATCGTCCGGCTCGCCCGGACCGTGCTCGGGGACCGGGCATGAGCCCGGACCCGACGAAGGGCACCCCGCGCATCAAGCCCGGTTCGCGCAAGGACGTCGGTCTGCCGATCTGGGCCTTCGCGCAGATCGCCGGCCGCGTCACCGGGACCACGCCGCCCAACATCTTCCTGACGCTCGGCCGCCACCGCAGCCTGTTCCGCGGCTGGCTGTTCTTCGCCGGGCGGCTCATGCCCGGTGGGACGTTCCCGCGGCGGGAGAGCGAACTGGTGATCCTCCGCGTCGCGCACCTCAACGACAGCGCCTACGAGCGCACCCAGCACCGCCGGCTCGGGCGGCGCGCGGGTCTGAGCGTCGCCGAGATGGACCGGGTCGAGGTCGGCCCGCAGGCCGACGGCTGGAGCCCGCGTGAGCGCGCGATGCTGCTCGCGACCGACGAGCTCCACGTCTCGCGGGACCTGGGCGATGGGACGTGGGACCTGCTGCGCGAGCACTTCGACGATCGCGGGCTGATCGAGCTGGTCCTCCTCGCCGGCCACTACGAGCTGCTCGCCACCGCGCTCCACACCCTGCGCGTCGAGCCCGACCGGCCACGGCGCTGACCGTGTGGGTCCTGAGCGTCACCCGCTGAGCGGACCGCGAACGGGATCTGCGACGTTGCTCCCCGATGCGCCCGGTCCACGCCCTGTCGATCCTCGGGCTCGCCGCCGTCTGGGGCGGCTCCTACCCGCTCATCAAGGTCGGCCTGCGCGACCTCTCGCCGGCGGCGCTCGTCCTGCTGCGCACGATCATCGCCTCCGCCGTCCTCGGCGCGATCATCGCCGCCCGAGGGCCGGACGCCCGTCGCGCGCTGCGGGACGCACTGCGACACCCGTGGCGGATCGCGGTGCTCGGCTTCAGCGCGATCGCGTTCCCGTTCGTGCTCATCGGGGCGGGGGAGACCGCGGTGCACTCCGGCCTGGCGGCGGTCCTCGTCGCGACGGTGCCGCTCTTCATCGCCGCCATCGCGCCGTTCGTGGACGCGGCGGAGCGTGCCACGCGCACGCGGCTCATCGGCATGCTCATCGGCCTGATCGGGGTGGGCGTGGTCGTCGGCGCGGAGAGCATCCACTCCACCGAGGAGGTCCTCGGGTCGCTGGCCCTGCTCGTCGCGTCCGCGAGCTATGCGGCCGGCTCGTTCGTTGCCACCCGCTGGTTCGGTGAAGTTCCCCCGCTGGTCCGGAGCCTGTGCGCGATCGGGGGCGGCGGCATCCTCGTGCTGCCGATGGCGCTGGCGACCGCGCCGACGGAGTTGCCGGGAGCCGGCCCGCTGCTGGCCGTCGTCGCACTCGCACTCGGTGGCACGGCGCTCGCGTTCATCGCGCTCTACGCGCTGATGGACGCCGTCGGGCCTGCTCGCGTCGCGCTCAACACGTACTTCGTGCCGGTCTTCGCGCTCGTCTACGGCTCGGCGTTCCTGGACGAGAGCATCGGCGTCGAGGCTCTCGGGGGGCTGGCGCTCGTGCTCGTCGGGGTCGCCTACGCATCCCGTCACGGTCGGGACGCCAGGAAGGTCGTGGAGGCCGAGGCTTGACCATGTGAATCCGGATTCACTAGGCTGGAGGCATGGCCACCACCGCCCGCCCCACGCACGCCACGCACGAGGTCCACAACCAGTCGGTGCCACTACGGCCCGCGAACCTCTTCGCGCTCGACCTCCCGCTCCAGGAGGGGCTCGAGCGCGAGGGTGCCGGTTGGGCGTTCGACCGCGCCCACACGCTCGGCGCCATCGTCGGGGACCCGGAGACGCTCGCCCACAGCGAGCGCGCCGAGCGCAACGAGCCGATCCTCCGCACCCACGACCGTTACGGCCACCGCGTCGACGAGGTCGAGCTCGACCCGTCGTGGCACCACCTCCTGCGGATCGCGATCGAGCACGGCCTCGCGAGCCTGCCCTGGCGCGACGCTCGCGACGGCTCCCACGTCGCCCGCGCCGCGCTGTTCAGCCTCTGGGGCAACGCCAACGGCGGCGTGCTGTGCCCGGTCTCGATGACCAACGCCATCGTCCCTGCGCTGCGGGCGGGCAACCCCGAGCTGGCAGCCCGGTGGGAAGACCGTCTGACCCTGCCCGACTACGACCGCGGCGCGCTCGCGGGCATGGCGATGACCGAGAAGCAGGGCGGCTCCGATGTCCGCGCCAACACGACCTCCGCGACCGACAACGGTGACGGGACGTACAGCATCACCGGGCACAAGTGGTTCTGCTCCTACCCGCCGTGCGACGTCTTCCTCGTCCTCGCGCAGACCGACTCGGGCCTGTCCTGCTTCCTCGTCGAGCGCGCCGAGGGCGGCATGGAGTTCCAGCGCCTGAAGGACAAGCTCGGCACCCGCTCGCTGCCGTCCAGCGAGGTGGAGTTCCGCGGCGCCGTCGGCCGCCTGGTCGGCGAGGAGGGCCGCGGGGTCAAGGCGATCATCACGATGGTCAACCACACCCGCCTGGACTGTCTGATCGGCTCGGCGACCTCCATCCGCCACGGCGTGCTGCAGGCCGTGCACCACGCCCGCCACCGGTCAGCGTTCGGTGACCGCCTCATCGACCAGCCGCTGATGCAGAACGTCCTGGCCGACCTCGCGGTGGAGTCCGAGGCCGCGACCGCCAGCGCGCTGCGTGTCGCCCGGTCCTTCGACGATCCGCAGCAGGGCGCCTTCCGTCGCTTCGCGACCGCGGTCATGAAGTACCACGTGTGCAAGCGCGCCCCGCAGCACGCCGGTGAGGCGCTGGAGTGCCTGGGCGGCAACGGCTTCGTCGAGGAGTCCGGCATGCCCCTGCTGTACCGCGACGCGCCGCTGCAGTCGATCTGGGAGGGCTCCGGCAACGTCGCGGCGCTCGACGTCCTGCGCGCGCTCGTCAAGGAGCCCGAGGGCCTGCCGGCGTTCCTGGAGGAGTGCGAGATCGCCCGCGGCGGTGACGCGCGCCTCGACGCGCACCTCGACGCCGTGCAGACCGACCTCGCGACGCTGGCGCCGGCGGACGCCCAGTTCCGCGCGCGGCGGATCGTGGAGGACCTCGGGTTCGCCCTGCAGGGCAGCCTGCTCGTCCGGCACGCGCCGCCGGCCGTGGCCGACGCGTTCTGCGCCTCCCGGCTCGTCGCGGGCGGCGCCGGTCGCGCCTACGGCACGCTCCCGGCAGGCGTCGACGCCGCCGCGATCGTCGAGCGCGCGCTCCCGGCATGATCGACGCCACGCTGGAGGCGATGACGTACGCGGTCGACGGCCGCGTGGCCCGCATCACGCTGGACCGGCCGGAGCGCGGCAACGGCATCACCCGCCGGCTCGTGCAGGAGCTCGAGCACTGCGTCGAGCAGGCCGACCTGGACCCGGCCGTCCACGCGATCCTGCTGAGCGGCAACGGCAAGGGGTTCTGCGGCGGCTACGACCTCGTGGAGAGCGCCGAGGGCGCCGGTCGGATGGGGGACTCCCTCGCCGCCGCCCCCGAGGGCTCGGCGCTGGACCCGATGGTGATGGCGGCCAACCACGACCCGTCCGGCACCTGGGACCCGATGATCGACTACGCGATGATGGGCCGCAACGTGAAGGGGTTCATGAGCCTCTTCCACTGCTCCAAGCCCGTCGTCTGCAAGGTGCACGGCTTCTGCGTCGCGGGCGGCACCGACATGGCGCTCTGCTCGGACCTCCTCGTCATGGCCGCCGACGCGAAGATCGGCTACCCGCCCGCCCGGGTCTGGGGCTCGCCGACGACGTCCCTCTGGGCCCACCGCCTCGGCGCCCAGCGGGCGAAGCGCCTGCTGTTCACCGGCGACTCGCTCAGCGGCGAGGAGGCGCTGGAATGGGGCCTGGCGATCGAGGCCCCCGCGCCCGAGCTGCTCGACGAACGCGCCGAGATCCTCGTGCAGCGGATCGCGCGCAACCCGGTCAACCAGCTGCAGATGATGAAGCTGCTGGTCAACCAGGAGCTGTACTCACAGGGGCTCCACCAGACGCAGGTGCTCGGCACGCTCCTGGACGGCATCACGCGCCACACGAAGGAGGGTTACGCCTTCCAGCAGCGGGCGGCGCAGGCCGGATTCCGGCAGGCGGTGCTCGATCGCGACGAGCCGTTCGGAGACCCCGGCCCCTCGACCTTCAAGGGATGACCCGCGTGACCGTCGCCGCGAAGAGCACGCGGGAGCGTCTCGTCCTCGCCGCGCAGGAGCTGCTCCAGGAGGGCGGCTACGGCGAGGCGACCGTGGGGGCGATCGCGACCCGCACCGGCGTCGCGGCAGGGACCCTCTACCGGCACTTCCCCTCCAAGGCGGAGCTGTTCGTCGAGGTCTTCCGCTCGGTCTGCAGCCGCGAGATCACCGCGATGGAGCGGGCGGCCGCGGCCGCAGACGCCTCCGGTGCTCCGGTCGTCGCGCAGGTGGAGGAGACGCTCGCGGTCTTCGCGCGGCGCGCACTCGCGAACCCCCGGTTGGCCTGGGCGCTGCTCGCCGAGCCGGTCGACCCGCTCGTGGACGTCGAGCGTCTCGCCTACCGCCGGACCTACCGCGCGCTGCTCGCCGCCCTCCTCACGAGGGCCGTCGCCGCGGAGGAGGTGCCGCAGCAGGACACGGAGCTCACCGCGGCGGCGCTCGTGGGCGGTGTGGGGGAGGCGCTCGTCGGCCCGTTGGCCCCGGCCACGGACGCGCCGCAGGACCCGGAAGCGCTCGTGGCGGCGCTGCGCACGTTCACTCGCCGCGCGATCGGCGCCGTCTGACCGCTCCGACGGGCTCTGGGCTACGTTGGAAGGGCATGCCCCGACCGCACACGACCACGCGCCGTCGCCTCGCGGCCGCGGCCGGAGCCGTGGGTGCCGGCGCCGTCCTCTCGCTGATCCCGGCTGCCTCCGGCACCTCCGGTGCCCTGCCGGGCGAGAACGTGACGCTCCGCGCGCCGGCGGCCACCAGCGCGGTCTGCCACCGCGCACCCCGTCCCGGGGAAGCGGGGATCGCCACGACGCCCTACAGCGCGGGCGCGACCGCCGAGGCGCTCACCGTCCG
Source organism: Solirubrobacterales bacterium (assembly GCA_038257095.1). Taxonomy (GTDB): domain Bacteria; phylum Actinomycetota; class Thermoleophilia; order Solirubrobacterales; family Solirubrobacteraceae; genus Paraconexibacter. Next base: position 24,740 of record JBBSJQ010000003.1, read on the forward strand.
CACCGACGGCGGCTCCACCGGCGACTGGGACCTCGCCGTCTTCGACCACGCCTCCGGGCGCAAGCTCGCGGCGTCGGCGACCGCGTCCACGCGTGAGCGCGTCACCGTCCTCCTGGCCCCGGGACAGCGGGTCGACGTCCAGGGCTGCCGTCTCGCCGGGGGACGGGAGGACCTGCTCGTCGGCCTCGAGCCGTACGACCTGCCTGCGAGCGTCACGCGCGCCTCGCAGGCCGGCTCGGGCGGCGTCCGCCTGGTCCGCGTGGAGGTCGACCGCGATGCGGACGTCCGCCGGCTGGAGGCGCTCGGGTTCGACGTGACCCACAACGCCGCCGAGAACGCGGTCGACGTCGTCGTGTACGGCGACGCGCAGCTGCGCGAGCTACGGTCCGCCGGGTTCGAGGCGACGACCGTGGTGGCCGACCTCGCCGCCGCCGACCGCGCGTCGCAGGCCCGCGACGCCGCCGCGCCGACGGGCCGGGCCGGCGGTCGTGCGCTGCCCTCGGGACGCACGACCTACCGCGACTACGAGGACTTCGGCGTCGAGATGAAGCAGCTCGCCGCCAATCACCCGGGACACGTCAGGCTCGCCACGCTGCCGGGCCTGTCGCTCGAGGGCCGTCCGTTCGAGGGCCTCGAGATCGGCAAGGACGTCGGCCGTCCCGACGACGGCCGCCCGATCTTCCTGCTCGCAGGCAACACCCACGCGCGCGAGTGGCCCGGCGGCGAGACGTCGCTGGAGTTCGCCCTGGACATGGCCAGGACGTACGCCGCCGGCACCGACCCGCGCGTGAGCAGCCTGCTGGAGCGGGTCCGGATCTTCGTCTTCCCGATCCTCAACCCGGACGGCTTCGTCGTCTCGCGCGAGGCCGGCGCGGCGGGCGGCTTCGACGCCGGCGACGACGCGTCGGAGGCGACCACCGCGACGGAGGCGTTCACCGACGCCGGTGCGTACAAGCGCAAGAACTGCCGCGCGCAGACCCCGGCCACACAGAACACCCCGTGCGCGCTGCGCGCGCCGTACGGCGTCGACCTCAACCGCGCGTACGGTGCGTACTGGGGCGGGGCGGGCTCCTCGAGCCAGCCGGACACCCAGCAGTACCGGGGGACGGGGCCGTTCTCCGAGCCCGAGGCGGTCGCGCTCCGGACGTTCGCCGGCTCCCATCAGATCGCGACGTTCATCACCAACCACACCTACACGGACGTCGGCCGCTGGCTGCGCCAGCCGGGCTTCGACATCCCGAACGACGGCGTGGACCCGACGACGCCCGACGAGCCGCGGATGAAGGCCCTCGGGGACGCGATGGCGGACGCCACCGGCTATGTCTCCGAGCTCGGCCACGCGACGCTCGGCAGCCTCACCGGCCCCTCGGACGACCACCTCTACTACTCGCAGGGGACCTACGGCTACACGCCGGAGCTGCGGGGCGACAACTTCCACACGAGCTACGCGAGCGCGGTGATCGGGGAGTACGAGGGCAAGGGCGCCAAGCAGGGCCGCGGCCTGCGCGAGGCCTACATCGTCGCCGGCGAGTTCGCCGCGAACACCGCCGACCACGCCGTCCTACGGGGCCGTGCGCCGGCCGGCGCCACGCTGCGGCTGAAGAAGACGACGATGCTGCGGACCTCCGACGACGAGGACGGCGACGGTCAGAAGGACAAGGAGCCGGTCGTCTTCCCGGAGACCTTCGAGAGCACCCTGACGGTCGGAGTCGCGGGCGGCTACGAGTGGCACGTCAACCCGTCCACCCGACCGCTCGCGCCCGCCCCCGAGTCCTTCACCCTCACCTGCGAGCAGCCCGCCGGGACCGTCCTGCAGACGAGGACCGTGACGGTCGGCCGCGGTGAGGCCCCCACGCTGGACTTCGACCAGTGCACGAGTCCGCCACCGGTCGCGACGGCGACGCCGGAGCCGACGCCCGTCGCGACGGCCACGCCCGTCGCGACCCCCACGCCCGCGCCCTCGGCGACCCCCGCGCCGCCGTCCGCCGTGCTCCGCGTGAGCATCCAGCGTCCGGCGGTCTCGGCGCGGAGCACCAACCGCCGGCGCTCGATCCGCGTCCGCGTCGGGCTGCGCGGCGGCACGCTCACCGGCGTGCGCGTGCGGGTCGTCGACGGCGGGAACCGGACCGTCTTCTCCGGGACGGCCAGGCGCCTGACCCGGAGCACGACGATCGCCGTGAAGCGCCGGCGCCTTCTGCGCTCGGGGGCCCGCTACCGGGTGGTCGTGACCGCGAGGACGGCGGCCGGCAAGGCCGTCGTGGTGCGAAAGGCGCTGCGCGTCGCCCGCTGAGTCGCGGTCAGCCTCGGGAATCCCCAGCGGCTGCTTCTCGGGGAAACGGGAAAGGCGAACCTAGCCGACGGGCGGCGCGCTGCCGAGCGCCGGAGCGGCAGGAGCCGCCGGGACGACCTGTACCTCGGGGAGCACGATCTCGCGCTTTGGCCGCGGCTTGCGGGCCGGGCGCTCCATGCGCTTGCGGACCTTCCTCTGCCACAGCCCGACGAGTCCGAGCCGCCACGCGAGGTAGCCGCCCTTGCCCGGGATGATCGAGAAGTCCATGAACCACAGGTGCTGGAGTGCGCGCTTGGCGAGGTAGCCGGTGCGCAGGACCATGCCGATCCGCGGGTACTCCCTCTGCTCCTCGGCGCTCGCGCGGACGTGCTTCAGCAGCCGGTCGAACAGCCAGCGCGGGGGGCGCACGATCGCCAGCAGGTACAGCAGCAGGTTCGCGGCACGCGGCGGGATCCACAGGTACGACGACGAGATAGCCTCGAGGTCGATCCCCTCCTCCTCCATCGCGCGGGCCAGTTCCGTGTTCGGGATGACCTTCAGCGAGTAGATGAGCAGCGTGTACGGCCGCGGCATCTCGTAGAGCAGCTCGAGCGTGTCCACGACGTCCTGCCGTGTCTCGATCGGGTTGTCCATGATGATGTCGTAGGCCGGAGGGATGTGGTACTTCGGCGAGAACGACGCGATGATCTTGCCCGCCGCGAGGATCTTCGGCGGCGGGGAGGGGCGCTGGTAGAAGTCGAGGATCCGCTTGGAGCCCGACTGGATCCCCATGCGCACCCGGTTCATGCCGGCCCAGGTGAGGATCTCGAACTTGTCCTGCTTGACGTAGTTCGGGATGACGCCGTAGACGGCGAACGGCAGGCCTAGCTCGTCGTGCCACAGCTCGGCGAACTCCTCGAGCTCGCGGTATTGAATGGCCATGAACGAGTCGTCCAGGAAGGAGACCTGGCTGAGATGCGGGAACCGCTCGCGGACCGCCTTGACCTCCTCGACGATGTAGCGCGCCGAGGGGTGGCGGATCTTCTTGTAGCTCTTGTCGTTGGCGATGAACGCCGTGTTGCCGCAGTAGGTGCAGTGGAACGGGCAGCCGATCGACCACAGCGCCGTGTAGCTCAGGCCGTCGTTGGCGAGGTAGTCGTCGAGCTTCATCTCCTCGAAGCCCACGCCCAGCCGGTAGATCTGCTCGCCGTCCGCGCCGTAGGACGGGAAGGGGAGGGTCTCCATCGCGGCCGAGGTCATGAGCGGCAGGAAGCCGTTCTTCTTGACCTCGCCGTCGGCCGTGCGGAACCAGAAGTTCTTGACGTCGTCGGGCCGCTCGCCGGTGTTCAGACGGTCCAGCAGCTTCTCGAAGGCGAACTCGCCCTCGCCGGTGCAGATGGCGTCGACCGGGGCGAGGACCGCGTCCTCCGGGTGGATGATCGGGTGGATGCCGCCCCAGACGATGTAGAGCTCCGGGGCGACCTCGCGCAGGCGCGCGACGATCTGGTGGGTGAGCTTCGCGTAGCCCGTCATCGAACTGAAGCCGACGACGTCGCTGTCGCGGAGCCCGGCGACGATCTCGTCGATCTGGGACGGCGTCAGATCGCCCTGGTCGCCCATGGTGCCCTTGATGGCGCCCCGGACCGTTGCCCAGCGGCTCGTCGACACGTAGTACGTCGTCGTGTCCTGGTTGAGCTCGGCGACCCGGGCCGCGAACTTGCGGAACCCGCAGGCCGTGATCCCGTCCTCCAACGACACCAGCGCGATCTTCATCCCGACCCCGAATCCCTTCCACCGCAGAGCGTCCCTTGCGCACGGAGGGTAGGGGGTGGCACCGCGGGGCGCCAGGGGCCACTGCGATGATGCCCCGCCGGATGACCCTCCGCACCGACGCATCGCTGTCCCGCCTGACCACCCTGCGCCTGGGTGGTCCGGCGCGCCGCCTCGTCACGGCGACGACCGAGACGGAGTTGCTCGAGGCGATCGGCGCCACGGATCCGGAGGGCGGACCGACCATGCTGCTCGCCGGAGGGAGCAACCTCGTGATCGCCGACGACGGCGTCGACGGCACGGTCGTCCACGTCGCCACGCGCGGGGTGACGCTCGAGCCCGTCGGGGATCTCGTGCACGTCCGGGTGGCGGCCGGGGAGCCCTGGGACGAGGTGGTCGCGCGCTGCGTGGCCGAGGGCCTGGTGGGGATCGAGTGTCTCTCCGGCATCCCGGGGTCGACGGGCGCGACGCCGATCCAGAACGTCGGCGCCTACGGCCAGGACGTCGCGCAGACCGTCGTGTCGGTCCGGGCCTACGACCGCCGCGAGCGCGCGATCGTCACGCTCGCCGCCGCAGACTGCGGCTTCGCCTACCGCCACAGCCGGTTCAAGGGCGACGACCGGTTCGCGGTCCTCGAGGTGACGTTCGCCCTGTGCCGCGATCCCGACGGCGGTGTCGCGCGGTACGCGGAGCTCGCCCGGGCGCTCGGCGTCGAGGTCGGGGGCCGCGTGCCGCCGGCCGCGGCCCGCGAGGCGGTCCTGGAGCTGCGCGCCGGCAAGGGCATGGTGCTCGACGGGCAGGACCACGACACCTGGAGCGCGGGCTCGTTCTTCACGAACCCCGTGCTCGACGCGGGGGCGTTCGACGCGCTCGCCGCCCGGGCGGGGGAGGGGCTGCGCGGGCACCCCGAGGCGGACGGGCGCGTGAAGGTGAGCGCGGCCTGGCTCATCGAGCACGCCGGCTTCGCCCCGGGGCACGCGGGTCCCGGCGGTCGCGTCTCGCTCTCCACGAAGCACACGCTCGCGTTGACCAACCGCGGCGGCGCGACCACCGAGGACCTGCTCACGCTCGCGCGCGAGGTACGCGACGGCGTGCATGCCCGGTTCGGCGTGACACTCGTCCCCGAGCCCGTGCTGGTCGGCGTCGCCCTCTGAGGCGTCCCGGGACGACCGAGGCCCCCGGGGACCGGGGGCCTCTGGCCTGCAGTGCGGATGAGAGGACTCGAACCTCCACGGAGTTACCTCCACGGCGACCTGAACGCCGCGCGTCTACCAATTCCGCCACATCCGCAGGCGAGCGGCGACGATAGCGAAACGGCGCGTGGGAAGGGGTCCCGGCGCTTTTCGTCCAGACTGACCAACTTCGGGCACGGACCTGCGTTCATCGGTGTGCAAGCCACCCCAGAGGAGCCGCACGATGCGCAAGACCCTGATCCTGACCGGCCTGGCCACGCTGTCCCTCAGCGCCACCGCCGTAGCCGACAAGCCCGAGAACCCCGGCAAGCCCGCCGACAAGCCCGCCAAGGCGGATCGTCCTGCTGCGAAGGACAAGGGCAAGGGCACGTCCAAGCGCTGCAAGACGCACCGCCACGCGTTCAACGTCCACGGCACGCTCGTGTCGCAGGCGCTCACGGCCAACCCCGACGGCACCGTCGACGGCACCGTGGTCGTCGCCACCTCCAAACGAGACAAGTCCACCAAGGCCGTCGTCGCCAAGGAGACCACCTACACGCTCGACGACGCGAAGCTGTCGGTCAAGACCGACGACCGCAACGCCGACGGCAAGAGCGACCTCACCGACGTCAAGGCCGGCGACCGCATCAAGCTCGAGGGCCGCAAGACCCACCAGCACGGCCGCAAGTGCCTCAAGGGCGACTTCACCCCGACCGTGACCCTGCGTCGCGTCAAGTTCGACGACCCGAAGCCGGCGAAGCCCGCTCCGGAGCCGGCCCCGACGCCGACGCCGGCGCCCACCCCCGCCGCATAGATCCGCTCACGCGCGACGCGGTGCGGTTCCGGGCGTTCTCCCGCTCGCCACACCGCGTCGCCGCGTTCTGCTTGCTACTCTGCCCGTCCCCGCGCCGCTATCGTCTAGGGGACTAGGACGCCGCCCTCTCACGGCGGAAACCCGGGTTCGAATCCCGGTAGCGGTACCTCAGAAAAGCCCTGCTAATAGCAGGGTTTTTTCGTTCTCCAGACCTTTCAGGGCTCGACCCTCTCGACCCCTTATAGACCCAGTAAGTATCGGTCCGTCTCGATCCGTCTCGGACTCTTCGGGGGTCGAAAGCGGGTCGAAAGGGGTCGAAAACATGACCCCGATTGCGGGGCGTCTAACGTCCCGCGGATCGCCTCTCGAAGCCCCGTTCCGAACGCTGCTGAACCCGGCAACTCGCGCGCTGTGAAGGCGGGCGTGCGGTCTGAGCGCAAGCTCGCACCGGTTCGCGAGAAGCACGCACGCGACCTCCGCTCGAAGTACCCCGACCTCGACGGCGTTCGGCTCGCGCTGCTCTCCAACCTGTTCGCCCGGATCGACCTCGGTAACGCGTGGCTCGACAAGCAGGGCGGGATCGTCAAGGACCGCAAGGGCGAGGTGTACGCCGTCGCCCGAGAGGTCGACCGGTGGGAGCAGCGCGCCGACCGGCTCGTGAGCGAGCTTGAGGCGGAGCGTCGAGCGGCCCGCCCGGCGGGGGACCTCGCGACTCAGATGGCCGCGCTCGGCGAGGCCGAGGACGACGAGCCGGAGAACGGTGGCTGATGTCGCGCTTCTGCGTCGTGACGTAGCCGCCTTCGCGGAGCACATCGGTCACCCGCTGAGCGAGCGGCAGGCGTACGACCTCGCCGACCTCCGCGAACGCTTCACCGTCCTGCTCGCCGCCCGCCAGACGGGCAAGTCGCGAAGCCTCGCGATCCTCGGGACGCATTGGGCGTTCGCCCGCCCCGGCAACCTCGTGCTGATCGTCTCGGCGGGGGAGACAGCAGCCAAGCGCCTGCTCGACGAGATGCGCCGCATGATTCTCGACGCGCCGGACCTCGCGCCCGCGCTGGTCACCGAACAGACGGCGCTTCTTGAGTTCACGAACGGCTCTCGCATCAGGTCCGTCCCGGCGACCGACGCGCAGATCCGCGGCTGGTCCGTCGACCTCCTTCTGGTCGACGAGGCGCAGATCGTGCCTTCGGACCTCCTCCTGTCCGCGGCGCTGCCGACGGTCGCCGCCCGACCGAAGGCCAAGGTGGTGCTGGCCGGCACCGCCGGGCGGGCGTCCGGCGCCTTCTACAACGCGGCGGCGCATGGCGACGCGAACAACGGCTCGCACCGGACGATCCGGTGGAAGACGGAGGACTGCTCGTGGATCGAGCCCGAGTTCGTCGCGACGATGCGCGCTTCGATGAGCTCGGCGCAGTTCGCTGCGGAGTTCCTCGGGCACTTCTGGTCGGGGTCGGACAGCCTGTTCTCGAAGGCGATCCTTGATCGCGTCGTTGCGCCGTACCGCGCGGGCTCGCTCGGCAGCCTCACCGGCCCGGCCCGCCTCCTCGGCGGCGTCGACTGGGGCGCCACAGTAGACCGCTCGGCTTTGTGCGCAATCGGTCGCCTGCCCTACGTCGAGCACCCCGAGGGCCTGCCGGTCTTCGGCGTCGCGCTCGCGCATCGATGGGCGGCGGGCTACCCGTTGAACGACGTGATCGGCGAGATCGCCGCCTGCCGCGCGCACTGGGCCGTCATGTCGATCGAGTGCAACGGGCTCGGCCTCCCTTGCGCGCAGGAGCTAACCGCGCGTCTTCGCCGCCGAAGCGCCACCGACGGCGGTCGAGTCGGTCGCCACCGCCCGCCCGCGTACGACATGTACGACACGTTCGGGAAGTACCTCAGCCCCGACCAAGGCGCGCCGACCTTCGCGACGACGATCAACGCGCAGCACACGAGCGCCGACCTGAAGGCCGCGATCTACTCGCAGCTGCGGCTCCTCGCCGATCGGCAGCAACTGCTCCTCTCGGCCGACGACACCGACCTCTACCGCGAACTCCTCTTCCTGCAGGTGTCGCTCAACGCGGGCGGCTCACAGCGCATCGAAGCCGACACCAGCGCCTCGGAAGGCACCGGCCACGACGACCTCGCCGACGCCCTCGCGTACAGCACCGGCCCCTACCGGCAGAACGGCCGCTGGACCACCGTCCTGGCCCGCTACGCCGACCCTGCCGCGAGGCGCCCCGCCGCCCCGCCCTTGCCCGGCGGGGACGTGCCGCGGGTGGCTTCGGGCGGCGGGCTGCTCGTGCCGCAGACGCCGGTCTGGCAGTCGCTCCAGGGCGACGAACTCTCGGGCAGCGAAGCCCTCAACCATCCTGCCCCGCGCCGCGTGGGCGGGTTCGCAATCAAAAGATAGGGAGCAGCAGATGCGCAGTCAGGACCTAGACGCCGCACGCGAAGCGATCCGCGACGAGCAGGCCGAGCGCCCGCCGTTGAAGACGCTGGAGGACGTCCGCGCTCTCTCCGAAGAGGAGACGAATGAGCGCTGGGAGGAGGTCGCGGTTGTTCTTGAGAGCGGCGGCGCCGCGGACGAGGAGGAGATCGCGTGAGCCCGTTCGAGCAGCGCGCCGAACTCTTCAAGGATCGAGCCAAGGTCCAGGAGTCCTCAGACCTCGCGGCACGTGCCTTCGCCGACGCCAAGGCCAAGCTCGCCGATCTCGACCGCGAGTCGGCCGCCATCCATCAAGCCCGCGCCCGCGGTCGCATCGACGACGAGGTGGTGACGAAGTTCGAGGTCGAGCGCGCGTACGCCAAGCGTGAGATCGGCCTCGCGGAGCAGGCGCTACAGGGCGCGCGAGACGCGCAGCTGGCGGTCGCGTCGGAGCTTGCCGAGCTTTACGCGCTCCACCTTGACGAGTTCGCCGCGGAGGCCGAGGAAGCCACCCAGGCAGCCGCCGTCGCGCTCGACGCTCTACGCGGCCCCTGGGCTCACGCGTGGGCGGCGTGGTCGATCGCTCAGGCCCGCTGGCGCCCGTTGATGCCCGCGGTCAGGGAGCAGATCGAGCAGGACTTCACCGACCGCGGCGTCTTCCCGGATCCGCGCCAGTTCGCGCACCTCGCGAACGTGCCGCCGTCGCCGCTGCCGCCCGAGAACGAGGTCTTCCGCGCCGACGTCGCCGCTCGCCCGCGCGGCCTCACGCCCGACCCCTCCCTCCACGCGCCCGAGGAGCCGCCTGCCGTGGACGTCTCGCTCCCCGCGTAGGCTGGTAGTTACCGTAACAACATTACTGTAAGTACAAGTCCGCTCGGATACGAACCCTATTTATTCGAGCGGACTCGCTTTTCCCCGGTCCGAGTAGTACGATTCCGGCGAATCCTAAATAGCCGAGCAGCTGGCGGACGTGACCTCGCGAAGTGCGAGACACAGGTGTTTCGGGAGCGTCCTAACGACGCGCCCTCAGATTGCGGCATTGACCTTCCACGAAAGGAAGATCCATGCCCCGTACCGCCCCGAAGACCCCGCTCACGCTGCCCGATGGGCGGACCGGCGCGCGCTCCGTCGAGGAGGTCGCGGCCGAGGCGCGCGTCAGTAAGGCCGTCGTCTACCGCGAGATCGAGCGCGGCTCGCTCAAGGCCAGCCGACTCGGCGGCGTTCTCCGCGTCTTTCCCGAGGCGTTCGACGCCTGGGTCAGCGGCGACGACGCGTGAGCGCCGCCGACCGGGATCCGGCCCCGGAACGATCAAAGCCCCCGGAGCAGCGGGGGCCTCGACCGGAACATGAACATATCCCCAACAAAAAGTCCGGGAGAAGAACCGAACTCGACGCGAAGCTTACCGTAACTCCGGGTGAGAGTCGAACGAAGTCTCGGCATCACATTTACGTAAGTCCCAGCGGGGAGAAGCTGCTCCGCGTCACCATCCTCCCGAAGCGCGGCGGCGGCAAGAAAGGCGTTCAGGAGCACTGGGACGGCGAGTCGTGGGAGACGGGCGCGGGCGGGCACCGTGGCCTGCTCTACCGGCGCGACCGGCTCGAAGCGAAGCGCCCTCGAACGGTCTGGATTGCCGAGGGCGAGAAGGACGTGGAGAGCCTCGAAGCCGCAGGCAAGACGGCAACGACGAACCTCGGCGGCGCGGGCAAGTGGATCGACGCGATGAGCGCGGAACTTTCGGCGCTCGGCGTCAAGCTCGCTTACGTCGTGCGGGACCTCGACGAGCCCGGCGAGAAGCACGCGCTCAAGGTCGCGGCGAGCCTTCGAGCGGTCGGGATCAAGGTCCGCCACATGGCACCTGCCGTAGGCAACGACGTCTCGGATCACCTCGCGGCGGGACTGCCCGTTTCGGACCTCTCGCAAGAGCCGCCCACCGACCCCAGCCCTTCCCCGTCCGAGACGGGGGCGAAGTGCGAGAAGGTGGCTCCTGGGGTGCGTCCGGCCGCGCTACAGCTGCTCCTCAACCGGACGAACGCGAAGCAGGTCGGCGAGAGCCAGTGGGAGGCGCGCTGCCCCGCTCACGACGACCGCTCGCCGAGCTTGAGCATCGCGCTCGGAACGGATCGGCCGGTAGTCGCGACATGCCATGCCGGCTGCTCAATCGAGGCCATCAGCGACGCCGTGGGGATCGCTCTTGCGGACTTCTCGCGGCTGCCGCCCGCGGACGAGTTCGAAGCGTCAGTACGAGAGGCGGAGCGCCGGATGCGCGTTCAAGAGGAAGCGCGCCGCCGCGTCAACGCTGTACCGCGGCGCGTCGTCCTTCACGCCGTCGGCGAGACGCTCGTTGACGCCCTGGCGGCGCCGACGGAGGTCGAGGAGTGGGCTGTCGAGGGCCTGCTGACTCGCGGCGGGAACGCCCTGCTGGCGGCGCTCATGAAAGCGGGCAAGACGACCCTGGCGCAGAACCTCAGCGTGGCCTGGGCGGACGACGAACCGTTCCTTGGGCGCTTCGCGGTGACGCCGCTCGTCGGTCGGATCGCGTATCTCGACTACGAGCTATCCGAGGCGCAGGCGATCCGCTGGTGGCGGGACCTTGAGATCAAGCACCCCGAGCGGATCGTGCGGCCGTTGTTCCTGCGTGGGGACAACCTGCCTTTCTGGGAGGACGAGACGCGCGACGAACTCGCGGCGTGGTTGCGAGACAACGAGGTCGAGCGGCTGATTGTGGATCCGGCGGCGCGGGCTATGCGGCCGTTGGTCGACGACGAGAACTCGAACTCGCAGGTTGCCGCGTGGACCGACTCGATGGACGCGCTGAAGAAGGACGGGGGAGTCTCCGAACTCGTCGTCGTCACGCACTTCGGCAAAGGCGCCCGCGAAGAGGACGAGGAGCGCGCTCGCGGGGCCTCGCGCCTCGAAGACTGGGCGGACTCGATCTGGTACTTGTCGAAGGAGCGGCAGGGCGACGCGAGGTGGCTTCGTGCTCTCGGCCGCGACGTCGAGGTAGCGCCGCTCGACCTTCAGTACGACTCTGACACTCGACGCCTGACGGCGAGCGGGCAGTCTCGCGACGAGCGGCGCGCGAGCGAGACGCACCTGTCCGTGCTCGACGCACTAGCGGCGGTCGGGGACGGAGCAAGCACCCGTGCCGTCGTCGCCGCAATCACCGGCCTCAAAAAGGACGCCCGCGATCGGGCCGTCTTGAGTGCTCGAGAATGCGGGCTGCTCCGGCGCGAGTACGAGGACGGCGCCGCGGAGTCGGACGGGGTCCGCCCGGGCCAGGCCTTGAAGTGCTTCATGACGGAGTCGGGGCGCCGCCTCCAGGGCGGCAAGGTCGACCGCTCGGCAGGCGCGGAAACGTGACTTCGGGTGGGCACCGCCCCCGGCGCCCCCGGGCGCCCCCGTACCGCCCCCGGGGGCGGCTAGCGGCTTGTACCGCTAGACCGCCCCCGCCGCCTATAGAGGCGGGGGGCGGTAGCGGTAGCCGCGGCGGCGGCCTGACCTGACAACAAAAGATGACCGCCCCCGCGGGGACGGTCGACGAGACGAAGGAGCAGCGATGCATGAGGTGTTCGGGAAGTACAGCGAGCTCGTGAAGGACATCGAGACGAAGGAGGAGAGCTACGTGCTCGGGATCGCGCACGGGATGAAGCGCGGGCGCGACATGCTGCTGGAGGAGCAGCGCGTGGAGGCGACGGGCCTGCACCATCCGGCCGCGGCCCTGCGTTACTCGGAGATCGCCGAGATGACGCCCGAGGAGATGCGCGAGCACTACGAAGACGTGCAGGACGCCTACACGCTGCGGGAGGCGGGGCCGTCGGCGGAGGAGGACAAGCGGCCCCCGCGTCCGGGGTGGCAGGATCGCTGGAAAGAGAAGCCGGAAGGCAGCTACTAGCGGGCGGAGAGGGCTGGCCGGTGAGTCTGTCCGCGAGCGGCTTGCGCGCTCCCGAAAACATGATCGGTCGGGAGCCGTCGGCAGTCGAGCGGCTCCCGCACGCTCTCGCACCCGCTTCGCTCTCGACCGGCCCCGGGGCTGGCCCGAGGGCGTCGAGGGTGCGGGAGTGTGGCCCTCACCACGCGAGCGGCGATGCGAGGCGCCGTCGATGTCCCGGCTCGGCTGGGCTCGGGTTCGGATCCGCCTACGTACGGCGCGAACCCGAGCCCCAGAAGCGCCGATGGATCCTGGCTCGATCCGCGTCTGATTTTGGGTTCGACCCGCCGTTCGACCCCTTGGATTCCGCGAACGGGTCCGCGAGGCTCTCCGGACTACGAACAGATGTTCGCCCGCCGGGCGGACCGTACGAGCGACTAGGAGCACCATGATTCGAGAGCGGAAGCGGGCCGACGGCACCACGCAGGGCTGGCAGGCGCGCGTCAACGACCCGAGCGACCCGAAGGGCAAGCGGCGCATCGAGAAGACGTTCCGGCTGAAGAAGGACGCGACCGCCTGGGAGCGCGAGCAGCGCTACCTCATGGGCAAGGGCGCTTTCATCGACCCGCGCAAGGCCGACGCCACGTTCACGACGCTCGTCGACTCCTGGCGGGAGAAGCGCTGGCCGACGCTCGCGCCGCGGTCGCGAGCCCGGTACGACCAGGTCTGCCGCACGCACCTGCTCCCCGCGTTCGGCCACATGGCCGTCTCCGCCGTCACGAAGGACGCCGTGCGCCGGTACTTCGGCGGGCTCACGGACCGGGCGAACGCGGGGGAGATGGCCCCGGCGACGGTCCGCAAGATCCACACCACCTTGAGCGCCGTCTTCTCCGAGGCAGTCGACGCGGGCGTGGTCGCGGCGAACCCTGCGATGCGGGTGCCGCTGCCGCGCGTCCCGGACCACGACATGCACTTCCTCACGGACGCCGAGGTCCGCAAGCTCGCCGACGAGATGCCCACGCCGTCCGATCGGCTGCTCGTCCTCACCGCGGCCTACACCGGCCTGCGGGCGTCGGAGCTTCACGCGCTCCGCGTCCGGGACGTCGACCTCCTCCACGGCCGCATCCGCGTCGAGCGGGCGATCAAGGAGTGGAAGCAGGGCACTCCCGCCTACGGGGCTACGAAGTCCGGCAAGGGACGCACGGTCCCGCTCGCGCCCTGGCTCCGCACCGAGCTCACGAGCCACTTGGAGGCTCTCCCCGGCGGGTCGCCGAAGGCAGGCGGACCTGACGCGCTCGTCTTCCAGGCGCAGGGTCGCGCGAACGCTAAGCAGCGGGAGGCGAACCCGGACCGCGCCGTCCATCAGGTCGCGTGGCTTCGGAACCACTTCAAGCCCGCGGTCAAGGCCGCGCTTCCCGACCGCGCCGACTACGAAGCCAAGCGCGGGCTCCGCTTCCACGACCTGAGGCACTCCTACGCAAGCTTCCTCATCGCCCGCGGCGCGCACCTCGAAGCCGTCCGCACGCTGCTCGGCCACGCGTCGATCGTCACGACTCAGCGCTACGCCCATCTGGCCCCGGACGTCTATGACGCGCTCGCCGCGGGGCTCGGCGCTGCCCCGGTCGCCCCGGCAGCCGAGCCGACCAACGTCGTCGCGATCGGTGCGCCGGCATGAACGCCTCGGACCACGACCTCTTGCACGCGTGGGCGGAGCGCGCGTACCTCGCCGACGAGATCGACGTCGAGGAGTTCGAGCGGCTCGTCGGCCTGGCCGTCGGCCGGACCCCGCTCCGGGATCTCGGCGCCGAAGACCGCGTCATCCGCAGGACCGCGGCGCTTCGCGACTGACCGCTGGCGCAGCGCGCCGTCGGCCGGTATGCTGGTTTCAGTCACTGCCCGGGACGAAGACGCTTCCAGGGCAAACTAGACGGTCACGCCTTCTCCCGCCTCGAAGCGGGGCGCAGCTTGGAGCACGACCCGACTCTTCCAACTCACAAGGTTGGCGGTCGGGTGCGAGCCCGCCGCCGCGAAGGAGAAAGACTCATGGAGCAAGTGGAAGTCGGCACGATCACGGTCGTCGACGATTGGGCGATGCCGCCGCGGGTGCGTTCGGTCGTTGACCGTCTTTCCGCCGCTTCGGCCGAAGTGATGGTGGCGCGTCACGCGCTGCTCTCGCCGAACGAAGGGACTGACCTTGAGCGGGTAGTTGCTTGCGAGGCGTACTTTGACCTCTGCGAGGAGCTTGACCGCCTGCGCGACGCGCTCGGGATTGAGGTCCCCGACTGCTGAGGAGTCCATCGCGGGAGGGGCCTTCCGTCCGGTGGCGCGCCTACCCCCGCGCGCCGCCCGGCGGGGCCACGTGTCCGGCCACGTCTCGCACTGCTCGCGGCTCGATCCCGGCCCTCGGCCAGGGTCGGGCCGTACGCAGTGAGAACGGCCAATCCCGCGAAGCCTTCAGAGTGGGGGCGCGCCGGGTTTCGGCCGGGTCGAGGGGGTCGAGAGGGGGTCGAACCCTCACCCGAGGACCGAGAATCCCCATAGATACTGGCTCGTTTCGACCTCGGGAAGGCCCTCTCACGGCGGAAACCGGGGTTCGAATCCCCGTAGCGGTACCTCAGAAAGCCCCGGACTACCGGGGCTTTCGTCGTTCTGCGGGATGCCCCGCGCCGATTCGTGCGCTAGCGACGCGCTCCGGTCGCGGCAGGCTCCTCAGACCTCGGGCTCGGTCGCCTCGCCGGGGTCGCGGACAAGCTCCGACGCGAACGACGGGGGCTCGGTTGTCGCCACCAGCTCCACTTCTGCGTCCGCCTCGACCTCACGGAGCTTCGGCGCCTTCGCCTGCCACGCGGTGAGGTCCTGCACCACGTCGCGGTAAAAGCTGATGAGCTGGTGGCGGGTGTCGGCCACAAAGCTGCCCTTGCCGCGGCCCCGCTTGGTGCCGAGCGGTCGCGCGACCTCAAGCACGAAGAGCCGCGGCATGCGCTTCGGGTCAACCGGGGAGAGCAGCCGCGCCGGGTTCTCCCGGGCCTCGGAAAGCAGAGCCGTGGTCGTCTCGCGTCCGCCTTGGAAGCTGACCTCGACTCGGAGCTGTCCGTCCGCATCCTTGAGCTGCCGCAGAAGCCACGCGATCCGCGTCGCGGGACGCCCGTCTTCGGGGGCCTTGACCTCGACGGAGCAGAGAACGCGCTTTGCCCGGAGGTCCGAACGGAGGTTCACGGGTGCGACGGCGTCGGGCACCTTCATTACGCATGCGAGAGCGCCTTCGTCCGCCAGAAGCTTGACGGCCGCAGTCACCCGGTCGGCGTGGGTGCTCTTCCGTCCGCGCGCCACGCTGACGTCGGCTCCGAGGTCCTGCGAGAGACCGAGGGCGAGGTACTCCGCGAACTGCTCGAAGCGTTCGCAGACCGCGCGCGCCTCGGGGTCGGCCGCGCGGAGCGTTCCGTTGTGGGCGGCGTCACGGACGCGGACCCACGCGGCGCCCATGTCGGTGAAGCCCGAAGCTCCCGACGCCTCGTGATCGAGGTAGGCGATCAGCTCGCTGAGGATCCATGCCTGGTCAGGGTCGGAGATCCCGCGGTAGCGGTGCTGTACGACAGCCTCCGTGAGGATCCGCCACCACGAAAGGTGACGTACCGGCATCGAGCGAAGCCTGCGACCGTCGATCACGTAGGGGAGGTCCTCGGGTCGCGCTGTGATCGCGTTGCTGATTGTCAGCACGCAGTCGTAGCCGTGGAGTTTGGCCATGTCGAGATAGCGCGTGACTTGCTCGCTGGAAAGCGCGGCGTCGCCGGTCTTGACCTCTACGAGGCACGTCCAACGGGACTTTCCGCGCGTGACGACGATCGCGCCATCGGGGATGTGCGTCTTGCCCTCGCCGTCCTTGAGCTGAACCTCGACGTAGGACGCGACCTTGCCCTTCGGTCCGCCGATCGTCGAGAGAAGCGCGGCCGTGTACTCCGGGACGGCACGCAAGACCGCAAGGAGTGCACTCGTAGCTCGCCGCTCCTGCTCCTCCTGGCCCTTGATTCCGGCCGTCGGAATCAGCCGCGCCTCGTGCCAGGCTTCGGACTGTTCTATGTCGACCTTGCTCATGGTGGCCGAGCCTATAGACGTCGAGTTCGCGCGCCCAGGAGCGCAACCCAGCGCACACATCACCGTGGCCGCGGTCCGTAGCGGCTGGCCACCCTGGGGCCGTCTTGCAACCGCGGGCAACCCTGCTTGCCGACAAGCTATGCCCGCCACCGCTAACGACGAGGGGACCGCCTCTCGGCGACCCCCTCGGCACGGCGTATCCCTCGGACCCGGCCTACATCAGCCCGCGACGTTCGCCGCAGGATCCCCGACGTGGGGCGATCCTCGGCGCGGTCCGCGGCGTCCAGCCGCGCTGGCGGCACGACGTCCGCGACCGCGTCGTGGCGGCGTGGAAGCCGGAGCTGGACCGCGGGGAGCTGTCGATCACCGGCACCGCGGACCGCCGCCTCGCCGCCGTCAGGGCGCTCGGCCTGGCGTAGCGCCGAGGCCGTCAGCCCGAGGTGCCCAGGAACGCTGCGCGCAATCCCGCGCCGTGGGCCTGCAGGGCGTACCGGTGCACCGGGCCGGTGAAGATGGCGGGCTCGTCGGCGCCGTCCGCGTAGGCGGTCGCCGGGTCGGGCATGTCGACGACCGCCGCGCCGAGGTACAGCGCGGAGAGCGGGAGGTCGGCCCCGTCGTACGGACCGCCCTCCCAGGAGACGTCGAGGTAGCCGTCCTGGGCCATGGGCCCAGGCTACGCCTCGCCCGGCTCAGCGGTTGACGCGCTCGCAGTTCACGGTGGTGTCGTCGCCGCTGACGGTCGCGACGTCGTTCCCGGGCCCGCAGTCGATGGAGTCGGTGTCGAAGCCGCCGTTGATGCGGTCGTCGCCCTCGCCACCGAGGATCGTGTCGTTGCCGCGCCCGCCCTCGATGAGGTCGTTCCCGGGTCCGCCCTCGAGCCGGTCGTTGCCGAAGCGGCCGAACAGCTCGTCCGCACCGTCGCCGCCGAAGAGCTGATCGTTGCCGCCTGCACCCTCGAGGTAGTCGTTGCCGCCGCGGCCGAAGCACACGTCGTTGCCCTCGGTGCCGAGCAGGGTCTCCGCCGCGCTCGTACCCCCGGCGCTGCACGAGCGCGTCGGCTGCGTCTCCTCCTTGCGGAGGGTCTCGCAGTTGCGGTAGCGGGTGCGGAGCTCGCTGTTGAGGTTGTAGTAGGCGATGTCGTTGCCGGGTCCGCAGTCGACGGTGTCCGGGGCGGACCCGCCGTAGATCGTGTCGTCACCTCGCCCGCCGAAGATCCGGTCGCCCGCGCGGCCACCGCGGATCAGGTCGTCGCCCGCGCCGCCGTGGATCGTGTCGTGGCCGTCGCCTCCCTCGACCGTGTCTCCTCCGGGACCGGCCGTGACCTTGTCGTCGCCCTGACCCGCGTCGATCTGGTCCTCGCCACGGCCGCCGTCGATCGTGTCGTTGCCGGTACCGCCGGTCAGGCGGTCGTCACCGTCGCCGCCGCGCAGCCGGTCGTTGCCGCCGTTGCCCGCGAGCTTGTCGGCCGAGCTGGTCCCGCTGAGGGAGTCCGGGCCCCGCCCGCCGTTCACCGTCTTCGCGAGGGCGACCGACGTGCTGAGCAGCAGCACGAGGGCCAGGAACAGGGCGAATGGGCGGAACATCGCAAAAGTGTCGCACGGAGTCGCGCGACAGGGGACATCACCGCACGCGGCGGGTCCTCGTCGCGAGCTTCGTGACCGAGCCGTCCGTCGCGAGGAACTCGATGGAGACCTTCAACCGGCCGCGTGTGCGGACGCTGGTGGAGAAGGTGCACGACGAGCCGACCGTGGCGACCTTGCGTCCCACACGGCGGCCTCCGCGGGTGACCGTGACGCGGACTCGGCCGCTCGTGCAGGGGTCGCCGGCGACCGTGCCGCGGACGCGGAGCGTGCCGCGGGCGCCCTGCGCGGACACGCGGGTCAGGCGGGCCCGGACGCGCGTCGCGGGCGATGTCGTGGCGGGCACGGCCGGGGTCGCGAGCGGCGGCGCGGCGGTCGGCGGCGTGGCGGCGCCGCCGGAGGGCGTGGTCGTCTCGGTGGGTCCACCGGTCGTCCCGCCGGCCGCCGCGACCGTGACGGTCCGCTGGTTCACCGCGACCATCCCGTCGGTGTCCGTCACGCGGACACGCACGGGCCGGTCGCCGGCGTCGGCGGGCGTCCAGGACGGCTGCACGCCGGTCGCGTCGTCGAAGACGCCGTCTGCATCGAGATCCCAGGTGACGGTGGCGATCCCGCCGCCGCTGGTCGGGTCGGTCGCCGTGGCACGGAGCGTGGTCGCGCTGCCCGCGACGACACCCGTGGCGTCCCCGATCGTCACGGTCGGCGGCGCGCCCGCCTCAGCGACGAGGAAGGCGCGGATGCCCGGGGCCGGGATCTCGGTGTAGACGCCGTACTTCTCCGGGCGGGCACAGCCGTCTCCGAAGGAGACGATGCCGACGAGTTTCAACGCGCCGGCCGACGACACCATCAGCGGGCCGCCGGAATCGCCCTGGCAGGCATCCTTGCCGCCTGTGGGGAGTCCGGCGCAGAGCATGACCTGCGTCACGAGCGCCCCGCCGTAGGAGTTCGCGTCGTTGCAGTTCTCGTCGCTGACGACGGGGACCTCGACCTCCAAGAGGGTGGCGGAGGCGGCGCCGCCGGAGCTCGTCGTGCCCCAGCCGATCACGGTGGCGGGCTGCCCGACGGCGTAGGCGGCCGCGTCGATCGTGGGATCGATGATGCCCAGCGGCGCCTGCGTGGCGGGCTCGGGGAGGGTGATGACGGCGATGTCGTTGGCGGAGGAGGACGGGTCGTAGTCCGGGTGGATGGCGACGGCCGCCGCGACCTGCTCGTCGCCCGCCCCCGCCGTGTTGGACCCGAGGAAGACGGTGACCGCGTCGGCCGGCACGGGGCCCGGACCCGAGAAGATCGGCAGCGCGGAGGCGGCCATGAGGCAGTGCGCGGCGGTCGCGACCTTGGTCCTGGCGATCAGCGTCCCGCCGCAGGAGACGAAGCCCGCCCCGCGGTCGATCCGCAGGAACGCCTGCGCCGGGTACTCACCGGCCGAAGCGGCCGAGCCGCCGACGATGCGGCTCTGGGCGCCCGCGACGGCAGGGGCGGCCAGAAGCATCGGCGCGACGGAGGCAAGCAGGGCGATCCTTGCGTTGCGCATGCTTCCGACAACGCGAGGACCGACGGGAACTGGCGGTGAGCGCCCTGGGGTCAGGCGGTCGGCAGGCGAACGACGCCCGGCCCGCGCCGCACCCCGCTGAGCGGCACGACCGCTCGCGAGCCGTCCGCGAGGCGGACGAGCAGAGCGGTCGGGCAGACGGCGCGCTCGGCGATCTGCACGGCCTCGACACGGCCGACCGGGCGGCCGTCCAGGGCCTCGACCCGGGTGCCGACCCAGCTGGGGATCTCGCCGACGCAGTTCATGGCTGGGGAGTTCGGTGCCCGGCGGTGCTTCCCTGCGGCCGGGGACGACCGTGCGGGAGATCCTCGACGGCTCGCTACCCTTGATGGGTGCTCCGTCGTCCGGGACCACTCCTGCTGGGCGCGCTCGCGTGCCTCCTCGGCCTCG
The DNA here is from genome assembly GCA_038257095.1 of Solirubrobacterales bacterium. Taxonomy (GTDB): domain Bacteria; phylum Actinomycetota; class Thermoleophilia; order Solirubrobacterales; family Solirubrobacteraceae; genus Paraconexibacter. The sequence goes on from JBBSJQ010000003.1 coordinate 44,652, forward strand.
CGATCACGGGGGCGATCGCCCTGCTGTCGCCGCTGGGCCAGGTGCGCGACAGCGCCACCCTGCAGGGCTTCGTCGCGCTGAACCGGCCGGACGTCACGCCGATCATCGACCGCATCGCGCACCTGGCCGACCCCGCGTCGTACGGCCTCATCGGCTTCTCCCTGGCGCTGGTCGCGCTGGCCCGCGGGCGTACGCGGCTCGCGCTGCTCATCCCGGTCGTGCTCGTGTGCGCCGGGGCGACCACCACGCTGCTCAAGCCGCTGCTCGCGACCGAGCGCTACGAGGACTGGCTCGGCAACGGTCAGATCGCCGCGGCGTCCTGGCCGAGCGGGCACGCGAGCGCGGCGATGACGCTCGGGCTGCTGGCCGTGCTCGCGATGCCGCCGCGCCTGCGGCCCACCGCCGCCGCGGCCGGGGGCGCCTTCGCGATCTGCGTCAGCTACTCGATCCTCGCGCTCGGCTGGCACTTCCCGTCGGACGTCATCGGCGGGTTCCTCAACGCGGCCATGTGGGTCCTGCTCGCGGCGGCGGCGCTCGCGTTCGCCGAGCAGCTGCGCCCGGAGCGCCGGCCAGGGTGGGCGGTCGTCCGCGACGGCCGCCCGAGACCGGTCGACGCACTCGGCCCCATCGCGCTCGGCGCCGGGGCCGCCGCCATGGTCGGCGCGGTGGCGTTCAGCCGTCCGGGGGAGGTCGTCGAGTACACGCTCACGCGACCGACGTGGACCGCCGGTGCGGTCGCGATCGCCGGTCTCGCCGCCCTCCTGGCCGCCGCGCTCGCGCGGACGCTCGGCGGTGCGACGCCGCGCTGATCAGGTCCAGGCGGTGGCAAGCACGATGTAGGTCGCCAGCTCGACGACCTTGTTGACTGCGCCGAAGCTGTCACCGGTCACGCCGCCGAACTGGCGGGAGAGCAGGGTTCCGACGGCCAGGGTGAGGAGTGCCGCGACCCCGAGGGCGAGGAGCCCCGGGCCGATGCCGGCGCAGAGCACGGCGACCGCACCCGCGAAGACCGTCGTGACCGCGACACCCGAAGGCGTCGCGCGCACGAGCGTGCCCGACCCGCCGGCCCGGGCGGGCGCCGCCAGGAGGGAGTGCGGGAGTGTCGACCAGCGCCCGAGCACGTGCGCCGTGAGCGCGGCGAGGAGCACGTCCTCGCCGGACAGGCCGACGAGCACGCTGAACGGCAGCAGCACCATGAAGACGAGCGCCAGGCCGCCGTAGGTGCCCACACGCGAGTCCTTGAGGATCTCCAGCCGGCGCTCCTGCGTGACGTGCGCGCCGTAGGCGTCGGCCACGTCGGCGAGCCCGTCCTCGTGAAAGCCGCCCGTGATCACGATCGCCGCGAACAGCGCGAGCAACGTGGCGGGTGCCGGATCCACCGCGAGGTCCGCGAGGAGCCGGGTGCCGCCGAGCACCCCGCCGACGAGCAGCCCGACGACCGGGAACCAGCACGCGGCCCGGCTGAAGCTGTCGGCGTCGACGACGCGACCGTCCGGGCGGACCGGGATCCGCGTCAGGAAGGCGAGCGCCGTGCGCGCATCGGCCAGCGGCCCGCTCACTGGAAGCGGCCGGGCTCCCACAGCGGCTCGGCGTCGCCGTTGGCCCCGCGCGAGAGGATGAACAGCAGGTCCGAGAGCCGGTTGAGGTACTTGAGGACCTCGGGGTTGGCGTCGGCCACCTCGAGGCAGCGGCGCTCCGCGCGACGGCACACGGTGCGACACACGTGCAGGTGCGCGGCGGCGGCCGTGCCGCCGGGCAGGACGAAGCTCTTGAGCGGCTCGAGCGTGTCGTTGACCTCGTCGCACGCAGCCTCCAGCCACGTGATCTGCTCCGGCTTCACGCGCAGGCGCTCGCGCGCGGGCTTCGCCTCCGGCGCGGCGTCCGGATCGGGCTGCGGCTCCGGGACCGAGAGGTCCGCGCCGAGGTCGAACAGGTCGTTCTGGACCCGCTGCAGCCATTGCGCGTACTGCGCGGGAAGCCCGTCGACGGTGAGGGTCACGCCGATCTGCGAGTTGAGCTCGTCGATCTCCCCGTAGGCCTCGATCCGCGGGTGCGTCTTGGGCACGCGGCTCATGTCTCCGAGGTGCGTCTCGCCGCCGTCGCCGAGCTTCGTGTAGATCCGGGTGAGGTTGACCGTCATGGCCGCAACGATGCCACAAGCGCCGTGGGCGTAGACTCGGCGCTGTTCAAGGTCGGTGGTCAAGGGAAGTCCGGTGAGAATCCGGCGCGGACCCGCCACTGTGACCGGGGAAGCCCACCGCACGCGCGCGCAGATCGCGCGAGCCACCGAAGCCGACGAGGCCCGGGAAGGCGCGGTGCGGGTCGTCCCGGGAGCCAGGAGACCTGCCTCCGACCATCAAGCACTACACCCTCGTGGAAAGGGGTGGCTCACATGCCCACCATGTCCCGTGGCCTCCTGGTCGGAAGCCTGTCCGTCATTTCTCTGCTCGCACCCGCGGCGGCCAATGCCGCGTCGGCCACCGTCGAGGCGGTGGGGGCAGCCGGACCACGCCTCGCGCAGGTGCAGGTCACGACCGCTCCGGCCTCGATCGTGAAGGACGGCGACCCGTCCCACAGCTGCACCGGGACATCCGCCGCCGGCGCCCTCGACCTCGCGACCGGAGGGGCCTGGAACGGCACCTGGAGCGACGGCTTCGGCTACGGCGTCGAGACGATCCTCGGCGAGAACTACCCGTTCGGTGCGGCCTTCCAGGGCAAGTACTGGGCGTTCTACCTCAACGGCATCTTCGAGTCCCGCGGCCTCTGCGGGGCCGAGCTCGTCGACGCCGACCGGGTCCAGCTGTACGTCCTCTGCAGCGGGTCGACCAACGGGTGCTACGCGGGCGAGCCGATGCAGCTGACGGCGCCTCGGACCGTGGCCCCCGGCACGCCGTTCGACGTGCGGCTCACCGAGTCGGCGACGAGCTTTGGCGGCCCGCCGGAGTTCGCCACCACGACCGTCGTCGGGCCGTCCGCCGGGGCCCAGATCGCCGGTCAGACCACGGACGCGGCCGGAAACGCCCGGATCCAGCTCGCCGCGCGCGGGACGACCGTGATCACCGCCACCAAGGGTGACCGCCCGCCCGCGTCCGCCACCGTCTGCGTCACCGACGGTGCCGACGGCTTCTGCGGCACCAGCGCACCTGGCCAGCCTGGGCCAGCCCAGCCGCCGACATTCCCGGCGCCGTGTCAGACCACCGGCAACGACGGGCTCTGCGGCACGACGGACACCCGCCCGCCCGGCGGGAGCATCGGCTCGGTCGAGGAGCAGCAGCGGTTCGCCCGCAGCAGGGCGCCGCGCACGCTGGCCGGCGTCGCGACCGACGCCCAGGGCGTGCGGCGGGTGCAGCTGCGGCTGACCCGCACCAACGGCCGCGCCTGCGCGCGGTTCGACGGCAGGCGTGAGCGGTTCGTCAGCACGAAGAAGTGCGGCGCCGCCAACGCGCTCTACTTCGACGCGGGCACGAGCGGCGACTGGTCCTACCTGCTGCCGTCGAGGCTGACGAAGGGGCGCTACGTCCTGGACGTGCGGACCACCGATGCGACGGGCAACGTCGACCGCAAGCTCGAGCGCGGTCGCAACCGCGTCGTGTTCTTCGTGTCCTGATGCGGGCGCTCGCCGCGACCCTCGCGCTCCTGTCCTGTGCCGCCGGCCTCACGGCCTGCGGCCTGGGGGCCGGGCCCGCGCCGACCGACACCCGGCTGACGATCAGCCAGGACTTCGGCAGCACGGTCGTGAACGAGCTCGACGATCCGGTGTCCAAGGGGCAGGAGACCGTCATGCGGCTGCTGCAGCGCAACGCGGACGTCGAGACCCGCTACGGCGGTGGCTTCGTGCAGTCGATCGGCGGCGTGGAGGGCGGGCTCGACGACGGTCGGCCGGTCGACTGGTTCTTCTACGTCAACGGCGTCCTGGCCAAGGAGGGCGCGACGTCCTACGAGGTCAAGGCGGGCGACCACGTCTGGTGGGACCACCACGACTGGGGCCTCACCAACGACGTGCCGGCCGTCGTCGGCAGCTACCCCGAGCCGTTCGTGCACGGGGTCGACGGCAAGCGGCTGCCGGTCCGCGTCGAGTGCATCGAGCTCGAGAGCGCACCGTGTGACGAGGTCCGTGACCGACTGGTCGAGCTCGGTCTCGTGGTCGGCAAGGGCGGCCTGCAGCGGTCGCTGGCCAAGGAGACGATCCGCGTGATCGTCGGGCGCTACGACCAGATCCGCGGCGACAGGACCGTCCGGGAACTGGAGCAGGGACCGCAGGCCAGCGGCGTGTACGCGCGCCCGTCGGCGGACGGGAAGACGATCACCGTGCTGGACGAGCGTGGCCGCACGACCCGGACGCTCGGCCCCGGTGCCGCGCTCATCGCCGCGCTGCGCGTCGACGACGCCCCGCCGGTGTGGGTGCTGACCGGCACCGACGAGGCCGGCCTCCGCGCTGCGACGAGCGCCCTGGACGCCGCGACGCTGACGCAGAAGTTCGCCCTCGTGACCGGTGGCGGGGCCGCGGGCGGACTGGGCGTGCCCGAGATCGCGAACGCGACGGCGACCCCGTGACCTACCGGCGGCTCGCGAGTCCGCTGCACGCGGCGCGCGCGTCCGCCGGTGCCCTCTTCTGTCTGGTCCTGGCGGCGGGCGCGCTGCTGGAGCACCCGCTGCTCCTGGGCGCCGTCGCCGTCGCGGTGCTCGCCAGTGCGGCGGGCGCGGGCGTCCTGGGCGAGCTGGGGAGGACCGCGAAGTACGTCGTCCCCCTGGCGGTCGTCTTCGGCCTGATCAATCCGTTGGTCGTCCGCGAGGGCCTCACGGTCTTCGCACGCCTGGGCGAGATCCCGCCGTTCGGCCAGGTCGACCTCACCGTCGAGGCGCTGGTCTACGGCGGCATCCTCGGCGCGAGGATCGTCGTCGTCGCGCTCGCCTTCGCGCTGTTCACCGCCTGCGTGGACCCGGACGAGCTGCTGAAGCTCTTCCGCCGCGTGTCGTTCCGCTCGGCGCTCACCGCGACGCTGGCGACCCGGCTCGTCCCGGTCCTCGCGCGGGACGCGCAGCGCCTGGACCAGGCACGTCGGTCGCGTGCCGACGGCGGAGGGGAAGGGCGCGCTGCCCGCACGATCATCCTGCGCGCAGTCGCCTCGGGCGCCCTGGACCGGGCGGTCGACGTCGCCGCGACCCTCGAGGTCCGCGGCTACGGCGCCACGCATCGGGCCCGCGCCGCCCACCGTCCGTGGTCACGGCACGACCTCGCCTTCCTCGCGGCGGCGCTCGCCCTGATCGCGGTCTTCGCCGGCTCCGCGGTCGCCGGTATCGGGAGCTTCGAGGCCTACCCGCTGCTCCGCGCCCCGGTCGCGGCCGGGGAGATCGCGGCGGCGATCGCGATCGTGCTCCTCGGCCTGCTGCCGTTCCTCGACCGCCGGGGGATCGAGCCGTGAGCAGCGTCCTGCGCGTCGAGCGTCTCACCTACACGTACGCCGACGCGACCGTGCCCGCGCTGAAGGACGTCTCCCTGGCGATCGAGCCCGGCGAGTTCGTCGTCCTCGCGGGCGACTCGGCGTCCGGCAAGTCGACCCTGCTGCGCGCCGCCAACGGCCTGGTGCCGCACTTCCACGGCGGCACGCTGTCCGGACGCGTCGTGGTCGGCGGGCTCGACACCCACGACCACGGACCCGCCGACCTCGCCGGTGTGGCCGGCAGCCTCTTCCAGGACCCCGAGTCCCAGACCGTCATGGGCACCGTCCGCGCCGAGCTCGCCTTCCCGCTGGAGAACCGCGGGCACGGTCCGGCCGCGGTGGCCCGCGGGGTCGAGGAGGCCGCGCTGGCGCTCGGCATCGAGGCGCTCTTGGACCGCTCCACCCACGAGCTGTCCGGAGGCGAGCTGCAGCGCGTCGCGCTCGGCGCCGCGCTCGCGGGTCGTCCACGGGTCGTCCTGCTGGACGAGCCCACATCGCAGCTCGACCCGGTCGCCGGGGACGAGCTCGTCTGGCTGCTGCGGCGACTGAACGAGGAGTGGGGGACGGCGGTCGTGCTCTCCGAGCACCGGCTCGAGCGCTGTCTGGGACACGCCGACCGCGTGGTGGTGCTGCAGGACGGCGCCGTCGCCTGCGACGCGCCGCCCCGAGCGTTCCTGGACTGGGCCGCCGAGCACCACCCGGCGCTGCTGACGCCCGGCGCCCGGCTCTTCCAGCGGGCCGGGCTGCGGCCGACACCCGCCGGTGTCAAGGACGCGCGCGGCACGCTGCGTGGCCACGGCCTGCTGGCCGACGAGGAGGCGATCGGGGCGGTGCCCGTCGAACCGGGCTCGGCCGACCCGAGCTCCCCGGGCGGCCCGCTCGCGGCGGTCGGCCGGCTGCTGAAGCGCTCCGCAGACGACGGGTCCGCGGTCGCCGCCCGCGACCTGTGGCACGAGCTGCCGGGCGGCCGGACGATCCTGCGCGCCGTGGACCTTCGGGTCGCCCCGGGCGAGTGTGTCGCGCTGATGGGCCGCAACGGCGCCGGCAAGTCGACACTGCTGCGACACCTCGCGGGCCTGCAGGACGGAACGCGCGGCAGCGTCAGTGCCGCAGGTCGTGTCGCGCTGCTGCTGCAGTCCCCGGGGGACTACGTACTCCACGAACGCGTCGGAGACGAGGCGCCGGCCGCGGCGCTCGCCGTCGTCGGGCTCGAGGAGCTCGCCGATCGGCACCCTCGCGACCTCTCGGGCGGTCAGCGTCAGCGCCTCGCCCTCGCGATCGTCGTCGGCGACGGCCCGCCGCCCGCCGTGCTCGCACTCGACGAGCCGACGCGCGGGATGGACCGCGTCGACAAGGGCGACCTCGCCGAGCGGCTGCGCGCCGCCGCCCGCGAAGGTGCGGCCGTCATCGTCGCCACGCACGACACCGAGTTCGCCGCCTCCTTTGCCACCCGGGTCGTGCTTCTCGCCGACGGGCGGCCGATCGCCGACGGCCCGCCGCGCGACGTGCTCGCCGGCGGCTGGTACTTCGCCACCGAGACCGCCCGCATCCTGGGCGGCGAAGGTGGCGCCCTGCTCCCCGAAGAGGGCGCCGAGCTGCTTCGGCGCCGCCTGCAGACCCTGGAGGTCCGACCATGACCTGGCCCCTTGCCTCGTTCACGATCCTGGGCCTCGCGCTGTTCGCGGGGTTCTGGTGGTACGAGCGCTCGCATCCGACGTCCAAGGTCCTGGCCCTCGTCGCCACCCTGGCGGCCCTGGCCGCCCTGGGGCGGATCGCGTTCGCCCCGCTGCCCAACGTCAAGCCCACGACCGACATCGTGCTGCTCGCCGGCTACGTCCTGGGCGGCGCGCCCGGGTTCGCGGTGGGTGCCGTCGGCGCGCTCGCGTCCAACATCGTCTTCGGGCAGGGCCCGTGGACCCCATGGCAGATGGGCGCCTGGGGCCTGTGCGGCCTGCTCGGCGCCGGGATCGGCGCGTTGAGCGGGCGTCGCCTGGGCCGCTGGCCGCTGGCGATCGCCTGCCTCTTCGCAGGTCTCATGTACGGCGCGATCCTCGACTTCAGCGCGTGGGTCTCCTACAGCGGCAGCCACACCTTCGACCAGTACCTCGCGATCAGCGGCACGTCGCTGTCGTTCAACCTCGCGCACGCGGTCGGCAACGTCGTCTTCTGCCTGGCGTTCGGCCCCGTGTTCGTACGGGCGCTGCTGCGCTACCGCTCGCGGTTCGAGATCACCTGGCGGCCGGGGCCGGAACTCGGTGCCGGCCGGGGTCTCGCCGGCGCGCTGCCGGCCGCGCTCGCGGCCGTCGCCGTGACCGGGGCGCTGACGCTCGCCGCCTTCCCGGCCGTCGGAGGAGGGGAGGCCCGCGCGGAGACGGCGGCGCCGTCCGCGCAGGCCAGCGCCTCCTCGGTGTCCCGCGGGGTCGCGTACCTGCGCCGGGCACAGAACCGCGACGGCGGCTTCGGTGCCGCGCGGGGGCAGGCGTCCAGCCCGCTGTTCTCCGGCTGGGCGGTGCTGGGCCTGGCCGCCGCGGGCCGCAGCCCGGGCGCCACGCGTGCCGCGGGCGGGCGCAGCGCCCGTGACCACGTCGTCGCCGTCGCACGCCGGGTGGGGGCCACCGGCGACGTCGAGCGCACGATCCTCGCCGCCCGTGCTGCCGGGCTGAACGCGCGCCGTATCGGCGGGCGCAACCTCGTGAACGTGCTGGTCGCCCGGCGCGACCGCGACGGATCCTTCGACGGCCTGACGAACCTCTCCGCGTTCGGCATCCTCGCCCTGCGTGCCTCCGGCCGGGGCACCGGCGACCGGGTCGTCGTCGGCGCCGCCCGCTTCGTCATCCGCCAGCAGAACGGCGACGGCGGCTTCTCGTTCGCCCGCAAGGGCTCCGCCAGCGGCATCGACGACACGGCCTCCGCCGTCCAGGCCCTGGCGAGCGCGCAGCGGGGCCGCGGCCGGGGCGGTCCGATCAGCCGGGCCACCACGTTCCTGCGCCGTCGCCAGAACCGCGACGGCGGCTTCCCGTTGTCCCCGGGCTCCGGCTCCAACGCCCAGTCGACCGCCTTCGCCGTCCAGGCGTTCCTCGCCGCCGGCCTCGACCCCGATCGGGTCACGCGACGGGGGTCGCGGTCCCCGTTGGCGTACCTCCGCTCGCTGCAGGCGTCCGACGGCAGCGTCCGGTACTCCCGCACCCGGGTGCAGACGCCGGTCTGGGTGACGGCGCAGGCGGTCGCGGCGCTGGCGCGGAGGAACCTCCCGGTCCGGGCGCCGTGATCGGACGCCCTGACCGGTTGGGATGTTGCTCGTGACGCACGGCGCGGCAGGGCGTCTGCGACCCTCTTCCGTTACCTTCCCCGGCGTGATGCAGACGTGAGAATCGGGGTCCTGAAGGAGGCGCAGGACGGGGAGACCCGTGTCGCCGCGACACCTGCGACCGTCATCCAGCTCCAGAAGCTGGGCTACGAGGTCGTCGTGCAGGCCGGCGCCGGAGCGGCGTCCGACTTCGCCGACGCCGTCTATGAGGAGGCGGGGGCCACGATCGGCGACCCGCTGGCCGCCGACGTCGTCTTCGGCGTCAACGCCCCCTCGTCGGCGCAGCTCGACGGCCTCGGCTCCGGCACGACGGTCGTCAGCATCCTCCAGCCGGCCTGCAAGCCCGAGCTGGTCGAGGACCTGGCGAAGCGGGACATCACCGCCCTCGCCATGGACGCCGTGCCGCGTATCTCGCGCGCCCAGTCGCTGGACGTCCTCAGCTCGATGGCCAACATCGCGGGCTACCGCGCGGTCGTCGAGGCCGCACACGTCTTCGGCCGCTTCTTCACCGGACAGGTCACCGCCGCCGGCAAGGTCCCGCCGGCCACCGTGCTCGTCGCCGGTGTCGGCGTCGCGGGCCTCGCGGCCATCGGTGCCGCCGGCAGCCTCGGCGCGATCGTCTACGCGACGGATCCCCGTCCCGAGGTCGCCGACCAGGTCGCCTCGCTCGGCGGGGAGTACCTCAGCGTCGAGTCCGCCGAGGTCGAGGTCAGCTCCACCGGCTACGCCAAGGAGATGTCCGACGACTACAACACCCGCGCGGCAGCCCTGTACGCCGAGAAGGTGCCGGACGTCGACATCCTCATCACCACCGCGCTGATCCCCGGCCGGCCCGCACCGCGCCTGATCACCGCCGAGATGGTCGCGGGCATGAAGGCCGGCAGCGTCATCGTCGACATGGCCGCGGCCAACGGCGGCAACGTCGAGGGCACCGTCGCCGGCCAGGCGATCGTCACCGCGGGCGGCGTGACGATCATCGGCTACACCGACCTTGCGGGCCGTCTGCCCGCCCAGGCCTCACAGCTCTACGGCACCAATCTGGTGAACCTCATGAAGCTGATGACGCCGGAGAAGGACGGGCAGCTCGTGCTCGACTTCGACGACATCGTGCAGCGGTCGATCACCGTCGTCCGCGACGGCGAGCTGACCTGGCCGCCGCCGAAGGTCGAGGTCTCCGCCGCTCCGGCGCCCGGGCCGACCGCCGCGCCCGAGCCGGCCGCGCCGCCGGAGCCGATGACCGACCAGCGCCGATTCGCCATCGTGGGCATCGCTGCCCTCGTCTTCTTCCTGATCGTGTCGCAGGCCCCCGAGGCGCTCATCAACCAGCTGTTCGTCTTCGCGCTGGCGATCGTCGCCGGGTTCTACGTCATCGGGAACGTGCACCACGCGCTGCACACCCCGCTCATGTCCGTGACCAACGCGATCTCGGGCATCATCGTCGTCGGCGGCCTGCTGCAGATCGGACAGGGCGACGACACGATCACCGCCGTCTCCGCGGTCGCGATCCTCCTTGCCAGCATCAACATCTTCGGCGGCTTCGCGGTCACGCGTCGCATGCTCGCCATGTTCACCAGGAGCTAGACCATGAGCGCCGACATCGCCGCACAGGCCGCGTACATCGTTGCGGCCCTGCTCTTCATCCTGGCTCTGGCCGGGCTCTCCAAGCACGAGACCGCCAAGGCCGGCAACTCGTTCGGCATCGCCGGCATGGCCGTCGCGCTCGTCGCGACGATCGTGCTCGCCATCGACCTCGACATCGAGGGCGTGGGCCTCGGTCTGCTGATCGGCGCCACCGTCATCGGCGCCGCCATCGGCCTGCACCGTGCCCGCGTCGTCGAGATGACCGGGATGCCGGAACTGATCGCGCTCCTGCACAGCTTCGTCGGCCTCGCGGCCGTCCTGGTCGGCTGGAACGGCTACCTGCACGTCGAGGCGCATCTCGACGGGGAGGAGGCACAGCGCCTCGACCTCGAGGGCCTTCTGGGCATCCACCACGCCGAGGTGTTCATCGGCGTGTTCATCGGCGCCGTCACCTTCACCGGGTCGATCATCGCCTTCCTCAAGCTGTCGGCGCGGATCAAGTCCGACCCGCTGGTGCTGCCCGGCAAGAACGCGTTGAACCTCGGCGCGCTGGTCGTCTTCGCGGGCCTCACGACCTGGTTCACGATCGAGCCGGGCCTCGGGCTCCTCATCGCGGTCACGGTGCTCGCGCTGCTGCTCGGCCTGCACCTCGTCGCGTCGATCGGCGGCGGCGACATGCCGGTCGTCGTGTCGATGCTCAACTCGTACTCCGGTTGGGCCGCGGCCGCCTCGGGCTTCCTGCTGGGCAACAACCTGCTGATCATCACCGGCGCTCTGGTGGGCAGCTCGGGTGCCTACCTGAGCTACATCATGTGCAAGGCGATGAACCGGTCCTTCATCTCCGTCATCGCGGGCGGGTTCGGCATCGCCGCCCCGTCCGGGGAGGACAAGGACTACGGCGAGCACCGCGAGATCAACGCCGACGGGGCGGCCGAGCTCCTGACGAGTGCGAAGTCCGTGATCATCACGCCCGGCTACGGCATGGCGGTCGCGCAGGCGCAGTACGGCGTCGCCGACCTGACGCGCAAGCTGCGAGACCGGGGCGTCGAGGTGCGGTTCGGGATCCACCCGGTCGCCGGGCGCCTCCCGGGCCACATGAACGTCCTGCTGGCCGAGGCGAAGGTGCCGTACGACATCGTCCTGGAGATGGACGAGATCAACGAGGACTTCCCGGAGACCACGGTCGTCCTCGTCATCGGCGCCAACGACACGGTCAACCCGAGCGCCAACGACGATCCGGGCAGCCCGATCGCGGGTATGCCGGTGCTCAACGTCTGGGAGGCGGAGAACGTGATCGTGTTCAAGCGCTCGATGGCCTCGGGCTACGCCGGCGTCCAGAACCCCCTGTTCTTCAAGGAGAACACGGCGATGCTCTTCGGCGACGCGAAGGACCGCGTCGAGGACATCCTCCGCGCGATGTAGCTCCGCCGCCGCTTTCGTCGTACCGGACGGGCCTGCTCCTCGAGCGGGCCCGTTCTGCGTCCGCACGGGGGGCCGCGCAGCCCTCTGGACCGCAGCTCACGATCAGCGTGAGCTGCGGTCCACTCGACGGCAGAACGGCTAGACCGCTACCGGCACGACCTCGCCGCGACGCGCGGCCTCGGCCTGCTCGCGGCTGTCCTTCGAGCTGATGATGGTCGCGCACAGCACCACCGCGACCAGCGCGAACACCGAGCCGACCAGGAACGCGTCCCGGTAGCCCTCGGTCAGGGCCACCGCCTGGACGCGCTCGCCGCCCGCGAAGGCGTCGTTCGTCGAGGCCGTCGCGACCGTCGACAGGATGGCGAGCCCGAGCGCGCCGCCGATCTGCTGCGAGGTGTTGATCAGCCCGGACGCCAGGCCGGCCTCGTCCGGCTTGGTGCCGGTGACGGCGGCGATGGTGACCGGGACGAACGAGAAGCCCAGGCCGGCGCCGGCGATGATCGACGGGAACAGGACGTCGGAGACGTAGGAGCCGTCGGCGGACACGCGGGAGAACCAGAACAGCCCCGTGCCGACGAGGAACAGGCCGAACATGAGCGTCGGCTTGAACCCGAGCCTCGTCACCAGCTGGGAGGCCGCACCGGCGGCGAAGATGATCGTCAGCGCCAGCGGCAGGTAGGCCAGCCCCGTCTCGAGCGCGTCCTTGCCCAGGACGAACTGCATGTAGACGGTGATGAAGTAGAACATCGAGAAGAGGCCCATGCCGACGAGCAGGCCGATGATGTTCGCCCCGCGCAGGGTCCGCAGACGGAAGATCGAGAACGGGACGAGCGGCGACTCCTGTCGGAGCTCGATCGCGACGAACGCCCCGAGCAGCGCCAGCGCCACCGGGATGAGGACGAGTGTCTGGGTCGAGCCCCAGCCGGCGCTCTCGGCGTCGACCAGCGCATAGATCATCAGGGCGAGACCGCCGGTGATCGTGAACGCTCCTGCGACGTCGAAGTTCTGATCCTTGCGGCCTGGGAACTCCTTGAGGAGGCGCGGGGCCGCGAAGGCGACGGCGACGGCGATCGGCACGTTCACGAAGAGGACCCACCGCCACGAGAGGAAGTCGGTCAGCACCCCGCCGAGCAGCACGCCGGCGGCGCCGCCGGAGCCGGCGACCGCGCCCCAGACGCCCAGCGCGGTGTTGCGCTCCTTGCCCTCCGCGAAGGTACGGGTGACGATCGAGAGCGCTGCGGGGGAGATGAGCGCGGCGCCGAGGCCCTGCACGACGCGCGCGACGATCAGCTGCAGCTCGCTCTGCGCGAACCCGCCCGCGAGGGACGCGATGCCGAAGAGCACCATGCCGCCCAGGAACATGCGGCGCGGCCCGAGCAGGTCGGCGAGTCGGCCACCGAGCAGGAGGAAGCCGCCGAAGACCAGCGTGTACGAGTTGACGACCCACGTGAGGTTGTCGCGGCTGAAGTCGAGCTTCTCGCCGATGGTGGGGAGGGCGACGTTGACGATCGAGGCGTCGAGGACGACGACGAACTGGGCCATCGCCAGGAGGGCGAGCGCGAGCCACTTCGAGCGGTCGGGTGCGGCGGTGTCGGACATGGCGGAGACCTGTGGGGGAGGAGGGAGGAAAGAGGAACCGGTGTTCCGGTTCGACCGGCGGCACGATACGGAACTCCTGTTCCGCTTGTCAAGCGGTCGTGCTACGGTCGTTCACATGGCGACAGGCGCTGCCACGGACGACCGACCACTGCGGGCCGACGCGCGACGCAATCGCGAGCGGATCGTGGTCGCCGCCCGCGACGTCTTCGCGGAGTACGGAGGGCTCGCCCAGATCGACGAGATCGCCCGCCGCGCCGGGTGCGGGGTCGGCACCGTCTACCGGAACTTCCCGAACAAGGACGCGCTGATCGGTGAGCTCATCCGGCTGAAGTTCGAGCGCCTCGCCGAACGGGCGGCCCACTACGACGGCCTTCCGGGGCCGGCTTGGCCGAACTTCGAGGCGTTCGTCCGCGAGAGCGCCGAGGAGATGGCCGGCGACGTCGCCCAGCAGCGGATGATGTGGGAGTCCTCGCCCGAGGCGTTCGCGCACGCCGAGCCCGCCCGGCAGCGCCTCGGACAGATCGGTGGCGCGCTGATCGAGCGCGCAAAGGCCCAGGGCGGCATCCGTCCGGAGTTCTCCGTGGCCGACATGCCCGTGGTCATGTGCTCGCTGGGCAGCGCGATGCTCATGGCCGCCGCGCCCGGGGGCGAGCGCCACGACTGGCGGCGCCTGCTGGAGATCGTGCTCGCCGGGATCGCGTCTCCCGGCTGAGCCGCACGTCAATGGGCGACGTAGGCCGGGTCGGCCTCGTGGTCCTTGAAGAACGCCACCATCGGCCCGACGTACTCGCCGAAGCTCGGGCAGCGCAGCTCGTGCTCGGCCAGCAGCGCCGTGGCCCGGGTCGTGTCGAACGTCACCGGGTGGTTCAGGTAGGCGATCGACTCGACCGGTGTATCGGCCGCGAGCACGCGACGGAGGGCCGGGACGCGCAGCGTCGACTCGACCATCGCCCGCGGGAGCCGCAGGGACGCCTTGCGGTCCGCGTAGGTGGAGGTCAGCAGGCGCACGAGCTCCGCGGCGCTGACGGGCGCCGGGTCGACGAGGTGCAGCGTCTCGCCGGCCATGCGCGGGTCGCGGATGCCGGCGGCCATCGCCTCGACGACGAAGTCGACGGGGACGACGTTGAAGGACGACGCCTCGCTGCCCGTCTGGAGCATCGGCAGGGGCCGACGCGCATTCAGCGAGACGTACCGCAGCACGTAGTAGGGCCCATCGAACTTCTGCGTCTCGCCGGTGCGGGAATCGCCGACGACGATCGCCGGTCGGTAGATCGTCGTCGGGATCTCGTCCATCGTCGCGCGGACGAGCACCTCCGCGGCGAACTTCGTGGACTCGTAGTGGTTCTTGAAGCCCTGGCCGGCGGCGAGCTCGGACTCGTGGACCCGGCCTGAGCGCAAGCCGGCGACGTAGGCGGTCGAGACGTAGTTGTGGCGCTCCAGCTGCGAGCACGCCCGGCAGAAGTCGAGGATGTTCTGGGTGCCGGTGACGTTGACCGCCTCCGCGATCCCCATCGGCACAGCGAGGTCGTAGACCGCGGCGAGGTGCGCGACGCTCGTGACCGTGCCGGCCAGCTCGTCGTAGCGCTCCGGAGCGAGGCCGAGCCGCGGCACGGTGATGTCGCCCGGCTCGATGGCCACGCGGTCCGACAGGCCGGCGGCCGCCTCGCGGGCGCGCTCGACCATGCGCGGCTCGACGAGCGCCACGATGCCCGCCTCGGTGTCGGCCTCGAGCAGGCGGGTGATGAGCCGTGCTCCGATGAATCCGGGGAAGCCGGTGAAGAGGATCGTGCGGGGCATGGCGCGAGAAGGTACACCGCTGTACGCCCGCGTGAGTGTTCCGAACTCTGGTACGGTCGGGCCGGTGAGTGTTCCGAACTCTCTGGTCAGCGAGCAGGTCTTCGCCCGGCTCCTCGAGGCGGTCCTGGACGGGCGCTACGCCCCGACCGACGCACTGCCGTCCCAGCGGACCCTCGCCGCGGACCTCGGCGTGACGATGTCCTCGCTGCGCGAGGCCCTCAAGCGGCTGGAGCAGATGGGCCTGCTCGACGTCCGGCACGGAGACGCCACCTACGTGCGCGACTGGCGTCGGCACGGCGGGCTGGACGTGCTGGCCCACCTGCTCCTGCGCGGCGGCACGCTCGACGCCGGGGTCCTGCGGGACGTCCTCGAGGCCCGGGCGCTGACGCTGCGGGAGCTCGCGGTCCTCGCGGCCGGACGCCGCGACGAGGAGACCGCGGGACGGCTGGCCGACCTGGCGACGCGGTTCGCCGCGATCACCGACGAGGAGCCCGCCGAGGTCGCCGCAGGGGTCGACTTCGCGTTCTTCACCGAGGTCGCGGACGCCGCCGGCAACCTCGTGTTCGTCCTGCTGCTCAACGCCATCCGGGCGCTCTACTTCGATCACCTCGCGGCGCTGCCGGTCACCGCCCGCCCGTCGGAGCTCGCCCCGTACTACGCGCAGATCGCAGACGCGATCGGGGCATCCGACGCCACCGCGGCGGGGGCGGCGGCCTTCGAGCTCGCCACCCTGCAGCGCCGCCGCGTCGAGGACCTGCTCCCGTGAGCCCGGTCCTGGGCCGCCGCGAGGCCGGCATCTTCACCTGCTTCACCGACGTCGTCGTCGCGCCCGCGGGCGACCTGCCCGCCGTCGCCGAGACGGACGCGCTGCAGGCGCTCGACGCCCACCTGCGCGCGGCGCCCGCGGTCAACCGCGCGGGGATCCGCGCGATGCTGCTGGCCGTCGAGGTCGGCCCGCGGCTCCTCGGCCGCGGCAGTCGACTGCGGACACTGGCGCGGGAGGACCGCGTGACCGCCGTCGCGCAGATGTCCCGCCACCCGGCCCTCGGGCCCGCCGTCAAGGCCCTGCAGAGCCTCGCCACCCTCTGCTATTACGGCGACGACCGGGTCATGCGCCTGCTCGGCTACGACGCCGACGCGATCCTCGCGCGGGCCGCGGCGGTGCGCGAGCAGGAGGGTCGGTGGTGAGCGCCTTGCGCGACACCGGGCCCGCGGCCTACAGCGCCCGTGCGGGTGCCGCTGAGCCCGGCCCGCGGCGCATCGTCGACGGCCGGAAGGTCCGGGACGAACGCGTCATCACCGTCGACGCCTGCGTCATCGGCTCCGGTGCCGGCGGCGCGCCGGTGGCGAAGGAGCTGGCGCAGGGTGGCATGACGGTCGCGATCCTCGAGGAGGGCGACCTGCACGAGAAGGCATCGTTCACCGCCCGGCCGCGCGACATGACTCCGGTGCTCTACCGCGACGCCGGGCAGACGGTCACGGTCGGCACCCCGCCGATCGTCATCCCGCTCGGCCGCGCCGTCGGCGGCACCACGCTCGTCAACATGGCCACGTGCTTCCGCACGCCCGAGCACGTCCTCGCGCGCTGGCAGACCGACCACGGCCTGCACGGCTGCACGCCGCAGGCTCTCGATCCGTTCTTCCGCCGGGTCGAGCGGGAGATCAACGTCGCCCAGGTCCCCGCCGGAATCGCGGGGGAGAACGCGCGGATCGTCCGCCGCGGGACCGAGGCGCTGGGGTACTCCGGCGACCATCTCTTCCGCGCGGTCCGCGGCTGCATCGGCTCCGGGGTCTGCGCGTTCGGCTGCCCGAGCGGCGCCAAGCAGCACACCGGCGTCACCTGGATGCCGAAGGCCTGGGCCGCGGGGGCGACGACCTACACCGGCGCACGGGCGACCCGGATCCTCGTGCAGCGTGGCCGGGTCCGGGAGGTCGTCGCACGCACCGCCGCCGGCGGCTGGCTGCGGATCCGCTGCCGCCACGCGATCGTCGCCTGCGGAGCGCTCCTGACGCCGGTCCTCCTGCGCCGCATCGGCCAGGGGACGCGCAGCGGCGAGCTCGGCCGCAATCTCTCGATCCACCCGGCGTCGGCCGCCCGCGCCATCCTGCACGACCCGGTCGACCCGTGGGACGGCGTCCCGCAGAGCTACTACGTCGACGAGCTCGCGGGCGACGGGATCATCCTCGAGGGCGTCACGGGGCCGCCCGACCAGGCGGCGATGTCGACGCCCGGCCTGGGGAACGAGCACCGCGAGCTCATGCTGGCCCTGCGCCACACGTCGACCTTCGGCGTGATGGTCAGCGACACGGGGCGCGGCGCGGTCCGCGAGGTGCTCGGCCGCCCGCAGATCCGCTACGACCTGCACCCCGACGACGCCGAGCGCTTCCGCCGCGGGTTCGAGCTGCTCGCCGAGATCTACTTCGCCGCAGGCGCCCGGGAGGTCCACGTCCCGTTGGCCGGGGTGCCGGTGCTGCGCGACGGCGACCTGGGCCCGCTGCAGGCCCTCGAGGGACGCGTGCGACCGCGGCACGTCAACGCGATGGCGTTCCACCCGCTGGGCACCGCACGGATGGGGGAGGACCCACGGACGTCGGTGGTCGACGGGGACCTCGCGGTGCACGGGGTACAGGGGCTGCACGTGAGCGACGGGTCCGTCGTCCCGTCGTCGCTGGGCGTGAACCCGCAGATGACGATCATGGCGCTGGCGGTGCGTCTCGCCCACCACCTGCTCGGCGCCGACCCTCCGGAACACGAGCCGCACCCGACCAAGATCGCCTGACGGCTGGCTACGCTGTCGGTCGTGCTCGACCGGACCGCTGCGTGACCGCCGCCGGCGGCTGGATCCTCGTCCCGCTGGTCCTGACCGTCGTGCTGGCCGGCTGGGGGCTCCTGGTCGACGCTGCGACCGGGCGCTCCCTTCCGGCCGCCCTGCTCCCTGGTGTCGGGATGGCAGGCCTGATCTGCGCCTGCGGTCTCGTCGTCCTCGTCGACGGCGCCGGACCGGCGATCGTGCCCCTCGCCCTCGTCGGAACCGGCGCGGGACTGGTACTGGGCCGGCAGCGGCTCGTCGGGGCCGACCTCGCGGCCTGGGCGGTACCCCTCGGCGCCTGTGCGGGCGTCCTGCTCGTCCACGCGCTGCCGACGCTCCTCGACGGCGGCGTGATCGGCGGCTACGGCCGCCTGGACGACTCGGCGACGTGGCTGGGCCTGACGGATCGGCTGCTCGAGCACGGCCGCGGGGTCGAGGACCTGCCGCCCGGGACGTACACCCGCGTGCTGCAGGACTACCTCGCGCAGGGCTACCCGGTCGGCTCGTTGCTGCCGCTGGGGGTGGCGTCCAAGCTCTCCCTGCAGGACGTAGCGAACGGCTACCAGCCGACCATCGCGATGTACGCGGTCGTGTTGTCCTGCTCGCTCTTTGCCGTCGTCCGGAGCCTGGTGGCCTCGCGCCCGGCCGCGGCCCTCGCCGCACTTGTCTCCGCGCAGGCGTCGCTGTTCTACGGCTACGCGCAGTGGGGCGGGGTCAAGGAGGTGGCGGCCGCCGCGTTGCTGGCGACCGCGGGGGCGGCGGCCGTCCGCTGCCTGCGGTCTGACGGTGCGGGCGCGGTCGCCGTCACCCTCGTGGTCGCCGGGGCACTCAGCGGCGTGCTCGGCGTGCCCGGCGGGCCCTGGATCCTGCCGCTGCTCGCGGTGGCCGTGGGTAGCTGGCTGTGGCATGCGCGCGGCGCGGCGCTGCGGCCGCTGCCCGCGCTCGCGGTACTGGGGGTCGCGGTGGCGTTGCCCGCCCTCTCGATGGCGAGCGTGCTCGTGCGCACGACACCGACGACGTTCGGGGCCAACGCGATCACCGAGTCCGAAGGGCTCGGCCGCCTGCTCGAGCCCCTGAGCCTCCTGCAGGGCGCCGGCCTGTGGCCGCAGGAGGACTTCCGGCTGGACCCCGGGGCCCCGGCGCTCCTGACCCTCCTGGCGCTGGGCGTCGTGATCCTCGCGGCCGGCGCGATCGTCGTCGC
This sequence comes from Solirubrobacterales bacterium, assembly GCA_038257095.1. Taxonomy (GTDB): domain Bacteria; phylum Actinomycetota; class Thermoleophilia; order Solirubrobacterales; family Solirubrobacteraceae; genus Paraconexibacter. The sequence goes on from JBBSJQ010000003.1 coordinate 63,810, forward strand.
GGTCCGCCGCCGCGCGCCCGCGCTCCCGCTGCTCCTGGGCGTGGTGCTCCTGGGCACGGCGGCGATCGTCGTGCTCGGCTCGCCGTGGATCGACGCCAAGGCGCTGGCGATCACGTCGCCGTTCGTGCTGGCGGCGGCCGCGGTGCTGCTGGCGCGCGGGGCGGCGGACGAAGAGCGCCGTTCCGCGGCGATCGGGGCCCTCGTCCTCGTCTGCGCGATCACCGTGTCGACGACCGCGGTCGCTCGCAGCACGCCGGCCGCACCGCGCCCGGAGCTCGCCGAGTTGCGCGAGATCGGGGAGGAGTACGCGGGCGTCGGGCCGACGCTCTTCCTCGCCCACGAGGTCTACGCCACCCGCCACTTCCTGCGCGAGATGGACGTCGAGGGCGCCTCCGAGCGCCGAGACCGCTTCGTGCGTCTGACCGACGGGACGCTCCCACCGGACTACACGGAGGTCGACGTCTCCACGGTCGCGGCGGCCGACCTCGCGGTCTACCGGCTGCTGGTGCGGCGCAAGGGTGCCCCGGGCGTCATGCCGTCCGGCTACGTGCGCCTGCGCGACGGCCCGCACTGGGAGGTCTGGCGCCGCGAGGGCCGGCTCGGCACCGCGCCCTGACCGGCGGCCCTACCGCTTGACGGACCGTTTGACCCGCTCGGTGGCCTGGTTGCGGGCGCCGTCGGCGGCGAGCAGGCCGACCGAGATCCGCGCGTCCCTGGCGTTGCCGAGGTTGCGCTGCGCCGTCTTGGACAGCTGGACGGTGACCTTCAGCGCGCCGGCCTGACGGAAGCCGAGGGTGACCGCGGGCACGTGGATGACCCTGCGGGAGTGCTTGGGGCTCGCGGCGCGCTTCTTCGCCTTCTTCGACGTGCCCTTCCTCGTCCTGGCCTTCGCCTTCGACCTCGCGAGGACCCCCGGACGCAGGGTGCTGGTGAAGGCGACCACGCCGGGCTCGTCGCTGGCGACCTGCAGGCGCAGCCTGCCGTCCTTCTGGACGTCGCGCAGCTTCGAGAGGACCGTAAAGGTCACACCGGGCGCACGGCTGTCGATGACGATCGACCCGTCGGGGGCGACGGTCTGGCCCGTCCCGGTGCCCGCGAGGGTCGGGATGCCGAGGGTCTGCAGCAGGGCGTTCAGGGCGTCGGTGGGGAGCAGGCCCCCGGCCGCGCCGCCGCCGGGCGCGTTCGGCCCGACGATGCCGCCGAGTGGGGAACCGTCGAGGATCGATCCGACCGTCTGGTCGACCGTGTCGCTCACCGTCTGGGTGGTCCCGGTGAGGATGCCGCCGACGGTGCTGCCGACCTGCGTGACCACCTGCCCGAGATCAGGGAGCGGGAGCCCGAGGATGCGGGACTCGGCCTGTGCGGCGGTCGCGGCGGCGACGGGCATGGCGACGGCGGTGGAGGCGAGGACGCCGAGGGCGATCGTGCGGGCGGTACGGGCCTTCATGGCAAAGACATCCCCTGAGGTCTTCGGAAGAACGGGTGGTGTGGGCGTGGGCTCCCACGGCGCCTATCGGCAGGCTGCCCGTGAACCTGTAGCCCGCGGGACGGGCTCGTAGACTGGACGGCGTGATCACCCGCGAGACCGCCATCGCCGCCCTGGCGGCCGACTCCTTCGACGTCGTCGTGGTCGGCGGCGGCATCACCGGGGCCGGCGTCGCGCTGGACGCGGCCACCCGGGGCTACAGCGTCGCGCTCGTGGAGCGCGCTGACTTCGCCTCCGGGACCTCGAGCCGCAGCTCCAAGCTCGTCCACGGCGGCCTGCGCTACCTGCAGAACTTCGACCTCGGCCTGGTCCGCGAGGCACTCCTGGAGCGCCAGATCATGGTCCGGCTCGCCCCGCACCTCGTGAAGCCGCTCCCGTTGGTCGTCGCCGCGTTCAACGACGAGCGCCTGGACATGAAGGTCGGCGCCGGCCTGAACCTCTACGACGTCATGGCGCTCGACAAGGTCCGGCTGCGCCGTGGACGCCGCGGCCGCGGGGACGTCGCGGAGGACGTGGACGGCGACGGCCTGGCGGACTGGGCCCCAGACCGGCATCGGGTCATCTCCGGGGAAGAGGTCGTCGAGCGCCTGCCCGCGCTGGAGGGCCGCGAGCCGACCTCCGGCTATCTCTTCTACGACTGCCAGACCGACGACAGCCGTCTGGTCATGACGGTCCTCGCAGAGGCCGAGCGCTTCGGCGCGGTCTGCTGCAACGGCCTGGAGGTGACCGACCTTCTCGACGAGGGCGGTCGCACCGCCGGCGTCCACGTGCGCGACGTGGCGACGGGGGAGACCTTCCCTCTGCGCGCGACGAACGTCATCAACGCGACCGGCGTCTGGGCCGACCGGCTGCGCCCGGACGAGCTGCACGACGAGGCCGAGGTCCCGCGGATCCGCCCCAGCCGGGGGACGCACATCACCCTCAGCGAGAAGGACGTGCCGCTGGTCAGCGGCGCGATCGTCCCCGCGGGCGGCGGCCGGACGATCTTCGCCCTGCCGTGGCTGGGCAGCACGCTCATCGGCACGACCGACAACGACTTCGATCCCGAGGGCGAGCACGCGCTGGACCACGTGCGGCCCGCCCAGGAGGACCTCGAGTACCTCCTGGAGGCCACCAACGGGTTCTTCGGGACCTCCCTGCGCATCGACGACATCACCGGCGCATTCGCCGGCGTCCGGCCGCTCATCTCCACGGGCGATCCGGGGAAGTCGGTCGACATCTCCCGCAAGGCCGAGCTCTACGAGACGTCCAGCGGCATGATCACGATCACCGGCGGCAAGCTCACGACCTGGCGGCGGATGGCGAAGATGGCCGTCGACCGCCTCGTGGAGCGCGACGCCCGTGACGCTCCGTGCCGCACGCACGAGATCCCGCTCGGCTTCGCGGTCGCCGCCGACGACCTCCCGCGGGTCGAGGGCGTGCCCGAGAGCGCCTATGCGCAGCTGGCCGGCCGGTACGGCCACACCGCGCACGACGTCCTGCGGATCGCCGCCGAGCGCGGTGAGCTCGCCCAGCCGGTGGTCGCCGACGGCCCCGCCGACCTGCTGGCCGAGGTCGTACACGCGGCCCGTCGCGAGCAGGCCCGGAGCGTGGGTGACGTGCTGCTGCGCCGCACCCGTCTCGGGCTCACGGCCGCCCGCGACGTCGCGGCCGCCGGCGGCGTGACCGCCGAGCGCGTAGCGCGGGCCATGGCACCGGAGCTGGGCTGGGACGACGCGCGCGTCGCGCGCGAGGTCGAGGCCTTCCTCGCGGAGGCCGCCGCCGAGGGCATCGTCGCCCAGGACGCGACGACTTCCGGTCGCGCGGCGTAACTCCTGCGCCACTCGCCGGTTGCATCCTCGGAACCGGCACGGAGCGACCGCCCCGCCTGAGAGCGTACGGGGCTGTTCGCGCACCCTTCTCGGAACCACCAACGGAGTCTCGAACGCCAATGTCACGCCTGAAGATCCCCACCATCCTCGCGACCTGTGCCGCGGCGCTGGTCCTGCCCGTCACGGCGCAGGCCGCGTTCTTCCCGGGCGAGCCGATCGACGGCCCCAGCGGGGACCTCGTCCGCCTCGGCGACCTCGACGTCGCCCGCGACGGCACCGGGGCACTCGCATACGTCAAGCGCGACGGCGGGGTCGACCACATCTTCGTCTCCCGACTGGAGCGTGGCGTCTGGAGCGCGCCGGTGCGCGTGGATGCCAACCTCGGCGCCGCCGGCTCCCAGCCGGTCGTCGCGGCCTCCGACAGCGGCCGGGTCGTCGTCGCCTTCGTGAGCGGCGGCTCGCTGTTCGCGGTCTCCCGCCCGGCGGGCGCGCCCGGCTTCGCGGCGCCGACGCTCGTCGCGGCTGCCGGCTCGGACCCGGCGATCGACATGTCGATCAACGGCGTGGTGTACCTCTCCTTCACCTCGCCGGGCGCCTCGACGCACGACGTGCGCGTCGCCCGGCTGGAGCGCGACCAGACCGCGTTCACCGTCCTGCCGGACACCCTGGACATCGACCCCGCGCGTGATGCGGGCGACGGCCCGCGGCGGTCGAAGGTCGCGATCTCCGCCGACGGCACCGGCCTCGTGGTCTGGGGCGAGGGCGGCGCGGACGGGCGCAGCCACGTCTACGGTCGCCGGGTCTTCGGGCAGCGGATCTCCGCGGCCCCGCAGGACCTGTCCCTTCCCGAGCTCGAGGGCCGGGCGGCGCGGGACGCCGACACGCCGGAGCTCGACATCGAGGACGACTCGTCCTACGCCTGGGTCGCGTTCCGCCAGGCCTTCGCCGGGCCGCTGGGTCAGGACTCCACCCGGGTCATCACCCGGCGCCTCGTCGGCTCCGCCTTCGAGGCGCCGTCGGTCGTCGACGGTCAGGTCACGGGGAACGGCGAGTCCGCGGGGACCCCGCGCGTCGAGCTCAACGGCCGCGGCGAGGGCATCATCACCGCCGGCACCGTCGGTCAGGCCGGCGCCATCGGCACCCCGGTTCACGACGACAAGATCTTCCCGTCCTTCCGCTTCGACACCGGCAACGCGGTCGCCCCGCAGCCGGTCCCCGCGTTCCCGGAGACCGGTGACGGCTACGTCACCTGGCTCGAGGGCAACCCCTCCGGCGCCCAGGTACGCGTACGGACCTGGGACATCGACCCCGCGAAGCGCACGGTCCCCGAGCCGGCGCAGACGGTCGCGCTCAGCAACCCGGACCTCGGCGTCGTCGATCCGGTCGGCGGCTTCGACGCCGCCAGCAACCGCGCCGGCGACCTCGTCGCCGTGTTCATCCAGGGCACGGGGGGCGACCGCAAGCTCATGTCGGCGTCCTTCGACCGGACCCCCGGCAGCTTCCGCGTCTACACGACCACGAAGGTCCGTGGCGTCGCCCGGCCGACCATCTCGTGGTCGCCCTCGTTCGAGCTGTGGGGCCCGGTGACCTACGACGTGCAGGTCGACGGGGTCTCGGTCGGCACCACGCAGGAGACGAAGCTGACGCCGGTCACGCCGGTGTCCGACGGCATCCACAAGGTGCGCGTCTTCGCGAAGGACCGTCGCGGCCAGGTCACCGCCACGCCCCTCAAGAACCTCCGGGTCGACGCCACCGCGCCGACCGTCTCCTTCAAGATCACCGGGACCCGCAAGGCGGGCCGTCCGGTCAAGATCGCCTTCACCGCCTCCGACGCCTCGCCCACCGGCGCCTCCGCGTCGGGCCTGTCGTTCGTGCGCGTGGGCTTCGGGGACCGGACGCGCTCGGTCACCGTGCGGGGCAAGAACCGCGGGACCGTGACGCACCGCTTCCGTCGCGGGACCTTCACGGTCCGCGTCAGCGGCACGGACAAGGCCGGCAACGCCGTCGCCGTGACGCGCCGGGTCACGATCAAGAAGGCCGGGAAGTAGGCGACCGTGTCGCACGTCGGGGCTGAGATCCTGTGGGCAGGGGAGTAGCATCGCGCTCATGCCCGGGGGTCCTCTCGACGAGGCTCGGCTCGCCCGAGCTGCCGCCGCAGGCGACGGCCAGGCCTTCGCGCGGCTCTATGACGCCTACGAGCAGCGGATCTACACGTTCTGCTTCCGACTCGTCGGCAACGAGCAGGACGCCCAAGACGCCACGCAGGACGCGTTCCTCAAGGTCCTGCAGCGGCTGCCGTCGCTCAAGGAGCGCGAGCTCAACTTCGGCGCGTACCTGTTCACTGCGGCGCGCAATGCGAGCTACGACGTGATCGGCAAGCGCAAGAAGGCCGACGCGGTCGACGAGATTCCGGAGGCGGGTGCCCGCCCGGTCTACGGCGACGCGGCCCCGCTCGCGCTCGATCCCGAACGTGCGGCGATGCTCGGCTCCCTCCAGGAGTCTGTCCGCGGCGCGAACGAGCGGCTGCCCGAGCGCCAGCGCGAGGTCCTCGCGCTGCGGGAGGTCGAGGAGCTCAGCTACGACGAGATCGCCGAGATCATGGACATGAACCGCAACTCGGTCGCGCAGCTGATCTCGCGTGCGCGGATCAAGCTGCGGGACGAGCTGCGCGGCAGCGCCCTCTCGTCGGTCGCCGTCTCCACCGCGGACTGCGAGCGCGCGCTGCCGCTCATCAGCATGCGCCAGGACGGGCAGCTGCGCGACGACGACGATCGCGAGTGGCTCGCCGCCCACATCGACGGCTGCGACACCTGCAAGGTCAGCGTGGACGCGATGGAGGAGGCGGGGATCAGCTATCGCGCCTGGACCCCGATCGTCCCGGCGGCCTTCCTGTTCCGCGACACCATGGCCAAGGCGGCCGAGCTGACCGGGAGCGACTGGAGCGCCATCGGGCGCCCGTCCGCTGAGGAGGCAACAGCGACGCAGGACGACGGCGGGGCAGGCGACGGTGGCGCGGGCACGTCCGGCAGCGGCGGCGTCCTCGCCGGCGTCGGCGCCGCGGCGACCGTCCTCGTCGAGGACGACGGGCGCCGTCGCCGCGGGCTGTTCGCGGCCCTCCTGGCGGCCCTGCTGCTCATCGGCACCGGCTCCGCGGTGGTCATCGGCTCGGACGACCCGCCGCCGAAGACCGTGACCGACGAGCAGGCCGTCGCCGTCGCCGAGGGGCCCGAGCCGACGGTCACGCCGACCGGCGCGTCCGGCCGGCCCCGCGCCGCGACGCCGCGCAAGGGGCAGAGCAAGAACGCCCCGCTGCGAACGGTGCCGGTCGAGATCGCCATCTCGCCGGGTGTCACCCAGACGATCCAGGTCCCGCTCCTGCCGACGTCTCCCACGATCCCGCCGACGCCGACGCCGACGCGCCGGCCGACGACGCGCCGCCCCTCCGGCAGCGTCGACGCCACGCCGGGCGGCGGCGGCACCGGCGGCCAGACCGGCAGCGGCCGCGACCCGCTGAAGGGCGCCGCGACGCCGCCCCCGTCGGGGGGCCCGACCCGCGACCCGAGCCCGGATTCGCCGCCCGCGTCGACGAACGACCCGACGCCCGAGGCGACCCGCGAGCCGGCCCCCCAGCCGACGCGCGAGCCGACGCCGGCACCGACCCGCGAGCCCACGCCTGCACCGACCCGCGAGCCCACGCCTGCACCGACCCGCGAGCCGACGCCGGCGCCCACCCGTGAGCCTGATCCGGCACCGACCCGGCCGCCGTCCTCGTCCACGTCGCCGCCGCCGTCCACCTGCCAGCCGTCCGGTGCGGGGTGCAACCGCACCACGGGTCCGGCCCCGCCCGTCGCTCCGGTCTCCTCGACCCGCCAGGTCCCCTGAGCGACGACCACCTCACGCCGCTCGGGCCGGCCGCCGGCGCGCGTACCGCCCGCGACCTCGTCGCCGGCCTGCGCCTCGACGAGCCGGTGGGCGACCGGCCGCGTGTCGTGGCCGCGATGATCGTCTCCGCCGACGGCCGTGCGCAGCTGACCGACCGCTCGGTCGGGCTCGGCAACCCGGCCGACCGCTCGCTCCTGCGTGAGCTGCGGACCGGGGCCGACGCGGTCCTGGCGGGGGCCCGCACGCTCCATGCGGAGGGCTACGCCACGCTGCTGGACCCCGACCAGCGCGAGCACCGGGTCGGGCAAGGCCGTCGCCCGCACCCCGTCGTGGCGACCGTCTCGCGGGCGCTCGACCTGCCGGTCGACGAGATCCCGCTGTTCGCCGAGACGGGGGTGCCGATCGTCGTGGCCACCGAGTCCGCCGACGGCACGCTCCCCGAACGCGGCGCCGACGTCCGGCTCGCCCGGTTCTCCGACGGCCTCGCGCTTCCCGCGATGCTCGCCGACCTGCACGCGACCGACGGCGTCCGGGGCCTCACCTGCGAGGGCGGACCGGGGCTCCTGCGCGAGCTGCTGGCCGCGGGCTGCGTCGACGACCTGCTCGTCACCGTCGCCCCGAAGCTCGTCGCGGGGGAGACCCTCACGATGCTGCAGGGCGACCGTTTCGGCGACCGAGGCCTGGACCTCGTGCTGCTCGACGTCCACCGCGCCGGCGACCACCTCTTCCTCCACTACGCCCGGGAGGCGGCGTGACCGACCACACCATCCGCTTCCGCGACCGCCGCGTCACCGTGCCGGCCGGGCGCCCGCTGCTCATGGGGATCGTGAACGCGAACCCCGACTCGTTCTCGGATTCGCGGCGGTTGAGCACACTGGACACGCAGGTCGAGCACGCGCTGGCGCTCGTCGAGGCCGGGGCGGACCTCATCGACGTCGGCGGCGAGTCCGGGGTCACCTACACCGGGGTGACCGCCGAGGACGTCGAGACCGAGCGCGTCGTCCCGCTCGTGCGGCGCCTCGTGGAGGAGGACGTGATCGTCTCGGTGGACACATGGAAGCCGGGCGTCGCGCGCGCTGCGCTCGACGCCGGCGCCCACATGCTCAACGACGTCAGCGGTCTGCGGGAGCCGGTCTTCGCCGACCTCTGCGCGCAGACGGGCGCGGCGCTCGTCCTCATGCACCCGCGCGCGGCGCCCAAGCAGGTCCACTTCGCGCAGTACGGCGGCGCCGTCGCGGCCGACGTCGCGTCGTTCCTTGCGGGGCTCGTCGCGACCGCGCGCGAGCGTGGCGTCGCCGACGACCAGCTCGTCCTCGACCCGGGGCCGGACTTCGCCAAGACGCCGGCCGAGACCGTCGCCTGCCTGCACGACCTCGACACCCTGCACGCCACCGGCCTCCCGGTCCTCCTGGCCGTCTCCAACAAGTACTTCGTCGGCGCGATCACGGGCCGGGCGCCCGGCGACCGGCTCGCCGGCACGCTCGCCGCGGTGGCCTGGGGCGCCGACCACGGCGCGGCGATGCTGCGCGTCCACGACGTCGCCGCCGCCCGGGACCTCCTGGACGTCAAGCTCGTGCTCGACGGGCACGAGCCGGTCCCCGAGTTCGACGCCGACGACGACGCCCTGAAGTGGATCCGCGCCTCGGAGGGCTGAACGGCGGACCGCCGGGTAGGCTCGCAGGATGCGCTTGTTCATCGACACCGGATCCGTGGCCGAGGTCGAGGAGATCGCCCGTTGGGGCGTCCTCGCCGGGGCCACCACCAACCCGAGCCTCCTCGCCAAGGAGGACGGTGATCCGGCCGACATCATCCGCCGGATCTGCGACCTCGTGGACGGCCCGGTCAGCGCCGAGGTGGTCGCCAAGGACGCAAAGGGCATGGTCGCGGAGGGCCGCGCGCTGCGCACCCTGCACGAACACGTCTGCGTGAAGGTGCCGTTCTCCGCCGAGGGCCTCGCCGCCACCCGCGAGCTCACCGACGACGGGCACCCGGTCAACATGACGCTCGTCTTCTCGCCCAACCAGGCGCTGCTCACCGCCGAGGCCGGCGCCACCTACGTCTCCTGCTTCATGGGCCGCCTCGACGACATCTCGGTCGACTCCACCCAGGTGGTGTCGGAGATCGTCGATGTGCTGCGCCAGTCCGACTGCGAGGCCGAGGTGCTGGCCGCCTCGATCCGCCACCCGCTGCACGTCGTCACCGCCGCGGCCCTGGGCTGCGAGGTCGCGACGCTGCCCGGCAAGGTGCTCAAGCAGATGCTCGAGCACCCGCTGACGACCTCGGGCATCGCCACGTTCGAGAAGGACTGGCAGTCGCGTCCCGAGTTCGGCGAGTGGCTCGCCAAGCTCGTCGCCGACACGAACTAGGCCTGCGTAGGACCGGGTTCCTGCTGTAGCCTCGGGGGCGCAACGCGTCGCCGGGCCGCTGATCAACGCGGTCCGGACGCCGACCGACGAATCCCCATCACCACAGGAGCACCCCATGTCCGTACTGACCCGTGACGCCCTCGAGGCGTCGCCGCTCGCCGACCTGCACGCCATCGCAACCGAGCTCGGCGTCGAAGGCTTCCGCCGACTGCGCAAGGCCGACCTCGTCGACAAGCTCCTCGAGGTCTCCGGCGCCGAGGACGAGCCCGCCGCCGCGAAGGACGACGACGGCGACGACGAGCCCACGCCGCGCCGCCGGACGCGTGGCGGCCGTGCCCGTGGCCGCGCCCGCAGCACCGATGGCGAGGACGCCGACGACGAGCCCGTCGCGGACGCCGTGTCCAAGCACGACGACGCCGACGATGAGGACGACGCCCCCCGGGGCGGTCGCTCCCGCCGTGGCGGTCGCAGCCGCTCGCGCGGCGGCAGCCCAGGAGGCCGGGAGAACGGCACGTCCTCGGGGTCGTCCGACGAGGAGTCGTCCCGCGAGGACGAGCTCGTCAGCGGCGTCGTCGAGCTGCTCGGCAACGGCTCGGGCTTCCTGCGCGTCTCGCCGCCGGACCCCTCCGACGACGACGTCTACATCTCCGCCGCGCAGGTCCGCCGCTGCGAGCTCGTGAGCGGTGACACGGTCACCGGCCCGCGCCGCGCTCCGCGCCGCTCGGAGCGCTACCCGTCGTTGGTGCGCGTCGACACGATCAACGACCGTCCCGCCGACGAGGTCGCCGAGGGCACGCCGTTCGACGACCTCGCCGCGACCTTCCCGACCGACCGCTTCGCGCTGGGCGGCGAGGACGTCACGCTCAAGGCCATCGAGTGGCTCACGCCGATCGGCCGCGGCTCGCGCGTCACCATCACCGGTGCCGCCCGCAGCGGCAAGACCGAGGCGCTCCTGCGCCTGGCCGGTGCGCTGGCCGCGCTCGACGGCGTCGACACGTCGCTCGTGCTCGCCGGCGTCCGCCCGGAGGAGCTGTCGGGCGCGCCCGAGGGCGTCGAGCCGGTCGCCGCGCTGTCGTTCAGCGCGAGCGCGGACTCGCGCGGCCAGGCGATCGAGCGGGCGATCGACACCGCCAAGCGAGTCGCGGCCCGCGGCGGCGACGCGGTCGTCCTGATCGACACGCTCGACGGCATCCACGAGGGCGTCGCCCGCCGTGCGCTCGCCGCGGCCCGCAACGTCGTCGACGGCGGCTCGCTGACGGTCGTGGCGACCGCGACGGCCCCGCTCGGCGGCGAGACGACCGTCATCGCGCTGGACCAGACGCTGACCAGCACGAACCGCTTCCCGTCGCTCGACCTCGTCGCGTCCGGCACGCTCAAGCCGGAGCTGCTGGTCGGCGCGGCCGGCGCCGAGGCGATCGCCTCGGCCCGCGCGAGCGCGCTGGGCTAGGACGTCCCGCCGGGACGGCGTGCATCAGGTGCCCCCAGGAGGGCACCTGATGGACGTCGTCCTACCGGCGCGCGTACGCCACGCGGCCCCAGGAGGGCTCGGGGGCGAGCTCGACGGGCTCGCCGTCGCGCTCGGGCTGCACGTACGCGAAGCTCTGGGCCTCGGCGTCGAAGCGGACATCGAGCTCGCCCTCCTTCACGCGCTGGTCCAGCCAGGCGCTGCGGAAGACGAGGCGGCGCAGCCAGTGGACCAGGGAGCGGTCCGACGGTCCGACGAGCTCCGGCCAGCAGTCGTTGACGTGCTCGCCCAGGGCGGAGGCCGGGTCCTGGATCTCGCCGTTGACGGCGAGATTGACCAGGTCCTCGAGCTCGTGGTCCTCGAGGCGGCCGGCGACGAAGCCCAGCTTGAGGGCGGCCTGCTCGCAGCGCTCGGCGAAGTCCCGCTCGTTGAAGGTGAAGCGGAGCTCTCCGTACTCCAGGACGAAGTCCTCTCCGGAGTCGTAGTTGCCGCGGCGGGTCATGTCCATAGAAGAGTGCGACCAGGCCGGGCGGGAATCGCCCCCGGGCAGCGTCGGCATCGTATGGGAGAACCCTGCGGGGGCGGACGGAATGCAACCCGTCTTGCACCCCCCGACCTGTGCTAGCCCGGGTTATGGTCGACCCATGCCCAACGACCTCACCGGACAGGCCATCGCGATTACCGGAGCGTCCTCCGGCATCGGGGAGGCGACCGCCCTCGCGTGCGCCCGCGCCGGCGCCTCGGTGGCCCTCGCGGCCCGTCGCGCGGACCGCATCGAGGCGCTCGCGAAGCGGATCCAGGAGGAGGGGGGACGGGCCGTCGCGCTGCCCACCGACGTCACCGACGAGCGGCAGGCGCGCGTGTTCGTCGAGCACGCCTACGAGGAGCTCGGCCGTCTCGACGGCCTCGTCAACAACGCGGGCGTGATGCTGCTGGGGCCCGTGGCCGGCGCGGACACCGAGGAGTGGCGCCGGATGGTGGACGTGAACGTGCTCGGGCTCCTCTACTGCACGCACGCGGCGATCCCGGTGATGCAGAAGAACACCGATCCGGCGGGCGGGCACATCGTCAACGTGAGCTCGGTCGCGGGACGCCACGCCTCCTTCGGAGCGGCGGTCTACAACTTCACGAAGTTCGGGGTGTGCGGGTTCAGCGAGGGGCTGCGCCAGGAGGTCCTGCACTCCGGGATCCGCGTAACGATCGTCGAGCCCGGCTTCGTCGAGACCGAGCTGCTGGAGCACAACACCAACCCGATGGTCCAGGCCGGTGCCAAGCACCGCAAGGAGGAGATCGGGAAGGTGCTCGAGGCCGACGACATCGCGAACGCGATCGTCTACGCGCTGGCCCAGCCGCCGCATGTCAGCGTCAACGAGATCCTCGTGCGGCCGACGGGCCAGCGCACCTGAGGCTCGGGATCACCGCCGGACGTCGACGAACGTCTCGGCCTCGCCCTTCTTCCCACCGGAGATCACGAGGACGTCGATCCTCCACCGCCCGCCGCGCGGGACCCGCAGCGAGACGCGGTGCGCCTTCGTGCGGGCCGCGAGCCTGCGCGTCACGCGGCGGACCTCACGGCCGCGACGTAGGACGACCCGGATCGTGGTCGTGCCCTTCGCGACGCGGACGGGGACGGTGATGACACGACCCGCGGCCCGCGCGCGCAGGACGGTGGCGTGACCGACGACGAACGTGCGGGGGTCGGTGACGGGCGGTGTGGTCGTCGGCGGTGTCGTCAGCGTGGGGGACGGCGTCGTGGGTGTCGTCGGTGACGGGCTCGGAGGCGTCGGCTGCCCGGGGACCACGGCGCCGTCCGTGGCCGGCGAACCGGGGCGACAGACGAGGAGGAACGCGAGGGCGGCCTTGTTCTGCAGACCGGGACCGAGGTGGGTCACCTCGGGGTCGAGAAGGACCTCCCGGTGCCCGCTCGAGTTCATCCAGATGGCCAGCGCGTCCTCAGGGCCCTCGGTCCCCTGCGCAAGGACGGGGCCGTCCCACTTGTCGCACCCGACCTCCCGTGTCCGCGCCGTGTACGGAGCGTCGCGTCCGTGGTCGATGTCGTCGAGGCGGTCGTTCTCCGCGACGTAGTCGTGCGCGATGTCCGTGAGGGCCGGCGAGACGGCGACCGGGGGGATGTCGCGCCTCTTGCGCTCCTCGTTGAGCAGGGTGGCGAACGTCATCTCGTCGGCGCTCGGCACCGGGTCTCCTGCCGCGGCGGGAGCGGCGAGCACGAAGCCTGCCCCGACCACGAAGCCGATCAGCAGGGCTCTCGCGCGCAGCATGACGTGGACGGTAACGAAACGCCCGAAAGGTGTGCCGAAAGGGGGGGCGAATTGACGCGAGCGGCGCCTAGTGGGGGTGCCATGAACGATGCCAAAGATCCCACCACCACGATCCTGCTGGTCGAGGACGACGACGCGACGCGCGTCTTCCTGGCCGACAACCTGACGGCCGACGGCCACGAGCTCCTGGTCGCCGCGACGGCGACCGAGGGGCTGCGGCTGGCGGAGACCCGCTATCCGGATCTCGCCGTCCTCGACGTGGGCCTGCCCGACGCCACGGGTCTGGTCCTGCTGGACCGCATCCGCAATGCGGACGGTGTCGCCTCGCGCGTCGACCGCGACCTCCCGGTGCTGCTGCTGTCGGGACGCAGCGCCGAGCTGGACCGCCTGCGTGGCTTCCAGCGCGGGGCGGACGACTACGTCGCCAAGCCCTTCTCGTACCCCGAGCTGCACGCCAGGATCGAGGCGCTCCTGCGCCGCTCCACGATCCGCCGACGCGGGGGACGGGTGCGGGTCGGGCCCATCGAGTTGGACCCCGGGTCCCGGCTCGTGCGGCTGCACGGGGAGCTCGTCCATCTGTCGCAGAAGGAGTTCGCGCTCCTGCAGGCGCTGATCGAGGATCCCACCAGGGTGATGACGAAGGACGAGCTGATGCGCGGCGTCTGGGGTTGCAGGGCCATCGGGACCTCGCGAACGCTGGACTCCCACGCGTGTCGCCTGCGTCACAAGCTCGCCCGGGACGGCGACCACTTCATCGTCAACGTCTGGGGCGTCGGCTACCGCCTCGTCGACGGCCCGGTGCCCGGATGACCGTCGCGCTGGTGGGCTGGCTCGTCGCCGGGCTCTCGGCCGCGACGCTCGTCGGCTCGCGCATGCGCGCACGCCGCCGCGACGTCCTGCTCGCCCGCGCGGCCCACGAGTTGCGCGGTCCCCTGCAGGCGGTGATGCTCGGCGTGTCCGGGCTCGGCCGTACGCCGCGCGAGGACCCAGCGTCACGAGTGCAGTCGATCGAGGACGAGCTGCGCCGCGTCGTCGTGGCCCTGGGTGACCTCGACGCGGCGCGGGCCGGGCGGGACCCTGCGCCGTCGGTCGGGACAGGCGTCGATCTGACGCTGCTGCTGCGCCGACAGGTCGACGCCTGGGCGCCAGCGGCGGCGCGGCGGGGCCGTGAGCTGCAGCTTGCCGGGGCAGCGCGGCCGTACCGGGTCGACGGCGATCCGGCCCGCCTGGCGCAGGCCACGGGCAACCTCATCGCCAACGCCCTGGATCACGGTCGCGGAACGGTCGTCGTCACGCTCGGCGAAGGACACCGCGGGACCATCCTGGTCGAGGTCCGGGACGACGGCCCGGGCCTGCCGGTGCCCCTGCGGCGGCTCGTGCTGCGGGCGGCGCGCGCACGGGGCGCCCACGGGCACGGTCTTGCGGTGGCCGCGGAGGTCGCCCGCCGACACGGCGGCCGGCTGGGGACCGCGCCGGGGCCGTCCGGGTATGGGGTCGTCCTCGAGCTGCCGGTGGCCGCCGGATGGGCGGCGGTAGCGTGACCCGGCGTCGGCGCGCGGCCCTCCTGGCCGGGCTGGCGATGGTTCTCGGCGCGCTCGCCGCGTCGGACGTGAGCCGCCGCGAGGCAGCGCTGGCGGAGCAGCTCGCCCCCGTGGTCGGTGTGGTGGTGGTCCGGGCACCGGTGCAGGCGGGCGAGCCGATCCCGGCGGCGAGCCTCGCGGTGCGCCGGGTGCCCTCCCGCTACGCGCCGCGCGGGTCATTGCGGCGTGCCACCGGGGTCGCAGGGCTGCGCGCCGCGGTCGACCTCGCCCCCGGCACCGACCTCGTCCCGGCGCTGCTGGACACCGGCGGGCAGGGGACTCCCGGGGCGCCCGTGCGCCCCGGCGAGCGTGTGGCCGACCTGATTGCCAGAGGCTCGCCGGAGCTCGTCCGGGCGGGCATGCGCGTGGACGTGCTCGTCACCCGGGACGGGGCGACCGGGGAGGACGGACGCACCGAGCTCGCGCTGCAGGACGCTGAAGTCCTCGCCGCGTCCCCGGCCGTCGCCGCAAGCGGGCCTGGGGAGGACGGCGACCGTGTCCGCGTCTCGCTACGCGTGACCCTGCGTCAGGCCGTCGCCCTGGCGGCCGCGGAGCAGTACGCCCGGGAGGTGCGCGTGCTGTCGCGGGCGCCGGGGGACCGCGGTCGGGCGGGCTGACCGCTCCCGCCGCCGTCCACGCGTGATGGACGGGTCGCAACCGTCCGCTCAAGGGATCGGCTGGGGCGCCGATACGGGCAGGGAGGCCCGTTTGCCATGACTCCCCGCCCAGTCCTGACCACCGCCACGCCCGCCGCGCTGCTGCTCGCGCTGGCGCTGCTGCTCGTCGCATCGCTCCCGGCCACGGCCGGTGCTGCCTCGAGGAGCGCGACGCCGGTCAAGCTCTATCCGTCGATCCAGAAGGTCACGCCCAGGACGTCCGGGATCGGCGACCGGATGACGATCACCGGCAAGAGCTTCCGCAAGGGGAAGAACAAGAACACCGTCGTCTTCAAGCGCGACGGCAAGCGCGCAATCTTCGTCCGTGCCACCGGCACGTCGACCAAGCGCATCTCGCTGCGCATCCCGGCGAAGCTGCTGCCGATGCTCGCCCAGAAGTCGGGCAAGCCGGTCTCCACCCGCTTCCGCGTCCGGGTCCTGGCCGCACGTTTCGGCAAGCGGTACACCAGCGTGAAGTCGTCGCCGATGATCGGCCCGCTGGCGCTCGGCACGAAGGCGGTCACCGACGACTGTGACGGCGACGGCATCCGCAACGCCTCCGACATGGACGACGACAACGACCTGCTCAGCGACACGCTCGAAGCGACGCTCGGCACCCTGGCCTGCGCCCGGGACTCCGATGAGGACGGCATGAGCGACGCCTGGGAGTACTACTCGGCGCTCGACCGCAACGGGAAGGCCAAGCCCGCCCCGACCCGCAAGCCCTACCCCAACGCGCTCGACAAGGGCGACGGGGCCATCGACCACGACGGCGACGGACTCACCAACGCCGAGGAGTACGTCGCCTGGCTCATCAGCAGCGGCAAGCTGCGGGCAGAGGACGGCGACCCGTTCACGAGCCGCCTGAGCTACAGCGGCGGGAACCCGAACTCCGACGGCCGCGCGATCGCGCGTGACACCTGGCTCGACCGCGACGCCAACGGATTCCTGTCCGACCTCGAGCGCGACGCCGACGGCGACGGCATCCAGAACCTCGACGAGGAGCGCGGTACGACCGAGGCCGCCTCCGGGTTCTCCCTGGAGCCGATCGGGCTCAACCGGCGTCCGATCGGGCTCTTCACGGCCGGGTTCCTCGCTGCCGCCGCAGCGGTGCCGGTCGATCCAGGGCTCCAGTGCCGGGGCGTGAACGACGTGCCGGTGTACTGCAAGGAACGCCTCGGGCTCGACGTCGCCAAGGTGGACACGCTCAGCTGGCTCGACGCCGACTCCGACGGGGACGGCATCCGGGACGACGCCGACGACGTCGACCACGACGACGTCCCCAACGAGACCGAGTTCGCCGCCGTCCGTGCTGCGTACCAGGCCGGCGGCACGAGCATCGCCCACCTCAACGCCTGCGAGCCAAACAGGGACTCCCGCTACTGCCTGCTCGGCGGCGGGGGGCAGGCGGACTCCGATCTCGACGGTGGCCTGAACGCCGACGACGCCGACGACGACAACGACCTCCTGCCGGACGACCTGGAAATCGCCATCCGGACGGACCCGAACCGCGCCGACACCGACGGCGACGGCGTGTCGGACGGCTACGAGTATTTCTCGGCGATCGACCTCAACTCCGCAGCACTGCCGTACCCGGGCGATCGCCCCTACCCGAACCCGCTCGACGACTCGGACGGCGACGTCGACCACGACGGCGACGGTCTGAGTCTCCGCCAGGAGCACAAGGCGTGGCTGGTCACCGGTGGCGGGCAGCCGCTCAGCTACAGCGACGGGCAGCAGTGGTCCGGGTCGAAGGAGAATGCGCCGGCGTCCTCGGCCGCCACGTTCGGCCGCGGCAGCACCGACCTCGACGGCAACGGCACGATCAGCGACGACGAGAAGGACGTCGACGACGACGGTGCCTCGAACTACGCGGAGGCCAGCGGTCCGCTGAGCTCGCCGGACTGGTGGGACCGCTACATCAAGGAACTGCGCAACCGCGGTGCCGGGTGTGACGCGACGGACTACACCGAGACGCCCTACAAGGAGCCGAAGTACGCCGGACTCGACTTCACGAACCCGGACACCGACGGCGACGGTCTGCGCGACGGTGAGGATGACATCGATCACGACGGGCTCACGAACCGGCAGGAGTCGTACCGTCCCAGGAACTGGTGTGCGACGTACGTGTCGATCGGCGGCGCGGGCGACGACCCAGGGCACAACTGGAGCGGGTCCGCGGTGATCGACGAGTTCGGCGAGCCGGCCGACCCGTACTCGCGCGTCCAGCCGTTCAACCCGTGCAAGCCGGTGTACAGCGACGCATGCCACCTGCGGCCGCCGCTCGACCACTACAAGGAGATTTCGGCGACGGACACGGACCCCGGCTACTTCGAGGACTGGGCGAGCCCCGTCCGCCCGTAGGTCCGCCGCGGATGGGTACGGTGCAGCCGCGTGCGCCGTCTCGTCCTTCTCGTCAGTGCGATCGTCCTGGTCGACACGATGTTCTACGCGGTGGTCACGCCGCTGCTGCCGACCTACGTCGACGAGCTCGGGCTGAGCAAGGCCTCGGCGGGGATCCTCGCCGCCGCGTACCCGGCGGGCACGCTGCTCGGTGCCATTCCCGCGGGCCTGGTCGCCGCCCGACTCGGGGCCAAGCCCACCGTGCTGCTCGGTCTCGGGCTGCTCGCGGTCTCGACGCTCACCTTCGGCTTCGCGAACGAGGTGCTGGTCCTCGACGGCGCCCGTTTCGTGCAAGGCCTCGGCGGTGCCTGCTCCTGGGCCGGCGGCCTGGCCTGGCTCGTCGAGGCGGCACCCCCCGAACGCCGCGGCGCGCTCATCGGCACGGCGCTGGGCGCGGCCATCGGCGGGGCGCTCCTGGGCCCGGTGGTCGGCGCGGTCGCCGAGGCTACGTCGCCGGAGCTCGTGTTCAGCTCGGTCGTCGTCCTCGCGGGCGGCCTCGCGCTCGCCGCGTGGCGCACGCCCGGGACGGGCAGGCCGGACGTGCAGCCCCTGAGTGTGCTCCTGGCCGCCGTCCGCTCGCCGTCGGTGATGGTCGCCATGTGGCTCGTGGCGCTCCCGGCGTTCGCCTTCGGCATGCTCGGCGTCCTCGGGGCATTGCGCATGGACGGCTTCGGCGCCACCGGGGCGGCGGTCGGCGCCGCTTTCCTCGTCGCGGCCGCCGTCGAGGGGATCGTCAGCCCGCTGGTCGGCAGGGTCAGCGATCGTCGCGGACGGCTGGTCCCGATCCGCATCGGGCTGGCCGCCGCCGCGGTCGTCCTCGCGCTCGTCACCGTGCCGCAGACCGCGCTGCTGCTCGGCGTTGCCATCGTGGCCGTCAGCGCCGCGCTGGGCGTGTTCTGGGCGCCGGCGATGGCGATGCTCTCCGACGCCGCCGAGAGCGCCCGGCTGCAGCAGGGCCTCGCGTTCGCGCTCGTGAACCTCGCATGGGCCCTCGGGCAGGTGCTGGGCTCCGGTTTCGGGGGCGCACTGGCGCAGGGAACCGCGGACGGCGTACCGCTGGGCATCGCGGCCGGCCTGTGCCTGCTGACGCTTGGAGGACTGCTGGCCCGCGGGGATCGGCTCCCGGTGCCCTGACGGGGGCGAGTCCCTGGTCTCGGGACCTAGTGGGGGCATGGAGCACCTCGACGTCCTGGCCATCTCGCTGCGTGACCGGCTGCTGCACGAGATCGCCGGCCACGAGGGGCCCGAGGACCTGCCCGCCCGCATCCGGGCGCTCGTCGACCGGGACGCGCCGATCCTGGAGCCGGGGCTCCGCACCGCGCTGTGCCACCGGATCGCCGAGCGGTCCTTCGGTCTCGGGCCGCTGGAGCCGCTGCTGAGCGACCCGGAGGTCGACGAGATCATGGTGTCCGGCACCCGCCCGGTGTGGGTGGAGCGGCGCGGCCGGCTGACGCTCACCGAGGTCCGCTTCACGCGCGAGGAGGACCTGCGGCACGCGATCGAGCGGATCCTCGCCCCGGCCGGGCGACGCGTGGACGAGGCCGAGCCGCTCTGCGACGCCCGGCTGCCCGACGGGTCACGCGTCAACGTCGTCCTGCCGCCGCTCGCCGTCGACGGTCCGCAGCTGACGATCCGCCGGTTCCGCCCGCGCCCGCTGCTCGCCGACGAACTCGTCGCCTGTGGGACGTGGCCCGCAGGCACGCTGGAGCTTCTGCGCGGCGCGGTCCGCGCCCGGCTCAACATCCTGGTCAGCGGCGGCACCGGCTCCGGCAAGACGACCACGCTCGGAGCCCTCTCGGCGTTCGCGGGTGAGGACGAGCGGATCGTCACGATCGAGGACACCGCGGAGCTGCGGCTGCAGCAGCCGCACGTGGTCCGTCTCGAGGCCCGGCCGGCAAGCGTCGAAGGGCGGGGCGAGGTCCCGATCCGGCGGCTCGTCCGCAACGCCCTGCGGATGCGGCCGGACCGCATCGTCGTGGGCGAGGTCCGAGGCCCGGAGGCGCTCGACATGCTCGCCGCGATGTCCAGCGGCCACGACGGCTCGCTGTGCACCGTCCACGCCTCGTCGCCGCACGAGGCGCTGCGGCGGCTCGAGGTGCTGGCGCTCATGGCGGACGTCGGATTGCCGCACCACGCGGTCCGCGAGCAGGTCGCCGCAGCTGTCGACCTCGTCGTCCACCAGGCGCGCCTGCGCGACGGGCGCCGGCAGGTGGTCGCCATCGGGGAGGTGCGGCGGGCCGCCGACGGCGGAGCGGAGCTCGTGGAGCTGCTGCGCGTCCGCGACGGCCGACCGCTGTGGCGGGCGGCGCAGGACGAGCGGCTGCGCGTCCCCGGGGTCCTGGCGTGACCCTCGCGACGGTCCTCGCGGCCGCGGCTGGGGCGGTGACGGTCGCCGCGCTGGCCGACCTGGTGGCGCTCGTGCAGGCGGGGGATCTCGGACGCCTGGCGGCTCGGGCGTTGGCACCATGGCGCGTCGCGGCCAGGACGCCGGGCGCCGTGAGCGACGAGGAGCGCCGCCGCCTGGGGATCGTCTGCGGGGTGACCCTCGCGGTAGGGGCCTGGCTGGTCGCCGGCCCGGTGGTGGCGCTGCTGAGCGCCGTCTGCGGGCCCTGGGCGGCGCGCCGCGTGCTCGAGGAGCGACGGGCCCGGTGGCGCGCCAGGCTCCACGAGGGCGTGCCGATCACCGCCCGCGCGCTGGCGGACGCGCTGTCGGGCGGGCACGCGCTGCGGGGGGGCCGTGGTCCAGGCCGCGACGAGTGGGAGCGTCGGCGGCGCGGCGGGCGTCGAGCTGCGGACGCTGGCCCGCGAGCTCGAGCTGGGTCGACCGACCGCGGCGGCGCTCGAGGACTGGCGTGCCCGCGCGGCGTCGCCCGGCACGGACGTGCTGGTCGCGGCGATGCTGCTGCAGCAGGAGTCGGGCGGCGACCTGGCCGGGCTGCTGCGTGACCTCGCGGGGGACCTGGAGGAGGGTCGGCGGGCGACCGCCGACGCGCGCACGGCGACCGCGCAGGCCCGGCTCACCGCCCGGCTCGTCGCCGGACTGCCCGCCGCGGCGCTCGCCGTGACCGAGCTGGCGGCCCCCGGTTCGGTCGGTGCCGTCCTGGCCGAGCCCCTGCCGCGGATCATGGCCGCGACGGCGGTACTCCTCGTCGGGGCCGCCCTGGTCGCGGTCCGGCGTCTGGCGCAGGTGCCGGCGTGAGTCCGACGCCCCTGCTCGCGGGATTCGCCGTCGCCGCGGCGACGTGGGCGCTGGCCGAGGTGGCGGAGGAGCGCGCCTCCCGGCCCCGGGGCACGGGTCCGACGCGACGCGACGGCGTGGCGCTCGGCGCCCTCGTGCGGCTCGGCCGCCGGGCCGGTACGGCGCCGCCGCCGCGCGACCTGGGCCGGCGGATCGCCGCCGCGGGCCTGGACCCGCGCGTGAGCCCGGCGGACCTGATGGCGCTGAAGGGTGGCGTCGTGCTGCTCGTGCTCGTGGTCGGCGTGCCGCTGGCTCTCGGGCTCCCCGGTGCGCTGGGTCCCGTCTCGGCGCTCGCCCTGCCGGTCGCCGGGTTCTTCGTCCCCGACCGCTGGCTCGTGCTGCGCGCGCGCCGCCGCGCCGCCGTCATGGCGGTGGAGGTCTCCGACGTCCTGGACCTGCTGCGCGTGGCGGTCGCGGCCGGGCAGACGCCGGGCCGGGCGATGGGGGAGGTCGGCCGCCGCCACCCCGGCCTGCTCGCGGCGGAGCTGCGCCGGGTGGCCCGCGAGGTGGCGGCCGGAACCCCACGTGGAACGGCGCTCGACGGGCTCGCGGCCCGCTGCCCGCTGCCGACCGTGGTGGCGCTGGTCGCTGCGGTGCACCGAGCCGACCGGCACGGCGTCGCGCTCGCGCCCTCGCTGGCCGCGCTGGCAGCCGACGCCCGGGCCGACCGCGTGCGCCTCCTCGCCGACCACGCCGCCCGGGCGGCGCCGAAGATCCAGCTGGTCATCGCGCTGCTGCTGGTCCCGGCGGTCCTGCTCCTCGTCGCCGCGGCGATGGTCAGCGCCCTCTGAGGGGGGGCGCTCACCGGTCGCCGCGGCGGCGGGTCGGGCTACTTCACGCCGAGCGCGAACCGCGTCTTGTTGACGTCACCCTCGCGCTTGCCGCCGGCCACGATCGCGCTGAACGCGTCGAGGTACGGCTTGGCCTTCGTGAACGCCGGGTCGGAGCCCGCGCCGAGCGCGAGGAACGACACGACGGTCTGGAAGTCCAGGTAGAAGGACGGCTGGATGCCGTCACCGAGCGCGCCGGCGGCGGCCTTGAACGTCGCCTCGTCTCCGAGACGGCCGGAGCCGGTGCCCTCGAGTGTCGCCTTCACGAGGTTCGGGTTGACACCGACCACGAAACGGTCGTCCTTGATGCCGACGAGCAGCTCGAACGGAACGCCCTCGCCCAGCGGGACGCGGAAGCCGTCCTCCGCGCCCTCGGGGGCCCGGTCCACGATCTCGGCACCGGCGAACTGCCGCAGGAGCGGCTTGATCTTGTCGAGCGCGGACTTCGTCTTCGCCGGGTCCTTGGACTGGACCACGAGCCCGCCGCCGATGTCGGTGATCGACTTGCCCTGCACGAAGATCGCTCCCTCGCCCATCCAGGAGAGCAGGTCGTCCTTCACCGACAGCCCGAGGGTCGCCTCCAGGCCGGCGAGCAGCGTCCCGGGGTCCTGCCCGGCGATCGGTCCGACGGACGCGAGCTGGTCGAGGCCCTGCTGCAGCGTTGCCCCGACCTCGCCGAGTCCGGCGCCCAGGACCGTGCCCGCAGGCAGGTCGGCGAGCGCCTTGGCCGGGTCGCCGGCCGCCTGGGCGGCGCGGCCGCCGAGCTGCGCGGCCTCGACGCGGATCGCGCCGGCGTCGACGGCGATCGCGGCGGTGATGCTCGTGGCGCCATTCAGCAGCTTCTGCAACGGCTCGACCTGCGAGGCGATCAGCGGCTGCGACGCGCTGAGGGCGGTGAGCCCCTTGACGAGGTCCACGTAGACGAAGCCGAGCGCGTCCTCCGTGCTGATGCCGTCGCGCGCGTCTGCGAACGCCTTGCTGTCGTCGAGCTGCTGGTCGGCCTTCTGCGCGTCGACCGCGGCCTTGTAGCCGGCGTCGGTCCCGATGACGAACGTGTCGCCCGCGGGTCCGGCGACGAAGTCGTCGCCGCTCTTGTCCTTGAGGTACTTGACGCCGTCGTACTCGGCCTCGACGGTCTCCTTGCCGTCCCCCTTGATGGAGGCGAGCGCCTTGTCGTTGTCCTTGGAGGCGATCGCCACCGCGAAGTCGGGCTTCTGGGGGTTCTTCAGCGACGTGATCGCGACGGCGGCCTTGTCACCGAGCCACGGGTCGATGTCGTCCTTGAAGTTCGTGCCGTCCTCGTCCTTGAGCGCGTCGTCGAGCGCCTTGACGATCTCGGCGCCCGGGTCAGAGGTCCGCAGGACCTTCTTGGCGACGGCCTCGACGTCGGTGCGCAGGTCGCCATCGGGGCGGACGGTCAGCTCGAAGTAGACGGGGGCACCGGCGGGGATGACGGAGGCGGGGTCGACGCCTGCGTCACCGCTCTCACCGCTGCCGCCGCAGCCGGCGACGGCCAGCGTCGCGGCCACGGCGCCGCCGAGGGCCAGGCGCCGGAGAAGGGAAAGGGGCGGGGTGGTCATAGGGAGCTCCTACGTGGGGTGTACGGACCGGGTCGGGCGGCGTGCGAGGTCGCGAGGCGGCCACGGATCCTACGCGCGCGGGAAGCGGTTCGCCTCAGGGGACCCACCCGGAAGTGCGTGGCGGGGACCGCGTGGGCCCGCTCCCCACCCGGACACCCACCGATCCCCACCGTTCGGACCAGCGAACGCACATCGCACGGACGGAACCGTCGTGAGCGGGGGTGGATGGCCATCTGTCGGGGCTGCAACTGGGCGTGCAGGAGCAGTGGCACCACCCTGAGAACCGGCATGGACACTGGCGTTTTCGACCCGTCGCCTCACCCTGCCGATCTCCTGTGGGAAATCTTGCATGAAAGGTGTTGACCGGTGGGGGAAGGTGGGTTAGCTTCCC
The DNA here is from genome assembly GCA_038257095.1 of Solirubrobacterales bacterium. Taxonomy (GTDB): domain Bacteria; phylum Actinomycetota; class Thermoleophilia; order Solirubrobacterales; family Solirubrobacteraceae; genus Paraconexibacter. Next base: position 87,777 of record JBBSJQ010000003.1, read on the forward strand.
GCCCAGCGAATCGGGGTGGAGGGCCTCCTCCCAGTCCTCCTCCCCGATTCGCGACTCCTTCCTGAAGCCGGACCCCATGGTCTTCCGCGGATCCTTCGACTACACCCTCGACGCGAAGAACCGGCTCACCGTGCCGGCCAAGATCCGCTCGCGGTACGCCGACGGCGCCGTCCTCGCCCGCGGTCTCAAGCGCAACGTGTCCCTGTGGGTGCCGGAGGAGTTCGAGACCTACTCCGGCTCGATGCTCAGCGACTTCCACCCGCTGAGCGACGACTACGCCACGCTGGACTCCCACTTCATCGGCGGCTCCCACGACGTCGACCTCGACGGGGCGGGGCGCATCGCGATGCCGTCCCGGCTCCTGCAGTACGCGGGGATCACCAAGGACGTCGTCCTGGTCGGCAGCAGGAACCACCTGCAGATCTGGGACCGCGCCACCTGGGACACCCGCAGCGAGGGCCTCCCGACCTCCGTGTCCGACATCACCGCGCGCATGAGCGGCGGCGCGTCCCGCCTCCCGACCCTCGGCCAGGCGTGAGCCGGCTCCTGGACATCGTGGCCTCCGAACACGTACCGGTCCTCGCCGGAGAGCTCATCGACCTGCTTGCCCCCGCCGCGGGGGAGACGGCGGTCGACTGCACCTTCGGCGCCGGCGGGCACGCCCGGCTCGTCGCGGAGCGGCTCGGCCCCGAGGGCGAGCTGATCGCGATCGACCGCGATCCCGAGGCACAGGGCCGCTTCGAGGCGCTCGCCGCCGAGGTCCCGTGCCGCACGCGCTTCATCCGCGCGGGCTTCGCCGAGGGCCTGGAGCTCCTGCGCGAGGAGGACACCCGCGCGGACCTCGTCTACCTCGATCTCGGCATGAGCTCGATGCAGATCGACACGCGCGAGCGCGGGTTCTCCTACAGCTACGACGCCCCGCTGGACATGCGGATGGACACGACGCAGGAGCTGACCGCCGCCGCGCTGGTCGCGGACCGGGACGAGCGGGCGCTCAAGCAGCTCTTCCGCGAGTACGGCGACGAGCGCTACGCCGGCCCCATCGCCCGCGCGATCGTCCGCGAACGGGCCAAGCGGCCACTGCGCACCACCACCGAGCTCGTCGACGTCATCACCGCTGCGGTCCCCGTACCCGCGCGGTTCGCCGGCGGGCACCCGGCCAAGCGCGTCTTCCAGGCGATCCGCATCGCCGTGAACGACGAGCTCGGCCAGGTCGACCGCGCGCTCCCGATCGCCTGGGAGGTCCTCCGCGTCGATGGCCGTTTTGCAGGGATTTCGTTCCACTCGGGCGAAGACCGGCGCGTGAAGCGGTTCCTCGCGGACCTCGCCCAGGGGTGCACCTGCCCCCCCGACTTCCCGGTGTGTGCCTGCGGGCGCACACCCGAGGCCGAGCTGCTCGGACGCGGCATCGTGCCGACCCCCGGCGAGATCGCCGCCAATCCGCGAGCCGGCTCCGCGCGCATGCGCGTGGCCCGCAAGCTCCAGGAAGGACCCTTCGCATGACCCCGCCTGCCGCCGCCGCAGCCCGCACCGCCCGCACCGCCCCCGCCCGCCGACCCGCAGCCCGCCCGCGGCCCCGGCCCGTCCCGACGCCCCCGCACGGGCGTCGCGCCGTCGGTCCCGCGGCCCGGCCCCGGATCGCCGCGAAGCCGAAGGCCGCGGAGCTGACGCTGCTGGACCGGGTGGTCCGCGGACGCATGTGGATCGTGCTGCTCACCGGTGCGCTGGTCGGCCTGGTGTTCCTGCAGGTCTCGCTCCTCAAGCTCAACTCGGGCATCGGGCGCGCCGTCCAGACCGCCTCGACCCTCGAGCGCCAGAACGCGGTGCTCCGCGCCGGGGTCTCACGGCTGGACTCCGGCGAGCGGATCCAAGGCGCCGCGCAGGGCCTCGGGCTCGTCATGCCCGCCCCGGGCGACCGCAACTACCTGACCGCACGCCCCGGCGACGCCGGCCGGGCCGCGAAGGCGATCACCGCGCCGGCCCCGGTGCTGCAGCAGGCGCTGGTGCCCGATCCCACGGCGCTCCCCGGTCCGCTCGGGGCCGGGACGACCGCGCAGGCCGCGCCGTCCGTGACGACCCCGCCGGTCGCCGACCCGGCGGCCCAGGCCGCGCAGACGCAGGCGCCCGCCCCCGCGACGGCTGCCACGCCGGCGCCCCAGGCCGCCGCCGCCCCGCCCGTCGAGCAGCAGGCCCCGCCGGTCGCGCCGCCGCAGGCCGGGACCGCCGCCGGCGGCGTCACCGCCGATCCGGCTGCGGGGTAGCACCGGATGACGATCGTCGACCGCCGCATCTCGCTGCTCTTCGCCGCGTTCCTGATCCTGCTCTCACTCGCGTTCCTGCGCGCGCTGTGGCTCGGCACGATCTCCGGTGACCGCCTCGCGCAGGCGGCGACCACGCAGCAGGTGGTGACCGCGGAGGTCCCAGCGCGGCGCGGCGCGATCGTCGACCGGGAGGGCGTCGACCTGGCGGTCAGCGAGCCGGCCGACGACGTCAGCGCGACCCCGTATCTCGTGAAGGACCCGGTCCGCACGGCCGCCCGCCTCGCGCCGATCCTGGGGATCCCGGCGGCCGACCTGACCACGAAGCTCGCGCGTCGCGACACGGGCTTCGTCTACCTCTCCCGTCGCGTCCCCGCCGAGCGCGCCGACAAGATCGAGCGCCTGGACATCGCCGGGATCGACCTCACCGCCGGCACGCGGCGCGTGTACCCGCGCGAGTGGCTCGCGACGCAGGTGCTCGGCACCGTCGGGACGGAGGGACACGGCCTCGCCGGCGTCGAGTACCTCCGTGACAAGCAGCTCAAGGGCACCGACGGCGAGCGCCGCACCGTCCGCGACGCACTGGGCGAGGCGATCGAGACCCGCGACCTGAAGCCCGCGAGGGCGGGGGAGAGCCTCCAGCTGACGATCGACGCCGCGCTGCAGGGCAAGGTCGAGAGCGTCCTCGGGGACCTCGGCGAGAAGTACCGGCCCAAGAGCGCCACGGCGATCGTCATGGACCCGCAGACCAGCGAGGTCCTCGCGATGGCCAACTGGCCGCGTGTGAACGCCAACGACCCGGGCGCCGCGCCGCCGGACGCGCTGCAGAACCGCGCGGTCGGCCTCACCTACGAGCCGGGCTCCACCTTCAAGGCGTTCACGGTCGCCGGGGCGCTCGAGGAGCAGAAGGTCACGCCCGACACGCAGTTCAACCTCCCGCCACAGATCGTCGTCGCCGACCGCACCATCGGCGAGTCGCACCCGCGCGGGCCGATCACGCTGAGCACCTCGGGCATCCTCGCCCAGTCCAGCAACGTCGGGTCCATCCTCATCGGTCAGCGGCTCGGCAAGGTCTCGTTCGACCGCTGGGTCCGGAAGTTCGGCTTCGGCACCCCCACCGGCGTGGACCTGCCCGGCGAGGAACGCGGCATCGTCCCGGCCGTGGAGAAATACTCCGGCTCGTCGATGGGCAACCTGCCGATCGGTCAGGGCCTCTCGGTCACCCCGCTGCAGATGACCTCGGCGTACGCGGCGATCGCCAACGGGGGCGTCCTGCGCGCCCCGCAGATCATCCGCGCGGTCGACGGCCGGCGCGTCGCCCGGCCGAAGGGCACGCGCGTCATCAGCCGCGCGACCTCGGCCTCGGTGCGCAGCATGCTCGAGGGCGTCTTCTCCCCGGGCGGCACCGCTGCCGAGGTCTCGATCCCCGGCTACAGGCTCGCGGGCAAGACCGGCACGGCCAACAAGGTCGACACGAGGACCGGCGAGTACTCCAAGGCGAACTACATCGCCTCGTTCACCGGGTTCGCGCCCGCAGCGAAGCCCGAGCTGCTCGTCTCGGTGATCGTCGACGAGCCCAAGGGCGCGATCTACGGTGGCGCGGTGGCCGCCCCGGCCTTCGGGAAGATCGCCGAGTTCGGCCTCACGCACCTTCGCGTCCCTCCCAGCTGACACACTGGCGCACGCATGACGCTGCGCGAGGTGATCGGCGACGCCGCCCGCGACGCCCCGCACGTCGAGGTGCGCGCGCTCGCCTACGACAACCGCACGGTCTCCCCCGGGACCGTCTTCTTCTGCGTGCCCGGGTTCACGCGCGACGGGCACGATTTCGCCCCGGACGCCGTCGCCCGCGGGGCGGCTGCCCTGGTCGTCGAGCGCCCGCTGGGCCTGGGGATCCCAGAGGTCGTCGTCCCCGACGTCCGCGCGGCGATGGCGCCCGCCGCGGCGCGCTTGCACGGTGACCCGACCGCTCGCCTGCGCACCACCGGCATCACCGGCACCAACGGCAAGACCACGACGGCCCACCTGGTCCGGGCGCTCCTGGAGCACGCGGAGATCGCGACCGGACTGCTGGGCACCGTCAGCACGGTCATCGGCGGCGCCGAGACCGAGGCGGTGCGCACCACGCCGGAGGCGATCGACCTCCAGCGGACCTTCTCCGAGATGCTCGTCCGCGGTGACGAGGCGTGCGTGATGGAGGTCAGCTCACACGCGCTGCGGCTGCGCCGCGCGGATGCGATCCACTGGCACGTCGCGGTCTTCACCAACCTGACCCAGGACCACCTCGACTTCCACCCCGACATGGCGGACTACTTCGCCGCCAAGCGCGAGCTGTTCGTCCCGCCGGGCGCGGACGGGCACGCACCGGATGCCGTGGTCGTCAACGTCGACGACCCGTACGGTGCCCGGCTGGCCGCGGAGCTGCCGCACGCCGTGACGATCGGGATCGACACCGCGGACGCCACGCTGCGCGCCACGGACGTGACCTCGAGCTTCACCGGGACGACGTTCACCGCCGCCGGCCGGTCCTGGTCGCTGTCGCTGCCCGGCCGTTTCAACGTCCTCAACGCGCTCGGCGCGATCGCGGCCGTCCGCACCTACGGCGTCGACGACGAGACGATCGCGGCGGGGCTCGCCGCGTCCGGTCGGGTGCCCGGCCGGTTCGAGCCGGTCGACGAGGGCCAGGACTTCGGCGTGCTCGTCGACTACGCCCACACGCCCGACGCGCTCGAGAACGTGCTCGCCGCCGCGCGCGGCGTGATCGACGCGGAGGCGCGACTGCTCTGCGTCTTCGGCGCCGGCGGCGACCGCGACCGCGCGAAGCGGCCGCTGATGGGGGAGATCGCGGCCCGCCTCTCCGACGTCGTGCTCGTGACCAGCGACAACCCGCGCTCCGAGGAGCCCCACGCGATCCTCGCCGAGATCGTCGCCGGGATCGACCGCGACGACGCGCTGGTCGTGGAGGACCGACGGGCCGCGATCGCGCAGGCGATCGGGCTCGCCCGGGCCGGGGACGTCGTCGTCATCGCCGGGAAGGGCCACGAGCAGGGCCAGGAGCTGGCCGGGGGCGTCAAGATCCCGTTCGACGACGTGACCGTGGCCCGGGAGGCCCTGCGTGCTTGACCGCTCACCCCAATGGATCGCCGACGCGGCCGGCGCGCACCTGCGCGAGCCGCAGTCACCCGACGGCGGGCCGGAGCGCGTCGTCATCGACTCGCGCGGCGTCGGCCCCGGGGACCTCTTCGTCGGCCTGCCCGGCGAGCGCGTCGACGGCGGGCACTTCGCGGGGACAGCACTGGAGTCGGGCGCCTGGGGGGTCCTGGTCGAGCCGCGGCACGCCGACAGCCTCCCGCCCGGCACCGGCGCGGTGGTCCTCGCAGCCGACGACCCGCTCGCCGCGCTGCAGCGGCTCGCCACCGCCTGGCGCCGTCAGCTCGCCGCCGTCGTGATCGGCGTCACCGGGTCCACCGGCAAGACCTCGACGAAGGACGTCCTGGCCGCGATGCTGCGCACGGGCGGCCGCCGGGTCGTCGCGACCGCGCAGAACCTCAACACGGAGATCGGCCTTCCCCTGACGGTCCTGGGCGCCCCACCAGGCACCGAGGTGCTCGTGCTGGAGATGGCGATGCGCGGTCCCGGCCAGATCGCCGAGCTCGCCCTCATCGCCGAGCCGGACGTCGCGATCGTCACGAACGTCGGCCCGGTCCATCTCGAGCTGCTCGGCTCGGTCGCCGCGATCGCCGCCGCGAAGGCGGAGCTGCTGGACAACCTGCGACCCGGCGGTACCGCGATCGTCCCCGCCGACGAGCCGCTGCTCGAGGCGCACCTGCGCGAGGACCACCACGTCGTCCGCTTCGGCCCCGGTGGCGACCTCACCGAGCTTCCGGGCGTCCGGCTCCTCGCGAACGGGCAGCCGCTGACCTCTGCCCACATGGCGCTGAACGCGCTCGCCGCCGCGGCCGCCGCCCGGGCCGCCGGGATCGATCCGAACGGTGACGTGGACGTCGCGCTGAGCGCCCTGCGCGGGCAGCGCGAGCACCTCGCGGGAGGGGTCGTCGTCGTCGACGACTGCTACAACGCGAACCCGATGTCGATGCGCGCCGCCCTGGACGACCTCGCCGCCACGGCACCCGCCCGCAAGGTCGCGGTGCTCGGCGACATGCTCGAGCTCGGGCCCGACGCCAAGCGGTTCCACAGCGAGCTCGGCGTGCACGCCCGAGACGTCGGGGTCGACCTCCTCGTGACCGTCGGACCGCTGGCCGCCTATCTCGGGGCCGGCTCGAATCTCGGCGGGGTGCGGGCCGTCGCGGACGCCCACGCGGCGGCGGCGCTGCTCCCGTCGCTCATCGAGGACGGCGACACGGTCCTGGTGAAGGCCTCGCGGGGCGTCGGCCTGGAGATCGTCTCCGAGGCCCTGCGTGACGCCCGCCCCCTGGGCGGGGGCCCGGCGTAATGGGTGAGATCCTGATCGGCGGCACCGCCGCCCTGCTCATCTGCGTCTTCCTCAGCCCGCGGTTCATCGCCGCGCAGCGCCGTCGCCAGTTCGGCCAGCACATCCGCGAGGAGGGGCCCGCCGCCCACCACGTGAAGGCCGGGACGCCGACCATGGGCGGGATCATCATCTTCGCCGCGATCAGCATCCCGTTCCTGATCCTCAGCGACTACGACTGGCGCTCGATCGGCGTGTACGGGGTCGCGGTGCTCTCGGCGATGCTGGGGTTCGCCGACGACGCGCAGAAGATCTTCCAGCGCCGGTCGCTGGGCCTCCAAGGCCGCTGGAAGCTGCTCATCACGGTCGGAATCTCGCTGCTGCTCTGGTACATCGCCACCGTGCAGGCGGACCTCCCGCCGACGCTGCGGCTGCGGTCCCTGGACGCCACCATCGACCTCGGCGTCTTCTACCCGGTGCTCATCTACCTCGTGGTCGCCGGGACCACGAACGCCGTCAACCTGACCGACGGGCTCGACGGCCTGGCGGCGGGCTGCGTGGCGATCGTCGCGCTCGCGTACCTGGGCATCACGTTCATCACCAGCGGGCAGGAGGATCTCGCGCTGCTGTGCGGCTGCGTGGTCGGAGCCTGCGTCGGATTCCTCTGGTACAACGCCTTCCCGGCGACCATCTTCATGGGGGACACCGGGTCGCTGGGGCTGGGCGGGGCGGTTGCCGGCCTGGCGGTCATGACGAAGACCGAGGAGCTGCTCGTGCTGCTCGGAGGCATCTTCGTCGTCGAGGCGCTGAGCGTGATCATCCAGGTCTTCTCGTTCCAGACCTTCCGCAAGCGCGTGTTCCTGATGGCCCCGATCCACCACCACTTCGAGATGGCGGGCTGGTCGGAGACGAAGATCATCCTGCGGTTCTGGATCATCGCCTCGGTCTGCGCGGCGATCGGCTTCACGATCTACCAGCAGTCCGTGGCCTGAGCCGTCCCATGCTCCCGCCGGGTCCGTACCTCGTCGTAGGCCTCGCCCGCTCCGGCCTCGCCGCCGGTCGCGCGCTCGTCGCCGCCGGTGAGCAGGTCGTCGGCGTCGACCGGGGCCGACCGGAGCTGCACGAGGAGCCGGGGTTCCCGGTCTTCGACGGCACCGACGGCGTCGAGCTGCTGCGCGCCCACGGAGTCGGGGCGGTCGTGAAATCCCCCGGTGTTCCCCCGTCGGCCCCGGTCGTCGCGGCGGCGCGTGAGCGTGGCATCCCGGTCCTCGGGGAGCTGGAGCTGGGTTGGCGGCTGGTTCCGCTGGACGTCGTCGCGGTGACGGGCACGAACGGCAAGACCACGGTGTCCGAGTGGCTCGGGCATGCGTACCGCGTCGCAGGCCTGCCGGTCCACGTCGTCGGCAACGTGGGGACGGCCTACACGTCCCTGATCGGTGCGTTCGAGCCGGGTGCGACGGTCGTCGCCGAGTGCTCGAGCTACCAGCTGTTCGACACGATCAGCTTCCGGCCGGACGTCGGCATCCTGCTGAACCTCGGCAGCGACCACTTGAACTGGCACGGCTCGCTGGCCGCCTACCGCGACGCGAAGCTCGCCGGGATGTTCGCCCATCAGCACGCGGCCGACACGGCGATCGCGCCCGGCGCGCTCCTGCCCGAGGTCCCGGGCGACGGCGCAGCGATCGACCTCGAGCTCGTCGAGCTCCCCGCCGAGCCCGCGCTGCCCGGGGCACACAACAGGCGCAACGCGCAGGCGGTCACCGCGGCGTGCCGCGCCCGGGGCCTGGGGGAGGACGCGATCGCCACGGCGCTGCGGACCTTCGCCGGCGTCGAGCACCGCCTGCAGGAGCTCGAGCCCGTCGGTGGCGTGCGGTTCGTGAACGACTCCAAGGCGACGAACGTCGAGTCCGCGCTGACCGCGCTCGCCGCGATGGACGGTCCGGTCCACCTGATCCTGGGCAGCGACGACGCCAAGCAGGAGGACTTCGCGCCGCTGCGGGAGCCGGTCGCCGCCCGGGCCGCGAGCGTGCACCTGATCGGCACCGCCGCCGGCCGGCTACGCGAGGCGCTGGGGGCCGGGGAGGACCGCGGCGACCTCGAGCGCGCGGTCGCCGCCGCGGCGGCACTGGCACGGCCGGGCGAGGTCGTCCTGCTCTCTCCGGCGTGCGCGAGCTTCGGGCAGTACCGCGACTACGAGGAGCGCGGCCGGCACTTCGCCGCGCTCGTCCACGCGCGCCACCCCGACCACTGAACCCGTCCGCCGCGGGAGGGACCGGGTCGGCCACGGCGAACAGAGGTCCGAATGCGTCGCGTCGCCGCCACCGCGAAGCGCAGGACCCCTGCGCACCCGCTGGAATACAACCTGTTGATGACCGCGACGCTGTGCCTGCTCGCCGCGGGCGCCGTCATGGTCTTCAGCGCCTCGTCCGCGCGCACGCTGCTGGAGGGGCAGGGGGACGGCACGCTGTACCTCGTCAAGTACGTCGGCTTCGGCGCGATCGGCTTCCTGGGCCTGCACCTGATCGCCCGGACGCCGCTGCAGAAGGTCCTCGACCTGACCGGCCCGTTCCTGCTGTTCGCGTTCGTCTGCCTGATCCTGGTCAAGACGCCGCTCGGCGTCGAGGTCAACGGCGCCCAGCGCTGGCTCGGCGCCGGACCGTTGACCTTCCAGCCGTCGGAGATCACGAAGCTCGCGCTGATCCTCTACTCCGTGAAGCTGCTGGCCCGCAAGCCCCGGGCGCCGCAGCACCCGCGCGAGCTCGTGCCGCTGCTGCTGGTGGTCTGCCCCGCGATCCTCCTGATCGCGACGCAGCCGGACCTCGGCACCGCCCTCGTCGTCTCCTTCACCACCTGCGCGCTGCTCGTCGCCGCCGGCATGCCGGTCCGCTGGTTGCTGATCGGCGCGGTCATCGGCGCGGTGCTCGTCCTGATGTATGCGATGACCGCCGACTACCGTCGGGCGCGGCTCACGAGCTTCCTGGACCCCTGGGACACCGCGGGCACCACCGGCTTCCAGTCGGTCCAGGGCCAGATCGCGCTCGGGTCGGGCGGGCTGTTCGGTCTGGGACTGGGGCAGTCGGTGCAGAAGATCTTCTACCTCCCCGAGGCCCACACGGACTTCATCCTCGCGATCATCGGGGAGGAGCTCGGCGTGGCCGGCATCACGGTGGTCCTCTTCCTCTACGGCCTGATCGGCTACGCCGGCCTGCGCGTCGCGAAGATGGCCAAGGGCCAGTACGCGAAGCTGCTGGCCGCCGGCATCACGACGATGGTGCTCTCGCAGGCGACGCTCAACGTCTTCACGGTCCTCGGCCTCGCGCCGCTGACCGGGGTCCCGCTGCCGTTCCTCTCCTACGGGACGACGAGCCTCTGGACCCTGCTGTTCTCCATGGGACTGCTGCTGAACATCGCGAGCGGGGGGACCGCGCACCTGCGCGTCGTCCAGGAACCGTCGCACCGATCGAGGACGGGAAGTCGTGACGAAGGTCGTGATCGCCGCCGGCGGGACAGCGGGGCACGTGGTGCCGGCACTGGCCGTCGCGGACGCGCTGCGGGCTGAGGGCGCCGACGTCGTCTTCGTCGGCGGGGAGCGGGCCGAGGCCGAGCTGGTCCCCGCCGCCGGCTACCCGCTGCACCCCATCCGCGTCGAGGGCATCAGCCGGTCCAACCCGCTGAAGGCGGCGCGCGCGGTCGGCCGGGCCTTCGGGGCCGTGCGGGCGGCGCGCCGGATCCTGCGGCAGGAGCGGCCGGACGTCGTGATGGGCGGCGGCGGGTACGTCGCCGGGCCGGTCGGTGCGGCCGCGGTCCGGATGAAGGTCCCGCTCGTGCTCACCGAGGCCGACAGCCACCTCGGGCTGACGAACAGGCTGCTCGCCGGCCGCGCCGCCCGGGTCTGCCTGGCCTTCCCGCTGATCGGACGGGACGACGCCCGCTACCTGGTGACCGGGCGGCCCGTGCCGCCGCCGGCGACCGACCGGTCGGCCGCCCGGGCCCGGTTCGACCTCGCCGAGGGCGACGTCTGCCTGCTGGTGTTCGGCGGATCGCTCGGTGCCCGGACGCTGAACGAGGCCACGATCGGGGCCTACGGACCGGGCTCGGCGGGCCCGCTCCCGGCGGGCTTCCGCGTCCTGCACGCCGCCGGCCGGCGCGACGTCGACGATCTGCAGGCCCGGCTCGGCATCCCGGCGCCCGCCGGCTACGACCTGCGTCCCTATATCGACGACTTCTCGCAGGCGTTGCTGGCGTGCGACCTCTGCCTGGCCCGCTCGGGCGGCTCGGTGTTCGAGGTCGCCGCGGCCGGCCGCCCGGCGATCCTCGTCCCGTACCCGCACGCGGCCGCCGACCACCAGACCGGCAACGCGCGCTGGATGGTCGAGGGTGGCGCCGCGGTGCTGGTGCCCGACGCCGAGCTCGACGCGGCGCGCCTGCGCACGGAGGTCGACGCGCTGCTGGGCGACCCGTCGCGGCTGGCGGCTATGGCGTCCGCCTCCGTGGCGCTGGCCCGGCCCGACGCCGCGCAGGCGATCGCGGTCGAGGTGCTTGCTGCCGCGGCGCGCGGAGCGTAGCGCCCGCGCGCCAGGGGGAGTCCTGGTTCGCGGATCCAGGGATCTGGGGCTCCCGCTGGCGCCGCAACGCCCGTCAGACGTTTCCGCGGAAACGCCGCCGGCCCCTCCAGCCGACGCTGAGGTAGCGTCCGGACCGCCTTGAGCCCCTCTCCTCCGGACACCGCGAAGCCTTGGTCGCACCGCCGCCTGCACCTCATCGGGGTGGGGGGTGCCGGCATGAGCGGCTACGCCCGCGTCAGCGCCCAACTCGGCGCGCGGGTCAGCGGCAGCGACCGCGCGGACGGGCCGACGCTCGTGGGCCTCCGTGAGCTCGGTGTCGACGTGCACGTCGGGCACGCGGCCGGCAACGTCCCCGACGGCGATGACGTCGAGGTCGTCTACTCCTCCGCGGTCCCCGCCGACAACCCGGAGCGCGTGGCCGCCCGCGAGCGCGGCCTGCGCGAAGTCCCGCGGGCCGAGCTGCTGGCCGAGCTCAGCGCGCTGCGCCGGGTCGTGGCGATCGCCGGCGCGCACGGCAAGACCACGACGACCTCGATGGCCGCGCACGTGCTGCTCGGCGTCGACGGACCGGACCCCGCCTACCTCATCGGTGGCGCGCTCACGACGACCGGGCTGTACGCCGACTGGCCGGCCGGCGACGGCTGGCTCGTGGTCGAGGCCGACGAGTCGGACCGCTCGCTGCTGCGCCTGGACGTCGACGTCGCCGTCGTCACGAACGTCGAGCTCGACCACCACGCGACCTACTCCTCCCTCGAGCAGGTGCGCGACGTCTTCCGCGAGTTCCTCGACGGCCCGGCCCACGCGGTGATCTGGGACCGGCCTGCGCTGCTGGAGCTGCGCGCCCGCGATGCGGCCGTCATCCCCTTCGACGCGACCGGCGTCACGCTCACCCCGGGCGGGTCGCGCTTCGCCTGGCGCGGGCACGACGTCACGCTCGGCGTGCCCGGCGAGCACAACGCCCGCAATGCGGTCGCCGCGCTGGACGCGTGCCGCCTGACCGGCGCGGACGAGGCACAGGCCGTCGCCGCGCTCGCGACGTTCCGCGGCGCCGGTCGCCGGTTCGACCGGCTCGGGGAGACCGCCGCCGGCGTCCCCGTGATCGACGACTACGCCCACCACCCGACCGAGGTCCGCGCCACGCTCGAGGCGGCTCGCTCCTACGACGCCCGGGTGGTCGCGGTCTTCCAGCCCCACCTCTTCAGCCGCACCGAGCAGCTGTACCGGGAGTTCGGCGCGGCCATGGCACTCGCCGACGTCGCCATGGTCGTGCCGATCTACCCGGCCCGTGAGACCCAGGAGGACTTCCCGGGGGTGACGGGCCTCCTGGTCGCAGAGGCCGCGTGCGACGCCCGGCCGGGGATGGCGGTCCACTGGTCGCCGTCGCTGGACGCCGCCCGCAAGACCCTCCAGGGCGTGCTGCGACCCGGGGACCTGTGCATCGTCATGGGGGCCGGCGACGTCGACGGCCTCGGCCGCGCGCTGGTCGCCTGAGCTCGGCTTCACCGCAGCTGCGCCGGGCGTCCGGCCCGGGCAGGGTTCCGGGTCACGGCGGCGAAGGCCCAGGCGTGAGTTCCCGCTCGATGCCGCTGCCCCGCCTGCGCGTCCCCGCGCTGCCCCGCCCCGGGAGGCTCGGCCCGGCCACGCCTCACGGCCGCCGTCGCCTCGCGGCCATCGTCCTGGTCACCGGACTCGTGCTCGCGTCGTTCCTCATCCTTCGCGAGTCGAGCCTCGTCGCCGTGCGTGACGTCACCGTCGTGGGTGCGAGCGGCCGGGACGGCGAGCGCGTCCGCAGTGCCCTGGACGGCGCCGCGCGCGACATGACCACGATGCACGTCGACCTCGACGCGCTCCGCACCGCCGTCGCGCCGTACCCGATCGTGAAGGACATCCGCGCGAGCCCCGATTTCCCGCACGGCCTGAAGATCGAGGTCGTCGAGCACACACCGGTGGCCGTGGTCAGCGTCGAGGGGCGCAAGGTCCCGGTCGCCTCCGACGGCACCCTCCTGCGTGGCAGCAGCGCCCGCGACCTGCCGGTGCTGCCGATGCGCATGCCGCCGGCGGGCGACAAGGTCGCCGCCGGGCAGGCCGCACGAGTCGTCGCCGCCCTCGCGGCCGCGCCCGCGCCGCTGCGTCAGGCCATCGAGAAGGTCTTCGTCGGGCCTCGCGGGCTCACCGTCCGCCTGACCGACGGCCCGGCCGTCTACCTCGGCTCCACCGATCGCGTCGCCGCGAAGTGGGTGGCGGTCGTCGCCGTCCTCGCCGACCCGACCTCGAAGGGAGCGACCTATCTCGACGTGCGCCTGCCCGAGCGGCCGACCGCCGGCGGGCTCGAGCAGGTCGCCGCCCAGCAGCAGCAGACGCTCGCCGCAGGGGCGACGGCGCCCGGCGGGGCGGCCGTCACCGGCCCGGCCGGACCGGTCGCAGGCGCGACGCCGGCCCCGGGGGGCACCCCCTGACGCACCCGCGGCGCCCACGGCCGTATGACCGTCCGGAGGGCGGAGACCCCACCCTCCAGTCGAGGTCGAGGCTTGTCCGGGCACCAAATCTCCTGCTCAGGTCGAGGGTTGGGCGTCATGCAACGTCCGTTGCCGGGTAGAGTTGCCGTTGACACGGCGTAAAGGGCCCGCGTACCGTGCATGCCCCTAGGTGGGGGACAGAACACCAAACTCTCAAGTGTCCCTCCAGAGTCGGACGGAATTTCTTTCATGGACAGCAGCGGCAGCTATCTCGCGGTCATCAAGGTCGTCGGCGTCGGCGGCGGTGGAACCAATGCGGTCAACCGCATGGTCGACGCGGGTCTTCGTGGCGTCGAGTTCATCGCAGCGAACACGGACGCGCAGGCGCTGCAGATGTGCGACGCCGACATCAAGCTCAACATCGGGCACGACCTGACGCGCGGTCTCGGCGCCGGGGCGAACCCCGATGTCGGCTTCGGCGCGGCGGCCGAGTCCCGCGACGACATCAAGGAGGCGCTCAAGGGCGCCGACATGGTCTTCGTCACCGCGGGGGAGGGCGGCGGCACCGGCACCGGTGCGGCCCCGGTCATCGCGGAGATCGCCAAGAACGAGATCGGCGCACTGACCGTCGGGGTCGTCACGAAGCCGTTCAGCTTCGAGGGCTCGCAGCGGATGCGCCAGGCGGAGGAGGGCATCGCCCGCCTGCGCGAGGTCGTCGACACGCTCATCGTCATCCCCAACGAGAAGCTCCTGGGGATCGTCGAGCGGCGCACCACCATCATCGAGGCGTTCCGCGAGGCGGACAACGTCCTGCGCCAGGGCGTTCAGGGCATCACCGACCTGATCACGATCCCGGGCCTGATCAACCTCGACTTCGCCGACGTCCGCACGATCATGGCCGACGCCGGCTCCGCCCTCATGGGCATCGGCACCGCAGGTGGCGAGACCCGCGCGGGGGACGCCGCCAAGGCGGCGATCTCCAGCCCGCTGCTCGAGGACAGCGTCGAGGGTGCCACCGGCATCCTGTTGAACATCACCGGTGGCCACGAGCTCGGCCTGTTCGAGGTCAACGAGGCCGCCGAGATCGTCCAGGGCGCTGCCGACCCGAACGCCAACATCATCTTCGGCTCGGTCATCGACGAGCGGATGGGCGACGAGGTCCGCGTGACCGTCATCGCCACCGGCTTCGACCACGGTCGCGCACGCCCCCGCTCCGCCCGCGAGGAGACCTCCAAGCGTGCCGAGCGCTCCTCCAAGGACCGCTCGCCGCGCGTCGAGCGCTCGTCGCTGGAGATCAGCGACGACGACATCGACATCCCGCCGTTCCTGCGCTGAGGACCGGCCCGACCGACCGACCTGCAGTCCCGACGGGGCGGCCACGCGGTCGCCCCGTCGTGCGTCCGGGGACCGTCGGGCGCCCGACGCTCGACAGGGCGTCGATGCCCTCTCCGATAGCGTGCGTGCGGTGACCGAGGCGCAGACGCTGCAGCGGACCCCGCTGTTCGAGATCCACGTCGCAGCCGGGGCGAAGATCGTCCCGTTCGCGGGGTGGGAGATGCCCGTGCAGTACGCCGGGATCAAGGAGGAGCACCTCGCCGTCCGCAACGCCGCGGGCGCCTTCGACGTCTCCCACATGGGGCAGATCAAGACCTCCGGCCCCGGAGCGCTCACCTTCCTGCAGCGGATCCTGTCCAACGACGTCGAGAAGATCGCCGTCGGCGGAGCCCAGTACAGCCTCCTGTGCAAGGAGGACGGTGGCGTCCTGGACGACCTCTTCACCTATCGCCTCGGACCCGAGGACTACCTCACGGTGACCAACGCCGCGAACCACGGCAAGGACCTCGCCTGGTTCGAGCAGCAGGCGATCGCCTTCCCGGATGCCGTCGTGGAGGACCAGGCCGGCCAGCACGCCATGATCGCGGTACAGGGGCCGCTGGCCCGCGAGATCGTCGGGATGGTGGCCGACGGACCGCTGCCCTCGCGGATGACGGCGGGCTCGGCCCGCCTCGCCGGGCACCACGCCCTCGTCTGCGGCACCGGCTACACGGGGGAGGACGGCGTCGAGATCCTCTGCGCCCCCGCGGTCGCCCCCGACATCTGGGACCAGGTCGTCCGCCGCGGCGCCGTGCCCGCCGGCCTCGCCTCGCGCGACACGCTGCGCCTGGAGGTCTGCTTCCACCTCTACGGCAACGACCTCATGGAGGAGCGCGGCCCGATCGAGGCCGGCCTCGGCTGGGCCTGCAAGGAGGAGACCGGGTTCATCGGCTCCGATGCCGTCGCGAAGGCCCGGAAACCCGACCCCGCACACCCCGCCGAGAAGCTCGTCGCCTTCACGATCACCGACAAGGGGATCGCCCGTCAGGGCAACGCGATCGCCGGCGGCGGTGTCGTCACCAGCGGCACCATGTCCCCGTCGCTGGACGTCGGGATCGGCATGGCCTACGTCCCGGCCGACCGCGCCGAGCCGGGCACCCCGCTCGAGATCGACGTCCGCGGCCGGACCCGCGCGGCAGTCGTCGCGAAGAAGCCGCTGTACGCCCGCCCGTCCGCGTAGCCTGCGACGCCGACCGACCCTTCCCGAACCCCAGGAGAACCACCGCCATGGCCGACGCCAGCTACCCCGAGGGCCTGCTGTACCACCCCGAGCACGACTGGGCGAAGATCGACGACGACGTCGCCACGTTCGGCATCACCTGGTTCGCGCAGGACGCCCTCGGCGAGGTCGTCTTCTTCGAGCCGCCCGCCGTGGGCAGCACCGTGACCGCGGGCGAGTCGTACACCGAGGTCGAGTCCGTCAAGGCCGTCTCGGACGTCATCGCGCCGCTCAGCGGCGAGGTCGTGGAGGTCAACGAGGCGCTCGGGGACACACCCGAGGCCATCAACGAGGACCCGTACGGCACCGGGTGGATGGTCAAGGTCCGGCTGAGCGACGTAGCCCAGAAGGACTCCCTGCTGGATCGCGACGCCTACGTGGCGACGCTCTCCTAGAACGACCCGAGGACTCGAGCCTGTGAGCAGCTACATCAGCACCACCCCCGACGACCTCCGCGACATGCTCGCGGCGATCGGCGTGGGGTCCCTCGACGAGCTGTTCGACGGGATCCCGGCGGGGGTGCGCCTGGAGAACGGGCTCGATCTGCCCGCAGGCATGCCGGAACAGGACGTGTACGCGCACCTGCTCGACCTGGCGCGCAAGAACGTCTCCGCGGAGGACGAGGTCACGTTCCTCGGCGCCGGGATGTACGACCACTACGTGCCGGCGGTCATCGACATGCTGATGAGCCGCTCGGAGTTCCTCACGCCCTACACGCCCTACCAGCCGGAGATCAGCCAGGGCGGCCTGCAGGTGATGTTCGAGTACCAGACGGCGATGACCGAGCTCACCGGGCTCCCGGTCTCCAACGCGTCGGTCTACGAAGGCCCCAGCGCGGTCGCCGCCGCCGGGTACCTCGCGAAGCTCGCCAACGGCAAGGGCACCTACGTCGTCAGCGCCGGCCTGCACCCGCACTCCGCGCAGACGCTCCGCACGTTGGCCGTCGGCTACGGCATCGAGGTCGTCGAAGTCCCGCTGAAGGACGGCGTGACCGACCCGGAGGCCTGGGCCGCCGCGATCGGGGACGACACCAGCGCGGTGTTCTTCCAGAACCCGAACTTCCTGGGTGCCGTCGAGGACGCGACGTCCCTTGCGGCTGCCGCCAAGAACGGGGCGGGCGGGGATCGCGTCATCGTCGTCGGGCAGTACGACCCGATCACGCTCGGCATCCTCGCGCCGCCCGGCGAGTGCGGGGTGGACGTCGCGGTCGGCGAGGGGCAGGCCCTGGGCAACCGCCTGGACTTCGGTGGCCCCTCATTCGGCTTCTTCTGCGCCACCGAGGCCTATCTCCGCCGGATGCCCGGCCGCATCGCGGGCGAGACGAAGGACGTCGACGGCCGCCGCGGCTTCGTGCTGACCCTGCAGACGCGCGAGCAGCACATCCGCCGCGAGAAGGCGACGTCGAACATCTGCACCTCCCAGGCGCTCAACGCGCTCGGCGGCGTGGTCTACCTCAGCTGGCTCGGCAAGCAGGGGATCGTCGAGCTCGGGGAGCTGCTGCTGCAGCGCACGCACTACGCGCGCCAGACCCTGAGCGCCGTCGACGGCGTGTCGACGCTGCACGACCAGCCGGTGATCCGCGAGTTCGCGCTCGACCTCGACGTGGACGGGGTGGAAGGGGTCGAGCGCGTCATCTCGCGGTGCAGCGCCGACGGGTTCAACCCCGGCTACCCGCTGGGCCGCGACCCGGGCGGGCACCCGACCGGCCTGCTGGTCGCCCTGACCGAGCAGCGCACCCGCGCCCAGATCGACCAGCTGGCCTCGGTCCTCGCCGGTGCCGTCGCCGCCGAGCGAGCCACCGCCACCGCCACCTCGGGAGCGTCCGCATGAGCGAGCTGCCCTCCGCCCAGACGGCCAGCCAGTTCGCCGACGGCGAGCTCGGCACCGACGCCGGGAACGCCACGGCGACGGCGCCGACCGCTGCGAGCGCCGAGTCCCCGATGCAGCGTGACCGCGCAGTCACGATCTTCGAGAAGGGCGCGCCGGGCCGCCGGGCGTTCACCTGCCCCGTGCTGGACGTCCCGGAGGTCGACAGGGAGGAGCTGCTCCCCTCGGCGCTGCGCCGGATGGAGGCCCCGCGGCTGCCCGAGGTCTCCGAACCCGAGCTCGTGCGCCACTACGTCCGCATCAGCCGCCGCAACTTCGACCTCGACTCCGGCTTCTACCCGCTCGGCTCGTGCACCATGAAGCACAACCCGCGCCTGCACGAGCGGGTCGCCGGCCTGCCGGGCCACGCGCGTCTGCACCCGCTGCAGCACCCGTCGCGGGCCCAGGGCGCGCTGGAGCTCATGTACAACCTCGAGCGCGCGCTCGGCGAGGTCGCCGGGCTGCCGCACGTCTGCCTGCAGCCCTCCGCGGGGTCACACGGCGAGCTCGCCGGGCTCCTGGTCACCCGCGCCTACCACGAGGACCGGGGGGAGACCCGTCACAAGGTCCTCACGCCCGACACCGCTCACGGCACCAACCCGGCCACGGTGACCATGGCCGGCTACGAGGTCGTGAAGGTCGGGACCAACCCTCAGGGTGGGGTCGATCTCGAGGATCTGCGTGCGAAGGCCGACGGGGACGTCGCCTGCCTGATGCTCACGAACCCCAACACCCTGGGGATCTTCGACCCGAACATCGAGGAGATCTCGCGCATCGTCCACGAGGTCGGGGCGACGCTGTACTACGACGGGGCGAACCTCAACGCGGTCATGGGCGTCTCGCGCCCGGGCGACATGGGGTTCGACATCGTCCACTACAACCTCCACAAGTCCTTCACGCAGCCGCACGGCGGCGGAGGCCCGGGCTCCGGCCCGATCGCGGTCAGCGAGCGCATCGCGCCGTACCTGCCCACCCCGGTCATCACCCGGACCGAGAGCGGTGACGGGCCCGTGTTCGACCTCGTCCACGACGCGGAGGAGGGCGAGGTGGGCTCGAAGTCCATCGGCCGGCTCCGGGGCTTCCAGGGCAACTACGGCTGCTTCGTGCGCTCCTACGCGTACATCTGCTCGCTCGGCGGCGAGGGCCTCAAGGAGGCGTCGCAGACCGCCGTCCTCAACGCGAACTACCTGCTGGCCCGTCTGCAGGAGGACGAGGTGGCGCACTACCTCCCCCTGGGCTTCGGCACGAACTGCATGCACGAGTTCGTCCTGTCGGGCGCGCCGATGAAGAAGGACCTGGGGATCAAGACCCTGGATCTCGCAAAACGCCTGCTCGACCACGGGTTCCATCCGCCGACGGTCTACTTCCCGCTGCTCGTCGACGAGGCGCTCATGATCGAGCCGACCGAGACGGAGACGAAGGAGACGCTCGACCTCTTCGCGGACGCGATCGTCGCGATCCTCCGCGAGGCGCGGGAGGACCCGACCATCGCTCAGAACGCGCCGTACACGACGCCGGTGCGCCGACTCGACGAGGCGGCGGCCGCGAAGAATCCGGTGATCCGCCAGCCGCTCTGACCCGCTGTGCCCCAGGACATCCTGCGGTTCCACCGCCTCGTCGAGCGCGGGACGCCCGTCCACATCCGGTAGCTAGGCTCCGCGCCGATGCGCATCTTCAGCGGGATCCAGCCCACGGGCCGCAAGCACCTGGGCAACTACATCGGGGCGATCCAGCAGTACGTCGCCGGGCAGCAGCGGGCGGTGGACGCGGGGGACGTGGCGATCTACTGCATCGTCGACCTCCACGCCACCACCGTGGCGTACGACCCCACCGAGCTGCGTGAGCGTCTGTACGACACGACCGCGCTGCTGCTCGCCGCCGGCCTCGACCCCCAGCGGTGCGTGCTGTTCCGCCAGAGCGACGTGCAGGAGCACGCCGAGCTCTGCTGGCTGCTGTGCAGCGTCACCGCGCACGGTGACCTCAACCGCATGCACCAGTTCAAGGACAAGAGCGCCCAGCAGCGGGAGCTCGTGTCCGCCGGGCTCTTCCTCTACCCGGCGCTCATGGCCGCCGACGTCCTCGCCTACCGTGCGAACGAGGTGCCCGTCGGCGACGACCAGCGCCAGCACGTCGAGCTGATGCGCGACATCGCCCTGCGGTTCAACGCTCGCTTCACCCCCGAGGCTGCCCCGGTCCTCGTCGTTCCCGAGCACCGCATACCCGCGGTCGGCGCGCGGATCATGGACCTCCAGGAGCCGACGAGGAAGATGTCGACGACCGGCGGGACCGTCGAGGGGACGATCTACGTTCTGGAGGAGCCGGCTGCGCTGCTCAAGAAGTTCAAGCGGGCCGTCACCGACTCGGACACGGAGATCCGTTTCGACCGCGCGGCCAAGCCCGGCGTCTCGAACCTGCTGGAGCTGCTCGCGGTCGCCCGCGGCACGTCGATCGCGGAAGCCGAGGCGTCGATGGCCGATGCCCGCGGCTACGGCGACCTGAAGCTCGCGACCGCCGATGCGGTGCAGACGATGCTCGCCCCGGTCCGGGAGCGCTACGACGCGCTGCGCGCGGATGAGGCCGCCATCGAGGCGGCGCTCGCCGCGGGCGCCGAGAAGGCACGGACGATCGCGGCCGAGACGCTCGCCGACGTCCGCGAGGTCATGGGCGTCGGCCCGCGCGGCTGACCGGCGGCCCCGGCGGGGCGTAGGCTCGGTCGGGCATGGGCGGGGTACGTCGCAGCCGGAGCACGGCCGGGGTCGCAGTCGTCTGCGTGTCGCTGTGTCTGCCGGCGGCCGCCGGGGCGGCGTCCGTGTCGGTCTCCGACGGGCGCCTGGTGGTCGCAGCGGCGCCCGGGGAGGTCAACGATCTCGTCGTCGAGCAGACGGGCGAGGAGCTACGGGTGATCGACCTGCGCACGCCGGTGCTCGCCGCCGAGGGCTGCGCGCCGGTCCCGGACGTCCCGAGCGTCGTCGCCGGCGACCGCGGGGCCGACGTCGTCGAGGGCGGGCCCGGGCGCGACCGGACGAGCTACGCGACGATCTTCGTGCCGGGACCGGTCCGGGTCACGCTCGACAAGCTCCCCAACGACGGGGAGAGCAGGGAGGGCGACCGGATCGGCCGCGACGTGGAGGTCGTCGAGGGCACGTCGACGGCCGCCGACCTGCTGGCTGCCGGGGAGTCGGGCGCGACCCTGTTGGGGCTGGGCGGCGAGGACCGCCTAGTGGGCGGCACCGGGCGCGACGGGCTGGACGGGGGAGAGGGTGGCGACCGCATCGCGGCGCTGGACGGCGTCCGTGACGAGGTCCGATGCGGACCCGGGGCCGACCTCGTGATCGCGGACGCCTTCGACGTGCTCCGCGGGTGCGAGTCACGAGGTCGGCAGCGACCGGTGCTGCGGGTGGTGCGCCGCGCGCCGATGGTGCTGCGGCTGCGCTGCCCGGTCGTCTACCGCGCACCCGTGCGCCCGTACGCCAGGCGCTGCCGGGGCACCGTCACGGTCCGCCGCGGGGCCCGTCGGCTGCGCTCCCTGCGCATCGACGTCCCCGCGGGGCAGGCACGCATGCTGCGGGGGCCGGGGCTGCGCACCGGAGACCTGGTGCGCTGGACGTTCGACCGCGTCCGCGCGCCGGTGGCCGCCGTGCGCGTCGGCGGCGCCTGATCGTCGTTCGCTCCCGAACCATCGGCTTTGCAGGCACTTCCGGAGACGCTTCGCCGACGTCCGATCGTCGCGCTAGCTTGACCGTCGTGGCGATGACCGTGGCAGAGCTCGAGCTGGACCTCGACGTCTTCAGCGGCCCGTTCGACCTGCTGCTCACGCTGGTCCTGCGGGAGGAGGTCGACCTGCTCGAGGTCGAGCTCGCCGACGTCGTGCTCTCCTACCTCGACCACCTCGAGGCGAAGGGCGAGCTCGACCTCGAGGTCGCCACCGAGTTCCTGGTCCTCATCGCCGCGCTGCTGGAGCTGAAGTCGCGGCTCATGCTCCCGCGCGAGGAGGAGGAGCTGCTGGACCTCGAACCCGGGGAGGCGGCCGAGGAGCTGCTGGCCCGCATGCTCGAGGCCGTCCGCTACCGCCGCGCCGCCGACGAGCTCCAGCGCCGACTGGCCGGCGAGCACCACCACCGCTACCGGTCCGCGCCGCTGCCGAAGTGGCTGCGCGAGTTCCGGGAGGACGAGGCGGAGTCCGTGTACGACCCGCGCCGGCTGGGCCGATCGATGGGCGGTCTGCTGCGGATGCCCGAGCGCATCAGCCTCCACCACCTGAACATCCCCAAGGTGACGGTCGGCGAGCGCCTCACACTCCTGCGCAACCTCCTCCGACGGGGCTCCTGCACGTTCGACGACGCCGTCCGTGGTGCGGACCGCATGACCGTCGCGGTGACGCTGTTCGCGCTGCTGGAGCTCTACAAGCAGGGCGAGGCGACCTGGGATCAGCCCGAGGCGTTCGGCGACATCGACATCCGCGCGCCGCGGCAGGACGAGCGGCCGATCTGGGACACGGTGGAGAGCTCGGCGCCCTCCGTGTCCGCGGGAGGGTTGCGGGCATGAGCGAGTCCGACGAGCCCCGGGGCATCGTCGTCCCCTTCGGCCAGCGGGCGACCGCGCCCGGGTCCGCCCCCGACGCGGTGTCCGGCCCTGCGGCCGACGCGACGTCCGAGCCCGGTACGCCCGAGCCCGAGCTCGTCGGTGATCCGGCCGACGTGGACCCCGATCGGGCCGCCGAGATCGCACGGAGCGTCGAGGCGCTGCTGTTCCTCTCGACCGATCCCGTCCGGGCACCGCAGCTGGCCGACGCCTGCGAGTGCGCGCCGCACGAGCTGGCCGCCGCCGTCACCGTCCTGCGCGCCGAGCTCGTCGAGGGCCGCCGAGGTCTGGTCCTGCGCGAAGTCGGCGGGGGCTACGCACTGGCGACCTCCGCGGAGGTCGAGCCCGCCGCGCGCCGCCTGCTGGCCAAGCCGCGCACCCCGCCGCTCTCGCCGGCCCAGGCGGAGACGCTCGCGATCGTGGCCTACCTCCAGCCCGCGTCACGCCCGGAGATCACCCGCATCCGCGGCGTGAGCGCCGACTCGGCCAGCCAGACGCTGCTCGAGCGTGGGCTCATCGAGGAGGCGGGCAGGTCGCAGTTCGGAGCGGTGCTCTACCGCACGACGCCGCTGTTCTTGAAGCTTTTCGGCCTGCGGTCCCTTAAGGATCTGCCACCCGTCACGGAATGGGACCCGTCGCCCGACGAGGAGGCCGATCTCCGCGAGCGGCTCCTGCGCGCCGGTGAGGCGCGCGCGGGGACCACCGCCGTCGCGATGCCGAGCGACGCGGACGTCGGCCCGAGCACCGTTCCCGGGCTCGAACCGGAGCCGTCCCCCGCCGCCTGAGTGCCCTCGATCCCTCTTTACGCACCGAACCCCGGTGCGTCGGACCGTTGCAGAACAACCGGACTCCGGGGCGTCGGGAGTACCGCCCAGAGGGGGGAGAAGGCTCTCCCCGAGGGGCGATAGCGCGTTCTCCCGCGCGCGGGAGGATGGGTATGGCAGCAGGAACCCAGGGAGGAGCATCACCGATGTCCGAGGTCTCGAGGCGCCGCGGCGCCGCGTTCGCGTGGGTCGCACTGGCCGCGTCGCTCGCCGTACCCGTCGGAGCGCAAGCCGCACCGAAGACGCTCGCGTCGCTGAGCGGCACCGCGGCCGCGAAGACGGTCGACATCTGCGGCACCGCACGGTCCGCCGGCTCCGCCGCTCCCGGCTCCTCGATCACCGCCCGGGCCCGGCGCGGCGGCAAGTCCTTCCGCGGTGTCCTGGTCCTCGAGCGCTGCGAGAACGGTCGCTGGGTGTCGGGCAAGCGCCTCGGCCGACGGTCGGTGGCCTTCACGTCCCCGGCGGACGGTGACTATCGCCTGCGCGTCCTCGGCGCCAAGGGCGCCCGCGTCGCGTACCTGCGCAGCGGCGTCGGCGAGATCGTCGACCTGCCGTTCAAGACGAAGGTCAACCTCCTCAATCGCACGTTCTCCCTCTGCCAGCCGACCACGGCGGGGACGCCGCCTCCGGACAAGGCGTACACGGTCAGCGGGCACATCACCGGTCCCCGGGCCGCGCTCGAGGCGAAGGACCCGGCCATCACCATCTACTACCACGGCCTCTCCTACGGCGAGTTCTTCTGGCGCTTCAAGGACGTCCCCGGCTACGACACGACGACCGAGCTCGCGAAGGCCGGTCACGTCTCGCTCACCGTCGACCGTCTCGGCTACGGCGCGAGCTCCGGCGAGCTCGCCGGCACGGGCGTCTGCTACGGCATCCAGGCCGACATCGCCAAGCAGCTGTCGCTCGGGCTGCGCCAGGGCGGGTACGACATCGACCTGCCCGGGGCCGACGCGATCGAGTTCGGCAAGGTGGCGCTCGTCGGCCACTCCGCGGGCGCGTTCATCGCGGAGATCGCGAAGTACTCCTTCCCGGACGACTTCCAGGCGCTCGGCATGCTCAGCTACGGGGACGCCACCACGTCCGCCACCGCGGCGACCGCGGTCGGGATCGCCAACCTCGACTGCCTGGCCGGCGGCTCCCAGCAGGACGCCGACGGTCCCGGGGGCTACGCGTTCTTCGGCCGGACCGAGGCCGATTTCCGTGCGGCGCACCTGAACGCCCCGACCGACCCGGCCGTGGCCGACGCGGTCGCCTCCCGCCGGGCGAAGGACCCGTGCGGCGACCTGCTCTCGATCGGGCCGGCGCTGCTGGTCAACCAGCTCGGCGCTTCGCTGGTGTCCGGTCCGGTGCTGCTGCTGTCCGGCGCGCAGGACGTCCTGTTCCCGCCGCCCACGGTCGACTTCCAGCAGGGGCGCATGATCAACGCCGACGTCACGGCGCAGACGCTCCCGGACACGGGGCACGCCCTGCTGCTCGGGAACTCCGCACCCAAGGTGCGCGAGATCCTCAGCGGCTTCCTGAAGGAGAACGGCTTCTAGGAGCCCGCGCCGGCCCTGGCGGCCAGCTGCCCGCAGGCCGCGTCGATGTCGCGGCCGCGGGTGAGGCGGACGGTCGCCTCGACGCCGCGCTCCTCGAGCGTCGCGCGGAACGTCTCGATGACGTCGCGCGGCGACCCGTCGTAGGAGCCGGTCGGGTTGTACGGGATCAGGTTGACCTTGTAGACCTTCGGGTCGAGCACCCGGGCGAGCTGCGCGGCCTGGTGCGGCGCGTCGTTGACGCCGTCGAGCATCACGTACTCCACGAAGATCTTCCGGCGGCGCCGCTCGTAGAAGCGGGCGCACGCCGCGAGGACCTCGGCCAGGGGGTAGCGGTCGTTGACGGGCATGATCTCGCTGCGCAGCGCCTCGTCGGCGGCGTGCAGGGAGAGCGCGAGGCGGATCGGGCGATCCTGCTCGGCCAGCCGGTCGATCCCGGGGATCCAGCCGACGGTCGAGATGGCCTGGCGGCGGTGGGCGACGCCGATCTGCGGCAGCCGCTCGCACGTCTCCAGGACGTGGTCGAGGTTCATCATCGGCTCGCCCATGCCCATGAAGATCACGTTGTCGATCGGCTCGATCCGGCGGAAGTGCAGGGCCTGGTCCAGGATCTCGCCGGCGGTCAGGTTCCGGCCGAACTTCATGGTCCCGGTCGCGCAGAACGTGCAGGTCAGCGGGCACCCGGACTGGGAGGACAGGCAGACCGAGCGGCGTCCGTCGCGGTAGCGCATCAGGACCGCCTCGATGGCCCGGCCGTCATGGGTGCGGAACAGCGCCTTCACCGTGCCGTCGGACGCGTGCGCCTCGTGGACGAGCTCCAGGGACGAGAACGGCACGCGGACGGCGAGCTCGTCGCGCAGCCCGGCCGGGAGGTTGGTCATCTGCTCGTAGCCGGCGGCTCCGCGCGCGGTCCACTCCCACACCTGCTGGGCGCGGAACGGGGGCTGGCCGAGGTCGGCGAGCGTGCTGTGCAGGAGCGCGAGGTCCACGCGTCCATGGTGCCAGGCTTCAACTACGGTGGTGGGGTGCGTCTCCAGAAGCATCTCGCCCACGCCGGGGTCGCCTCGCGACGGGCCTCCGAGAAGCTCATCTTCGACGGGCGCGTGCAGATCGACGGCGTCGTCGTCCTGGACCCGGCGACCGACGTGACGGGGGAGGAGCGCATCACCGTCGACGGGGAGCGCATCAACCCGCCCGCACAGCAGAGGCGCGTGGTCTACGTGGTGAACAAGCCCACCGGCGTGGTCTCGACCGCGAAGGACACGCATGGGCGCCCCACCGTCGTCGAGATGGTCGACACCGACACACGCCTCTATCCGGTGGGCCGCCTCGACGCGGAGACGACCGGTCTCCTGCTGCTCACCAACGACGGCGACCTCGCCCAGCAGCTCACCCATCCGAGCTTCGAGGTCCCGAAGACCTATCGCGCGAAGGTGCTCAACCCGCCGGTCAAGGAGGCGACGTTGCGCCTGCTGCGCGAGGGGATCCGGCTGGAGGACGGCATGACGCTGCCCGCCCAGGCCCGCGCCCTGGCGCGCGACGAGGTCGAGCTCACCATCCGCGAGGGGCGCAAGCACCAGGTCCGCCGGATGTGCGAGGCGGTCGGGCACGAGATCGTCACGCTGGAGCGCGTCGCGTTCGGGCCGCTGCGACTCGGGACGCTGGGCGCCGGGAAGAGCCGGCGGCTGACGCCCGCCGAGGTTGAGCGCCTGCGCGAGTCGGGCACCCACACCGGGCGCGAGACCGGCCGCTCACGCGGCTGATTGAATCCGCCGCCATGCGCCTGTTCGCCCTGCGCGGAGCCGCCTCCGTCGACCAGAACTCCCCCGACGCCATCCTCGGCGCCACCGACCGGCTGATGCGGGAGATCATGGAGCGCAACGCGCTGTCGCCCGACGACGTGGTCAGCTGCATCTTCACCCTCACCCCGGACCTTGACGCGGACTTCCCCGCGGTCGCGGCCCGGGCCCTGGGCTTCGACCGCGTGCCGCTCCTGTGCGCCCAGGAGATCCCGGTCCCCGGAGCGCTCCCGCAGGTCATCCGCGTGCTGATGCACTACCACGCCGCGGACGACCACGAGGCGCGCCACGTGTACCTGGGGGAGGCGCGCAGGCTGCGCACCGACCTCGACTCCGCGCAGTAGCCGCCGACCGGGCGCGGCCGGCCGAAATCGATGATCTAGGCTCCCTTCGTGGCCATCGAGTTCAGCGAGCGCGTCAAGCGGATCCCCGTCTACCCCGCCGCGAGCGCCTACGCGCTCCCGGAGGACGTCGCGCTGCTGGCGTCCAACGAGGCGCCGGACCCGCCGCTGCAGGCCGTGCAGGACGCGGTCGCGAAGGTCCTGGGCAACCTCAACCGCTACCCCGACCCGACCAACGCGCTGCTGCGCCGGGCGCTCAGCGACCGCACCGAGGTCCCGCCGAGCCGGATCGCGATCGGCAACGGCAGCTGCGACATCCTCCTGGCCGCCGGGGAGGCGCTGCTGGAGCCGGGGGCGGAGCTCGTCTACGCCTGGCCGAGCTTCAGCGTGTACCCGCACCTCGAGGCCGCGTCGGGCGCGACCGGCATCCGGGTCGCGCTGAACGATCGCCAGGAGCACGATCTCGACGCGATGCTCGCGGAGATCACGGTCTCGACGCGGCTGGTCATCGTCTGCAACCCGAACAACCCGACCTCGACGGCGATCCCGCTGGCGGACATCGCCGCGTTCCTCGCGAAGGTCCCCCGGCACGTCTGCGTGATCCTCGACGAGGCCTACTGCGAGTACAACACGCTCGAGGATCCGGACAGCTCGATCGACCTCCTCAAGAAGCACGACAACCTCGTGCTCCTGCGAACCTTCTCCAAGATCTACGGGCTCTGCGGCCTGCGCGTGGGCTACGCGCTCTGCGGCGGCGACGAGTTCCCGACCGCGGTCAACCAGGTCCGCCAGCCGTTCTTCTGCAACCAGGCCGCGCAGGCCGGCGCGATCGAGGCGCTCAAGCACCAGGACGCCGTCGCCGAGCGCGTCGAGCGCGCCGTGATCGCCCGCGTGGAGATGGAGTCGGGCCTCGTCGACCTGGGCATCACCCCGGCCGACTCGCAGGCGAACTTCAGCTGGTTCGACCTGCCTGACGGCTACGAGGAGAAGGCGATCGTGGAGGGCCTCGCGGCCCGCGGCGTGCTGGTCCGCGCCGGCACCGCGCTCGGGCGCGAGAGCGCCCTGCGGGTCACCTACGGGACGCCGCGCCAGAACGACCGGTTCCTGCACGAGCTGGGAGTTCTGCTGGGCTAGTCGTCCCGGCGTGATACGGTCCTCGCGCCCATCAGGTCAGGTGGGTGACCAGATCGTTGTCGCCCGGGAGGAAGCGTGATGTCCCAAGGCCTGTGCCGGTTGTCGCTGTTCGTGCTCGTCGCGCTGCTCGCGCTTCCCGCGGCCGGGGCGCACGGGCAGGCGCGCCCGGACGACGACCCGTTCTACGGCGTGCCCGCGGGCATCGCGCCCCTGGCCAACGGCACGGTGATCGACGCGCGCGCGGTGACGGCGACCCAGTTCTCGGTCCCGATCGACGCCGACGCGTGGCAGGTGCGGTTCAAGACCCAGGACACGACCGGGGCCCCTTCGGCCTACATCGCGACCGTGCTCGTCCCGCGGACGCCGTGGGCCGGCCCCGGGCCGCGTCCGGTCCTCAGCTACCAGATGCCCGAGGACGGCGTGGGCCTCAAGTGCGCGCCGTCGTGGGTGCTCACGCAGGGCCTGACCGCTCCGACCAACACGACGCCCGACGCCCAGACGGTCGCCGCTGCCGTCGACCGGGGGTGGACCGTCGTCGTGCCGGACTACCAGGGCCCGAACTCGGCCTGGCTGGGTGCCGACGGGCAGGCCCGCGGGGTGCTCGACGGGTTGCGCGCCGCCCGTGCCTTCGGCCCCGCGGGGATCGACCCGAAGGCGCCCATCGGCGTCTGGGGCTACTCCGGCGGAGCGATCGCCTCGAGCACCGCGGCGCAGCTGCAGCCGACCTACGCCCCGGAGCTGCCGCTCGCCGGCCTCGTCCTCGGCGGCAACAACGCGAGCATCCGCGAGGGGCTGCGGGCGTTCGACGGGACGGTCGTCGGCGGCGCGGTCGTGATCGGCACCATCGGCCTGGACCGCGCGTACCCCGAATACCGGCTCACGGAGCTGCTCAACGACCGCGGCCTGGCCGCGGTCGCCCGCAGCCAGGAGGACTGCATCGTCGACGCCGCCCTGCGCCATCCCGGCTTCCGTGCCGCAGACCACCTGCTGGACCCGGGGGCGATCGACAAGCCGCCGTTCACCGAGGTCTTTCGGCGCGCGAGCCCGCTGACCTACCCCGGGGTGCCGACCACCGCGGTCTACGACTACCACGCGGTCGACGACGAGCTGGCGCCGATCGGGCCGTCCCGCCTCCTGCTCGAGCGCTTCTGCCGCGCCGGAGTCACCGTGCAGAGCGTCGAGCACCCGGGCGAGCACTTCACCGAGGTCGCCATCGGCGAACCGGGCGCCGTCCAATTCCTCACCGACCGCTTCGCCGGCAAGGCGCCGACGAGCACCTGCAGGGTCGATCCGGACCCGGTGTCGTCCGCGCCACCCGCCGCCCGCGCGTGCGCCTCGAAGCGCGCCTTCACCGTGCGCGTCCGGCGCCCCGGCCGCGGGCGCATCGTGTCCGCGACCGCCACGCTCGCCGGCAGGCGCCTCGCGGTCCGGCGCAACCGCGATGGACGGCACGTCGTGCGGGTCCGCCTGACGGGTCGCGAGAAGGGCGTGGTTCGCCTGCGGGTCGTCGCGCGCACGAGCACCGGCGCGCGCCTCGTGGACACGCGCACCTACCGGCCGTGCACGAGACGCCGCTCGTGAGGTCTGCGACCCGCTGCCAGGGTTCCCGGCGCCCGTGACGTACCGCGCCGACAGCAGCAGCACCCGCACCGCCGTCGGCACCCCCGTGGCCCCTCGCGCCGCGTCCTCTGCCCGGTCCTGGCGACCCCGCCAGGCGCTCGGCCGTTCGTCGCCCTAGACGCGGACCGGCTCCATCCGAGGCCCTTCCGGGCCGAGCGCCCTTCTCGCCCGTATTCCGTGCAGACCCAGAGAGGACGCCAGCCATGCCCAGCCTGACCCTTCCCCGCACCGTCGCCGGACACGAGATCGGCGGCGAGCAGCTCCTGCTGATCGCCGGCCCGTGCACGGTCGAGTCCCGACCGCAGCTGCTCGAGGCGGCGGACGCGGTGCTCGCCACCGGCGCCACCATGCTCCGCGGCGGCGCCTACAAGCCCAGGACATCCCCGACGAGCTTCCAGGGCCTCGGCCCCGAAGGCCTCGTGCTCCTGCGCGAGGCGCGCGAGCGGACCGGCCTGCCGATCGTCACCGAGTGTGTCGATCCGCGCGACGTCGAGGCGGTCGCCGCGGTCGCCGACGTCGTCCAGGTCGGCGCGCGCAACATGCAGAACTACACGCTGCTGACCGAGCTCGGCCGCGCCGGGATCCCCGTCGTGCTGAAACGCGGGCTGGCGGCGACGCTGTCGGAGCTCGTCGCGGCGGCGGACTACCTGCGCCACGAGGGCAACCACGACGTGGTCCTGTGTGAGCGTGGCATCCGCACGTTCGAGACCGCCTACCGCTTCACGCTCGACCTGATGGCCGTGCCGGTCCTGAAGGGAATGACGGACCTGCCCGTGATCGTCGACCCGTCGCACGCCGCCGGACGTCGCGACCTCGTCGAGTCCCTCTCGCTCGCGGCGATCGCCGTCGGGGCCGACGGCCTGATCGTCGAGGCGCACCCGGACCCGGATGCCGCGGTCTGTGACGGCCCGCAGCAGCTGCACACCTCCGACCTCGCGAGGTACGTCGCCCGGGTCCGGGACGCCGGCACCCTGGTGGGCCGGTCGCTGACCGCCGCGTCAGCGGGCGTCGCGTAGGGTTGGCGCCCGTGCGTCTGGCCATCCTCGGAGTGGGACTCATCGGCGGGTCCGTCGGCCTCGCCGCCCGCGAGCGGCTGGGCGCGAGCGTCACCGGCTACGACCCCGACGACGCCGCGACCGCCGCCGGACTCGAGGTCGGTGCGCTGGACGACCGCTCCGCCTCGGTCGCGGAGGCCGTCGACGGGGCCGACCTCGTCGTCGCCTCGGCCCCGGTGGGCCGCATCGCCGGGGTCGTGCAGGACGCGCTGCCCTGGTGCGGGCCGCAGACGATCGTCACCGACGTCGGGTCCGCCAAACGCGGTGTCGTCGACGCGATCGACGACGACCGGTTCATCGCCGGGCACCCCCTCGCCGGCGCGGAGACCTCCGGGGCCCGGCACGCACGGGCCGATCTCTTCGACGGCGCGCCGTGGTACCTCACCCCGACGGCGACGACCTCGGGGGTGCACTTCGAGCGGCTCGCCCGCTTCCTGAGCGGCATCGGCGCCCGCCCGCAGGCGATCGACGCCGCGACCCACGACCGCCTCATGGCCTCGGTCTCGCACCTGCCGCACGTGATCGCCAACGTCATGGTCGCCCAGGCCGCGCGGGCGCTCGGGGGCGACGGCAGCCTGCCGGCGACCGGCCCGAGCTTCCGCGACGCGACCCGCGTCGCCGGGGCGAACACCGCGATGTGGACCGACATCTACCTCGCCAACCGCGACGCGCTGATCGACCAGCTGGACGACGCCGTCGGCCGGCTGCAGACCGTGCGTGCCGCCCTCGTGGCCGGGGACGCGGCAGCGATCGCTTCCTGGAACGACGACGCGCGGACCGACCGCGAGGCGCTGCTGCAGGTCGGGCTGGCCGGGGGCGAGGGGGCGGCGCGCGAGCTGCGCGTGCTCGTCACCAACCGGCCGGGGATCGTCGCGGAGATCGCGCTCGCCCTGGGCCGGGCGGGCATCAACATCAACGACATGACCCTGTCGCCCTCCGCCGACCAGCGGACGGGGGAGGTCGCCCTGTGGGTGGCCGCCGACCAGGCCGCGCGCGCGGGCGAGCTCGTCGCCGGGCTGGGTCAGCAGGTCGAGGGGGACACGTGAGCGCAGGAAAGACCACGACCGTCAGGTTCGATCCGGCGAGCCGGCTCAAGGGCACGATCGTGCCGCCGGCCGACAAGTCGATCTCGCACCGGGCCGCGATGCTGGGCGGGATGGCCAGCGAGCCGGTCGTCATCCGCAACTACCTCGAGGCGGCCGACACGACCTCGACGCTCGACGCGATGGCACGCCTCGGCGCGATCGTCCAGCGCGACCCCGACGAGATCGTCGTTCGCGGCACCGGCCTGCGCGACTCCGCGGAGGTCGACGGTCCGATCGACGTCGGCAACGCGGGCACGCTGATGCGCCTGCTGCCCGGGTTGCTCGCGTCGCAGGTCGGCCGCAGCTACACGCTCGACGGGGACGCCTCCATCCGCCGCCGCCCGGTGGACCGCGTCGCCATCCCGCTGCGGGAGATGGGTGCGTCGATCGAGGCGACCGACGGCCGCCATCCGCCGTTCACCATCACCGGGGCGCGCCTGCACGGCATCGAGTACACGTTGCCGGTCGCCAGCGCCCAGGTGAAGTCCTGCGTCCTCTTCGCCGGGCTGACCGCCGACGGGCCGACCACGGTCGTCGAGCCGGTCCCCAGCCGCGACCACACCGAGCGGATGCTCGCCGCGGCCGGTGTGTCGCTGCGCCGCGACGGTCACGCGATCACCGTGAACAACGCCGACGAGCTCGTCCTCGACGAGATCACCGTGCCCGGCGACCCGTCGAGCGCCGCGTTCGCGATCGCCGCCGGCGTGCTGGTCCCGCGATCCCGGCTGCTGGTCAAGGGCAGCGGAGCGAACTGGACGCGCACCGGCTTCGTCCGGATCCTGCAGCGCATGGGCGGCGTCGTCATCGGCGAGCTCGAGGACCCGGTCGGGGACGGCGAGATCCCCGGCATCGAGCCGATCACCGACCTCGACGTCGCGCACGGCTCCCTGGTCGGCACGGTCGTCGAGCCGCACGAGGTGCCGCTGGCGATCGACGAGCTGCCGCTGGTCGCGCTGCTCGGCTGCTTCGCCGAGGGCGAGACCGTCGTGAAGGGCGCCGAGGAGCTGCGCTTCAAGGAGTCCGACCGCATCGCGCTCGTCGTGGAGGGCCTGCGCGGCCTGGGCGCCGAGATCGAGGCGACGCAGGACGGGTTCGTGGTCACCGGGACGGGCGGCCTGCGCGGCGGAACCATCGAGTCCCACGGGGACCACCGCCTGGCGATGCTCGGCGCCGTCGCCGGGATGGCGTCCCGCGAGGGCGTCACCGTCGTCGGGATGGACGCCGCCGCCGTGTCCTACCCGACCTTCACGGAGGACATGGCGGCGCTCGTGCGCTCCTGAGTACGGGGCAGGCAGGGGTCGCGGGCGCGCCCCTGCCACCATGGTCGCCTCATGCTCGTCGCCATCGACGGCCCCGCGGGGGCCGGAAAGAGCACCGTCGCGCGCGCGGTCGCCGACGCGCTCGGCTTCACCTATCTCGACACCGGTGCCATGTACCGGTGCGTCGTCCTGCGCGCCGACTCGCCGGGCTTCGATCCCTTGACGGTGCGTTTCGGCTTGTAGGGCGACCGGGTGCTGCTCGACGACGAGGACGTCAGCGAGGCGATCCGCACCCCGCAGGCGGCGCAGGCCGCGTCCCGGGCGGCGACCGACCCTCGCGTCCGCGAGGCCCTCGTCTCCCAGCAGCGATCGCTGATCGCCACCGGCGCCTGGGTCGCCGAGGGCCGCGACATCGGCACCGTCGTCGCGCCGGACGCCGAGCTCAAGGTCTGGCTCACCGCCGACCCGGCCGAGCGCGCCCGCCGTCGTGGCATCGACGTCCAGGACCTTCTCGAGCGCGACGAGCGCGACGCCGGGCGCGAGCACGCGCCCATGGTCGCCGCCGACGACGCCATCCCCGTCGACACCACCGGCCTGACGATCGACGAGGTCGTCGCCAGGATCGTGGCCCTGGTGCCCGACCAGAACGGAGCATCAGCATGAAGGTCGCGATCGTCGGCTACCCGAACGTGGGGAAGTCCTCCCTCGTCAACCGCCTCACCGGTACCCGGGAGGCCGTCGTGCACGAACGCGCCGGCATCACGCGGGACCGCAAGGAGCTGCCCTGCGAGTGGAACGGCCGGCGGTTCACGCTGATCGACACCGGCGGCATGGACGCGCTCGACGAGGACCCGATGGGCGTCTCGATCCGCGAGCAGGCCCGCGCCGCGATGGGCGAGGCCGCGGTCACGGTCCTGGTCGTCGACTCCAAGGCGGGCGTGCGCCCGGGCGACGAGGAGCTCGCCGACCTGCTGCGCCGCCACGACAAGCCCGTCCTGCTCGCGGCGAACAAGGTCGACAGCATCGAGCTGAGCTCCCTCGCCGCCGAGTTCTACGCGCTCGGCCTCGGCGAGCCGATGCCGGTCAGCGCGGCCCAGGGCCTCGGCACCGGCGACCTGCTCGACGCGATCACGGCGCTCCTGCCCGACGACGACGAGAACGACGACGACGACGACGTCATCCGCCTCGCGCTGATCGGCCGGCCGAACGTCGGCAAGTCCACGATGCTCAACCGGTTCCTCGGCGAGGAGCGCGTGATCGTCAGCGACGTCGCCGGGACCACGCGCGACGCGATCGACATGCCGCTGGAGGTCGATGGCCGCAAGCTCATCATCGTCGACACCGCGGGCATGCGGCGGCAGGCGAAGGTGCAGGAGTCCGTCGAGTACTTCACGACCCTGCGCTCCCAGCGCGCGGTCGAGCGCGCCGACGTGGCGCTCGTCGTCTGCGACGCGCAGGACGGCATCACCGCGCAGGACCTCCGCATCGCGGAGCTCGCGATGAAGGAGCACTGCGCCACGGCGCTGGTGCTGAACAAGTGGGACGCCAACCCGCTGCAGGAGGCCGACCTCGACCACGAGCGCGCCCACGCCGCCCGCAAGCTGCGCCTGCGGCCGAAGGTGCTGACCGCCAGCGCCGAGACCGGCCGCCACGTCGCGCGCATCCTCACCGAGGCGATCGCGCTGGGCGACCGGATGAAGGGCCGCATCCCGACCTCCGAGCTCAACCGGTTCCTGTCGGACACCGTGCAGACCAAGCAGCCGCCGGCCAAGCAGGGCCACCGGCTCAAGATGCTCTACATGGCGCAGATCGGGGAGCGCCCGCCGCGGTTCGCGATCCAGGTCAACTCCCGCACCCGGGTGACGCGCGACTACGCGTACTTCGTCGAGAATCGCCTCCGTGCCCGCTACGGCCTCGACGGCGTCCCCGTGATCATCGACTTCAACGAACGCGACCAGCGCCGCAGCGACCGCTGATGGACCGGCTGGTGCGGGTGGGTCCCGCCCGCCTCGGCGTGGTGGTGCTGCTCGTCGCCCTCGTGGCCGCCGGGCTCGTGCTCGCGCTCGGGGGTGGGGACGACGGGAAGCAGATCCCGCCGGCCGCCGCGGCGACCACGCTGGTCCCCGCGGACACACTCGTCTACGTCCATCTGTCGACCGACCGCGCGCGCTCCGGCACCGCCGAGGCAGAGCGCATCGCCGGGCGGTTCCCGGGCTTCGAGAAGCTGCGCGACGAGGTGGTCAAGCGGGTGACCGCTCCGTCCTGCGGCGTGCGCGCCGCCGACGTCCGCGGCAAGGAGGCGGCCCTCGCCTTCCTGGACACCGGCGGTGGCACCGCCGGCTCCCTCGTCCTGCTGGACACGGGGGAGGAGGTGCAGGGCACCCCGCGCGACCGCCAGTGCGGCGAGGTGCAGACCGCTCGCATCGGCCGGTTCCTCGTCGTCGGCCAGCCGCAGACGTTGCAGGTCGCCAGGCAGCTCGACGCCGGCAAGGGGGCGTCCCTCGCCGGTCAGGCGCGCTACCGCGCCGCCACCGCCAAGCTGCCGCAGGACCGCGTCGCCGACGCCTGGGTCTCCCAGGACGGGGTGCGTCGCCTGCTGGCACCGCAGGGCGGTCTGCTCGGCGCGGCCGGCACGCTCCTGGATCAGCCGGGGATGCTCGGCGCGGCGATCGCCCTGACGCCGAAGGCCAAGGGCGCGCAGCTCAGCGTCCGCACGGCGCTCGATCCACAGCGCGGCGGCAACGACACGTTCCGGGTGTTCACCCCGCGCCGACAGGCCGACGCGCCGGAGGGGGCGCTCGCCTACCTCGCCGTCAGCGGTCTCTCGACCGGCCTGCAGCGCATCGCGCAGGTCGCCGGCGGCAGCTTCGCGGGCCTCGGGCCGCTGCTGACCCGCGCACGCACCGAGCTCACCAAGCAGACCGGCGCGGGGCTGCAGAAGGACCTCCTGGACCTCTTCCGGGGCGAGGTCGGGCTCACCCTGACCCCCGGGCTGCCCGCGCCGACGCTCACGGTGTCCGTCGGCGCCCGCGACCGCGACGCGACGGCCGCCGTGCTGCGCCGGCTGGAGGCCCCGCTCGCCCGGATCCTGACGCCCGCGGGCGCCGCCGCCCCGCGGTGGACCCGCGAGGACGGGATCGCCTCCCTGCGCCTCGCCGCCGGCATCGAGGTGCACTACGCCGTCGACGACGGTCGGCTCCTGCTGGCGACCCGGCGCGATGGCGTTCTCGACGCCCGCGCGTCCGACGGTGGCCTCGTCGCGAGCGGACCGTGGAAGGACGCGCTCGGAAACAGCGAAAACCCGACCACATCGCTAGTCTTTCTCGACCTCAGTCAGCTTCTGCGCCTCGCCGAGCAGACCGGCCTCAACGATGACCGCGCCTACCAGTCCGTCCGAGACGATCTGGTGAGGGTCCGGTCCGTCGGGGCACGCTCAGGCGGCAGCGCGGATGAACCCACCGCGGAGATCTTCCTCTCGATCCCATGAGCACCTACGCCGACAACGAATACCTGTTCACCTCCGAGTCCGTGGGCGAAGGCCACCCGGACAAGGTCGCGGACCAGATCTCCGACGGGGTCCTCGACGCCGTCCTGGCCGCCGATCCCAACCCGGAGAAGGCGCGTGTGGCCTGCGAGGTGCTCGTCAACACCGGGCTGGCCGTCGTCTCGGGCGAGATCCGCACCGAGGCCTACATCGACATCCAGAAGATCGCCCGCGAGACGATCCGCGGCATCGGCTACACCGACGCGAGCCTCGGCTTCTCCGCCGACTCCTGTGCGGTGCTGAACGCGATCGACCCGCAGTCCGCCGACATCGCCGCCGGCGTCGACGACGCCGCCGAGCACAAGGGCGGCTCGTCCGACGATCTCGACCTCGAGGGTGCGGGCGACCAGGGCATCATCTTCGGCTACGCCACCAACGAGACGCCCGAGTACATGCCGCTGGCGATCCAGCAGGCCCACCGCCTGGCCGAGCGCCTCGCAAAGGTCCGCAAGAACGGCGACCTCGACTACCTGCGCCCCGACGCCAAGACGCAGGTGTCCGTGCGCTACCGCGACGGCAGGCCGGTCTCGATCGACAAGCTCCTCATCTCGACGCAGCACACGGCCGAGTACGCCGATCAGGCGAAGATCAAGGCCGACCTGTGGGAGCACGTCGTCAAGCCGACGCTGCCCGCCGACCTCTACGACGAGAACACCCTGCTCGCCGAGTTCCTCGTCAACCCGACCGGCCGGTTCGTCATCGGCGGGCCTGTCGGCGACACCGGTCTGACCGGTCGCAAGATCATCGTCGACACCTACGGCGGCGCCGCGCGTCACGGTGGCGGCGCGTTCTCGGGCAAGGACAGCTCGAAGGTCGACCGCTCGGCCGCCTACGCCACCCGCTGGGTCGCCAAGAACGTCGTCGCGGCCGGCCTGGCCGACCGCGCGGAGATCCAGGTCTCCTACGCCATCGGCGTCGCCCAGCCGATCTCGATCATGGTCGAGACGTTCGGTACCGAGAAGATCGAGCGCGCACGCATCGAGAAGGCCGTCCGCTCGGTCTTCGACCTCCGTCCGCTGGCCTATCGCCGTGAGCTCGACCTCTTCCGGCCGATCTTCCAGAAGACCGCGGCCTACGGCCACTTCGGCCGTGAGGACCCGGACTTCACGTGGGAGAACAAGGACAAGGTCGACGCGCTCAAGGAGGCGGCGGGGGTCTAGCCCTCCTCGCTGCACCTGCGTCGCCCGAGGGCGGTCCGTCTGGGCCGCCCTCGGGCGTTCGAGCCCATAAGTGGGGGCCCCGCGGTGGACGGAGATCCGACTGCGGTCGCGCCTGCGCCCGCCTAACCTCGACGGGTGCACGCCGCCGGCCTCACGCACCACCGGGGGCACGACACGGTCGTCGTGCTCGTCGTCGCCCTTCTGGCGGCCGCCGCGGTCGCCGTCGCCCTGGCGGTCCTGGACAAGGACCGGCAAGCGGCGCACCAGCAGGAGGACCGGCGCGCCGACCAGGCCGCCGCGGTCCTCCGCACGACGCTGCGCGGGACCGCCACCCGCGTCGCTGATGCTGCCGCCGCCGTCGGCCTGGAGGGCGTGGGAACGCCGGAGGCGCGGGCGCTCCCGCGCGCCGTGCGCCTGCTGGACCGGCTCTTCGACGAGCCGGCGCTCTACGGCACCGGACTCGCGATCACGATCGACCGTGCCCAGCGGCCTGCGCTCGAACGCCGGCTGGGCCAGGTGCTCATCGATCCGGGCCCGCTGCGGGCCGTCGCTCCGCCGCGGGACACCTACACGGTCCCCGTGACGGTGCGCTACCGCGGCGGGGGGACGGCCGGCCTGGGCGTCGATCTGGCGGCCGAGCCCGCCCGGCGACGGGCGATCGCTCGCGCGGTCCGCACCGGCCGGCCGCAGCTGACCGCGCCGGTGCAGCTGGCGGGCGCCAGCGAGCAGATCGTGGTCGTCTACGCCCCGGTGTACGACCGCTCCGGCGGCCCGTCGTCGGTGGACGGCCGCGTGGCTTCGGCCTCCGGGGCGGTGATCGCGAGCTACCGCACCGCCGCGCTCGTGCGGAGCGTCAGCCGGGTCGTCGGGAACGCGTCCGGGTTCGCCATCGAGGACGACGGGATCCCGCTGGAGGGCCAGCGACTGCAGGGCGACGTCGGCGCCACGAGGACGATCATGGCCGGAGGTCGGCGCCTGAAGCTGACGGTGGCCGCGCAGCCCGTCTCCGCCGCCCCCGCGATCGCGGCCGGGGCGGCCCTCGCGCTCATCTCGCTGCTCGTCGGTCTGCTGCTCGTGCGCACCGGCCGCCGGGAGCGCTCGGCCCGCCGGGCGGAGACCGAGCAGAGCGCCAGGCGTGAGCGCGCGGAGGGACAGTTCGGGGCGGCGTTCGAGCAGGCGCCGATCGGGATGGCGATCATCGCGCTCGACGGGCGGGTCGAGCGGGCGAACACGGCGCTCGCCACCCTCTCGGGGTTCCCGAAGCTCGACCTGATCGGCGAGGTCCTCCCGTCCATGCTGCACCCGGAGGACCGGGAGCACGCGGAGGCGGACCTGCGGCGTCTCACCCACGGCACGCTGACGTTGGAGACCGAGAAGCGCCTGCGACGCGCGGACGGGACCATGGTCTGGATCGCCTGCACGGCGACGGCCATGAGTGGCGAGGATGGGGTCGTCGACCGTGTCCTGCTGCAGGTCCAGGACGTGAGCGACCGCCGGGCCTACGAGCAGCGCCTGCAGCATCTCGCGAGCCATGACCCGCTCACCGGACTCCTGAACCGGCGGGCGTTCGCCGAGGAACTCGAGCGTCACGTCGTCCGCGTGCAGCGCTCCGGCAGCCGCGGGGTCCTGCTGATGCTCGACCTCGACCACTTCAAGACCGTCAACGATCTGTTCGGCCACGGGGCCGGCGACCGGCTCATCATCGAGGTGGCCCACCGCCTCAAGGCGCGGCTGCGGTCCAGCGACACGCTCTGCCGCCTCGGCGGGGACGAGTTCGCGGTCCTGCTCCCCGACGCCGACCCGCGGGAGGGTGAGCACGTCGCCGCCGGGCTGCTCGAGACGGTGCGCCTCGCCGGGATCCCCGATGTGCCGACGCCGCGGCGCACGACGGCGAGCATCGGGTTGGTCCACGTCGCGCAGGCGGAGAATCTCGCCGCAGAGGGCCTGCTCGTGAACGCGGATCTCGCGCTGTACGACGCGAAGGACGCGGGTCGCGACCGGGTCGAGGCCTACCGCGCCGGACCGCAGGACCGGCTGCGCACCGAGGCTCGTATCTCGTGGGTCGACCGCATCCACCGTGCCCTGGACGACGACGACTTCGTCCTGCACTACCAGCCGATCCGGGATCTCGCGACCGGTCGGATCGTCACCATCGAGGCGCTGGTGCGCCTCCAGCAGGACGACGGCGACCTGGTCCTGCCGGGGTCCTTCCTCCCGGTGGCCGACCGCTACGGGCTCGCGCCGCGGATCGACCGCTGGGTCCTCGGCCGTGCGATCGCCGACCTCGCCTCGCTGGAGCAGGAGGGCCTCGAGGTGACGGTCTCGGCCAACCTCTCCGCGCACTCGCTCAGCGAGCCGACGCTGCTGAGCTCCCTCGAGACGCTCCTCGCCCGCCACGCGGTGACACCGTCGAGGCTGCTGCTCGAGCTGACCGAGTCGGCGGCGATCGACGATCTGCCGCAGGCGCAGTCGTTCGCGCGGCGGCTGCGAGCGCTCGGCTGCCGGCTGGCGCTCGACGACTTCGGGGCCGGCTTCGGATCGTTCTACTACCTCAAGCACCTGCCGTTCGACGTGCTGAAGATCGACGGCGAGTTCGTCCGATCCTGCACCCAGGAGCGCCTCGACCGGCACATCGTGAGCGCCATCGTCGACATCGCGCGCGGCTCCGGGAGCGTGACGATCGCCGAGCACGTGGGGAACGCCGCGTGCGCGGACCGGCTGCGCGAGCTCGGCGTCGACCAGGGCCAGGGGTTCTTCCTCGGCCGGCCGGTCCCGCTGGAGAAGGCGCGGGCCGAGCTGCGTGGTCAGCGCGTCCACGCCTGAGCGGCGACGGCCGCGCCGCGCGGGCCTCTAGTCTCGACGGCGGATGCAGACGGTGGTCCAGGTCGAGCCGCTCACGACGGCCCGCGTGCTGCGCGGGCCGTTCGACTACGTGCGCCCGGAAGGCGTCGGCGTCGGCTCGCTCCTGGAGGTCCCGTTCGGCCCGCAGACCCTGCGTGCGGTCGTCACGGGGTTTGTCGACAGCAGCCCCCACCAGCTCGCCGTCCCGCGGCGCGTGCTGCCGGAGGCGATCCCGCCGGACCTCGTCGATCTGGCCCTGTGGATGGCCCGGGAGTACTGCTCGACGCCGGCGCGCGCGCTCTCCCTGATGCTGCCGCCCGCCGGCGTGCGCGCGAAGGCGCAGCTGTGGGCCGAGCC
Organism: Solirubrobacterales bacterium; assembly: GCA_038257095.1. Taxonomy (GTDB): domain Bacteria; phylum Actinomycetota; class Thermoleophilia; order Solirubrobacterales; family Solirubrobacteraceae; genus Paraconexibacter. The sequence continues at coordinate 129,082 of JBBSJQ010000003.1, forward strand.
GACCGACGCGGGCCGCTCGCCCGGCGAGGAGGTCCGCCTGACCGACAACCAGCGCGCCCTGCTGGCGTCCCTGCCGCGGTTCGCAGGCCCGGACCTCGGCTCCCTGCGTCGCCTGGAGAAGCGCGGGCTGGTCGAGGTCGCGCCCCGGGATCGTCGTCGCGCGCCCGAGCACGTGAGCGTCGGTGCGCGCCGCGATCCACCCGTGCTGAACCCCGAACAGGAGGCGGCGGTCCACGAGATCGCCACCGCGCAGCCCGGGGAGCGGCTGCTGCTGCACGGCGTCACGGGCTCGGGCAAGACCGAGGTCTACCTGCGGGCCGCCGAGCAGACGCTCCGCGCGGGCGCGACGGTCATCGTGCTCGTGCCGGAGATCGGCCTGACGCCGCAGATGATCGCCCGGTTCGTCGACCGCTTCGGCGACACCGTCGCCGTGCTGCACTCCGGGCTCTCCCAGGGCGAGCGCTACGACGAGTGGCGGCGGCTGCGCGACGGCGTCGCCCGCATCTGCGTCGGACCGCGCTCCGCCGTGCTCGCGCCGCTGCGCGACGTCGGTCTGGTGATCGTCGACGAGGAGCACGACGGCTCCTACAAGCACGAGGGCGACCCGCGCTACGACGCGCGGCTCGTGGCCGAGCGGCGCGCGGCGATCTCGCAGGGGGTGCTCGTGGTCGGTACCGCGACTCCGCGACCGGAGTCGATCCACCTGCTGCGCCGCATCCGGCTGGCGCACCGGGCCGACGGGGCACCGCTGCCACCCGTGCAGATCGTCGACATGCGGGCGACCGTCGCCGGGACCGTGCTGCATCGCCGCACCCACGAGGCGCTGGTCGACTCCCGCAAGGCGATCGTCCTGCTCAACCGTCGCGGCTGGTCGAACTTCCTCACGTGCCGCTCCTGCGGGCACACCTGGGAGTGCCCGCAGTGCGACGTCACGCTCGTGCTGCACCGGGCCGACGGGCGGATGTCCTGCCACCACTGCGGGCACCGCGAGCGCGTACCCCGGGCCTGCCCGGAGTGCTCGTCCATCTCCCTGGCCCGTCACGGCGCCGGCACCGAGCGGCTCGAGCACGAGCTCGCACGCATCGCGCCGGTCGTGCGGCTGGACGCCGGGATCGCGAACCCCGGGGAGGCCCTCCAGGCGTTCGAGCGGGCCGACCGGGCGATCCTCGTGGGCACCCAGGTCGTCGCGAAGGGCCACGACTTCTCGGACGTCGACCTCGGCGTCGTGGTCGACGCCGACGGCACCCTGCGGTTCCCGGACTTCCGGGCCGAGGAGCGCACCTTCAGCCTCGTCACCCAGCTGGCCGGGCGCGCGGGGCGGGGCGGAGCGGCCGGTCGCGTGCTCGTCCAGACGCTCGACCCGGATGCGCCGTCGATCATGCACGCCGTGCGCCACGACAGCGACGGCTTCCTCGCCGGAGAGCTGCAGCGCCGGCGCGCGCTGAAGTACCCGCCCTTCGCCACGCTCATCCGGGTGGTCTGCTCGTCGACGGAGCCGGGGTCGGCGCACGCCGCGGCGCATGCGGTGCGGGCCGCGGTCGACGCGGCGGGGGGAGCGGGGGACGAGGCGATGCTGCTCGGCCCGGCCCCGCTGTTCCGGTTGCGTGGCCGCGAGCGCAGCCAGCTCGTCGTCAAAGGGCCCGACCGGTACGCGGCGATCGCCGCCGTGGGCGACGCGGTGGCCGCCGTCGCGAAGGGACGCAAGCACAAGGACGCCAACCTCTCGGTGGACGTCGACCCGCAGTAGGCCGACGGCCCTCGACAAGTACCCTTCACCGCAGATGTCCGATGTCAGCGACACCGAGATCGCGCCCGAGGACGAGACGCACGAGGGCCGTCCCACGCGGGAGGTCCCGCCTCCGGACCCGGAGGCCCTCGCGCGCCGCCGCGAGGCGCTCAAGCTCGTCAGGCAGTTCGGGGACCCGGTCCTCAAGACGAGGGCCCGGGCGATCGAGGACTTCGACGACGACCTGCGGCTCGAGGTGCAGCGCATGGGCCAGCTCATGGAGGACTCCCTGGGCATCGGTCTGGCGGCCCCGCAGCTCGGCGTCCCCACCCGCCTGCTCGTCTACCGCCTGAGCTCCGAGGCGCCGCTCGCCGCGCTGATCAACCCCGAGATCGAGTGGTCCGGCAAGGAGACCGAGGTCTTCGAGGAGGGCTGCCTCAGCCTCCCGGCGGTCATCGTCGACGTGGAGCGCCCGATCCACGTCCGTGTGCGGGCGCTGGACGAGTGGGGCGAGACGCAGATCATCGAGGCCACCGGCCTGGAGGCCCGTGTCATCCAGCACGAGATGGACCACCTCGACGGGGTGTTGATCCTCGATCGCACCACGCGCCAGCAGCGCAAGGAGGCGATGCGCGCCCTCCGGGAGGCGCAGGAGCGCGGGGTTCGCGGTCCGGACCTCGAGTCCTGACCCTTGCGTACCGTCTACCTCGGCACCTCGGACTTCGCGGCGTCCATCCTCGCCCGGCTGGCCGACACGCCGCACCGGCCCGACCTCGTCGTCACCCGGCCGGACCGCCCGAAGGGCCGCGGCCGCAGGCTGCAGTCGCCGCCCGTCGCCGACCTCGCCCGCCTGCTCGGCATCCCGATCGACCAACCCGACGACGTCAACGAGGAGCGTGCGCGTGAGCGGATCGCCGCCGCGCGCCCCGACGTCCTGATCGTCTGCGCCTTCGGCGCACTCATCAAGCAGGACCTCCTGGACGCCCACGAGATCCTCAACGTCCACCCGTCGTTGCTGCCGCGCTGGCGTGGTGCCGCCCCGATCGAGCGCGCCATGGTGGCGGGCGACGCGGAGACCGGCGTGGCGATCATGCAGCTGACCGCAGGGCTCGACAGCGGCCCGGTCGGCCTCATGGAGGCCGAGCCGATCCGCGAGGACGACACCTATGAGACGCTCGCGCGGCGGTTGCAGGATCTCGGCGCGACGTTGCTCATCCGCGCGCTGGACGAGCGTCCGGCGTTCGTCGAGCAGCCCGAGGAGGGCGTGACGTACGCCGAGAAGCTCACGGGGGAGGACCGGACGCTCGACCCTTCGGCTCCCGCTGAGGAGCAGGTCCGCGTCGTGCGTGCGCTGACCCCGCACGTCGGCGCCCGCCTGGCGCTCGAGGACGGCTCGTTCCTCGGCGTGCGCAACGCGCGCGTGGGGGAGGACGGGAAGCTCGAGCTGCTCGTCGTCCAGCCGCCCGGGGGGAAGCCGATGCCCTACGCGGACTACCTGCGCGGCCGCTCCTGACCGCCCGTTGCACGTTTCCGGGGGCGTCTGACCGGCGAAACGTGCAACGCGACGCCGCTCTCGCGGTTCAGGTGAGCCGGCCGTCAGGCACCATGGGGACGCCGTACCGCTCTCGACCACGATGAAGACTGCGCGCAAGACGAGCGGATTGCTGGATGCGAGTCCGAGCGCGTCGAAACCGCGATCCACGTCTGAACTGGGTGAGCCGGAGCCCATATCTGGGCTCGAGGACACCCAGTCCACCGTCATGGAGAGGCTTCCGCCGGGAGCCTCGCTCGTGCAACGCGCGAGATCCGAGCGCGCCGTGACCGCGCGAGGGCCCCTCAGCTCACGCTCAGAACGAGCTGGCGTGCCGGGCCTTGCCGCGCTCGCTTGTCGAACGCGCGACGAGCAAGCGCGCGAGCGAGAACCGCCCTGGCGGCGGAGCGTTCGGCGGTTCAGGTGAACCGCGGTCGCGACCAACTGCGTCCGCGCGTGAGCTACCGCGACTCGAGGATCGGCGCGCCCGCGACGCTCGGGCCCGCGTCGCCCGCCGGGATGTCGCCGAGGTGCTCGATGACGCAGACCAGCGCCTCGCCCTCGGGCACGCACACCCGGTGCTCCACGCCGACCGGGACGACGAAGATCTCACCCGTCTCGAGCTCCACCGACCGCTCCCGTAGCTCGATCCGGATCCGGCCGGCCACGACGAGGAACAGGTCGTCCGTGCGCTCGTGGAAGTGCCAGACGTACTCGCCCTCCATCCGCACCACCTGCACGTGGTCGCCGTTGTACGCGGCCACCGTCTCGGGCGCCCACTGCGTGGGCAGGCCGGCAGCGGCCGCCGCGAGGTTCACCTTGTCGAGCATCTCCAGCACGCTAGCGAGCCGGTCGCACGCCCCGCGCGCCTAGTACCGTCCTGCCCGTGTCCGCGGTCAGCCCGGCGCGCGCGACCGCGCTGCGGGTCGTGCGGCGCGTCTTCGAGCAGGGGGCCTACGCCGACCGTGCCCTGCGCGCGGAGGCGGAGGGCCTGGATCCGCGCGAGCGCGCGCTCGCCAAGCGTCTCGTCTTCGGGGTCGTGCAGCGCAAGGGCACACTCGACTGGATCATCGCCCGGCACGCGAAGGGCCACCTGCAGCACGAGGTCCGTGCCGCGCTGTGGCTCGGGCTCGAGCAGCTCCTCTTCCTCGACGGGATCGCCGACCATGCCGCGATCTCCGAGAGCGTCGAGCTCGCCAAGCCCGGCCCTGGCCACAAGGTCGTCAACGCGATCCTGCGCAAGGTCCAGCGCGAGGGCGTCGAGCTGCCGTCCGACGCGACGCCCCAGGGTGCCGCGGTGCGCCACTCCCACCCGGAGTGGCTCGTGCGCCTCTGGTGGGAGCAGCTCGGCGCTGAGGAGACCCGCGCGCTCCTGGTCGCCAACAACGAGCCGTCCGAGTTCGTCCTGCGGGTCAACCCGCTCGTCGGGATCGACGAGACCCAGCTGCCGCCCGGGCGCCGCGAGGACGACGCGCTCGTCCTCGACGGGCCCTTCGATCTCGCGGGCTCCCACCTCTTCAAGGACGGGGCCATCACGCCCCAGTCCCGCGCCGCCCAGCGCGTTTCGCGGTTCCTCGACCCGCAGCCCGGCGAGCGGGTCCTGGACCTCTGCGCCGCCCCCGGCGGCAAGACGACACACCTGGCCGCGCTGATGGGCAACACCGGGGAGATCGTCGCGGTCGAGCAGCACGCCACCCGAGCGGGGGTGCTGCAGCGCACGTGCGAGCGGATGAAGGCGACGAACGTGACCGTCGTCGTGGCGGACGCCTCGTGCTTCCAGACCGACCGGCCGTTCGACCGTGTCCTGCTCGACCCGCCGTGCTCGGGGCTTGGCACGCTGCGCTCCCACCCCGACCTGCGCTGGCGCGCGACCCCCGAGGCGATCGTCGAGCTCGCCGCGCTCCAGGACCAGATGCTCGCCGCCGCCCGCGGCGCCCTGAAGCCCGGTGGGACGCTCGTCTACGCCACCTGCACGATCTCCGGCGCCGAGGAGCGGCTCGTCGGCGACGAGCGCTTCCAGACGCTCCCGCACCGCGACGGCACTGACGGCTTCTATGCCGCCCGGGAGACCACGTAGGCTCCGGGTCGATGTCCGCCGAGTGGGAGATCGGGCCGGCGTGCCCCAGCTGCAAGGAGCCCTGGCTGCGCCCGACGTCCCTCCCGGGCCGCTACCGCTGCGTCTCCTGCCTGCACCGCTTCGAGCTGCGATCGGTCTGCCCGGACTGCGGCGAGCACGGCACGATCGTCCGGATGAGCACCACGGCGATGACGCTCTGCAACCACTGCGGGGCATCGATGCTCGCCGAGGTGTAGAACCCACTCGGCCATGAGCACCATCGAGATCGCCCCGTCCATCCTCTCCGCCGACTTCGCGCGCCTGCACGACCAGGTCGCGCTCGTCGTCGAGGCCGGCGTCACCTGGGTCCACATCGACGTCATGGACGGCGTCTTCGTGCCGCCGATCACGATGGGCCCGATCGTCGTGCAGGCGCTGCGCGCCGCCTTCGGTGATGCGGTCGTCCTCGACTGCCACCTCATGATCGACCGTCCCGAGCGCCAGGTCGACGCCTTCGCGCAGGCCGGTGCGGACGTCATCTCGTTCCACGTGGAGGCCACCGCGCACAGCCACCGCGTCGTCCAGGCGATCCGCGAGCACGGCGTCAAGGCCGGCATCGCCGTCTGCCCGGGCACGCCGCTCACCGTCTTCGAGGAGGTCGACGTCGACCTCGCGCTCTGCATGACGGTCAACCCGGGGTGGGGCGGGCAGCCCTTCATCCCGACGTCCCCGGCGAAGATCACCCGGATGCGCGAGCTGGTCGGGCCGGACACGCTGCTGGAGGTCGACGGCGGCGTCGACGTCCGCACCGCCCCGCTGGTCGCGGCCGCCGGGGCGACGCACCTCGTCGCGGGCTCGGCGGTCTTCGGCAAGGACGACCCCGCCGCGGCGGTCAAGGACATCCTCTCGGCCGCGCAGGGCGCCGTCGGCTGACGTGGGCCGCCCCGCGCGGCCGGTCCTGCTGGTCGCCGGGAGCTGGCTGGTCGTCGTCGCGGTCGCCGTTCTGCTGCTGCGGGGACGACCGGGGCACCCTCGCCGGAGCGGTCGCGCTCGTGGGCGGTGCGGCGGTCGCCGCCTCCCTGCTGGTCCGTCGCGAGCGGCCCGCCGGGATGACCGCGGCATTCGTCACCTGGCTGCTGATCTGCGTCGCGCCCGCACCGCTGGGACTAGGGCTCGTCACCGCCAACGAGGAGACGACGCTCTGCTGATGCTCAGACCGACCGGCAGAACTCCACGAACCGCTTCGTGTCCCGCCAGACCGGACCGTGGCCGACGCACACGACTGCGGGCTCCAGCTCCCCGAGCCGGCGCAGCGACGCGCGGTTGGTCTCCGGGTCGGGCGTGAACCAGCCGAGCGGCTCGCGGGGACCGCGCGGGAACAGCAGCAGCGAGTGCTGGGTGTTGAGGACGTCGCCGGCGATCAGGACCCGGTCGGACTCCCGCCAGAAGCACACGTGCCCGGCGGAGTGGCCCGGCGTCTCCAGGACGGTGAAGCCCCCGACGACGTCGCCCTCGGCGATCGTGCGGTCGACCTGGTGCGCGGGGCCCGTGAAGAGCTTGTCCATCAGCGTGTTGATCGGATGGGACGGCTGCCGCTGCCGCATCAGGGACGGGTCGCGGACGGGGTCGGCGTCCGCCTCGTGGACCCACAGCGGGATCCCGAGCGCCTCGCACACCGCATGCGAGGACCCCTGGTGGTCGGCGTGGGCGTGGGTGAGCGCGTGGGCGGACACGGTCCGGCCCTGCAGCGCCTTGAGGATCCGCTTGCTGTCGCCGCGGCCCATCGCGTCGACCAGGACGTCGCCGATCACGAAGCAGTTGACCGCGAGCGGCGGAAAGCCGGTGATGAGGTGGACATCGGGGGCGATCTCGCGCATCGGCGCACCCTAGGGGAAGTCCCCGATGGGAGCCAGACCAGTTCTCTGGCAGTCTGCGCACCATGTCCCCCCATCCCTCCGGTCTGCAGGCTCCCACGGCCTCAGACCTCGTCGTCGCCCACGACCTCACCCGCCAGTACGGTGAGGGCGAGGCCGCGGTCCACGCACTCGCGGGCGTCTCCGCCTCGTTCCCCGCCGGGGAGTTCACCGCCATCATGGGCGCCTCCGGCTCCGGCAAGTCCACCCTGATGCATTGCCTCGCCGGCCTCGACCGTCCCACCGCCGGCACCGTTCACCTCGACGGCACCGAGATCACGCAGCTGGACGACAACCGGCTGACCGAGCTGCGGCGGGACAAGATCGGTTTCATCTTCCAGTCGTTCAACCTCGTGCCGGTGCTGACCGCGGAGGAGAACATCCTCCTGCCGCTGTCCATCGCGGGACGCGCGCCGGACCAGGAGTGGATCGACCGGCTCGTCGGGATCGTCGGGCTGCAGGACCGCCTGACCCACCGTCCTGCCGAGCTGTCGGGCGGGCAGCAGCAGCGCGTCGCGGTCGCACGCGCGCTCGCGTCCCGGCCGGCGATCGTGTTCGCCGACGAGCCGACGGGCAACCTCGACTCCAAGACCTCCGAAGAGGTCCTCCAGCTCCTGCGCCACAGCGTCGACGAGTTCGGCCAGACGATCGTCATGGTCACCCACGACCCCGTCGCCTCGCAGGTCGCCGACCGGCTCGTGACGCTGCAGGACGGCCTCGTCATCTCCGACGAACGCGTGACCCCGCGCGTCGCGGCGACCCACTAGGAGCCTGACATGCGCAAGGTGGCACTCCGCGGGCTGCTCGCCCGCAAGACCCGGCTCGCGCTCACCGCGCTGGCCGTCGCCCTCGGCGTCACGCTGATCGCCGGGACCTACGTCTTCACGGACACGATCAACTCGTCGTTCGACCGGATCTTCAGCGCCTCGTACGCGACCACCGACGTGGTCGTCTCTCCGGACGACGAGGTGGAGGCCGACGAGTTCGGCAGCCTCGACCCGATCCCGGCCTCCGTGGTCGACCGGATCGACGGACTGCCGCAGGTCGCCGCCGTGGGCGGCTCGATCTTCGACCAGGACGGCACGATCCTGGACGGTGACGGCGACCCCGTCTCCAACGGCGCCCCGAACTTCATCGCGTCGATCCAGGACATCGAGCGCTTCGAGACCTTCGACGTCGCCGAGGGCCGACTGCCGTCCGGGCCCGACGAGGTCGCCCTGGACAAGTCGACTGCCAAGCGCAAGGACTTCGAGGTCGGCGGGACCGTCGACATCGTCGCCAAGGAGCCGCGTAAGACCTACAAGGTCGTCGGCCTCGTCCAGGTCGCGGGCGTCGACTCCTACGGCGGTGCGGGCGTCGCGCTGATGACGCTCTCCGAGGCGCAGCGGATGACGGGCAAGGAGGGGCAGTTCGACGAGATCGCCGTCGCCGCGGCGCCGGGCACGAGTCCCGCGGAGCTGCGCGTCGCCGTGCGCGACGCGGTGCCCGAGACGACGTACCAGGTCCGCACCGGCGAGGAGCAGGCCGAGAGCCAGACGGAGGGCATCAAGGACGACCTGTCCTTCCTGCCCACCGCGCTGCTCGCGTTCGCCGGCATCTCGCTCTTCGTCGGCGCGTTCATCATCTTCAACACGTTCTCGATCACGGTCACGCAGCGCGCCCGGGAGTTCGCGCTGCTGCGGACGCTCGGGGCGTCCCGCGGGCAGGTCCTGCGCTCGGTCCTGACGGAGGGCCTCGTGCTCGGCGCGATCGGCAGCGTGGTCGGCCTCGCGCTCGGGGTGGTGGTCGCGAAGGGCCTGAAGGCGATGTTCTACCTCGTCGGCTTCGACCTTCCGTCCCAGGGGACCGTGCTCGAGGGCAGGACCGTCGTGGTGTCGCTCGTGGTCGGCATCGTCGTGACGCTCCTGGCGAGCCTCGCCCCGGCGCTCCGCGCCACACGCGTCCCGCCGGTCGCGGCACTGCGCGAGGGCGTCGCGCTGCCGGAGAGCCGCAGCTCACGCTTTGCGTTCCCGGCGTCCATCGTGCTCACGACGATCGGCATCGCCCTGCTCGTGGTGTCGCTCGTCGCGATCGAGGACGCCACCACCGGGCTGTCGCTCGCCGGCGCCGGCGCGGCCGCGACATTCCTCGGGGTCGGGCTGATGAGCCCGAAGCTCGTCGGCCCGATCGCCTCGGTGATCGGCAAGCCGTTCGGCGGCGTCACCGGGCGGCTGGCCCGGGAGAACTCGGTCCGCCAGCCCGGCCGGACCGCCGCCACCGCGGCGGCGTTGATGATCGGCGTCGCGCTCGTGAGCTTCGCGTCGATCTTCGCCGCGAGCGCCAAGGAGACGGTGTCCGGGTTCATCGACCGGGGTCTCGCGGGCGATGCGGTCATCCAGCACCAGAACGGGTTCGCCCCGTTCTCCGGGACGGCCGCGACGCAGGTGCGCGCGGTCCCCGGGGTCGACACGCTGTCGGGCTTCCGGTTCGCCCAGGTGCGCTACGAGGGCGAGGACGAGGCGGTCACCGGCGTCGACACCACCACCCTCACGAAGGTCTACAACGTCACGGAGGGCGGCGAGCTGATCTCCGCGCTACGACCGGACGAGGTCGCGGTCTTCGGCGAGTACGCGGAGGAGAAGGGCCTGAAGCCGGGGGACACGATCACGGTCCGGACGACCCGCCGACCCGAGCTGCAGCTCAAGGTGGCCGGCACGTTCGAGGACAAGGCCGACCTGCTCGGCGACTTCGTCCTCTCCAACGAGACCGTCGCACAGGACATCGGTGCGTCCCGCGACTCGTACCTGTTCGTGAAGTTCGACCAGGGTGCGGACCAGCGGGAGACCCGCGAGGCGATATCGGCGCTGCTGAAGCGGGACTTCCCGCAGACCGAGGTCCTCACCGCCGACGAGTTCAAGGACGACCAGGCCTCCCAGATCGACCAGCTGCTCGGGCTGATCTACGCGCTCCTGGCGCTCGCGATCATCGTGTCGCTGTTCGGCATCGTGAACACGCTCGCGCTCTCGATCACCGAGCGGACGCGCGAGCTCGGCATGCTGCGCGCGATCGGCACGTCACGCAAGCAGGTCAAATCGATGATCCGCAAGGAGTCGATGATCATCGCGGTGATCGGCGGGGTGCTCGGACTGGCGGTCGGGGTGGTGCTGTCGATCGTCTTCACCCAGGCGCTGGACGATCTCGTCCTCAGCGTCCCGATCGTCTCGCTCCTGGTCCTGTTGCTGCTCTCGGCGGTCGCCGGGGTGCTGGCTGCCGCGCTGCCCGCCCGGCGCGCGGCGCGGCTCGACGTGCTCGAGGCGCTCGCACACGAGTGAGCGTCGGGCCCCGGGCTCAGGGCACGAGGAAGAAGAACGCGACGTCGGCCGCCAGCGTCCCGATGCCATCCATGTTGGCGTCGACGTCGCGACGGCCGGTCGTCACCTTGAAGTGGTCGGTGGGGCAGGCGCCGGCGCCGGCGCCACCGAGGACCTCGGCCATCGCCCACGGCAGCCGGGAGCCGACGCCGGTGAAGGCGCCGGCCTCGAGGTCCGTCGTCCCGTACTGCATGCCGGAGAAGTCCTGATCGACGGTGACGACGATCGCGCTCGTGTCCCGCGAGCGGCCGGGGACCCCGATGCAGTACTGGCCCGCGCCGACGCGGTCGACGGTTGGCGAACCGGTGGACCGGGAGAGGCCGCCATTCTGCGAGACGCGCCCGGACGCGACGACCGGGACGGGACCGGGAGGTCCCTGCGGACCCGCTCCTCCCTGCGGCCCGCCCGGGCCCGCCGGTCCGGGGATGCCCGCCGGACCGGTAGCACCACGCGGCAGCTCGCCCGCCGGGAAGTCGGCCGCGCGCAGCGATCCGTTGCGCACGGCCCGGGAGGTGATGGCCCCGGTGCGCACGTCGCTCTCGGCGACGGCGCCCTTCTTCAGCTGGACGGTGCCCACCGAGTTGCGCTGCAGCGTCGCGGCGGCGTAGCCGGTCCCGCCGAGCGCGATGAACACGGCCGCGGTCGACATGACGTTCGCGTAGGAGAGGCGCATGGACGAAGGCTAGCCCGTCCCGCGCGGCCCGTCCGGGGCCGGCCTCAGACGGTCCGGGTGTCCGTCGCGGAGACCGGAGCCCCGCTGCGGTACACCAGCGTCAGCAGCGCGCACAGCAGCGCCGACGCGGCGAGGTACCCGGTCTCCGCGCGGACGAGCTGGTCGTCGATCGCCGGGACGATCATCCAGACGACGAAGACCGCGGCCCCCAGCAGCCAGGCCCCGGCGGCCAGCCGCGCGCGGCCCCGCGCCAGGGCGGCCTGGTTGAGCGTCCCCGCGATGAGGTGGAAGCCCATGCCGACGCCGACCGCCGCGAGCCCGAGGCGACCGTAGTCGTAGGCGTCGTCGAAGAGCAGGTCCATCGCGAACGGCCCGAGGACCAGCAGGCCGAGCGTGATCGCGGCGGCGAATCCGCCGATCGCCAGGACCGTCACCCGGATCGCGCGGGCGAACGCCTCGCGGCCCTCGGTCGCCTCGAGTCCGGCGAGGTGGGGGAGCAGGGACGTCTGGATCGACTGGAAGAGCTGCAGCGGGGCGCGGGCGATCATGAACGCGTTGAAGACGACGCCGGCCAGCGCGTTGCCCGCGGAGGCCGCGACGGTGAGGACCGCGACGTTCAGCAGCGTCTGCTCGGCGAGCTGGACCATCGCGACGGAGAACGCGAAGTCCGCGCCCTCGCGCATCGACCGGTCCTTGCCTTCCGCGACCGGCGGTGGCGGTGGCGGGGCGGCTGCCGCGCCTCGGCGGCGGTACCGGATCAGCGCCGTCGGCACCACCAGCAGGGACGCGAACGGGGCCGCGAGGATGCCGAGCGCCACTGCGGTCTGCCCGGAGGCGATCCCCACCGCGACCGCGACGGGGAAGAGGATCCGCGCGATCGACTCGAAGAGCACCAGGCCGCCATACAGGGCGAACCACTGGTGCCCGGCGAAGTACCCACGAGCGAAGTAGCTGGCCGCGTACGCGAGCGCGGCGCCAACGAAGATCCAGAAGAGCGTCTCGGACTCCAGCCGGTCCTCCAGCGGTCCCTTGAACGCGAAGGCGACGACGACGAAGAGGAACGCGAACGACGCCTGGATCGTCAACGGCACCCGCAGAGACGGGTTTTCGGTGGAGCCGCCGCCGAGCGCGCGGGTCGTCGCGAGCGTGCGGGACAGGAGCTGCTCGACGGGTCGGTAGATCACCGACATGACGACGAACAGGACGGACCACAGGAACGCGATCGCCCCGTACTCCGCCGGGCTCAGCACGTGGCTGGCGACCGCGAAGTACGCGAACGTGAAGACGCCGGTGGACGCGATCCCCAGCGACAGGATCCGCGCGCCGCGGGCGTAGGCGCCGTCGTCCGACGACGACGCCGCGGGCGTCGCGGCCGCCACCGCGGCTACTTGGCGAGGCGGACGAGGAGCATCGTCCACGGGAACGGCGACCGGGCCTGGACGACCTCGCCGTGCTGGGACAGCATCTTGACGAAGGACCGCTTGGACCAGTGGTTGATGTGCCCCGGGGTGTTGCCAAGGTCCTTGATGTAGGCGCCGCGGGCGAGGTTGAGGCCGCGCCACAGCGGCTCGCGCGGGACGCTCACCAAGAGCCAGCGACTCGAGACCCGGGCCATCTCGGCGACGGTGTGCTCGGGATCGGGCACGTGCTCGAGGACCTCGATCGCGGTGGCGACGTCGAATTCGCCGTCGGCGAAGGGGAGGTCCTCCGCCTTCATGATCTTGTACTCGAGGTTCGGTGCCTGGCGCTGGGTCCAGCCGGCCTGGATCGAGTCCTCCTCGAGGTCGATGCCGACCACGCGCTTGTCGCCCAGCTGCTGCGCCCACTCGTGGATCAGCACGCCCTCGCCGCACCCGACATCCAGCAGGGACTGTGGGTCGGCGGCGGAGAACAGCTCGGCGAGCGTCGCCTCGAAGTTCGCCATCAGGCGCTTGACGACCGGATTGGTCGAGCCGTACTTGTCGTACGTGTTGCCGGTGACGACGCCCTCGGCGTCGGTGGTGGTCGTGCTCATACCTTCACTGCCTCGTTGTCTTCCGTTCGCTGCGCGCCGGCGTTCGCGCCCGTGGTGGGCGGCTGGCCGGTCGGGCGGGCGCCGGGCTCGTAGTGGGACGGCGGGATCTTGAGCTGCAGCTCGATGCGCCGCACCTTCTCGAAGATCCGCTGGGACATGATGCGCTGCGCGTACAGGAGGTCGCCGATGACGCCCAGGACGGCGACCACGACGGCGGCGTTGAACAGCACCGCGCCGAAGATCAGCGACTGGACGTGTCCGGCGCCGTCGCCCTGCACGTAGGCGACGAAGAAGCGGATCCACGGGATCAGCGCCAGGAGGCCGAGGATCAGCGCCATGCGCAGGAAGACCTTGAGCGGCTCGTACTGCGTGTAGATGCGGCTGATCGCCACGGCGTTGCGCCGGACGTAGGAGCCCATCGACGGGAAGAGGCGTGACTCGCGCGTCTTGGGGTTCGTCCCGATCGGGACGTGCGCGGTGGCGACGAGGAGCTTGCCCGCCTGGATGATCGTCTCGAGCGTGTAGGTGTACTTCGAGACGACCGACATCTGCAGGGCGGCCTCGCGGTTGTACGCGCGGAAGCCGGAGGTGGTGTCGGGGACGTCGGTGTCCGACGCCTGGCGCACGACCCAGGACCCCAGCGCCTGCAGCCGCTTCTTCAGGGGTGAGAAGTGCTCGATGCTGTCGGTCTCGCGGTCGCCGACGACCATGTCGGCGGTGCCGGCGACGATCGGCTCGACGAGCTTCGGGATGTCCAGCGCGGAGTACTGGTTGTCGGCGTCGGTGTTGACGATGACGTCGGCGCCGAGCTTCAGGCACGCGTCGAGGCCGGCCTGGAAGCCGGCGGCGAGGCCCTTGTTGTTCGTCAGCCGGACGATGTGGTCGACCCCGCCCGCGCGGGCGACCTCGATGGTCCGGTCGGTCGAGCCGTCGTCGATGATGAGCCACTCGACGGTGTCGAACCCGGGGACGTCACGAGGGAGGTCGGCGAGGGTCGCGGGGAGCTGCTGCTCCTCGTCGTAGCAGGGAATCTGGATGATGAGCTTCATAGAAAGAGGTCTGCCGGAGCTACCCGGACCGTCTGCCGGAGTTACTGTCGGAGCGCGCGTCCGCCCGCGCTGCGCATGGTGGGCGGAAGGGTCGGCAATGTGCCGTACACTGCGACGCGGAGTATCCCAGAGGGCCCGGCGTCACGCGTGTACCGCCGGTCCCGCGCTCGACTATGGAATCCGCGACCCTCACCCGGCCCCGATCCGGACCGCTGGCCCGGTCCGGCCTTCCCTCCCGCCTGACGACGCGCGGCAGTGCCCCGCTGCTGGTCCTCGCGCTGGTCGGGCTCGTCGCGGCGGTCGTCTTCGGGTTCTTCTACTACCCGACCTACCCGAACTACGACTCGGTCTACTCGCTGGTCTGGGGACGCGAGCTGCTCGACGGCCGCAACCTGAGTTTCGAGGCGTACCGCGCACCGACGCAGCATCCGCTCGCGATCCTGTTCGGGGCGGTCCTCACGCCGCTGGGCCAGGACGCCGACCGGGTCATGATCGCGGCGACCTGGATCAGCTTCGTGATCCTGGCGATGGGCATGTACCGGCTCGCCGCCCGCGCGTTCACCCCGCTGATCGGGCTGATCACCGCCGCGCTGCTGTGCACCCGCTTCGACTTCCCGTTCCTCGCCGCCCGCGGCTACCTCGACGTCCCCTTCCTGGCCCTGGTGGTCTGGGCCGCGTGCCTCGAGCAGGAGCGTCCGCGACGCGGGACCCCGGTCTTCGTGCTGCTCGCCCTCGCCGCCCTCCTGCGCCCCGAGGCGTGGCTGATCGTCGGCCTGTACTTCCTGTGGATGGCCTACCCCGCCGGCTGGGGCGACCGCATCCGGTACGCCGCGTGGACCGCCTGCGGGCCGGTCACATGGGCGCTGACCGACCTCGTCGTCACCGGCGATCCCATGTTCTCCCTGACCCACACCAGCGGTCTCGCCGAGGAGCTCGGTCGTTCGTCCGGGATCGGTGCCGTGCCCTCCTCGACCGTCGACTTCCTCGTCCGACTGGACAAGGCCCCGATCGCGATCGCGGGGCTCGTCGGGTTCGCCCTCGCCGCCTACCTCGTGCCGCGTCGCGTCGCCATGCCGACCGCGCTCTTCGTCGTCGGGATCGGCACGTTCGCGGCGGTCGGGCTCGCCGGGCTGTCGATCATCCAGCGCTACCTGCTCGTGCCGTCGCTGATGGTCATGGTGTTCGCCGCGGTCGCGCTCGGGGGCTGGACGCTGCTGCAGGACGGCCGCACGCGGAAGGCCTGGGCGGTGGTGTCCGTGCTCGTCGTGGTCGGCGGCGTCTTCTACACGGCGACGCGCGTGAACCTCCGGGTGTTCGACAACGAGCTGAGCTTCCGCGCCGACTACCGCGAGGGGCTCGAGCAGGTCCTGCGGGACCCGAAGGTGCAGGCCGGACTGGCGTGCGGGGTCGTCTCGGTGCCCAACCACAAGCTCATCGCCGACGTCCGCTGGATCCTCGACCTCCCGGAGGACAAGGTGGTCGCGCGCACCGACGACACCCCGGACAGGGAGACGGGCAAGGGTGGCGACGGGCTGCGTCGCGCCGAGCAGGGCGGGGTCGCCGTCTACGCCGCCAACCGCTCGGTCCTGATCCGCCAGGTCCTCGTCGACGGCATGGACTCGCCCGCGCAGACCGCGATCCTTCCGGGCTACACCTTCGCCGCCTCCTCCCAGGCCTACGGTGCATATGTCAGCTGTTGAGCACGCACCCGAGCTCGAGGAGCGGGAGCAGGCGCCGACCGGTGGCAGGCCCGGGCGTCCCGCACCGCGCGACCGGTTGCTGGAGGCGCTCCGCGACCGGGGCGACCGCGTCCGCGCCTGGCGGCCGACGTGGTGGTCGGCGTCGCTCGCCGCGCTGCTGCTCGGGTCGTTCCTGCTGCGGGTGTGGGGGGTGGACCACGGCCTGCCGTACGCGTACAACGCGGACGAGAACGCCCACTTCCTGCCGAAGGCGATCGGCCTGTTCGGGCACGGCTGGAACCCGCACTACTTCGTCAACCCCCCGGCGTACACGTACGTCCTGCACATCGTGTTCGCGGGCTGGTTCGGCGGCCGCGAGGGCGTCAGCTCGGCGTTCGCGACCGATCCGACCGAGGTGTGGGTCGTGGCGCGGGTCACCGCCGCCGTCTTCGGCACCGTCGCCGTCTGGCTGCTGTACCTGGCCGGCAAGCGCTTCTTCGACCGCCGCGTCGGGCTGCTCGCGGCGGGCCTGATGGGCGTGGCCTTCCTGCCGGTCTTCTACAGCCATCTCGCGCTCAACGACGTGCCGACGCTCGCGCCGATCTGCCTGTCGCTCTGGGGCATCGCCGGCATCCTCCACCGCGGTTGGACGCGCGACTACCTCGTCGCCGGCCTCGGCCTCGGTCTCGCGTGCGCCACGAAGTACACCGGCGGGATCGTGCTGCTGCCGCTGCTCGCGGCGACGGTGGCGCAGATGGTCCAGTCGGGCGGCACCTCCGCCGCCGTCGCCCACCTGCGCCGCGTGCTGCTGGCCGGGGGGACCGCCGCGGTGGCCTTCGTGGCCGCGAACCCGTACGCGGTCTTGAGCTTCAGCGAATTCAAGGACGGCCTGGACCACCAGACCTCGGTGTCGGGCGACGCCTTCGGCAAGCTCGGCCTGACGCACGACAACGGGGTCGAGTACTACCTCTGGTCCTTCACCTGGGGCCTGGGATGGGTGCCGATCATCGCCGCGGCGATCGGCATCGGCGTGCTCCTGGCGAAGGACCGGCGGATGGCCGCCGTGTTCGCGCCCGCGCCGATCGTCTTCCTCTTCTTCATGGGCTCGCAGGAGCGGTTCTTCGGCCGGTGGCTGCTGCCGATCTTCCCGTTCGCGTGCATCCTCGCGGCGTTCCTGGTCATCTGGCTCGTCGATCGGCTGGCACGGCGCAGCGGGCCCTCCTGGAAGCCCGCGCTCATGGCGCTGGGCGTCGTGCTGCTCTGCGGTCAGGGCCTGCTCTACAGCCTCCACAACGGCCTCGTGCTCTCCCGCGACGACACGCGCAACCTCACGCGCGCCTGGATGGTCGAGAACGTCGAGCCCCGCTCCAAGGTCGTGGTCGAGCCGATCTTCCCCGACGCCTGGGCGCAGGACCCGGAGTCGATCATGCGCCAGACGACCGGCAACGGAAACCGCTGGATCAAGTTCCCGACCAGCCGCTCGAACATCGCCAACGACGGCTCCTTCGTCCCGGACCCGGGCCGGATCGTGAACATCGAGGACTACGAGCGGACCCTCGCCCCCGAGCTGATCGACCGCTACGAGGAGGACGGCTACTGCTACGTGGTGTCCGGCTCCACGCAGCGCGGCCGGGCCGAGGCGGAGCCCGAGGAGGTCCCGGCCGCCATCGAGTACTACCGCGAGCTCGAGCGCCGGGCGCTGCTCGTGCGCCAGGACTCGCCCTACCGCGAGGGCGCCGACCCGGTCGAGTTCAACTTCGACTGGTCCTTCGACTACTACCCGCTGGCCTACCACCGGCCCGGACCGCTGATCCAGATCTGGCAGCTGCGCGGCGGCCGTTGCGCCCCCGGCGCCGGCTGAGCACCCCGGGAGCGCCGGACCGGGCTCGCGGCTGGGTGGGCGGGCCGTCACCCCCCACCCGGACCCAGGCCGGGGGCCTGCGGTCCCTATCCTGCGGGGAGCCCCATGCAGCGCACCGAGACCGACCACGTCCACCTGGCGCGCGCCATCGAGCTGGCGCAGCTCGGGCTCGGCCGCGTGCACCCCAACCCGGTCGTCGGCGCCGTCGTCGTGAAGGGCGAGGTCGTGCTCGGCGAGGGTCACCACGCCGACTTCGGCGGCCAGCACGCGGAGCGCGCCGCGCTCGCCGCCTGCGGGGACCAGGACGTCCGCGGCGCCACGATGTACGTGTCGCTCGAGCCGTGCTGCCACACCGGCAAGACCCCACCCTGCACCGACGCCATCGTGCAGGCCGGCATCGCGCGTGTGGTCGTCGCCAGCGACGACCCGAGCGAGAAGGCCTCCGGTCGCGGCCTCGGGATCCTGCGGGACGAAGGCGTCGAGATCGACGTCGCCGGCGGGGAGCTCGCGGCCCGGGCGCGGCTGCAGAACCAGGCCTTCCGCAAGCACGCGCGCACCGGTCGGCCGTGGGTGCTCTTCAAGTCCGCGATGTCGCTCGACGGCAAGGTCGCCACCCAGGCCGGGGACTCCAAGTGGATCTCCAGCGTCGAGAGCCGCGAGCGCGCCCACTGGTGGCGCTCGACCGTCGACGCGGTCGCCGTCGGGATCGGCACCGCCCTGGCCGACGACCCGCAGCTCACCTCCCGCATCGATCGCGCGGTGCGCCAGCCCCGCCGGGTCGTCTTCGACTCCGAGGCGCGGCTCCCGCTCGATTCCGCCCTCGTCACCGCTGCTGCGGAGCTGCCGCTGACCGTCGTCGTGTCGCGCGCCGCGCGCCGCACCGCCACCGACGCCCTCGAGATGGCCGGCGTCGAGATCCTCGTCGCGGCGGGGGAGAACGAGCCCGCCCGGGTGCGCTCGGCACTGTCCGCCCTCGGGGACCGGGGCGTGGCCTCGGTCCTCCTGGAGGGTGGACCCAAGCTCGCCGGCGCGTTCCTGGACGCGGGCGAGATCGACGAGGTCCGCCTGTTCCTGGCCCCGATGCTCCTCGGAGGCCGCAGCGCCCGTGACCCGCTCGAGGGCGAGGGCGCCGAGACGATCTCCGATGCGCTGCGAGCGCTCACGCTCGAGACCGAGCACATCGCCGGTGATGTGCTGATCAGCGCCCGACTGCGGGAGTGGTGACGTGTTCACTGGACTGGTGGAGGACCTCGGGACGATCGAGGAGCTGCGGACCACGGACGACGGTACGCGCGTCATCATCCGCTCGCGTCTGGCGGCCGAGCTCGGGCAGGGTGACTCGATCGCGGTGAACGGCTGCTGCCTCACCGCGCTGGACATCACCGGCGAGACCTTCGCCGCCGACGCGATGCACGAGAGCCTGCGGCGCACCGCGCTCGGCGCACTCGAGCAGGGCTCGCCGGTCAACCTGGAGCTCGCCCTGCGCGCCGACGCGCGCCTGGGCGGCCACATCATGCAGGGACACGTCGACGGGGTCGCCACCCTGCGCGACGTCCGCGACGAGGGCTTCTCGAAGGTCCTGACCTTCGCGGCCGAGCCGTCGCTCCTGCGCTATGTCGTCGAGAAGGGGTCGATCGCCGTGAGCGGCGTCTCCCTGACCGTGTCGGCGGTGGACGACGACTCGTTCGCCGTCTCCCTCATCCCTGAGACCCTGGAACGGACGACGCTCGGCGCCCTGGCGCCCGGCTCGCCCGTGAACCTGGAGGTGGACATCGTGGCCAAGTACGTCGAGAAGCTGGTGGGACGATGAGCGGTCCTGCGACCGTCGCCTTCTCCACCGTGGAGGAGGCGCTCGAGGACATCGCCGCCGGGAAGATGATCGTCGTCGTCGACGACGAGGACCGCGAGAACGAGGGCGACCTCGTCATGGCTGCGGAGTTCGTCACGCCCGCGGCGATCAACTTCATGACCCGGCAGGCCGGCGGCTGGATCTGCGTCGCGCTGACCCCCGACCGGGTCGATGAGCTCGGTCTCGAGCTCATGTCGCTGAAGAACGAGTCCGCGTACGAGACGCCCTTCACCGTGACGATCGAGGCACGCGAGGGCGTGACCACGGGGATCTCGGCCGCCGACCAGGCCACGACGATCTCGACCGCGGTCGACCCGGCCAAGGGCAAGGCCGACATCGTCGTCCCCGGGCACGTGCACCCCCTGAAGGCGCGCGCAGGCGGCGTCCTGGAGCGGACCGGCCACACGGAGGCCTCCGTCGACCTCGCCCGTCTGGCGGGCTGCCAGCCGGCCGGGCTGATCTGCGAGATCCAGAACGAGGACGGGTCGATGGCCCGGCTTCCGGACCTCATGCCGTACTGCGCCAAGCACGGCCTCAAGCTCATCACCATCGCGGACCTCATCGCGTACCGGCGCCGCAACGACAAGCTCGTGGAGCGCGTCGTGGCGACGTCGATGCCCACGACGTTCGGCAACTTCACCGTCTTCGGCTACCGGAGCCTCGTCGACGAGAAGCACCACGTCGCCATGGTCAAGGGTGACGTCGCCGGCAAGGACGACGTCCTGGTGCGCGTGCACTCCGAGTGCCTCACCGGTGACGTCTTCCACTCCCTGCGCTGCGACTGCGGCGAGCAGCTCGAGGCGGCCCTCGCGATGATCGAACAGGAGGGGCAGGGCGTCCTGCTGTACCTCTCCCAGGAGGGCCGGGGCATCGGCCTCCTCAACAAGCTGAAGGCCTACAAGCTGCAGGAGGAGGGCTACGACACGGTCGAGGCCAACCTCAAGCTCGGGCTCCCGGCCGACCTGCGCGACTACGGCATCGGCGCGCAGATCCTCGTGGACCTCGGCCTGTCGTCGATCCGGATCCTGACGAACAACCCGAAGAAGATCCGCGGCCTCGAGGGCTACGGGCTGAGCGTCGCCGCGCAGGTGCCGATCGAGCAGGCGCCCAACGAGCACAACGCCGCGTACCTCCGCACGAAGAAGGACCGCATGGAGCACATGCTGCACCACCAGGGACTGAACCTCGACGAAGAGCTCCTGCACACCGAGCGGGAGGCCGACCGGGCCAGGCGCGACGCCGAGGATCAGGGCTGATGGCGCGCTACGCGATCGCGGTGGGCACGTTCTACCGCGACCTCGCCGACCGGCTCGTCACGTCGGCGACGGCCACCTTCGAGGCGGGCGGCGCCGAGGGCGTCGACGTCTTCGAGGTGCCCGGCGCCTACGAGCTGCCGATCGTCGCGAAGTACGCCGCGGAGTCCGGCCGGTACGCCGGCGTCGCGTGCCTCGGCGCGGTGATCCGCGGCGAGACCTCGCACTACGACTACGTGTGTGGCGAGTCCGCCCGCGGCATCATGGACGTGCAGCTGTCGACCGGTGTGCCGTGCGCCTTCGGGGTCCTGACCGTCGAGACCATGGACCAGGCGATCGCCCGCTCCGGGGGCGGCAAGCGCGACCAGGGCGCCCACGCCGCCGAGGCCGTCCTGGCGCTCGCCGCCGTGCGCGCCCGGCTGGCCTGACGGGAGCGTCCGCGCCCAACTCGGCGCGGGCACGTCACCGGGGCCGTTAGGGTTCGTGTTCGTGTCCATGGAAGCGGAGATCGCCGCCATCGTCCTGACCGTCGTCGTCCACGTGATCGGCGCCGGCGTGCTGGTCTGGGCGATGTTCGACGGGGACAACAAGCCCGACTGGCGCAGCCTCTGGCCCGGCGACGACGACGGCGGTGGCGGCGGCGGTGGACGCGGGCCCGTCGAGCCCGAGCCGGTCGTCCCCGGCGGCCCGGACCTGCTCCCGGAATCGGCCCCTGCGCGCATCCGCCTGCGTGAGGCCGGTCGCCTCGCCGATGCGCACCCGCGTCCCGCCCGACGCCCCGACCACGCCCCGCAACCGGCCCGCGTGCCGGAGCGCGCCGCCGACTGATCGCGTCGGCCGGCGCCCGGAGCGCCGGCCGTCAGTCGTCGTCCTCCTCGAGGAACCCCTCGTCCCCGGAGAAGCCGCTGTCCTTGGACTTGTTCTTGCCCTTGCCCTTGCCCTGCCCGGGCTCGTCGGTCGAGACGCCTGCTTCGCGCCGCGCTGCCGCGAGCTCCTCCTCGACCGTGGCGCGCTTGAAGTCGCTCACCTCGAGGCGACGCTCGAGGAAGGGGATGGCCTCCGCGGGACGGCCGAGGCGCCGGAGAGTCGCGCCGAGGTTGT
Organism: Solirubrobacterales bacterium; assembly: GCA_038257095.1. Classification (GTDB taxonomy): domain Bacteria; phylum Actinomycetota; class Thermoleophilia; order Solirubrobacterales; family Solirubrobacteraceae; genus Paraconexibacter. The sequence goes on from JBBSJQ010000003.1 coordinate 151,137, forward strand.
ACAGCGCGAAGGCGTAGTTCTGATCGTCGGGCGTGCTCTCCAACCCCGCGACCGCGCGTTCGAGCAGAGGGAGGGCCTCGGCGTACCGTTCCTCGCCGAAGAGCGCGAAGCCGGCGTCGTTGAGGGCCTTGGGGTCCTCGTCGGCGGACGGGGCGGGGGCGGTCTCGGAGGGCGCCGGGGCAGCAGGTGTCGCGGTCGCGTCGGGCTTTGCCGTCTCGCTCGGCTGGGTGCTCGTGGTCTCGGCGGAGGCCGACCCGGACGGGTCCGTGTCGTCGCCGCCCAGCATCGCGGCGCCCGCGCCGACGGCGGCGGCGAGGATCGCCAGGGTGACCAGGGCGACCGGGAGGGCGCGCGATCCGCCTCGCCGTGGCGGGGGGCCTCCGGCCGGCGCGGCGCCGGGGTCCGTCGTGGGCGCACGGGGGGACCGCGGCACCCTGGGCACCGCCGCGGCGGCGGGAGCGCCTTCCGCCGCCTGGGTCGCGTCGCCGAGCGGCACAGGAGCAACGACCACGGGGCGCTCCCGCGGAGGGGCGGCCATGACCGTCGTGGCGTCCGCCGTCTCGCTGCCGAGCGCGCGCTCGAGCTCAGCGACCAGGGCGCGGGCCGACGGCGGCCGGTCGGCCGGCTCGGGGGCGGTCGCCCGGGCGAGCACGTCGCGGACCGCGGGATCCAGCGAGACGTCAAGGCGGCCGTCGGGCGGCCGGACGCCGGTCAGCAGCTGGTGCGCCACCACGCCCAGGGCGTACAGGTCGGACGCCGCGGTGGCGCTGCCGCCCAGACGTTGCTCCGGGGCCAGGTAGGCGGCGGTGCCCACCACGAGCCCGGTCTGGGTGACCGACGACGCCCAGGCCGCCGTCGCGATCCCGAAGTCACCGACGGCCACGCGATCGCGCTCGTCCAGCAGGAGGTTGGCGGGCTTGACGTCGCGGTGCACGACCCCGGCGGCGTGCGCGGCGTCCAGGCCGTCGGCCGCCTCGTGCAGCCAGCGCACCGCGGTCTCGACGGGCGGGACGCCGTCGCGCAGCCGGTCCGCGACCGTTCCGCCGGAGTACAGGGCCATGACGAGGAACGCCTGGTCGTCGTGCTCGCCGGTGTCGTAGACGGTGACGACGTGCGGGTGGCCGCTCAGACGCCCGGCGGCGCGTGCCTCACGGGTGAAGCGGGTGCGGGCATCGTCGTCCGCGGCCAGCGCGGGCGAGAGGACCTTCACCGCGACCTCACGGTCCAGGAGCGTGTCACGGGCGACCCAGACGGAGGCCATCCCGCCGTTGGCGAGGTGGCGCAGCGGCTCGTAGCGCGCGGGCAGCGACAGGGGAAGTCCGGTGGAACCCATTGACCGCAATGCTGCCCGATCCCGGGCATCGCTACACTCATCCGTCTTATGGCAAAGGTCTGTCACAGCTGCGGGAAGGGTCCCGCCTTCGGCCATAGTCGAAGCCACTCGATGGTTGCGACGAAGCGTCGGTTCGATCCGAACCTGCAGAAGGTGCGCGTCCTTGTCGGCGCCGCCCCGCGTCGCGTCTACGTCTGCACGCGCTGCCTGAAGGCCGGCAAGGTCACCAAGGCCGCCTGACCCGTCCGCCCCGCGGCGGCTGGTCCCGATGTCCGATCGTAGTCTCGTCCGGTTCCGCGCCGTCGTCGAAGGCGCTCTTGCGCACCTCGAGTCGCGCCGGACCGAGATCAACGACCTGAACGTCTTCCCGGTCGCCGACGGCGACACGGGCGACAACATGGCGCTCACCCTCCGGGCCTGCCTGGAGGAGCTGGACGCGCTCGCCAGCGAGGGCGAGGGCCTGATCGACGACATCGGGCGCACCGAGATCACCGAGCGCGTCGCCCGGGCCGCCCTGCTGGGCGCCCGCGGCAACAGCGGCGTCATCCTCTCCCAGCTCGTCCGCGGTGCCGCCGAGGAGCTCATCTCCCGCCCCGGCGAGCTCGTCGACCCCGTGCTGGTCAGTGCCGCGATGGCCCAGGCCGCGCAGCGCGCCTACGACTCGGTCCGCAATCCGGCCGAGGGCACGATGCTCACGGTGATGCGCGAGATGGCGGCCCGCGTGGCGTCCGAGCTCGCACACATGCCCGAGACCCGCCTGGGCTCGGACTGGAACCCGGAGAAGCAGAACGCCCTGATCGCCGACATCCTCGAACGGGCGATCGAGGCGGGCGAGGAGTCCGTCCGGCGGGGTCCGGAGCTCCTTCCGGCGCTCAAGGAGGCGGGGGTCGTCGACGCCGGCGGCTACGCCGTCACGGTCATCTTCGCCGGGGTCGTCGCGGTGCTGCGCGGCACCGAGGCCCCGGAGCTCGCCCACCATGCGGCGCCCGCGCGGGTCACCCACCCCGAACACGCGAGCTCGACCTTCAGGTACTGCACGAACTTCGCGGTCACCGGCAGCGGCCTGGAGGCCCAGCGGTTCGTCCCGCTGCTCGAGGCGATCGGCGACAGCGTGCTGGTCGTCGGCGACGCCGTCACGCTCCGGGTGCACGTCCACACCGACGAGCCCGAACAGGCCACCGGCGTCTTCACCGGGGTCGGCGAGGTCAGCCGCCTGGACGTGGCCGACATGGACGCCCAGGTCGTCGACCGGGATGCGCGCCTCGCCGCCTCGGGCAACGGCACCGCGACGTCCGCGAATCTGCCCGCGACCCGATGCGGCGTCCTCGCGGTGGTCGTCGGCGACGGCATGCGGGGGCTCTTCGAGAGCCTGGGCGTCCAGCCGCTCGACGGCGGCGCGACGCTCAACCCCTCCACCTACGAGCTCCTCGCCGGGATCCACGCGAACCCCTCCGAAGAGGTCGTGGTCCTGCCGAACAGCCCGAACGTGATCATGGCCGCGGAGCGCGCCGCCGAGCTGGCCGACAAGCACGTCCGTGTCGTCCCGTCGCGCTCGCTGCAGGCCGGACTCGCCGCCGCGTTCGCCCAGCTGGCGGACCGCAGCGCGGACGAGAACGCCGCGGCGATGGCGGAGGCGATCGAGGCCCTGCGGACCGGCGCCGTCGCTCCCGCGGCCCGCGAGGACCCGGAGGGCCGCTTCGCGATCGGGGACGCCGTCGGCTTCGTCGACGACCAGCTCGTCGCCTGGGGCGAGCCCCAGCAGACCCTGCGCGACGTCCTGGCCCGCCTGGCCGAGGGGGCCGAGCTCATCACCTGCATCGCCGGGGACGGCGCGCCGCTCGACGTCGCGACGGTCGCCGAGCTGGCCCCGTGTGGGGTGGAGCTCGAGCAGTCCGACGGCGGCCAGCCCGCCTACTGGTGGCTGCTCAGCGCCGAGTGACGCGCGGGCGACGGGTCCGGCCCGGCCGCCATCATCGCGTGCGATGACCGACCCGTCCCCGCCCCGCAGCTTCGCCGACGGCCTGGTGCCGTCGCGGGCGGGGCTGCTCGCCGCACCGGTGTGCTGGCGGCGGCCAGAGGTGCTGGCGGCCGCGCCCAACCTGACCTACGACAAGGCTCGGGACGGCGCCGCCGCGCTGGGCCTGACGACTGTCGGACGGCTGCTGGAGCACCTGCCGCGCGACCGGCGGGAGGCCCGGACGGTCGGGGCGCTGGTCCCGGGCGAGATCGCGACCGTGGTGGTCGAGGTCCGGGCGATCACCTCACGCCCGGTCCGCCGGCGCGGCATGAAGCCGATGGTCGAGGCCACGGTCGCGGACGAGACCGGGCCGATGAAGGTCGTGTTCTTCAACCAGCCCTGGCTGCTGTCGAAGTACCCCGTGGGCACCCGGCTGGTGCTGCACGGCGAGTTCGAGGCCCGCAACCGCTTCAAGGTCCGCTCGCACGCGCCAACGCTCGAGGCGACGGCCTCCGGGGAGGCGGTCGCGCACTATCCGGCGACCGAGGGCCTGTCGTCCACCCAGATCCTGGCGCTCGTGCGCGAGCATCTCGATGCGGTGGCGGACTCCCCGGAGCCGCTACCCGGTCGGCTGCGCGCGGCGCAGCGGCTGCCCGACCGCCCGGCCGCCCTGGTCGCCGCGCACGTCGGCGACGCGGAGGGCGGCCGGCGGCGCCTGGCGTTCGACGAGCTGCTGCTGACCCAGCTGGCCTATCTGGTCCGCCGGCGCGGCCGGGAGCGCGCGGCCCGGGCCGCCGCCCTGGCCGACGACCCGTCGCTGACCGGCACGTGGCTCGCCGACCAGCTGCCGTTCACGCCGACCGGCGACCAATCCCGCGCCATCGGGACGCTCACCGAGGACCTCGCCCGCGAGCGGCCGATGCAGCGCCTGCTGATGGGGGAGGTCGGCTCCGGGAAGACGGTCGTGGCGCTCTACGCGATGCTGCGCGCCGTCGAGCACGGCACCCAGGCGGCGCTCATGGCCCCGACCGAGACGCTCGCCGAGCAGCACTTCGCCACCCTGCAGTCGCTGCTGGGCGGGTGGGGGGAGTTGACCGTCCCCGTGGCGCTGCTGACGGGCTCCACCAGCGCGGCCCGCAAGCGCGACATCCTGGGCAAGCTCGGCAGCGGCGAGCTCGCGATGGTCGTGGGAACGCACGCGCTGATCGAGGAGCCCGTGCGCTTCGCCCGCCTGGCCGTCGCGGTCGTCGACGAGCAGCACCGCTTCGGGGTCCGGCAGCGCGCGGCGCTCGACGCCAAGGCGGGGACCGCCGCCGACGGCAAGCGGCTGGCCCCGCACGTCCTGCACATGACGGCGACGCCGATCCCTCGGACACTCGCGCTCCTGGGGTACGGCGACCTCGACGTCACCGTCCTGCGCGAGCTGCCCAAGGGCCGCAAGCCGATCGTCACCCACGTCGCGTCGGGGGACCGGGAGCGGGCCCGCGCGTACGAGCGCATCCGCGAGGAGCTCGCCGCCGGCCGGCAGGCGTTCGTCGTCTGCGCGCTCGTCGAGGAGAGCGAGGCGCTGGCCGCCCGCGCCGCGACCGCCGAGTTCGAGCGGCTGCGCGACGGCGAGCTGCGCGACCACCGCGTCACGCTGATGCACGGGCAGATGCGGCCGGCCGAGAAGCGGGCCGCCATGGAGGCCTTCGCACGTCACGAGTCCGACGTGCTCGTCGCGACGACGGTCATCGAGGTCGGGATCGACGTGCCGAACGCCACGGTCATGCTGATCGAGAACGCCGAGCGCTACGGGATCAGCCAGCTGCACCAGCTCCGCGGGCGCGTCGGGCGGGGAGAGCACGAGTCGCTGTGCCTGCTCTTCGGGCCCAAGGAGGCGCCGCGGCTCACCGCGCTCGCGTCGAACACCGACGGCTTCCGGCTCGCCGAGATCGATCTGGAGCTCCGCGGCGAGGGCGAGCTGATCGGCACCCGCCAGTCCGGGATGGCGGCCTTCCGCGTCGCCGAGCTCCCGGCCGACGCCGTGATCCTCGACCGCGCCCGAGAGGTCGCGGAGCGCCTCCTGGAGGACGATCCCGACCTCGAGGACCCGGTCAACCTCCTCCTGCGCGACACCCTCCGCGAGACCCATCCGCTGCTCGATGCCGTGCCGATCCCCGCGTGAGGGTCGTCGCGGGCCAGTACGGCGGTAGGCGGATCGCCGCGCCGAAGGGCGACCTCACCCGTCCCACGTCGGACCGTGTCCGCGAGGCCGTGTTCAGCGCGCTCGGTCCCCTGGACGGTGAGCGCGTCCTGGACCTGTTCGCCGGCACCGGTGCGCTGGGGATCGAGGCTCTCTCCCGCGGGGCGGGGCCTGCGCTCTTCGTCGAGCAGGACCGCCGTGCGCTGGCGGTCCTGCGGGAGAACCTCACGACGCTGGGCATCGGGGGCGGCGACGCGGAGGTCCGCGGCTCTGACGCCCGTTCGGCGCTGCGAACGGCACGCGCACGGGGCGACCACTACGATCTCGTCTTCCTCGACCCTCCGTACCGGCTCGCGCCGGCGCTCGGGGGCGAGCTCACCGAGGCCCTCGCCGGTCTCCTCGCCCCCGGCGCACGCGTGGTGGCCGAGATGGACCGGCGGACCCCGCTCGAGCTCGGCCTCCCGTGCGTGCTCGACCGCAGGTACGGCGACACCCGGATCCGCATCCACAGCGCCATCACATGACCCCGCCCGAGAAGAAGATCGCCGTCTGCCCCGGCAGCTACGACCCGATCACCAACGGCCACCTCGACGTCATCTCCCGCGCCGCGGGCCTGTTCGACGAGGTGATCGTGGCCATCGTCAACAACTCCGTCCGCAAGAACAAGACGCTGTTCTCCCTGGAGGAGCGCACGCGCTTCATCGAGTCGGCGACCGCCGACCTCGGGCTGACGAACGTGCGCCCGCTGCCGTTCAACACGCTGATCGTGAACTTCGCGCGCGAGGTCGGCGCCCAGACCATCGTGAAGGGCCTGCGGGCGATCTCGGACTTCGAGTACGAATTCGAGATGAACCAGCTGAACCGCCGTCAGGCGCCCGACATCGAGAGCTTCTACCTCATGGCGAGCCCGCAGTTCAGCTTCCTGAGCTCCAGCGGTGTGAAGGAGCTCGCGACGTTCGGCGGCAACATCGACGGGCTCGTCCCGGACGACGTGAAGGACCGCCTGGTCGAGGAGCTCACGCGCGGGTGAACCGTTGCGGGACCCCCGGATTCCGGGCCGACCTGTCTAGACTCGGGCGAGTGCAGGGAGGAATCCCCTCCCGCGCAGCGAACTGAAGGGTTGCTATGGACGTCCTCGTTCTCATCGACAAGCTCGACGATCTCGTCCACAACGCCAAGGGCGTTCCCATGACCGATCAGGTCAGGGTGGACAAGGAGGAGATCTACGACATCCTCGATCAGATGCGCGCGACGATCCCCGAGGAGATCAAGCAGGCGCGCTGGATCGTCAAGGAGCGTCAGGAGATGCTCGCCGAGGCCAAGCGCGAGGCCGAGCGCCTCATCAAGGAGGCGAAGGAGCGCGGCGAGCGCCTCGTCTCCGAGGAGGAGATCACCAAGCAGGCCGAGCGCGCGGCGGAGGACATCATCGAGGACGCCCGTGCCCGCGAGCGCGAGATCCGTCTCGGCGCCGAGGACTACGCGGACGAGATCCTCAACACCCTCGAGGTCAACCTCTCGAAGTTCATCGGTGCCGTCCAGCGGGGGCGCGAGCGCCTGCAGGGCAAGTCCGAGGAACTCGACGACGAAGCCGCCTGAGGGCCCGGCGGGCTGAGGTCCGCCGGTCCGTAGTCTCTCGGGCGTGCCGGGCATCTACCGCCACGTCCCGCCGGAGCGCGAGCCTCGCGGCCCACAGCTGCCGGGACCGACCCGCCCGGACAAGATCTCGATCTGGCCGGTCGAGGTCGACCGCTTCGGGATCGACGTCCTCTTCCACGGCGCCGCCGGCTACCGGCGCGCCGAGACGATCGAGCGGCAGCTGCGTGACGCGAAGGTGTCCGTGTCCCTGCGCCAGGAGGCCGGCGACGGCTGGATCGTGCGGTTCGGGCCCGTCTCACGGGACGAGATGCTCGAGGTCCTCAACGGCTACGTCTGGTGATCCCGGCGTGGACATCGACGACCTCTACGCGCTGCCGCTGACGGAGTTCGTCGCCGCGCGCGGGGCGCTCGCGAAGGAGGTTCGCGGTGCGGGGGACAGGGACGGCGCCGCGCAGATCGCCGCGCTGCGCAAGCCGTCGGTCGCCGCCTGGGCCGTCAACCAGGTGGTCCGGGGGGCCGGGGACGGCCTCGCCGAGCTCGTCGCCGCCGGGGATGCGGTCGCCGACGCGCAGGCCGCGCTGGTCGGGGGCGGCGACCGGGCCGTGATGCGCGAGGCGACGAAGGCGCTGCGGACGGTGATCGGCAGGCTCGTCGCCGCTGCCGGCGGGCTGGACGGCGTGGGCGCCGGGGCCGTCGAGCACGTCCGCGAGACCTTCAAGGCCGCCGCGGTCGACCCCGACGCGCGCGAGGCCGTCCTCGGCGGGCGGCTGGAACGCGAGCTGCGGTACTCGGGCATCGGGGTCGGCGCGGGCGGGAGCGCGACGCCGGCCCGGCCGCCGGCGAAGGCGAAGAGCACTGCCGAGCCGGAGCCTGTGCCGAGGACGAGGACGCAGGGCGCGGCGAAGTCGGCAAGGAAGAGGACCGGGCCCGGACGGTCGCGAGGCGACGAGGGAGCGCAAGTCGCCGCGGAAGCGCGGGAGGCCGAGGAGGATCGGCAGGCCGAGGCGGCCCGAGCGGCCGAGGCGGCCCGGAAGGCGGAGGAGGCCGCGGAGCGCGAGCGCGTCGCGAAGGCACGCAAGGCCGCCGAGAAGACCCTTGCAGCCGCCGCGCGCGCGGTCGGGAAGGCGCGGGACCGCCGCGATCGGGCAGCGGCGGCCCTCGAGGACGCAGACGTGGACCTGGCACGGGCGCAGGCCGAACACGACGCCGCGACGACCGCTCTGGCGCATCTCGACGCGGTATGACGCGAACTGGGTGTTCCTGAGCCCATATCCGGGCTCGAGGACACCCAGTTCGCGGCGGATCAGGCCGGTGTCGAGGTCGCCGCAAGGATCCGGGACCCGTTGCGGCCCTTCTCGACGCGCACCTGCGTCGGGATCCGCTGGCGGAGCTCGCCGACGTGCGACACGACGCCGACCGTCCGGCCGCCCTCACGCAGAGCGTCCAGGGCCTCCAGGACACCGTCCAGGGTGCCCTCGTCGTCCAGCGAGCCGAAGCCCTCGTCGACGAACAGCGTCTCGAGCCGCACGCCACCGCTCTGGGCGGCGACGACGTCCGCCAGGCCGAGCGCCAGCGCGAGAGAGGCCATGAAGGTCTCGCCCCCGGATAGCGTCGCAGGGGGCCGGCGCGTGCCGTTCCAGTGGTCGGCGACCACGAGGTCGAGCCCGCCCAGCGAGCGGCCCTTTCCGGTGTCGTCGGCGTGCTCGAGCGCGAAGCGTCCATCGGTCATCTCCAGCAGACGGGCGGTGGCGGCGGCAGCGACCTCCTCGAGCCGGGCGGCCAGCACGTAGACGCTGAGGCTCATGTTGAGCCGGTTCGCACTGCCGCGGCCGGTCGCGAGCTCGGCCAGGTCGGTCATCAGCGCGCGCCGCTGCAGGAGCGGTCCGGTCCGCTCCAGCTCCTGCGCGAGCCGCTCCGCGAGACCGCGCAACTGGCCGCGCCGGCTGACCGCCGCGTGCTGCAGGTCCTGCGCGGCGGCTTCGGCCGGCTTGGCCCTCCGCAGGGCGGCGGCGGCCGCGTCCACCCGGGCCGCGGGCTGCGCCATGGCCTCGACGAGCTCGGGGCGCGCGGCGGCCGCACGGCGCTCGGCCATCGTCGTGTCGTGGTCGCGGACCTGCTGCTCCAGGAGGTCGCCCTGCTCGTCGTCGAGGAGCGCCTGCGCCAGCGCATCGAGCGACGGAAAGCCCGCGCGCTGCGCGGCGGCTGCCGCCGCATCCTGGGCGTCCCGGGCCTCGACCGTGGCGCGCACGGCGGCGGCGATCGCCTCGGCCGCGTCGTCGGCGGCCGCCGCAGCGGTCTCGAGGTCGGCGAGCCGGGCGCCGAGCGTCGGCGCGCCGGCACGCCCGGACTCGACCCGCGCGAGATCGTCCTCGAGTGCCGAGGCCCGGCCGGCACGGTCGGCCGTCACCCCCGCCAGCTCCAGGCGCGCCGCCTGCACGGTCTCCTCGAGCTCGACGACCGCCGCACGGCCCGCGACGAGGCGGCCGGTGGTGGTGCCCACGCCGACGGCGAGCGTCGCGGCGGCGGTCGCCCGCCGGTGAGCGTCGGCTGCCGCATCGCGCAGCTCGGCGAGCGCGGAGCGGCCGGCCTCGCCGAGCGCCCCTGCGTGCTCTTCCCGCAGCTCCGCGAGCTGCCCGGCGCACGTGTCGCGGACGGTGGCGAGCTCGTCCGCCCGGAGCTTTGCGGCGTCGACGGCGTCCTGCGCCACGGTGCCGTGGTCCGGCGCGGGGGACGGGTGCTCGGACGACCCGCAGACCGCGCAGGGCTCGCCGTCCTGCAGACGCGCGGCCAGGACGGCGGCGATGCCGTCGAGGTGCTCGCCGAGCAGGCGCAGATGCTCCTCGCGTGCGGCGACGGCCAACTCGCGGGCCCCGGTGAAGCGCTCGGTCGCCTGGGTGACCTGCGCGGCGAGGCGGTCGCGCAGCTCCGCGGCTCCGGCCCGCGCCGCGGCGACCTCGGCGATCCCCCGGAGGGCGTCGGCCTGCCCGGCGGCCTCCTGAGCCGCCTGCGCGGCGGTCTCGAGGCGTGCCACTTCGGTGCGGGCGCCGCCGAGTCGGCCCTCGTCCTCCTCGATGCTTCGGCCGAGCCCGGTGATCCGGCGGCGGAGCGCCTGGAGCGCGAGCCGCTCCCGGTCGACCTGCTCCTCGACGGGCAGCAGCGCGCGGATGGCGCCCGCGTCGCTGCGCAGACCGTCGGCCAGGCCCGTGAGAGCGGGGGCGACGGAGGCCGGGGCGTCCAGTGCCGGCAGCGGCACGCCTGCAGCCCGCGCGGCCGCGAGCGCCTGCTGCCCGGCCGCGGTGGCGGCGTCGGCGCGCGCCGTCCGCTCGTGCCAGGCGCGGACGAGCACGTCGGCCGGAGCGGCGGCGCGGGCCGCCCGGAGCCGGGACTGGGCCTGGTCACGCGTTCCGCGCCGCGCCTCCCAGGCCGCGAGGGCGGCGGAGGCCTCCGCCGCAGCGGTCTGGCGCGCCTGCAGCGCGCAGGCGTCGGCGTGCGTCTTCTCGGCGAACTCGCGGGTCCGCGTCGCGTCGGTCAGCGCCTCGACGGCCGTCGTCGCCTGCGCCTCGGCGACCACCGCCTGCTCCGCGAGCCACTCCTGCGCCGAGGACGGGGTCCGCTCCCAGTCCGTCGGCGGCGGCGCGAGCGTGCCGGCGGGTGCGGTGTCGACGACGTGCGCGGCGGCGCTCACGGTGCCGCGGACCTCCCGCAGCGCGCTCTCCGCCTCGCGACCGGCCTGGATGCGCTGTCCGTCGAGCCACTTCTCGAGGTCGCCGAACCGCTCGACGTCGAAGAGCTCGCGCAGGAGCGGCTCGCGCTCCCGGGTCGGCGCGTGGAGGAACCGCTGGAAGCCGCCCTGCGGCAGCAGGACCACCTGGCAGAACTGGTCGCGGGTCATGCGCAGGACGTCCTGCAGCTCCTGCCCGACCTCCTCGTGCCGGTTGGCGAGCGGCTCGGCGCTCCCGTCGGGCGCTACGGCGTCCAGGCGGACCTCCGCCTTCGCGGTGGTCATGCCGGCGCCCCGGAGCGCCCGGCGTTCCTGCTCGGGGCGTCGCGTGACCCGCAGGCGGCGCCCGCGGAGCGTGAGCTCGAGGACGACCTCGGTGGCGGTGTCGACCGGGGCGTGATCGGAGCGCAGGCGCTTGATCCCGCGGTCTCCCGGCACCTGGCCATAGAGCGCGAAGCAGATGGCGTCGAGGATCGCGGTCTTGCCGGCGCCGGTCCGGCCGGTCAGGAGGAACAGCCCGGCGGCGTTGAGCGCGTCGAAGTCGACGACCTCACGCCCGGGGAAGGCCAGGAAGGCCTGCAGCTCCAGCCGGTGCAGGCGCACGGCTACGCAGCGACCTGGTCGGTGCGCTGCGCGACGAACGCGGCGTCGAGGATGGCCGCCTCCTCGTCGCCGGCGTCGGTGCCGCGCACGTCGGTGACGAACCGCGCCACGAGCTCGCGGTCGTCCAGGCCCTCGAGCCGGGCGGCGTAGGAGCCCGCGGGCAGCGAGGCGGCGCCGACCGGCGCGAACCCGAGCGCGACCGCGTGCGGGAAGCGCGTCCGCAGACGCGCCATCGCGTCGCGCGGCGTGACCGCGTCCGTCAGCGTCGCATGGACCCACGCGGACTCGTGGAGCGCGAGGGCCGCGTCTGTGAGCAGCTTCTCGAGTGTCCCGACGACGGTGGCGAGCGGGCGCCACACGGGCATCGGCACGAGCTCGCAGGTCGTGCCGAGGGGCAGGACCTCCACGACCGCCGCGGACTTCGGGCGGTCGGCCTCGGGGAAGGAGAAGGGGACGGGGGACCCCGCGTACCGCGCGGCCCGGCCCACGGCCTGCGGCGCGTGCAGGTGCCCCAGGGCGACGTAGTCGATGTCGGCGAACAGCCCGGCGGGCACGCACGCGCTGCCGCCGACCGCGAGGTCGCGCTCGCTCGGTGTGACGTCGGCGCCCGAGCAGAACACGTGCGCGACGACCGCGGTGGGGCGGACGCCCGGTCCTCCCCGCGACGCGAGGTCCGCGCGGACGCGGTCCATCGCCGCGCCCAGGACGGCCTCGTGCGTCCGCGCCGGTGCCTGCAGGGCCGCGACCGCGAGGTCGGGCTCGAGGTAGGGCACCGCGTAGACGAGCCCGTCGGCGACGGGGATCGGCGTCGAGACCTCCGCGACCCGGGTGCGCACGTGCAGTCCGCCGCGCTCCAGGATGCGTGCCCCGAAGCCGAGACGGTCGACGGAGTCGTGGTTGCCGCTGATGACGATCACCGGGCAGATCTCGCTCAGCCGCGCGAGCACCTCGTCGGCCAGCCGGACGGCGTCGACCGGCGGCAGCGCCCGGTCGTAGACGTCGCCGGCGACCACGACGGCGTCGATCGAGGACGTGCGGGCGACGTCGACGAGCGTGTCGAGCGCCTGCGCGTGGGCGTCCATGAGCGGATCCCCGTGGAAGGTTCGACCGAGGTGCCAGTCGGCGGTGTGGAGCAGGCGCATCATCACCGAGGATGTCGCCCGCATCGGACGCGATCTGACGTTCGTGCAAGCGGCGTTGCACGGCCCGCGCGTACTACTCGGCGGCGGCCGCCCGGGCCTGCCGCGCCCGCCACCAGCGCCACAGCCCCTCGAGCTGGTGGTGCAGCGGCTGTGCGCTTGGCTTGTGGGTCTTGATCCGGCCCAGCGCCTCGTCCGGCTCGATCTTCAGCCGGACGGCCAGGACGCCCGCCGCCACGGTCGCCGAGCGCTGCCAGCCGGCCCGGCAGTGGATGTAGACGGTCTCGCCGCCGTCGAGCCACGGCACGCCGATCCGGGCGCCCTGCTCGAGCGCGCCCGGGAGGACCTCGCCGAAGTCGACCAGCTCGAGGCGATGCTCGAGGATGCCGTGCTGCGCGTAGGCCTCGTCGACGGCGCGCCGCTCGCCCTCCTCGTACTCCTCGTCCTGGCAGAGGTTGATCACCCGTGTGATCCCGGCCTCGGTGACGAGACGTTCCACGTCCCCGGCGTCCAGCGGGTAGGCGCCGGTGACCAGACGCTCGTCGACGACCGCGAAGCCGTAGGTCTCGAACCAGTCGGACACGCGCACAACGGTAGGGCACGCCGAGGGCGGAGGGTGGGGGTCGTACCCTTGACGGATGGTCGGCGACACGCTCGTGGCCGCCCTCGCGCAGGCGGGCGGCGTCCGCGCCCCCCGCGAGCACCACGCCAGGCTGCGCGCGCTCCTGGCCCAGGACCTCGACCGCGGCGTCGCCGAGCTGCTCCTGTCGCGCAGCGGTCAGGCGGAGGCGGTCGTCGTCGCCGTCGCGCCCGCCCGCGACGGCCTGCGGGCGGTCGCCCCGGTCGACGGCGCCCTGCGCGCGGACCCGGCGGTGGCCCCCGAGCGCGGCTGGCTCCTGGTCGCAGCCCTGGTCGGCGCCCTGGGCGAAGCGGGGGTCCGGACCGACGAGCTGGTCGCCGGCGAGTTCGGCGGCATGCTCGTGCTCCAGGCTCCGGGTCCGGCCGACCCGGAGGACGCCGAGTTCGCTGCGCTGGCGTTCGAGGAGCAGGTCGCGGGGGTCGATCGCCTGCGGGCGCGCGCGCTCGCCCTGCCGGGCGACGTGCTCGGCCCGGTGGCGGACCTGCGCCCGCCGATCGGTACCGCCCACCCGCTCCTGGTGGCGTCGACTGTCGCGGCGCACGGGGGACGGCCGGCGGACCCGGCCTCGGTGGCCGAGCACGAGGACGCCGTCCTGGCGGTGCTGTCGGCCCGGGCCACGACGTCCGGCACGGCGGTCCCGCGGCCCCACGAGGATCCCGACCCCGCGCGACGGGTCGCCCGCCGCATCCTGCAGCGGCTCGACGGCATGGGGAAGTGGGGCGGGTACCACACCGAGTTCTCACATCTCCCGCGGGGGTTCGCCGGCAACGAGCGTGCGCTCGCGGAGGCGGTCGGCGAGGCGCTGCTCGCGAGTGGTCTCCTGCGCGAGAAGCCGAGCGTCGGACAGCGTCACGTCTTCCTGAACCCGCAGCGTGCGGGGGACGTCCGGGCGGCCATCGACGACGGCGTGCTCCCAGGCAACCTGATCCTGCCGCGCGTGGAGTGATTGGATACGTCGTGTGAACGTTCTCGGACAGGTGAGCGGAAAGCTCCACACCGTCAAGACGCTGGTCGAGGTCGGGATGGTCCGGCCGACAAGACCGGACCGGCTGCTGCGCACCGGCCTGGCGCTGGCGAAGTGGGGTCCGACCCCCGCGGCCGGCTACACGGCGAGCGCGATCCGCTACCCCGGAGAGACCGCGATCATCGACGAGCTGGGGTCCCTGACCTTCGCGGAGGTCGCCCGCCGCACGAACGCACTGGCCGACGCGCTGGCCCGTCGCGGCGTCCGCGAGGGCGACGGCGTGGCGATCATGTGCCGCAACCACCGCGGCTTCATCGACATCACGGTCGCGTGCTCGAAGCTCGGTGCCAACGCGCTCTTCCTGAACACGATGTTCGCGCGTCCGCAGATCTCCGACGTGTGTGAGCGCGAGGCCCCCGCCGCGGTGGTCTGCGACGAGGAGTTCGCGGAGCTCGTGCAGGACGCGATCACCGACCGGCAGCACTTCGTCGCCTGGACCGACGGCGAGACGGAGCACGACGTCCCGACGCTCGAGGAGCTCATCTCCTCGGGCTCCGAGGAGGACCGCAAACCGCCCGCCGAGAAGGGTCGCGTCGTCATCCTCACGTCGGGGACCACGGGCACGCCCAAGGGCGCCAACCGCAAGCAGCCCGAGTCCCTGGACCCGGCGGCCGCGCTGTTCTCGAAGATCCCGCTGAAGGCGCGCGAGCGCACGCACATCGCCGCCCCGATGTTCCACTCCTGGGGCTTCGCGCACTTCACCCTCGGCATGGGCCTCAGCTCCACGCTCGTGCTGCGCCGCCGCTTCGACCCGGAGGGCGCGCTCCAGGCGGTCGCCCAGCACGGCTGCACCGCGCTCATCGTCGTTCCGGTGATGCTGCAGCGGATCCTCGAGCTGCCCACGGAGAAGCTCTCGGCGCACGACACGACGACGCTGCGCGTGATCGGCGCCTCGGGCTCGGCGCTGCCCGGCGAGCTCGGGCTCCGCGTCATGGACACGTTCGGGGAGGTCCTCTACAACCTCTACGGCTCGACCGAGGTCGCCTGGGCGACGATCGCCCAGCCGCAGGACATGCGGGTCGCCCCGGGGACCGCGGGCAAGCCGCCGCGCGGCACGATCGTCCGGATCTACGACGAGCACGGCAAGCCGGTCCCCGCCGGCTCCACCGGCCGGATCTTCGTCGGCAACGAGATGCTCTTCGACGGCTACACGGGCGGCGGCGGCAAGGACGTCGTCGACGGCCTGATGTCGACCGGTGACGTCGGACACTTCGACGAGGGCGGCCGGCTGTTCGTCGACGGCCGTGACGACGAGATGATCGTCAGCGGCGGGGAGAACGTCTTCCCCCGTGAGGTGGAGGACGTCCTTTCCGACCACGAGGCGATCGACGAGGCGGCCGTCATCGGCGTCGAGGACGAGAAGTTCGGCCAGCGCCTCAAGGCGTTCGCGGTCGTGGGCGACGGCAAGTCGGTCAGCGAGGACGACCTCAAGGCGCTCGTCAAGGCGAAGCTCGCGTCCTACAAGGTGCCGCGCGAGATCGTCTTCATGGACGAGCTGCCGCGCAACGCCACCGGCAAGGTGCTCAAGCGGGAGCTCAAGGAGCTCTGAGCTACTCTCGCGGTGTGGGCCTGCACACCGACACGTACGACCTCGGACCGCTGAAGCTCGTCCCGGGCGAGGGCCGGCACCTGGACGGGATGACCGTCCAGCTCGAGGCGCTCGACTTCGGCGGGACGGTCTACGAGGTCCTGCCGGACGACATCGACATCGCCGTGGACGTCTCGAAGATGACCGGCGGCGGCTACGCGCTGCGGCTGCGCTTCGAGGCCGGCCTCACCGGTCCGTGTATGCGCTGCCTGCAGCCGGCGAGCCCGATGACGACCGTCGACTCGCGCGAGATCGACGTCCCGGGGGAGACCGGGGACGACCTCAGCAGCCCATACGTCACGGGCGAGGAGGTCGACCTCGCCGCCTGGGCGCGCGACGCGTTCCACCTCGCGCTGCCGGCACTCGTGCTCTGCCGCACCGACTGCGCCGGCCTGTGCGCCGAGTGCGGGATCGACATGAACACCGCCGAGCCCGGACACCGGCACGAGCGCGGCCCGGACCCGCGCTGGGCGAAGCTCCGCGAGCTGGATTTCTCAAGCGTCCCCGACGAGGACTAGAGGAACACCCCGCTGGGCAGGTAGGGCGTCATCGGCCCGACGTCGCCGCGGACGCAGACCGCGCCGTCGCTCGAGAGCGGCAGACCGGCCTGCAGCACGACGTCGAACGCCCACTGCTGGGTGCTCGTGAGGAGGTCGACATGCACGGTCGCCCCGTTGGTGCCGCCGAGCAGGCATGCCCACAGCAGGTCGCGGGCGGCGTGCAGCGTCCGGGCGGCGACGAGGACGGGGGAGCCGTCGGCGTCGCGGACGGCCCAGCCCTCGCCGTCGAGCACGAGCGGCACGTGGTCGTAGATCGCGAAGCCGGGCAGGTCGTCGCCGTGCGAGGCCCCCCGGACCGCCCGCGAGACGCGCGTCGCGGCGTCGAGCAGGACCGGGTCCTCCCACGCGGTCTCCCTGGAGCGCAGGGTGCCGGGGTCTGGTGCGGCGTGGCGATCGACGATGCCGCAGGCCGCGAACGAGGGGCTGAGCGCGAAGCCGGCGCAGGCGTAGCGGCGCAGCGCCCTGGGGTCGAGCGTCGAGGCGATGATCGCCCCGCGGCAGCCGTCGGCGTACGTGAGCGCCGCGTCGAGGACCGCGCGGCCGATGCCCTGGCCCTGCAGCCCGGGGTCCACGCCGAACAGCGACAGCCCCCAGACCCCGTCGCGGCGCAGCGCGAGCGCGGTCGCCACCGGCCGCCCGTCCACCTCCGCGGTCCAGCAGCCGCCCGGGTCGTGCTCCAGGAAGTGCCGCATCCGCGCGTGGCTGCGCCGTCGCTCGGTGTCCGCGGCGAGGGAGGTGCGCACGTCGACCGGGATGAAGGCCGAGATGGCCGCCCAGGCGAGCGCCGCGCACGCCTCGACGTCGTCGTCGCGGATGGGGCGGACGAGCGGTCGGGGCGGCATCGCCGGACAGTCAACCACCTGCCGGGAGCCATCGGGGACCGGTTTGCTCTACCCTCACTGGTCGTTATGGCCGTCCCGAAGCAGAAGCAGTCGCACAGCCGCACCACGAAGCGCCGCTCGCAGCACAAAATGGCTGCCCCGGTCTTCAACGCGTGCCCGCAGTGCCACAGCCCACGTCGTCCCCACCGGGTCTGCCCGGTCTGCGGGACGTACAAGGGCGTCGAGGTCGTCGCGCCGGACGCGCACGACCACGATCACGACCACTAGCGCCGTCCGGCCCGCCTGAGCGTGCCGGACCACCAGGTCACCGTCGCCGTCGATGCCGGAGGCGCCGACCTCGGCCCCGCGGAGGTCGCCGCCGGTGCCGCCATCGCCGCCGAACGCGGGGTCAGGGTCAAGCTGTTCGGGGACGCGTCCCTCATCGACTCCGTGCCGGTCGGCGTGGAGGTCGTCGACGCGCCCGTCTCGATCGCCAAGGAGCCCGACGCGGCCCGCGCGGTGCGCCGGACGCCCGAGTCCTCGATCGTCCAGGCCGTCCGCGCCGTGGCCACCGGCGAGGCCGACGCGTTCGTCAGCGGTGGATCGACCGGCGCGGCGCTCGCTGCCGGGCTCTTCGACATCAAGCGCGGAAAGGGCATCCACCGGCCCGCCCTCGCGGTCCCGATCCCGGTGCCGGGCGCGCCGGTCACGCTGCTGGACGTCGGCGCCAACGTCGAGGTCCGCGACGACCATCTCGTGCAGTTCGCCTTCATGGGCGCGGCGTTCGCGCAGGCCGTCCTGGGCATCGAGCGTCCCCGGGTCGCGCTGCTCTCCAACGGCGAGGAGGCGACGAAGGGCACCCAGGTGCTCGTCGCCGCGCACGCGGAGATCGCGCGCCGCGCGCAGGGCTCACCGCTCTTCGACTTCGTCGGCAACGTCGAGGGGACCGACCTCGTGACCGGCCGGGCGGACGTCGTCGTCACCGACGGCTTCACGGGCAACGTCGCGCTGAAGCTGGTCGAGGGCGTCTCGCAGATGATGATCGGCGCCATCCGTGACGTCGCGACGAGCACCTCCCGGGCGAAGGCCGGTGGCCTGCTGCTGCGACCCGCGCTGCGCGGGTTCCGCGACGAGATCGACCCTGAGGGACCGGGCGGCGCCTACCTGCTCGGGCTGCGGCGCCTGGGCGTCGTGTCGCACGGGCGCTTCACCCGCTTCGGCTTCTCGCAGGCGATCCTGCTGGCCGCCCGTGGGGTGACCGCCGACGTCGTCGGGCGGACCCACGGGGCGCTCGAGGCGGCCGGCGCGCTGCGGTCCCGGCCCGGCGCGGAAGGGACGCAATCGCCGCAAGGTGCGGGCTCTCCCGCAGATGATTCGGGCCCGTCCGATCCCTCCACTACGGTGATCGCGCCATGACTCGCGAAGAGGTCTTCACCGTCATCCGCGACCACCTGGCGGACGAGCTCGATCTCGAGCCGTCGTCGGTGCTCGAGGACAGCCGCTTCAAGGAGGACCTCGCTGCCGACAGCCTGGACCTCTACACGCTCGTCCAGGAGCTCGAGGACGCGTACGGCGTCCAGATGTCCGACGAGGAGGCCACGCGCATCCTCACGGTCGGGCAGGCGATCGACTTCGTCCTCGAGCGCACGCCCGCGGCGTAGCTCGTGGACCTGCTCCGCGAGCTGCTGCAGTCCCTGCCCGACGACCTGTCGCGGCAGGTCTTCATGCACGCCTCCTGGACCGACCGGTCCTCCGACTCCTACGAGCGCCTCGCGTTCCTGGGGGACTCCGTGCTGGGCCTGGCGATCACCGCGCACCTCTATCCGCGCCTGGAGGCCGAGCGCTACGGTGCGGGCCGGCTGACGAAGATCCGGGCGCAGACCGTCTCCGGGCCGTCGTGCAAGCTCGTCGCCGAGCGCCTCGGCGTGCCCGACCGCATGCGCGCGGTCGCGCCCGCCGGCCAGGGCCGCAGCGCCGTGGCGCTGGAGACCGAGCGCGTGCTCGCCTCCGTGACCGAGGCGGTCATCGGCGCCTGCTACCTCGTCAACGGCTACGAGACGACGGCCGAGGCCGTCGTCGAGGCGTTCGCCCCCGAGCTCGAGGACGCCCTGGCCAATCCCGTGGACTTCAAGTCCACGCTGCAGGAGCGGCTCGCCCAGCGCGGGGCCGTCGTGGTCTACGAGGTGGCGGGCGAGCGGGGTCCGCCGCACGACCGCGTGTTCGAGGTGAACGCCGCGGTCGACGGCCGGTCCGTCGGCCGGGGCACCGGCCGCTCGAAGAAGCAGGCCGAGCAGGAGGCCGCGAAGGCCGCGCTGGACGACCTGGACGCAGCATCCCCGGCCGTCCCGGCCGGAGAGGAGAACTGACATGCATCTGAAGTCCATCGTCCTCAAGGGGTTCAAGTCGTTCCCCGACAGGACCAGGCTCGACTTCGGCACCGGCGTCAGCGTCATCGTCGGCCCCAACGGGTCCGGCAAGTCCAACGTCACCGACGCGGTGCTGTGGGCGATGGGGGAGCAGTCCCCGCTGGCGGTCCGCGGGCAGTCGATGCAGGACGTCATCTTCGGCGGCGGTCGCGGCGTGCAGGCGCGCTCCAGCGCCGAGGTCGAGATCGTCCTGGACAACGCCGACGGCACCGTCGACCTCCCGCTCGGCGAGATCTCGATCGTCCGCCGGCTGGACCGCAGCGGCGAGGGCACGTACCTCCTCAACGGCGCGAGGTGCCGCCTCGTCGACGTACTGGAGATCCTGTCCGACACCGGACTGGGCAAGGAGATGCACTCGGTCGTCTCCCAGGGCCGCGTCACGGCGATCGTCTCCTCCAAGCCGCGGGACCGCCGGCTCCTCATCGAGGAGGCCGCCGGCCTCGGCAAGCACCGCAAGCGCCGCCGCCGCGCGCAGCTGAAACTCGAGCGGACGCAGGACAACCTCGATCGCGCGCTGGACGTCGAGCGCGAGGCCCGCTCGCGGCTGCGGCCGCTGAAGCGCCAGGCCGAGGCCGCCGAGCTGCACGAGCGCCTGGAGCGCCAGACGCTCGAGGCCCGCTGGGAGCTCGCCCGCGACACCGTGCGCGCCAAGCGCGCCGAGAAGACCACCGCCGAGGCGACGGCGAAGGAGGCACGTGCCGCACGGGACGCCGCGCAGGCCGAGCTGGGGGTGGTGGCCGCCCGGCGCGAGAAGGCCGAGGAGGCACTCGCACGGCGCACCGAGCAGCGCGAGGCGCTCATGCGCCGCGTGAACGCCGCCCGCAGCAGCGTCGACCGGCTGGAGGTCCGCCTGGAGCGCACGCGCGACACCGTCGAGACCGTCGCCGAGCGGGCCGAGGGCCGCGCGCGGCAGTTGCAGTTGCTGAGCGCCCAGGTCGCGGAGGACCAGCCCGACGACGCGGGGCTCGAGCGCATCGAGTCGCTCGAGGCCGAGCTCGCGAAGCTCGACGGCGAGCGCGAGGCCGCGCTGGCCCGCGAGGTCGAGGCGCTGGAGGCCCGGCGCGTCGCCGCCGCCGCACGCGTGGCGGAGCTCGATGCCGAGGTCGTGACGGTCCGCGCGGCGCTCCAGGAGGCCGACCGGGCCCTCGACCTCGCCCGCACGCAGCGCCGGGCGGCCGAGGGCACCGCCGAGAAGGCCCGGCGCGAGGCGGCGAAGCTCGGCGCGGAGCTCGCGTCGGCCAACCAGTTCCTGCGCTCGCACACCAGCGCGCCGGGCGGCGCCCGGGCCCTGGCCGACGAGCTGGAGGTCCAGGAGGGCTGCGAGCTCGCGCTCTCCGCCGCCCTCGGCGCCCGCATGACCGCGGGCATCGTCGCGGACACCGCCGAGGCCGCCGGGCTCCTCGAGAAGGCCGGCCGGGACGGCGGCAGTGCGCTCGTCGCGGGCGACGAGCCGGCCGACGCCCCCGCGGGCGACGCACCGGTCGCCGGCGCCCGGCGCCTCGCCGATCTCGTCCGCGGACCCGACACGGCCCTCGGCGTCGCGCGCCGCCTGCTCGTCGACGCCTGGATCGTCGACGACGTCACGACGCTCCCCGCATCGTTCACGGGCGTCGCCGTCACCACCGACGGCCGCGCCTGGTTCGGCGCGACCCGCGAGATGGCCCGCGCCGCCCAGGGCGGCAGCGAGCGGGTGCTGGCCGAGCGCAACCGCCGCGATCGCCTGATCGCCACCAGCGAGCTCGCGATCCAGGAGGAGCAGACCGCGCTGAGGGCCGTCGAGGCCGCCGGTGTCGCGATGGCCGCCGCGGACACCTCCCGCGAGGAGGCCGACCGGAAGGTCCGCGAAGCCGAGCGCGCCCGCAACGCCGCCCGCGAGGACGAGCGGCAGACCGGCCTGCTCATCAAGCAGCGTCAGAACGCGCCCGAGGACGCGGCCGGCGCGGTCCGCCGCGCGCAGGTCGAGGGCGAGCTGGCCGCCGAGCGCCGCGTCGCGCAGCGTGCCGCGCGGGAGCGCGAGGAGCGCGCGCAACGCATCACGTTCCTGAAGGCCAAGCTCGAGCGCGACAAGGCGCTCGTGCCCGCGGCCCAGCGGCTCGTCGTCGCGCTGGAGCAGGCGCTCGCCGCCGTCCAGGAGCGCGTCGTGGTCTTCGACGAGGCACTCCAGGCGGACCGGGCCGCCGGGGAGGGTGTGGCCAACGAGCTGCGCTCCTGCGCTACCGAGGAGGCGCGCATCCAGCAGCACCTGCGCGAGCGCGGGGACGTCCTCACGACCTCCGAGGTCCGTGCACAGCAGGCGCGCGACCAGGAGCACGAGGCCGCGCACGAGCTCGGCCAGATCGCGCAGACACTCGGGCTCAGTCCCGACCCGGCGGACGAGGCGCTGGACGCCGAGGCGGTCGCCGCCCTGCGCCAGCGCATCGAGCGCCTGGTCAAGCGCCGCGAGCAGCTCGGGCCGGTCAACCCGCTCGCGAAGGCCGAGTACGAGGAGGCCGTCGCGCACGTCGAGGAGATGGAGCGCCAGCGCGGCGACCTCGAGACGGCGATGCGGGAGCTGCGGGCGTTCATCAAGGACACCGACCGGCAGATCCGCGTCACCTTCGAGGAGACGTTCAACGCCGCGGCCGCGAACTTCGAGGAGCTCTCCGCCCGCCTGTTCCCGGGTGGCCGGGGCCGTCTGAGGCTCGTCCGCGAGGACGCGCACCCCCGCCCGGTCGTCGGCGGTCAGACGCCGTCCGACAGCGGGGACGGCGTCGCCGAGGTGGAGGCGGCCGCCGCCGCGGAGGCCGCGGCCGACGCCGAAGCGGAGGAGCAGGCCGGCATCGACCCCGACGACGCGCTCGGCGTGGAGATCGAGATCACCCCGGCAGGCAAGGCGATGAAGCGGCTGTCGCTGCTGTCCGGCGGCGAGAAGTCGATGACCGCCATCGCGTTCCTGTTCAGCGTCTTCCTCGCGAAGCCGTGCCCGTTCTACATCCTCGACGAGGTCGAGGCCGCGCTGGACGACCTGAACATCGGGCGGTTCCTCGACCTGCTCGAGACCTACGCCGACCGCGCGCAGTTCATCGTCGTGACGCACCAGAAGCGCACGATGGAGGCCGCCGACACGCTGTACGGCGTCTCGATGGGCGGCGACGGCGTCTCGAAGGTCATCTCGCGCAAGCTCCCGCCGAAGGACCTGGTGGCGGGCGAGGAGCGCGAGCGGACCGGCGTGGCCTGAGCGTCGGCATGGGCAAGCGCGCGCGCAGCAAGAAGGGGGAGGGCGACCCCGACCGCACCCCGGACGCCCAGGCGGACGTGGATGTCCCGCAGGAGCAGGACGCCCCCGAGCCGTTCGGGCCGGACGCCCGTCTGCGCGAGGTCTCCCTCCTCGTCGAGGAGGTCGACTACGTCTACCAGCTGTACCGCTGGATCATCTGCACCGGCGAGGTCCCTAGGGCGCAGGAGTGGCTGAAGAAGGAGCCCTGGCCGCACCCCGACCACGTCATCGACGTCTTCGGCTCGTGGGAGAAGTTCCTCGCCCACGCCGGCGTGCCGGCCTCGCCGCTGCTCGCCCGGGTCCGGGAGGCCGACGCTGCCGCGAAGGATCTCGCCGCCCGGGAGAAGCAGATGGGCAAGGAGCTCGCCCGGGTCGACGACCTGCGCCGCCAGGTCGAGACCGCACGCGGGGCGCGCGAGGCGGCGCAGTCCGAGCGCGACGAGCAGCGCGGCCGCTCCGAGCGGCTGCAGGGCGCGCTGGAGGGCGCCCAGGCCCGGGCGGCGGCGGCCGAGCTGACCCTGCACGAGCGGGCGCAGGAGGCGGCCGCGGCCGCCCCGGATGACCCGGACGCCCGCGTCGTCGCCCTGGGCGACGAGCTCGACGCGGTGCGCGCGCACCGGGAGGAGCTGCTGGGCCGGGTCGAGGTCCTGGAGGAGCAGGCCGCCGCCGACGCGCGGTCGATCGCCCGCCTGTCGACGCTTCTGACGGAGGCGGGCCCAGCCGGCGTGCCGCTCGATGACGACCAGGACGTCGCGCCCCCGCAGTCGGTCCTCGAGGCCGTCGAGCAGGCCGTCGCCCGCACCGCGCACCTCGTCTTCACCGACGCGGCCCGCGAGTCCGCGGCCGACAGCCCGTATCGCCGGCCGCAGGACGTGCTCGACACGCTGCTGAAGCTCGACGAGCTCGCCGGGCTGCACGCGGATCCGGCGGGGTTCGGCCGCTCGTTGACCCAGGCCGCGACGGAGATGGGCCTGACCTGGCGAGGCGACGTCTCCGAACTGGCCCGGTCGCGCAACCCGCACGACTACACCGTCACCCACGACGGTCGACGGCTGGACCTCGGCCCGCACGTGGCGCTGGGCTCCGGCTCCGGTGCCGGGTTCATCGCCCGGATCTACCTGCACGTCGCCGACGGCTCCGGGGACGTCGCTCGCGGCGTCTACGTCGGGCACGTCGGGCGTCACCTGCCCGACACGACCACCTGACGCCGCCGTCTGGCGCGTAAGCGTTTGTCGCCCTCGCGTGAGCACGCTGGGAAGCGACGTCGACTGCGGCTGAGAGGGTGCGCCGATCTGCATAGGGTTGGCGCATGCGCACGACCGCCCGGTTTCCCCAGGTCACCGCCGCGAAGGGCCACTACGAGTCCTTCTACGTCAAGGCGACCCATCCCGATGGGGGCCTGGGCGTCTGGATCCGGCACACGATCCACCGCCGGCCCGGCGCCCCGGCGACCGCGTCGCTCTGGGTCACGCTGTTCGACCGGGCAGGCGGGGCGCCGGTCGCCACGAAGCTCACGGTCGACCAGGACGCGCTGACGTTCCCCGACGGCGCCTACCTGGCCGTCCACGACTCGACGCTCTCCCCGGGCGCGCTGCGCGGCGGCTTCGAGCAGGGCGGCGTCGCGACCACGTGGGACCTCACCTTCACCGACCGCGCGGAGGCGTTCAAGCACCTGCCGGTCGAGCGGCTCTACGCCGCGCCGCTGCCCCGGACCAAGCCGCTGTCCCCGCACCCGGACGCGCGGTTCTCGGGGACGTTCGCCTTCGGCGACCGCACCGTCGCGCTCGACGAGTGGCCGGGAATGATCGGCCACAACTGGGGGACCGAGCACGCCGAGCGGTGGACGTGGATCCAGACCGGGCCGTTGGTCGGGGCCGACGCACCGTACTTCGACCTCGTGGCCGGCCGGATCCGGCTCGGGCGCTGGACGACGCCGTGGATCGGCAACGGGGTACTCGCGCTCGACGGGGAGCGCCACCGGCTCGGCGGCCTGGACCGTGTCCGCACGACCGAGATCGCCGAGACCCCCAGCGGCTGCACCTTCGCGCTCACCGGGAAAGGCATCTCCGTGCACGCGACGGTGTCGGCGCCGCCGGAGGCGTTCGTGGCCTGGCTGTACGCCGATCCCAGCGGGCACGACCATCACGCGCTCAACTGCTCGGTGGCCGACATCGAGCTGCGGGTACAGCGGCCGGGCGTCCCGGACCTCACGCTCAGCGCGGCCGCGTCGGCGGCCTACGAGCTCGGCACCCGCGACGTCTCGCACGGCGTGCCGCTCCAGCCGTTCGGCGACGGCTGAGCCTCAGCGCCCGTCGCCGCGGCGCGCCGCCGCGTCGGTCGGCTTCAGCTCGATCCAGGTCGCGCGCCCGGCCGCGAGCAGCGTGTCGTCCGCGCCGAGCAGCCAGACGGCGTTGATGCGCTTTCGGCCCTCGTGGACGAGCGGCGCGCTGAGGATGTGGTGTTCCGCGCCGCCCGCCGGGACCGGGGCGAGCACATCGACGGCGAGTCGACCGAGCACGATCGGCCGCTCGCCGGGCGGGTCCTGCGCCGGGGCGCTGCTCGGGCAGTCCAGGGCGGCCCACACGAGCAGCTCGTCGACCGGCCCCGCGCCCTCCGGTGTCCAGGTCACGCCCCACAGCCCCGTGCCGGCGTCGAGCTCGCCGGCGAACAGGCACAGGCCGTCGCCCTCCTCACGGTCCGGGCCGCAGCCGAAGCACGTGGGGAAGGGGTGGTAGGTGCGCAGCGTCTCGCGGTCGGGCATCGCCGCCCGGACCGCGGCGACGTCCACGCGCGGCGGGGGGCCGACCGCCACCGTCGTCGCCCGTCCGGTGGCCACGGGACGGCCATCGTCCCGCAGGACCATCTCCTCACCTTCGCGGACCAGGTCGAGCGGGGCGCGGAGCGGCGGCGGGGCGAGCAGGGTCACTTCGGCAGGGCCGTCGACCGCGGTGCCGACGAGGCCGGCCGAGTAGCCGCCGTGGGCGCTCGCGGGCGGACCGTTGAAGCGGTCGTCGATCGTGACGATCACAGCGTCTTCTCCGCGAAGTAGGTCGCGACCGGGTTGGCGATGAAGTTCCCGATCTCGCGGTACCCCTCGGACTCGTAGAGCCGTCGCGCGTGCGGCTGCTCGGGGCCGGTGTCCAGCCGGGCGGTCGCGTAGCCGAGTTCGCGTGCGGCGTCCTCGAGGGCGAGCAGGAGCCGCCGCGCCACGCCCTGCCCGCGCGCGGCCGGCACCACGAACATCCGCTTGATCTCGCAGGCGCCGTCGGGCAGGCGCTTGACGCCGCCGCAGCAGACCGGCTCGCCGTCGGCCCAGCCGACCAGGAAGGTCCCGCCGGGCGGTCCCATCTCGGCCGGTCCGGCCTTGGGCATGTCCGGGCCGTCGAGCACGAGCCCGTCGTACAGCTCGTACAGCTCGTCGCGCATCGCCCGGGCGAGGGCGGCACCCTCGCCGCTGTCGACCTGCGCGGCCCGGAACTCGATCTCCATCGGCATGTGGGTATGTTCGCGCACCCATGCCCCGTGACTGGTCCGACCTGTTCCTCACCGATGGCCCCGCCGGCGGGGCCGCCGCTCCGCAGGGGGACGAGCCCGAGAAGCGGCGCGGCTTCTTCAAGCGCCTGCGGGAGAACATGTCCAAGACGCGCCAGGCGCTCGGGGCGGAGATCCAGGCCACGCTGTTCGAGACCCTCGACGAGGAGACGTGGGAGCGCCTGGAGGAGGCACTCATCATGGCCGACGTCGGGGCGAGCACGACCGCGAAGGTCGTCGCGCAGCTCGAGTCCGAGGCCGAGAGCGGCGCCGTCGAAGGCGGCGAGGCCCTGACCGCGCGCCTCGTGGAGCTCCTCGCGAACATCGCGCGCCCCGAGGACCCGGACGGCGGCCGCATCGACCTGCGCCACCGGCCCACCGTGATCATGGCGGTCGGCGTCAACGGCACCGGCAAGACCACCACCATCGGCAAGCTCTCCTACCACCTGCAGAAGGAGCTCGGCTTCAAGGTCGTCCTCGGCGCCGCGGACACGTTCCGGGCCGCTGCGACCGAGCAGCTGCAGGGCTGGGCGGCCCGTTCGGGCTGCGAGATCGTCATCGGGCCGGAGGGCAGCGACCCCGGGTCGGTCGCGTTCGAGGCGGTCAAGAAGGGTCGCGAGATGGGCGCCGACGTGATCATCATCGACACGGCCGGCCGCCTGCACAACCAGGACCACCTCATGGACGAGCTGTCGAAGATCCGTCGGGTCATCCAGAAGCAGATGCCCGACGCGCCGCACGAGACACTCCTCACCGTCGATGCGACCACCGGCCAGAACGGGCTGCGCCAGGCGCAACTGTTCTCCCAGACGGTGCCGGTCGACGGCGTCGTCCTCACGAAGCTCGACGGCACCGCCAAGGGCGGCATCGCGCTCGCGATCGCCGGGGAGCTGAAGCTGCCGGTCAAGCTCATCGGGATCGGGGAGCAGCTCGACGACCTGCGGCCCTTCGACGCCGACGACTTCGCCCGCGCCCTGCTCGGCGCCGGCGAGCCGACCGCCTGAGACCCGCGCTCAGCCGCGCCCCAGGATGCGGCCGCTGAGCCGGCGGCCCGGGTCGGCGGCCTGCACGGCGCGCTGCTGGGCGATCAGCCGCTCCACCTCGCCCCGGACTTCGTCGCGCAGGTGGCCCGCAGCGGCCTGCCGGTCCTTGCGCCGCGCGAGCCCGGTCGTGGCGATCGGCGGGCCGAACGCGAAGTAGAACCGCTCGGGCTTGGGCACCGGGGTCGGGCCGAGGCCGCGGGCGATGGGGAAGACCATGTCCCCGCGACCGTCGACCCGGCGGGCGAGCGCCCGGCCGACGGCGCGCAGCGGGTGGTCGCCGTCGACGAGGATGTCGTACGCCTCCTCCGCGCCGACCGCAGCGAACGGGACGACGGGGCAGCGATGCTCGATCGCCAGCCGCGCGAAGCCGACGCGCTCCTTCCAGAGCAGCCGGTACGCCTCGTCCTTGCGCTTCATGACCTCCCGCCCGCCCCCGGGGAAGACGAGCACCGGCTGGTCGGCCGCCATGAGCGCGGCGCAGTGTGCGCGCGTGCCGGGCACCGTCCCGAACGTCTGCAGGAGGTCGCGCCAGCCCGGGATGCGGAAGTGGGCGTGGTCGCCGAGCCCGCGCGCCCAGCGTCCGGTGGCCTCGTGGATGCCGAGGACCATCAGCGGCACGTCGACGAGGCCGAACACCGTGTGGTTGCCGACCAGCAGAACGCGCCCGGAGCGCGGCACGTGCTCCAGGCCGCTGAACCGGGGCGACGTCCACCAGCGCATCGGGGCGAGGGCCGCGGCGGCGGCGCGCACCGCGTCGGCGGACGGCGGGTCCGGGATCGACGGTGCCGCGTCCTGGTTCATGGCGATCGAGCCTATCCCGGGCGGTGCCGGGACCGGAGCGAGACCAACCTGCGACCACCGGGCCCTCCCGGAACGCCTCCCGGGCGGTTAGGCTCCGCCGCAATGGACGACTGGGTGATCTGGATCCTCATCGCGGTGGCGCTCTCCGTCGGCGAGATCCTCAACCTGAGCTTCTTCCTGGCCCCGTTCGCGGTCGGCGCGCGGGCCGCGGCCCTGGCCTCCGTCCTGGGCCTGGCACTCGTCCCCGGGATCGCGGTGTTCCTCCTGGTCTCCGGCGGTGCGTTCGCCGGCCTGCGACCGATCGCCAAGCGGCACCTGCGCGCCCCGCCGCAGCTGCGGACCGGGACCGCCGCGCTCGTCGGCCAGACCGCCATCGTCGTGGAGCGGATCGAGAACCACGCCGGCGTCGGGGCGATCAAGCTCGACGGCGAGGTGTGGACCGCGCGCGGCTTCGAGGAGGACCAGGTCATCGAGGCCGGCACGCGCGTGCAGGTCCTCGAGATCCGCGGCGCGACGGCCCTGGTGGCCGAGTGACCCAGCTTCTGCTCCCCGACACCCTGAACCGGAGGTCTCCCTCATGGCCGGACTGATCGTCCTCGGCACCCTCGTCCTCTTCGCGCTGTTCGTCGCGGCGAAGACCGTCCGCATCATCCCGCAGGCCCGCGCCGGCGTCGTCGAGCGTCTGGGCCGGTACAGCCGTACCCTGCAGCCCGGCCTCACCATCGTCATCCCGTTCGTGGACAAGGTGAAGCCGATGATCGACCTCCGCGAGCAGGTCGTGAACTTCCCGCCCTCGGGCGTGATCACCGAGGACAACGTGACGGTGAACATCGACACGGTCCTCTACTTCACGATCACCGACCCGAAGGCCGCGACGTACGAGGTGGCCAACCCGCTGCAGGCGATCGAGCAGCTCACTGTCACCACGCTGCGTAACGTCATCGGCGGCATGACGCTGGAGGACTCGCTGACCTCCCGCGACCAGATCAACTCCCAGCTGCGCACCGTGCTGGACGAGGCGACCGGCCGGTGGGGCATCCGCGTCAACCGCGTGGAGCTCAAGGCGGTCGACCCGCCGGCGTCCATCCAGGAGTCGATGGAGAAGCAGATGCGCGCCGAGCGCGACCGGCGTGCGGCGATCCTCAACGCGGAGGGCGTCAAGCAGTCCCAGATCCTCACCGCTCAGGGCGAGAAGGAGTCGGCCATCCTCACCGCGCAGGGCGCCCGGGAGTCGGCGATCCTGCGGGCCGAGGGCGAGGCGAAGGCCATCGAGACGGTCTTCGGGGCGATCCACGAGGGCAAGCCCGACCAGGAGCTCCTCAGCTATCAGTACCTGCAGATGCTCCCGCAGCTCGCCAAGGGCGACGCGAACAAGGTGTTCGTGATCCCGAGCGAGTTCAACCAGGCGCTCGGCGGCCTGGGCGGCGCGATCTCCAAGCTGGGGCAGAACAGCCAGAACCCGCCGCCGCCTGCCTGAGGCCGCACGGCCCGGGTCACCCGAGCACCCGGGCCAACTACACTCCGCGTCGTGTTCGACGCGCTCTCCGAGAAGCTCCAGGCCACGCTCTCCGACGTCCGTGGCCACGGGACGCTGACGGAGGACGACATCAAGAAGGCGATGCGGGAGATCCGCCTCGCGCTGCTCGAGGCGGACGTCAACTTCAAGGTCGTCAAGGAGTTCACGACGACCGTCCGCGAGCGCTGCATGGGCGCGGACGTCATGGGCCAGCTGAACCCCGGCCAGCAGGTCGTCAAGATGGTCAACGAGGAGCTCGCCGCCCTGATGGGCGGAGCCTCGGCCGGCATCAGCTTCTCGCCCCGTCCGCCCACGGTCATCCTCATGGCCGGCCTGCAGGGCTCCGGCAAGACGACCGCCACCGCGAAGCTCGCCAAGCACCTGATGGCCGAGCACGGCTCGTCCGTCGCGGTCGCCGCCTGCGACGTCTACCGCCCTGCTGCCGTCGACCAGCTGGTCAAGGTCGGCGCCCAGGTCGGCGCGACCGTCTACGAGCAGGGGACCGAGGCCAACCCGGTCGACATCGCCCGCTGGGCGTTGGACAAGGCCAAGCAGGACGGCAAGGACGTCCTGATCGTCGACACCGCCGGCCGCCTGCACGTCGATGCGTCCCTGATGGACGAGCTCGTCCAGATCCGCGCCGCGGTGAAGCCGCACACGATCCTCCTGGTCGTCGACGCCATGACCGGTCAGGACGCGGTCAACGTCGCCGAGCAGTTCTCGGCCGCCGTCGACTTCGACGGCGTCGTGATGTCCAAGCTCGACGGCGACGCCCGCGGTGGCGCCGCGCTGTCGGTCAAGGCGGTCACCGGCAAGCCGATCCTCTTCGCATCCACCGGCGAGAAGCTCGACCAGTTCGAGCGGTTCCACCCGGATCGGATGTCCCAGCGGATCCTCGGTATGGGCGACGTCATGTCGCTCATCGAGAAGGCCGAGGGACAGTTCGACGAGGACCAGGCCAAGGAGCTCGAGCGCAAGCTCCGCCGCAACGAGTTCACCCTCGAGGACTTCCTCGGGCAGCTCAAGCAGATCCGCAAGATGGGTCCGCTGACGTCGCTGCTGGGCATGATTCCCGGGTTCGCCGGCCAGCAGATGAAGGGCCTGAAGGTCGACGAGCGCGAGCTCGACCGCATCGAGGCGATCATCCTGTCGATGACCCCGGAGGAGCGCCGCCGCCCGGAGCTCATCAAGGGCTCCCGTCGCCTGCGCATCGCCAAGGGCTCCGGGACCAACGTGCAGGCCGTCAACAACCTCGTCAAGCAGTTCGGCCAGATGCGCAAGGTCATGAAGCAACTGGGGAAGGGCAAGATGCCCGACATGGCCCAGCTGATGCGCCAGCGCTGAGAACGCGCGGGCGGGCGGGATCGTGGTCGATCGTCTACCCTCCGTCGTCGCTTTTCAAAGTTTTCTGAGAGGAACACCGTGGCTGTACGACTCCGGCTCACCCGTGTGGGCGGCAAGAAGGATCCGATCTGGCGCATCGTCGTCGCCGACGGGCGCTCGCCCCGTGACGGCCGCGTCATCGAGACCGTCGGGCAGTACAACGCGCAGACGGAGCCTTCGACGATCATCGTCAAGGAGGACCGCATCCGCGAGTGGCTGAGCAAGGGCGCCCAGCCCTCCGACACCGTGCGCAAGATCCTGAAGACGCAGGGCATCGAGGCGTAGAGCCCATGGCCGAGACCGACGCGCCGCTGCGCGACCTGCTGGAGTCCCTGACCCGGCGGATCGTGGAGCACCCGGACAAGGTCTCGGTCGAGCAGTTCGTCGAGGAGGACGGCACCGTCGTCCTCGAGCTGGCCGTCGGCGACGACGACTACGGCCGCGTCATCGGACGCGGCGGTCGCACCGCCAGCGCCCTCCGCTCGGTCGTCAAGGCCGCCGCGGTCCGCGAGAAGCGCCGCGTGCTCGTCGACATCGTCGACTGACGCGCTCGGGATGTCCGCCGACACCGAGCCGTACCTCAGCGCCGGGCGCATCGGGCGCCCGCACGGGCTCGACGGCAGCTTCCACGTGACGCGCCCCCGCCCGGTCCTGCTGGGCCTCGGCGCGACCGTGCACGTCGCCGGCACCGCGACGACCGTGGACCGCCGCTCGGGCACCGACGACCGGCCGATCCTGCGGCTGGACGGCAGGACCACCCGTGAGGCCGTGCTGGCCGTACGCGGGGAGGACCTGCTGGTGGCCCGCGCGGACGCGCCGGCGCTCCCGGACGGCGAGTACTGGGCCGAGGACCTGGCCGGGTGCGCTGTGGTCGACGGGGACGTCGAGGTCGGCGTCGTCGTGAAGATGCTGCCGCTGCCGTCGTGCGAGGTGCTGGAGGTACGGCGCCAGGGCGCCGCCGAGCTCCTGGTCCCGATGGTCCGCGACGCCGTGCGCTCGATCGACGTGGTGGCCCGCCGGGTCGACGTCGACCTCTCGTTCCTCGAAGGAGCGCCCGACTGATGCAGCTCGACGTGGTCACCCTCTTCCCGGACTGGTTCGACTGGTTCCGTGCCCAGCGCCACGTCGCCAACGCGCTGCGCGGTGGCCACGAGCTGCGCACGATGAACCCGCGCGACCACACCTCCCTGAGCGGGGGGCAGGTCGACGACACGCCGTTCGGTGGGGGCGCTGGCATGGTGCTGCGCATCGACGTCATGGACGCGGCCCTGCGGACCTTCTACGGGGTGGACCCGGTCGATCTGCGCCGCGAGCGTCGCGTCATCGCCCTGACGCCCGGTGGCCGGGTCCTGGACGACGCGTTCGTCGACGAACTCGCCGCGGAGCCGGCCGTCACGCTGCTGTGCGGGCGCTACGAGGGCTTTGACGAGCGGATCGTCCAGCACTTCTGCTCCGACACGCTTTCGATCGGGCGTTACGTGCTCGCCGGCGGCGAGCTGGCCGCGATGGTCGTCGCCGACGCGGTGCTGCGCAAGCTCCCCGGGTCCCTCGGTCACGCGGACTCCGCGGTGGAGGAGTCCTTCAGCGCCGCGCTGGGCGGGAACCCCGAGTACCCGCACTACACACGGCCCTCGGAGTACCGGGGCTGGAAGGTGCCCGACGTGCTGCTGTCGGGACACCACGAGGAGATCCGCAACTGGCGACGGGCACGCAGTGACGAGCGTGGGGCCTCCTCGGGCGGTACTCCGCTACCATGATCCGTCGCGCACGGGACCGGCTTTCGTCCCTGCGCATCCCGTCCCGCGGCCCCTCTCCTTCGCTATGAGCACTGTCATCGACTCCATCGAGCGCGCGCAGCTGCGCCGCGTTCCCACCTTCCAGCCCGGAGACCGGGTGAAGGTCCACTTCCAGGTGATCGAGGGCACGCGCCGTCGTACCCAGGTCTTCGAGGGCGTGGTCATCAAGCGTCAGGGCCACGGTGCCCGCGAGACCTTCACGGTCCGCAAGCAGTCGTTCGGCGTCGGGGTGGAGCGGACGTTCCCGTTGCACTCGCCGAAGATCGAGAAGATCGAGGTCTCCGCCCGCGGTGA
Organism: Solirubrobacterales bacterium; assembly: GCA_038257095.1. Taxonomy (GTDB): domain Bacteria; phylum Actinomycetota; class Thermoleophilia; order Solirubrobacterales; family Solirubrobacteraceae; genus Paraconexibacter. Next base: position 184,350 of record JBBSJQ010000003.1, read on the forward strand.
CGTCCGCCGCGCGAAGCTCTACTACCTGCGCGACCGCGTCGGCAAGCGTGCCCGCGTCCGCGAGAAGCGCTACGTCGGCCCGGAGCAGCTCGTCGAGCCCGGACTCGTGCACGACCCCGCTGCCGAGGCCGCCGCTGCCGAAGCCGCCGCCGAGGCCGCAGCCGCCGCAGAGGCGCAGGTCGCCGAGGCGAGCGCCGCCGAGGCGACCGACGAGGTCGTCGTCGACGACGCGCCCGCCGCAGAGGCCCAGGTCGCCGAGGAGGCCGCTGAGCCGGTCGCCGAGGCCGAGCCTGTCGCCGAGGCCGAGGGCGACGCCCCGGCCGACGACAAGGCGTAGTCCCCGCCGGTGGCGACGTCCGAGAAGTCAGCGGGCGGCTCGATCGTCGAGACCATCGTGATCGTCGCGATCGCGATCGGTCTCGCCCTGGCGATCCAGGCGTTCATCGTCAAGCCGTACCGCATCCCCTCGGAGTCGATGGTGCCGACGCTGACCATCGGTCAGCGGGTCCTCGTCAACCGCGCGGGCAACAACTTCACCGATCCCTCGGTGGGTGACGTCATCGTCTTCCACCCGCCGACGTCCGCCGAGGACGGCTCGGCGGAGGAGTGCGGCAACGCCAACAAGCCCGAGGACCAGGGGTGCGACGTCGTGGTGCGCAAGGAGTCCGAGACGAACTTCGTCAAGCGCGTCGTGGCGGTCGCCGGCGATCGCATCTCGATCCGCGACGGGCACGTCATCCGCAACGGCAAGCGGGCCGACGAGGACTTCATCAGCCCGTGCGACGGGGGCGAGGGCTGCGACCTGCCCCGCACGTTCACGGTCCCGAAGGACCATCTCTACGTCATGGGCGACAACCGAGGGCAGTCCCGCGACAGCCGCTTCTGGGGCCCGCTGCCACGCGAGTGGGTCATCGGCCGGGCGTTCGCGACCTACTGGCCGCCGAAGCGCATCGGCACGCTCTGACGTTCCCCTGATGGTCGGATGCGGCGAGCCGAGCGCGATGTTCCTGCGCGGCCGCGTCCCGGCTCGGGGGCTCCGGTGAGCTCCGCTTCGCGCGGGCCCAGGAGGACCGGACGCAAGCTCGTCCAGCACGACCGCGGGCTCGGTCACCGCTTCGTGGCCGGGGCCGACGAGGCAGGTCGTGGCTGTCTTGCCGGACCGCTCGTCGCAGCCGCCGTGTTGCTCGACCTCGAGCGGCTGGGACCGCAGGAGGTGCGGGCGCTCGGCCTCCTCAACGACTCCAAGCAGCACACCGAGGAGGCGCGCGAGGCGCTGTATCCGGTCGTCCTACGTCTGGCCGCGCGGTCGGCCGTCGTATCGCGCTGCGTGCCCGCGCTCGACCAGCGCGGACTGCACCGCACCAACCTGCAGGCGCTCCGCGACGCGCTGCTGCGGGTCGCACGGCCGGGAACCCTGTGCCTCGTGGACGGGTTCCGGGTCGCGGAGATGCCCTACGAGCAGCGCGCGATCGTCGAGGGGGACGCCAAGAGCGCGGCGATCGCCGCCGCCTCCATCCTGGCGAAGGTCTCGCGCGACCGCTTCATGCAACGTGCCGACCTCCGCCACCCGGGCTGGTCGTTCGCCGGACACAAGGGCTACTCCTCGCCCGAGCACCGCGCCGCGATCCGGCGTCAGGGCGTCTCGCCGCTGCACCGCCTGTCGTTCCAGTCGACGGCATACCAGCAGCTGTCGCTCTAGCCGTCAGATCGCTCCCTCGAGGTGTTCGAGGGACACGAGGCGGTCCTTGGAGTCCAGGACGATGCCGATCGCGTCGATCCGGACCGCCGCGACCCGCGGGCGGTCCTGGTCGGAGGCGAGGTACGCGGCGGCCATCCGTCGAACCTGCCGGCGCTTGCGCTCGTGCAGCGACTCCCATGGGCTGCCGGGGCCGCGCCGGGTCTTGACCTCGCACACGACGAGCGTCCGACCGTCGCAGGCGACGAGATCGATCTCCCCGTGACGGGTGCGGTGGTTGCGGGTGACGATCGTGAAGCCGAGCCGCTCGTAGTGCTCGGCGGCGTAGGTCTCACCGGTGCGGCCGAGCCGCTGGCGGAGGTCGTTCGTGGGCATGCGCCCGACCGTAGGACCGTGTGCCGGCGCCTCGGCCCCACGACACACGACCCGCCGTGTCCCGTGACGGACGCCCGGAGAATCCGCACACAGATCCTGCAGACCCCCCAGTGCGCTGTGACACCTTCCTGCCTAGCGTCGTCGGCGTGCTCAGCCGTGTCACCACCTTCCACGTCGACGGGCTCGTCCCGCGGCGCGTCACCGTCGAGGCCGACCTGCGGGCGGGCCTCCCGGCCTTCACCGTCGTCGGGCTCGGGGACCGCGCGGTCCGCGAGTCACGGGAACGCGTCCAGTCGGCCATCGGCAACTGCGGGCTGAAGTTCCCGGAGAACCGCGTGACCGTGAACCTCGCGCCGGCCGCGCTGCACAAGCAGGGCCCGGGTTTCGACCTCGCCATCGCCTGCGCGGTGCTCGCCGCCGGCGGCCAGGTGAAGAGCGATCGCCTCGCCGCTCTCGGCGTCTTCGGGGAGCTCGCGCTCAGCGGTGAGCTGCGGCCGGTCCAGGGCGCGCTCGCCGTCGCCGAGGGCACGCGGGATGCCGGCCTGCGGGGCATCGTGCTGTGCGCCGAGAGCGCCGCCGAGGCAGGCCTCGTCGACGGGCTGGAGGTGCACGGGGCGCGGACCCTCCAGGACGTCGTCCGGATCCTCGACGGGGGCGCAGCTCCGGCGGGCCTCCCGGCCGCGCCGGACGGACCCGACGAGGAGACCTTCGGCCGACCGCTCGATCTCGCGGACGTCCGCGGGCACGGCGCGGCCGTCGAGGCGCTCGCGGTCGCCGCGGCCGGAGGGCACAACATCCTGCTCAACGGCCCTCCGGGCACGGGCAAGACGATGCTCGCCAAACGCGTCCCATCGATCCTGCCGCCGCTGCACGGGGCGGAGGCGATCGAGGTCACGCGGATCCAGGGCGTCGCCGGCCTACGCGTCAGCGGGCTCGCGCGGAACCGGCCGTACCGCTCCCCGCACCACACGACCTCCGCGTCGGCACTGGTGGGCGGCGGCTCCATCCCGCGGCCCGGCGAGGTCACGCTCGCCCACCGCGGGGTGCTCTTCCTCGACGAGCTGCCGGAGTTCCCGCGGCACGTCCTGGACACGCTGCGCCAGCCGCTGGAGGACGGACGCGTCGTCGTCGTCCGCGGTCAGCAGACCGCGGTGTTCCCGGCCCGGTTCATGCTCGTCGCCGCCATGAACCCCTGCCCGTGCGGCTACGCCGGTGACGGGGATCGCTGCCGCTGCGCCGACAGCGACCACCTGCGCTACCGGCGTCGCCTGAGCGGCCCGCTGATGGATCGCTTCGACGTCGTCGTCCAGGTCCCCCGACCGAGTCCCGCCGAGATCGCCGCTCCGCCGAGCGCCACGTCCGCCTCGATCCGTGAACGGGTCGGCGCGGCGCGCCTCGCCCAGGAGGCGCGGCTGCCGATCACCGGCGCTCCGTGCAACGCGGAGCTGGACGCGCGCGGCGTGCGCGAGGTGGTGCGACTCGACGCGGAGGCTGCCGCGCACCTGGACCGCGCCTACGCCGCAGGGGTCCTGAGCCCCCGTGGGCGCCACCGCACGCTCCGGCTCGCGCGGACGCTTGCCGATCTGGCGGGCCGCGACGACGTCGTCGCGGCGGACATCCTCGTCGCGCTCGGCCTGCGACTCGACGTCCAGGGGCTGGTGGCATGAGCGCCTGCGACGCCTGCCTGCAACGCACGTGGCTGCTCGGAGCCCTCGCGACGCACCTCGAGCGCGCACCCCGCACCCGCCGGTCGCTGCGCGACGTGCTCGCCCTGCACGACGAGCAGCTCCTGGCCGCTCTCGGGGGAGAGCGACGGCCCGCGCTCGAGCGCGCGCATGCCGCCTTCGACGCCGCGACCGCCAGGGCCGCCGCGGCGGCCGCCGGTCTCGAGGTCACGTGTCGCCACGACTCGGCCTATCCGGTCCAGCTGCAGGACGACCCGGCGGCGCCCGCGGTGCTCCACGTCCGGGGCGGCCCCGGGGCGCTGCGTCGGCTGGTCGGGGACGGCGACCCGGACGCCAGGCCGTGCATCGTCGCGATCGTCGGCGCCCGCCGAGCAGGGCCGGACGCCCTGGAGATGGCCCGCGGTCTCGGTCGCGCCCTCTCCGCCGCCGGCGTCACCGTCGTGAGCGGCCTCGCGCTGGGCGTCGACTCCGCGGCGCACGAGGGCGCGCTGGAGGGCGGCGGCCGGACCGTCGCGGTGCTCGCCACCGGCGCCGACCGGACGTACCCGCGGACGAAGCACGCACTGGGCGAACGCCTGGCCCGCACCGGGGCGATCGTGTCCGAGATGCCGCCGGGCACGCCGCCGTTCCGCTGGGCGTTCCCGGCCCGCAACCGCATCATCGCCGCGCTCGCGCAGCTGACGCTCGTCGTCGAGGCGGCCGAGCGGTCGGGGTCACTGATCACCGCCGACTTCGCTTCCCAGCTCGGCCGCGAGGTCGCAGCGGTCCCGGGGCGGGCGGCCAGCCCCCGTTGCCGTGGCACGAACCTCCTGCTGCGCGACGGCGCGCATCTCGTGATGGAGCCCGCGGACGTGCTCGACGGTCTGCTGCACGTACACGGCGCCGACGCGGCGGCGCGGACGGCCGTCGCCGCACCACCGGCGGCGCCCGTCCCCGACCACCTGCGTACCGTGCGCGACGCGGTCGCGGACGGCCGTACGACGGCGGGGGCCATCGCTGCAGGTCCCGAGGAGCTCCTCGGGGTGCTCGCCGCGCTCAGCGAACTGGAGCTCCTCGGGGAGCTGCGCCGCGGACCGGGAGGCGGCTACGTGGTGGCCGTGCACTGACCCGGATAGCCTGCCCCGTCGATGCCGCCGAGCCCCGCCCGTCGACCGCCCGTCTGCCTCACGATCGCCGGGTCGGACTCCGGCGGAGGCGCGGGCATCCAGGCCGACCTCAAGGCCTTCGCCGTCTGCGGCACGCACGGCTGCAGCGCCGTCACGGCCCTCACCGCGCAGAACACGGTCGCGGTCACGGGCGTGCACCCCATCCCGGGCGCCTTCATCGTCGAGCAGGTCCGTGCGGTCGTCGAGGACCTCGGCGTGGACGCGGTGAAGATCGGCATGCTCGGCAGCGCCGCGACCGCCGAAGCCGTCGCCCGCGCGCTCGACCTCGTTCCCGCCGGAACACCCGTGGTCGTCGACCCGGTGATGGTCGCCGAGTCCGGCGCGCGCCTGCTGCAGCCCGACGCGCACGACGCCCTCGTCCGCCTGATCCTCCCGCGGGCCACCGTCGCCACGCCCAACCTCCCCGAGGCCCGTGCGCTCGCCGGGGACGAGACCCTGGACGGCGAGCAGCTCGCCGCCGCGATCCGCGCCCTCGGACCGCAGGCCGTCGTCGTCACCGGCGGTCACCGCGACGAGGCCACCGACGTGTTCCAGGACACCTCCGGCACCACCCTGATCCCCGGGCCGCGGCACCCCGACGGAGCCGCTCATGGTTCCGGCTGCACGCACGCTTCCGCGCTCGCTGCGCACCTGGCCCACGGACACGATCCGCTCAGCGCGGCCCGGGCCGCCCGGGGCGTCGCGGCCCACGCTGTCCTGCACGGACTCCGAGAGCTCGGAGCCGGAGCCGGACCGGTCGACGTGCTCGACGTCCGGGCCCGGACGGCTCCCGGCGCGTGAACGTCCCCCAATGGGCTCGCGGGCCACGTGACCTTTGCCATACTCGCGACGGATGCAGTTCCTGCGCATGAAGCCCGGACACGGCGAGGTCCTCCTCGCGGAGGGCGACGTCGAGATCACCGCAGACGAGGAGCGCCTCGTCGCGGAGTTCCGCGCCCAGCTCGACGCGGGCATGTGGGCGGCCGTCCCGACGACCGCCGCGGCGGGTCGCCGCGAGGCCCGCATGGTCCGTAGTTTCGAGGACATCCCCCGGGACGCCGAGCGCGTCATCTTCTTCCCGCGCGCCGCCGGCGGCGCGCGCTGATCCGCGGGGACGGCCGATGCTCCTCGCGCTGTTCGCCGTCTCCGTCGTGATCGTCGCGCTGTTCTGGGAGATCAGCTTCCCGCGCATCGAGCGCTGGAGCGCAGAGCGCCGCCGACGCCGCGAGCGCAGCGCCATCGAGGGCTACGACCCCGGCCGTGAGCGGCGCGCCGAGCAGCGCGCCCGACAGCTCCTCAAGTCGTGCGTCAACGAGGAGGAGTGGGAGATGTATCGCGACCTCGGCTTCATCCGGGTCTGGGGGCGGCTCGCCGGGGGGCCGCAGGAGGGCGTCACCGCCAACGCCGCGGTCGCCTTCGGCGCCCCGTACGCCTACCTCGTCTACCCGCACAAGCCGATCGTCTCCTACCTCCCGCAGACCCGTCGGCTTCTCGCGGAGTACTGCGTCGCCTTTCCGGACGAGACCCGTCCCTACGGCTCCGCCCGTCTGCCGGACTCCGACGACGCGCTGGCCAAGTGGATGGCGCTCACCGGCGACGAGCGACGCCTTCTGGACAGCGCCAACATGCACCTTCCCGGCCGCCAGGTCGACCCCAAGGCCGTCCAGCGCGATCTCTGGCGCCTGAGCGAGTGGGAGCGCGCCCGCACCACGCGGGCACGACGCGCCGCCCGCGTCCCGACGCCCTGACTCAGGCCGTCAGGAACGACCGCAGGTCGGCGTTGAACTGCTCCGGACGCTCGAGCATGGCGACGTGGCCCGTGTCCGCGTACCGCACGACCGTCGATCCCCGAATCCCGCGTGCGAACCGCTCCGCGTCCCGGACCGGCACGAGCCGGTCCGCGGTGCCCCAGACGATGAGCGTCGGGCACGCGACATCGCCGAGCCGTGGGCGGATCGACGTGCGGATGATCGCCTCGAGCGCGTCCAGGAATCCCGGCCGACCGGAGACCTTCAGCTGCTCGCTCGCCAGCGGCGCGGGGAGGAGGTCGGGGTGCGCCGCGCTCGCCCGCAGCAGCTGTCGCCGCAGACCCGCGCGACGGCTCACGCGATCCGCCCGGGCCGCCCAGAAGCCGTTGTAGCCCGTGATCAACCGTTCGGACCGACGGAGCGCGACCATCGCGCGATCGCCCAGGAGACCCTGGGCGCTGATCCCCGCAGGCGACACCAGCACCAGGCGGCGCACCCGGGACGGGAACCGCAGCGCGACCTCCAGCGCTACGAGCCCACCCATGCTGTTGCCCACCAGGTCGGCCGTGTCGACGCCCAGCTGCTCGAGCACCCCGTCCACGACGTCTGCGTATCCGGCCATCGAGATGCGCTGCGCGGGCAACTCGCTCTCCCCGAACCCGGGAAGATCGAGCGCCACGACGCGGTGATCGCGAGCCAGTTCCGGCAGGTTCTCGAGCCAGTTCTGCCACGAGCCCGATAGTCCGTGGACGAAGATCAAAACGGGCCCGCGACCCAGGTCCACGAGGTTCACCGCACGCCCGCCGACCGACACCCAGCGCTGGTGCGCCGTCCAGTCCACGTCAAGCCAGGCGGACCGTCCGCGAGGGCCGTAGTGGTCGATCGTCACCGCGTCCACAGGGGTGCTGGTCCGCGCCATCTCCGTCTACATTACGGGGCCGGACATGCGCATCGCGATCGACATCGACTCCACCCTGCACCACTACTGGGACGTGCTCTCCGGCGCCGCGCGGCGCCGCTTCGGCATCGAGCTGCCCTACGAGGAGCAGCTCGACTGGGGGATCACCCGCCTGCGCCCCGAGCAGCTGCAGTGCTGCATCGACGAGACCCACACGGAGGCCGCGATCCTCGCCGGTCGTCCCTACCCAGGGGCGGTCGAGACCGTCAACGCCTGGCACGCCGCTGGGCACTTCGTCCACATCACCAGCCACCGCGCCGACGTGAGCCACGAGGTGACCGCCCGCTGGCTCGACCAGATCGGCCTCGCGCACGACGAGCTCCACTGCTCGTTCGACAAGATCGCCCGCTGCGTGGAGATCCGCATCGACGTCCTGATCGACGACAGCCCGATCAACCTGCAGCGGGCCATCGAACGCGGGATCACCCCCGCGACGATTCTCCACCCCTGGAACCGTGACGTCGTCGAGGAGGAGCAGGTCCTGCACGCCGAGGACTGGCCGACCCTCGCCGCGCGGCTCGAGGCGGCGCTCGAGCCGCTGCGCCGCCGCACCGCCTGAGGCACCCCGCAGGGCCTCTGCCACCGGAACCTGGCGTCGAGGCGCTCCGGATCGGTCTCGGGCGGCGCTCGAGCGGTGGATCCCGTAGGCCGAGATCCCTACCCTGTGCAGGACGTTCGTCCTCTCCGGCAGGCCTTCCCCGTGCGCTCACGCTCCGTTCTCCTCGTCTTGCTGGTCCTCGTCCTGCTTCTCGGCCTCGCCGGGGGCGTCGTCGCCTACGACGGCAGCAAGAAGGACACGATTGCCGAAGGCATCACCGTGGGCGGCGTCGACCTCGGGGGACTCGACGAGCGCCAGGCCCGCGCGCGCCTCGAGAGCGAGCTGCTCCCGCGCCTGATGGCGCCCGTCGTCGTCAACCATGACAAGAGCACCTGGACCCTCGGCGCGAAGGAGGCGAAGATCAGCACGAACGTCGGGCTGCTCGTCAACGACGCCGTCCGCCGCAGCCGGGACGGCGGCATCCTGGGCCGCACCGTCCGCAACCTCACCGGGGGGGAGGTCGACGCCGACCTGCAGCCCCAGGTCGAGTTCTCCAAGGACGCCGTCGTGCGACTCCTCGACCAGGTCCGCCGCGGCATCGAGCGGCCCGCGAAGGACGCGACGCTGCGCTTCACCGCGTCCGGTCTGCAGGAGACAGACGACCAGGTCGGCCTGAGGGTCAAGGCCAGCGAACTGCACCGCCAGATCCGGGCCGCCATCGTCCAGCCGGGCCTCGAGCGTCGCTTCGTCGCCCAGACCGAGAAGGTCGAGCCGAAGTTCACGCGCGAGGAGCTGGCCAAGAGGAACCCGGTCGTCCTCATCGCCGACCGCACGAACTTCAAGCTGCGCGTCTACAGGGACCTGAAGCTCGACAAGACGTACGGGATCGCGGTCGGTGCCGCCGGCAACGAGACCCCCACCGGGCTCTACAAGATCGCCAACAAGGCCGTCAACCCGGCCTGGTCGGTGCCCAACAGCGACTGGGCGGGCGACCTCGCCGGCCAGGTCATCCCCGGCGGCGCGCCGAACAACCCGCTCAAGTCCAGGTGGCTGGGCATCTACAACGGGGTCGGCATCCACGGGACCGCCGATCGAGCGTCGATCGGCTCCAACGCGAGCCACGGCTGCCTGCGGATGCTCGTCGAGGACGTCGAGGAGCTGTACCCCCGCGTCCCGGTGGGCGCACCGATCTACATAGCGGCCTAGCCGAGGTCCGGCGCGGGGCTGATCTCGCTCGTGGTGCCCGGGAGGCCGATGTCCTGCACGGGCACTTCTTCCCAGCCACGATCCAGCAGGAGGGTGTGGTGCGGTTGGTGGCGAAACACCAACGTGCCGATGTACACGCCCTTCTCCTTCCTGCGCATCGCCGCGTACCACATGGTGGTCGCATCGACCGGTGCGTTGATCGGGAACCAGGGCAGGCCCGGGTCGTCCTGGTCGGTCGCAAGCCCGGCGAGCACCAGCTGCTTCTGCGTGGCGATATGACCTTCTGCGGTGTGGATGAAGAAGCGGCCCATGGCCTCTGAGCATACGACCGGGACCCCGGCGGAGCTCCCGCCGGCCTGGCAGGCGGCGCTCCTGTTGCTGGACCGCGAGCTGCGCGGCCGGGCCGCCGCCGACAAGACCCGGCGCGCGTACGGCATCGACGTCGAGCAGTTCGCCCGCTGGGCGGCCGCAGGCGGCCTGGACCCCGCGCAGGTCGAGCACCGCGCGCTGCGACGGTACGCCGCCAAGCTGGGGGAGAGCGGTGCCGCCCCGACCACGGTCGCCCGCAAGCTCGCCGCCATCCGCTCGCTCTACCGATCCCTGCGCGAGCACGGCCACGTCGAGCAGAATCCGGCCGACCTCGTGGCCACCCCCAAGCGCCCGCGCACCCTTCCCACCGTGCTGAAGCCCCAGGAGATCGCCGCGCTCCTGGACCGCATCCCGACCGCGACCCCGCTGGAGGTCCGCGACCGCGCGATGTTCGAGCTCGCCTACGCCTGCGGCCTGCGGGCGGAGGAGATCGTCACGCTGGACACGACCAGCATCGACCACGACGCCGAGCACGTGCGCGTGGAGGGCAAGGGCGGCAAGACCCGGCTCGTGCCGGCCGGCGAGGCTGCGCTCGCGGCCGTCGCGCGCTACCTGGAGCGGGGCCGTCCCGCGCTGGCCGGGGTCGATCCGGAGCCGGCGCTGTTCCTCTCGAAGACCGGACGGCGCCTCGGCACGTCCGACGTCCGACGGCGCCTGCGCGTCTGGGTGCGGCTCGCCGAGGTCCAGGGCGGGGTGCATCCTCACGCTCTCCGTCACTCGTTCGCGACGCACCTCCTCGACGGCGGGGCGGACCTGCGTGCGATCCAGGAGATGCTCGGTCACGCGAGCGTCTCCACGACCCAGATCTACACTCGGGTAGAGTCAGCGCGTCTCAAGACGGCGTATGCGCGGGCTCACCCGCGAGCCTGACCGGGACGGAGAGATACGGGTGGAGACGAACGTCAAAGCGATCGAACTGAAGGACCTCTGGCGGAGGTACAAGACCGCCGGGGACGAGCGCGCGCGCGAGCGCCTCGTCGTGGCCTACTCGCCGCTCGTGAAGTACGTGAGCGGTCGCATGGCCTCGGGCCTTCCCGCCCACGTCGAGGAGGCCGATCTGATCTCGTACGGACTCGTGGGACTGATCAGCGCGATCGAGCGCTTCGACCTCTCCCGCGAGATCAAGTTCGAGACGTACGCGATCACCCGCATCAAGGGGTCGATCATTGACGAGCTGCGCTCCCTGGACTGGGTGCCGCGCTCGGTTCGTGCCCGCGCCCGGGAGATCGAACGGGCCAACTCCAAGCTCGAGCACCGCCTCCAGCGGGCGCCGTCCGACGAGGAGATGGCGCTCGAGCTCGAGATGAGCGTCGACGACTTCCAGGCCGCGCTGCTGCAGATCTCGAACTCGACCATCGCCGCGCTCGACGAGCTGTGGACCGTGTCGGACTCCAGCGGCGACCAGGTGTCGCTCCTGGACACGCTGCAGGACCCCGATGCCCCGGACCCGGCGGCCGTGATGGACCAGACCGACCTGAAGGACCGGGTCGCTGACGCCATCGCGCGACTGCCCGAGCGCGAGAAGCTCGTCGTCGCGCTCTACTACTACGAGAACCTCACGCTCCGCGAGATCGGCGAGGTCCTCGGGGTCACCGAGTCCCGCATCTCGCAGCTGCACACCAAGGCGGTCCTGCGGCTGCGGTCCCGGCTGACGACCGACCCGCTGGACTGAGCTGTCAGCGCCCGCACGGGTGCTGCCCGGGCACTCGACGCGGGCCGCGGCGTAGCACGTCGCGGGTGGTGCACGTCGTGCGGGACGGGGCGCCGACCGCTGGTAGCCTCGGTCGCCGCGTGACCCGTAAGACGATCTCGACATCCCAGGCCTCCGTGACGTGCGACGTGTGCGGCCGGACGCTGCTGCGCGGCGAGAACTCCGACGTGTTCCTGCACGGCGGGACACGCCGCACGGTGTGCGAACTGTGCACCGGGCGTGCGGTCCACGAGGGCTGGATACGCGAAGGGATCGACTCCGCTCTGGGTCGCAGCCCGCGTGAGGGTGCCGCCCGAGGCTTGCTGACGCGCCTGCGGACCCGCCGTGAGGGCCCGACGCCGACCGGGCGCCGCGCGACCGGCGGCCGACCAGCCGACGACGATCCGCTCGCCGACCTGCACGAACACAGGCCAGGGCCCGAGCCCGACCTGGCCGACGAGGACCCGCTGCCGCCGGAGCCAGCCCCGCCGGTGCCCACCGAGCCGGTCGTTCGGGACCCCGCGCCCGTCGCCGCCCCCGAGCCTCCCGCGGACCCCTTTACCGAGGCGTTCCACGAGCCCCGCGGCGTCCACGCCGTCCCCACGAACGCCGAGCTGAAGATCGCCCGAGCGCTTGAGGTCTTCAACGCCAGCCAGCACCCCCGGACCGTCGCCGGCGTGGCCCGCTCGCTCGGTGCGCCGATCGTCAGCGCGCGCCCGTCGCTGACCGAGGGCAGCATCGTCTCGGTCGTCGTCGGCTGGGAGCTGAGCTGGTACCGCTACGAGATCGATCTCGGCGACGAGGCCTCCGGCGTGCGGGTCATCGGGCAGGGTGCCGAGCTCGACGAGTTGACCCTGGAGGAACGCGCGCCGAACGCGGCGGCGGACGATGCGGGCGAGTTGCACCGGGTCGCGGGCGTCGCGTAGGTTGCACTCCAGATGACTGCCGTCGTGATGGGAAGCCGATGATCTACTGCGTGGTGCCGGAGGCGCTCGCCGACGAGCTCTTCGACAAGTTGACCGCGTACTACGCGGACGATTCGAACGTGAAGGTCATCGTTGACCGCCGCAAGACGGAACGGCGTGCCCGTGGGGCCGCCGCGCCCGACGGCTCAGTGCGTACCGTGCGTGACCGTCGCCGCGCCCGCGTGCCCGGCGAGTTCCCGCCGCTGGACGCCTGAGCCGGTCCGGGTGACCGGGCCGCGGCTGGTCGCCGCCGCTGCGGCGCACGTCCGCAAGCAGTCGGAGGGGGAGTCTTCCGGCCACGACTGGTGGCACGTCCACCGCGTGTGGCAGAACGCTCGCGCGATCGCGCGCGAGGAGGACGTCGACCCGGTCGTCGTCGAGCTTGCCGCGCTGCTCCACGACATCGCCGACTGGAAGTTCCACGACGGGGACCTTTCGGCCGGACCGCGCGCCGCTCGTGCCTGGCTCGTCGGACAGGGGGCCGACGACGTGCTCGCCGATCGCGTCGCGGACATCGTCGGGCGGGTCTCCTACAAGGGTGCGGGGACGCCCGACGACATGCCGACGCTCGAGGGCCGGGTCGTACAGGATGCCGATCGCCTCGACGCGATGGGGGCGATCGGGATCGGTCGCGCCTTCGCCTACGGCGGGCACGCGGGCCGGCTGATGCACGACCCCGACGACCCGTTCGAGCTCCACGACACGCCGGAGGCCTACGTGGCCTCGTCGGGCGCGACACTCAACCACTTCCCGGAGAAGCTCCTCCTCCTGCGCGACCGGATGCACACGGCCACCGGGCGGAGGATCGCCGACGAACGCCACCGCTACATGGAGGCGTTCGTCGAGCGGTTCCTGGCGGAGTGGGACGGGCGCGCCTGAACCTCCTGAAGCACGACGAAGCCCCGCCGGGGCGGGGCTTCTGGACAAGCGGCTGAAGAGACTCGAACTCTCGACCTTCTGCATGGCAAGCAGACGCTCTAGCCAACTGAGCTACAGCCGCAAGGGGGTGGAGTATAGCCGAGCGCCGCACGTGCCGACTGCCGGTCCCGATGGGCCGCGTACCGTGCCCGAACCCGATCAGGGAACGACGAAGGCCCCGCACTGGCGGGGCCTTTCGTATGGGCCGTACTGGGCTCGAACCAGTGACCTCCTGCTTGTCGAGCAGGCGCTCTCCCAGCTGAGCTAACGGCCCTCGGGGTCGCGGAAGAGTAGCAAGCACCGCGCGGGCGTGGCGCGCAGCGCGGGCGGGCACGTGGACGGTACGCTGTGGCCCGCATCTGGCGACGTGGCGGAGTGGCTACGCAGCGGCCTGCAAAGCCGTGTACACCGGTTCGATTCCGGTCGTCGCCTTTGTCCCGGATCAGCTTGCATCTCGGAGACATCACCACCGACGACGCCGCCGAGGTCCTCGTGAACGCCGCGAACTCGAGTCTTCTCGGGGGCGGGGGCGTGGACGGCGCGATCCATCGTGCGGCCGGCCCTGAGCTCCTCCACGAGTGCCGGCTGCACGGGGGCTGCGGTACGGGTGATGTGAAGGTCACCGGCGCCGGGCGACTCCCGGCGCGGTTCATCGTGCACGCCGTCGGGCCGGTCTGGCGTGGTGGTGGGAACGGCGAGCAGCAGCTGCTCGCCTCCTGCTATTCCAAGGCGATTGCGGCGGCCGCGGAGCGCGGCTGCCGTCGCGTGGCGGTCCCCGCAATCTCCACGGGGATCTACCGCTACCCGCTCGAGCAGGCGGCTGCCGTCGCGCTGCGCGCGACGCGCGACGCGCTGCGGACCTGGCCGACGATCGACGACGTCCGGTTCTGGCTCTTCGACGATGCGGCCTTCGCCGCGTTCCTGCGGGCGCGCGACGAGCCCTCGGTCAGCTGATCGCGGCGAGGAGCCTGCGCAGGTCGGTCTGGTCGTTCCAGGCCCCGACGGACGCGCGGACCCAGGGGAGCCCCGGGAACGAGCGCACGACGACGTCGCGCTCGGCGCACCGCGCGACGACGTCGGCGGGATCGTCCTCCCTCCAGCTGACGAGGGTCGTCGCGCCGCGACGTGCGACCTCCCTGCCGCGGTCCGTGAGGGCATCGGCCAGACCGGCGGCGAGCGTGACCGCGCGGTCGTGGACGGTGTCCCATCCGGCGTCGGCGAGGACGTCGTGGGCAGCGAGGCCGGCGAGGTACGCCTCCGCTGAGGTGGCGAACGCGTCGTGGGCGCGGGCGTCGGGCCACGGGCGCGCGTCGAGCCCGGCGGCCGGCTCGGACAGGTGCAGGTAGGTCGGCATGTGGACCATCAGGCGCTCCTGCCACTCCGGGCTGATCCACAGCATCCCGAGCCCGACCGGGCCGCACATCCACTTCTGACCGGCGGCGGCGTAGAAGTCGCAGCGCAACGCCGTGACGTCGGTCGGGACGGCGCCGGCGCCCTGGGCGCCGTCGAGCAGCAGGGGGACGCCGGCCGGGCGTTCGGCAAGGTCCCGCGGAGCGACCTCGCCGGTGGCCCAGTGCACGTGGGAGCAGGCGACGAGCTTCGTCCGGCGGCCGAGGTGGTGCGCGATCTCGTCGAGCGGCACGACCTTCACCGTGACGCCGCGCAGCCGCCGTGCGGCCGAGAGCGGCCCGAGCAGGCCCGGATGCTCGTCGTCGGCGGTGACGATCTCGTCACCGGGGCGCAGGTCGAGCCCGGCGATGACGCGCGCCATGCCCTCGCTCGTCGATGCGGTGACGGCGACGTCCTGCGGCCGCGCCGCGCCCAGCAGGCCGGCGTAGGCGGCCCGCAGCTGGTCCCGGGCCTCGATGAGCCGCCCGAAGTACTCCCCCGAGCGGCCGTCCTCGGCGGCGCTCAGCGCGCTGTCCGCGCCGCGCTGCAGGGCGGCGGCCGCGAGCGGGCCGCAGGTCCCGGCGTTCAGGTACGCGACCTTCTCGAAGACGGGGAAGTGGGCGCGGATCACGGAGGCATCGAACACCCGCCGAGCATACGACGGGCGCCCGACCGCCCTCGGCGGACCGAGGGCCTAGCGGCCGCAGACCGGCCAGGGCGCGGCGCCCGAGCGGGCGTAGAGCATCGCGGCGCGCCGGTCCTGCTCGCCTTCGGGCGCGGCCGCGGGGTCGCCGCTGCCGCCGACGCTCGCCCAGGTGCCGAGGTCGAACTGATACTTCCCGCGGTAGAGCCCGCCGCCGCCGACCGCTCGCGGGTCGCCGCCGGACTCACACACGGCGATCCCGGCCAGCGCCGCCGGGATCGCGACGTCGGGTGCGCCGCCGGTGCGCTCGAGGTCCGCGATGTGTGCGCGTACCCGCGTGATCCGCCGTTGCAGGCGCTCGATCGACCAGTCGTCGATGTGCGCGCGGTAGCGGCGCGGGCGGAAGTCGCCGTCGCGAAGGTTCGCGGCGCGACGGCCGAGCCGCACCGCGCGGTCGGTGAGCGTCTTGCGGGCGTGGTCCTCGAGGCCGTCCTCGACGATGCGCCCGGCGGGGACGCCGAAGTGGATGTAGTCCAGTCCGTTCTCGTCGGCGGCGAGCGCCACGGTCGCCGGCGCGGCGATCGCAGCCGTCGAGGCGGCTGTCAGCGCGAGGCGACGAAGGGTGAGGGGCGTGGGGTGGGGCATGTGCGCGGCACGTCCTTTCGCGGCCGGAGAGGCCGGGCGTGCAGGTGCGCACGCCGACGCAGGCCGGTCGGTGGGCGACGTGTCGGATAGGGAGAGAGCGTCTCCTCAGTGCCGGCGCAGGCCGGCGTCGCTCTCTTCCCTCGGGTGACGGCGTATCGGTCGCCGCTACCCGGGTTCTGACCCGTCGAGGGCTCGAACCCTAGCAGTTCTTGCGAACAGGTGTTCGTACGGGCCCGAACGATCCTTCGTGCACTCCTGCCGGGGACGTCCGCCGATACGCTGCGGCGACGATGAAGGTCTCCCTCCCCGACGGCACCGAGCTCGACCTCCAGGACGGAGCGACCGGCTTCGACGCCGCGATGGCGATCGGGCCCGGCCTCGCGCGCGCCGCGCTCGCGGTCAAGCAGGAGGGGGAGGTCCGCGACCTCGCCAGGCCGCTCGTCCCCGACGCACCGTTGGAGATCATCACCGAGCGCTCCGGGCAGGACGCCCTGGACCTCGTCCGTCACGACACCGCCCACGTCCTCGCCGCCGCGGCGCTGGAGCTCTTCCCGGGCGTGAAGATCAGCATCGGCCCGCCGATCGAGAACGGCTTCTACTACGACTTCGAGTTCCCCGAGGGCGTGACGCTGACCGACGCCGACTTCGCGGCCCTCGAGGCGCAGATGAAGCAGCACGTGAAGGCCGACGAGACCTTCGAGCGCGAGGAGGTCTCGGTGCAGGAGGCCATCGAGCGCTACCGCGCGCAGGGCCAGCCGTACAAGGTCGAACTGATCGAGGATCTGATCACGAACACCGGGGCCGAGACGGTGACGCTCTACACCAACGGCCCGTTCACCGACCTCTGTCGCGGCCCTCACATGCCGTCCACCAAGCGGATCAAGGCCTTCAAGCTGCAGTCGGTCGCAGGGGCCTACTGGCGCGGCGACTCCGACCGCACGATGCTCACCCGCGTCTACGGCACCGCGTTCTTCTCCAAGGACGACCTGAAGGCGCACCTCGAGCGGCTCGAGGAGGCCAAGGCGCGGGACCACCGGCGGCTCGGACCGCAGCTCGGGCTCTTCACCTTCTCGGAGGTCGCGCAGGGCGCGGCGTTCTGGCTGCCGCGCGGCACCACCGTCTTCAACGAGCTCGTGAAGCTCAGTCGCGAGATGGGGGACGCGCGGGGGTACTCGGAGGTCAAGACCCCGCAGCTGTACGACGCCGAGCTGTGGAAGACCTCCGGCCACTGGGGCAAGTACCGGGAGAACATGTTCCTGACGGAGGCCGAGGGCTCCGAGATGGCCCTCAAGCCGATGAACTGCCCGGGTCACGCCCAGCTGTTCAAGAGCCAGCAGTGGAGCCATCGCGACCTTCCGGTCCGCTATTCCGAGCCCGGTCTCCTGCACCGCAACGAGCTCTCCGGCGCGCTGCACGGCCTCCTGCGCGTCCGCCACTTCGCGCAGGATGACGCACACGTGTTCTGCACCGAGGAACAGGTCCCGGCGGAGATCGCGGCGTGCCTGGAGTTCGCATTCGCCACCTACAGCGTCTTCGGCTTCGAGAACATCACGGTCGAGCTCTCGACCCGCCCGGAGAACCGCGTCGGCACCGACGAGTTCTGGGACATGACCGAGGGTCTCCTCGCGCGCGTGCTCGAGGAGCAGGGCATCGACTACGTGATCAACGAGGGCGACGGCGCCTTCTACGCCCCGAAGATCGACCTCCAGTACGCGGACTCGCTCGGCCGGTCGTGGCAGATCGGCACCGTGCAGCTCGACTACAACATGCCCGAGCGCTTCGGCCTGAGCTACACGGGAGCCGACAACGCCGAGCACCGGCCGGTGATGATCCATCGGGCCCTGATGGGCTCCTACGAGCGCTTCGTCGGGATCCTCATCGAGGACACCGCCGGTGAGCTGCCGGTGTGGCTGGCCCCGACGCAGGCGCTCGTGCTGCCGATCTCCGACCGGCACGCCCCGACCGCTCTGCGGGTCCGGGACGAGCTGCGCGCCGCCGGCGTGCGCGCCGACGTCGACGAGCGCACCGAGTCGGTCGGCCGCAAGATCCGCGATGCCGAACTGCGCAAGATCCCGTACATGCTCGTGGTCGGCGATCGCGAGATGGAGGAGGGCACCGTCAGCGTGCGTCGCCACCGTGAGGGCGACGAGGGCAGCGAGCCGGTCTCCGCCGTGGCAGAGCGGCTGGCGGAGATCTCGCGGACCCGCAGCGCCTGAGACGCCTTGCCGTCCCTGCGGCGTGGGGCGTCGTCGGTTATGCTCCCCCCGTTGACTGAATACACCGCCCCTGCCGCGCGCCTCCGTGCGCCGCGTGCCCACAGCTAGTGCCGGTCCCCCGCAGGTTCGACCGGCGCCCGCCCGAGCGGGACACCACCCGCATCAATGAGCGGATCCGCGTGCCCGAGGTCCGTCTCATCGACGAGACCGGCGCGCAGGTCGGTGTCATGCGCACCGACGAAGCCCTCCGCTACGCGCAGAGCAAGGACCTCGACCTCGTGGAGGTCGCCGCCGAGGCGCGTCCGCCGGTCTGCCGGGTCCTCGACTACTCGAAGTACAAGTACGAGCAGGCCCAGAAGGTCAAGGCCGCCAAGAAGCACCAGACGCAGATCACGATCCGGGAGATCAAGTTCCGGCCGAAGATCGCGGAGCACGACTACTCGACGAAGAAGGGTCACGTCGAGCGGTTCCTGCGTCACAAGGACAAGGTCAAGATCACGATCATGTTCCGCGGGCGTGAGGTCACGCACCCGGAGCGCGGCGTGATGATCCTCGACCGGTTGGCGGAGGACCTCAAGGAGCTCTGCCAGGTCGAGCAGCGTCCGATCCAGGACGGGCGCAACATGACCATGCTGCTCGGCCCCAGCAAGGCCGTCATCGCCGGCACCCTCGAGGAGGACGCCGCCCGCGCGGCGGCCGAGGCCGAGGCCCAGGCGCTGCTCGACGCGCCGCCGCTGGAGGACGACGAGCCCATGACGGACGCCCCCGAAGTCCCCGAGACGCCCGAGGCTCCTGAAGCGGAGGTCGACGAGCCCGAGCCCGAGCCCGACGCCGACGTCATGGAGGCTCCCGAGGCCGTCGAGGAGGACGCCCCCGAGGCGGCCGCCGACGAGCCCGCGGACGAGGACCCCGTCACCGACGAGCCTGCCGACGACGCGTCGGAGGAGACGCCCGCCGGCTAGACGTTCCCGGACCGCGCCGTCGTCCGACGGCGCGGTGCCTACCGGACGGGGACCAGCCGCATGTCCGTCTTGGCGAAGTCGTCGCCGACACACAGCAGGGGTTCACCGCTCGAAGCGGCGAGTGCGTAGCTGAAGCAGTCGCCGAGGTTCAGCGCCGCCGGATGCCGCCCCTTGCCGAACCGCCGCCAGGCGCGCCGGGCATGCTCGGACTGCTCCTCGTCCACCGCGACGACCTGCGCACGGAGTCGGTGCAGCAAGAGGTCGAGCTCTCGGCCCCCTGAGGGCCCGAATCGCGCCTCGACGACGATCCCGGCCTCCACCACGGTCGCCGCCGAGACGAGCGGCCGGGGATCGGCGGCCATCGCGGAGACGAGGCCGCGGGCCGTGCTCTCGGCGAAGAGCACCGCGCACAGCGCGGACGAGTCGATGACCATCAGGTCGGCAGGCCGTCGGCGTCGTAGCCGAGGATCTCGTCGGCCGGTCGCCGGTCGACGACCGGGAGACCCGCGCACCGGTCGACGATCTCCAGCAGGTCGGCCCGCAGAAGGTCCGCCCGAGACCTCCCGCGCAGGCGCTCCATCCGCTCGCGGGTCGCGGTCTGCACGGCGACCGTGATCGACTCGCCCGTGAAGGCCGCCATCTCGCGCACGAGCGCGTCGGTCTCGGCGTCTTTGATGTTCAGCGGCACGTCAGGAAGATTACCAGGCATATTCTTCCTGATATCGCGGGTAGAAGTGCTCGGACGACAGGCGGTGATGCGCCTCCGCGAGCATCCTCCGCAGCGTCCTCAACGCCACGACCGCGTCGGAGTCCTGCTCGAGGAGCTTCAAGGCGGTGTTCGTGGCGGTGCTGGGCTGTGGGCGACAGGTGGGCATGCGCCGAACGTAGATGCCCACAGGGCCGAAGCTGCGGCGACCGCCCGGACCGGCACGGAAGAGTCGCGACGACAGTGCAGGTGAGGCACATTTCGTCGGCGCCGCGAGGCGCGCGAAGGCGCAGGACGCGACGGCGCCGTCGTCTGCCATACTGCGCCGTCGCCATGCCGAAGATGAAGACCCACAGCGGTGCGAAGAAGCGCTTCAAGGTGACGGCGAGCGGCAAGGTCAAGGCCCGCCACTCGCACTCGAGCCACATCCTCGAGAAGAAGTCGCCGAAGCGTAAGCGCTCGTTCGCCAACCCCGTGATCCTGAGCGCGTGCGACGTGCCTCGCGTCAAGAAGCTCCTGGGAGGCGGAAAGTGACCCGCGTCAAGCGCAGCGTCCACGCCAAGAAGAAGCGTCGCTCCACCCTGGAGCGGACGAAGGGCTTCCGCGGCCAGGCGAACTCGAACTACAAGCGCGCCAAGGAAGCGATGCTGAAGGCGGACGCGTATGCGTACCGCGATCGCCGCAACCGCAAGCGCGACTTCCGCCGGCTGTGGATCACCCGCATCAACGCCGCGGCACGCCTCGAGGGCATGACCTACGGGCAGTTCATCCACGGGATGAAGCTGGCCGAGATCGAGCTGGACCGCAAGGTGCTGGCCGACATCGCCGTGCGCGATCCCGAGACCTTCAAGCGATTTGTCGCCGCCGCCCGCGAGGCGTCGGCTGCTGCTGCGTAGAACCGCACACACCGACACGAAGCTTCGAAAGGGCGCCTTCCTCCGGGACGGCGCCCTTTTTCTTTCCCATGATCATCACCAGCCCCCACAACGAGACCCTCAAGCAGGTCCGCAAGCTCGCCGCCAAGCGGGAGCGCGACCGCGCGCGGCTGTTCGTCGCCGAAGGGGAGGACCTGCTCGACGCGGCCGACCACGCCGGGTGGGAGGCGACCGCCCGGCTGTGCGTCGCGGGGAGCGGCCTGCCCGGGGTGGAGGTCGAGCCCGAGCTCCTGCATGGCGTCAGTCAGCTCGGCTCGGGCACCAGGACCCTCGCGATCTACGAGCAGCGCTGGCACGAGCCGGATGACGCGAGCGGGGGTGTCACCGTCCACCTGCACGGCGTCCACGACCCGGGCAACGTCGGCACCGTCCTGCGCTCCGCTCATGCCTTCGGGGCGACCGCCGTCTCCATCGGACCGGGCACCGCCGACCCGTTCGGCCCGAAGGCCGTCCGGGCGAGCATGGGCGCGATCTTCACGACGGCGCTCGTCCGCGCACGGGGCGGGGTCGACGACCTGCCGGGCGCCACAGTCGCGCTGGTGGCGCGGGCCGGCACGGCCCTGCCGGTGCTGGCCGCCCAGCTCGGCGACACGCCCATGACGGTGCTCGTCGGCGCCGAGCGCGAGGGCCTGTCCGACGACGTCGTCGCCGCCTGCGACCACGTCGCCCACATCCCGATCGAGGGCGAGTCGCTGAACGCCGCGATGGCCGCGAGCGTCGCCCTCTACGAACTCCGGCGAATCCATATGGTGACGAGCGATGAGTGACGTACTCCAACGGATCGAGGCGCTACGCGCCGAGGCCCTGACCGCGATCGACGGAGCGCCCGACACGGCCGCCCTCGAGGAGCTCCGTGTGCGGGTGCTCGGGCGCAAGGCCGAGCTGCCCAACATCCTGCGCGGCGTCGCCGAGCTGCCTCCCGAGCAGCGCGGAGCGGTCGGCAAGGCCGCGAACGTCGCGCGCAAGGAGGTCGAGGCCCGGCTGGAGGAGCGCGTGAGCGCGCTGTCCGCCGGCGAGCTCGACGCCAAGCTCGCCGCCGACCGGGTCGACCTCACGCTGCCCGGCGCGCCCCCGCGGCCCGTCGGCCGGCTGCACCTGCTCACGCAGACGCGGCGCGAGATCGAGGACGTCTTCCTCGGCCTGGGCTTCCGCGTCGCCGAAGGCCCCGAGGTCGAGTGGGTCGAGTACAACTTCGACAAGCTCAACCACGTGCCGTCGCACCCGGCGCGGAGCCGGTCGGACACGTTCTACGTCGAGCCGCTGGACGGCGCCACGGGGCCGGAGCTGGGCTCGCCCGACGAGCTCGTCCTGCGCACCCACACGTCCCCGATGCAGGTGAGGTCGATGGAGGCGCAGAAGCCGCCGATCGCCGTCATCGTCCCCGGCCGCGTCTATCGGCGTGACAGCGACGCCACGCACACGCCGCAGTTCCACCAGGTCGAGGGTCTGTGGGTCGACGAGGACATCACGCTCGCGGACCTCAAGGGCGTCCTGCTCGCCTTCGCCCGCGCCCTGTTCGGCGACGAGCGCGACGTCCGGTTGCGTCCGCACTTCTTCCCCTTCACCGAGCCGTCGGTCGAGGTCGACGTCAGCTGCTTCCAGTGTTCCGGGACCGGAGAGCTCGCCAACAACGCCAGGTGCAACCTGTGCAAGGGCACCGGCTGGCTCGAGATCCTCGGCTCGGGGATGGTCGACCCCAACGTCCTGGCCGGCGTCGAGGGCTACGAGCACCTGCAGGGCTTCGCGTTCGGGATGGGCATCGAGCGCATCGCGATGCTCAAGCACGGCGTGCCGGACCTGCGCCTCTACTACGAGAACGACCTTCGCTTCCTGGAGCAGTTCGGATGAGACTCCCCCTCGGCTGGTTGCACGACTACGTCACGCCGGAGATCCCCACGCGGGAACTCGCGACGCGCCTCGCCATGACGGGGACCGAGATCGACGTCATCCACCACCACGGGGTCGGCGGTCTCGAGCACTTCGTCGTGGGGAAGGTCCTGACGTGCGAGCGGCACCCGGACGCCGACAAACTCAGCGTCTGCACCGTGGACGTCGGGGACGGCGAGCCGTCGCAGATCGTCTGCGGCGCGGCGAACGTCGCCGCCGGCCAGACGGTCGCCGTCGGCAAGCCGGGCTCGGTCATGCCGGACGGCACGAGGCTGAAGACCGCGAAGCTCCGCGGCGTCGCCAGCGCCGGGATGATCCTCGCGGAGGACGAGGTCGGGATCGGGCAGGACCACGCGGGGATCATGGTCCTCGACGACGCCTTGGCCGCCGGCACGCCGCTCGCGACCGTCCTGCCGATCAGCGACGAGGTCCTCGAGCTCGAGATCACGCCGAACCGCCCGGACTGCCTCGGCGTCTACGGCGTCGCCCGCGAGGTCGCCGCGGCGACCGGCGCGCCGCTGGCGCCCGCCCCGTGGGAAGCTCCGCAAACGCGGGCCGCCTACGACGAGCTGCGCACGCAGGACGCCGGCGGCGCCGGCACGGCCGGGGACATCACGATCCGCAACGAGGCCCCCGACCTCTGCCCGCGCATGACCTGGAGGCTGTACGAGGACATCACGCTCGCGCCGTCGCCGCGGTGGCTGAAGGCCCGCCTGATGGCGGCCGGGCAGCGGCCGATCAACAACGTCGTCGACATCACGAACTACGTGATGCTCCTGACGGGGCAGCCGCTGCACGCGTTCGACGCCGACCGCATCGCCGGCGGGACCCTGGTCCTGCGCCGCGCGACCGTCGGCGAGAAGGTCACGACGCTCGACGACGTGCAGCGCACCCTCGACGACCGGATGCTCCTGTTCGCCGACGGCGACGGGCCGACGTCGATCGCCGGCGTCATGGGTGGTTCGCGCTCGGAGATCTACGACGACACCGTGAGGGTGCTGATGGAGGTCGCCACCTGGGACGGGCCGAACATCAACCGCACCATGGCCAAGCTCGGCCTGCGCTCCGAGGCCGGGGCCCGGTTCGAGAAGGGCCTCGCACCCGAGCAGACGCTCGAGGCGCAGGCGGTCGCGCACCGGCTGATGGTCGAGCTGACCGGGGCGACCCCGGTCGACGGCACGCTGGACCTCGGGGGCGACGGACCGGCCGCCGCGGTCATCCGGCTACGGGACAGCCGGGTCGAAGGTCTGCTCGGCGCGCCCGTCGCCCGCGAACGCAGCGCCGCCGTCCTGGAGACCCTGGGCTTCGGCGTGGCACCGGCCGACGACGGGCTCGACATCACGGTGCCCGCGTTCCGTCGCATCGACGTCACCCGCGAGGCGGACGTCATCGAGGAGGTCGCCCGGCTCGAGGCGCTCGACACGCTGCCCTCCACCGTCCCCGAGAACCGCACCGGCCACGCCGCGCAGCTGACGCACGGCCAGAAGGTCCGCCGCCGTGCGGAGGACGTGCTGGTCGGGGTGGGGCTGCACGAGGTCTGCGGCTGGTCCTTCACCGAGCCCGCGGTCCTGGACAGGCTGCGGATCCCGGCCGACCACGCACTGCGGGCCGTCGTGCGCCTGGAGAACCCGATGAGCGAGGCGCAGTCGATCCTGCGTCCGACGATCCTCGGGTCGCTGCTTGATGCCACCGCGCACAACCGCTCCCACGGGCACACGGATCTCGGGCTCTTCGAGTCGGGATCGGTCTACGCGGCCCGCCCCGTCGCGGCCGACGCCTGGGCCGGCCGGCGGCCCGCACCGGCCGACGAGCACCACGCGCTCGCCGTCCTGCTCAACGGCGCGTCGACCCCGGCGTCCTGGCAGGCGTCCGGCACCCCTGCGCCGGCGGACGTCTTCACCGCGAAGGGCATCCTGGAGTCGGTGCTGGGCACGCTCCGGGTCGCCTTCACCATCGGTGACGCGCCCGAGGGCGCCTGGCCGTTCCTGCACCCGGGCCGCAGCGGCGCGGTGCTCGACGCCGACGGGAACCGGATCGGCTTCCTCGGCGAGGTGCATCCGCTGGTCGCGCAGGCGTGGGACCTCGACGGCCCGGTCGCCGCGTTCGCCGTCGACCTCGGGAAGGTCGCCGCCCTCGCGCCCGAGGTCGTCGGCTATCGCGACCTGACCAGCTTCCCCGCTCTCCGCCAGGACCTCGCGGTGGTCGTCGCCGACGACGTCTCCGCCGCGCGGGTGCTGGAGGCCGTGCGCGGTGCCGCAGGCAAGCGCCTGGCCGACGTACGGGTCTTCGACATGTACCGGGGAGCGCAGCTCGGCGAGGACCGCAAGTCCCTCGCGCTGCACTGCGAGTTCCGCGCGCCGGACCGCACCCTGACCGACGAGGACGTCGCGCCCGTGCGCGCGAAGATCGTCAAGGCCCTCGCCGAGCAGGTGGGAGGGGAGCTCCGTGGCTGACCCCGCCGCCAGGAAGGTGCTCGTCGCCGGCGCCGCCGGCTTCGGCGGCGCGATCACCTGCGCGCTGATCCACCGTCACCCGCACCTCGAGCTCTCCGCCGCGACCGCGCGCAGCGACGCCGGGCTGCGGCTCGACGAGGTCTACCCGCACCACCGCGTGCCGGTGGTCCTCGAGGAGCTCGATCTCGACCGTCACGCCGACGGCGTCGACGCGGCCGTCGTCGCCTACCCACATGGGGCGAGCGCCCCGGTCGTCGCCGCCCTGCGCGAGCGCGGGGTCCCGGTGGTCGACTTCAGCGCCGACTTCCGGCTGCGCGACCTCGCGACCTACGAGCAGTGGTACGTCCCGCACGTCGCGCCGCAGCTGCTCGAGGAGGCCGTCTACGGCCTTCCCGAGCTGTACCGCGAGGAGCTGCGCGGCGCGTCGCTGATCGCCAACCCCGGCTGCTTCCCGACGGCCGCGCTGCTCGCGCTTGCGCCGATCGCCCGCGCCGGCCTGGTCGCCGACGTCGTCATCGACGCGAAGACCGGCGTCTCCGGTGCCGGCCGCGGTGCGTCGTGGCGTACCCACTTCTCGCGCGTGGACGAGAACGTCGACGCCTACGGGATCGACGGGCACCGCCACCTGCCGGAGATCCAGCAGGAGCTCGGCGTGCTCGGCGCGACCGCACCGGTCACCTTCATCCCGCACCTGCTGCCGCTGGACCAGGGCGAGCTGGTGTCCTGCTACGTCACGACGTCCCGGCCGGTGTCCCAGGCGGACGTCGACGAGCTCTTCGCCATCGCCTACGACGCCGAGCCGTTCGTCGAGGTCACGCGGAAGTCCCCCGGCGTGCGCGACGTCCGCGACACGAACTTCGCCCGGCTGACAGCGCGGGCCGACGAGCGCACCGGCAAGGTCCTCGTCTTCTGCGCGATCGACAATGTGTACAAGGGCGCCGCCTCCCAGGCGGTCCAGAACCTGAACCTGGCCCTCGGCCTGGAGGAGACGGCCGGACTCCTGTGAGCGACTTCTTCGACTCCCGCTGGGTGGACCGGCCCGACACCGTGACGGTGCTCGAGGGCAGCACCCTGCCCCGTGGCTTCCGCGCGGCCGGCGTCGCCGGGGGCATCAAGCCGAGCGGCGCGACCGACATCGGCCTGCTCGTCTCCGACGCGCCGCAGACCACCAGCGCCGCGCGCTTCACCCGCTCCGGCGTCCTCGCCGCGCCCGTGATCGTCTGCAAGAACCGCACGCGCCTGGACGCGATCCGCGCGATCGCGGTCAACAGCGGCAACGCGAACGCCGCTACCGGCGGGCGGGGCATGGACGAGGCCGCCCGCATGCAGGGCGCCGCGGCGATGGTCGCCGGGGTCTCCGAGGACCAGGTCGCCGTAGCCTCCACCGGGGTCATCGGCGTCCAGCTCGACGGCCGAAAGGTCACCGCGGGCCTGCTCGCCGCCTCCCGCGAGCTCGGCCCGGACGGCCACGACATCTTCGGCGAGGCGATCCGCACGACCGACAAGTTCGCGAAGAGCGCGCGCCTCGAGGTGCAGCTGAGCGGCGGGCCGGTCACGATCACCGCGCAGGCCAAGGGCGCCGGCATGATCCAGCCGAGCTTCGCGACGATGCTCTGCTTCGTCCAGACGGACGCCGTGCTCAGCGCCGAGACCGCCGACCTGCTGCTCGGCGTCTGCGTCAAGCGCAGCTTCGACCGCATCTCCGTCGACGGCCAGCTCTCGACCAACGACACCGCGATCCTCATGGCCAGTGGTGCCAGCGGCGTGACCGTCGAGCCGCAGACGCCCGACGAGGCGCTCTTCGGTCAGGCGCTCGACGCGCTGCTACGCCAGCTCGCCCTGCTGATCGTGCGCGACGGCGAGGGGTCCAAGCGGGTCGGCCGGGTCGTCGTCCGCGGCGGCGACCTGCGCGACGTCGAGCGCAGCGCCCGCGCGGTCGCAAATTCTCCGTTGGTGAAAGC
Organism: Solirubrobacterales bacterium; assembly: GCA_038257095.1. Taxonomy (GTDB): domain Bacteria; phylum Actinomycetota; class Thermoleophilia; order Solirubrobacterales; family Solirubrobacteraceae; genus Paraconexibacter. The sequence continues at coordinate 211,440 of JBBSJQ010000003.1, forward strand.
AGCGCTGCACGGTGGCGACCCGAACTGGGGGCGCATCGCGCAGGCCGTCGGCTTCGCCATGGCCGACCGGGCGCCGGTGGACCTCGACATCACCATCGAGGGCGTCGCCGTGTGCCGGCGCGGTGCGGCCGTGCCGTTCGACCAGGCGGCCCTCGACGCGGCGGTGGCCGGGACGGAGGTCGAGTACGAGGTCGTGCTGCCCAGCGACGCCGAGCAGACGGTCGAGACCGAGGTCTTCTTCAGCGACCTCTCCCACGAGTACGTGACCATCAACGCGGAGTACACGACATGAGCAGCCAGGCCGAACGCCGGATCATCGGCGAGCGCGGCGTCGGCACCCTCCTCGAGGCGCTGCCGTACATCCGCGAGTTCCACGGCAAGACCGTCGTCGTGAAGTACGGCGGGGCCGCCATGACCGACCCCGAGCTGAAGGAGGACTTCGCGCGCGACATCGTCCTCCTGAAGTACGTCGGCCTCAACCCGGTCGTCGTCCACGGGGGCGGTCCCGCGATCACGGACTACATGAAGCGGCTGGGCATGGACGTGAGGTTCGTCGACGGCCTACGGGTCTCCGACGCGGATACGGTCGAGGTCGCCAAGATGGTCCTCGTCGGGAAGGTCAACAAGGACATCGTCCAGCGCATCGGCCGCCACGGTCAGGCTGCGGTCGGCCTCAGCGGCGACGACGGTCGCCTGCTGCGCGTCTCCAAGCAGCACTCTCCCGGCGGCGAGGACCTCGGCTTCGTCGGCAAGATCGACAAGGTCGACGTCGACGTCCTGAACCACATCGCCATGGACTACATCCCGGTGATCGCGTCGGTCGGCGCGGACCGCGACGGGCAGTCCTACAACGTCAACGCCGACGAGGTCGCCGGCGCCGTCGCCCGCGCCATGGGCGCCTACAAGGTCATGTTCCTCACCGACGTCGAGGGATGGCTGAGCGACCCGTCGGATCTCGGCAGCGTCATCTCCGAGGCGCGCGCCGACGAGGTCGAGGCGCAGCTGGAGACCATCGGCGGCGGGATGCGGCCGAAGCTGCAGGCCTGCCTCGACGCGATCCACGGCGGGGTGTCCTTCGCCCACATCGTCGACGGCCGCGTGCCGCACTCCCTGCTGCTCGAGCTGTTCACCGACGCCGGCATCGGCACGAAGATCCGGGCGTCGGCATGATCTCCGACGCCCACCTCACCGCGAACTACGCCCGGCAGCCGGTCGAGTTCGTCCGCGGCCTGGGCGCCCGCCTCTGGGACGCCGAGGGCCACGAGTACCTCGACCTGCAGAACGGCCTCGCCGTCAACTCGGTCGGCCACTGCCACCCTGACGTCGTCGCGGCGATCCAGGCGCAGTCGGCCCAGCTGCTGCACGTCGGCAACCTCTTCTACACGGACCCGATGGTCCGGCTCAGCGGGCGGCTCGCGAAGGCGGCCGAGCTGGGTCCCGGGACGAAGGTCTTCTTCACGAACTCCGGCACCGAGGCCGTCGAGGCCGCGCTGAAGTGCGCGCGCAAGCGCCGCCGCGCCGGCACGATCATCTCCGTGCATCGCGGCTTTCACGGCCGCACCTACGGCGCGCTCAGCGCGACCCCGCAGGAGTCCAAGCAGGCGCCGTTCGCGCCGCTGGTCCCCGGCTTCGTGGCCGTCGAGCCGACGGCTGAGGCCATCACCGCCGCGGTCGACGGGCAGACCGCCGCCGTGATCCTCGAGCCCGTGCAAGGGGAGAGCGGCGTGTACCCCTTGTCCGTGGAGGTCCTGCAGGCCGCGCGGGCGGCTTGCGACGCCCACGGCGCGGCGCTGATCTTCGACGAGATCCAGTGCGGTCTCGGGCGCACCGGCGACCTCTGGGGATGGCAGGACAGCGGCGTCGTCCCGGACGCCGTCACCGTCGCCAAGGCGCTCGCGGGTGGCCTGCCGATCGGCGCGCTCGTCGCCGGCCCGGCGATGGCCGAGGTCTTCGAGCCCGGTGACCACGGCTCCACCTTCGCCGGCGGACCGGTGCAATGCGCGGCCGGCCTGGCGGTCATGCACATCGTCACCAACGCCGACCTGCTCGCCCGCGTGCGCGCCGCCGGTGAGCGCCTCACCGCGCGCCTGGCCGAGCTGCCCGGCGTGACCGAGGTCCGCGGTCGCGGCTACATGCAGGCCGTCGAGCTGCGCGACGTCGACGCCTTCGCGCTGGTCGGCCGGGCCCTGCAGGAGCAGCGCCTCGTCCTCAACGCCACCTCCCCGAGCACCCTGCGGCTCCTGCCGCCGCTCACGATCTCCGCCGAGGAGCTCGACGCCGCCGTGGATCGCCTGGACGCGCTGCTGGCATAGACGTGGCGCGCGAGCACGTCGGATGACGTGGTCGGGCAGCGCGGACGGGCCTATGCTCCCCCGATGCACAGGAGACTGGTAGGGGTCGCGGCGGCGGCGGCGATCACGCTGGTCGTGGCCGTCCCGGCGGCGGACGCCGACCGGTACGTCGCCCGGGCGCCGGCGTCGTCCCCCGTGAAGGCGGACGGCGGCGTGGCCGTCTGGCTCGCTCCGAAGACCCGCGCACTGGTGACCTACCGGTTCGGCGGGACGCCTCGCATCCAGCGCGACCGCCCGGCCGCCGGCCAGGACTTCGACGTCGGTCGGAGCGCCGGCGGAGGCGTGGAGATCGTCTTCGGTGTCGGGTGCTCGCGACGGACCGGTTGTGTGGTCCGCCGCCTCCGGATCGCCGGCGGCAGGACGAAGTACTCGACGCTCGGGCGGGTCCGTAGTGGGCGCGGGGACCTCACCGCGCTGACGACCGACCGCGGACGCTGGGTCTCGGCGATGGACGTGCGGCGCCCACGCAACTTCTTCGACGCGCCCTGCTCGGTCATCGAGCTGCACGATCCGCGGGGCGGCGCGCGACGCCTGGGCAAGGGCGTCTGCCTTCCCGTCGTCGCGCTCGACCTCGAAGGTGAATCGCTGATCGCGCAGACGCGGCGCGAACGGGACGACGGCCACGGCGACTCCGACGTCTTCACCGAGGTGTGGCGGATCCCGCTCTCGGGCGGCAAGCCGCGCATGCTGCTGAAGAGCGATCTGACGGAGCCGGTCGGCGTCTCCGTGGACCGCGGCCGGGTCGTGACCTGGTTCGATTCGCTGGACGGCACCACCGGCTTCGTGTCGCGGGCCCTGGGCGGGGGCTCGGTGACCAAGCGTGCCGGTGCGACGGAGCTTTCGGCGTTTGCCCAGGACGGCGACGACGTCGCCTACATCAACTGTGACGACGACAACCGCTGCGGCGTCGTCCACGGTGACGATCCGTTCGCTGCGAGGCCGTACCTCCTCACCCCGGAGCTGCGCGAGACCGCGTTCCGGGTCGGTGACGGTGGCGCGGGCATCGTCGAGACCGGGCTGGACCGGCCGCGGATGCAGGCCGGCGAGGAGGTCGGTCGCGTGCCGGTCGCCGGTGCCGGCATCCGCGTCGAATTCGTCAAGGAGACCGCGGGCTCGAGCAAGGTGACCTGGACGGGCACGGGCCGGACCGGACAGGACGGGAAGGTGACGCTGACCACGCCCATTCCGCCCCCGGGGACGATGGTCCGTGTCAGCACCGTGCTCGCGCCGTTCGGCCTGCGACTCGAGCTCGAGAATGATGTGATCGTCCCGGTCACCGTGTCCGCGACAGTGGAGCCGCTCGCCGAGGGACGCGTCCGCGTCTCCGGCACCGTGTCGCCGGCGGTCCCGCAAGGGACCGCCAAGCTCTATCGGAAGGGGCCCGACGGGTGGAAGCTCGTCCCCACCGTGGGGGCACTGGCGCCAGACGGGGCGACGTACGCGCTCGACACGATGGGCAAGGCGACGCCTGCCACCTACGAGGTCCGGGTCAGCGGTGGGTACGCCGGGAAGTCCGCCGAGTTCCAGGTGCCGTGAGCCGGCCGCCCTCCGGCACCGCGCGGCCGGCGGCGCGGCCCGGCCACTAGGCTTCGCGGCGTCATGACCGAGCCCCGTACCCGCACCGCCAGCTACCTCGCAGAACCCGACGAGGTCCACCGCGTCCTCCTCCTGTACTCCGGCGGCCTGGACACGAGCGTCATGCTCAAGTGGATCCAGGACGAGTACGACGCCGAGGTCGTCGCGCTGACGATCAACCTCGGCCAGCCCGGGGAGGACTACGACGTCGTCAAGGGCAAGGCCACGATGCTCGGTGCCGTCGCGGCCGAGGTCGTCGACGCGCGCGAGGAGTTCGCCAACGACTTCATCGTCCCGGCGATCAAGGCCAACGCGAACTACGGCCTCGACTACCCGCTCTTCACCGCGCTGGGCCGTCCGCTGATCGCGAAGCTCGCGGTCGACTACGCCCGGCTGCACGACTGCGACACGATCGCCCACGGCTGCACCGGCAAGGGCAACGACCAGGTGCGCATCGAGGCGACCGTCGCGACGCTCGCCCCGGAGCTCAAGGTCATCGCCCCCGTCCGCGGCTGGATGATGGGCCGCGAGGAGGAGATCGCCTACGCTCGGGAGCACGGCATCCCCATCAAGGGCGGCGCCGAGACGACGCCGTACTCGATCGACGACAACCTCTGGGGCCGGTCCTCCGAGGGGAAGTGGATCGAAGACCTGACCCAGGCCCCGGAGGACGACGTCTTCCAGCTCGTCACGCGGCCCGAGGTCGCACCCGACGAGGCGGAGACCGTCACCGTCACGTTCGAGAAGGGCGTCCCGGTGGCCTGGAACGGCCAGGAGATGGGCCTCGTCGAGCTGCTCGAGAAGGCCGCGGAGGCCGGCATGAAGCACGGCGTCGGCATCGTCGACCACATCGAGGACCGCATCGTCGGCCTGAAGGTCCGCGACATCTACGAGGTCCCTGCGGCCAAGATCATCCTGACCGCGCACGCCGAGCTCGAGCGCCTGGTCTGCACGATCCACCAGAACCAGTTCAAGGGCAATCTCGACCGCCAGTGGGGCTACCTCGTGTACGCCGGGCTGTGGTGGGAGCCGCTGCGCGAGAACCTCGACGCGTACATGGACTCGGTCAGCGAGCACGTCAGCGGCACGATCGGGCTGAAGCTCTTCAAGGGCCACTGCCGCGCGGTCACCCGCGAGAGCCCGAACGCCGTGTACGACGCGGCGCTCGCGACGTTCGAGACCTCCGGCGGGCTCTTCAGCCAGCAGGCCTCGCCGGGATTCATCGAGCTGTGGTCCCTGCAGTCGCGCCTGGCGCACCGGCTGCACAACCGCTGAGCCGACACGAACGCGCCCGCGCCGACGTTCGGCCGGGCGCGCGTCCGGGTACCGTTGGTCCATGAAGCGCTCCGGCTACGAGGTCCTCGGATTCGCCGTCTGGCACGGCGCCAGGTGGTACGTCCGGCGCCGGTACGGCTGGATGATCCCGTCCCGGCGCGTGGTCGCCGCGGGCGTCGTCGGGTCCGCGATCGTCGCGATCGCGATGGCCGAGGCCCGCCGTGAAGGTGGCGTCGCGCCCGTCTGAGCGACCGGTGCGGAAAACCCCGCAACGTGCGGGATGAAGGTTCGGGACCGTCCGGTCCGCGGCCTACCCTGACGGGCCGGTGATGCCTGTCGGACAGCCCCCGGAGCGCGACGAGACTCCGCTCGAGGGGGCGACCGTCGTCGACCCCAAGGTGCTCGCCGAGCGGCGCGCGCGGCGCGCCGAGATGGCCGAGGAGTCGCTCCTCAGCCGCGTCAACCGCGCCGAGCAGGACCGCGTGCTGCTCGCGACCCGCCTCGCGGAGGCCGAGCACGAGCTCTCTGCGGCGCGCACGGGGCGCGAGGCGCTGACAAAGGATCTCGAGCGCCGCGAGCGCGAGCTGCGCATCGCCGAGCAGCGCGAGTTCGCCGAGCAGCAGCGCCGCGTCGAGGCCGAGGACGAGACCGTCCAGGCGCGCCGCACCACGCGCGGCGACGTCGACGCGCTGCGCCGCCAGGTGCAGGCCTCTGAGCAGCGCATCGACGAGCTCGGCGGCGAGCTCGAGGTCGCGCGGCGGGACGCGGCGGAGGCCGCCCGCGCTGCCGCGCAGGCGCAGGCCCGCGCCGACCGGCGCACCACCGGCGGGGGCGAGCGCCGCGCCGTGCCGGCCGAGCAGGAGCAGGACCTGCGCGGCCGGGTTGCCGAGGTCGAGCGCCTCGAGCGGTGGGCGCGCGAGGTCGGCGAGAAGCTCGACCGCCGGCGGGAGAGCCTCGAGACCGAGATCGTCACCCTGCAGTCCTTCGCCGACGAGCTCGACGGCACGCTGCGCACCGAGCACGAGCGCCGGCTCGCGCTCGAGGCCGAGCTCGCCGCCGAGCGGGAGCGCTCCTCGGCCGAGGTGACCCTCCTGCAGCACGAGCTCGACCGCCGTACGGAGGAGCGCGACACGGCGACCGCCGAGCGCGACCGGCTGATGACGGCACTCGAGGCCGTCCGGGCTCAGCTGGACGAGGCTCGCGACTCCATCGCGTATCGCGACCGGATGCTCGGGGAGGCGGATCGTCTCCGAAGCAGTGCTACCGAGCTCCAGCGCCGCGAGTTCGACCGCAGGGTCGCGGACCTCGAGGTGAGCGCCTGCGGCCTGCGCGCCCAAGCGCTCGGCGCCGCCGGCGTGTTCGAGATCCGCCTGAGCGCCGAACGGGCGGCGAAGGACGCAGCGCTCGCCGCGCTGGAGGAGGAGCGCGCCCGCCACGGCGAGCAGCGCAGCGAGCGGGCCGCGCGGGCAGCGGCGGCCGACCTGACCGCCGAGCGCGAGCGCGGCCGGGACGACCGCATCGCCGCCGCCGACGCTGCCCGAATCCAGAAGGCGCTCGAGGTCGAGCAGGGTCGGGCGGCCCAGGCCGGGATCGTCGACGCCGGGCTGTTCGCGACCACCGCGCGCAAGGCCCGCCCGTCGCCCCCGGAGCTCCCGGTCGTGCCGGACCCCGACGTGCCCGTCGCGCCCCCGGTCGGGTTCGACACCACCGGCCTGGATGCGCAGACCGCGTCGCTGATCGGCGACCTGCAGGCGGCGGCCGACCGGCTGCGCGCGCAGGTCGCGGCGACCGGGGTCGACTCGCCGGGGCGGTCCGCGATGGAGCCGTCCGGCACCGAGCCGCCGGCTCCGGATCCCGGCCCGGCCGCCGCCCTCCCGCCGCTGCCGACCGCGGTGACGCACCCCGGTCCGGACGGGGTGCGCGTCCTGACCACGGGCGCCGCGACGGGACCGCCCGGGGGCTGGCTCGCCCCGGCACTCGCCGGTCTGGCCGCCACCGACCCCGGGATCGTCTCGAGGCTGCTCCCGGCGGTGCTCGCCGTCCACGCCCGTCGGACGAACCGCGACCTCGCCTACGACCTCGTGGCGGAGGGCGTCGGTAGCTGGCACGTGCAGCTGGTCGGCGGGGTCGCGACCGTCGACCGCCGCGAGGGCGGGACCGGCGATGAGGTCGACTTCGCGCTGCACGGGCCGCTCGCCACCTTGGCCGCCTTCGCCGCCGGCGGCACCGGCCGCAAGCCGTCGGAGGTCCGCGTGCGCGGCCGCAGGCGCCGCCTCCGCAAGCTGCTCAAGGAGCTCCGCGCACCGATCGGCCTGGCGGAGATCGCTGCCGCGGGCGGCCGCGTCGAGCCGCGCGACCTGCTCGTCCTGCTCGCCGGTCAGCTCGACGAGAGCCAGCTGTCCGGGCACCGGTTCGCCGTCGACTACCAGCTCAGCGGCCTCGCTGCGAGCGTCCTGCACGTCGCCGTCGACGGTCTCGCGCGCGTCGGGGACGGCCCCGCGCCCGTGGGTGCGGCAGCTACCGTGGAGTGTGCGGACCGTGCCCTGCCCATCCTCCTGGGAGGCGGCACGCCACCTTCCGGGGAGCGCGCGACCGTCCGCGGGGCGGCCCGGTCGGCCGAGCTCCTGCACCGTTTGTTCGACGAGGCCCAGGGGCTTCGCCGGTGACCCGTCCCACGGCCGCTCGCCGGGTCGGGAACGTCCGCCCAGATCCGTACCCTGCCTGATCCGTGTCCGCCCCGACCGTCGCGCATCTCCACGTCCATTCCGAGTACTCGCTGCTCGACGGCGCGTGCAAGCTGGAGGCCCTCGCCAAGCGTGCGGCCGAGTTCGGCCAGCCCGCGCTCGGGCTCACCGACCACGGGGTGATGAACGGTGCGATCGAGCACTACAAGGCGTGCAGGAAGCACGGGATCAAGCCGATCATCGGCTGCGAGATCTACTACGTCGACGACCACGCGGTCCGCGGCGCCGGCAAGAACAACCACCTCACGCTGCTCGCCGCGTCCGACGAGGGATACCGCAACCTCGTCCGCCTGTCGTCGATGGGTTTCACCGAAGGTCTCAACCGCGGCAAGCCCCGGATCGACATGGGTCAGCTGCAGACCTACGGCAAGGGCATCATCGCCCTCACCGGCTGCCTGGCCTCCCGGACATCGCAGAGCCTGATCGACGGCTCCGTCGACGCCGCCCGCGCGCACATCGACGAGCTGCAGGGCGCGTTCGGCCGCGAGAACGTCTACTTCGAGATCCAGCAGAACGGCATCGCGGAACAGACCGTCGTCAACGAGGGGATCGTGAAGCTCGCCCGCGAGCTCGGGGGCTCGCTCGTCGGCACCGGCGACGTGCACTACCTCCGTCGCGAGGACTACCACCACCACGCCGCGCTGCTGTGCGTCAACACGAAGTCGACGCTTGCCGAGCCGAAGATGTCGTTCGACACGAACGAGTTCTTCCTCAAGAGCAGCGACGAGATGGCGACGGACTTCGCCGCGCATCCCGAGGCGCTCGCCTCGACGCTCGAGATCGCCGAGCGGTGCGAGGTCGAGATCCCGCTCGGCGGACAGCTCATCCCGCGGTTCCTGCCCGAGGGGCAGGACGAGCGGGCGTACCTCCGCGAGCTGGTCCTCGCCGGCCTGCACGAGCGCTACGGCAACCCGGTCCCCGCCGAGGCGATCGAGCGGATGGAGATGGAGCTCGGGGTCATCGACCGTATGGGCTTCAACGCCTACTTCCTGATCGTCTGGGACTTCGTGAAGTACGCGAAGGACAACGGCATCGCGGTCGGCCCCGGTCGTGGCTCGGCCGCCGGCTCGTTGATCGCCTACTCGCTGCAGATCACCGACCTCGACCCGCTGAAGTACGACCTGCTGTTCGAGCGGTTCCTGAACCCCGAGCGCGTGTCCATGCCGGACATCGACATCGACTTCTCCGTGCGCGGGCGGGAGAAGGTCATGCAGTACGTCGTGGGCAAGTACGGCCGCGAATCGGTCGCGCAGATCATCACCTTCGGCAAGATGGCCCCGCGCGCGGCCACCAAGGACGCCGCCCGCGTCCTGGGCCACCCCTACCAGGTGGGAGAGGAGATCTCCCAGCTCGTCCCCGAGCCGGAGCAGGGCCGCACCCCGAGTTTCGAGGCGTGCCTCGCCGACGGCGAGCCGCTGCGGCTGCGCTACGACGCCGACCCGATCGCCAAGCAGGTCGTCGACATCGCTCGCGGGCTCGAGGGCATCGTCCGCAACAACTCGATCCACGCGGCCGCCGTGGTCATCGCCGGCATGCCGCTGACCGACGTCGTCCCGGTGCAGCTCACCGAGGACAAGTCCGGTCCGTCGCTCCCCGGGGGCGAGAAGAACTACAAGCTCGTCACGCAGTTCTCGATGAAGCCCGTCGAGGACCTCGGCCTCCTGAAGATGGACTTCCTCGGGCTGCGGAACCTCGACGTCATCGAGGACGCGCTGGACATCATCGAGCGCTCCACCGGCGTGCGGCCGGACATGAACACCCTGCCGCTGGACGACACCAAGACCTACGAGATGCTCGCCCGCGGCGACTCGGTCGGCGTGTTCCAGTTCGAGTCCGAGGGCATGCGCGAGGCCCTCAAGAAGGTCAAGCCGACGGTCTTCGACGACCTCGTCGCGCTGGTGTCCCTGTACCGGCCGGGCGCCATGGACCAGATCCCCGCGTACGCGCGGGGGAAGAAGGACCCGAGCACCGTCCGGATCGACGACGAGCGCCTCGAGCCGATCGTCGGGCCCACGTACGGGGTCATCCTGTACCAGGAGCAGGCGATGCTGATCTCCAAGGAGCTCGCGGGCTTCTCGGGGGCGCAGGCGGACGACCTGCGCAAGGCGATCGGCAAGAAGAACCGCGAGGCGATGGCCGCGCTGAAGCCGGCGTTCTACGAGGGCTGCGCGGCCAACGGCGTCGACCGCCACCTGATCGAGCAGCTGTGGACGACGAACGAGAAATCGGCTGACTACTCCTTCAATAAGTGCGCCACCGGCGACACCCGGGTCATCCTCGAGGACGGGACCCGTGTTCGTCTGAGCGAGGCGTTCAGGCTCCAGCCCCAGCGTCTGCAGTCGATGTGGTCCGACGGCGAGGTCCGACCGCACGGAGTCACGAAGATCGTGAAGACCGGTCGCAAGCCGGTGTGGCACGTGCGCTGCGAAAGTGGCCGGCAGATCAAGATCACGGCCGAGCACCGCCTCCTCACGACGTCTGGGTACCGCCCGCTGTCCGAGATGCAGATCGGCGACGAGCTGATCACGCTGCCCATGACCAGCGATCTCGCGCGCCGCACACGCAGCGAGAACATGCGCAAGGTCGCTGCACGTCCGGAGCGCAAGGACCAGGATCGCCGCGCCTCCGAGCGCATGAAGGCGTACCAGGCAGCTCGTCCGCTCGAGGCCAAGCAGGACCACATGCGGCGGATGCACGAGCTGCACCCGCACATCCGTCGCATCGGTGCCGCAGCGATGCACGAGCGCATCAGGTGGCTGTGGGCCAACGACCCGGAGTGGGCCAAGGCGCAGGCCGCACGTAGCCTCGCTGCGGTTCGCTCTGCCTACGGCACCGGGCCGGGCTACGGGCACTGCTCGATCGCTTCGAACGGCATGTGGTGCGCGAGCTGGCCCGAGCGCCAGATGTGCGAATGGCTGATCGAGCGCGGCATCGAGTTCGAGATGCACAAGGCGCTGCCCGGTGGGCGCATGTGCGACTTCTACTTCGACGGGCTGTACTGGGAGATGGACGGCATGGACCGTTCCCACTCCTTCTTCGCGGAGAAGTACGGCGAGTTGCCGTTCATCGTGGTGACGCCGGAGGACTTCCGGTTCAAGGTCGAACGGCATCTGGCGACGGCGCACGTCGAGAACGGCGATCCGATCGTGTCGATCGAGTTCGCCGGCGAGCGGATCACGTACGACGTCGAGATGGACCCGGACGGTCCGCTCAACTTCATCGCCAACGGCATCGTCTCCCACAACTCGCACGCTGCGTGTTACGGGCTCATCAGCTACCGGACAGCCTGGCTGAAGGCGAACTACCCGGCCGAGTACATGGCCGCGCTGATCAGCTCGGTCATGAACACGAAGGACAAGGTCCCGTTCTTCGTGGCGCGCTGCGACGAGATGGGGATCGCGATCCTGCCGCCGTGCGTCAACGTGTCCGACCACGAGTTCGTGGTCGTCGACGGCGCGATCCGGTTCGGCCTGGATGCGGTGAAGGGCGTCGGTCACGGCGCGGTACAGGGAATCAAGAAGGCTCGCGAGGACGGGCCGTTCGCGTCGCTCTGGGACTTCTGCGAGCGCGTCGACCACCGCTCCGCGAACAAGAAGACGATCGAGGCGCTGATCAAGTCGGGTGCCTTCGACGAGACCGGTGCGACCCGCCGCGGCATGCTCGAGGTCCTGGAGCAGGCGCAGGGCGCCGGGCAGAAGATCCAGCAGGACGCGCAGATCGGCCAGGGCTCGATCTTCGACCTCGGGATGGAGGACGCGCCGAAGGGCGCCGCCAACCCGTTCGCCCAGCAGCACCCGCCGATCCCGTCGGAGGAGTTCGAGCAGAAGGAGCTCCTGGCGTTCGAGAAGGAGGCCATCGGCGTCTTCGTCTCCGCGCACCCGCTCAAGGAGGTCCGGGCGGCGCTGCGCGTGAAGGCCGACATCTCCCTCGGGGAGATCGACAAGGTCAAGCACGGCGACTGGGTGACCGCCGGCGGCATCGTCGCCGCCACCCGTCAGCTGCGGACCCGCACGGGCAGCCAGATGATGTTCGTGACGATCGACGACCTCGAGGGCACGGTCGAGGCGATCGCGTTCGAGAAGACCATCACCGAGTACGCCGACCTGCTCACGGTCGACACCGTCGTCCTGATCAAGGGCAAGGTCGAGCACGGTGACCGGGGCACCTCGATGGTGCTGTCGTCGATCGAGAAGTTCGAGCCGTCGGCCGCGCAGATGCAGGCCGCCGAGGTACAGCTCGCCGAGGAGCAGCGGGGCCCGGAGGACATCCGGGTCCGGCTCGACGCGACGAAGCTCCAGGCGTCGGTCATCGACGAGCTGAAGTACGTGCTGGGCAACTTCCCGGGGGAGAGCGAGGTCGTCCTCGAGGTCACGACCTCCGGCGGCACGCGCCACCTGCGGCTCGGGCCCGACTACCGCGGCAACAACACGCCGACACTCAAGGCCGAGCTCGACCGCGCGGTGCGGTCCTCGGCCGTCTCCGCCCCCGCCGCCTAGCAACGGGACACGGGCGCACCGCCTCCGCGTTCAGGCCCGCGCGGCCTGCCCCTCGGCCCGCAGCTCGCGCGCGATCTCGAGGTCGCGCGCGACGACGCCCTTGCCCTCGACCCCGGGGCCTTCGAAGATCATCGGCAGGCCCTCGAACCGCGGTTCGCTGAAGAACGCGGCGCAGCCGGCGCGGCCGATCTCGCCCTCGCCCAGCGGGGCGTGCCGGTCGCGGTTGGAGCCCAGCGGCGTCTGCGAGTCGTTGACGTGCACGCAGCGCAGGCGGTCAAGCCCGACGACCTCGTCACAGTCGTCCAGGACGGCCGTCAGGCCCTCCTGCGTCCGTACGTCGTAGCCGGAGGCCAGGAGGTGGCAGGAGTCCAGGCAGAGGCCCAGGCGACCGTCGCCGCCCGACGCGTCGATCAGCGCGGCCAGCTCGGCGAAGGAGCGGCCCAGCGTGCCACCTGTCCCGGCGGTGTCCTCCAGCAGCAGGTCACAGCCCGCGGTCTGGGCGAGCGCCTCCTTCAGCGTGTCGCCGCAGCGGGCGATCGCCTCGCCGACGTCGCCGGTCTTCGCCGACCCGGGGTGCAGGACGACGCCGTCCGCACCGATGCCGGCCCCGATCGTCAGCGCCTGGACCAGCGAGGCCAGCGACTTCGTTCGCAGCTCCGGGTCGTCGGTGGCGCTGTTGATCAGGTAGACGGCGTGGATGACCACCGACTGCACGCGCGAAGCGGCCATCGCCTCCTTGAACCGGTCGAAGTCCTCCTGCCCGTAGGCGGTCGGCTTCCACATGCGCGGGGACTGGTTGAAGATCTGGATGGCGTCGCAGCCGACCTCCTCGCCGCGCTCGACCGCCTTGTCCAGCCCGCCGCTCGTCGAGACGTGGCAGCCGATCAGCACGTCGGCCTCGTAGTGTCCAAGGTCATGAGGGTTCGCTTCGCTCCATCTCCCACGGGCGCACTGCACATCGGCGGTGCGCGTGCCGCGCTCTACAACTGGTTCGTCGCCCGGGGCTCCGGTGGGACGTTCGTGCTGCGGATCGAAGATACCGACCTCGAGCGGTCCACTCCCGAGAACGTCGAGCAGATCCTCGACGCGCTGCGGTGGCTCGGGCTCGACTGGGACGAGGGCCCGATCAGCCAGGTCTCGCGGTCCGAGCGGCACGGTGAGGCCCTGCAGCAGCTCCTCGACGGCGGACTCGCGTACCGCACCACGGCGACCGCCGACGACGTCAAGGCCTACAAGCAGCAGCACGGGCACGACCGCGGCTATCGCGGACAGGACGAGGGGGAGGGCGCGGTGCGTCTGCGCGTCCCTGACGACGAGGAGATCGTCGTCCACGACCTCGTCCGTGGCGACACGACGTTCAAGACCGTCCACCTCGACGACCCCGTGATCGCGCGGGCCGACGGCCGGGTGCTCTACAACTTCGCGGTCGCGGTCGACGACCTCGACGCACAGATCACGCACGTGATCCGCGGCGAGGACCACCTCTCCAATACGCCCAAGCAGCTGCTCGTCTACCGGGCGCTCGGCGCGACGCCGCCGCAGTTCGCGCACCTGCCTCTGCTCCATGGGCCGGACGGCAAGAAGCTCAGCAAGCGCCACGGGGCCGCATCGGTCCAGGAGCTGCGCGACGAGGGCTACCTGCCCGCCGCGATCCGCAACTACCTGGCGCTGCTCGGCTGGGGTGACGCGGACGACGAGACGATCATCTCGACGCAGGAGCTCGTCAAGCGGTTCGACATCGGGCGCGTGTCGAAGAACCCGGCGCGGTTCGACGTCCAGAAGCTCCGCTGGCTCAACGGCCGCTACCTGCGGGAGCTCTCGATGGACGAACTCACCGCCGAGCTCGAGGCGTTCACCGGCCGCAGCGGCCTGCGCGCCGCCGTCGAGATCAGCCACGAGAAGATCCAGACGCTCGCCGACTTCTGGCCGCTGGCCGGCTTCTTCTTCGACGGCCCGACCACCGAGGACGAGAAGTCCCGCGCCCAGTGGCTGGGGGAGGACGGACGCGCCGCCCTCGCCAGCGCCCGGGAGGCGCTCGCCGGGCTGCCGGCCGACGCGTTCACCGTCGAGGCGATCGACGAGGCCCTGCGCGGGGTCGTGGCGGCGCGCGAGACGAAGCCCAAGCAGGTCTTCCAGCCGATCCGCGTCGCGCTCGCCGGGACCACGGTGTCGCCCGGCATCTTCGAGACCGTCGCCGTGCTCGGGCAGGCCGAGTCGCTGCGACGGATCGACGCCGCGATCAGCAGCTGAGCAGGGAGTTTTGCCCTGACGGACGATTGGGGCTCAATCATCCGTCCATACCTGCCGATAACCGGGATGTCCCACTTGCCACGCCACCGGAGACGTCCCTCCCCATGAACCCCAGCCCCGCCGCCATCACGACCGCCTCGCCCGAGAACGCCGGAGCGCAGCGTCACCACAACGAAGGCCACGGACGCCGCCTCACCGCCGCGTTCGAGGCGCTCGAGGCGTTCCCCGCCCTTGCCGAGTCCCGCAACCGCCTCCTGCACCTGGTCACGCAGGAGCGCGTCTCCACCAGCGACGTCGTCGCCGCGGTCGAGAGCGACGTCGCCCTCGTCATCGCCGTCCTGCGCCTGGGCAACCAGGTCGAGGGCAAGACGCGTGGCAAGGTCGAGAGCGTCGTCCAGGCCGTCGAGCTGCTCTCCCCGGAGGCCGTGCAGTCGCTCGCCAGCCGAGCCCGCACCTTCGACTTCTTCGAGCGCAGCGCCGTCTGGGACGCCGCGCCCGAGCGCTTCCGCCTGCACGGCGTCGCCACGCAGCGCGCCGCTGACCGCCTGGCCACCGAGGCCGGCTACGAGGACCGCGACCGACTGATGGTGACGGCGCTCCTGCACGACATCGGCAAGCTCGTCCTGATGCACGCCTACCCGGGGTACCCGGCGAAGGTCCACGGCGACGCCCGCACCCCCGAGGAGCGCATCCACCGTGAGCGCCGCGAGCTCGGTGTCGATCACGCGCTGGTCGGCGGCGTCCTGGCGCGCCGCTGGGGCCTGCCCAAGGCCGTCGCCTCGGTCATCGAGCGTCATCACGCCGACGACGCGACCGGCGAGGCCGCGTTCGTGCGCCTCGCGGACATGCTCGCCCACTACGCGCAGGGCCTGCCGGTCTCCCCGACCGAGCTGCTGAAGACCGCCCGGGTCATCGGCCTCGGCCCGACCGAGCTGCGCTCGGTCATGTACGACCTGCCGTACCCGCAGACCGGCCGCACGCGCCAGATCGACCCGTGCCCGCTCAGCGGCCGCGAGGTCGAGGTGCTCAAGCGCCTGTCCGAGGGCAAGGTCTACAAGCAGATCGCCCTCGAGCTCTCCCTGTCGACGAGCACGGTCCGCACGCATCTGCACAACATCTACGGCAAGCTCGGCGCCGTCGACCGCGCCCAGGCGGTCCTGATGGCCACCGAGCGCGGTTGGCTGTAGCACGCAGTTGAACGTCGCCGTTCAGCTTCGCTAGGCTCGGTGCGCACGCGCGGCCCGGATCGCCCGCGCGAATCGACGCGGGGGAGACGCGGATGCTCGGCGGCACGCAGGCTCGGGGACGATGGACGGTTGCCGCACGCTGGACGACGCTCGCCCTCGCGACGACGGCGGTACCCGCCGTGCTGCCGACGGTCGGACAGGCCGCCACGGCGGACCCGTTCACCCAGGCGACGCCGGCGCTGAAGCGCGGGCAGATCGAGCTTCTCACGCTCTCGACGCTGCCGCAGACCATCACCGGGGGCGACGTCCTGGTCGCCGTCCGCGGACTGCAGCCCGGTGACCGCGTCGCGCTGCGGGTGAACGGCCGCTCCTCGGGCGCCCGCATCACCGCCGCCGCCGGGGGCGCCGAGCGCCGAGCGCTCGTCCGCGGGCTGCGGACCGGTGCCAGCACGTTGACCGCGACCGTGCGGGGCACATCGGGACGTCGCGTCGCCCGGTTGAAGATCCGTAACCACCCCGTCACCGGACCGGTGATCTCCGGGCCGCACCAGACGCCGTTCGTCTGCGAGACCGAACGCGCCGGCCTCGGCAAGCCCAAGGACGCGAACTGCTCGATCGACACCCGGTACGACTGGTTCGCGCGGGACGGCGTGGACCAGAAGTTCAAGCGCCTCGCCGATCCCTTCGCGCCGTACCCCGATCGCACGGACACGGCGACGACCGCCGACGGCCGGCGCGTCCCCTTCGTCGTCCGCGTCGAGTCCGCGACGATCAACCGCGGGATCGCCCGGATCGCGCTTCTCGACGACCCGCGAGCGCGCGGCCGGGACCGCGGGTTCTCCCCGGCGATCTGGAACGGCCGGCTGTCCCATGCGTTCGGCGAGAGCTGCGGCAGCGGGTTCCACCAGGGTCGTAACACCCCGGACTCGGTCCTCGGCGGCTTCCCGGAGGAGATCGGCGGGGACTCGATCTTCTCGAGCCTCTACGGCCTCACCGAGCGGCTCGGCCAGGGCGACATCGTCGTGCACTCAACCCTCACCACGTTCGGGGTGCATTGCAACCCGGCGGTCAGCGCCGAGACGCTGATGATGATCAAGGAGCACGTCTCCGAGGACTACGGCGTTCCGGAGCGGACGTTCGGTGTCGGCGGGTCGGGCGGCGCGCTGCAGCAGTACAACGCGGCCAACAACTTCCCGGGCCTCCTCGACGCGGCGAGCCCGATCGCGTCGTTCACCGACGTCGTCACCACCGCGATGACGGTCGTGGACTGCGGCCTGCTCCTGAACTTCTGGGACCAGGCGGGGGACGGCTGGACCGACGACCAGAAGAAGGCCGTCGCCGGGCACATCACCACCAGCATCTGCAACTCCTGGCGATCGACGTTCCTGCCGTTGCTGGACCCGACGGACAACTGCCCCGGGGGCATCCCGAAGGAGGCGAGGTACGACCCGAAGGAGCGCCCCAAGGGCGTGCGCTGCTCGCTTCCTGACGGTCTCGTGAACATCGTCGGCAAGGATCCGGCCACCGGCTTCGCGCGCCGGCCCTTCGACAACGTCGGCGTCCAGTACGGGTTGCAGGCGTTGCAGGCGGGCGTGATCTCCGCCGAGCAGTTCGTCGATCTCAACGCCCGCGTCGGCGGCTACGACGTCGACTCACGTCCATCGCCGCAGCGCTCGGCGATGGACGTCGAGCTCGCCGCCAAGCTGTACCGCATCGGCGCGGTCATCGGTCGTGGATCGCTGGACCGCATCCCGATCGTCGACATGGCGAGCTACCTCGACCTCATCCCGATCGCCGACATCCACGACAACGTGCGGCCCTTCATCGCCCGGCAGCGGCTGCGGGACCGGCGCGACACCGGTGGGACGATGACGATCTGGCGCGGGCTCTCGCTGCCGACCGACACACTGCCGGCGCTCACGTCGTGGGTCGAGCGGATCGAGGATCGCGGCGGGGTCGGCGATCCGAAGGCGGTCGCCGCCGCCCGCCCGGCTGCGGCCGAGGACCGCTGCATCGTCACCGCCGGGGGTGCGTCGGCAGACCCGTTCAACCAGGTCGTCGGCCCACTCGGGCTGGCCCAGGGTCAGGTCGGAGGTCCCTCGCTCGGCCGGATCACGGTGGGGGTCAACGTGCCCGAGCGACAGGAGGCGTCGGGCAACGGCTTGTGCCAGCAGGTCTTCCGGGCGGCCCTCGAACCGCGGATGGTGGCCGGTGGCCCGCTGACCGACGACGTCATCAAGTGCCGACTGAAGCCGGTCGACGCCGCCGACTACCCGGCCTCGGTGACCGGTCCGCTGATAACGCGGCTGCGCGAGATCTTCCCCGCCGGCGTCTGCGACTGGTCGCAGCCCGGCGTCGGTGAGACGGGCCGGTCGATGACGTGGCCGTCGTTCGGCGGCGCGAAGCTCCGGGAGCCGTTCGGGCTGCGCTGGACGACCGGACGGTCAGCGACGGCGCGGAAGGCGAAGCGCCGCTAGCCGGCCGTCGGCCCAGGCCCGCCAGAACACGTAGGCCACCGCGACGCCGGTCGCGTCGATGAGCACGTCGACCCCGGAGCCGTGGCGGCCGTCCACGAAGCTCTGATGCCACTCGTCGCTCGCCGCGTACGTGACGGCGATCACGGCGGCGAGCACGGGCCGGGCCGGTCGGTCGAGGGCCCGGAGCCACAGCAGGAACAGCAGCCCGAACTCGGCCATGTGGGCGAGCTTGCGCAGCACGAGGTCCGCGGTGCCGAGCCCGGAGCTCAGGTCCTCCTGGGCGGAGAGGGCGAAGATGAGCGCCATCAGCGCCAAGGGCGGGGCGAAGCGGCCGACGGGTGCCATACGATCGAGGTGCGAACAGTAGTGCGGCGACCGTCGTCGCTGTCGCCCTCCACCATGCTCTCGATCACCAGCAAGAGCCCGTACGCCCTCAAGGCCCTCACCGAGCTGGCGCGCGCCGGAGACGAGGCGCCCGTGCCGATCGGGGAGCTCGCCCGCCGGCGCGATGTGCCGGTCCAGTTCCTGGAGCAGCTGTTCGCGGTTCTCCGGCGGGCCGGAATGCTCAAATCGCAGCGAGGCGTGAAGGGCGGCTACTCGTTCGCACGCGACCCGGGCGTCATCACGGTGCTCGAGGTCGTCGAGCTGCTCGAGGGTCCGCTCGGCCGCGAGGCCGAGGGCGTCTTCGAGGATGCCGCCCGCGCCGCCCGCGACGTGCTCGCCGGGCTGACGATCGCCGATGTCGTCGAGCTCGAGGCGCGCGACGGCGGCCAGGCGATGTACTACATCTAGGAAAGTTCCGATGGACACTGGGTTTTCCCGGTGAGTTCTGCCACCTGCACCGCCACCTGGGGACAGTGAACCGCAGGGCAACGCGCAGAACTCCACCAGAGCTTCCACCTGATCCCCCGGGGGTGGGCCTAGTCGATGGCCGCAGCTCGCCAGCGGCCCGGACTATCCGCGCTACAGCTCGACACGAGCGGCCGGGCGGTGTGCCGACTTCGGTGCGCACCCTGATGTCGTCGATCGACGGACCGGATACCGTTGCGCCATGCGTGCGAGTCGCCTCATCGTTTTCGCCCTCGTGTCCGCCGTGGTTGCGACCGGCACCATCGCGACAGCCGGGGCCCAGAGCGGCTTCTTCCGGGTCGGCTCGACGGCGCCGGTCGCGAACAACCCGGCCGAGAAGTACGCTGCGCGCGTCATCGAGGCCCCGCGGGGCTACTCCCAGGAGGTCCCGAGTCGCTGCCTGAAGGCGAAGCGCTCGGGCGTCGACCGCTTCGCGGCATGGCTGAAGCGCAACGCGAAGCGGGGCCGGTCAGGCTCGCGGTACCGTTGCGAGAACCTCGGGGCCGCCGGGTACTCGTTCCACTCCGAGGCCCGCGCGCTCGACTTCTCGCTGAATCGGTCGAACTCGGCCGACGCCCGTGAGGCGCGACGGCTGCTGCGGCTTCTCCTCGCACGGGACTCCGCGGGCGAGCCGGCCGCGCTGGCGCGACGCATGGGTGTCATGGAGATCATCTGGGACTGCGGCTACTGGTCCCAGAACCGCGAGGACTTCATCCCGTACTTCCTCTGCGAAGGCCGCGTGAGCAAGACGCTCGCCCACCGCGACCACATCCACTTCTCGTTCACCCGAGCCGGCGCCGCCGCCCGCACGAGCTTCTGGAAGAAGGTCTCGCAGGTCCCCCGCAGGCCGCCCCCGGAGCCCGAGCCGGCCCCTGAGCCCGAGCCCGTCCCCGAGCCGGAACCGCTCCCTGAGCCGACCCCGGAGCCGTCCGGCGAGTCGGTGCCCTTCGAGCCGGGATCGCCCCCGGCCCGCTGAGCCTGGGTCAGGCTGCCGCGGCCTTGGGGTCTTCGTCGGACCGCTGAACGGTCAACTGACCAGGGTCGTCGAGACCGTGCTCCACGAGGCGGCACCTGCCGCCAGCGCCTGCAGGTCCAGGCCGGCGCCTCGAAGACCTCGCAGGTGACGTTCACGCCGAGACGACGTCTGCGTCGCGGTACCGCCGTCCGGGTCGTCCTGCGCTGGAACGACGCCGATGGCGTCAAGCGCACCCGCGTGCTCACACGCCGCCTCCCCTAACGACCCTCCGCGGGGTGATTGGGACGGTCCGCCAGAGCGTGCCCGGACGGCAGCCGGGTCCGCCCTTCCGTGGCCGTAGGCAGCGAAGGAATTGCGCTCCTCGGGACGTTCGGCGACGATCGCTCGATGGCTCTGCCTTGGCGAAAGAAACGAACGGACAGCGGACCGGACAACCCTGAGCGCGCGACGGCTCCGTGTCTGCTTGCCACGACGGATGAGGGCGACGAGCACCTCGACCCCTCGGAGGACGTGCTCTTCAGGCTTCTCGAGGACGTGGGCAAGCGAGAAGAAGGGCATGTGATCGTGGGACGCCTTCCCCGCACCGACGACCAGACCTACGTCCAGACCCTGCGGCAGGGCGATGGCACGTGGCTTGTGGAGCACCGCGACGGCAGCCCGGAACGGCATTACTCAGCAACGACGAGCGACATGCGCACCGTTCATCTCGTGCTCACACACTGGGCGTTCGACCGCGACGGTTGGCGCGAGGCACTCGACTGGACACCGGTGGTCCTCTAGACCCGGTTCGCCGTTTCGGCGAATGCGTCACGCCCCCGCGTTGCGCACTGAGCCGGTTAGCTCGCGTTCCGCTGCTTGACGGCGGCTGCCGCCAGGCCCGCCAGCACGACGCACACGAGCGTCACCGGAGCCACGAAGAACACGAACCCGACCGTGTCCTGCAGCGTCGTGCAGGCCGGCCAGCAGCCCATGAAGTCGCCGGCGTCGCGGTAGTCGGTCCGGATGAGGGCCACCGCGGTGAGCAACACAACGGCGAGGCCCCCGACGACCACCATCCGCATGCGCGTCCCCCGCCAGCCAACTGCAGCGGCCGCGATGACTACCGGCGCGAGAACGACCCAGCCCACCTCTCCGATGCTATCCGCCGATGCCGCCGGTACGTGCTCTCGCCGCGGACGCCGGAGCTGGCGAACGTCCGGGTCTCCCCACGAGCGGATGAGCGACGCTGGCCGCGTCATCGAACTTGTCACCGGCCGGCGGAACCCCCCAGATCGGTTCGAACGGCACCGGCGCTCAAGGCCCGGGCCTCGCGCACCGATTGTTGTTGTAGACCAGTTCGTGCCCGCACGTCCGTCGCCACGACGGGCGTGGTCGCAGCTCCTACGCACCGGAAGCCCATGTCGTCGAGCCAGACAGGCCGGATCAAGAAGAGCCAGGCGGGCGTCCTGCTGGACGTGCTCGCGCGATCCCGGTCGGGCGACTTCTCCGCGCGCGTGCCGCTGGACTGGGACGGGATGGCCGGCAAGGTCGCCGACAGCCTCAACGCGGTGCTCGCCTCCAACGAGGCCCTCAGCGTCGAACTGCAGCGGGTGAGCAGGGTCGTGGGCAAGGAGGGCCGACTTTCGCAGCGCGTCTCGTTCCACGGCACGGACCAGTCGTGGACCGGTTGCCTGGAGTCGGTCAACAGCCTGATCGACGATCTCGTGCGCCCCAGCACGGAGATGCAACGCGTGATCGGGGCCGTCGCGGGCGGCGACCTGTCCAAGAAGGTCTCCGTCGAGGTCCGGGGCGAGATGCTCGAGCTCAAGCAGACCATCAACGGCATGGTCGACCAGCTCAACGGCTTCGTCTCGGAGATCGCACGCGTCGCCCGCGAGGTCGGCACCGAGGGCAAGCTCGGCCAGGCGGCGGCCCACAGCGTCGAGGTCGGCGGGGTCTGGCGCGACCTGACGGACGACGTGAACCTCATGGCCGGCAACCTCACGGGGCAGGTGCGTGACATCGCCGAGGTGACCACCGCCGTCGCCAACGGCGATCTCAGCAAGAAGATCACCGCGGACGTGCGAGGCGAGTTCCTCGAGCTGAAGAACACGGTCAACGCGATGGTCGACCAGCTCAACCGCTTCGCCGGTGAGGTCACGCGTGTGGCCCGCGAGGTCGGCGTGGAGGGCAAGCTCGGCGGTCAGGCGCAGTCCGAGGAGGTCGCCGGCGTCTGGAAGGACCTCACCGACGACGTCAACCAGCTCGCGGCCAACCTCACCAACCAGGTCCGGGCGATCGCCGACGTCGCGACCGCGGTCACCGACGGCGACCTGACGCGGGAGGTCACCGTCGCGGCCAGCGGCGAGGTCGCCGTGCTCAAGGACAAGCTGAACGTGATGATCGGGAACCTGCGCGAGACGATGCGCGAGAACACGGAGCAGGACTGGCTCAAGACGAACCTCGAGCGCTTCACCCGGATGCTCCAGGGGCAGCGCGACCTCGCAACGGTGTCGAACATGGTGCTCTCCGAGCTCGCGCCGCTGGTCTCCGCGCAGCACGGCGTCCTCTACGTGCTCGGTGACGACGACGGCCCGCTGCTGCGGTTCCAGGCCGGCTACGGCTTCGAGGAGCGCAAGCACGTGGCACGCTCCTTCCGCCTCGGGGAGGGGCTGGTCGGGCAGTGCGCGCTGGAGGGGCACGCGATCCTGCTCACGAGCGTCCCTGCCGACTACGTCCAGATCTCGTCCGGCCTCGGCGAGGCTGCGCCGCTCACGATCCTCGTGCTGCCGATCCTCTTCGAGGGGTCGGTGCGCGCCGTCATCGAGCTGGCGTCCTTCACCCCCTTCAGCCTCGTGCACCGGGAGCTCCTGGACCAGCTCTCGGAGCGGATCGGGCTCGTGCTGAACACCGTCGACGCCTCCTCGGTGACCGACCGGCTCCTCGAGCAGGCGCAGTCGCAGGCGGCGCTGCTGGCCGAGAAGAACGACGAGGTCGAGCGCAAGTTCCAGGAGGTCGAGGCGGCCAAGCGCCTGGTGGAGGCGTCCGCCATCGAGCTGTCGGTCTCGTCCCGCTACAAGTCGGAGTTCATCGCCAACATGTCGCACGAGCTGCGCACGCCGCTGAACAGCGTGCTGATCCTGGCCGAGCAGCTCGAGGACAACACCGACGGCAACCTCACCCCGAGGCAGGTCCAGTACGCGAGCGTCATCCGCTCCTCCGGCGGCGAGCTCCTGCAACTCCTCAACGACGTGTTGGACGTCGCCAAGGTCGAGTCCAACACCGTGCAGGTCAACGCGGAGGACCTCTCGCTCACGGGCCTCGCCTCCGCCATGGAGCACAGCTTCGGCCCCGTCGCCGAGGCCCAGGGCGTGACGTTCGTGGTGGAGGTCGAGGAGGGGCTCCCCGCGACGATCGTCACCGACCCGATCCGGCTGCGGCAGATCCTCACGAACCTGCTCTCCAACGCCCTGAAGTTCACCGAGCACGGCGAGGTCACCCTGCGGCTCGCCAAGGCCCCCGGGGGCTGGGCGGGCGGCGCGGACCGGTCCGACGGCGCCGTGGCCGTCGTCGCGATCAGCGTCATCGACACGGGCATCGGCATCGCCGCGAACCACCAGCAGGACGTCTTCGAGCCCTTCGCCCAGGTGGACGGGACGACGGAGCGCCGGTACGGCGGAACGGGCCTGGGGCTGTCGATCAGCCGCGACCTCGTGCGGCTGCTCGGCGGCGAGCTCACGCTCGAGAGCGAGCTGGGGACGGGTAGTACCTTCACGGTGCTGCTCCCCGGTGCGGCCCTCCAGCTCGCGCCGCCGCTTCCGACGGCCGAGGCGGAGGAGCGCGAGCTGCGGCGGTCGACCCGCAGCGCGGACCCGTCGTACATCGGCGTGTTCGACGGCGCCACGGCCCTGATCGTCGACGACGACTTCCGCAACATCTTCGCGCTCACCGCACTGCTCGAGCGCGGAGGGCTCGTCGTGCTCCAGGCCCAGAGCGGGCCTGCGGCGCTCGCGATCCTCGACGAGCACGCGGAGGTCGACGTGGTCCTGATGGACATCATGATGCCCGTGATGAACGGTTACGAGACGATCGCCGCGATGCGCGCACGGCCCGCCCTGGCCGAGCTGCCGATCATCGCCGTCACCGGCAAGGTGGTCGGCGGCGAGCGCGAGCGCTGCATCGCGGCCGGGGCGTCTGACTACATCCCCAAGCCGGTCGACACCGCCGAGCTCCTCGAGGCGCTGTCGGTGTGGTTCCCTGCCGCCGGTCCCGACACGACGGCCCCGCTAGCAGCCTGATGGTCCCACCGGAGCCAGGAAGCACCGGCCCGATCCTGCTCGTCGACGATAACGCCGGGAAGCGGCTGTCGATCCAGGCGATCCTCGGGTCCCAGCACGAGGTGGTGGAGGCGGCGACCGGCGAAGAGGCGCTCCGGGCGGTACTCGAGCGCACCTTCGCGGTGATCCTGATGGACGTCAACATGCCGCTCATGGACGGCTACGAGACGGCGCGGCTGATCCGCATGCGCCGTGAGTCGGAGCACACGCCCATCATCTTCATCACCGCCGACGCCGACGCCGGGGTGGCGGTGCCGATCGCCTACGCGAGCGGCGCGGTCGACTTCATCGCCGGGGCGATCATCCCCGCGGTGCTGCGCGCGAAGGTGTCCATCTTTGTCGAGCTCCACCGGCAGTCGGTGGAACTGGAGCGGACGCTGCAGGACGTCACGACCCTGAGCGAGCGGTTCCGCGACAGCGAGGCGCATCACCGGGCGGTCCTGCACAACGTGGCCGACGGCATCGTGACCCTGAGTGACGACGGGACCATCGAGTCGTTCAACCGGGCGGCGACCCGCCTCTTCGGCTACGCGGAGGACGAGGCCGTCGGCCGGCCGTTCTCCACGATGGTCTCCCAGACCGATCCGCCCTTGGAGAACGGCGACCGGGCGGCGACCGTGGGTCGCCGCAAGGACGGCTCGACCTTCCCGGTCGAGCAGAGCCTCAGCAACGTGCTGCTCGGAGCGCGCACCGTCCACATCGGGTGCCTGCGGGATGTCTCCGAGCGCGAGGCCTACACCGACGCGCTGGAGCACCAGGCCCTGCACGACGCCCTCACGGGGCTCCCGAACCGCGTGCTGTTCCGGGAGCGCGCCGGGCACGCGATCCGCCTCTCGATGCGGACCAACGACCCGGTCGCCCTGTTCCTGATTGACCTCGACGGCTTCAAACAGGTCAACGACACGCTCGGGCACCAGAGCGGGGACATCCTGCTGCGCATGGTCGCCGCGAGGCTCGTCGAGTGTCTTCGCGACGGGGACACGGTCGCCCGGCTCGGTGGGGACGAGTTCGCGATCCTCCCGATCGCCCCGACCACCGTCGCGGGTGCCGCGGTCATCGCCTGGAAGGTGCAGAGCGCGCTCGAGGAGCCGTTCGCCGTCGGCGAGCACGCCGTCGACCTGCGCGCCAGCATCGGGATGGTGGTCGTCCCGGAGCACGGGGACAACATCGACGACCTGATGCGTCGCGCCGACCTCGCGATGTACGACGCCAAGGGCACGCAGAGCGGCTGCGAGATCTTCGCCGAGGAGCAGGAGGAGGCCCCGGCCCGCCGGCTTGCCCTCCTGAACGCCCTGAGGTACTGCGTGGAGCGCGAGGAACTGGTCCTGCACTACCAGCCGAAGATCGATCTCACGACGGGCGAGACCACCGGGCTCGAGGCGCTGATCCGCTGGAACCACCCCCCGGCCGTCTGTACCGCCCGGACGAGTTCATGCCGGAGGTGGAGGGGAACGACCTGATGATCACCATCACCGCATGGGTCATCGACGAAGCGCTGCGCACGCTGCGCTCGCTCCGGGACGAGGGCTTCGACCTGGCGATGGCGGTCAACCTCGGCGCGCGGTGCCTGACGCCCGAGGCGGGCATCCTGGAATCCGTCGAGGCGCTGGCCGAGAAGTGGGGGATCCCACCGGAGAAGCTCACGCTCGAGCTCACGGAGAGCGCGTTCATCGACACCGAGCTCCCCGAGCTGCTCTCGCGCCTCGGGAACCTCGAGCAGCATCTGTCGATCGACGACTTCGGGACGGGGTACTCGTCGCTGGTCTACCTGCAGCGACTCCCGGTCGTGGAGATCAAGGCGGATCGGTCCTTCGTCATGACGATGGCCAAGGTCAAGAGCGACGCGGTCATCGTGCGGTCCATCGTCGACCTCGCGCACAGCCTCGGCGTGCGCGTGGTCGCCGAGGGCGTCGAGGACGCGACGACGATGGACATGCTCGTCGACTGGGGATGCGACGAGGCCCAGGGCTACCATTTCGCCCGGCCGATGCCCGGTCCCGACGTCGAGGGCTGGCTCGAGACCTCGCCGTTCGGGCTGCCCCGGCGCCTCGACGTGCAGTCCGAACCCGGCGTGGTGCGCCGGGTCGCCTAGGAGCCTGTTGAACTTTCTGCGTCGTGCGTGCGACGGCGCTCGCGGCTGTGGATCACCACAACCACGCTCACCACCGCACGCACGACGCCCCAAAGATCAACAGACTCCTAGACCAGATCGAGGTCCTCGTCGTCCTCCTCGTCGGGACCGCGGCTGCGGTCCCTGTGGCGCAGCCACAGGATGGCGCCCGCGATGAGCATGAGGACGACCGGCGACCACCGTTCGATCTGATCGGTCACGGAGGCGGCGAGGAGGACGAGGGTCTCGAGCGGCATGCGCGCCTTGATGATGGCAGGGCGCGAAGTGGTCCCCGCGCCCGCCGTCAGCGACTACACTCGGCCCGACCAGATGGGCCATATCCCGATCAACATCGCGGAGCACATCGGCCGCACCCCGATGGTCCAGCTCAGCCGCATCGTGCCGGCGGATCACGAGGTCCAGCTGTTCGGGAAGCTCGAGGCCTTCAACCCGGGCGGCTCCGTCAAGGACCGCATCGGCATCGCGATGGTCGAGACGGCGGAGGCCGAGGGCCGTATCGAGCCCGGGCGCACGACGATCGTGGAGGCCACGTCGGGCAACACCGGGATCGCGCTGGCGTTCGTCTGCGCGGCGAAGGGCTACGAGCTGGTCATCTGTCTGCCGCAGGGCATGAGCCGGGAGCGTGAGGCACTGCTGCGGATGTACGGCGCCCGCGTGGAGATCATCGAGTCGATGGGCGGCATGAACGAGGCGGTCGAGGCCGCGCGCAAGCTCGCGCAGAGCCCGGACGTCTGGCTGCCCGAGCAGTTCTCCAACCCCGCCAACCCCGCCGCCCACCGCGCGACCACCGGCCCGGAGATCTGGGACGCCCTCGACGGCGAGATCGACGTGTTCGTGGCCGGAGTCGGCACCGGCGGCACGATCACCGGTGTCGCGTCGTTCCTGAAGGACCGGGACCCGAGGATCCAGGTCGTCGCCGTCGAGCCGCGCAGCTCGCCGGTGCTCTCCGGCGGGCGGCCGGGCCCGCACCGCATCCAGGGGATCGGGGCGGGGTTCGTCCCACCGGTGTTCGACCGGTCGCTGGTCGACGAGATCCTCAGCTGCCCGGACGACGACGCGATCACGACCGCCTGGGCGCTCGCCCGGACCGAGGGGGTCCTCGCGGGGATGTCGTGCGGCGCCGCGGTCTGGGGGGCGCTGCAGGTCGCCGCGCGTCCCGAGTCGCGCGGCAAACGCATCGCGACGGTGCTGCCGGACTCCGGCGAGCGCTACATCAGCGCGCCGTTCTTCCAGCCGTAGGCGCGCGAGCGGGTGGCTACAGCCACCCGGCGCGACGCAGCCGCCGGTAGAGCAGCCCGCAGATGGTGCCCATCACGGTCAGGACGAGCGGGTAGCCGTACTGCCACTCCAGCTCGGGCATGTGCTGGAAGTTCATGCCGTAGATCCCGGCCATCGCCGTCGGGATGGCGAGGATCGCCGCCCAGGCCGCGATCCGCCGCATGTCCTCGTTCTGGCGCACCGAGACCTGTGTCAGGTGCGCCTGCAGCGCGCTGGAGAGCAGCTGCCGTTGCGTGTCGATCTGCGAGGACACGCGCAGGAGGTGGTCGTGGACGTCGCGGAAGTACGAGTGGAGGTCGTCGCTGACGGCGTCGAAGTGTCCCCGGGCGAGCCGGTCGAGCGGGGTCGCGAGCGGGACGATCGACCGCTGGAACTGGAGCACCTCGCGTTCCAGCTTGAAGATGCGGGCTGCCGGGTTGCCGCCCCGCTGACCGGAGAAGACCTCGCTCTCGACCTCCTGGATGTCGTTCTCGACACCCAGGACGGCGGGCTCGTAGTCGTCGACGATCCGGTCGAGGATCGCGTAGAACACGGCGCTCGGGCCGAGCTTCAGAAGGTCCGGCCGGGACTCCAGACGGGCCCGCACCTCCTTCAGCGGGCTGGCGCTGCCGTGCCGGACGGTGACGATGAACTCCTGGGCGACGAACATGAGGATCTCGCCGACCTCGATGACCTCCGCGGAGTCCTGGTACTCGACGGTCTTGATGACGACGAAGAGGTGGTCGCCGTAGATCTCGAGCTTCGGTCGCTGGTGCGCGTCGACCGCGTCCTCGATCGCCAGCTCGTGCAGGCGGAACTCGTCCCGGACGGCATCGAACTCCCGCTCGTCGGGCTCGTGGAGCCCGATCCAGGCGAACGACGCGCCGTCGGCCCGGCACGCCTCGAGGGCATGGTCGAGGTCCAGCGTGCCCGGCCGCCGGACGCCGTCCTCGTAGAGGGCGCAGTCGACGATCACGGGACCAGCGACTCCCGCTCGCCCAGCACCCAGGCCTCGACCTCGGGCCAGGCGCCGTACCCGGCGTCCGTGTTGAGGTGCCCGGCGCCCGGGACGAGGTCGACCGGCAGGTCGAGCGTCGCGCCCCAGTGGTCGGAGGCGCCGACCGCCGGGCAGTACGGGTCGTTCTCGGTGCACACCAGCCGCGTGAGCGGCGCTGCGCCGGTGACGCGGTCGGCCTGCGCGCCCGTGGGGAAGAAGCCCGCGAGCGGGGCCACGTGCTCGCCCGGGCAGGGCGGGGCGACGAGCAGGACGCGGTCGACGCGGTCACGCTCGCGGATCCGGTGGGCCTCACGCAGCCACAGGACGCAGCCGAGCGAGTGGCAGACCACCACGCGCTCCCCGTCATGCCCGAGCGCGGCGAGCTCGTCGTGCAGCGCCGAGCCCCAGCGGTCGGGGCAGGGGGTGGCGCACTCCGGGAGGGTCGGATAGCGGACGCCGAGTCCGCGCGACCGCAGGCGGTCGGCGAGCCAGGTCTGCCAGTGGTCGGGGCCGGAGCCCTGCCAGCCGTGGAGGATGAGGACGTGCCGCGGGATCATGCGCCCGCTACGGTATCCGTCATGTTCGGTCTTGGCACGCTGGCGCGGGTGGTGGGCGAGGTCCGCCGCGACGTCCGCGCCGTCCACGAGCGCGATCCCGCCGCGCGCGGGGTCACCTCGGCGGAGATCCTCGCGAGCTGGCCGGGCGTCCACGCCCTGCTCGCCCACCGGGTCGCGCACGCGCTCGACGACGTCGGCATCCCGGTCGTCCCGCGAGCCATCGCGAACGTGACGAGGACGATCACCGGGATCGAGATCCACCCGGCGGCCCGCGTCGGCCGCGGGCTCTTCATCGACCATGGCATGGGCGTCGTCATCGGCGAGACGGCCGAGGTCGGCGAGGACGTCACGCTGTACCAGGGCGTCACCCTCGGGGGCACGGGCTTCGCCACGGGCAAGCGCCATCCGACGGTGGAGGCCAATGTCACGATCGGCTCCGGCGCGAAGCTGCTCGGCCCGATCCGCGTGGGGCACGGCGCGAAGATCGGGGCCAACACGGTGGTCATCCACGACGTTCCGGCGAACTCCACCGTGGTCGGCAACCCCGGGCACCCGGTCCGCATCGACGGCCGCCGCCCGGAGGGACCGGACGCCGACTGGGTGCACCTTCCCGACCCGGTCGCGGACGCGCTGAAGGGCCTTGCGGCCCGTATCGGGACGCTCGAGCGCGCCCTGGCCGAACGGGCCGGGGAGGACCCCGACGCCGCCGAGGTCGGAGAGGTCCGTCCGCTGCGTCCCGTGCGCGGGCCGAACCCCGCCGGGGGCTGAGCACCGGACTCAGGAGCTGCGCCGCGTGATCCAGATCTGCGCGCGCTGCGGTTCGTCGAAGCGCTCCACCCGGGCGTCCCGCAGGTCGGCGCGCACGTCGTCCAAGAAGGCACGCCGGACGGTGTCGGGCAGCAGCCCGACGTAGGAGATCGAGCGCAGGTTCGCCATGACGCCCTCGAGGTCGGTCGGCTTGTCGAAGTCGACCGAGGAGTGGGCGAACGGCGTGAACCCGCCGTGGCGGTCGAACGCGCCGCGGCCCTGGTCCGCCGTGAATCCGGGGTGGTCGCTGCCGCGCAGCTTGTCCAGTCGCGCCCACATCTCCGTCCACCATTGCGGTGCGTCCGGCCACTGCGCCATGCGCCAGAGCAGCGTGCAGGTGCCGCCGGGACGCAGCACGCGGTGGATCTCCGCGACGGCGCGCGGGCCGTCGAACCAGTGGAAGGCGTCGGCGGCCGTGACCGCGTCGACGCTGCCGTCGGGGACCGGGATTGCCTCGGCGCTGCCGGCGAGCGCGCGGCGGTCGCCGAGCCGTTGCGCCAGGCGCTCGCGCATCGCGGGCATCGGTTCGACGCCGACGACGTCGTGCCCGGCGTCGACCAGCGCCCCGCTGAGCAGCCCGGTGCCCGCGCCGAGATCCAGGACGCGGGCGGCGGGCGCGAGACCGAGCGCGTCGACGAGCACCGGGGGGAAGCCCGCGCGGCCGCTGTCGTAGGCCTCGGCGGCCTCCTCCCCGAAGCCGCCGACGTTGCGATGGAGCCTGGTCACGGGTCTCAGTAGAACACGGAGCGCGACCGGTGGCGCGGCCGAGCCTTGTAGTCCGGTGCCTGTCCGCGCTGCCACAGCCACGTGTCGAGCGTGCGTTCGGGCACGCCGGTCCGGCGGCTGAGCAGCGCGCAGGCGTGCAGCGCGCAGGCCCGGATCTCGCGCTCCCAGCGCCCGGACGGCAGCAGGCGGCCCGCGTCGATCCAGTCGGCGAGCCCGGGGGCGTAGTGCAGGACCCCGTCGCAGCGCAGCACGTGCGGGACGAGGTTGTCGGCGAAGATCGTCAGGCGGTCGAGGTCACCGAACGACGCGACGCCCGCGAGCGACAGGTCGTTCGGGACGATCTGGGCCCGTTTGGCGAAGCCGGGGTCGGCGTAGAGCGTCATGCCCCCGGCGAGCGTCTGCGCCAGGCGCTCGGCGGAGCCTGCGGCGCCGGAGACGACCGCGAGCACGTCCCTGCTCCCGAGGAACCGTCCGAGTTCGCGCAGCGCCTGGGCGTAGAGGGCCATGAGCTCGTGGTCGGCGCGCTGCCGCAGGATCTCCGCCAGGTACGGCGTCCGCATGTCGCGCAGCTGCGCGTTCGTCCAGGCGCCATGGGCCCGGTGGTGGTCGGCGAGGTTCCAGGCGACGGTGAAGTACCCGGAGACCGGCCGGCCGTGGGCGTCGGCGCGCTTGGCGAGCGTGGGGAACCAGCCGGACCCGAAGTTGATCGTGTCGAGGGCGAGCAGGTACCGGGCGACCTCCTCCGGCGGACCGTCGAGATGGTGCCGTTCCGGGTCGAGGGCCGGGGACTCGGCGGTCTGGGCGGCGGCGAAGCGCTCGAGCGCCGCCTCGTCGATCCGGACCGCCTGGGCCTCGGCGGCGATGCGGGCGCAGGACGCGCGGATCTCGTCGCAGAACGACACGCCCGCAGCGTAGCGGCGGCCCTCAGCGGCCGGGGACGTGGCCGAACACGATCGTCAGGGTGAGCTGGCACGCCACGCCCGGGTCTCCACAACGGAGCGCGGGTGTGACGCAAGGGCCTGGTGGTCGGAGGGCGCCGACCGGGCGCCTATCCTCGGCGGTGATGCCCGCAGACCCCATGCCGCCCGACATCACCGCCCTGCTGGACGGCCTCAACCCCGAGCAGCGGTCGGCGGTCGAGCATCCCGGCGGCCCGGTCCTGGTGCTCGCGGGCGCGGGGTCCGGGAAGACGCGGGTGCTGACGCACCGCATCGCCTACCTGGTCCGCACCGGGCAGGCCCGGCCCGGCGAGCTCCTCGCCATCACCTTCACCAACAAGGCCGCCCAGGAGATGCGCGAGCGGGTCGAGGTGCTCCTCGGCCGCTCCACCCGGGCGATGTGGGTCCTGACCTTCCACTCGGCGTGCGTGCGGATGCTGCGCGCGGAGGCC
Source organism: Solirubrobacterales bacterium (assembly GCA_038257095.1). Lineage (GTDB taxonomy): Bacteria > Actinomycetota > Thermoleophilia > Solirubrobacterales > Solirubrobacteraceae > Paraconexibacter. The sequence continues at coordinate 243,801 of JBBSJQ010000003.1, forward strand.
GACCGCCTGGGCTACACGCGCGGCTTCACGATCTACGACCAGTCCGACACCCGGCGGATGGTCAAGAAGTGCCTCGACGACCTGGACGTGGACGTCAAGCGGTTCACTCCCGCGGCGGTGCATCACCAGATCTCCGACGCGAAGAACAAGCTGCGCGACGCCGACGGCTACCGGCAGCTCGTCGGCGGCTACTTCGAGCAGACCGTCGCCGACGTCTACGAGCATTACGAGCGCGAGATGCACCGCATGAACGCGATGGACTTCGACGATCTGCTCGTCCGCGCGGTGAACGTCATGGAGCTGTTCCCGGAGGTGCGCGCGCGCTACACCTCGACCTTCCGGCACGTGCTCGTCGACGAGTACCAGGACACCAACCACGCCCAGTACCGCTGGCTGCAGCTGCTCGCGGGCGGGGACGACGGCCATCAGCAGCTCATGGCGGTGGGCGACCCGGACCAGTCGATCTACTCCTTCCGCAGTGCGGACATCCAGAACATCCTGAACTTCAAGGACGACTTTCCGTCGGCCGACGTCATCAAGCTCGAGGAGAACTATCGCTCGACGCAGACGATCCTCGACGCCGCCAACGGGGTGATCGCCTACAACCGCGGGCGCATGGAGAAGACGCTCTTCACGCAGCTCGGCGTCGGCGATCCGATCAAGCTCCGCGAGCTCGACGACGAACACGCGGAGGCGCGGTTCGTCGTCGGGGAGATCGAGCGACTCGTCGACGAAGGCGTCTCCCGCAGCGAGATCGCGGTCTTCTACCGGACCAACGCGATGTCCCGGGTCATCGAGGACACGCTCGTCCGCCGCGAGGTCGGCTACCAGGTCATCGGCGGCACGAAGTTCTACGAGCGTGCCGAGGTCAAGGACGCGGTCGCCTACCTGCAGGTGCTCGCCAACCCGCAGGACGTCGTGTCGTTCACGCGGATCGTGAACTCCCCGCGCCGCGGGATCGGGCAGACCTCCTTGTCCCGCGTCATCGCCCACGCCGAGACGCAGGGCATGAGCGTCTGGGAGGCGGCAGAGGACCCGGCGTCGGTCCCGGGTCTGGGCTCGGCCGCGATCAAGGCGTTCACCCGCTTCATGGACACGATGACGTCGCTGCGCCTGCGGGCGGAGGAAGACGTCCCGATCGGGGATCTCCTCGAGGCGGTCCTGCACGAGTCGGGCTACATCGACTACCTCGAGGCCGAGCGCACGATCGAGGCGCAGGGCCGCCTGGAGAACCTCGAGCAGATGGCCGAGGTCGGCCGCGAGTTCGACGCGGGATGGGAATCCCGCCCACCCGGCGATCGCGACCTCGCCGCCTTCCTGCAGCAGATCTCGCTCGTCGCCGACGCGGACGCCCGGCAGGAGGACGAGCACCTCGTCACGCTCATGACGCTGCACAACGCCAAGGGACTCGAGTACCCGATCGTCTTCATCGTCGGCTGCGAGGAAGGGGTCTTCCCGCACTCCCGGTCGCTGGACGAGGGGACGCTGGAGGAGGAGCGCCGGCTCTTCTACGTCGGCATCACCCGCGCGATGCGCGACCTCTACCTCACCTACGCACGGCGCCGCGCGGTGTTCGGCAGCACGACCTACGGGCTGCCGAGCCGCTTCCTGAGCGAGATCCCCTCGGGCCTGCTCGACGAGGACACCCCGCAGCCGTCGTACGGCGGGATGCGCGGCGGCGTCCCGGTCGGGACGGGGGCGACCTCGCGGCCGCGCGCGATGTCGTGGGGAGCGGCCGCAAGCGGGTCGGCGGCGCTGGACCAGAACCGCGGAGGCGCCGCGAAGCCGAGCTTCTCCATGGGCGACGACGTCGTCCACGCCGCCTTCGGCGAGGGCGTGGTCACCGGCGTCGAGCCGGGCGGCATCGTGGTCATCCGCTTCGCGGGCGACGGTTCGGAGCGCAAGCTCATGGCGGAGTACGCGCCGATCACGAAGCGGTGATCCTCGCGGGCGCCGCGCCCGCATCTTCAGGAGATGGTCTCCACGCTGCTCGACAAGGCCCTCGACCTCGCGGTCGTGCCCGGCTACACCCGCCCCGGCTACCAGCTGCGCCACCGCGGCTGGGACGAGGGGCTCCCATCGCTCGTCGGACGGACGGTCGTCGTGACCGGCGCGACGTCCGGTATCGGCCGGGCGGCCGCCCAGCGGTTCGCCGCCCTCGGCGCCCGCGTCGTCCTCGTCGCGCGCTCCAGGAGCCGGGGGGACCTCGCGGTCGCGGAGATCCGTGCGGCGACCGGCAACGAGGCGGTCGACGTCGTCATTGGCGACCTCGCCTCGCTCGACTCGATCAAGGCCGCCGCGGCGGCGATCGTCGAGCAGGAGGCGGCGGTCGACGTCCTCGTCAACAACGCCGGGGTCCTGCCGTCGGCCCGCGAGCTGTCGGTCGACGGCTTCGAGCTCACCTTCGCGACGAACGTGCTGGGCATGGTCGCGCTGACCGAGGGTCTGCTGCCCCGGCTGCTCGCGAGCGCGCCGGCGCGCGTCGTCAACGTCTCGTCGGGCGGCATGTACACGGCGAAGCTCGACGTCGAGGACCTCCAGTCCGAGCGCCGCGACTTCGACGGCGCCGCCGCGTACGCCCGGACCAAGCGCGCCCAGGTGATCCTCACGGAGCAGTGGGCGCAGCGCCTGCACGTCGCCGGGGTCGTGTTCCACAGCATGCATCCGGGCTGGGTCGCCACGCCCGGCATCGAGTCCTCGCTGCCGCGCTTCAACAAGGTGATGGGTCCGCTGCTGCGTGACGCGGGCCAGGGCGCCGACACGATCGTCTGGCTCGGCGCCGCCGACGAACCGCTGCGGACGACGGGCCAGTTCTGGCACGACCGCCGGATCCGCCCGACCCACCGTGCGCCGTTCACCCGCGAGAGCGACGAGGACCGGTCACGGTTGTGGACCGCCGTCCACCAGCTTGCCGGGATCGAGGCGGTCTGATGGCGCGCTACGTCGCCACCGTGCCGTCCTCGCGTTCCGCCGACGACACCTTCGCCTACCTGGCCGACTTCTCCAGCACCCAGGAGTGGGACCCGGGCGTCGTGCGCGGGAAGCGGCTCGACGCCGGGCCGCTCGGCCTCGGGTCGCGGTTCGAGATCACGGTGAAGTCCCTCGGTCGCGAGTCGTCGCTGGTCTACGAGATCACGGCGTTCGACGCCGCGGAGCGTCGAGTGGTCCTGCGCGGGACCAACGCCCTGGTGGTCTCGCTGGACGAGATCACGGTCGAGCCGGCCGCCGGGGGCGGGTCCTCCGTGACCTATGACGCCGACCTCACCCTGCGCGGTCCCCTGAAGCTCTTCGAGCCTGTGCTGCGGCTGTCGTTCAGGACCATCGGGGACAAGGCCGCCGCCGGTCTGCGCTCGACGCTCGCCTGACGGCGGTCGCCCGGCGGGGTCCACTACGCTCGGCGCCTCATGAGCGCTCGCATCATCGACGGCAAGGCGGTCGCGGCCCGCGTCCGCGCTCAGGTCGCGACCGAGGTCGCCGAGTTCACCGCCGCCCACGGGACGCCCCCCGGTCTGGCGACGATCCTCGTCGGGGAGGACGCCGCGTCGGCGGTCTACGTCGGCGGCAAGCAGAAGGCGTGCGCCGAGGTCGGGATCCGCGGCTTCGACCACCGCCTCGAGGCCGACACCTCCCGCGACGACCTCCTCGCGCTCATCGCCGAGCTGAACGCCGATCCCGCGGTCAGCGGCATCCTCTGCCAGCTGCCCGTCCCCGCCCACCTGGACGGCGTCGAGATCACCAACGCAATCTCCGCCGCCAAGGACGTCGACGGCCTGACGATCGCCTCCGCCGGCCGCCTCGCGCTCGGGATGCCCGGTCTGCGGCCGTGCACACCGTCCGGCGTCATGGAGCTGCTCGAAGAGGCGCAGACTCCGCTGTCGGGCGCCGAGTGCGTCGTGATCGGCCGCTCGAACCTCTTCGGCAAGCCGATGGCGCAGCTGCTGCTGCAGGCGAACGCGACCGTGACCATCTGCCACTCGCGAACGAAGGACCTCGCCGCGACCTGCCGCGGGGCCGACGTCCTGATCGCCGCCGTCGGCGTTGCGCACCTCGTCAAGGGCGACTGGGTCAAGCCGGGCGCCGTGGTCGTCGACGTCGGGATGAACCGGCTCGACGGCAGACTGACCGGCGACGTCGACTTCGACGCGGCCTCGGACGTTGCGTCGGCCATCACCCCGGTCCCGGGCGGGGTGGGACCGACCACCATCGCGTTCCTACTGCGCAACACCCTCGAGGCGGCACGGGCCCAGGTGGCAGTCTGATGCAGCCGAACCGTCTGCGCATCGGCGAGCTGCTCGCGCTCGTCGGCGCCGTCCTGCTGGTCGTGTCCCTCTTCCTGGACTGGGTCGAGATCTCGGCCGGTGACTTCGTGCGCGACGGCTTCGGCATCGTCGCGGCCGAGAGCGGCTTCTCGTCCGCAGGCGTCGTGCTAGTCGTGCTGCTGCTCGTCGTGGCGGCGATGGCGACCACGCTCGTCGTGCTCACCGTGACGGTGGAGCCCGTCGGCATGACGATGGCGTCCGCTGTCGGGACGGCGTTCTTCGGGATCCTGATGACCGTCGTGACCGCCACCCGGGTCCTGCTGTTCCAGCCGGACCTCGGGGTCGGCCTCGGGGACAGCCAGGTCCAGATGCAGCTCGGCGCCTACCTGACGCTGCTCGGTGTCTTCCTCTGCGCCGCAGGCGGCTGGATCACGATGAAGGACGAGCGGCAGTCCGCGCCGTACAGCGCCGCGCCCGAGCTCGAACCCCGCCCGGCGCCGCCGGCGGGCGTCGCGGACTGAGACGCCCGCGCGCGTCGCCCCGGCGGCCTCGCGTAACCTCCTGCGTCGCATGATCGATCGTGAGCAGGTCCTCCACGTCGCGCGCCTGGCGCGGCTCGCCCTCGACGACGACGAGGTCGCTCGCGCCAGCGACGAGCTGTCGAAGATCCTCGGCCACATCGAGACGCTCGGCGAGCTCGACCTCGAGGCGGTGGAGCCCACCGCGCATGTCGTCGAGCCCGACAGCGCCCTGCGCCCCGACGTGCCCCACGAGTCGCTCCCGCGCGAGGTCACGTTCTCCCAGGCCCCCGACGTCGCCGACGACGGGTTCCGCGTCCCGAGCCCGCAGGCATGAGTGACATTGCCGACCTGAGCGCGGCACAGGCGATCGCCGCGATCGACGCCGGGGACCTGAGCCCCGCCGACCTCTTCGAGCACTACCGCGCGGCGAGCGCCGCCGAGGAGCTCGGTGCGCTGAGCTGGGTCGCGGACGAGGCGCCCGCCGACCTCGACGCGCTGGAGGGCGCGCCCCTGCGGGGCGTCCCGCTCGCGGTGAAGGACCTCTTCTGCACGGAGGGGGTGCCGTCACAGGCCGGGTCGAAGATCCTCGAGGGCTACCTCCCGCCCTACACCGCGACGGTCGTCCAGAAGCTCCAGGACGCGGGGTCGACGCTGCTCTCCAAGACCCATCAGGACGAGTTCGCCATGGGCTCCTCCACCGAGAACTGCGCCTTCGGGCCGACGCGCAACCCGTGGGACACCACGCGGGTCCCGGGCGGCTCCTCCGGTGGCAGCGCCGCCGCGGTCGCCGCCGGGCTCGCCCCCTGGGCGCTGGGCACCGACACCGGCGGCTCGATCCGCCAGCCCGCCGCGCTCTGCGGCATCGTCGGCCTCAAGCCCACCTACGGGGCCTGCAGCCGCTACGGGATGATCGCCTTCGCGTCATCGCTCGACCAGGCGGGCCCGTTCGCCCGCGACGTGACCGACACGGCACTCCTCTACTCGCACATGCACGGGAAGGACCCCCGCGACGCGACCTCCGTCGGCCTGCCCGACGCGACGGTGCTGCCGACCGCGCAGCGGCTGGACGGCATCCGCCTGGGGGTCCCGAACGACGTCGAGCAGGACGGCATCGAGCCCGGTGTCCGCGCCGCCTTCGACGCCGCACTCGAGACCGCGAAGAGCCTCGGCGCGACGGTCACGGAGATCGACCTGCCGCACGCCTCGTACGGCATCGCGGCCTACTACGTGCTCGCGCCCGCCGAGGCGTCCAGCAACCTCGCGCGCTTCGACGGCGTCCGCTACGGCGTGCGGGTCGACGCCCCGGATCTGGTCTCGATGTACACGCAGACCCGCCACGACGGCTTCGGCCCCGAGGTCAAGCGCCGGATCCTCATCGGCACCTACGCGCTGAGCAGCGGCTACTACGACGCGTACTACGCGTCGGCGCAGAAGGTCCGCACGCTCATCCGCCGCGACCTCGACGCCGCCTACGATCGGGTCGACCTGATCGTCACCCCGACCACGCCGGGCGTCGCCTTCCCTCTGGGGTCGAAGACCGACGACCCCCTGTCGATGTACCTCGAGGACTACTTCACCGTGCCGTTCTCGCTCGCGGGGGTGCCGGCGATCTCGATCCCCTGCGGCCTCAGCGAGGGGCTGCCGGTGGGCCTGCAGCTGGCCGGTCCCGCGTTCAGCGAGAACCGGATCCTCGACGCCGCCTTCGCCCTGGAGGGCGCGCTCGGCTTCGACGGCTCCCCAGCGCGGAAGGGCGGTGCGGCATGAGCACCCAGATCGAGTTCGAGACCGTCATCGGGCTGGAGATCCACGTCCAGCTCAAGACCAACACGAAGATGTTCTGCTCGTGCGCACTGGGCTTCGGCGAGGAGCCCAACACGCGCACCTGCCCGGTGTGCCTGGGCCTGCCCGGAGCACTGCCGGTGGCGAACGCGCAGGCCATCCACCTCGGCCTGATGATCGGCCTCGCGCTGGGCTGCGAGCTCGCGCCGCGGTCGATCTTCCACCGCAAGAATTACTTCTACCCCGACTCGCCCAAGGGCTACCAGATCAGCCAGTTCGACGAACCGCTCTGCGGCGCCGGCGAGCTCGGCGGCGTGGCGATCCACCGGGTGCACCTGGAGGACGACGCGGCCAAGACGATCCACGGTGGGTCGAGTGGCCGGATCGACGGCTCGAAGACGAGCGTCGTCGACTTCAACCGTGCGGGCACGCCGCTGGCGGAGATCGTCACCGAGCCCGACATCCGCTCGGCGGAGCAGGCCGGGGAGTTCCTGCGGCTGCTGCGCACGACGCTGAAGACGCTGGGCGTCAGCGACGTCGACATGTCGCAGGGATCGCTGCGCTGCGACGCCAACATCTCGATCCGCCCGGTGGGCGAGACAGGGTTGGGGACCAAGACCGAGCTCAAGAACATGAACTCGTTCCGGTTCATCGAGCAGGGGATCCGCGCAGAGGTCGCTCGCCAGGAGGCCCTCGTGCGGGCCGGTGGAAAGGTCGAGCAGGAGACCCTGCACTTCGACCCGCGCACCGAGCGGCTGACGTCGATGCGCTCCAAGGAGGAGGCGCACGACTACCGCTACTTCCCGGAGCCCGACCTCACCCCGGTGACGATCACGCCGGAGATGCTGGAGCGCGCGAAGGCTGCGCTGCCCGAACTGCCGGCCGCGCGGACCGCGCGCTTCGAGATGCTCGGGCTGCACGCCGACACCGCGAAGCTGCTGTCCTGGCGCCCGGAGCTCGGTGACTACTTCGAGGAGGCCGCCGGCGCCACCGCGACCGCCGACGGGGTGGCGGTCGCGAACCTCATCTCCAACGAGCTGCTGCAGCGGTTGGAGGCGGACGCCGACCCAGCGGAATCGAACGTCCCGGCCACCGCGCTGGCCGCCCTCGCAGACCTCGTCGCCGACAGGGCCGTGACGATCACCGGCGCGAAGAAGGTGCTCGACACGCTGGTGGCGGAGGGCGGCGACCCCGCCACGATCGTCGAGGCGCAGGGTCTGGGCGCCGTCGGCGGCGAGGACGCATTGACGCCGGTCGTGCAGGCCGCGCTCGACGCCAATCCGGACATCGCCGACCGCCTGCGCACCGGTGACATGAAGCCGATGGGCGTGATCATCGGGTTCGTGATGAAGGAGACGAAGGGCCGCGCGGACGGCAAGGAAGTCACGAAGATCGTCCGCAGCACCCTCGGGCTGTAGGACCGAGCGGTGCCGGTCCCGCCGGCCGAGGTGCAGATCACCGAGGCCGTCGTCCGCGGGCTCCTGCGCGAGCAGGCCCCGGCGCTCGCGGAGCGGCCCCTGCGTCGGGTGTCCGCTGGACCGTCCTGGCCCCGGCGACCGTGGGCGCCTTCGACGCCGCCTACGGCCCGATCGACGAGGCGCTCGAGGCGCGGGCACGAGGTTGGGCGGCCCTGTTCGCGGCGATCGTCGTCGACACGCACCGCCACGACGAGCCGGAGTGGGCTGCCTGGGCGCGACGCGCGCTCCGCCGCCTGGTCGCCGACCGCACCCGTCGGGGTGCGTGAGGCGGACGACGCGGGACCACCCTTCCGTCACGCACCCCGACCCGGGGGCGCGGAGTGCAGGCGCGCCAGAGGGGTGGCGGGCGGAGGTGCGACGCGTACCATGGAGCCCATGTCACGACTCGTTCGCATGGACAGCACGGGCCACACGACGCTCGCCGAGTGGACCGCGACCGACGAGGCGGCCGTCGAGGCCGCCACCGCCGCGTTCCGCGCCGAGCTCGACCGCGGCTACTTCGCGATCGTCTCCACCGGCGAAGGCCAGGCCGAGCAGGTCCGCGAGCTTCCGCGGGACGCCGACCTCGTGATCATGCGCCTGCCGATCTCCGGCGGGTGAGCACGGGCGCCGACACGGCCCCGGCCCCGAGCGTCCTCCCCGAGGTCGCCTCGGTCCACTGGCGCACGCGCGTCGACGAACGCGAGCTCCGCAAGCGGGGGGTCGGCTGGACCATCTCCACCCTCGGGCACGTCATCCCCTTCACCCTGACCGGGGTCGTCCTGCTGATCGTCGAGCCCCTCAGCGCGCCCGTGGCGCTCGCGGCCTTCGCCCAGGGATGGATCCTGCCCGAGCTCTACGCCCAGCGCGGTGCGAACGTCGTGCGGCCCAAGAAGCGCGCCGCGGACGGCCCGGAGCGGACCGCGCTCGGCCTGCTCGGCGACCTGATCGGCCACGACGCCCGCGAGTTGCACGCGCAGACCGGGCTGGTGATGGAGCGGGGCCGCCTGGGCGTCTGGCTGCTGGGGGAGGGCGGGGCGCTGCTGGTCCGCATCGGGGGCCGGCGCGTGCACTGCTACTGCATCCGCGTGAACCATCCCGAGCTCCCGTCGGCCGACCGCATCTCCCACTTGCTGCTGGCGCTGCGGGAGGACGAGGCGGGCTTCGCGACGGTCGCCAACCACTCGTTCTCGGGAGCCCGCTGGCGGGTCCGCCGCCGCGTCCCCAAGCCGATGCGCCCGGCGCTGGACGCCGCCGGCCACGCGGCACGCGCCGACCGCTGAGCGGCACAGCGCGAGAAGCCGCCCGGATGCGGGCAGTTCGACCCCAGGGCGAAGATCGCCGCCCGATGTCCGACCGGTGGCCCATGCCCGCGGTGGCCGCCGACCGGCACCATGCTGTCCATGTCCACCAGCAGCCACGCCAACGCGATCAGCCGGCTTCAGCTGCTGGCGGTCACCGACCAGAAGGACCGTTCGCCGCTGGCGCCGAAGATCCGGCGCTACCGGCTCGCGAAGCTCGCCAGCACGAGGCCGTCCGGTGACGGCCGGTCGCGTGTGCCACGGCGCGAGCACTGAACCGCTCTCTCTCCTCCTGAGGGTGTTGTGGGCCGAATCATGGGCCCGCCGTGACGATGATGGGGATCGGCGTCACGGCGGGCCCCGGCCCGCCTGGCGGACCGACGGTCACGCCGTCCCGGCCTAGTACCCTCGGGTGATGCCCGAGAAGACCGGTAGTTCGCTCAAGCAGCGCGCGATCGCCATCCTCGTCCTCGCCGTCGCGGCCTGGATCCTGATGAAGGTCGTCATCGGCGTCGTCGCCGGCCTTGCGACCACCTTCGCGGTGATCCTCGCGGTCGTCGCCGTCGTGTGGGCCATGAAGACGCTCTGACCGGAGCCGGCCATGGGCGGCAGCATCTACATCCTGATCGCGCTGTTCTTCGGCGTCGCGACCGCGGTCATCGGGCGGAACAAGGGCAGCTCGACCGTCCTGTGGTTCCTCATCGGGGTGACCGTTCCGGGCATCGGGCTCCTGGTCGCCTTCGCCTACCGCAACGACGACGAGGAGCCCCGCCGCGAATGCCCCAGGTGCGGGCGCATCTGCATGCTCCACGACGCCCTGTGCGTGCGCTGCGGGGCCGAGCTCGACTTCACGACCGACGTCGGCACGCTCGCCCGCTGAGCGCCCCCAACGGGGCGCGGCGGGGCAAAAGTCGCTGCTACACTCGGCGGTTCGCGGGCCGCCCTGGTGCGGCTCTCGGCATCTCTACAGATCCCACGAGCAGAGTCGGAAGGAGGTTGAGCGCAGCATGCGTGCAGTTGACGCGGTGATGGAGTGCTTGAAGGCAGAGGGCGTCGAGGTCGTATTCGGGCTTCCCGGCGGCGCCAACATCCCGACGTACGACGCCCTGTACGACGCGGGCATCAAACACGTCCTGGTCCGCCACGAGGCGGGCGGCGGCCACGCGGCCGAGGGGTACGCGAAGGCGACCGGCAAGGTCGGCGTCTCGCTGGGCACCTCCGGCCCGGGGGCCACGAACCTGGTCACCCCGATCGTCGACGCGATGATGGACTCGGTCCCGGTGGTCTTCATCACCGGCCAGGTCCGCACCGACCTGCTCGGCACCGACGGGTTCCAGGAGGCCGACGTCATGGGCATGACCATGCCCGGCGTCAAGCACTCGATCATGATCCGGCATCCCACGGAGATCCCGCGGGCGCTGCACGAGGCGTTCTACATCGCCCGCTCCGGCCGCCCCGGCCCGGTCGTCGTGGACATTCCCACGGATCTCTCGAGGGTCGACATCCCCTACGAGCCGGTCACCGACGTCCGCCTGCCGGGCTACCAGCCGACGCTCGAGGGCAACACTAAGCAGATCCGCCAGGCCGCCAAGGCGCTCGCGTCCGCGCGTCGCCCGGTGATCTACGCGGGCGGCGGAGTGATCAACGCGAACGCCTCCGAGGAGCTCCGTGCGCTCGTGCGCTCGGACACGTTCGCCTGCACCTGCACGCTGATGGGCCTCGGCGCCTTCCCGGCGCCCGACCCGCAGTGGCTGGGCATGCTCGGCATGCACGGCACCCGCGCGGCGAACTACGCCATGGATGAGGCAGACCTCATCTGCTGCATCGGTGCCCGGTTCGACGACCGGATCACCGGCAAGCTCAGCGAGTTCGCCCCGCGCGCGAAGTTCATCCACATCGACGTCGACCCGGCGGAGATCAGCAAGAACGTGCCGGCGCACATCCCCATCGTGGGTGACTGCAAGCACGTCCTCGCCAAGCTCGTCGAGGAGTACCGCTCGCTGGACGCGGACTCCTCGCGCCTGGACGAGTGGAACCAGCGGATCGCCGAGTGGAAGACCCGGTACCCGCTGTCCTACGAGGACTCCGACAGCACCGAGATCAAGCCGCAGTACCTCATCCAGTCGGTCTACGAGGCCACCGGCGGCGACGCGATCATCACGTCGGACGTCGGCCAGCACCAGATGTGGACGGCGCAGCACTACCACTTCGACAAGCCGCGCCGGTGGATCAACTCCGGCGGGCTGGGCACGATGGGCTTCGGCCTGCCGGCCGCGCTGGGCGCGCAGCTCGGGTGCCCGGACGACCTCGTGGTCTGCATCACCGGCGACGGGTCGATCCAGATGAACATCCAGGAGCTCGCGACGTGCTCCCAGCTGAACATCCCGGTGAAGGTCGTCATCTCCAACAACGGCTACCTCGGCATGGTCCGCCAGTGGCAGGAGCTCTTCTGGGAGCGCCGCTACAGCCAGGTCGACATGGGGTCCTTCCCGGACTTCGTGAAGCTCGCCGAGGCGTACGGCGCCACCGGCATCCGCCTGACGGACAAGACGACGCTGGTCGACGACCTGAAGACGGCGTTCGCGACGCCCGGCCCGGTCGTGGTCGACGCGCGCGTCACCGCCGAGGAGAACGTGTACCCGATGATCTCGCCGGGCGCTGCGGCCCGCGACATGGTGGGCTGAGCGATGGGTGAGCCAGGGACCAAGGACCAGCTGCTGAGCCTCGAGGAGCTCGAGGCCAGCGGCGGCCTGATGACGGGCCGCAAGCACGTCCTCTCCATCCTCGTCGAGAACAAGCCGGGCGTCCTGACCCGCATCGCGGGGCTGTTCGCCCGCCGCGGGTTCAACATCGACACCCTCACGGTCGGCCCGACCGACGACGATCAGATCTCACGGGTGACGCTCACGGTCGACGGTGCGCTGCATCCGATCGACCAGGTCACCAAGCAGCTGCACAAGTTGATCAACGTCCTGAAGATCCGCGATCTCGAGCCGGCCGACACGGTCGCCCGCGAGATGGCGCTCTTCAAGGTCGCGGCCGACGGCAGCGCGCGCGCGGAGGTCCTGCAGATCTGCGAGATCTTCCGCGGCAAGGTCGTCGACGTCGGCAAGCGGTCGATCATCATCGAGATCACCGGGACGACCGACAAGGTCGCGGCGTTCGAGCGGATGGTCCGCCCGTTCGGCCTGATCGAGATGATGCGCACGGGCGAGATCGCCATCGCGCGCGGCCGCCAAGAGACCTGAACGAACCTCAACGCGCCGTTCACCGGGGGTTCACCACGGGCAGGCCCCGTGGTGAGACCCTGTGCGGATGCCGCATGTCGTCGACCGGCGCGGGTTCCTCAAGGGGACCGCGCTCACCATGGGGGCCCTGTCGATGGGCCCGGCGTTCTGGAAGCAGGCGCTCGCCCAGTCCCCGGCCACGCCGGGCGTCGGCCCGTACGGACCGCTGGGTGCCCCGGACCCGCTGGGGATCGCGCTGCCGCCGGGCTTCAGCTCTCGTCTGATCGGGGCCGCCGGCAGCCCGGTGCCCGGCACGCTCTTCCCCTGGCCGATCTTCCCGGACGGCGCAGCGACCTTCGCGCAGCCCGACGGTGGCTACATCCTCACGGTCAACTCCGAGGTCCCGACGATCGGCGGCGCCTCGTCCGTCACCTTCGACAAGAACGGGAACATCGTCGGCGCCCGTCGGATCCTGTCGAACACGAGCACCAACTGCGGTGGTGGCGCCACACCGTGGGGCACGTGGCTGTCGTGCGAGGAGACCGACACCGGACGGGTCTGGGAGTGCGACCCGTCGGGCGCGCAGGCAGCCGTCGTGCGCCCCGCCCTCGGGGTCCGCGCACACGAGGCCGCGGTCGTCGACCCGGTCGGCAAGCGCGTCTACATGACCGAGGACGAGGGCGACTCGGGCTTCTACCGTTTCACGCCCGACCGCTACCCGGACCTCTCGGCAGGGATCCTCGAGATCGCCGCCCAGGGCCCGGGGGAGACCGTCCGCTGGGTGCCGGTGCCCGATCCGCTCTTCGAGCGGGGCGTGCCGGCCCGGCAGCAGGTGCCCGAGAGCCTGAAGTTCCGGCGTGGCGAGGGCATGTGGTTCGACACGGGCGTCGTCTACTTCACCTCGACCAGCGACGACCGCATCTGGGCGTACGAGTGTGCGACCGAGCGTCTCGCGCTGGTGTACGACGGTGTCGCCCTCGGTGCGGGCGCACCGCTGAAGGACCCCGACGCCATCACCGTCCATCAGCCGTCCGGCGACCTGTTCGTCGGGGAGGACGCCGACGACCTGCAGGTCGTGCTGATCACCGCGCAGCGCGAGGTCGCCCCCTTCCTGCAGCTCAGCGGCCCGCTGCATGGCGCCGAGACCGAGGTCGCCGGGGTGACGTTCGACCCGTCGGGGCAGCGCCTGTACTTCAGCTCGCAGCGCGGCGGCGTGGCGACCGGTCTGACCTTCGAGGTGACCGGACCGTTCCGGACGCCGCCGTCGCCGTCCTCGGCGCTCCCGCCGTCGATGGCCTCGTCCGCCGGCCGGGTCCCCAAGCCGATCGCCGTCCGGGCGAAGCCGGCCGCGCGCGTCAGCTCCCTGCGCCGCGACGGGCTGCTCGTCAGCGTCGACGCGGACCGGGCCGGGACCTACGTCGTGCGCGTGGTCGTGCGGATCGGCGGCCGGGCGGTCACCGTCGCCCGCGCCGAGCGCAAGGTCACCGCCGCGCGCAACGTCCGGGTGCGCGTGCGCGTGCCGGAGTCCGCGGTGGCCCGACTCGCCCGGCTGCGCGGGCGCCGGGTCGACGCCCAGATCGTCGTGACGAGCGGCAGACGCCGGGCGACGCGCCCGATCGAGCTGACCAGGGGCGCCTGACTCCGAAGGCGCCAGCCCGCCTTCTAGACTGTCTGGAGTGCGCACACGCCGTTCCCCGCAGCTCGACACCCCCGCCAACCCGTTCCTCCCGCAGGCGCGCGACCGCGCCCGCCTGCTGAAGCACCTGGACCAGGCGGTGCGGCGGGCGCGGACCGGACGGACGCAGGAGGTCCTCGGCGCCGCCAGCTGGACGGTGTCCCCGTCGGTCGATCCGACCGGCACGGTCGTCGCCTCCCGGCGCGCCGGCGAGCCGTGGTTCGTGTTCGAGCAGCCGGACCGTGGCGGTGCGGCGCTGGCCGGCCTCGGCTGCGCGGTCGAGCTCGAGGCGTCCGGCCCGGAGCGCTTCCGCGAGGTCGCCGCCCGGTGGCGTGCCCTGGCGTCGACCGCCGTGTGCGATCCGCCCGGGGAGGGCCCGCGCGGCTCGGGGCCCGTCGCGGTGGGGGGCTTCTCGTTCGCCCCCGACGGCGGACGTGCTCCGCACTGGGAGGGCTACGCCCCGGCCTCGCTGCAGGTGCCCGAGGTCTCGATCGCCCGGCGCGGCGGCGAGCTGCGCCTCACCGTCACGGCACTCGCGCGGCCCGACGACACCGCCGAGGGCCTGCTCGAGCGCCTGGAGACGCGACTGGGCGAGCTGCGGGACACGCCGCTGCCCGTCCTCGACCCGTCGCTGGTGACCCGCACGCGGATCGCCAGCTCGATGCCGCCCGAGCACTACGAGAGCGCCGTCGCGCGCGCGGTCGAGCGCATCCGCTCCGGGCGCCTGCAGAAGATCGTGCTGGCGCGCGAGGTCGAGGTCCACACCGGTGCGGCGCCGCACGACCCCGGCGCCGTCCTGGGCGTGCTGCGCGACGCGTTCCCGTCCTGCTTCATCGTCTGCGCCGGCCGGGGCGACAGCGCGTTCCTCGCCGCGAGTCCCGAACTGCTGATCCAGCGCGACGGGCTGCGCGCGGGCACCATCGCGCTCGCCGGATCGACCCGCCGCAGTGCCGACCCGGCGGTGGACGACCACCTCGGCGAGGCGCTCATGCAGTCCACGAAGGATCGTGAGGAGCAGGCGATCGTCGCGCGGCGGATCGAGCGGACCCTCGCCCCCCACAGCGTCTGGGTCACCGCGGCGGAGGAGCCGCAGATCGTCAAGGTCGCCAACATCCAGCACCTCGCGACGCCGATCCGGGCGCAGCTGGCCTCGCGCGTGAGCGTCATCGACCTCGTGGCCATGCTGCACCCGACCCCCGCGGTCGGCGGCGAGCCGCTGGCGACCGCCGCGCCGATGATCCCGGAGCTCGAGGGTTTCGACCGTGGCTGGTACGCCGGTCCGGTCGGCTGGGCGGACACGAGCGAGGACGGCGAGTTCTGCGTCGCGCTGCGCTCGGCGCTGCTCACCGGGCCGGTCGCGCGCTGCTACGCGGGTGTCGGCGTGGTGCGGGACTCCGACCCGGCGTCCGAGCTGGCCGAGACGGAGATCAAGCTGCAGGCGCTGCTCCCGGTGCTCGCGCTCTAGCCGGCGCCCCGCGCCTGGAGCCACTTCGCCGCCGCCGTCGCCGACGCACGGTTGAGCCAGGCCTCCACGACGACCTCCTCGAGCGTCTCGAGGTCGACGCGCTCGAGGGCGACGAGGATGATCGGATGTCCGTCGAAGTGCGGCGTCGTGAAGAACGCGCCCGACGGATCGGCGAGCAGGGCGAGCTTCGCCTGCTCGTGCTCGACCCGGGCGCCCATCACCGCACCCTCGGGCGCCGCCTCCCCGAGGTGCTCGAGGTCGCCCTTGCGGAGCGGCCGCTCCCAGACGAAGAGGACCTTGCGGACCTTCCAGGCGGCGGAGCCCCACATCGTGGACTCCTGCGCGCCTGGCATCGCGAGCGCGAGGCGGCGGACGTCCTCGAGGGTGGCCATCGCGCCAGGGTAGCCGCAGGCTCAGAGGAGGTCGACGGGCGACCACTGCCACAGACGGACGCAGCCGTCGGCGCGGTCGGGCAGGTCGTCGCCCTCGGAGCCGTCGTACACGCGGGTCGCGGTCCAGCACGAGGTGCCGGGCGTCACGCGCACGAGGTACCCGTCCTGGCCGCTGTTGCTCGGCGCCGGGACCTCGCACTCCCAGGCGCCGGGGCCCGGCAGGAAGTTGCACGGCGGCTGGTACCCGAGCGCCGAGCCACCGGCGACGTCGGTGACCGAGACCGCGAGCGAGTCGCGGTCCACGGTGCCGTGCACGACCCAGCGGGTGAGCACGACCGCCGCCAGGGCGACGAGCAGCGCCCCGAGGACGATCGCCTCCGCGCGCGACAGCGGCTTCCACCGGCTAGCCGAGCGCAGCGGAGACGGCCTCCCACACCTGCCGGTGCAGGTCGACGTTGGCGGCGCGGTCGGTCTTCACGTGCAGCAGGGCGGTGCCGTGGAACTGCAGGGAGGCCTCGAGGGCGACGCGCAGGGCCGGGAGGTCCGGGATCGGCTGATAGGCCAGGCCGTAGAGGTCCGCGATCTTCTCGGGGTCCAGCCCGGTGGGCGTGAGGACGTGCGCCTCGTAGGCGTCCTCCTCGCCGCTCACCGACAGGAAGTCGAAGATCCCGCCGCCGCCATTGTCCAGCAGGACGATCGTGAGCGGGATGCCCGTGCGCTTCGCCGTCAGCAGCGATCCGATGTCGTGCGCGAGCGTCACGTCGCCGACGAGCAGGACGGTCGGGCCGCTGCTCATCGCCGAGACGCCGTACGCGGTGGCGATGGTGCCGTCGATGCCGTTGGCGCCGCGGTTGGCCAGCACCCGTGGGGGCGCTTCGCGCGGCGGGGCGAACCACTCGACGTCGCGGATCGGCATCGAGGCGGCGACGACCAGCGTCGCCTCGGGCGGCAGCGTCCCGGTCAACTCGGCCGCGATCCGCGGCTCGGTCAGGTCGTCGCCGAGCACCCGCGCGATCGCTGCAGCGGCACGATCGTCCGCCGTACGCCAGGCGTCGAGCCAGGTGGTGTCCTGCGGCGGGTCGCCGGCGAGCGCCGCCAGCGCCGCGAGGGCGGGCGCGGCGGGGAAGGGGAGGACGAGGTCCGTGACCTGGTCGGGGTCCTGCCACGCCAGCCGCGGATCGATCCGCACCTGCACGGCGTCGAGGCCGGCGAGCCACGCGCGCAGCGGCTTGGAGGTCGGAAGGTCGCCGACGCGCAGGACGACCGCCGGGCGGTGGGCGTCGGCGAAGCCGTCGTCGCGCAGCATCGCCTCGTAGTGCGCGACCGCGCCCGGGCCGGTGCGCGCACCCGAGAGCGGGTCGGCGAGCAGCGGCCACCCGGTCGCCGCGGAGAACGCGGAGGCGGCTGCGGACAGCGGGGACGGGGTGTGCCATCCGCCGGAGGGCACGGTCTCATCGCGGCCGAGCACCACGATTCCGCGGGCGGCGGCCTGTACGAGCGGGGCGATCGGCGCGACGGCGGAGGCCGCGTCGGCGAGCGGTGCGGCGACCGACGTCCATGCGCGACCGTCCGAGCGTCCGCCGCCACCGGGCTCCTCGTCGGGCAGCGGGGCGTCGAGGGTGAGCGGCTCGCGCAGCGGCCAGTTCAGGTGCACGGGGCCGGGCCGGGAACCGGTGCTCTGCGCGACGGCACGGCAGGCCAGCGCGCGGATCCAGCGCAGGCGTTCGGCCGAGGCGTCGTGCACCCCGACCTCCGCGAACCAGCGGGTCGCGTCGCCGTAGAGCTTGAGTTGGTCGATCGTCTGGCCGGCGCCGGTGTCGCGGAGCTCGGGCGGCCGGTCGGCGGTCAGGACGATCAGCGGCACGCCGGACTCGTGTGCCTCGATGACCGCGGGCAGGTAGTTGGCGGCGGCGGTGCCCGAGGTGCACGCGAGGACGGCCGGGTGGCCGCTCGCCTTCGCCATGCCGAGGGCGAGGAAGCCGGCCGAGCGCTCGTCGATGCTCGAGATGCACGGCAGCCGGCCGTCGCGCACCAGCGACAGCACCAGCGGCGTGGAACGGGACCCGGGGGAGGTGACCGCCGCGCAGGCACCGCTGCGGACCAGTTCGTCCACGAAGGCGCGGAGCAGGAGGTACATGTCTACGGTGGCGGTCATGACGATGGTGCTCCTGCACGGGTTCGCCGGCTCCTCTGCGTCGTGGGACGCGGTCCGGGCGGCGGCGGGCGGCGAAGCCTATCCGGCGCTCGCCCCCGACCTGCGTGGACACGGCGCGCGCGCGTCGGTCCGTCCGGTCGACGTCGACGCGTGCGTCGCGGACGTGCTCGCGGCGCTTCCCGACCGACCGGTAGGTCTGGCCGGCTACTCCCTCGGGGGGCGGGTCGCGCTGCACGTCGCGCTCGCGGCGCCCGAGCTCGTGGAGCGGCTGGTGCTGGTGGCCTCGACGGCGGGCATCGATGGGCAGGAGGAGCGTCGCGCCCGGCGGGCGGCCGACGACACCTTGGCGGCCCGCCTCCTCGCGGACGGCCTCGACGCGTTCGCCTCCCGGTGGGCCGCGCAGCCGCTGTTCGCCGACGACCCGCCCGAGGTCCGCGACGCGCAGGAGGCCGAGGTGCTGGGCGGCGACGCGGACGGGCTGGCCGAGGCGCTCCGTGGTCTGTCGCCCGGGAGGGTGCCGGCGGTGTGGGACCGGCTGGCGGAGCTGCCGATGCCGGTGGACGTCGTCGTCGGGCAGCGGGACAGGAGGTACCGGGCGATCGCGGACCGGCTCGTCGCGGGCGTGCCGGACGGCGCGCTCCACGTCGTCCCCGGGGCCGGGCATGGGCTCCTGCGCGAGGCGCCCGGGGCCGTGGCGCGGGTCCTGACCGGACGAGGGTCCCGCAGCTCCCGCTGAGGCGGAGCTCAGGCGCCCGGCCAGGTGATGCCGAGGCCCGGGCCCGTCGGGACGGCGATACGGCCGTTCACTGGGAGGAGCTCCGGTGGCATCGGGGCGTCGAAGGCGCCGAGCGTGGCGAGCCCGCACGGGGTCTCGACGTTCAGCGCCGCGGCCACGTGCACCGCGGCGGCGATGCCGAGCGGACCGTCGTAGGTCGACGCGAGGTACGGCTCGCCGCCGGCGGCACGCACCAGCGCGGCCTGCACGGTCAGCGCGCCGATGCCGCCGCACCGGGAGATCTTCAGGCACACCGCGTCGGCGGCACCGGCCCCGACAGCGCCGGGCGCGGCGGCGGTCTCGTCCATCGCGATGCGGACCGGGACGCGCTCCCGGACCGCGCGCAGCTCCTGGATGCCGTGGACCGGCTCCTCGACGAGCTCGAGCCCTGCGGCACCAAGCCGCTCGATCGCCGCGACTGCCTCCTCGACGCTCCAGGCACCGTTGGCGTCCAGCCGGATCTCCAGCGCGTCCCCGGTCGCCTCACGGATCGCGGCCAGCCGCGCGAGGTCGTCGCCGACGCCGACCTTGACCTTCACGCACGAGAAGCCCGCGTCGACGGCGGCTCGGGCGGCGGCCCCGGCCACGACGGGGTCGTCGGCGCCGATCGTCGCGTTCACCGGTACCGAGGCCGCGCCCCGGTCGGTGAGGAGCGCGGCGATCGGCCGGCCCTCGCGCCGCCCCGCCCGATCCCACAGCGCCATGTCGACGGCGGCGAGCGCCTGCGGCAGGTCGACGGCCGCACGGCAGGCGTCGACGAGGCCGGCACCGCTACGGCCCTTCGAGGTGCGCAGGATGTCCGCGTAGGCGTCGAGCGCGGCCGCGACCGCGGGGAAGGGCACGCCGTCGTAGGGCTCCAGCGGGGCCGCCTCGCCGCGACCGATCACACCGTCCGCACCGCAGATCGTGAGGATCAGGATCGAGCGGGAGTGGAGGTCGCCCCAGGCGGTGCGCAGGGGGCGGCGGAGCGGGAGCTCGACGGTGTCGACGGTGACGTCCACGGGTTCGCCGAACCTACCCCAAACCCGCCAGGTTCCCGTGCCGTTCCTCCTAGCTGAGCAGGATGCCCGCCGAGAGCAGGACGCAGAACACCAGCTGGACCTGCCCGGTCTGCGCGAGCGCCCCGTTGAGGGTCGGACCGTCGGTGTGGGTGCGGACGGTGCGCACCAGCGGGACGGCGAGCGGCAGGGCCAGCAGCACGAGCAGCGTCGCGGGCCCGAGCGATCCGCCGATCCACGGGACGAGCGCAGCCGGGAACGACAGGTAGACCATGCCGGCGAACAGGTCACGGGACCGGTCGCGGCCGAGCCGCACCGCGAGCGTGCGCTTGCCGACCCGTCGGTCGGTGTCCATGTCGCGGACGTTGTTGACCACGAGGATCGCGCTGGCCAGCAGCCCGACGGGCACGGCGAGCGCCAAGGCCTCCCAGGGCCAGGACTCGACCTGCGCGAACGTCGAGCCGGCGACGGCGGCGACGCCGAAGAACAGGAACACGAAGACCTCGCCGAGTCCCTCGTAGCCGTAGGGCTTCGGACCGCCGGTGTAGAGCACCCCGGCGGCGATCGACAGGACGCCGACCACGAGCAGCTCCCAGCCGGCGACCGCGACGAGGTAGACGCCGCAGACGACCGCGAGGCCGAACGTCACGTAGGTGGCGACGAGCACCCGCTGCGGCGGCACGAGACCGCCCGCGGTGACCCGGACCGGACCGAGTCGGTCCTCGGTGTCCGCACCGCGCCGCGCGTCGGAGTAGTCGTTGGACAGATTGGTACCGACCTGGATGAAGATGGCGCCGAGCAGCGCTGCGACGAACGTGCCGACACGCAGATCGTCGGTGGCCTGCACGGCGAGGGCGGTGCCGACCAGCACGGGTGCGACGGCGGCGGGCAGGGTGCGCAGCCGGGCGGCCATCACCCAGATGCGGACCGGGCTCATGGAGGTCGACACGCGCTACGCCCGCCGCGGGAACTTCGAGAAGTCCGGGGTGCGCTTCTCCTTGTAGGCGTCGCGGCCCTCCTGCGCCTCGGGCGCCCCGTAGAAGAGGAGGTTCGCGTCGTGCGCGAGCTGCTGGATGCCGGCGTAGCCGTCCTCGTGCGCGTGGAAGCTCGACTTCACGAGTCGCAGCGCGAAGGGGGAGAGGGCGAGCATCTCGCGACACCACGCCACCGTCTCCTCCTCGAGGCGCTCGAGCGGGACGACGGTGTTCACCAGGCCCATGTCCATGGCCTCCTGGGCGCCGTACTGGCGGCAGAGCAGCCAGATCTCCTTGGCCTTCTTCGTCCCGACGAGGTCACGGAGGAGGGAGGCGCCGAAGCCGCCGTCCCAGGAGCCGACGCGCGGGCCGGTCTGACCGAACCGCGCGTTGTCGGCGGCGATCGTCAGGTCGCAGCAGAGATGCAGCACGTGGCCGCCACCGATCGCGTAGCCCGCGACCATCGCCACCATCGGCTTGGGCAGCCGGCGCATCTGGACCTGTAGGTCGGTCACGTGGAACCGGCCGACGGTCTTGCCCTCGGGCACGTAGCCCGTGTCCCCACGGACGTTCTGGTCGCCGCCGGAGCAGAAGGCGTGCGGCCCCTCGCCCGTGAAGATGATCACCCCGACCTCCTCGTCCTCGCGGGCGCGCTCGAGTGCGTCGGAGACGTCGATGAGGGTCTTGGGCCGGAAGGCGTTGCGGACCTCGGGGCGATCGATCGTGATCTTCGCGATCCCGCCGCCGTCCTTCTCGTAGCGGATGTCCGTGTACTCGGCGTCCGGCGCCGCCGCGGTCCAGGTGACTGACATGGCCCGGAGGCTAGCCTCTGGA
The DNA here is from genome assembly GCA_038257095.1 of Solirubrobacterales bacterium. GTDB lineage: Bacteria > Actinomycetota > Thermoleophilia > Solirubrobacterales > Solirubrobacteraceae > Paraconexibacter. The sequence continues at coordinate 265,613 of JBBSJQ010000003.1, forward strand.
CCATGGAGATCGGCTGCTGGGTGGCACGCGCGGCGCGCTCGCGTCCGCACGTGGAGGCGCTGCAGGAACTCCCGTACGCCGAGCTGGACCGCCGCGTGGCGGGCGCGGCCGGGGCGCTCGCGGCCCGTGGCGTCCGGCCGGGGGCGCGCGTCGGCCTCCTGCTGCCCCCCGGACCGGACTTCGCGGTCGCGTTCTGGGCGGTGCTGCGCCTCGGCGCGACGGTCGTCCCCGTCTCCCCGAAGCTCGCCGCCCCGGAGGTCGCCCACCAGACCGACGGGTGCGTGCTGGTCGTCGACGAGCCGGTTGGTGACGCCGGACCGCGTACCCCCTCGGTCGCCCATGCCCCCGGCGACCCGGCGGTCCTGCTGCACACCTCGGGCACCACGAGCACCCCCAAGCCGGTCCTGTTGAGCTTCGGCAACCTGCTCTGGGCGGCGCAGGGCAGCGCCGCGGCCCTCGGGCACCCCGCCGACGAGCGCTGGCTCTCGGCCCTGCCCTTCAATCACGTGGGGGGCCTGTCGATCCTCGTGCGCTCGGCGATCGCCGGCACCACGGCGGAGGTGCATGACGGCTTCGACGCGGAGCGCGTCACCGCACGGCTGCACGCGCCCGACGGACCGACCGTCATCAGCGTCGTGGCGACCACGCTGTCGCGTCTGCTGGACGCCGGTCTGCACGACCCGCCGCGGCTCCGCGCCGCCCTGGCCGGGGGAGGGCCGATCCCGGCGGTCCTGGTCGAGCGCGCCCGTGCGGCCGGCGTGCCGGTCGCCCAGACCTACGGCATGACGGAGTCGACGGCGATGGCGACGATCCAGCGGCCGGGAGACGAGCAGCTCGACGCCGGCCCGCCGCTCTTCTGCACCCGCGTGCGGATCGCGCAGGACGAGGAGATCCTGGTGAGCGGGCCGACCGTCTCGCGGTCCGCCGCCGGTCCGGACGGCGTGCTGCGCACGGGCGACCTCGGCCGCCTGGATCCGGACGGCCGTCTCACGGTGGTCGGTCGCAAGGCGGACACGATCATCAGCGGCGGGGAGAACGTCGCCCCCGCCGAGGTCGAGGCGGCCCTCGAGCGCCACCCGGCGGTCCGCGAGGCGGCCGTGCACGGTCGCCCGGACCCGGAGTGGGGCGAGGCGGTCGTCGCCACCGTCGTCCCGCAGCCCGGTGCGACGATCGACGAGCAGGCGCTGCGCGAGCACTGCTCGTCCCTGCTCGCCCGCTTCAAGGTGCCGCGGGCGGTGGTGGTGCGGGCGCAGCCGCTGCCCCGCACCCCCTCCGGCAAGCTTCTGCGACGGGAGCTGCACTGAACCCGGGGGCGCGGAGGCAAACCTGGCGCGTTCTGCTGGTTCCGCGGGTAGCATGGCCGCCTATGTCAGGTCGGGTCAGCCTCCTCCTCACCGTCGCCGGTGCCGCTCTCGCGGTCCCCGCCACGGCCTCCGCCGCGACCTTCACGGTCGATCAGGCCGCCGCCCCGGGGTGCGCGGCGAACGTCTGCAAGACGGTCGCCGACGCCAACGCGGCCGTCGCCGACGGGGACACGATCTCGGTCAAGGCGAGCAGGACGCCCTACGTCGAGCCCGCACTCGTCGTGACGAAGAAGAACGTCACGATCGAGGGGCAGCCCGGCGGGGCGATCATCACCTCGTCCAGCACCATGGCCGGCACCTCCGTCCTGCGCCTGGGCAACGGGTCCGGTGGCAGTGGCGAGGGCACGAAGGTCAAGAACCTCTTCCTCAGCGGCCAGGTCAACAGCGGGCCTGCACTGCAGATCAGCGCGGTCGGCACCAGCGTCGAGGGCTCGTTCCTCGCCCGCGCGGTCGCCAGCACGCAGGACACCGCCGCCCACCTGATCGACGACGCCGTCACCGGCACGGTCGCCGTCCGGACCTCGTTCGTCGTGAACGCCCCGACCGGCGCGACCGATCAGACCGCGGCGGCCCTCAAGGGCGGCGCCGCCTCGTCCCTGATCCTCGAGGACACGCTCGTCCTCTCCGACACCCAGCAGGGTCCGGCGATCCAGCTCACGGGCATCGCCGCCGGCACGCCGAACCGGATCGTGCGCAGCACCGGCTTCGCCAACAAGGCCGCGGCCGACGGTCTGCTCCTCAGCCAGACGGCCACGAGCACGGCGGACAAGACCGTCAACGTCGACTCGTCCACCTTCTCCGGCGGCTCCACGGGGGCCGGCGTCAACGTCACGTCCGCGGCGGCCACCCTGCCCGGCACCGGCACGGCGGGCGACATCGCGGTCACGCTCAACCACGTGACCATCGCGGGCTCGGAGAAGGGCATCGCAGCGAACGCGGCGACGACCGGCGCCGGGCTGCCGACGGCCAACGCCGCCGGCAACATCGACATCAAGGCCGACCGCTCGATCGTGAAGGGCTCGATCACGGGCACCGCCGCCGCGGCGGTCCCGCTGCTCTCCACCGCACCGACGGTGACGATCAACGTCAAGAACTCCGACGCGGTCGCCACGCCCAGCAGCACCGGCGGCACGACGATCACCGCATCGGGCAACGAGAACTCCACGCCCGAGGCGCTCTTCGCCGATCCCGGCAAGGAGAACTTCCGCCTGCGTGTCGGCTCTCCGGCCATCGACAAGGCGGGCGCCCAGGTCGCCGGCGAGTCGGACAAGGACATCGACGGCGAGCCCCGGGTCGGCGGCGCCGCCAGCGACCGCGGGGCCGACGAGTACTTCAACAAGCCGCCGGTACCGGTGGCCGTCGTCGCGAAGGCCGACGTCGCGGTCGGAGAGGCCGTGACGTTCGACGGCTCGAAGTCCACCGACCCCGAGGCCGCGTTCGGCGGCGGCATCAAGTCCTACGCCTGGGACTTCGGTGACGGCTCGGCGCGTGTCAGCACGAACCTCCCGACGGTCCAGCACACCTACACGGCCGCGGGGACCTACACCGCGCGCCTCGTCGTCGTCGACCAGCAGGACGCCATCAGCACGACGGTCTCCTCGGTGGCCGTCAACGTCGGCGTCGGCGCCGGATCCGACGGCGCCGCGCCGACCGTGACCGTGACCGCGCCCAAGGCCAACGCCACGCTCAAGCTCTACACCGTCAGGACGACGACGGTGAAGCGCGAGGGCCGCAAGGCGCTGAAGCGGAAGACGAAGAAGATCCGCAGGATCACCTTCTCCGGGAAGGCGCAGGACAGCTCCGGGATCGGCGGGGTGCAGATCGCGATCCGCCGGGTGAAGCTCGCCGCGACGAAGAAGGCGTCGTCGTCGCAGTCGACGCGGTGCGTCTTCTTCGACATCAAGGCGAACGCCTTCAAGGTCCTGTCGTGCGCCAAGCCGCGCTACATCAACGTCGCGGTGAAGCCCGACGGCGCCTGGGCCTACAAGCTCAAGTCGGCGGCCTACCCGAAGCTGAAGGCCGGCACCTACGAGTTGCTCGTCCGTGCAACGGACAAGACCGGCACGGTCTCCGCGCCGCTTCGCGTCGCCTTCACGTTCAAGGTCTCCTAGCGGCCGCGTGCCGATCCCGCCCGAGGAGGCCGACGCCTTCCGCGCCGACAGCCGCGCCCGCTGGGAGGACGCGGCGGCCGGGTGGGGGGCGGCCCGGGCCGCGTTCCAGCGGGATGCAGCACCGGTCTCCCACCACCTCGTCGAGCTCATCCGGCCGCAGCCCGGGCACACCGTGCTCGAGCTCGCGGCGGGGCCGGGCGACACGGGGTTCCTCGCAGCCGAGCTGATCCGTCCCGGCGGCACGCTGATCTGCACCGACACCGCCCTCGCGATGGTCGAGGTCGCGAAGGAGCGCGCGCAGGAGCTCGGCCTCGACAACGTCGAGTTCGAGCCGATGGACGCCGAGTGGATCGACCGCTCGGCCGCGTCCCTGGACGCGATCCTCTGCCGCTGGGGGGTCATGCTGCTCGCCGACCCGGAGTCCGCGCTGCGCGAGGCCCGGCGGACGTTGAAGTCCGGGGGCCGCCTCGCACTCGCCACGTGGGCCGCCGCCGAGCACAACCCGTGGAGCATGGGCCGACTGCTCGTCCGCCTCGGGGTCGTCCCGGCGAGCGCGGGCGACGAGCCGGGGCCGTTCGCGCTCCCCGACCCGGAGGGACTCGCCGAGCTGCTGTGGGGCGTCGGGTTCGAAGACGTCGAGGTGCAGCCGCTGGACTTCGCCTTCACCGCCCCGTCGACGGACGTGTGGTGGGACCAGCAGCTGCACTGCTCGCCGTCGCTGCGCGGCGCGACGGCCCGCCTGACACCGGCCGAGCACTACGAGCTCCGAGACGCCGTGGACGGCGAGCTCGAGGCGTTCGCGCAACCCGACGGCTCGCTGCGGATCCCGGCCCGGGCGCTGGTCGCTGCCGCGAGCGCCTGACCCCACGGCCGACCCGCGCGCCGTCCGCAGGGCCCGGACCCATATCCTCAGCGCCATGTTCTACGACGACGACGCAGATCTCGGTCTCCTCGACGGCAAGACCGTCGCGATCATCGGCTTCGGCTCCCAGGGCCACGCCCATGCCCAGAACCTCAAGGACTCGGGTGTGACCGTCGTCGTAGGCCTGCGCGAGGACTCGTCCTCGGTGCAGAAGGCCAAGGACGCGGGCCTCGAGGTCCTCTCCATCGCCGACGCGGCCTCCAAGGGCGACGTCGTGATGATGCTGGTGCCGGACGAGCTGCACCGTCAGGTGTGGGAGGAGGAGGTCCGCGACGGCATCGCCGAGGGCAACCTCCTGCTGTTCGGTCACGGCTTCAGCGTCCTCTACGAAGAGGTCGCGCCGCCCGCCGGCGTCGACGTCGCCCTCGCCGCTCCGAAGGGCCCCGGTCACCTCGTACGCCGTCAGTACCTCGAGGGCTCCGGTGTCCCCGGGCTCGTCGCGATCCACCAGGACGCCACCGGCAACGCGCAGGCGCTCGCGCTCGCGTACGCCAAGGGCATCGGCTGCACCCGGGGCGGCGTCTTCGAGACCACCTTCAAGGACGAGACCGAGACCGACCTCTTCGGCGAGCAGGCCGTGCTGTGCGGCGGCGCGTCCGAGCTGGTCCAGGCCGGGTTCGACACGCTGGTCGAGGCCGGATACGACCCGCAGATGGCGTACTTCGAGTGCCTGCACGAGCTCAAGCTCATCGTCGACCTCATGTACGAGAAGGGCCTCGCGGGCATGCGGTACTCGATCTCCAACACCGCCGAGTACGGCGACTACAGCCGCGGTCCGCGCGTCATCACGCAGGGCACGCGCGACGAGATGAAGAAGATCCTCAAGGAGATCCAGGACGGCGACTTCGCCCGCGAGTGGATCGCGGAGAACCGCGCCGGCCAGGAGAACTTCAAGCGGATGCGCGACGAGCAGGCCGCCAAGCCGATCGAGACGACCGGCAAGGAGCTGCGCAAGATGATGGCCTGGATCGACGACTCCGGGTTTGCCCAGGGCTGAGCTTCACACCGAGGACACCGGACGCCGCGAAGGCGTCCGGTACAGTCCCTCGCGTCGTCGCGACTGGCGCCTTACAGGTGGGGTTCACCACCGGGGAGCGACGACGCAGCAGGACCCCGTCGCGCGCCTGGGCACCACGTTCGATCCGACTGATCCCACGAGGAGTGCCGCAGTGACGCCACCAGATCTCGCCATCCCCGCCGACCTCAGGCCCGCCGACGGCCGCTTCGGCTGCGGGCCTTCCAAGGTCCGCCCGGAGCAGCTCGCCGCGATCACCGCGGCAGCGGACGTCATGGGGACCTCCCACCGCCAGAAGCCGGTCAAGGACGTCGTCGCCCGCGTGCGCGGCGGTCTCAAGGACCTCTTCGGCGCGCCGGAGGGTTACGAGCTCATGCTCGGCAACGGCGGCACCACCGCCTTCTGGGACGCCGCCGCGTTCGGCCTCGTCCGCGAGCGCGCGCTGCATCTCGTCAACGGCGAGTTCTCCAGCAAGTTCGCCGGCGTCACGCGCGGCGCGCCGTTCCTCGGCGACCCGGTCGTCCTGAAGGCCGAGCCGGGCGACGCGCCCGCGCCGATCGCCGACGCGTCCTGCGACGTGGTGGCCTGGGCGCACAACGAGACCTCCACCGGGGTGATGATCCCGGTGGCCCGGCCGGCGGGCAACGACGACGCGCTCGTCCTGATCGACGCGACCTCCGGCGCGGGCGGCCTGCCGCTGGACGCCGCCGACGCCGACGTCTACTACTTCGCCCCGCAGAAGTGCTTCGCGGCCGACGGCGGCCTCTGGCTCGCGCTGCTCAGCCCGGCCGCGCAGGAGCGCATCGCGGAGATCGGCGCGTCGGACCGCTGGGTCCCGGAGTTCCTCTCGCTGACCACGGCGCTGGACAACTCGGTCAAGGACCAGACCTACAACACGCCCGCCGTCGCCACCCTGATCCTGCTGGCCGACCAGGTCGAGTGGATGAACGCAGGCGGCGGGCTGGACGGGATGGTCGCGCGGACGACGCAGTCGTCCCAGGCGCTCTACGGCTGGGCCGAGGCCTCCTCCTACGCCACGCCGTTCGTGACCGATCCCGCCAAGCGCTCGCTCGTGGTCGGCACCATCGACCTCGACGAGTCCGTCGACGCCGCCGCCGTCGCCAGGACGCTGCGCGCCAACGGGATCGTCGACACCGAGCCGTACCGCAAGCTCGGCCGCAACCAGCTGCGCATCGGCATGTTCCCGGCGATCGATCCCGCGGACGTGCAGCAGCTCACCAGGTGCATCGACCACGTCGTGGAGGGACTCAGCGCATGACCAACCCCGAGATCAAGGTCCTCGTCGCCGAGAAGATCGGCGACTCCGGCGTCGACCTCCTCAAGGCGCACTTCGACGTCACCGTCAAGACCGACTGGGCCGACGGCGAGCTCGCCTCGGCCATCGGCGCCTACGACGGCATCCTCATCCGCTCCGCGTCCAAGCTCACCGCGGAGGTGCTCGCGGGTGCCACGAACCTCAAGGCGATCGGCCGTGCCGGCGTCGGCGTCGACAACGTCGACGTTCCGGCGGCCACCAAGCGCGGCATCGTCGTCGCCAACGCTCCGCAGTCCAACGTCGTGACCGCCGCCGAGCACACGCTCGCGCTGCTGCTCTCGCTGGCGCGCAACGTCCCGCAGGCGCACTCGGCGCTCGTCGCCGGCCGCTGGGACCGTGCGAAGTACTCCGGCGTCGAGCTGATGGACAAGACGCTCGGCATCCTGGGCTTCGGCCGCATCGGCCAGCTCGTCGCGCAGCGCGCGCAGGGCTTCGGCATGAAGATCGTCGCCTACGACCCGTACGTCGGTGCCGACCGCTACAAGGACCTCGGCGTCGAGAAGGCGGAGTCCTCCGACGACGTCTACGCGGTCGCCGACTTCATCACGATCCACCTGCCCAAGACGCCCGAGACCGAGGGCTGGCTGAACGCCGCGGCGTTCGCGAAGTGCAGGGACGGGGTACGCATCCTCAACGTCGCCCGCGGGCCGCTGATCGTGGAGGAGGACCTCCTCGCGGCGCTGGACTCCGGCAAGGTCGGCGGTGCCGCCCTGGACGTCTTCAAGAGCGAGCCGATGACCGAATCGCCGCTGTTCGGACGCGAGAACGTCGTGGTGACGCCGCACCTCGGTGCCTCCACGGCGGAGGCCACCGACCGTGCGGGCTTCCAGGCGGCCGAGCAGGTCGTCGCGGCGCTCACCGGTGGCGCGGTCACGACCGCGGTCAACGTCCCGGCCGTCGGTGCGGAGGACCTCGAGGTCCTCGGCCCGTTCCTGCCGCTCTGCCGCAAGCTCGGCAAGCTCGCGGTGTCGATCGCCGACGGCGGCTCGATCGACCGCCTCGAGGTCGAGTTCCTCGGGCGGATCGCCGAGCGCGACACGCGCCCGCTGGTCCTGAACGTCCTGCTCGGCGCCCTCAGCGGTCACACGGAGGAGGACGTCAACGAGGTCAACGCCCCCGATCTGGCACGAGAGCGCGGCATCGAGGTGCAGGAGGCCAAGCGTGCGAGCGCCCGGGACTTCACCGACCTCGTCCGTGTCACGGTGGTGTCGAACGGGGGGGCACAGCGCTCCCGCGTCGTCGGCACGACGCTGGGCCGCCGCGACCGGCCGCACCTGCTGGAGGTCTGGGGCGAGCGGTTCAACGTGCAGCTGGAGGACCACCTCCTGCTGTTCCGCTACCAGGACGTCCCCGGCATGATCGGCCGCGTCGGCTCCGCGCTGGGCACCGCCGGGGTCAACATCGGGCAGGCCGCGGTCGGCCGCACCGAGGAGGACGACCGGCCCGACGGCATGGCCGCGATCGTCATGACGACCGACGGCCCGACGCCCCCCGACGTCCTGGAGCAGCTCCTCTCCGGCGCAGAGTTCGCCACCGGACGCGCCATCACGTTCTGAGCTGCACCCTCCGCGGAGGGCCATCCCGGCGCGGCCCCGACCGGGTGGCGCACCGGGATGGACAACCTGCCCTTGCGGAACGTCCAACGCGCCACCTAGTCTCGCCGCCACGGCTGGACGACCAGGAGGACCGGGAACATGGAGAGCGCAGCGATCGCGAAGCCCGAAGGTGACGCGGAGGAGCCCGGACTGAAGAAGGGCGCGCTCAGCCTCACGGCCGGCGTCGTGATCGGCGTGGACTCCACGGCCCCCGCCTACTCGATCGCGGCGGTGATCGGTGCGCTCGTCCTCGCCGTGGGGGTGCAGACGCCCGGGATCATGCTGCTGGCGTTCATCCCGATGGTCTGCGTCGCGACGGCGTACTACTACATGAACCGGGTCGACCCGGACTGCGGGACGACGTTCGCCTGGGTCACCCGTGCGATGGGCCCGGTGCTCGGCTGGGTCTCCGGTTGGGCGATCCTGATGGCGGGCATCATCGTGATCGGCTCGCTCGCCGACGTGGCGTCCCTCTTCACCTTCCTGCTGCTCGGCATGGAGGGCGCGTCGGAGTCCAAGGGCGCCGTTATGGGCCTGGCGGTCTTCTACATCATCTCCATGACCGCGATCGCCGTCCGGGGCATCGAGCTCAGCGCCATGACGCAGTTCGTGATGATCGCGCTGCAGCTCACGGCGCTGCTCGCCTTCGCGATCGTCGTGCTGATCCAAGTGGCGACCGGTGACGCGTCGCCCACGTCCGTGGACCCGCAGCTGTCGTGGTTCTCCCCGTTCGCCGCCGACGGCGGGTCGAGCGCCATCGCCGCCGGTCTCCTGATCGGCATCTTCATCTACTGGGGCTGGGACTCGGCCGTCGCGGTGAACGAGGAGTCGCAGGATGCGGACTCGGCTCCGGGCAAGGCCGCGCTCCTCTCGACGGTGATCCTGCTCGGCGTCTACCTTCTCGTCTCCACGGCGATGGTCGCCTACGCCGGGACGGCGCTCTTCGGAGACTTCGAGGACGACCCGTCGGTCCTCGCGGCGATCGCCGACGACGCCCTGGGCACCGCGTTCGGCAAGTTCCTGATCCTGGCCGTGCTCACGTCCGCTCTCGCGTCGACGCAGACGACCATCCTCCCGTCGTCCCGCACGTCGCTCTCGATGGCCCGGAGCGGGGCGCTGCCCCGGCGGCTCGCCGAGATCCACCCCTCGTGGCAGACCCCGCACATCGGCAGCGTGATCATCGCGGTGCTGGCGACGGTGTTCTACGTCGGCTTCAACACCTTCAGCCAGAACTTCCTGTTCGACGCGCTGACGTCGCTGGGCTTCCTCATCGCCTTCAACTACGGGATGAACGGCTTCGCCTGCGTCGTCTACCACCGCCACGAGCTCACCCGCTCGGCGAAGAACTTCATCTTCGTCGGGCTCGCTCCGTTCGTCGGCGGCGCGGCCCTGACGTACATCTTCATCAAGTCGGCCATCGACCTCAGCGACCCCGCCGCGTCGAACCTCGGATCCTCGTGGTTCGGGCTGGGGCCGCCGTTCGTCATCGGCGTCGGCTCGCTCGTCGTCGGATTCGTGATCGCGTTCGTGCTGCGCGCCCGCAGCGGTGGCGTCGGCTTCTGGGCGCGTCGCCCCGAGGTCGTCGGCCCGGGGCAGATCTCGGGGCTGCCCGGCGACGCCTGACCGGCGTGGCGTAGGCTCGCGCGTCATGCGCGCGGTCGTCATCACCAAGCACGGGGACGCGGACGTCCTGCAGGTCCAGGAGCGTCCGGTCCCGGACATGCGGCCCGGGGGCGTGCGCGTCGCGGTGCGCGCCGCGGGCGTCAACTTCGCCGACCTCATGGCCCGACTGGGGCTCTACCCGGATGCGCCGCCGGTCCCGGGCGTCGTCGGCTACGAGGTGGCGGGCGAGATCACCGAGCTGGCACCGGACGTCGAGGGCCTGACCGTTGGCCAGCGGGTGCTCGCCGGGACGCGCTTCGGCGGCTACGCCGAGGAGGTCGTGGTCGGCCAGGGCGACGTCGTCCCGCTCACTGATGGGCTGAGCTTCGAGCAAGGCGCCGCGATCCCGGTGAACTACGCGACCGCCTGGGCCGGCCTGCTGGGGTACGGCAGTCTTGCCGCGGGCGAGCGGGTGCTGATCCACGCGGCGGCCGGTGGCGTCGGGATCGCCGCCACCCAGATCGCCAAGAAGGCCGGGGCCGAGGTCTACGGCACCTCCTCGCCGGGCAAGCACGACGCGATCCGCGGCTTCGGCGTCGACACCGCGCTGGACTACACCCGCAAGGGCTGGGAGAAGGGCCTGCCGAAGTTCGACCTCGTCATGGACGCGATCGGCGGCGAATCGCTGCAGCGCAGCTACAAGCTGCTGCGCCCCGGCGGACGGCTCATCGCCTTCGGGGCGAGCTCGGTCGTCAGCGGCGAGAAGAAGAACCTGCTGAAGGCCGCACCGCAGGCGCTGCGCATGGTGCGCGGCATCAACGCGATGGACGCGATGAGCGAGTCCAAGGCGCTGATCGGCCTGAACATGCTGCGCCTGTGGGACGACCGCGGCACGCTCGAGCCGTGGATCACGCCGCTGCGGGCGATGATCGACGACGGGACGATCACGCCGGTCGTCTCCGACGTGGTGCCCTTCGCGGACGCCCCCGAGGCGCACCGCATCCTCACCGAGCGGCGCAACGTCGGGAAGGTCGTGCTCGTCCCGTAGCTTGCCCGCCGCGCGGACGTTGGCTAATGTGTTAGCCATGCAGGTGAACATGCTCGATGCGAAGACACGACTCAGCGAGCTCGTCGCCGCTGCCGAGCGGGGCGAGGAGGTCGTGATCGCGCGGAACGGCGAGCCGGCGGTCCGCCTGGTCGCCGTCGCCCCGGTCCACGCGCCGGTGCGTTTCGGCCTGCTCGCCGGCGAGGTCGAGATCGGGGACGACTTCGACGACCCGCTCGACGACTTCGCGCCGTACACGGCGTGACCGCCGTACTCGTCGACACGCACATCGCCCTGTGGGCGCTGGGGGAGCCGGACAGGCTCAGCGCGGAGGAGCGCGCGGTGCTGTCGGACCCGGCGGTCCTGCGCTGCATGAGCCCGCTGTCGGTCTGGGAGGCTTCCGTCAAGCGCGAGGCCGGGCGACTCCGTGCGCCGAGGAACCTGGCCGGCGTCCTGGCGCAGGAGTTCCGGCTGCTCGAGATCGACGCCGCGCTGCTCGAGGCTGCGGCCGAGCTCCCACGCCATCACGGTGACCCGTTCGACCGCGGCCTGATCGCGCATGCGCTGCGTGATGACCTGGCCGTGCTGACGCGCGACGCCGCGTTCGCGGCCTACGGCGTGCGGCTCGCTACCTGACGCACGCGCGGATGCGCCGCGTGATGCGCTTGGTGGTCCCGTCGACGAACGTCACCTTGACGGTGACCGACCGGGCCTTGCCGACCTTCTTGCGCGTGGTGCGCAGCGTGAACGGGGCCTTCTTGTCGGTCCCCAGCGACCGCTTGCCGGCGAGGAACTGGACCTTCTCGACAGCCCGGACGCCGCGGCCGGACAGCCGTGCGGTCAGCTTGGCGTTCTTGCACGACGCCTTCCCGCCCTTGGTCCGGACGACCTTGAACCCGACGGTCGTGTCGAGCACCGGCGTGCCGGCGGACGGGGCGCCGGGCGGCGCGACCGTCGGCGCCCGCTCCAGTGCGTAGAACCCGCCGTACATGTCGGCGACGTAGATGGTGCCCTTGTACTCGTACGCGTCCCACAGCGAGGAGCGGCCGGGCGGGAATGCGCTGAAGAACGGGATCGCGGGGGAGATCTGCGCCTTGTAGATCGGTCGCGTCTCGGTGCCGGAGGGGACGATGAAGCCGACCTCCTTGGGCCGGACCTTCCTCCCGGCGAACGCGGCGCTCGCGTCGAGCACGTGGACGCCGCCGTGATAATCGCTGAGGATGATCTCGTCGCCGACGATCTGCTGGTTGTGCGGCGAGAACTGCAGGTTGCCGCCGGCGCGGCCCGCCGGGTTGGACCACGTCGCCACCAGGGCGGCCTTCGACGCGGCGGCAAGCGCCGGCTCGTCGTCGTCGCCGACGGGGTCGGCGGGGCCGAGCGTCGAGAAGTCCGTGGCGTCCACGATCCACATCACACCGGGCACGTCCCCGTTGCCCACGAGCGTGCCACAGCCCTCGGCCCGGTCCTCGGCGGACTGCTCGCCGAACGAGCTGATCGACTCGGTGGGCAGCGTCACGTAGCGACGCCCGTTGCGGACCGCGACGTCGATGGTGTGGGAGTACCAGTCCTGGGCGCACTGCGGGGTCAGGTCCCACTCGGCCTTGAGCACCGGGGCGGCCGGGTCGGTCACGTCGTGGACGTAGAAGCCCGACGCGAACCCGGACGCGACGTACAGGTACGTCCTCCCGTCGAGCGCGTCCTGCTGGATGAACATGTCGTGCAGCTCGTCGAACTCGATCGAGTTGACGAGCGTGAGGCGGGGGAGGCCGGCGATGCGGTCGACCTTGAGGATGTCGACCCTCGCGCTGGTGAGCCCCTGGCCGCTCAGCGTGTTGGTGAACACGTACTCGCCCTTGCCGGGGATGACGTGCGAGCGGGCGGTGTGGATGCCCCCGAGGTTGGCGACGGGGTAGACGTCGGTGAGGCGGGGGCTCGTCGGATCGCGGATGTCCAGCGTGTAGACGCCGGGGATCGTCGTCGGGACGCCGACCGCGACGCTGCCGGGCAGGACCGAGGTGTTCTGCGTGGAGAGGAACGCGGTCTTGCCGTCCGCGCTCAGATCGATGAACGCCCCGCAGTCCACGTCGATGACCGCGCCCTCGCATTCGCCGCCGCGGTACCAGGAGAGGAACTTCGGGTTGCGCGGGTCCTTGACGTCGAAGAACAGCGCGCCGCCCTCGGGGTAGGTGACGGCGACCGCGGCGATGTCGTTCTTGATGTCCATCTCGCCCAGGACGACGTCCGGCCGTCCGGCGAGCTCCTTCACCAGCGGCAGGAACGCGATCTGCTGCATGTTGCAGGCGAGCTGGTGCTGGCGGACGTCGAGGTGGTCGTGCCCGTCGCCGTCGACGAACGCGCCCTTCGCGGCGCCGGTGCACGGGCCGCCCTCGAAGGTCGATGCGTCGGAGCCGTCGATCGCCCGCGGCGCGGCGCCGGCGCGCACGGGGGTCTGCGGGCTGCGTGCGCCGAAGAGGTTGGCGGAGAACGCGGGGATGCCGGGAAGGACCGCCGGGACGGCGGCCCCTCCACCGTGGCCCTGCGCGGTCCCGGCCAGGAGCAGCCAGACGGCGGCGCAGAACAGGGCGGTGGTGGCGGCGTGCCTCATGGAGGCACGAACGAGCGGACGGGCCGGAACTTGCGGCCTCTTTGCGACGGGGGAGCGCGGTGGTAGCCTCAGATCCAACGTGCTGCACCTGCTCGACCTCCGACTCCTCCTGCTCCTCCCCCCTCGGGGGGAATAGCGCGTGGCGGCCGCCGAAGCCGCGAACCCATCTGGAAGAGTCCGAGAACGAGCCCGACAAGGAGCAGTGAAGAACGATGTCCCCTGAAGCACCCGAGCACGACGCCGGCCGCGTCCTGATCTTCGACACGACGCTGCGTGACGGCGAGCAGTCGCCCGGCATCTCGCTGAACACCACCGAGAAGCTCGAGATCGCCCACCAGCTCGCGCGCCTGAACGTCGACATCATCGAGGCGGGCTTCCCGATCGCCTCGCCTGGCGACTTCGAGGCGGTCCGGGCGATCGCCCGCGAGGTGCACGGGCCCGTCATCGCCGGCCTCGCCCGCGCGAATCCGGCGGACATCGACCGCGCGTGGGAGGCCGTGAAGGACTCCGAGCGCCCGCGCATCCACACGTTCGTCTCGACGTCGGACATCCACATCGAGTACCAGCTGCAGTCCACCCGCGAGGACGTCAAGGGCCTGGCCCGCGCATCGGTCGCGCAGGCGAAGGCGCTGTGCGCCGACGTCGAGTTCTCCCCGATGGACGCCACCCGCGCCGACGTGGAGTTCACCGCCGAGGTGCTGCAGATCGCGCTCGACGAGGGCGCCACGACGATCAACATCCCGGACACGGTCGGCTACGCGATGCCCGCGGAGTACGCGGCGTTCCTGACGCGGCTCTACGAGCTGGTCCCCGACCTCCACAAGGCGGTGCTCTCGACGCACTGCCACGACGACCTCGGCATGGCGGTCGCCAACTCGTTCTCCGGCGTCCTCGCCGGCGCCCGGCAGGTCGAGAGCGCGATCAACGGCATCGGCGAGCGCGCGGGCAACGCGTCGCTCGAGGAGTTCGTGATGCTGCTGCACACCCGCGGCGGCGAGCTGGGGCTGAGCTGCGACGTCGTGACGACCGAGATCGCGCGTACCAGCCGCCTCGTCAGCCGCCTCACCGGCTACCCGGTCCAGCCCAACAAGGCCATCGTCGGTCGCAACGCCTTCGCGCACGAGTCGGGCATCCACCAGGACGGCGTGCTGAAGGAGCGCACGACCTACGAGATCATGGACGCCCGCAGCGTCGGCCTCGACGCGAACTCGCTCGTCCTCGGCAAGCACTCCGGCCGCCACGCGCTGAAGGCTGCGCTGGAGGATCTGGGCTATCCGGTCGACGGCGCCGCGCTGAACACCGCGTTCAAGCGGTTCAAGGTGCTGGCGGACAAGAAGAAGCAGGTCACCGCCATGGACCTCGAGGCGCTCGTCACCGACGAGCTGCGCGCCGAGATCCCCGGGTACACGCTGGAGTGGTTCGAGGTCGAGGCCTCGAGCAAGCGCCCGCCGCACGCCCGGGTCGGCGTCGGCATCCCGGACGGCGAGGTCGTCGAGGGCTCCTTCACCGGCGACGGCCCGGTCGACGCGGTCTTCCGCGCGATCAACGCCGCGACCGGCATCGACGCCCGCCTGCGGGAGTTCCGCGTCGACGCGGTCACCGGCGGCCAGGACGCCCTCGGTGAGGTCAGCGTGGTCGTCGAGCTCGGCGACCCGGATGCCGCGATCGCCCACGGCACCCCCGGGGTGCTCAAGGGTGAGCGCGTGACCGGTGCGGGTCAGGCGGTCGCCACCGACATCATCGAGGCCGGCGGCATGGCGTACGCCCGTGCACTGAGCGCCGCCGTGCGCCGCGCCCAGGCGGCGGCCGATGCCCCGCAGGAGGACCGCGCCGCGCTGCTCTCCACGCCGTGAGCGACGGGACCGCCGCCGCCGCGCTGGCGGCCCTGGACCCGGACGAGCTGGTCGCCGACCTGGCGGCGCTCGTCCGCATCCCGAGCGTCATCGGGGCCGAGCGGGCGGTGCTCGAGCACCTGCGCGACCGCGCGCAGGAGCTCGGGCTCGAGGTGGCGCTGGACGAGCACGACCTCGAGGCGGTTCGCGCCGACCCGGACCATCCCGGGGAGGAGGTGCAGCGCACCGAGCTGGTGAACCTGCGCGCCGGCCTCCCGGGCGCGCTCGAGCACCGCGGCCGGCGGCGGCTGGCGCTGTGCGGGCACGTCGACGTCGTCGCCCCCGGCACCCAGGAGTGGAAGCACGGTCCCTGGTCGGGCGTGGTCGACGAGGGACAGCTGCACGGACGTGGCTCCGCGGACATGAAGGCCGGGGTGGTCGCGGCACTCCACGCGCTCGTCGCCCTGCGTCGTGCCGGCGTCGAGCCCGCGTGCGACCCCGTGCTGCTGGCGGTGTCCTCCGAGGAGGACGGAGGCGTCGGCGCGTTCGCCGCGCTCCGTCAGGACGCCCGCTACGACGGCTGCGTCGTCACCGAGCCGACGGGCTTCGCGGTCGTCTGCGCGCAGGCCGGGGCGATCACGTTCCGGGGAGAACTACAGGGTGTCGGCGCCCACGCCGCGTACCGGCTGGAGGGCGTCTCGGCGGTCGACCGGTATGTCCGCGTCCACGCCGCGCTGCACGCCCTCGAGGCGCGGGTCAACGCCGACGTCGCCGATCCGCTGATGGCCGCCCTGGAGCTGCCCTACCCGGTGCTGGTCGGGCGCGTGCAGGCCGGAGAGTGGTCGAGCACGGTCCCCGATCGCCTCGTCTTCGAGGGCCGTGCGCCGGTCGTCGTCGGTCAGTCCGTCGTCGACGCACAGCGCGCGGTCGAGCAGGCGGTCGCGGCCGCCCTGGAGGGCGACGGCCTGCCGCCGGCGACCATCACCTGGCCCGGGGCGATCTTCGCGAGCGCCCGGACGCGCGCGGACCATCCCCTGGCGACCGCCGCCCTGCGCGCCACCACCGCCGAGCGCGGGACCGCCGCCCCGGCCGGCGTCCCGTGGGGCGCGGACATGCGCCTGTTCACCGCCGCGGGCGTCCCCACGGTGATGGTCGGACCCCGGCCGCTGGCGATCCACGGGGTGGACGAACGGGTCGACGTCGGCGAGGTCGTGGCGACCGCGCGCATCCTCGTTCGGATCGCGTGCGGCCTGTACGGGTGAACCCTTCGGGCCTCTTCTGCGAAGAACGTCTGAGGAACGCTCGTCCGCACGGACGCCGGACGCGCCAACCGACCCCAACCCGACCCCGTCCAGGAGCACCATGACCGCCAGCACCACCGTCCGCCTCGGCCTCGCGCTGACCGCGGCGTCCTTCGCCGTCCCCGCCGCTGCCCAGGCCGAGACGCTCGTCGGCATCGACACGCAGAACCGCATCGTCACCTTCGACAGCGCCACGCCGGGCAAGGTCAACGCCCGTTCGGTCAAGGGACTCGCGGCCGGGGAGACGCTCACCGGGATCGACCGCCGGCCCGCCACGGGCGGCATCGTCGCAGTCAGCAGCGCCAGCCGCCTCTACACCCTCAGCGTGCGCACCGGCGCCGTCATGCCGATCGGCACGGGCCCGTTCGCGCCGCTCGTCAGCGGCGACGCCATCGGCTTCGACTTCAACCCCACGGTCGACCGCATCCGCCTCACGACCACCAACGGCCAGAACCTGCGCCTGAACCCGGACACGGGGGCTGTCGCGTTCACCGACGGCGCGCTGAAGTACAACGCCGGCGACTCCGGCGAGCGGATCCCGTCCTTCATCGGCGGCTCGGCCTACACCAACAGCGTGCAGGGGGCGAAGACGACGCAGCTGTTCAACATCGACGCGCGCCGCGACACGCTCGTGCTGCAGATGCCGCCCAACGACGGCGGCCTGAAGACCATCGGGGCGCTCGGTCGCTCGTTCACCAACCCGATCGGCTTCGACATCAGCGGCTCGACGAACGCCGGGTACGTCGTGCTCCGCTCGCCGGGTGCGAAGGTCTCGACGTTCGGTCGCATCGACCTCGGCAGCGGCCGGTTCACCCCGGTCGGTCGCGTCGGCTCGAAGGCGAAGCCGCGCGTCCTGAAGGCGCTCACCATCCGGTAGCCGCCTCGACCGGTCGTGGCGCGGGTGGGACACTCGCGCCATGACCGACGAGCCGGAGCTCCACCGAACGCTGCAGGCCCAGGCGGTCGCCCTCGACGGCGACGCCCACCGGGTGCTCATGGCCGGGGATGAGGGCGCGGCGCGCGGGGCGTTCGCCCAGGCCTCGCGGACCTACGCGGCGTCGTGGGACGCCGCACCCCCGGGCGCCTACGGGCGGCTCGTCGGCCGCGTCAAGGCGGCGGTCCTGAGCGGCGACGACGGACTCGCCCGGGAACAGGCGACCGCGGTGCTGGAGGCCACGGACACGGAACCGGGCGCGGCCGCGTCCCCCGCCGCCTCGTGGGCGCTCGCACTCGCCGCGCTCGTGCTCGAGGAGGAGCAGCGCCTGCCCGACGCGATCGCCACCATGCGCCACGGGTCGCCGCCCTTCGGCCGCGCGGCGACCGCCGTCGAGGCGCTCGCCGCACGTGATGCCCGGGCGTTCGCGGTCGCCCAGGCCGCGATCGTCACGGACTTCGAGACCCGCGAGTCCCACCTCACCGGGGTCGCGATCGCCGACACGGCGCTGGTCCTGGACCGGCTCGCGGTGTCGCGCGGCATCGCCGGGCTGCCGTCTTCGCACGTCCTGCCCGCCGACTGAGCCCCCAGGCCACCCCTCCGGGGCATGGTGGACGCTCGATCGAGTGGCAAACCTGATGATCGCGATGATTGCTGAGCGGATCCCGTCTCGTCCGGCTTGATGGGTGGACTAGCATCCAGCGCGATGGGGACCCCGTTCGGCGACACCGCACTCCCGCAGGACGAGGGTGCGGATGGTCTCGTGGCCGCCGCCCGGCTCGCGCTCGCCGCCGGCCGGTGGATGGAGGCGCTCGACCTGGCCTCCCAGGCGCTCGGTGAGGACCCCACCGTCGAGGGCGGCGCGCAGCTGGTGGGTGCGGCCCGGAAGGGTCTCGGTGCGGCCAGCGCGCTGGGCGTCGAGCTCCGGCCGCTCACGGTCATGGCGGTCGACATGGTCCGCTCCACCGCGATCGCCGCGGGCGTCGGGCCCGAAGTCTGGCGCGAGTTCATGATGGACCTCTACGGCGTCTGCGCCGATGCGATCGCCCGCAACGACGGCCGGGTCACGAAGTACGTCGGGGACGGCGTCCTCGCCCAGTTCGGCCATCCGGTCGCGCACGAGGACGACGGCCGACGCGCCGTGCTGTCCGCACTGGCGATCATCGATGCGGTCGAGGAGCTGGCGACGCGCTGGGAGGCGCGGCTGGGCGAGCGCGCCGCGGTGCGGATCGGCCTGGACGCGGGCACCGTCGCGGTCGGACCGGTGGGGACGAGCCCGTGGGCACCCGACGAGATCGCCGGTGACGCCCCGAACGTGGCGTCGCGCGTGCAGACCACGGCCGAGCCCATGACCGTCCGGGTCACCGACGCCGTCCAGGAGGGCGTCGCGGGGTGGTTCGAGACCGAGCCGGTCGGCGCGGTGGAGCTGCGAAACTACCCGCGGCCGATCGGACTCCACCACGTGCTCCGTGCCACCGAGGCCGAGAACCGGCTCGAGGCGAGCGCCCGACCGCGTCCTGCGCTCATCGGGCGGGACGAAGAACGCCAGACCCTGCTCGACGCCTGGGGGCAGGTCGTGATCGGCGGGGAGCGCCGGGTCGTCCTGCTGACCGGAGCGGGCGGCATCGGGAAGTCGCGTCTCGCCGAGCACGTCATGGCCACCGCGGTGGCCGCCGGCGCCCTGCCGATCACCTTCGCCTGCTCGACGCTGCAGCGGGACACCCCGTTCCGGCCGGTGATCAGGGCGCTGCGTCGGCTCTTCCGCCTGACGGCCGGCGACACGCGCGCCGACAGCGAGGTGCTGGCCGCGATCGGCGAGCAGCTCGAGCACCTGCCCCACCGTTCGGTCCCCCTCGACCAGGCGGTCGCGGTCTACGGTCGGCTGTTGGGTCTCGACATCACGATCGACCTCCAGCCCGACGCGCTGCGCCGACTGACGCTGGACGCGCTGGTCGACCTCTTCGAGGCCTTGGCGGTCGAGTCGAACGTCCTGCTCCACGTCGACGACGCCGACACCGCCGACCCTTCGACGCTCGAGCTCCTGACGGTCCTGCTCTCGCGTCCGCCGACCCGCACCCTCGTCCTCCTCACCGGACGGACGGCCCCGCTCCTGCCGGCCGCGGACGCCACCATCGAGCTGCGCGGTCTGCTGCCGTCCGATGCCGCCGCGCTCGCCGCCGCGGTCGCCCCCGACCTCGATGACGGGACCCTCGGACGCGTCGTCGCACGCTGCGGAGGTATCCCGTTCTACCTCGAGGAGCTCGCCCACAACGCTGCCGACTCGGGTCGTGAGGTCCTCGGCGAGATCATCGAGCTCTCGACCTTCCTCGCCGCCCGCCTGGACGAGCTCGGTCCCGAGCTGCGGGGCGTTGTCGGCGAGATCGCCATCGCGGGCGACGAGGTCCGCGTCGACGCCCTGCGCGCGATGAGCAGCCTTGCCGAGGAGGAGCTCACCACGGCGATCGGGCAGCTGGAGTCTCGTGGGATCGTCCGGCGCAGCCGCACCTACGCGGGCGAGGTCGTGCGGTTCCGGCACGGCGTCCTGCGCGAGACCGCCTACGCGACGTTGCTGGAGAGCCGCCGCCGCGACCTGCACGACCGGTTCGCCCGCGTGCTGGAGTCGCTGCCGGTCGGGGCGGTGCGCCCGGAGGACCTCGCGGGTCACCATGCCCTCGCCCTGAACCACGGGGACGCCGCACGCTGCTGGCTGGAGGCCGGTCGGGCGGCGGGTGCGACCGGAGCGATGCGCGAGGCCGCCGAGCTCTTCGCCCACTGCCTGACGCAGCTCGCGCAGCTCCCGGACGGACCCGAACGTGCCGGTGCGGAGCTCGAGGCGCAGCTCGGTCTCGGAAACGCCGCCTCGACGGTGGAGGGCTACGCGTCGCCCCGTGCGCGAGCGGCGTTCGAGCGGGCCGGCGTCCTGGCCGAGGGGTTCGACGACTCCACCGCGATCTTCCCGGCGCTGTGGGGCACCTGGACCTACTGGTTCCTCCTGGGCGAGCACGCCACCGCGGCGACCTTCGGCGCGCGCTGCCTCGCGATCGCCGAGCAGGAGGCCGACGACCCCCGGTTCCGCTGGGCGGCCGGCGCGGTCGTCGGCTACCAGGCGCTCTACCTCGGAGACTTCGAGCTGGCCCGGTCCGAGCTCGCGCTGGCGGCGAACCACATCGGCGTCGAACCCGTCGCGGACTTCCCACAGGACCCGGGGATCGTCAGCCGGTCCGCGCTGTCGGCGGCCCTCTGGTTCCTCGGCGAGCACGCCGAGAGCGCCGCGGTCGCGCAGCGGGCCCTCGCGGACGTCGACGCCCTGGACCCTCGGGGCCGGCGCACGGCGTTCACCCACTCCTGGGTCGCGTGCACGCTCGCGTGGCGCGCCGAGCTCGCCGGGGACTCACCGCGGGCGATCGAGCTGGCCGACCGCGCCGCCGCGATCGCCGGGCAGAACGGGTACGCGACGTGGCTGGGAGCGGCGACGCTTCACCGCAGCATCGCGCAGTGCACGCTCGGGCAGGTCGCCGAGGGCCTGCCCGTGCTCGCCTACGTCGTCGACGCCTGGGAGGCGGTCGGGCGCGCGGCCGACGGGACGCAGGACCACCCCGTCCTGATGACCCCGTACTTCGCCGGGCGGCTCGCGCAGATCCAGGCGGCGACCGGCGACGCGGCAGCGGCCAGGACCCGGGTCGACGCGCTGCTGGCCTCCACGGCCCGCAGCGGCGAGCACTTCTGGGACGCCGAGCTGCGGCGACTGAAGACCACCCTCACCGCGTCGGAGGACACGACCGCCTGATGCCCATACCCGTGACGCTGCCCACGTACGTCGAGCGCACGGGCCGCCAGGTCTGGAGACCGCCCTACCGCGCGGAGGAGGCGCAGGTCGTCGGCCTGGTGATCCCGGCCGACCAGCAGCGCCTCGACGCGCTGCTCCAGCGTGATCTCGTCCTGCCGTCCGGTGGGGCGCTGGACTACCGCAGCGTCCACGCCAACGTCATCGTCACCTTCGCCTCGATCGGCCGGATGACCTCCGGTGAGCCCCCCGACTCGCTGCGGGGCTACCTGCCCGAGAAGGAGCTGTCGATCTGGGTCCTCGTCGCCGACAAGACGGCCGGGGAGCGCCTCTGCTGGTACCTGCCGTACGTCTTCACCGACTCGGGCCAGACGGTCGCCACCGGGCGCGAGGTCTACGGCTACCCCAAGCAGATCGGCAGCTTCGACCAGGCGTTCCCCGGTGCGCTGCTGCAGGGTGGCGACACGACGGTGTCCGCGCTGACGCTCGACACGTTCGATCCGGCGTCCTGCGCGTCACAGCGGCCAGTCGCGACCGTGTCGCGAAAGACGGGCGCGGGAACCGGTCCGCCGTCGGGCACGACCTGGGCGCAGGAGCTGCTCTCGTGGTTCCCCGGCGGCCTCTCGGTCGACATCGATCTGCCGTTCGCCGCGGCCGCCAAGGCGTCGGCGACGATCACCACCACCGGCAAGAAGCCATCCGGTGCGCTCGGAGCGGCGCCGTGGCTCAAGCCGCTGCTGACGTCGCTGCAGGGGCAGCCGCTCACGGGCGACCCGGACGAGCTCGCCGCCGAGATGATGAAGAACCCCACGCTGGTGTTCCTCAAGCAGTTCCGCGACGTCGCCTGTGAGACGAAGGCCTGCTACCAGGCCGTGATCGAGGCCCCGATCGCCGTGGATCCGGCGAACGCCTCGTTCACCCCGTTGGATCCGGCGCTGTTCTCGGTGCAGCTCGAGGACTGGGCGAGCCATCCGCTCGCCTCGGACCTGGGGATCCTCCCCGGCAAGCCGATCACCCCGACCCGGGCATTCCACGCGTCGTTCTCCTTCGGCATCCAGACCGGCTACGAGGTCTGGAAGGCGCCGACGTGACGCTGCCGAGGGTCGCGATCCTCGGTGGCGGCGTCGCCTCGGTCACCGCAGCGCTGGAGCTGTCCAAGCCGGGCTGGCAGCAGCACTACTCCGCGATCACGCTCTACCAGCAGGGCTGGCGACTGGGTGGCAAAGGCGCCAGCGGCCGCGGGCAGGACGACCGGATCGAGGAGCACGGCCTGCACATCTGGTTCGGCTTCTACGAGAACGCCTTCCGGGTGATGCGCGAGGTCCACGACGAGCTCGACGCGCTCGCGAACCTGCCCGCCAAGACGGCCAGGAAACGCTGGCCGCTCGCGTTCACGAGCGTGAAGGAGAGCTTCGAGCCCGCCGGTCCGATCACGCTCACCGACCACGATGGCTGCTGCTGGTCGCCGTGGGTCGCCGACTTCTTCGACTTCGACGACGACCGGCCGTGGCTCGCCGAGGACCCGCGTACACCCGGCGAGCGCCCGGAGGACTGGGGCGCGATCTTCTACGCGTCGCGCTGCCTGCACCTGGCGGCCGACCTCGCGAGCTCGCTGGCGTCCGGGTCGGACCCCACGGCGAAGATCACGGCCGGCGCGATGGCCCAGTCCGAGTCGACGCTCGGGACGCTCGCCGATCTGGGGCGGGGAGCATGGGCAGCGCTCGACGGCGACGTGCAGCAGGCGCTCGGCGCTGCCGCCGAGGTGCTCGACCAGCTGGCCGCGCAACTGCCGCAGGCCGGTCTCCTGCTCGACGCCCTCGAGGTCGTCCTGCGCGCCCTGGACCTCGCGCTCGGCTTCCTGCGCGGCATGGCCGACGAGCTGGTGCGCAGCTCCGACGACCTGCGGCGCACGTTCTACGTGGTCGACCTGATGGTCGCGATCGCCCGCGGCCTGCTGGAGGACGGGGTGCTCGAGGACGGCTTCGCGGCCATCGACCACTGGGAGCTGCGCGACTGGCTGCGCGCCCACGGCGCCGCGCAGGAGAGCGTCGACTGCGCCGTCATCCGCACCTGCGTCTACGACCTCGCCTTCGCCTACGAGGGAGGCGATCCCTCGAAGCCGTCGTGCGGCGCCGGCACGGCGCTGCACGGCCTCCTGCGGTCGTTCTTCACGTACCGCGGAGCCATGATGTACAAGATGAACTCCGGCATGGGGGACATCGTCTTCGCCCCGATGTACGAGCTGCTCTACAAGCGCGGCGTCGACGTCGAGTTCTTCCACCGCGTCGAGGCGGTGCGCCTCGAGAACGGTGTGGCCGACGAGATCGAGATCGACGTCCAGGCCACCGTCGAGCCCGGGACCACCCCGGCCGGCTTCCTCTACGACCCGGCCGACGGCATCCCGGAGGAGGCGAAGGCACTCTGGCCGAACGCCCCCACGGTGTCCCTCCAGAACGCGACCGGGGCGAAGGCGCCGACGGCCGAGACGTATGAGTCCTGGTACGCCGGTCGCGCCGCCGCGCGGGTTGCCACGAAGAAGCTGAAGCGGGGGGCCAAGGACGGCTTCGACGTCGTCGTCTTCGGGCTGCCGATCGCCTGCGTGCCGCTCGTCGCGCCGGACTTGCCGGCGAAGCTGCCGCGCTGGGCCGACGCGGTGAAACACGTCAAGACGGTCCCGACCCAGGCCATGCAGCTCTGGCTCGACAAGCCCGCCTCCGAGCTCTCCGACCACGCCGACGGCATCGTCCTGGGCGGCTACACCGAGCCGTACGACACGTGGGCGGACATGTCGCACCTGATGAGCGAGGAGAAGGTCGCCGGGGCCAAGACCGTCGCCTACTTCTGCAACGTGCTCGCGGACGCCGCCCCTCCGGTGCGCGGCCAGGCCGACGCGTGGCTGAAGACGCAGAACGCGCTGGTCCGCGAGCAGGCGCTGCGCTTCCTGCGACGCGACATCGCCGAGCTGTGGCCGCACGCCGTCGACCCGTTCACCGGCGTCCTGGACTGGAACAGGCTCATCGCACCCAAGGGTCTGGCGGGGGAGGCGCGACTGGGCGCGCAGTACCTGCGGGCCAACGTCGAGCCCTCCGAGCGCTACACGCTCTCGGTGCCTGGCTCGGCCGCCCACCGGATCGCGCCCGGCGACACCGGCGTGCCGAACCTCTTCGCGGCCGGTGACTGGACCGCCTGCCACATCAACGCCGGCTGCGTCGAGGCCGCCGCGATCTCCGGCCTGCTGGCCGCCAATGCCGTCCACGAGGCGTTCGGGGACCCCGCGAACGCCGTGTCCATCATCGGGTACCCAACCCCGTGAACCAGGAGAACCGACATGCCCCCTGAGCGCGAGCCGACCCGGCTGGACCCGATCGTGACCGGCATGGCCGACGCGGGCGTCCACGGGTACCGGGCGCTGGAGTCCGTCGGCGAGGGCCTGCGGGAGATGCTGCGCGTGCGCGCCGGACGGGGTCCGGAGGTCACCGCACGGGCGGTCACGCGGGCCCCCGGGCGCGCCCCGAACCGCGCGCCCGGTCGCGGCGCCGGTCGCGCGCCGGCCGACCGGCCCGTCTCGGGCTCCCCCGACGCCGCGAAGGCCCGCCGGCCCGTCGCAGCCCCGCGCCGTCCCGGCCGCGCGGGCTCGGCGGCCGGTGATGTGCTCGGCGACCTCGCCGACGTCCTCGCCGAGCTGCTCGAGCTCGCCGGCGAGGTCGCCCACGACGTCGCCGACGCGATCTCCGGGCACGACGACGACGGTCGCGACCGTGAGGGAACGCACGACGGGCCGGAGCAGGTCACCCTCCACACGCTCGCCGGCGAGGTGATCGCCACCGAGTTCACCGTCTGGAACACGGGCTCGATCGTGCTGCGGGACATGGAGTTCAAGAGCACCGCACTCGTCGGCCCACGCGGCGAGCTGCCCGGGGAGCTCGTGACGTTCGAGCCGGAGGCGGTGCCGTTCGTACCGCCGGGCACCAGCGCGATCGTCACACTGCACGTGCCGATCGCCGCGGATGTCGAGCCCGGCACATACCGCGGTCTGGTGCAGGCCGACCCGGGCGGGGCGTACGTCGTGGTGAGCATCACGGTGGCCGCCGCGCCGTGAGCCCGTCGCTCACCGGCACCGTCGCTCCGGCGGTCGTCGAGGCGGCCCTCGAGCGCGACGGCGCCGCCGCGCGCGACGCGCTCCTGGCCTACCTGCCGGCCGACGGACCCCGGACCGAGCTCTACGACCTCGTCGCCGACTACCCGTCGCGGCCGGGCAAGGGCATCCGCCCGGCGCTGTGCCTGGCGACCTGCCGGGCCTTCGGCGGGACCACGGAGGACGCGCTCCCCGCAGCCGCCGCGATCGAGATGCTCCACAACGCGTTCCTCGTGCACGACGACATCGCCGACGGCGCGCAGCAGCGTCGCGGCGCGCCCGCCCTGCACGTCCGGCACGGCGTCCCGCTGGCGATGAACGCCGGAAGCGCGCTGGCCTGGATGGCGCTGCGCCCGCTGCTGGACAACGTGGAGCACCTCGGCTCCCGGCGGGCGCTCGAGGTCCTCTCGGAGTTCGACCACCTGACCCGGCGCACGATGGAGGGCCAGGCCGCCGAGCTCGGCTGGCGCGACCGCGACTGGCGTGAGGCGGACGTCGACACCTACCTGCAGCTCGTGCTCGGCAAGACCTGCTGGTACTCGGCGATCCACCCGTGCCGCGTCGGCGCGCTCATCGGCTCGCGCGGGAAGGCCGACCTCGACGCGCTCGCGGACTTCGGCTTCTTCCTCGGCGCCGTGCTGCAGATCCGCGACGACGTGGAGAACGTCAGCGACCGCGACGGGCGGCACGGCAAGGACGTCGGCAGCGACATCCTCGAGGGCAAGCCGACGCTGCTCCTCGTCCACCTGCTCCAGCACGCCGGCGACGCGGAACGCGAGGAGCTGTCGGCACTCGTCGGACCTGCGGGTGACGCCGGGCCGGTCCCCGCGCAGGAGCGGATCGACCGCGTGACAGCGCTGATGGACGAGTACGGCTCGATCGACTACGCCTGCGCCTTCGGGGACGCGATGGCCGGGGGCGCGCTCGCCGAGTTCGAGGAGGCGATGGGGCACCTGCCGCCCTCGGAGGACAAAGACGTCCTGCGGTCGCTCGTCCTGTACCTGCGCGATCCGCTCGTCCGGGGCCGTTGAGCCGCACGCGATACGCCTGTACGTGATAACGTACGCGCGACCGTGACGACCGTCCCCGAAGAGCTCGAGCGCCAGGCCCACGTCGGCCCCCGCGTCCGCGCCCTGCGCGAGGCGATGTCGTTCTCCCTGCGGGACCTCGCGGAGCGCTCGGGCGTCAGCGCGCCGATGCTCAGCCAGGTCGAGCGCGGGGAGACCAGCCCCACCCTCCAGGTCGCCGCCAAGATCGCCGCCGGACTGGACCTCCGGCTGTCCCAGCTGCTGCGCTTGGACGAGTCCGGCAGCGTCACCGTCGTCAAGGCGGGGGAGGGCCGGCGCGGCGGACGCGCGAAGGGCGGTCACTCCTTTGAGGTCCTCACCGCGCCCCTGCCCGGCCAGCGCGCCGAGCTGTCGCGGCACGAGCTCAAGCCCGGCTCGCGCACCGGCCGCGCCGGTGATCCGCCGATGCACGAGCCCGGCAGCCGCGAGACCGCGCTGGTCGAGCGCGGCACCGTCGTCCTGGTCGTCGACACCGAGCGCCACGAGCTTCACAGCGGCGACTGCGTCACGTTCGACGCCGACCTGCCCCACCACTTCGAGAACCCCGGACCCGACGACGCCACCCTGCTGGCGGTCCTGTCGGCGGGTCTGCGACGTAGTTAGCAAGGAGAGAGCGCGATGCCCACCACGTTGTTCGACAAGATCTGGGACCTGCACGAGGTCGCGGAGGGTCTGATCTACATCGACCTCCACCTCGTCCACGAGGTCACCAGCCCGCAGGCGTTCGACGGGCTCCGCCTCGCCGGCCGGCCCGTCCGCCGCCCGGACCGTACGCTCGCCACGGCCGACCACAACACGCCGACCGACGGCACCCCCGTCGCGGCCCGGATCAAGGACGAGCTGAGCCGCAAGCAGGTCGAGAAGCTCGAGAGCAACTGCGCCGAATTCGACGTGCCGATCTACTCCCTGGGCTCCGACAAGCAGGGCATCGTCCACGTGATCGGGCCGGAGCTCGGGGTCACCCAGCCCGGCATGACGATCGTCTGCGGCGACTCCCATACGGCGACCCACGGCGCGTTCGGCGCGCTGGCCTTCGGCATCGGCACCTCCGAGGTCGAGCACGTCCTCGCCACCCAGACGCTCGGCCAGAAGAAGCCGAAGTCAATGCTCATCCGCTACGAGGGCGAGCTCGGTCCCGGCGTCACCGCCAAGGACCTCATCCTCTCGACCATCGGCCAGATGGGCGTCAACGGCGCGACCGGCCACGTCGTCGAGTTCGCCGGCCCGGCCATCGAGGCGCTCTCCATGGAGGGCCGCATGACCGTCTGCAACATGACGATCGAGGGCGGCGGCCGCGCGGGCATGATCGCGCCCGACGAGACGACCTTCGCCTACCTGCGCGAGCGCGGGGTGGAGATCGACCCGTCCTGGGATGACCTGGGGACCGACGAGGGCGCGAGCTTCGACTCCGTCGTGACCGTCGACGCGTCGGCGATCAGTCCGCAGGTCACCTGGGGCACCACGCCGGAGATGGTCGTCCAGGTCACCGACACCGTCCCGGTCCCGCAGGACTCCGGCGACGAGCGCGCCCTGGAGTACATGGCGCTTACGGCCGGCACGCCGATGACCGAGATCAAGCTCGACCGTGTCTTCATCGGGTCGTGCACCAACAGCCGCATCGGGGACCTCCGTGCCGCCGCGTCCATGATCCGTGGCCGCCGGGTGGCCGACGGCGTCATCGCGATGGTCGTGCCCGGCTCCCAGCAGGTGAAGAAGCAGGCCGAGGAGGAGGGTCTGGACAAGGTCTTCATCGAGGCCGGCTTCGACTGGCGCGTCGCGGGGTGCTCGATGTGCCTGGGCATGAACCCCGACGTCGCGGCACCGGGCGAGCGCGTCGCCTCGACGTCCAACCGGAACTTCGAGGGACGGCAGGGCCGCGGCGCCCGCAGCCACCTCGTCTCCCCGCAGATGGCCGCCGCCGCGGCGATCGAGGGGCACTTCGTCGACATCCGGACCTGGTCGCCTGAGACCGTGGAGGCCTAGTCATGGACCCGATCAACATCGTGCAGGGCGCGGTCACCTACATCGACCGCGAGGACGTCGACACGGATCAGATCATCCCGGCGCGCTACATGAAGCGCGTCGAGCGAACCGGCTTCGGGGAGTACTGCTTCCACGAGTGGCGCGCCAACGGGTACGACCTGCCGTCCAACCCGATCCTCGTCGCGGGCGCGAACTTCGGCTGCGGCTCCAGCCGTGAGCACGCCCCATGGGCGCTGAAGGACTACGGCTTCCTGGCCCTGATCTCCCCGAACTTCGCGGACATCTTCAAGAACAACTGCACCAAGAACGGCGTCCTGCCGATCGAGCTCACGCCCGAGCAGTGTCAGGAGATCGTCGCGCGCGGGAAGGCGACGGTGAACCTCGAGGCGCAGACCGTCGACGAGTTCCCGTTCGAGATCGACCAGGAGATCAAGCGGCGCCTGCTCGGTGGGCTGGACGACATCTCGATCACCCTCGCAGCCGAGGACCGCATCGCCGCCTACGAGGCCGCGCGCGAGCGCGTCGGCCCCGACACCACCACCGTCTGAGGATCACGAGCATGACCAAGATCGTCACGCTGCCCGGCGACGGCATCGGGCCGGAGATCTGCGCGCCCGCCGTCGAGCTGCTGCAGCACTTCATCCCTGGCGTCGAGATCGAGGAGCACCTCTTCGGCGGTGCCTCGATCGACGCGCACGGGACCGCGCTCACCGACGAGGTGCTCGCCGCCGCGAAGTCCTCCGACGCCGTGCTCCTCGCGGCGGTCGGCGGGCCGAAGTGGGACACCACGGACCCGGACGCCCCGCGACCTGAGCAGGGCCTGCTCGGCATCCGCAAGGAGCTCGGGCTCTTTGCCAACCTGCGGCCGGTCCGCCCGCTGCCCGCGCTCTACGACAGCTCCGCGCTCAAGCGCGAGGTGCTCGACGGCACCGACCTGCTCGTCGTGCGCGAGCTGACCGGCGGCATCTACTTCGGCGAGAAGACGCGCACGGCCACCGACGCGTCGGACCTCTGCCACTACACCGTCGACGAGGTGGACCGCATCGCGCGGGTCGCCTTCGACGCCGCGCGGGGACGCCGCAACCTCGTGCATTCCGTCGACAAGGCGAACGTCATGGAGACCTCGCGCCAGTGGCGCCAGGTCGTCCACGAGGTCCACGCGAAGGACTTCTCCGACGTTCAGCTCGAGGACCAGCTCGTGGACTCGTGTGCGATGCAGCTGATCGCGAACCCCACGCAGTTCGACGTCATCGTCACCGAGAACCTCTTCGGAGACATCCTGTCCGACGCCGCCGCGATGCTCTCCGGCTCGCTCGGCATGCTGCCGTCCGCCTCCATCGGGAACCCGGACGGGCCCGGGCTGTTCGAGCCGGTCCACGGCTCCGCGCCCGACATCGCCGGCCAGGGGGTCGCGAACCCGCTCGCGATGTTCCTCTCGACCGCCATGCTGCTGCGCCACGGCCTGGCTATGGAGACCGAGGCCGCCGCGCTAGAGTCGGCGGTGGACCAGGCGCTCGACGCCGGCCTGCGGACCCCCGATCTCGGCGGCTCCGCCGGGACCGACGAGGCGTTCGCCGCCGTCCGCAAGTACCTCTAGAGCCCCAGACCCCGAGCGACCAAGGACGACGAACGTGCAGCAGGCGGACCTCATCTGGATGAACGGCGAGTTCGTCAAGTGGGAGGACGCGAAGGTGCACGTCCTGACGCACGGGCTGCACTACGGCACGGGCGTGTTCGAGGGCGTGCGCTGCTACGACACGGAGATCGGGCCGGCGGTCTTCCGCCATCAGGAGCACGTCGACCGTCTGTACCGCAGCGCCGGGCTGTACTACATGGACATCCCGTACGAGAAGGAACAGATCCGGCAGGCGACGCTCGAGCTCATCGCCCGCAACGGGATGCGCTCCTGCTACATCCGCCCGCTGGTCTACCGCGGCTACGGCACGATGGGCCTCTTCCCGCTGGAGGCGCCCGTCGACGTGGCGATCGCCGTCTGGGAGTGGGGCTCCTACCTCGGCGAGGAGGGCAAGGCCAACGGCGTCCGCGCGAAGGTCTCCTCGTGGCGGCGCATCAGCCCCGAGTCACTGATCCCGCAGGCCAAGGCCACCGGGCAGTACCTCAACTCGGTCCTCGCGAAGATCGAGTCGCACAAGGCCGGCTACGAGGAGGGGATCCTCCTGGACGAGCACGGCAACGTCTGTGAGGGCACCGGGGAGAACATCTTCGTCGTGCGCGAGGGCGTCATCAGCACCCCGCCGCTGACCGCGTCGATCCTCGACGGCATCAACCGCAAATCGGCCATCACGATCGCCCGCGACCTCGGGTACGACCTGGTCGAGCGCAACATCACCCGCGCCGAGCTCTACCTCGCCGACGAGATCTACGTGACCGGCACCGCCGCCGAGCTGACCCCGATCCGCGAGGTCGACGACCACGCGATCGGCAACGGCCGACCGGGTCCGATCACGAAGGCCGTCCAGGCGGCGTTCGAGGACGCGCTCTACGGCCGCACCGCGAAGTACCGCGACTGGCTGGACCCGGTGCCGACGACCGCGACGGTCGAGGCGTAGACATGCAGCGTTCGCGCGTCGCTCGGCGAATTATCGGCGCGGTCTGATCCTGCGCGGGTGATCGCGCGGGACGACGGCCGCCGCCGCCCCCCGCCGACCACCCGCCTACAGTTCTTCAGGAGTACCGATGAACCACACCGTGCAGCTCTACGACGCCACCCTCCGCGACGGCATGCAGGGGGAGGGGATGTCGCTCACCGCGCAGGAGAAGGTCCGCGTCGCGCACAGGCTCGACGCCCTCGGAATCGACCTCATCGAGGCCGGCTTCCCGGCGTCCAACCCGAAGGAGCTCGAGCTCTTCGGCCTCCTGGCGCACGAGACCTTCCCGCACGCGCAGATCGTCGCGTTCGGCATGACCCGTCGCCGCGGCGTCGCCGCCGACGACGACGAGAACCTGCGGATCCTCGCCGAGTGCTTCGCCCCCGTCTGCACCATCGTGGGCAAGACCTGGGACCTGCACCTGGAGAAGGTCGTGAAGGTCGACCGGGAGGAGAACCTCGCGATGATCGAGGAGTCCGTCGCGTTCCTCGTCGCCCGTGGCAAGCGCGTGATCTACGACGCCGAGCACTTCTTCGACGGCTGGCGGGCCAACCAGGCGTACGCGCTGGAGTGCCTGCGGGCTGCGGCCCGCGGGGGCGCCGAGCGCGTCGTGCTCTGCGACACCAACGGATCGTCGCTGCCCCACCAGGTCGGTACCGCGGTCGGCGAGGTCGTCGCGGCGCTGGGCCCGGACGTGCCGGTCGGGATCCATTGCCACAACGACCTGGAGTGCGGCGTCGCCAACACCGTGGCCGCGGTGCTGAACGGCGCCACCCAGGTGCAGGGCACGATGAACGGCATCGGCGAGCGGACCGGCAACGCGAACCTCGTCTCGATCATCGGCAACCTCCAGTTCAAGCTCGGCTACCAGGTCCTCGCGGGGGACCGGATCGAGCGGCTGACCGAGACCGCGCACTACGTCGACGAGTTGCTGAACCTCGCGCCCGACCCCAACCAGCCGTTCGTGGGCCGCAACGCGTTCGCGCACAAGGGCGGCCTGCACGTCGCCGGCGTCCGCGCCGACGCGTCGACCTTCGAGCACATGGAGCCCGAGCTCGTCGGCAACGAGCGCCAGCTCATCGTCTCCGAGCTCGCCGGCCGCCACACCGTCAGCGAGAAGGCCGCTGCGGCCGGTCTGGACGTCGACGACGCGACGGCGCAGAAGGTCATCGACCGCGTCAAGGAGCTCGAGGCCGAGGGGTACCAGTTCGAGGCGGCCGACGGCTCCTTCGAGCTGCTGCTGCGCAAGGAGCTCGGCGGGCACGAGCCCCTCTTCGTCCTGGAGTCCTGGCGCACGATCGTCGACCAGAACGCCCAGGGCCACGTGGAGTGCGAGGCCACGATCAAGATCTGGATCGGCGGGGAGCGTCATGTGCGCTCGGCCGAGGGCAACGGCCCGGTCAACGCGCTGGACGCCGCGCTGCGCGACGTCATCGCCGAGTTCCATCCGCACCTGCGGGACATCGAGCTGACCGACTACAAGGTCCGGCTGCTCGACCAGCACCACGGGACCGGCGCCACCACGCGCGTCCTCGTGCAGAGCACCGACGGCCAGCGCACCTGGGGCACGATCGGCGTCGCGCAGAACGTCATCGCCGCCTCCTGGCAGGCGCTCGTGGAGTCCTTCGAGTTCGCCGAGGCCCCGCGCGGCGAGGCCGCGACGGGCGAGGCCCCCGCCGCGACGGGACGACCGGCGTGAGCGAGGAGATCCCGCTCGCCCGGCCGGTCATCGGGCGCGAGGAGGAGGAGGCGGTCCTGAAGGTCCTCCGCTCCGGCCAGCTGTCTCTCGGCCCAACCGGCCCGGAGTTCGAGCGGGCGTTCGCGGCGAAGGTCGGCGCCGCGCACGGCAGCGCGGTGTCCAGCGGCACGGCCGGGCTGCACCTCGCGCTACGTGCCGTCGGCGTGACCGACGGGGACGAGGTCGTCACCTCCCCGTTCAGCTTCGTCGCGAGCGCCAACGCGATCGTCTTCGAGCGTGCGAAGCCGGTGTTCGCCGACATCGACCCGGTGACGCTCGACCTCGACCCGGCGGCGGCCGCCGCGGCGGTGACCGACCGCACGACAGCCGTCCTGCCGGTCCACATCTTCGGCTACCCGGCCGATCTGCCCGCGTTCGAGAAGCTCGGCCTGCCGATCGTGGAGGACGCCTGCGAGGCGCTCGGCGCGCACGATCGCGAGGGGGTCCCGGTCGGCGGGCGCGGCCATCCGGCGGTCTTCGGCTTCTACGCCAACAAGCAGCTGACCACTGGCGAAGGTGGCCTGATCACCACGGGAGACGCCGGGGTGAAGGCGCGGATCGACAGCGAGCGCAACCAGGGGCGCGCCCCCGACATGGGCTGGCTGGACCACGACCGGCTCGGCTTCAACTACCGGCTCAGCGACCTGCAGGCCGCGGTCGGCCTGGCGCAGCTTGAGCGCCTCGACGGCATGCTCGCGGACCGGTCGCGCGTCGCCGCCTCCTACCGCGAGGCCCTCGGCTCGCTGGCCACGGAGCACGGCCTCGGCCTGCCGTGCGAGGACCAGAACGGGGAGCGCCGCGGCTGGTTCGTCTTCGTCGTGCAGGTCCCGCGGGGGCGCGACCGCGACCAGGTCATCCGCGACCTGCGCGAGCGCGGCATCCAGAGCAAGCCGTACCTTCCCGCGATCCACCTCATGAGCTACTACCGCGAGGTGCACGGGCACCGCGAGGGGGAGTTCCCGGTCTGCGAGGACGTCGCCGCGCGGTCGGTCGCGCTGCCGTTCTTCCCCGAGATGACGAACGGCCAGGTGTCACGTGTGGCTCAGGAGTTGAGCGCGGTGCTGCACTCGTCATAATCCCCGCATGGCGCGGGGGCGTCCTCTGGGACGTGACGAGCTGGCTCGCAGGAATTCGCGGCGCACGGGTGCCGTCGGGTTCGTGCTCGCCGCCGTGCTGCCAGTGCTCCTGTGGCACGACCTCGTGCGGGACATCGCCGGCGAGTTCACGCTCGACTGGACGTACCTCGTCAGCGGCTGGACGCCGTGGGCGCTCATGACCCTCGGCCTGCTCTGCTTCATCCCGGTCGCCGTCCACGAGCTGCGCGACCGCAACCGCCGCTTCCACTCGGCCGGCGTCGGCCACTGGGTGGGGTGGGGGACCACGCTGTACCTCCTGGGCTTCCTGCTCGCCACGCAGGTCTCCCAGATCGCCGACGGCTTCGCGCGGGGCTAGTCCCGACCGTTGATCTAGTCTGCGGCGTCCATGTCGCGCTTCTCGCTGCCCCAGGATCCCGCCTTCCAGGCGATGAACACGTCGCTGAGCTTCGACCGGCGGCTGTGGCCCTACGACGTGGCGCAGTCGCGTGCGCACGCCCGGATGCTCGCGGCCCGAGGGATCATCGGCGACGAGGACCTCACCGCCATCCTCGGCGGCCTGGACGCCGTCGAGACGGAGCTGCGCGACGGCACCTTCCCGTTCCGGGAGGACGACGAGGACATCCACATGGCGGTTGAGCGGCGCCTCACCGAGATCGTCGGCGGCCCCGGCGGCAAGCTCCACACCGGCCGCTCGCGCAACGACCAGGTCATCACCGACCTCGCGATGTTCACCCGCGCCGCCGCGGAGCGGCTGATCGGACAGCTCGAGGCGTTCCGCCGCGTCGTCCTGCGGGTCGCCGAACAGCACCTCGACTGGCCGCTGCCCGGCTACACGCACCTGCAGCGCGCCCAGCCGGTCTACCTCTCCCACCACCTGATGGCGTACTTCTGGATGGCCACGCGCGACATCAAGCGGTTCGGCGCCGTGCTCGAGGCCACCGACGAGCTGCCGCTGGGCGCCGGCGCCCTGGCGGGGGTCAACTTCGACACCGACCGCCGGATGGTCGCCGCCGAGCTGGGCTTCGGCGGGGTGACCGCCAACTCGGTCGACGCCGTCTCCAACCGCGACTTCGCGCTGGACCTCCTGCACGCGCTCTCGGTCTGCGCGACGCACCTCAGCCGCCTCGGCCAGGAGGTCGTCCTCTGGGCGAGCACCGAGTTCGGCTTCATGACGCTGTCGGACGCCTGGTCGTCGGGCTCGTCGATCATGCCGCAGAAGAAGAACCCGGACGCGGCCGAGCTGCTGCGCGGCAAGGCCCCGCGCGTCTGGGCGCACCAGGCCGCGCTGCACGGCGTCATCCACGGCCTCCCGCTGACCTACAACAAGGACCTGCAGGAGGACAAGGAGCACCTGTTCGACGCGGTCGACACGGTCGAGATCTGCATCGCGGCCGCCCAGGGGATGCTCGAGACCGCCGAGTTCCACCGCGACGCGATGTCCGCGGCGGCGTCCGACCAGATGATCGCCGCGGTCGACCTCGCGGACTGGCTCGTCAAGCGCGGCACGCCGTTCCGTGAGGGCCACGGCGTCGTCGCGCGACTGGTGCGCGAGTCCGTCGAGCAGGGCGTGACGCTCGCCGAGGTCGCCGTGCCCGAGCTCGGGGAGGAAGTCGCCCCGGTCTTCGAGCAGTCCTCCTGGCTGGAGTCCAAGGTCTCCGAAGGCGGCACGTCCCTGGCACGCGTGCGCGAGCAGCTCGACCTCGCCCGGTCGCTGCTCGCTTGAACGCACCGCTGCCCGCGGCCTTCTACGACCGGCCCGTCCTGGAGGTGGCCCGGGACCTCGTGGGCTGCGAGCTGGTCCACGGCGACGCCGCGGGCCTGATCGTCGAGACCGAGGCCTACCACCACACCGAGGCGGCCTGCCATGCCTACGTCGGGCTCACAGCGCGCACCTCGACGCTCTTCGGGCCGCCCGGCACGGCCTACGTCTACCGCTCCTACGGCATCCACGCCCTGATCAACGCGGTCTGCGAGGGGCTCGACGTCGGGGCCGCGGTGCTCGTCCGCGCGATCGAGCCCTCGGCCGGGATCGAGCTCATGCGGGCCCGGCGCGGGGCCGTGAAGGAGCGCGACCTCTGCAACGGCCCGGGCAAGCTCACGCAGGCGCTCGGGATCGAGCTGGTCGAGAACGCCACGTCGCTCGTCGACGGGCCCGTCCGGATCCTGCCGCGGCCGATCGGCGTGCCCGCCCCGACGCTGGTCGCGGGCCCGCGGATCGGCATCACCAAGGCCGTCGAGCTGCCGTGGCGCTTTTGCCGCGCGGGCAGCCGCCACGTCTCGCGCCCGTACCCGCCCGGGTTGCTGGAGGCCTGAGGCCTACGGGGCCGGCGGCGCGGCGCCGCCGTTGCCGCCGTCGGGCACCGGGACCGGCGTGGCGGCCGGCGGCGGTGCCGCAGCCGGCGGGGGCGTGGAGACCGGTGCCGGAGCGGGCGGCTCGGCCGGTACGGCCTCGTTCGCGCCCCCGGCGTTCCCGGTCCCGCCCTGATCGGCGGGCGGGACGTCCTCGGTGCCCCCGGTGGGGCCGGCCTCGCCGGTGGTCGGTGCGGACGTGCCCGGCGTCGCGACGGGCGGCACGGTCGTCGTCGCGGTCCGCGGCGGGAGGCCCTTGGCCTTGCGCTCGGCGTCCACGCGCGTGTCGAGGATCTTGTTGGCGCTGATCATGAACTCGCGCCAGATCTGGGCCGGATAGGTGCCGCCCGCTACCGGCTCGCCGGCGAACTCGGTCTCCATCGGCTTGAAGCCCTCGGGATAGCCGACCCACACGGCGACGGTCATCCGGTCGGTGAACCCGACGAACCAGGCGTCGCCGAAGTTCTCGGTCGTGCCAGTCTTGCCGGCGGCGAAGGTGCCGAGCGCGGCACGCTTGCCGGAACCCTGGGTGACGACCGTCGACATGATCGAGCTCGCGGTCTCCGCCACGTTCTTCGAGAGCACGCGGCGGGTCTTGCGCCGGTTCTTCTTCACGCACGTGTCCGTGCCGGCGAGCGTCACGCACTTCTCGGTGTCCGCGTTCTCCACCGAGCGGATGGCGACCGGCCCCTGGTCGGAGGTCCCCAGCGTGCCGTAGACCCGCAGGCCGCCTTCCGCGAACGTCTCGTACGCGTGGGCGAGGTCCAGGGGCGTGACGCCCTGCTTCAGTCCGCCGAGCGTCATCGCGTAGTTGTCGGACACGGGGGTCCGGATCCCCATCCGGCGGGCCAGCCGGGAGACCTTCTTCGTCCCGACCTTGATGCCCACCGCCGCATAGACGGCGTTGTCGGAGAACGTCAGGGCGCGCGAGAGCGTCGAGACGCCGGAGTAGTTGTCGTCGAAGTTGTTGACGACGAACTTCTCCTTGCCGGCGGAGTTCGGCACCGTGAACTCGCGCTTGCGCGAGGGCCACAGCGAGCCCGGACCGATCCCCTGGCGCAACGCCTCGGCGAGGATGAACGGCTTGAACGACGAGCCCGGCTGCCGCTGGCCCTGTGTGGCGAGGTTGAACGGCTCGGTGTCGTAGTCGCGGCCCCCGACCATGGCGCGGACCTCGCCGGTGTCGTTGTCGATCGCGACGAGCGCGGCGGTCGGCCCGCCGGGGTTGGGGAGGTAGGTGTCGACCGAGCGCTGCGCCTGCTCCTGCAGCTCGAGGTCGAGCGTGGTGCGGATCTTGAGGCCGCCCTCGAAGGCCCGTCGCGCTCCGAACTTGTCGACGAGTTGCTGACGGACCCAGGAGGTGAAGTACGGCGCCTTGGACTCGACCTTCGGCGGCGCGACCTCCCCGCCGTACAGCGGCTGCTTCAGCGCATCGCGGTGCTGCGCGGCGCTGATGCGGCCCTGCTCGAGGAGCTTGTCGAGCACGATGTTGCGGCGGATCTCGGCGTCCTTCGGGTTCACCGTCGGGTCGTAGCCCGACGGCGAGGCGACGATGCCGGCGAGGAGGGCGGCCTCGTGGGGCGCGAGCTCCTTGGCACAAGGGCGCTCCGCGGTCCCGCAGCCCTGGTGGGCGGGGTCGCTGCCGAAGTACGTCCGGGCCGCCGCTTCGACGCCGTAGGCGCCGTTGCCGAAGTAGATGGAGTTCAGGTACTCCCG
The DNA here is from genome assembly GCA_038257095.1 of Solirubrobacterales bacterium. Lineage (GTDB taxonomy): Bacteria > Actinomycetota > Thermoleophilia > Solirubrobacterales > Solirubrobacteraceae > Paraconexibacter. The sequence continues at coordinate 303,753 of JBBSJQ010000003.1, forward strand.
CAGGATCTTGTCCTTGGACCACTTGCGCGTCAGGTGGTAGGCGAGCGCGGACTCGCGCAGCTTCTGGAAGACCGTGCGCTGGTCCTGCGCGTCCAGGGCGTTCTTCACGAACTGCTGGGTGATCGTCGAGCCGCCCTGGCGCGCGCCACCCTTGATCACGTCGTTGACGAAGGCGCGGCCGATGCCTCGGAGGTCGACGCCGCTGTTCTCGAAGAAGCGCTCGTCCTCGACGGCGATGATCGCCGACTTCATGTAGCCGGAGATGTCACCGCTGTCGGCCAGGATGATCCGGTTGGAGTTGCTGGCGAGCAGGCCGAGCTCCTCTCCGCGCACGTCGACCATCACCGAGTTGCGGGCGCCACCGCGCTCGCGGTACTCGGGCCGGTTCTCGAGGTCCGGGAGGTCGGAGGCGACGGCCATCATCATCCCGAAGACCGTGGAGACCACGGCGAGCAACCCCAGCGGCACGAGCAGCAGCAGCAGACGCAGCCACTTCACCCGCGGTCGACGATGCCGCGGGCCCGGAGGGTCCACGGGGAGGGGGGTGATGTTCGTGCCCTCGAAGTCGGTCATCGCTTGGTGCCTGCCGGCCGGGCGCGACCGCAGTCGGTCGCGCGTCGGTGGCGCAGAGGCGTCGGAACGTGGGCGGCAACCGGCTCCGACGGCGAGGATGAGTCTACCATCGCCCCCCATGTCCGACCCCGTGTCCGCCGCTGCGTTCCTCACCCGCAACACCGTCGCGGCGCTGCCGGAGGGTGGTCTGCTCGCGCGGCTGCGCGAGGCCGAGAAGGAGGGACGACAGCTCCGGGTGAAGCTCGGACTGGACCCGACGGCTCCCGATCTGCACCTCGGACACACGGTCGTGCTGCAGAAGCTGCGGGAGTTTCAGGACCTCGGACACCGCGTGGTGCTCATCGTCGGCGACTACACCGCGCGCGTAGGGGACCCGAGCGGCAGGTCGACGACGCGTCCCGTCCTGACGGGGGAGCAGATCGACGCGAACGCCCGGACCTACCAGGAGCAGGCCTTCAAGGTGCTCCGGGATGACCCGGAGCTGCTGGAGGTCCGGTTCAACGGCGAGTGGCTCGACATGAAGATGGAGGAGCTCTTCCGCGTGGCCCGCACCACGACGGTGGCGCAGCTGCTCGAGCGCGACGACTTCGCCAAGCGGTTCTCGGCGCAGCAGCCGATCTCCGTGCTCGAACTGCTCTACCCGCTGATGCAGGGCTACGACTCGGTGGCGATCAGGTCCGACGTGGAGCTCGGCGGCACCGACCAGACCTTCAACCTGCTCCTCGGCCGCGATCTGCAGCGGGCGTTCGGCCAACCCGAGCAGAGCGTGCTGACGCTGCCCCTGCTGCCGGGGATCGACGGCGCCGAGAAGATGTCCAAGTCGCTCGGAAACCACATCGGCGTCACGGAGGACCCCGGCGAGATCTTCGGACGGACCCTCTCGCTCCCCGACGCGGCGATGGCTGAGTGGCGCCGCCTGCTGGCGATCGAGGACCCCCCGCCGGAGACCGGCCCGCGTGACGCCAAGCGCGCCCTCGCACGCGCGATCGTGGAGCGGTTCCACTCGCCCGAGGCGGCCCGTGCGGCCCAGGAGCGCTTCGACCAGGTGTTCGTCGCGAAGGTCGTGCCCGACGACGTCCCCGTCCACATCTTCACGCCCGTGGACGGCAACGTGCATCTGCCGGCGGTGATCGCCGAGGCGTTCGGTCGATCACGAGCAGACGCACGGCGACTGCTCACCGGCGGGGGCGTGAAACTGGACGGACGGACGGTCGCCGCCGATGCCCTCGATCTCCCGGTCACCGACGTGGCCGGACGGGTCCTGCAGGTGGGCAAGAGAGCGTTTACGCGCCTCGAAATCCAAGAATAGCCCGGATGTAGAGCCTTTTCGGCCCTGCGGTCCAACTGGGGAGCGCTACCCGGAACGCACGCCGGAAATCCCCGTGCTACCTTTCCGCTCCGCCGTGAAGACGGCACGCAGGCAACGGAGGGAAGTCTTCCCTCGGACGCCGCAAGCGTGCTATGCTTCTCGGCCCGTCGCCCCGGGGCAGTTTCTCGGGGCGAGCGTCTGCAAGAGGGAGTCCCCCTCCTTGCGAGAGGCGCAGCGGTCTTTGACAACTCAACAGCATGCGCACCTTCGCTCGAGCAATCGAGATGAGGTGTGCGTCCAGATTCGACCCGCCGGAATCCCTCGGGATGGCCGGTGGGCATCAAATAGAGAAGTTGAAGTGCCAGTAGTACCCTGTCAAGACGAAGCCGTATTTGTGTATGACGGCTTCAGTTGGAATGTCATGGCAGACTCTTTAGTGAAGTTCTTCACGGAGAGTTTGATCCTGGCTCAGGACGAACGCTGGCGGCGTGCTTAACACATGCAAGTGGAGCGACGAAACCGGGCTTGCCCGGTGGCAGAGCCGCGAACGGGTGAGTAACACGTGGGTAACCTGCCCCGATGATTGGGACAACTCCGGGAAACCGGAGCTAATACCAAATGTGCTCTTTCCCTCCAAGGGGATTGAGGAAAGGAAGCTTCGGCCTCCGCATCGG
>JBBSJQ010000004.1:0-293131 GCA_038257095.1 Solirubrobacterales bacterium
GCGCGGCTGGACCGCCCTGATCGGCCTCACCTATGCGGCGGCGGTAGGTCTTGGCGTGATCATCGCCGGCTGGCACTTCATCAGCGATGTGATCGGAGCAATCCTGGTGGTCGGATTCTGGGCAGCCCTGGCCCTGGCAGCACTGGTGGCCGGAGGCAAGGAGACCCTAGCCGACTGGATCCCCCGGCCCGGAGGCGATCGAGCGAAGTGAACCAGATCAGGGCGATCCGGTCGCCCTGATCTGGTTCACTTCCTGGATTTATGATTTGCACTTCGCGCATTATTTGTGAGGGGGCGCCGGGCACGCTTGAGGAGTGAGCCGTACAAGCTCCATTCACCGAATCTCCCTCGCACTGGCCGGACGTCAGCATGGGGTCGTTTCTCGCAGACAGCTTTTGGCGCACGGCGTGCCGCGCCGAACCATTACCAGCTGCATTGACGATTCCACCCTCTTTCCTGTCTTTCCCGGTGTGTATCTGGTGGGGCGCCCACAGCTGACTAAGGACGCCGCGTTGCAGGCCGCCCTTCTCGCAGCCGGCTCCGGCGCGGTGCTCGGCGCCAGAAGCGCAGCTGCGGAATGGGGATTTCTTGACCATCGCAATCCGATCGAAATAATCCGGTCCCGCGAAAGCCGAAACCACAGAGCGCTGATCAGGGTGACGGACGGGCAGTGGTGGCCACACCTGCTGACACACCAGTCGAGGAACCTTCCCGCTGGTGATTTCACCGCCCGGCGAGGCTTGCTTCTGACTTCACCGGCCCGAACACTGAGAGACGTCGCGGCGACACTCTCGGAACGGAGGTTCGTCTGGGCCTTCATGGAGGCGGATCGACTTGAACTCCTCAATGAACGCGATCTGGCCAGAGTCGCAAGTCAGACTCAAGGCCGGACGGGCGGCGCCCAGTTCAGACATATGGTCGAGAGGCGGATCCCCAACATCGACCAGGCGAGGTCGCTCTTGGAGGCCATCGTGCTCGACTTGCACCGGAATGGCCAGATTCCCCCTCCCGACATCAATCAGAAGACTCATCACTACAGGCCCGACTTCCGATGGCCCTCGCAATCAGTAATCGTCGAAGCTGATGGGTATGAGTTTCACCGGGGCCGGGAAGCCTTCGAGAATGACATCCAGCGAGCCAACCGGTTACGGGCCGAAGGCTGGACCGTGTTGCGCTTTACGTGGCGCATGGTTACGGAAGATCCCGAAGAGGCGGCCGAACTCATTGGGCGCACCATCGCTGAAGGCCAGCCATGAAGAAGTGAACCAGAGAAGGGCGACCGGGTAGCCCCGATCTGGTTCACTTCGGCCGCGACTTCGATTCGTTCAGGGTTCTGGCGTATTCGACGAAGAAATTGAGGCTGGCCGGGTCCGCCAGGGAGTCTTTGCTTGCGGCCTTCTCGGCCGGGGTTCCGGTGAGGATGCGCTTCACCGGGACCTCCAGGACCTTGCCGGAGAGGGTGCGGGGGATCGTCTTGATCTCGATCATTTCGTTCGGCACGTGCCGGGGGGAGCAGCGTTCGCGGATCTCACGGGCGACAGTCTTCCTGAGGTCGTCGGTCAGCTCGGCACCTTCGGCGAGGACCACGAAGAGGGGCATCCAGCCTTCGGTGCCGTCGCGGGGGATGTCGACCACGAGCGCGTCGTCGATGGCGGGGTCGGCCAGAACGGCGCGGTAGATCTCCGAGGTGCCCATGCGAATACCACCGCGGTTGATGGTCGAGTCGGAGCGGCCGTAGATGATCGCCGTCTCGCGGGGGGTGATCTCGATCCAGTCGCCGTGGCGCCAGACGCCGGGGTAGACGTCGAAATAGCTGTCGTGGTGCCGGGAGCCGTCGTCGTCGCCCCACAGGTAGAGGGGCATGGACGGCATCGGCTTGGTGATGACGAGCTCGCCGACCTCCCCTGTCAGCGGGTTGCCGTCTTCGTCCCAGGACTCGACCGCGGCGCCGAGGGCCCGCGCCTGCAGCTCGCCGCGGTAGACGGGCAGCGTGGGCACGCCGCCGACGAACGCCGTGCAGAGGTCGGTCCCGCCGCTGGTCGAGAACAGCCAGGTGTCCTCGCCTACATGCTCGTAGATCCAGTCGAACCCCTCCGGCGCCAGTGGCGAGCCGGTCGAGCCGACCGAGCGCAGGCGACTGAGGTCACGTCCGTCTCCCGGCTCGACGTCGGCCTTCATGCAGGCCGAGATGTATGAGGCGGAGGTGCCGAAACAGGTGACCTCGGCGTCGGCCGCGAGCTGCCAGAGCGAGTTCATGTCGGGATGGCCCGGGTTGCCGTCATAGAGGACGATCGCGGCGTCGGTGAGCAGGCAGGAGACGAGGAAGTTCCACATCATCCAGCCGGTCGTCGTGAACCAGAGAATCCGGTCGCCGGCCTGGGCGTCGAGGTGGAGGTTCATTTTCTTCAGGTGCTCGAGAAGGATGCCGCCCTGTCCCTGGACGATCGCCTTCGGCAGACCGGTGGTGCCCGAGGAATAGAGGACCCACAGGGGGTGATCGAACGGCACCCGGGTGAACTCGAGTCCGGCCTCCGGGTCGGTCGAGACCAGCTCGGCCCAGGACATCGACTTCGGGATCTCCGAGATCTCGGGGTCGGTTTTCAGGTACGGCAGCACGACCATGTGGTCGAGCCCCGGCATCGCGTCCGCGAGCTCGGTCACCACGTCGCGCCGGTCGAAGCCGCGGCCGCCATAGGTGTAGCCGTCCACCGCCAGGAGGACCTTCGGCTCGATCTGGGCGAAACGGTCGGTGACCGCGCCAGCCCCGAAGTCGGGGGAGCAGCTCGACCAGACTCCACCCAGGCTGACCGTTGCTAGGAACGCGACGATCGTTTCCGTCGTGTTCGGCAGGTAAGCCGCGACACGATCTCCGGGGCCGACGCCTAGAGCCTTCAGGCCCGCGGCGGCGGCGGCGACCTGGTTACGCAGTTCGCCCCAGGTGGTAGACGCGAGTTCACGGGTCTCGGCGGCGGCCAGGATCGCAACCGTCTCCGGATAGCGGTCGCGGAAGATGTGCTCGGCGTAGTTCAGATCGGTTCCTTCGAACCACTTGGCGCCGGGCATCTCGAAGCTCCCGAGTGCCGAGTCGAAGGTCCCGGAAGAGATCACGTCGAAGTAGTCCCAGATCGCCCGCCAGAAGGCGTCGGGTTCGTCGGTGGACCACTTCCAGAGGGCGGCATAGTCGCCGAACTCGAGGTCATGGCGGTCGGCGAGCCAGTTCGTGAAAGCCGTGAGCTGCGACGACTCGATCGCTTCGGCGGACGGACTCCAGAGTGGTCCGGCGGTCTCCCCGGATGAGCTCACTCGGTCGCGGGGGCTGAGTTGTCGATCAGGTCGAGACCGACGTCGACCGCGTCGTCTCCGCTGCCGACGACCGTGGTCGACCGCAGGCCGCGCCGGCGGGCGATGGTCGCTGCGGTGGTCTTCCGCAGGATCGCCGGTTCGGGCTTGATCGGACTCTCACTGCCCATCTCGTCGTTCATCTTCATCGACGCGAGGTCACCTTCCTTCGCGGTGATCAGGACCCGTGCCTTGCGGGTGATTCGCGAGCCGGGCGCCGAGCCGTTCACGAAATTGATGACGGCGGCATCCCCGGCACGCAGGTCGCTTTCGAATCCACTGAAGAACGCTGCGGCGCCCTGCGCGGATCCAGTCTCGGCGCCGAAGAAGCAGACGGCGATCGGCGGGTCCCCGTCGGACTCCTCGATCGCCTCGTCGAGAACTGCGAGCAGGTTGTCGGTTGCCTTGAGGTCGGCTTCGTCGGCTTCGGCGTCGGCAGCCATGGCGCGATCGACCTGGGCGGCCACCAGAGAAAGCAGAACGATCGATCCGATCAGCTGGATGATCTGGACCCAGACGCCATCGACGTCGGCCGCCTGCAACATGAGCGCGACGAAAACCGGCACGATGCCGGCCCAGAGCAGCAGGCGATCGGTGGTGAGACGCCCGGAGAAGCGCCGTGACAGCCATTCACCGGTCGGGTAGGAAGCCGGCAGGTCGTATCCCGCCGTGAGCACGATCTCGACGTCCTGATGCCAGGCCGGGCCGGGTGGGGGAGACATCACGTTCTGGGAAGCGCGGGTGGGCACGAGCCGGCCGATCAGGGTGAGTCCGAGGCTGCGCTCGGCGTAGAAGGAGAAGGCAGCGATCAGCACGATTGCCGATCCGATCAGCGGCCACTTCAGGCCGATCAGGCCGCCACCGAGGGCGATCAGCGCGTGGATCGCAACGCAGGACCCTTCCGACAAGCGCACCGATACCGACTCGACCGAGACGGCCCGCCCGCGTTCCCGCAGCGCATCCGCGAGTCGTTTGGCGGCCTGTCTTTCAAGGTCACTGCCGGCGACTCCGGTGGGGGGAAGGTTTGGTTCAGCGGCTGTCATGTCGAAGGCCTGTCGGGTTCATGCGGCGGGTGGGAATCGAACCCACATGCCCTTGCGAGCAATGGATTTTGAATCCATCGCGTATACCAGTTCCGCCACCGCCGCAGGAAGGATAAGTTTATGCCGAAGGGGCCGGCCGGGTCTCGAGCGGCTCGGCGCCACGACTCGGCGCGTCCCGGGGGGGCGGAGAGCCGTCGGTGAGCGAGCGTTCCTCTTCGACGTGCCACTCCTGGGTGAAAGCGACCGCGGCAACGATCGCCAGCACCAGCTGCACCGGGATCAGGATCACGACGATGACGCCGAGCAGTTCGGTTGACAACGAAGCTTCGTCGAAAAGAGGCTTGTCGCGGGCGAACCACGAGTTGGCACCGACCGCACAGAAGATCGCCAGGAGCACCGCGAAAGCAATGGCCAGGGTCAGCGCGCCACGGCTCCAGCGGAAAATCATGACGGCCAGCAGGACGTAGACGAGGGCGAAGATGATGCCGATGATCCCGAAGGTCGAACCACCGACCAGGATCGACCAGCCGCCGAAAATCACGACCAGAGTCAGGAAGGTCGAGACCAGCAGCATAAGGATCACTGCGAAGCGTGAAGTCTGTGATGCGGCTTTTGCCCGGTTAGGTCGCCAAAGCTCGTAACCGGGTCTCGCCTCTCCAAGGGCCATGAGTGCGATCATAGAATCTATTGCGGATGCGCGTCGTGGCACTCCCGATGCGGACGTGGCGGAACTGGTAGACGCGTCAGGTTTAGGTCCTGGTACCCGAGAGGGTGTGGAGGTTCGAGTCCTCTCGTCCGCACTGCTTGAAGTTTGACCAAAGATTGGAACGGAATTGAAGATCTGAATGCCGTCATCGCCGAATCTCGAGGTCATCGAGAAGCAGCCCGGGGCCCCGACCGGCAGGTCGCCGGTCCTCTTCGTCCACGGTGCCGCCCACGGGGCCTGGTGCTGGCGGCACTGGATGGAGATGACTGCCGCAGCGGGTTACCCGAGCTTCGCGGTCTCGCTCCGCGGACACGCCGGATCCGCGGGTTCGCTCTTGAAGTCGACCCTCTCGAGCTACGTTGACGATGTGATGAGGACGGCCGCGACCTTGCCGGCGCCACCGATTCTCGTCGGACACAGTCTCGGCGGCCTGGTCATCCAGCGCACGATCGCGCGCTTTCCGGCCAAGGCCGCGGTGCTGGTCGCCCCCGTTGCCGCGAGGTCGGGATTCAGAACCCTGCTCTCCATCGCCCGCCAGCACCCCGGGGATGCAGGGAAGGTCGTGCTCGGCGGGTCGCTTCCAATGCGATACGAGTACCTCTTCGAGTCTCTGGGCAAGTCCGAGGCCGACCGGTACCTCGCCCTGTGCGGCGGCGAATCCACCTTGGCCCAGTTCCAGATCATCTTCCACCGGCCGTCGCCCGGGCCAGTGGGTGACGCCCCGGTCCTCGTGCTGGGAACGCCCGACGACACCCTCATTTCACCAACCGACCTCCGCGACACCGCCCGCCGGTACGGGGTTACGCCTTCCAGGTTTCCCGGCATGGGCCACGATCTGATGCTCGACGAGGGCTGGCAGAAGCCAGGTGAGGTAATGGTCGATTGGCTTGACCGCACTGTCGAGTAGCGCAGGCGCACGGGGGACGGGCGTTCGCGGACATGAAACATCCGGCGCCACCTTCACCTTTCGGTGAAAGTCCTCCCGGCGCCGGCGTGTCAGTGACTCATTGGCTGTAAAACCCGGGAACGACGACTTGTCAGTCGTCATTCCGCTTCTGTGGTTGAGTCCAGACAGTACGAACACATGTTCGCATAACCGTCGGATGTCAACCCTTGGACCCGACGAAAGCGTCGAGCAAAGCGACGCTGTCCCGGTGCGAGATCGAGATGTTTCGCCAGTTCGACCGGGTCCACCGAATCCCGAGCTGGTCGCAAGTGTCAGTGAAGATCCCCTGGATGTCGGTGGAATAGTTGGTGAAGAAGTATCGCGGGTACGAGTATTCCTTGAGCCCGTTCTTCCCCTTCACGGTGAAAGTGTTCAGACACCGACACCCGTCGGAGTGGATCAGGCCGCGAATGAACTGGTGCGGAAAGGCAACGACGATCTCTCGTTGCCAGCCTTCGAGCTCGATCTTTCGTTCGTGCTTGCGCCCAGGTCCGTGCTGCGGAAATAGCTTGGGCCAGATGCTTCCATAAGCGACGACGCGAACCCCATTGGTCTCGCCGACAACCTGCAATTTCGGTGGCTTGGTGGAGAAGATATCGACGACACACATGCATTCGGATACGAGAGCCGTGTGCCGAGCATCGCAGGCGATGACCAGGGAGAAGGATCTCGGAAAGGTTCCAACGTAGCCATCGCCGAGATAGAGGCCCAAGAGGTAGGCGTAGGCCGCGCGGCGAGCGTTTCCCCATTCCATCGGACGTGGCAATTCAGTCGAATTGGGCACGGGGATGCCACGAGTGCGCCAGGTGGACACGGTCGACCGCGGAACTCCGGTGCGCCGCGCGATTTCGCGGTCGGAGAGCCCCTGATCCAAAAGAGCTCTCACCGCATCCCGCCGGCCTTTCGAAAGAATTCTAGGCACGAACACATGTTCGCAGTCCCGGCAGACGACGTCGATTCGTCGTGGTCAGCTGAATAGCGAAACGGATAACATCATTCGCCTGGGGCAATAGCACAACTGGCTACTGCAGCGGCCTCCAAAGCCGAAGATTCTAGGTTCGAGTCCTAGTTGCCCCGTGAGCTCTGGCGTCGTTTTGCCTGAGTTCGTAGTCACTTCCGGCCTCCATATACTCGGAGCCGAGAAGTTCACGCGGGTGAGGTGTATCGGTTGCACAGGAGCCTTCCAAGCTCCTAGGGCGGGTTCGACTCCCGTCACCCGCTCTTGCCGGAACGCAGGCAGGCCCGCGCTCTATAAAGTGCGCCATCACGCACGGGGCGTGGCGCAGTTTGGTAGCGCATTCGACTGGGGGTCGAAAGGTCGCTGGTTCAAATCCAGTCGCCCCGATTGGAGTAGAAGCCGCGTCAGAAGCGGCGGCGAGGCATCGAAACCGTTGCCGCCCAGTCGCCGCGCAGGTTGCGGGATGTGTCGACATGCGATGGGGAGGGCGGGCCTCCGGGACGGTTCAGCTGATTGGCGATCGCCTTCGGGTTTAGCTTCTGGCCGACGAAGAGATCGAAGATCTCGGCGACTGTGATCGCCTGCCCGGGTTCGGGCTCCAGGGTGACCCGGTTCTTGTCGCGGTTGCCCTTGTGGCCCTCGGGCATAGCCTCAAGGTGGCGTCGGTAGCCGTAGGGAGCCCGGCCTCCGGCGCGAAAGCCCTGCTCGGAGGCCTCGCGCATGCCCCGCCTGGCCTAACGGCAAGCTTGGTCCGCTCGCTTTCTACGATCAGACGAAGTCGCGCGCCCAGTCGAGCTTGCGCTGGTAATCGGGGTCGGTCAAGAAGTCCCACGCCATGGTGGGCCAAGCCTACGCCTGCGGCTCGAGCCTGCGCCGCAGCAGCGAGCGCTCCGCGGGCGAGGGCGCGAGCTCGAGCGCCCGGGCGTCGGCCAGCCGGGCGCCGTCGGGGTCGCCCGCGCGGCGCAGCAGCTCGGCGCGGGTGGCGTGCAGCAGGTGGTAGCCGTCCAGCGCGCGCTCGAGGCCGGCGAGCTCGTGGAGCGCCGCGGCCGGACCGTGCACCTCGGCGAGCGCGACCGCGCGGTTGAGGCGGACGACCGGCGTGTCCTGCACGCCGACCAGACGGTCGTAGAAGGCGAGGACGGTGGGCCAGTCGGTGGGGCCGTCGGCCAGGTGGGTGGCGACGATCGCGGCCTGCAGGACGTAGGGGCCGGGCGGGCCCAGGCGCGCCGCGCGGTCGACCAGCCGGCGGCCCTGGGCGATGGCCGCCGCGTCCCATCGCGCGCGGTCTTGGTCGGCGAGCACCACTAGCTCGCCGTCGGCGTCGGTGCGCGCCCCGCGCCGCGCGTCGTGGAGGGTCATGAGCGCCAGCAGGCCGAGCGCCTCGCGCTCGTCGGGCATGAGCGCGCAGAGGATCGACGCTAGGCGGACAGCCTCGGCGCACAGCTCCCGGCGCACCAGCGCGTCCCCGCTGGACGCGGCGTAGCCCTCGTTGAAGATCAGGTACAGCGTCGCCAGCACGGCCGGCAGCCGGTCGGGCAGCGCCGCGTCGCGCGGGACGGCGAAGGCGATGCCCGCGTCGCGCAGCTTGCGCTTGGCGCGCACGACGCGCTGCTGCATCGTGGTCTCGGAGACCAGGAAGGCGCGGGCGACCTCCGGGGCCTGCAGGCCGCCGACGAGCCGCAGGGTCAGCCCCACTCGCGCCTCGAGGGCGAGCGCCGGGTGGCAGCAGGCGAAGATCAGCGCCAGGCGGTCGTCGGGGATGGGCATGGGGTCGTCGTCCTCATCGCCGGGCACGGCCCGCTCGAGCTCGGCGGCCAGCACCGCCGCCTTGTCGGCGAAGCGCTTGGTGCGCCGCAGGCGGTCGATCGCCTTGTTGCGCGCCGTCCGGGCGATCCAGGCGGCCGGCTCGTCCGGCACGCCGTCGCGTGGCCAGCGCTCGAGCGCGACGACGAAGGCCTCCTGGACCGCCTCCTCGGCCAGGTCGACGTCGCGCAGCACGCGGGCCAGCACCGCGACCGCCCGTCCCGCGCCGTCGCGGAACAGGCGGTCGACCTCGAGCGCGGCGCTGCCGTTCAGGAGGCGGCCGTCCCGGCGGCGTCGCTGTTCTCGGTGATGTCCGTGCCGCCGGCCGCCGGGCGCACCTCGATCGCGGCGCCCCACTGGACGGCCGGCACCTTCTTGGCCCAGGCGATCGCCTCGTCGAGGTCGGCCACCTCGACCACGTAGTAGCCCGCGAGCTGCTCCTTGGTCTCCACGAACGGGCCGTCGGTCAGCACGACCTCGCCGCCACCACGGACGGTGGTCGCCGTCGCCGACGGCTGCAGGCCCGAGCCGCCGCGCAGCACGCCGGCGGCGGCGGCCTCGTCGTTGAACGCCGCCCACGGCGCCATCGTCTCGGGCGTCAGCTCGAAGTCCGTCTCCTCCATCCAGATCGTCAGCAGGTATTGCATCGTCATGTCCCTCCTCGGGCTGTGGTGCGTCGGCCCCGATGACCGCCGCGGTTCGACCTATGGACGAACGGCAGCCGACCGGATCGACCGGCACCAGAACGCCAACGCGCCAGCTCTGCTGGGTGCGCCCGGTCACACGTCGCCTCGCGCTCTTCTGCGAGTTCGTCGCCGGATAGCGGCCGAAGGCTGCCCAGTGCGCGTGCTGCAGAGTTGAAGAGGCCCACAGAGGAATGCTACCCCGTAGGAATAGGCCTTCAGTCCTCGGTCGCCAAACCGATCTGCACCCGCCAGAGCGCCTCGAAGAGGGTTCGCCGGCGGACGCCACCTGGTATCGCTAGTCCTGTTCGGTGGCCGCCTGCGCACTGTCATTCGACTGTCGCTCTACATCACCCCAGCGAGCCGGCCGTGGCGAGGATCTCGAGTACGACGATCGGGCACGTGGCGAACAAGCCGGCCACCGCGGTCTCGCGCCAGACGCCCGCGATGGCCGGGTCCCGCTGACGCGCCCACGCCGAGCTGTCGACGATCAGGGGCGCACCGGAGCCGTAGGTGCCGCTCACCGCGGGGATTCGTGACGGGCGGAGACGACGTCGTCCAGACCAACCGTCCTCCCGGCCTGTCGCACCGCGGCTTCTCACGGTCTCTCACGTTCTGTGTCGTGGATCGGCGGGAAGGTCACGACCATGCCCCGAATCAAGACAGCTCCGCTACTGCTGAAAGAGCGTCGACCTGCTGCCGGTCCCTCTAGTTGACCGACTCGCAGTTGCGGACCACGTCCTGCCGGTCCTTGAAGACGACGTCACGGCCGGGGCCGCAGTCGACGACGTCGCGACCTCCGCCGACCGTGCGGATCGTGTCGTCGCCGGGGCCGCCGTACAGCCGGTCCTCGCCGTAGCCGCCGTTGAGGTGATCGTCGCCGGCGCCGCCGTACAGGAGGTCCTGGCCGCGCCCGCCTTCGAGCTCGTCGTGGCCATCGCCGCCGTACAGGCGATCGTCTCCGAAGCGGCCGAAGAGCTGGTCCGGGCCGGCACCGCCCTCCAGACGATCGTCTCCGCCGCGCGCCTCGAGGAAGTCCGAGCCGCCGCCGCCACGCAGGACGTCGGCGCCCTCGGTGGCGATGATGCGCTCGTCCGCGCTCGTGTTGCCGCGACAGCCCTTCGCGAACGAGCAGATGACACGCGACTCCTCGGCGCGGACGGCAGCGAGTACGGTGGCGCCCGCCGCGCCGGCCGCGGTGACCGCGGCGTTCGTCCAGCTCGCGTCGACGACCTCGGCCCGGGCGGTCGCCGCGTCGAGGTCTCGGGTGGGGTCATCGCCGGCGACGTGGACGACGCCGTCCACCAACGCACCCAGCACTTGGCCCGTCTCCGCCAGCGTGCCGCCGAGGCCGAGCGCCACGCCCGTCGTCGTCGTGAGCACGGAGCCGACGGTGAGCGGCGGGAGCGAGATCAGGTCCGACACACGTCGTAGGGATGCGGTGCGGGCGACCGCGATGCCCCGCAGACCGACCGTGACGGCGACCGGTGTGCCCTCGGCCGGGTTCGGGAGGACGATGACCTCACAGCCCCGGGCCTGGTCCGCCTCGCCCTGGGATGAGACGTGGACGACGTCCTTGCCGGCACCGCAGTCGACCGCGTCGACCCCCGGGCCGGTGTAGATCAGGTCGTCCCCGGGACCCGCATCGATGACGTCTTCCCCACCACCGCCGCTGAGCGTGTCGTCGCCGTCCGCACCGCGGATGTGGTCGTCACCGCCGAAGCCGTGGACGACGTCGTTGCCGGGGCCGGCGTCGAAGGTCGCGCTCCCGGCGTCGTCGACCAGGACGTCGTCGCCTTCGCCACCGACCACGGGACGGCCGTGGTTCTGTCCCGGGCCCGCGTAGATGCGATCGTTGCCGGGGCCGCCGTCGAGGGCGTCGTCACCGGAACCCCCGAAGAGGATGTCGGCGCCGTCGCCACCGAGGATCGCGCGGTCCGAACCGAGGTTGCCGTGGATGTAGTCGTCCCCGGGGCCCCCGTCGAGGAGCTTGTCGTCGCCGGCCCTGCTCTCGACGATGAGATCGTTGCCGAGGCCGCCGCGCACGGCGTCGTCGCCGTCCCCGCCGTCGATCGCGTCGTCGCCGTCGCCACCGTCGACGATGTCGTTGCCGCTCTCGCCGTACAGCCGGTCGCGCCCGGCCTCGCCGTCCAGCCGATCGTCGCCGGTTCCGCCCTCGAGGCGATCGTCGCCCGGTCCGCCGAACAGTCGGTCCGGCCCGGTGCCGCCCAGGAGGATGTCGCTGCCGCCGCGCCCGAAGAGCGTGTCCGAGGACCCGCCGCCGGAGAGGGTGTTCGGCCCGCCGGTGCCCACGAGGCGATCAGCGAGCCGGGTCCCGCGCTTCGCGGCGGTCGCCACCGGTGCGGCGAGGCTCAGTGTCAGGAACGCTGCGAGAAGAAGCATGGACACGCGGCGCACATGCTCTGGGTCGACCGCTCCCACCGGATCCTCAAGGAGTCGCGGTCCGTTGGTCGGTCGTCCGTCCAGCAGGGCTTTGGCGTGACGCCTGGATGAGAGCTGTCTCATGCTCCGCTCACGTCCTTCAAATCCTGCGGGGGCACACTCGCTGCATGACCGCCACCAAGAACACCGGAATCTGCAGACAGTTCGTCCTCGCGGCGCTGCTGCTCACTGCGGCGCTGCTTGTTGCAGGCGTGTCGTCTCCCGGCTCGGTGATCCCGCTCGGCGCAGCCGTCGCGCAGGCCGACGACGACGACGAACGAGGCGAGCGCCGCATCAACCGCACAACGGGCAACGGACGCCGGGCGTGTATCGCCGCGGTCCGCCGGGCCGGCGGCGGCAGCTGCACGCGGGTGATCGAGGACCGCGACGACCGTGAGCGGTACGAGGTCTCCGTCCGCAAGGGGTCATTCCGCTATGAGATCGACCTCTCGCGAACCTTCCGCGTGCTCGACGTCGACCGTGATCGCGTCGGCGGCGACGACGACGACCAGGACGACGACGACCGGGATGACGACGACCAGGACGACGACTGATCGCGTCAGCCCGTCACCCCCTTGCCGGGATGGCGTGCGCCCGCTGCCAGATCGCTGCATGGTCGCTGATGAATTCCTCGATGAGCCGTGGCGGGCGGCTCAGGAGGTCCTGCAGGATTGGCGTGAGCTCTTCGGCTCGGCCTGAGGTACCAAGAACGACCCGGGAGGCATGGTCCGCACCATCCCACCAGCGTCGGAGATCTCCAAGCCCGGCGCACCGCCGCGCACCGCGCCCGTCAAGCTCGCCGGCACATGGCGACCGATCCGTTCCCGCCCGGCTTCTTCACCCGACTGGACCCCACCGACGACGCGGCGTTCTACTCGCCCGATCGCCTCGTGCACCACATCGACGACGGCGCGGTCCAGGCCGTCGGCGACCTGTACGAGGAGCTCGGCGTCGATCACGGCCGTGTCCTGGACCTCATGTCCTCCTGGGTGTCGCACTTCCGAGTGCCGCCCGACGAGCTCGTGGTGCTCGGCATGAACGCGACGGAGCTGCGGGCCAACGGCGCAGCGCACGCGTGCGTCGTGCAGGACCTCAACGCCGTCCCTGACCTGCCGTTCGACGCCGACTCCTTCGACCACGTGGTCTGCTGCGTGAGCGTCGACTACCTCACGCGGCCGCTCGAGGTCTTCGCCGAGGTGGCCCAGGCGCTGCGTCCCGGCGGTCTCTTCGTCTGCACGTTCTCGAACCGCTGCTTCCCGACGAAGGCGATCCGCGGCTGGCTCACCGCCCGGGAGTCCGAGCGTGTGGCGATCGTCCGTCGCTACTTCGCGCTGACCGAGGGCTTCGGCCCGGCGACCGCCGATCTGCGGACGACCGAGCACCGCGACGGCGACCCGCTGTGGGCCGTCTGGGCGGCGGCCCGCTGAAGCACCCGCCCCGCGGCTACGTCTTCGCGAAGTACACGGGCAGGCTGGACGTCGGGAACGTCTCGGGGTTGCGGACGGAGCGGCGCACCCGCGTCCCTACGCGGTAGGCGGCGTCAGCACCCTTCGACAGCGGCACGGTGACCGAGAACGTGCCGTCGGGCCTCGCCTTGAAGCGCCGGACGACCTGGAAGCGGCAGTCGACCCGCCGCGAGAGGGTCAGAGCGGCCCTCGGGGCGGCGAGCGGCGCCGAGACGCGGCCGGCGATCGTCACGTTGCCGCCGCTCGACCGCGCCGTTCGGACGGTGACCCGGCGCACGAGCTTGAGCGCGAGGGACCGGGCGCTCCCGACACCCGCCTGGTAGCGCGTCGCGTCCCGTCCGCGAGCGGCGGGCAGCGCTGCCGTGGTCGCGAACGTGCCGCCCGCGGTGACCCTCGCCCGTGCGACGGTCCGACCTGCGCTGCGGATGACGACGGTCTTCCCCGTCAGCTTCGTGTCGGCGACGCCCCGGAGTCGGACGCGGCGCCCCTGGATGCCCACGTCCGTCAGCACGAGGCGGCGCTTGGTGCACCGCAGCGCCGGGGGGACGGCCACGGCGGTTGCTGCTGCGCCCTTCCTGCAGGCCTTGGTGATGTTGCGGTAGACCGTCACGCGCGGGACGGTGACGTCCGACGTGCCGTCGGTGGGGATCAGGTTGCCGGGCACGGCGAGGTCCAGGCAGCCGTCGTTGTCGACGTCTCCGGCCAGGAGGTCCTCGGGAAACCCGGGGGTGTTGAGGGAGATGCCCGGTGAGAAGCGTCCCTTGCCGTCGCCTTCGAACAGCACCAGACGGCTGGAGATGATCTGCGTCACGGCCATGTCGAGGTGGCCGTCGGCGTTGAAGTCGCGCAGCTGCAGGCCCTCCGAGCTGTCCCCGGCCCGGATGTCCTGGACGTCGTTGGTGCTCGACCCGCTGAGCCGCAGCCGCTGCTCGGGCGCGAAGGTGCCCCCGTCCCGTCCGAACAGTATCGAGGCGTCGTTGGCGATGAGGGCGTTGAAGATGATCAGGTCCCCCCTCCCGTCCTCGTCGATGTCTCCGTAGCGGACGATCTCCGAGAGCGTGCCGACGGGGTAGACGGCGGTCTCCTTGAAGGTCCCGTCACCGTTGCCGCGCAGGATCTTCACCGCGCCGTGGATCGCGCGGCCCGACATGGATCCCAGCAGGCCGAGCGACTGCGAGGACTCGGTCACCGCGATGTCGGGGATCTTGTCCCCGTCGAGGTCGGTCACGAGCAGGGCGAGCGCGACCTGGGTCCCCGGGACCGGCGCGGCGGGTTCGAAGGTGCCGTCGCCCTTGCCGAGGAGGATCGTGATCGTTCCGCCCTGGTAGGCGGACGCCGCGACATCGAGCTTGCCGTCGCCGTTCAGGTCGGCGACCTCGATCTGCGCGGGCCAGACCCCCTGGAACGCATACTGTCCGCTCACGCCGAACGAGCCGTCGCGGCGGCCGAGGACGACGGTCAGCCGCGGGGTCGTGTAGCCGCCCGACACGATGTCCGGGACGCCGTCGGCGTTGAAGTCGGCGACCTTGACGGCCGAGGCGTCGGTGTCGGAGTTGTTCACCACGGTCCGCTCCGGCGTGAACTTGCCCCCACCGACACCGTAGAGGATGACCGGCCCGCCGCCGGTGTTCGACAGCACCATGTCGAGGTTCCCGTCCGCGCGCCCGTCACGGTAGAGGTCCGCGAAGTCGCCCGGACTCGCGGTGCCCAGGTACGTGACGGTGGAAGCCGGATAGTCCTCCCCGACGGCGAACTTGATCTCTTCGGCCTGGGCCACGGCCGGGAGCGCGCACAGCCCCAGCGCGATTGCCGCCGTCGTCGCGAACGTCTTGACCCTGCGCGTCATCTGGTGCACGGACCGTGCCCTCTTCCTCGGTGTTTGAGGCAGAAACTAGCGTGCTAATTACGCGGTGTCAAAGACACGTTGTCATTAGCAGTCGGGGAGCACTACCCTCTGCCTTCGTGACTCCCCCGACGCGAACACAGCGCAGACCCCGACATGACCCCAGGCAGACCGAGCTGGAGATCCTCGAGGCGGCCGGCACACTGCTCCGCGAGCGCCCGTTCCGCGAGTTCACCGTCGACGGGGTGATGCGCCGCACCGGACTCAAGCGGCCTGCCTTCTACGTCCACTTCCGTGATCGCCACGATCTCGTCCTGCGCGTGGTGACCCAGATCGCCGCTGAACTGTCGGACATGACCGACCGCTGGCTGACCAGCGACGACCCCGCGGCGGGGGTCCGCGCGGCGCTCGAGGGCTTGGCCGACGTCTACCGCGAGCACGGTCCGGTGATGCGCGCCGTCTCGGATGCCGCCGGCACGGACGAGCGCGTGGAGGCGACGTACGACGCCATCGTCCAGGGCTTCGTCGACGCGACGGCGATGCACATCCGCGCGCAGCAGACCTCCGGCGAGATCCCGGCCGACCTCGACGCCGACGAGACCGGGCGCGCACTGATCCTGCTCAACGAGCGCTACCTCACGGCGACGCTCGGGAGCCACCCCCAGACCGACCCCGCCAAGGTCGTCGACATCCTCGAGCGCATCTGGATCAGCACGCTCTACGCCGCCGCCTGACACGGCGCCTAGACTGGCGCCGTGTCCACGACAGAACCCCTGAAGCTCCACATCCTCGCGATCTCGCACCCGTGCCTCACCGTGGTGAAGGCGGCCGAGATCAAGGGTCTGCACCCCGAGATCGTCGCGCTCACCCCTGGCAAGCACGTCACGGACATGGAAGCGCTCTACGGACCGGATCGCACGACCGTCCCGGGGATGCTCGTCGGCGACGAGGCGGTCCACGGCTCCCGCGCGATCCTCGAGCGCCTCGAGGAGCTCGCTCCCTCCCCCAGCCTCTACCCCGCGCCGATCGCCGACGCGGTTCGCGAGGCCGAGCGCTGGGGTGACGAGGAACTGCAGGACCTCGGCCGGAGGCTGCCGTGGGGCGCGATGCACTTCCGCCCCGAGGCCCTGGGCACGTTCGGCGGGGCCGGGATGCTCGACCCGGCCGGGACGGACTTCGCCATCAGTGCTGCACGCACCTCGTGGAAGTACCACGGCATCACCGCGCAGCGGCTGGCCGACGACCTCGCGGGCCTGCCCGCGAAGCTCGACCACGCCGACGGCCTGGTTGCCGAGGGCGTCATCGGCGGCACCGAGGCGACCGCCGCGGACCTGCAGATCGGCGCGACCCTGCGCGTCCTCCTGACCATCGGCGACCTGGCCGGCCTGCTCGACGGGCGGCCGTGCAGCGAGGTCGCACGGCGCTGGTTCCCGGACTACGCGGGCGCGATCCCGGCCGGAGCCTTCCCCGCCGGATGGGTCCCGACGGCCCGCTGAACCGTACGCCGGGCATGTACGCGCAGTCCGCCCTCGTGGCGATGCTCAACCGGCTGGGAGGCCGGACCGACTCCGTCGCCGCGAGCAAGGACCTCGTGAGCATCGCGCCCGCGTACCTGCCGCTCGTGCAGGTCGAGGACCTCGGCGCGGACGGGATGCGGATCGCGGCGCTGAACGTCGAGGAACTGATGGCCCGCTCCATCGGTGACGAGGCCGCGGCCATGGCGCTGCTGGCGGACCTGGCCCGCGACGGCGCGGTGCGCGCACCGGCGCTTCCCGGCGGCCACCCGGCGTTCTGGACGGCGCGCGACCCCCGGGATGTCGCCCGGCAGGCGCTGCAATGGGCGCTGGACCATCCCGAGGCTGACCTGTCCGCCCAGGCGTTCGCCGTCGCCCGGGGCGTCCTGGACGACTGACGTCGCTTCAGGCGAGCGCGCTGCCGGACGGCGACTCGCTCGCCTGCCGGCCGCCTGCCATCGGAACCGCCACCGACACGACGGTCCCGCGCCCCGGTCCGCTCTCGACCCGCAGCTGTCCGCCGAGGACCGCGACCCGCTCCCCCATGGTCTGGAGTCCGAAGTGCCCGTCGAATCGCCCGTCCGGGTCGAAGCCCCGACCGTCGTCCCGGACCGTCACGCTCACCCAGGGCGGTGAACCGGTCGTCACGATGTCGACGTCGATGCTCGAGGCGTCCGCGTGCCGGGCCGCGTTGCCGACGGCCTCCTGGATCACACGGAGGAGGTGCTCCTCGACCCAATCGCCGACGAAGATGCGCTCCGGGGGCGCCTCCACCGTCACCTCGACCCCGTGGCGCGAGCCCACGGCCGCAGCGTGCGTACGGACCGCGCTGACGAACCCCTCTTCGACCAGCGCACGGGGGCGCAGCTCGAAGATGAGGGCGCGGATCTCCGCCAGCGCACCACGCGCGAGGTCCGCGACGTCGCCGACGGTCCGGCGCACCGGCGCTTCGGCGGCGAGACCCGCCCGATCGAGCTGGATCTGCGCCGCTCGTGCCTGCAGCGTCATCGCGAACAGGGCCTGGGACACGGAGTCGTGCAGCTCGCGGGAGATCCGCAGGCGCTCCTGGAGGGCGGCGTCCTTCTCCCGCGAGTGCAGCGCCGCGACGGCGCCCTGCACGTCGCGCAGGCTGTCGGCCAGCACGGTGGCGAGCGCGCCGACGAACAGCACGGCGGCGGTCGCCGGCGCCACCAGCGACCAGTCGGCGCCGGTGGCGGCGAGCGTGGTCGCGGCGGTCGCGGTGAGCAGCGCGGTACCGAGGGCCGCGACCGGTGGCCGGCCGCGCAACGCGGGTCCGGCCACCGCGAGCATGAGCCACATCCACGCCGCCGTCGCCGCCTCGTTCCCCGTCGCCTGGACCGCGATGCTGGCGCCGGCGAGCAGTCCTGCCCGAACCGCCCACGGCGCGACCCAGATGCCGGCGAGTGACGGCGCCGTGACGCCTGCCAGCACGGCGACCAGCGCCCAGCCCCAGGCCGGGACGGCGCCGGTGGCGACGAGCAGCGCCGCATGCAGCGCGATCAGGCTCCAGCCGAGGGCCTCGACCCGGTCGATCGCGAAGGCGCGGCCGTCGGGCTGCGGTCCCGGTTTGGCCGCCGCGCGCTGCACCCCGGACCTACACCTCGACGAGTCCGCTGCGCACCGCGAAGAGGGCGGCCTGCGTGCGGGAGTGGAGATCGAGCTTGGCCAGGATGTTGCTGACGTGCGTGCGCGCGGTGCGCTCGCTGATCTCGAGCTCCCGGGCGATCTGCTTATTCGCGAAGCCGCGGGCGACCAGCGCGAGGACCTCGCGCTCGCGATCGGTCAGCGCGTCCAGCGGCTTGGGGGCCGCGGGCTCGCGCAGCTTGCCCATGAGCACCTTGGCCATCGCCGGGTCGATGTGGATCTCGCCCCGGCGCGCCGCGCGGATCGCCTCGGCGACCTCGTCGGCCTCCGCGTCCTTGAGGAGGTAGCCGGTCGCGCCGGCGTCCAGCGCCTCGACGACCTTCGCCTCGTCGACGAACGCCGTCATCGCGATGACGTCGATGTCCTGGTGGCGTTCCTTGATCTGCAGGGTGGCGGTGATGCCGTCCCCGGGGCTCATCAGCAGGTCCATGAGGACCACGTCGGGTGCCTGCCCGGCGGCGGCGAGGGCGTCGACCAACGCCACCGCCTCGTTGCCGTCGGCCGCTTCACCGACGATGTCGAAACCCCCGACGGCGCTCAAGAAGCTGCGTAGTCCCTCACGCACCACCTTGTGGTCGTCCGCCACCACGACGCTGATCGCGCCGTCGAGCACCCCGCTGCTGCCCGTGAAGTCCGTCATCTTGCCCCTCGCATGGACTGCCTCCGGACCCCCGGAGGACTAGGACAAACGTAGCGCGCCGGACCGTCTCCCGCGCCGATTCACCTGCAGAGTTCGCGGAAACGCCTGCGGCGGGACTACAGACCCGGCGGATGACGGACGACGTAGCCGCCCGTCGGGCGCATCTCGCGCTGCCAGCGGGATCCGGTCTCCCAGCGACCGGTGGTGTCGTAGCGCCGCCCGCGGATGACCATGAACGTGTGTCCGGGGTTCGCGTAGATCGTGATGTACCGACCCGGTCCTGGGGCGCCGTAGGACATCAGTCCCGTGGAGTCCAGCGGTGCCGAGAGCCGGCCCGCTCCACGCAGGACGTAGGAGAGGGAACCCGAGCAGTCGTAGGCGGAGTCCGTGAAGCTGCGGTGCCCGCCGCCGTAGCGGTAGGGCGTGCGGGCGATGCGGTTGGCGGCGGCGATGGCCCGCAGGACGGCGACCGGGACCCCGGACCCGCCGCCGGAGGTGCGGGCACGTCGCGAGCGCTTCAGCACCGGACGGCCGGAGACGCCGAGCGCCGACCAGGTGCCGGGGCCGACCACGCCGTCGGCCGTGAGGCCCTTGCGACGCTGATAGGCCTTGACCGCGCGCAGGGTGCCCGGACCGAAGACGCCGTCGACGCCGACACCAAGCCGTCGCTGCAGGATGCGCACGGCGCGGCTGCGGCTCGGCGAGATGCCCTCGTCCCCGCGGCTGCTGCTGGCCCTCGCCCGCGCGCGGCTGCGCTGACGCCGTGCCGCACGCGCCCGGCGCAGCATGCTCCAGGTCCCGGCTCCCACGACGCCGTCGGCGGTGAGGTCGTGACGGCGCTGGAAGCGCTTGACGACCCGCAGCGTGCCGGAGCCGAAGACCCCGTCGACCCCGATGCCGAGCATCTGCTGGAGCTTCGCGACGCGTGGGCCGCGATCGCCCTTCTCCAAGGGCTTGGCCATCGCGGAGGGCGCGCCGACGACCAGCAGCACGACGAGCGCGAGCAGCAGCGTGAGGGCGGGTCCGCGGCGACAGGCGGACGAGCGTCGGGAAGCGGTGAGGAGCATGCGGGGAACGGCTCCGGACGTGCCGGGCCGCGGCGAACCTAGCAGCGCCCTTTCCTGTCATTTGCAGGATCTCTTGCAGCGGCAGGAGCTCCATGGACCCGTGCGACGACGCCTTGCGTCAGGCGCGGCGCGGGTCCGGGGTGAGGAAGGCGAAGGGCACCGGGAGACCGGCCTCCTTCTTCACGGTCAGGATCCGCCGACCGGACTGGACGGCGTCGTTGGGCGTGCCCACGAGCGCAGGTCCGAGCTGTGTCGCGAGCGCATCGACGTCGGGGACCACCGCCACCAGCCCCCAGAACCGTGCTGGTCCGTCGGGAGGGACGTCCCCCACGACCTCGAGGATGACCTCGCCGAGCCTGTAGAAGCCCTGCTGCAGCGGACGCTCGGGCGTGCCGGCCTCCCGGGTCCGGCGCAGCTCGAGCCCGGCCTCGCCCAACGCGTCCGTGGTCCGCGTGAGCGCCGGGGTCATCACGACGACGTGGTCGAGGCTCGTCGCGCCGTTGGGGTGCAGCGTGGCGCGCAGCGGGCCGGGGTCGTCGATCCAGGTGGTGGGCAGGCCGTCGATCCGCGACGGCCCCTCCCCCACGAGCGTCCACGCGTTGATCCCCTCGGCTCCCGCGTCGAGGTCGAGCGAGGTGGTGCCGATGTCCAGCCCCGCCTCCAGCGGCGCGGTGCGGACCGAGAAGCCGACCCGCGCCCAGGGGTCGGCGGAGCCGCCGACGGTCAGGCTGCTGAGGCCGATCACGCGATCACCGCTCCGTCGGCGGTGCCGGCGCGGGCCGTGAGCGTGGCGTAGCGGCCGCCGGTGGCGAGCAGCTCCTCGTGGGTGCCGACCTCGGCCAGGCGGCCCTTGTCGAGCACGGCGATCTGGTCGGCGTCACGCACGGTCGACAGCCTATGGGCGATAGCGATCGTCGTGCGACCTTCGGCGAGCCGGTCCAGCGCCTCCTGCACGAGCCGCTCGGTCTGGCTGTCCAGCGCGCTGGTCGCCTCGTCCAGGACGAGCACCGGCGGATTGCGCAGGATCGTCCGGGCGATCGCGATCCGCTGCTTCTCGCCGCCCGAGAAGCGGTACCCGCGCTCGCCCACGACCGTGTCGAAGCCGTCGGGCAGCGAGTCGATGAGCTCGATGATGCGCGCGGCCTCGGCGGCGTCGCGCAGCTCCTGGTCGGTCGCCTGCGGGTTGGCGAACCTGAGGTTGTCCGCGATCGACGCGTGGAAGAGGTAGGTCTCCTGGGAGACGATGCCGACCGTGCGCGCCAGCGACGCGAAGCTGAGGTCCCGGACGTCGACGCCATCGATGGTCACCCGGCCCTCGTTCGCGTCGTAGAGGCGCGCGACGAGGTAGCCGAGCGTCGTCTTGCCCGAGCCCGTCTCCCCGACGATCGCGAGCGTCGTGCCCGCCGGCACCTCGAGCGTGACGCCATCGATGGTGGGGTTGGAGTCCTCGTAGGCGAAGCGCACGTCCTCGAAGGCGACGCGACCGCGGACCGGCGCCCCGTCGGCACCGAGGTCGACCGGTTCCTGCGCCTCCTCGATGTCGACCTTCAGGTCGAGGTACTCGAAGATGCGGTGGAAGAGCGCCAGGGAGCTCTGCACGTCGACGGCGACCGAGAGCAGCGACTGGATCGGGAAGAACAGCCGGGTCTGCAGCTGCGTGAACGCGACGAGCGTGCCGATCGAGATCGAGGCGGAGCCCGAGGCCAGCGACTGCCCGGCGAACCAGTAGACGAGCGCCGGCATGATGGCGAAGCTCATCTGCACGGATGCCATGCGCCAGCGGCCCGCCATCCGGGCACGGACCTCGAGGTCGGCGAGCTGCTCGGACTCGCGCTCGAACCGCTCGGCGAGCTCGGGGCTGCGGCCCATCGTCTTGCCGAGCAGGATGCCGCTGACGCTGAGGGACTCCTCAACGAGCGAGCTCATGTCGGCCATCCTGCCCTGCCGGACCGCGGTGATGCGCTTGCGCTCCTGGCCCACGCGGCGCGTGAGCCAGACGAAGAACGGCAGCAGGACGAAGCTGAACGCCGCGAGGCGCCAGTCGAGCAGGATCATCGCGACGGTGACGGCGAGGACCGTGGTGACGTTGGAGACCAGCGAGGTCGCCGTGTTCGTCACGACGTTCTGGACGCCGCCGATGTCGTTGGCGATCCGCGACTGCACCTCCCCCGTGCGGGTGCGGGTGAAGAACGCGAGCGAGAGCCGCTGCAGGTGGCGGTAGACCGCGGCCCGTAGGTCGTGCATGACGCGCTGCCCGACGACGTTGGACAGCCAGGTCTGCGCGACGCCCAGGACGCCGGTGACGATCGCCACGGCGACCATCCCTCCGACGAGCCACGCCAGCAGCGTGGTGTCGTTCTCGGGGATCGCGGTGTCGAGGATCTCGCGCAGCAGGAACGGCGAGATCATCCCGAGCGTCGCCGAGAGCATGATCAGCCCGAGTACGGTGCCGAGTCGGGCGCGGTACGGCCGGAAGAGGCGGGTGATCCGGCGGATCTCCCCGCGATCCGCTCGCACGGGGTTGCCGTACCTGTCGACGGCTGGCGTACCGGTGGGTTCTGGGAAGGGTCGGGGCATCGTGTCCCGCCGGAGTATGGCAGAAACAGTTGAGGACTTCAACCTTTGCGGGCGCAAGTTCGACCGCCGATAGCCTCCGGCCATGAGTGGCGGTCACGAAGATCTGCGAGCGGCGTTCGCGGGCTTCACGAGCCGACAGGACGAGCCCCCGCCCCCGCGCGATCCGCGCCGACGTCGGGTCGTGCTCGCCGCCGGCGTCCTCGGGGTGCTGGGCGCCGTCGTCTCCGCGACCGTCCTGCTCGTGCAGAAGGCCGACCGCGAGGAGCGTGAGGCGGCCAGCGTGCGGGTGGCCGTCGCCGCCGAGCGGGTCCGCCTCGCCCGCCTCCAGTCCCCGCGGGAGGGTGCGGCCCCCGACCTGCGCCCTGCGTCGGGCGCCACGGCTGCGGAGCACCGCGCTGCCCGAACCGCGCTCGTCGTCGCGGTGCAGGACGCGATCACCGTCGACGCCCGCGCCCGGGCCCGCAGCGGGGAGCTCGACGGACCGATCTCGCAGACCGAGTGCGGCTCGCTGGCGCGCAGACCGGACGCGGTGCCGGATGACCGCGTCCTCTCGAAGGACGTCGGGCGCTACGACTGCGTCGCCGTCAAGGCCGACGTCCGGCAGGACGGTCGCAGCGTCGGCCGGCTCGGGCACCCGTTCGTCGCCGCCGTCGACTTCCGCGACTTCTCGTACGTGTACTGCCGCAACACCCCGCCGCAGAGCGAGCGCGGGAAGGTCCTCGTGACCGTGCGTCTGGACCGGCGGTGCCTCGCCGCGACCGGGCGGGCCCTCGGCAGCGGGTACGTCGCCGAGGGCGACGAGCCGTCCCCCTAGGACTACTTCCGCTTCGGGCGGTTCTTCTTGCGGGCGGCGCGCTGCGTCTTCTGCTTGCCCTTGCGCTTGCGGTTCTCCGCACGGCGGTGCTCCGGGTCCCCCTGGGTCGCGCGGTCGGGCCGCAGGTCCTCCTCCGTGATCGGCCTCCGGCGCCGGGCGTCGAGGATGATCGCGCCGGCGATGCCCGCGAGCAGGCCGAAGCCACCGATGAAGATGAGCGCCTGCTGCCCGCTGCTGAGACCGTCCTCGTCGTCGGCGACCGGAGCGGGGACCGGTGTGGCCGCCTCCGGCGCCACCAGCGGCGCGGGCGGCGTGAACGGGTTGGACTGGGCCTGCGCGGCGGGCGCTGCGGCGAGCGCCAGGGCGGACGCGGCGAGCAGGACGATGAGCGGACGCGAGATCATGCCGGCGGGAGTGTGCCGCTTTCGCGCCGCGCGAGCATCGCGCACCCTGCCGCGAGCAGCGCGTTGAACACGCCGGCGAACCACAGGCCCTGCTTCGCGCCGGGTCGCCGTACCGCCGGGGAGGCGCTCCAGACGACGTCGGTCAGCACCTCCGTCCCGCGCAGCCAGGCCAGCGCCCACCAGTCGCGCTCGCTGCCCCTGCGTGCCGCGACCGCGTGCGCGGCAGCGAATGTCAGCCAGATCGGGCCGCAGCGGCGGAACAGCTGCCGGGCGTCGTCGGAGGGCGAGTCGTGGCCGATCGCCTTCAGCGTGGCGTCCGGCGCGACGAGCGCCCCGGTGCCCAGTGCGAGGTCGAACGCGATCATGTTCTTGTTGACGAGACGTACGGCGTCGGCTGCGTCCATGCCGCGCACCGTACACCGGGCCGACGGGCCGGTAGATTCAGGGCATGGCCAAGCAGCGACAGGTGCGGTTGGAGCAGAAGAGCCCCATCGCACAGATGCAGGCGCTCGAGTCGAGGACCGACGAGGAGCTGCTGCGCGAGCAGAAGTTCCGCTCGGCCGCGATGGCGATCCTCGGCGCCCGCGCCGCGGAGCGCTACGACCCGGTCGCCGCACGCGAGTACTTCCGCAAGGCGGTCGCGGCCGCACGCCCGCAGGAGCGGATGCAGCTGCGCCGCATGGCCGACGCGTCGATCGCCATGGCCGAGCGCCGGCCGGACGACCTCAAGGCCGCGATGGAGAAGCTCGGCCAAGAGGCGCCCTCCAACCGGCAGCTGTTCCTCCTGCGGATCGCCGGCCTGCTCGCGCCGCCCCCGGGGGCCCCGCGCTCGGCGCGCATCCGCGGCATCGCGCTGCTGATCGGGCTCGTCGTCGCGCTGCTGCTCATCGGCTTCCTGCTCGCGAAGCTCGTCGGGCTCGCGTTCGGCGGCATCTCCACGGCCGGGGCGTTCTTCCTCGGCCTCGTGATCATCGCCGTGATCCTGGGCGGCCTGACGTACTTCGGGCGCAAGCGACAGAAGAAGGCGCTGGCGGCGAGAGCCGCCGGTCCCGGCTGACGGCGGGCGCACTGGCCGCGGTCACGTGTGCGGGCGGTACACCCTCGCGGCGACGAACCCGGCGCTGCTGTGGGAGCGCTTCGAGGTGGCGTCGGACATCGAGATCCGGCGCCGCTTCAACGTCGCGCCGACCGACGATGTGGTCGCCGTGACGACCGACGCGGACGGGGCTCCCCGCGGGTCGGTCCTGCGCTGGGGCCTCGTGCCGTTCTGGGCGAAGGACCCGCGGATCGGTGCGCGCATGATCAACGCGCGAGCGGAGACGGTCGCCGAGAAGCCCGCGTTCCGCGACGCGTTCGCCCGGCGGCGCTGCCTGGTCCTGGCCGACGGCTTCTTCGAGTGGAAACCCCCGGACCCCGGCGACGCGGGATCGCGCAAGCAGCCGTTCCACATCACCCGCGCCGGCGGCGAGCCGTTCGCGTTCGCCGGGCTGTGGGCGTCCTGGCGGCCCAAGGATGCCGACCACGACGTCGAGCCCCTGCGTAGCTGCTCGATCATCACGACGACCGCCAACGAGCGGATCGTCGACATCCACGACCGCATGCCGGTCATCCTCCGCTCGCGGGACGCGGAGCAGGCGTGGCTGGACCCGGCGACGCCCGCTGCCGCGCTGCAGGAGCTGCTGGTGGCGCTGCCGCCCGAAGGGACGGCACGCCGGGAGGTCGGCTTCGCCGTCAACGACGCCCGACACGACGAGCCCGACTGCCTGGACCCGCCCGACGCGCAGCCCGCGGACAGCCTGTTCTGACCCCTCGCCTACGTCGTCTTGACCGTCGCCTTCGAGATGACGACCGGGGCCAGCGGCACGTCGCCCGGACCGACGGGGACGGTCTCGATGCGGGTCACGACGTCCTGGCCCTTCGTGATCTTGCCCAGGACCGCGTACTCCGGCGGCAGCCCGGCGTCGTCGCCGCTGACGACGAAGAACTGGCTGCCCGACGTGCCGGGGTCCTCGATCTGCGTCTTGGCCATCGCGACGACGCCCTTCGTGTAGGTCGCCGAGGATTTCGGGGCCTCGGTCACGCTGTAGCCGGGGCCGCCCTGGCCGTCGCCGAGCGGGTCGCCGCCCTGGATGACGAAGCCGGGCACGATTCGGTGGAACGTCAGCCCGTCGTAGAACCCGCCCTTGGCGAGCGCCGCGATCGAGGCGCTGGTCTTCGGGGAGCCCTTCGTGTCCAGGCGCACGTCGAAGGAGCCGCAGTTGGTGGCGAAGGTGATGGTGGTCGTCTTGGACGCGTCGAGCTTCTCGCTCGGGGCCTTCAGCGACTGCTCGCCCTTGGGCTCGGGAGCCTCGACGGTCTCGCAGCCGTCCGGCAGGCCTCCGGCGGCCTCGGGCGCGGGGGTCTGGGTCGCATCGGCCTCGACCTCCCCACCGACGGGTGCGGTGGTCGTCGCCGAGCCGGAGGAGCCTTCCTCCTCGATGGTCCCGTCGTCCCCGCACGCGGCGAGGGCGAGGGTCGGCGTGATGAGCAGGGCGATCAGGAGTCGGCGCACGGCCGCCGAGGATACTGTCCCGACGCGTGGCGCTCTCCCCCCTCCTCCGTGGCTACGACCACGTCCTGCTCGATCTCGACGGCTGCGTGCGGATCGGTCCGGAGCCCACGCCGCGGGCGGTGGAGGCGCTCGACGCCCTCCGCGAGGCGGGCAAGCGCATCGCGTTCGTGACGAACGACTCGTACTACTCGCCCGAGGAGCTGGTGCGCCGGCTCTGGGCCATGGGCATGCGGGCGTCGATCGAGGAGATCGTCACCGTGGGCACTGCGATCCAGTACACCATCGCCGACCGGCCGCGGTGGCGGACGGCGTTCGTGATCGGGCCCGAGGCCGTGTGGCGTCATGTCCAGGACGCGGGTGCGCGGATCGTCAACGACACCCCGGAGGCGTCGTCGGCCGACGTGGTCGTGGTCACCGGGACGCGCACGCTGTCCTTCGAGGACCTCAAGGGCGCGACCCAGGCCGTGCTCGCCGGCGCGGAGCTGCTGTGCGGCGGACGGGACCGGACCTTCCCGATGCCCGACGGCCCCTGGCCCGGGACTGGGGCGGTCATCGCCGCCATCGAGTACGCCACGGAGCGCACCGCCGAGATGGTCGGCAAGCCGGACCCGGAGATCTTCCGCACCGCGCTGGACCGCCTCGGTCCCGGACGGGCGCTGATGGTCGGGGACCGCATCGACAGCGACCTCGTCGGGGCCCACGCGGCCGGGATCGACGCGGCCATCGTCCTGACCGGCGTCACCACGGCCGCGCAGGCCGCGGCGGCGACCGACCCGGCGCCCGTGGCCGTCGCAGCGACGCTCGGCGAGCTCGTCCTGGGCTCCTGACCCCGGCGGTGCCCCGCGGCGGCGCTCCGGGGCGCCGATCCGCCAAGATGCCTCCGTGGCCCGCCCCGTCGCGCTCATCCTCAACCCGGCCTCCGGAGGCGGACGGGCGCTCAAGGCCCTCCCGCGCGTGGAGGCCCGGCTGCGCGAGCTCGGCGTGGAGTTCCACACCGAGCGGACCCGCAGCCTCGAGCACGGGGCCGAGCTGGCCCGGACGGCGGCGCAGGCGGGCGAGGTCGCCGTCGCGCTGAGTGGTGACGGCCTGGTCGGCGCGCTCGCGGGCGCCCTGCGCGGCATCGACGGCGGGATCCTCGGCGTGCTCCCCGGTGGTCGGGGCAACGACTTCTGCCGCTCCGCCGGCATCCCCGGGGATCCGATCGAGGCGTGCGACGTGCTCGCCCACGGCGTCCCGCGCGACCTCGACGTCGGGGACGTGGACGGCCGGACGTTCATCGGCATCGCCTCGCTGGGCTTCGACTCCGACGCCAACCGCATCGCCAACGAGTCGCCGTCGCAGCTCGGCAACCTCGTCTACGTCTACGGCGCGCTGCGGGCGCTCCTCGCGTGGCAGCCGGCGCGCTTCACCATCGAGGTCGACGGCGCCTCTCGCACCTTCAGCGGCTGGAACGTGGCCGCCGCCAACGCCAGCGCGTACGGGGGCGGGATGTTCATGGCCCCCGGCGCGAGCATGCGCGACGGGATGCTCGACATCGTCACGACGGCGCAGATCTCCAAGCCGCGCTTCGCGGCATCCCTCCCGAAGGTCTTCAAGGGGCGCCACATCGACGAGCCGAGCGTGGACGTCGTGCGCGGCAGCCAGGTCCGCATCAGCGCCGACCGGCCGTTCACGGTGTACGCCGACGGCGATCCGATCGGCGAGCTGCCGGTCACCGTGCGCGCCATCCCGGCGGCGCTGCGCGTCCTGCTGCCCGGGGACCTGCCCGGGTGAGTCTGCTCGACGCCAAGGTCGCCCTGGCCAGGACGGCGGGTGCCGTATCGCGACGGGCGGGGCGCGGGGGCGGCACGAGCCTTCCCGGCAAGCTCCTGATGCGTCTCGAGCCCGATGCGATCGGCCGGCTCTCGTCCCGGTTGGAGAACGGCAGCGCGGTCATCTCCGCGACGAACGGCAAGACCACCACCGCTGCGATGGTCGCCTCGATCCTCGAGCACCACGGCGCCACCCTCGTGCACAATCGCGCCGGCGCGAACATGGCGGGTGGGATCACCGCGACGCTCATGGAGTCCTCACGCCGCGGTCGCCTCGACGGGGACACGGGCCTCTTCGAGGTCGACGAGTTCTGGCTCGACCAGGTCGTGCCGCAGCTCCGCCCCCGCGCGCTCCTCCTGGCGAACCTCTTCCGCGACCAACTCGACCGCTACGGCGAGCTCGACACGATCGCCGACCGCTGGGCGGGCCTCGTCGGGCGGATCCCGGAGACCCAGCTGGTCCTGAACGCCGACGACCCGCTCGTCGCCGACCTCGGACGCGTACGAGGGGACGCCACCTACTTCGGCGTGCAAGACGTCTCGGTCGCGCGGACCGAGCTGCAGCACGCGTCGGACTCGACGCACTGCCGGACCTGCGGCGCCGCGTACGTGTACGACGTGATCTTCCTCGGCCATCTCGGCCACTACCGCTGCGAGTCCTGCGGAGCGCGGCGTCCCGAGCCGCACCTGACCGCGCACGACGTCGTGCTGCGCGGGGTCAGCGGCGCATCGTTCCGTCTGGTGACCCCCGAGGGCGAGACGACGGTCGCTCTCCCCCTCCCCGGGCTCTACAACGTCTACAACGCTCTCGCAGCCGCCGCGCTGGCCCGCGCGCTCGGTGCCGGGGTCGACGCGATCACCGCCGGGCTGCAGTCGGTCGGCGCCGCGTTCGGCCGCGCCGAGACGGTGACGATCGCGGGCCGCGAGACCACGTTGATGCTCGTGAAGAACCCGGCGGGCGCCAACGAGGTGCTCCACACGCTCGCCCTCGAGGACGGCGAGCACGACCTCTTCGCGGTGCTCAACGACAACATCGCCGACGGCCGAGACGTCAGCTGGGTCTGGGACGCGGACTTCGAGGTGCTCGCCCCGCGCGTGCGGCAGGCGACCTGCTCGGGGACCCGGGCGGCGGAGATGGCGCTGCGGCTGAAGTACGCGGGCGTGCCGACCGACCGCATCCGGGTCGTCGACGACCTCGCCGCCGGGCTGGACGCCGCGCTGGCCGGCGGCGACGGCCGGCTGTTCGCCCTGCCCACCTACACGGCGATGCTCGCGCTGCGGCAGGAGCTCGTACGCCGCGGCGTGGCGGGGAGCAGCTTCGGATGACCACCGCGCAGGCCCTCACCGGCGACGAGCTCGTGGTGCTCTGGCACGACCTGGAGTGCGGCGGGTACGACGTCGACCTTCCGCTGTGGCGCGAGCTCGCGCACGCCGCGCGCGGGCCGGTGCTGGACGTCGGCGCCGGCACGGGCCGGGTCGCGCTCGATCTCGCCCGCCACGGCGCGACCGTGACGGCCCTGGACCTCGACCCGGTCCTGCTCGCCGCGCTGGCGGCGAAGCCCGCCGCCAGCGCGATCGCCACCGTGGCCGCGGACGGGAGCGACTTCGCGGTCGCCGGCGCACCGCCGTTCCACCTCGTGCTCGTCCCGATGCAGACCCTGCAGCTGCTTTCGGGGCCGCAGGCCCGGGCGGGCTTCCTGAGCAGCACCCGGGCCGCGCTGGCGCCCGGCGGGCTCGTCGCCGTTGCGCTCGCGGACGCCATGGAGGCCTACGACGAGCAGCACACCGAACCGCCGCTGCCGGATATGCGCGAGGTCGACGGCGTCGTCTACTCCAGCCGCCCGGTGCGCGTCCGCGACCTCGGCGACCGCCTGGCGATCGACCGCATCCGCGAAACGGTCGACGGTGCCGGTCGACGGACCGTCGTCGCGAACACGGTCGTCCTGCACCGCGTCACCGCCGACGAACTTGCCGCCGAGGCGGTGGCGCACGGCTTCGAGCCGCTGCCCCACCGGCAGATCCCGCAGACCGACGAGTACGTCGGGTCGACGGTGGTGGTCCTCCGTGGCTGAACGCGTACTCAGGGTCTGTGCGCTGTACCCGGACCTCATGAACATCTACGCCGACCGCGGCAACCTCCTGCTGCTGGAGCGCCGCTGCGGCTGGCGCGGCATCGGCTTTGCGCTGACGGGCGCCGGGCTCGGGGAGGACGTGGACCCCGACGCCTTCGACCTCCTCTACCTCGGCGGCGGCCAGGACCGCGATCAGCAGCTCGTCGCGGAGGACCTCGCGACCCGCAAGCGCGACGCCGTCCATGCCCACGCCGCTCGCGGCGGCGCGATCCTCGCGGTCTGCGGCGGGTACCAGCTGCTCGGCTCCTCCTACGAACTCGGCGAGGACGTCGTTCCCGGGCTCGGTCTGGTCGATCTCCACACCGTCCGGCACGACGGAGCACGCCTGATCGGCAACGTCGCGATCGAGGTCGACCTCCCGAGCGCCGGCGGCGTCGGCGGCCGGCAGGTGCTGGCGGGCTTCGAGAACCACGGCGGCCGCACGCATCTCGGGCCCGCCGCGACGCCGCTGGGACGCGTGCTGAAGGGCCACGGGAACACCGGCAGCTCCGGCGATGAGGGCGTCCTGTCCGGGCACGCCGTGATCGGCACCTACCTGCACGGTCCCCTGCTGCCGAAGAATGTCTGGTTCGCCGACTGGCTGGTCGCCCGCGCCCTCGGCTTCGACAGGCCGCTCGCTCCGCTGGACGACGTCCTGGAGGACGCCGCGCACGCGGGCGCCAGGCGCGCGGCAGGCGTCTGACTGTCGTAGTTCCCGCTGAGTCCACCGGATCGGTGGATAGGGTTCTCGGCGTGTCCGCCGCCACCCTGGAGTTCCGCAACGTCTCGAAGCGTTACCCGGGTGCCGGCGAGCCCGCG
Source organism: Solirubrobacterales bacterium (assembly GCA_038257095.1). Lineage (GTDB taxonomy): Bacteria > Actinomycetota > Thermoleophilia > Solirubrobacterales > Solirubrobacteraceae > Paraconexibacter. The sequence goes on from JBBSJQ010000004.1 coordinate 31,203, forward strand.
ATCGAGGATCTGAGCCTGTCGGTCCCCGCCGGAGAGATCTGCGTCCTGGTCGGTCCCTCCGGGTGCGGGAAGACCACCGCGATGCGGCTGGTCAACCGGATGATCGAGCCGACCGGCGGCGACATCCTGCTCGACGGCCGCTCGGTGCTCGAGCGCAAGCCCGCCGAGCTGCGGCGCGACATCGGCTACGCGATCCAGCAGATCGGCCTCTTCCCGCATCAGACCGTCGCGGAGAACATCGCGACCGTCCCGAAGCTCCTGGGCTGGGAGCGTGACCGGATCACCGCCCGGACCGACGAGCTGCTCGAGCTCATCGGCCTCGACCCGCACGAGATGCGCGACCGCTTCCCGTCGCAGCTCTCCGGCGGTCAGCGCCAGCGCGTCGGCGTCGCCCGGGCGCTCGCGGCGGACCCGCCGCTCATGTTGATGGACGAGCCCTTCGGCGCCGTCGACCCGATCAACCGCGAGCGGCTGCAGAACGAGTTCCTGCGCCTGCAGGGGGAGATCGGCAAGACCATCGTGTTCGTCACCCACGACATCGACGAGGCGATCAAGATGGGCGACCGCGTCGCCGTGCTGCAGAAGGGCGGCGTCCTCGCGCAGTACGCCACGCCGGCCGACCTGCTCATGGCACCCGCCAGCCCGTTCGTCGAGGACTTCGTCGGGGCCGACCGGGCACTCAAACGCCTCGCCCTGCAGCGGGTACGCGACATCGACCTCTGGCGGGCGCCGATCGTGCAGGTCGGGCAGACCGTCGCGGAGGCACGGGCCGCGATCGCCGACTCCGACCTGCCCTACCCCCTCCTCGTCGACGCCGAGAGACGGCCGCTCGGCTGGCTCAGCGAGCGCGCCCTGCTCGGCGAGCGCGTGACCGACGACCTGCGCTCGCGGGCCGCCCCGATCGTGGAGATGGACGACATCCTGCGCGATGCGCTGTCGGACCTCCTCGCCCACGAGACGCAGTACGGACCGGTCGTCGATGCGCAGGGCCGCGTCACCGGCGTCCTCAGCGTCGAGGTCATCTCGCACGCCCTCGCCGCCAACGCACCGTCGGTGCCCAGCGCCTCGGAGCGCGTCGAGTGAGCTTCGTCCTCGCCCAGGTCCAGCTGCGCGACCGCTCGCAGGGGACGTGCGAGTCCCGCAACGGGTTCTGCCCGGACTGGATCGCCGACAACTGGGAGAACTACGTCGACCCGGCCGTCCGCCACGCGCTGCTCGTCGGCCTCGCGGTGCTGTTCGGCTTCGCGATCGCGTTCGGGCTCGCCCTGCTGGCGCACCGCCGCCGCGGACTCGTCGGTCCGATCACCGCGATCACCGGGGTGCTCTACACGATCCCGAGCCTCGCATTCTTCCTCGTCCTGCTGCCCGTGACCGGTCGCGGCATCACCACCGCGGTCATCGCGCTCACCGCGTTCACGCTGCTGATCATCTTCCGCAACATCATGCTCGGGCTCGACAACGTGCCCGAGGAGGCGGTCGACGCGGCCGCCGGGATGGGGATGACCGAGCGCCAGGTCCTGTGGAAGGTCGAGCTGCCGCTCGCGGTGCCGGAGATCGTCGCCGGCCTGCGCGTCGCCGCGACGACCTCGGTCGGGCTCGCCGCCCTGGCGTTCTTCGCGGGCGCGGGCGGGCTGGGTGGCGAGATCTACGCCGATCTGACGTTCAAGAGCAACATCGTCGTGGCCGGCGGCCTCTGCCTCCTGCTCGCCGCGCTGTTCGACGCGATCTTCGTCGCCGTCGAGCGGCTCCTCACCCGCTGGCAGCGGGCGGTGGCGACGTGAACGACTTCGCCGACGCGATCGAGTTCATCTTCACCAGCCGCGAGTCGAACACGGGCGGCGTGCAGGTCGGCGGCTCCCAGCTGCTGGACCTCCTCTGGAAGCACCTGGAGATCAGCGCCGTCTCGATGCTCCTGGCGATCCTCGTCGCCGTGCCGCTGGGCCTGCTGATCGGGCACACCGGGCGGGGCGCCTTCCTCGCCCAGTTCATCGCCAACGCCGGGCGCGCCGTCCCCAGCCTGGCCCTCATCGCGTTCTTCGTCGCGTACATCGGCGTCGGGTTCACGAACGTGACGCTGGCGCTCGTCCTGCTGGCGATCCCGCCGATCCTCGGCAACACCTACATCGGGGTCCGGCAGGTCGACCCAGGTGTGGTCGACGCGGCACGCGGCATGGGTCTCACCGAGATGCAGGTCCTGCGGACCGTCGAGCTGCCGCTGGCGGTCCCCACGATGTTCGGCGGGATCCGCAACTCCGCGATCAACGTCGTCGCCACCGCGACCATCGCGCCGCTCGCCGGCGTCGTCACCCTGGGCGACCCGATCATCAACGCCTCCGTCTACGGCGACGCCGGCCGGCTCGGCGCGGCGATCGTCGTCGCCGTCCTGGCGGTTCTCGCCGAGTTCCTCTTCGCCGCGCTGCAGAAGCGCGCCACACCTCGCGGCATCCGCAGTCAGGATCGTCGCGCGCAACAGGTACGTCCATCCAGTAGGAAGGCCCCGGTCACTCCATGAACACCGCAACAACGCGTCGGCTCCTCGCCGCGCTGCTCGCCCTCGTCGCCGTCCTGGCGTTCTCGGCCTGCGGCGACGACGATGAGGACTGCGCGTCCCCGTCGGCCGACGGGACCGCCACCACCCAGACGACCGAGGCCTCCAAGGCCATCGTCGCCAACCCGGAGAACGCCTCCAAGCCCGAGGTGACGATCGGCTCGAAGAACTTCACCGAACAGTTCATCCTCGGCGAGATCTACGCCCAGTCGCTGCAGGCCGCGGGGTACACGATCAAGAAGGAGCTGAACCTCGGCTCCGAGCTGATCGCCTTCAAGGCCGTGAAGGCCGGCGAGGTCGACGCGTACCCGGAGTACACGGGCACCGCACTCACGTCGTTCTTCGACGTGAAGACCGACGACATCCCCAAGGAGGACCAGGCCGCCTACGAGGAGACGAAGAAGGGCTTCGCGGAGAGCAAGCTGACCGCCCTGCCGCCGACGCCGTTCACCGACGCCAACGAGGTCGGCATGACCAAGGCGCGTGCCGACGAGCTCGGGATCACGACGATCAGCCAGCTGGCCGAGAAGAGCGGCGAGCTGACCATGTCGGGCTCCCCGGAGTGCCGTCAGCGGACCGACTGCCTGCTCGGGCTGGAGGAGACCTACGGCGCGAAGTTCAAGAAGTACCTGCCCGTCGACCTGGCGCTGCGTCACGAGGTCCTCACCAAGGGCCAGGCGGACGCGTCGATCCTGTTCACCACGGACGGGCAGATCGCCGCGCAGGACCTCGTCGTCCTCGAGGACGACAAGGACCTGTTCCCGCCGTACAACGTGACCCTCGTCGTCCGTGACGAGACGATCGCAGCGGCGGGCCCGGACTTCGCGGCCACCATCGCGAAGGTCCAGGAGGGCCTGACCGCCGAGGTCATGCAGGAGCTCAACTCCCGCGTGGACCTCGACAAGGAGAAGCCCGACGTGGTCGCCAAGGCCTATCTCACGGAGGCCGGATTCCTGGAGTAGGTCGTCCGGGGCACCTACGTCGCCCGACGTAGGTGCCCCGTTGATTCCCGGTCAGGCCAGGCCGGTGGAGCCGAAGCCCTGCGTCCCGCGGCCGGTCTCGTCGAGGTCGGTCACCTCGACGACGTCCGGCAGCGCGGGCCGCGTGATCACGAGCTGGGCGATCCGGTCCCCGGCCATCCAGGTCCATGCATGGTCGCGGTCGGTGTTCAGCAGCAGGACCCGCAGCTCGCCGCGGTAGCCCGCGTCGATCAGACCGGGAGCGTTGACGAGCGCGATGCCGTGTGCGGCGGCGGTGCCGCTGCGGGGGAGCACGAGCGCGGCGTGTCCGGCGGGCAGGGCGATCGCGATCCCGGTGCGGACCACCTCGCGGCGCCCCGGCCCGATCTCCCCGGGCTCCAGCGCCCGCAGGTCGTACCCCGCGTCCCCCGGATGGGCGCGGGTCGGCAGATGCGCGTGCGGCTCGAGCCGCAGGACGCGCAGGGGTCCGTCCGTCATGCCGACGGCGCGGCGGACCAGCGGGCGAACCGCTCGGCCACCGTCGCCGGCAGACGCACGCGGATGCGCACGCCCTCGGCGGTGTCCTCGCGCTCGAGATCACCGGCGAGGTCGTGCAGCTCGGCCAGCCGCGCGCCCTCGCTGTAGGGCAGCAGGAGCTCGACGCGTCGCAGGCTCCGCTCGAACTCCTCGGCGACGCGCTCCGTCAGGGCCTCGATGCCCTCCCCCGTCTGCGCGCTCACGAGCATCGCGTCCGGGTGGGTGTGGCCGAGCTCGGTGCGCCGCTCGGGGGTCATCGCGTCGGCCTTGTTCAGCACGAGCAGGCGTGGTCGCTCGCCGGCGCCGATCTCCTCCAGCACGTCCTCGACCGCCTTCAGCATCACGAGCATCTCGTCCTCCTCGACGGACCCATCGACGACGTGCAGGATCAGGTCGGCGAGGACCGTCTCCTCCAGCGTCGCGCCGAACGCCTGGACCAGCTGATGCGGGAGCTTGCGGATGAAGCCGACCGTGTCGGTGAAGAGGTACGGGCGCCCGCCGAGCTTCGTCGTGCGTGTGGTGGGATCCAGCGTGTGGAACAGCCGGTCGCGGACGCCGACCTCGGCGCCCGTCAGCTGGTTCAGCAGCGTCGACTTCCCGGCATTGGTGTAGCCGGCGAGCGCGACCTGGGGCAGGTGCGCGCGATCGCGCTCAGCGCGCATGGTCGCCCGCGAGCCCTTCACCTCCTCGAGGCGGCGCTTCAGGGCGGCCATGCGCGTGCGCGCCAGGCGGCGATCGGTCTCGATCTGCGACTCGCCCGGTCCGCGGGTGGCGAACCCGCCGCTCGACACGCCCCCCAGCCGCTCGAGGTGCGTCCACAGCCCGCGCATGCGGGCCATGTTGTACTGCAGCTGCGCGAGCTCGACCTGGAGCTTGCCCTCTGCGGAGTTCGCATGGGCGGCGAAGATGTCGAGGATCGTCGCGGTCCGGTCCACGACGGGGATCCCCAGCGCCTCCTCGAGGTTGCGCTCCTGCCGCCCCGTCAGCTCGTCGTCGCACGCGACGACGTTCGCGTCGGCCGCCTTCGCCAGGGCCTTGACCTCCTCGAGCTTGCCCGGCCCCAGGTAGGTGTTCGGGTGCGGGGCCTCGCGGTGCTGGACGGTCTGGCCCACGACCGCGACGCCCGCGGTGCGCAGCAGCTCGCGGAGTTCCGAGAGGTCGTCGCCGGTCTCCAGCGCAGCGATGCAGTAGGCGCGCTGCTTGGCGCGCTGTGCGGTCGGGACCACCCCACCGGTGGGGGTCCTGGTCTCCGAGGTGCGTCCGTCGCGGCTGCGTTGCATCACCGCAAAGCGTCGCACACCGCGAGATGCGGCACACGGGCCTTGAACTGCCTCGGCCGCACCACCCGCGGTGGCCCTGAGCGCCGCCGCGCCCGGACGCTCGGCTCAGGCGAGCCGCGCGCGCTCGGGCGGCGGGAGCTTCTCGTAGGTGTCGGCGAGCTCCGGGACCGGCAGGAGGATCACGCCCTCCCGGGGATCCCCCACCCAGGACCCGGTCCCGGTCGCCAGCGTGAAGGCCGCGTAGGCGGCGGCGCACGCGTCGAGCTCGTCGAGTGTGCGGTGCCACAGACCGCCGTCGGCGTCCACGACGTGCCGCATCTTCAAGGCCGCGATCCGCTGCTGCAGCCCCCACGGCGTCCGCTTGGCCGACGGTCGGTGGCCGAGCAGCGCGCAGAACACGGCGTCCGGATAGGTCTCGACGACCCGGCCGTGGCGGATCGCGCCATCCCCGACGGGCGCCGCGACACGCCCGTGGGTCTCGGGCCGGTAGATCCCGAGGTCGGCGAGCGCGTCGAACAGCGCGAAGCCCTGCGTCATCCACGTCTCCCACTGCGACAGCGCCTGGCCGACCGCCGGGACCGGGTAGAGCGGCAGCCTGCGCTGGAACAGCAGCGCGTCGCAGACGCGTGAGCGCTCGTACCGACCGGTCGGTAGGTCGAGCTGGTCCCGGAGCGGCTCGCCGGCCGCGAGCAGGTCCAGACGCGGGCCGAGCGGCGCGTCGATGGCGACGACCACCTCGCCCCGGCCGAACCCCAGGACGGTGCGGACGACCGCGTCGACGTCCCCGGGTGCGTAGAAGGTCGCGACGAGCTCCGACGTGCCGTCGGTCCCTCGCCGCCCGTGGAGCGTGACCAGCTGCTGATTGCCCGGCTTGGCCGACACGTCGATCCCGCAGTAGCGCATCAGAGCGCCACGATAGAGTGGCGGCGTGCTCAACGGTTCGTCCGACGCCGCGATCGGCGAGCGTCTCGCCGCCCGGTTGCTCGAGCTGATCGACATTCCGTCGGAGTCCCGCGAGGAGGCCGTCCTGGCCTCCCACGTGCTGGAGGTCCTGCAGGCCGGCGGGGTGCCCGCCCGGGACGCGCAGGACACCTGCGTGGTCGCCGATCCCCCCGGTCCGGCCGACGGCCCGTTGGTGCTGCTCGGCGGTCACCTCGACACGGTCCCGGCGCAGGACAACCGGCCGGGCCATCGCGACGAGCTCGCCGTGCACGGGCTGGGCGCCAGCGACATGCTCGCCGCGCTCGCGGTGATGATCGAGCTCGGCCTGGATCTCGCCGCCGACCCGGAGCGGGCTGCCGCCGCCAGGGCCCGCGTCCAGCTGCTGTTCTTCGGCCGCGAGGAGCTGCCGGTCATCGAGAGCGCCCTGACGCCGCTCCTGGCGCGCGAGCCGGAGCTCGAGCGCGCCGACCTCGTCCTGATGATGGAGCCGACGGACAACGAGATCCACGCCGGCTGCCTGGGCAACGTCAACGCGACGTGGACGTTCCATGGGCGCAGCGGCCACTCCGCGCGGCCGTGGCAGGCCGACAGCGCGATGACGCGGGCCGCCCACGGGATCGTCCGTCTCGACGCCGTCGAGCCGATCCGGCATGACTTCGACGGCCTCGTCTTCACCGAGGTCGCCTCCGTCGTGCGGATCTCCGGTGGGATCGCCGATAACGTCATCCCCGACCGCGTCGACTGCCACGTGAACATGCGCTATGCGCCCGGCCGCAGCGCCGCCGACGCCGACGCGCTGCTGACGGAGTGGTGCAGCGGCGACGGCGAGACGCTCGAGATCCTCTCCAACGCCCCGTCCGGCCCGGTCGTCGCGGTCGACTCCAACCCGCTGCTCGCGCGGCTCGTCGAGGTCGGCGGGCTGCAGGTGCTGCCCAAGCAGGCGTGGACGCCGGTCGCGGAGTTCGCCCTGCGGGGCCTCGACGCCGTGAACTTCGGGCCGGGCGACCCCGCCTATGCGCACCGGCGGGACGAGCAGGTCACCGTTGCCGCGCTCGTGCGCTGCTACCGCACGCTCGACGCGCTGCTGTTCGGGCCGTGAGCGCGGAGCTGCCGCTCAACCCCGTGCTGACCGGGATGCAGACCTACCCCTTCGTCCGGCTCGGCGAGGCCCGCGCCGCAGCGGTCACACGGGGCATGGACGTCATCGACTTCGGCATCGGCGAACCGCGCGAGGAGACGCCGGCCTTCCTCCGCCGCGCCCTGTGCGACGCCGTCGAGGCGCATCCGGTCGCCGGGTACCCGCTCGCCGTCGGCCTTCCCGAGCTGCGCGAGGCGGTGAGCGCCTGGATCGGGCGGCGCTACGGCGTGACCGTGGACCCGGCCACCGGGGTGCTGCCGACGCTCGGCAGCAAGGAGGTCATCTTCTCGCTGGCGCAGGTCGTCGCAGGCAGCGGGCGCGACCTCGTGGCGATCGGGGCGCCGGGCTACCCGGTCGCCCAGCGTGGCGCGGCGTTCGCCGGCTGCGGGGTCGTCGAACTGCCGCTCACCGCGGACCGCGACTTCCTGCCCGACCTCGACGCGCTCACCTCCGACCAGCTGTCCCGGCTGGCGATCCTCTGGCTGAACTACCCGAACAACCCCACCGCCGCGATCGCCCCGATCGCGTTCTACGAGCGGGCCGCCGCGCTCGCGCGCCGGCACGGGTTCGTGCTGGCCAGCGACGAGGCGTACAGCGAGCTGTGGTTCGACGGTGATGCCCCCGCGAGCGCGCTGCAGTGCTCGTCCCTGGAGAACGTCCTGGTCTGCAACACGCTCTCCAAGCGGTCGTCGATGCCCGGGTACCGGTCGGGCTTCGTCGCCGGCGACCCGCGACTGATCGCCGCGCTCAAGCGCTACCGCCCGAACGTCGGCGTGGCGCCGCAGGAGTTCGTCCAGCGCGCCGCCATCGCGGCCTGGGGTGACGAGGAGCACGTGATCGGCGTCCGCTCGCTGTACCGCGAGAAGCGTGATGCACTCCGACCTGCCCTCGAGTCGCTCGGGCTGCGCGACGCGGGCGGTCCGGCCACGTTCTTCCTCTGGCTCTCGCTGCCCGCCGGCGAGTCGTCCTCCGAGGCGTACGCCACGCGGATCCTCGACCGGACGGGCATCGTGATGACGCCGGGCGCCTACTTCGGGCCGGCCGGTGAGGGCTATGTCCGCGTCGCGCTTGTACCGACGCTGGAGCGCTGCACCGAGGCGGCGGCGCGACTCACGCCGTAGTCCGGCGCAGCGTCACCTGGCGCTCGGTCGTGGGCTCCCGGCAGCCGGCGTCCTGCCGTCCTGCACGGGCCGCAGACTCCGGGTGCCGTACGAAACCCTGCGCCCAGCGCGTCGAACGTACGGCACGTCCGCACGGGGTCCCCGGGCGCTCCGGCGGCACGCGGCGGCGATGACCGTGAGCGCTGATCAGTTCGCGTGCAGCGCCTCGTTGAGGCCGCCCCATGAGCCCGTGCGCGCCAGCACCTCGAGCGCACCGGTCTGGCTGTTGCGGCGGAAGAGCAGGCCGTCCCGGCCACTGAGGTCCTTGGCCTTGACGACCTCACCGTCGGGCGTGGTGACGCGCGCGCCGCCGGTGACGTAGGTGCCGGCCTCGACGATGCACTCGTCACCGAGGCTGATGCCAAGGCCCGAGTTGGCTCCCAGCAGGCAGCGCTCGCCGATCGAGATCACGGTCGAGCCACCGCCGGAGAGCGTCCCCATGATCGACGCGCCTCCGCCGATGTCCGAGCCGTCGCCGACGACCACGCCGGCGCTGATGCGGCCCTCGACCATCGAGGAACCGAGCGTCCCGGCGTTGAAGTTCACGAATCCCTCGTGCATGACGGTCGTACCCTCGGCGAGGTGAGCGCCGAGCCGGACGCGGTCGGCGTCGGCGATCCGCACGCCCGAGGGGACGACGTAGTCGGTCATCCGCGGGAACTTGTCGATGCTCGTGACGGTCAGGGTCTGCCCCGCGGCCCGGGCGCGCAGCCGGGCGGCGCCGGCCTCGCCGGGGTCGACCGGACCCAGCGTCGTCCACGCGACGTTCCTCAGCAGGCCGAACTGGCCGTCGAGGTTGAGGCCATGCGGGACGACCAGCCGACCGGAGATCAGGTGCAGGCGCAGGTAGACGTCGTGGGCGTCGACGGGCGCGGCCGCGAGGTCCGGGAGGACCGTGAGGACGGGGACCGTCCGCGTGCCGCGGATCGTGTCCTCCCCCATGCTGCCCGCGAGACCGCCGCCGCCGAGCGTCGTGGCCGCGGCGAAGTTGAGCTGCTTGGTGCCGCCGTCGTGCTTCGCGGTCGCGATCGCGGCCTCGGCGTCCTCGCTCCCGGCGTCCAGGGCGTAGGACGTGTACAGGGTGTCGAGGACCCGGCCGTCGGTGGTCAGGGTCGCGAGGCCGACGCCCCAGGCGCTCTGCTGCTTGTCGTTCGTCACGGTCCGGCAGGCTAGCTGAGAGCCGTCAGCAGGTCCCCGCTCAACTCACCGGTGTAGACCGGAACGGCCCACCCGGCGAGATCGACGTGCAGCGCCTCGGACACGGTGACCTGCAACTCGCCGCCGTCCAGCCGGACCGTCACGTCCTCGTCGCCACCCTGCAGGACGTAGGCCACCGCCGCACCGCTCGCCCCCGTCCCCGAGGACATGGTCTCGCCCACGCCGCGCTCGTAGATCCGCGCACGGACCACGCCGGGCGCCAGCTCGGTGAACCACGACACGTTCGTGCGGTTGGGGAAGATCGGCGCGTGCTGGATCGCCGGACCGATGGCCGGGAGGTCGAGCGCGTCGAGTTCCTCCAAGGAGGAGACGCGGATCGCGCACTGCGGGTTGCCGATCGACACGTGCTGGAAGTCCCAGCCCTCGACCGTGCCGTTGCCGTCGGCCCCACCGGACGGGAAGTCCTTGGACGTCAGGTGCGCGCGCCCCATGTCGACCGTGCAGGTCGTCTCGCCGGTGATCGTCGGACGGATCTCGCCGGCGACGGTCTGGATGGAGAACGTGTCCGCCGAGGTCCACCCGCGGCGGCGCAGATACATGATCGCCTCGCGCGCCCCGTTGCCCGAGAGCTCGGCCTCGGACCCGTCGGGGTTGAAGATCCGCAGGCGCGCCACGAACCCGGGCTCGTCGGCGGCGGACAGCTCCAGGATGCCGTCGGAGCCGAGGCCGACGTGCCGGTCGCACAGGCGCCGCACGCGGGCGGGGGTGAGCGGCCACGGGAGGTCGGTCGTCTCGACGATGAGGTAGTCGTTGCCCAGGGCCTGCCACTTCTCGAAGCGCATGCCTCCCACAATAGGCCCGCCTGTCAGGGAAGGAGCTCGGCGGCGACGTCCGCGGCGTCGCGTCCCGTCACGTCGACCGACTCGGCTCCCGGCAGCTTGCGCAGCCAGGTGAGCTGGCGCTTGGCGTAGCGCCGGGTCTGCGCCTTCATCCGCTCGACGTCGCCGTCGAGCAGCGCCCCGAAGCCGATCGCCTTGCGGGCGGTCGCCGACGCCCCGGCCGCGTCGGCGGCCCGGACCTCGGCCGCCGCGCCCGCCGCGACCATCGCGTCGACCCGAGCTTCGATCTGCGCGCGCAGCGCATCACGGTCCATCACGAGAGCGACCATGCGGGTGGGATGCCGGGTCCGGGCGGTCCAGAGCTCGCTCTCGCCGTCGCGCACGGGGGTCGCGCCCATCCGCTGCAGCTCCAGGGCCCGGATGACCCGCGACGTGTCCCGCGGATCGACCGCCGCCGCCCGCTCCGGCGCCAGCTCGCGGTGCAGCGCCGCCGGGCCCTCGGCGGCCGCACGCGCGCTCAGCTCCTGCCGCAGCTCCGGCGGCGGAGCGGGCGCGAGGTCGAGGTCCGCGAGCGCCGCCCGCAGGTACAGCCCCGTCCCGCCCACGACGATCGGCCTGCCACCGGCGTCCAGGATCCCGTCGATCTCCCGGTGGGCCATCCGCGCGTACCGCGCGGCGCTGCAGGTCTCGGTGACCGGGACCACGCCGACGAGGCGGTGGTCCAGGCGGGCGCGGTCGGCGGCGTCGGCGGCGCCGGTCAGCACGGGCAGTCCCTCGTACAGCTGCATGGCGTCTGCGGACACGGCGACCGGCGTTTCGCCGCGCTCGCGCAGGCGGTCGGCGAGCGCGAGCGCCAGGGAGGTCTTCCCCACCCCGGTGGGGCCGAAGATCGCGAGCACCCCGACGGTCACCCCCGCAGTATTCCGGCGTGGCAGAATCGGCGCCGTGCACCTCCAAGGGAAGACCGTCCTGCTGACCGGCGCGACCGGTGGCATCGGCCACGCGATCGCGCGCCGCCTCCACCGGGAGGGCGCGACGCTCGTCCTGACCGGACGGCGCGCGGAGATCCTCGAGCCGCTGGCCAAGGAGCTCGGTGGTCGCGCGATCGCCGCCGATCTCGCCGACGCCGAAGCGGCCGACCGGCTGATCGACGACGCCGGCGACGTCGACGTCGTGATCGCCAACGCCGCGATCCCCGGCACCGGCGAGATCACGTCGTTCTCCCCCGAGGAGCTCGACCGCGTCATCGACGTCAACCTGCGCATCCCGATCCTGATGACCCGGCACTACGGCGAGGTGCTCGGGGCGAAGGGCGAAGGGCACTTGGTCTTCATCTCGTCGCTCGCCGGGAAGACGGGCTCGCCGTACTCGTCGATGTACAACGCCACGAAGTTCGGCCTGCGGGGCTTCGGCCAGGGTCTGCGGCACGAGATGGCCGTCAAGGGCGTCGGCGTGTCCGTGATCTTCCCGGGGTTCATCCGGGACGCCGGGATGTTCGTCGACTCGGGCGCGACGCTGCCCAAGGGCGTCGGGACCTCCAGCCCGCAGGACGTGGCCGAGGCGGTCGTCAGCGCGATCGTCAAGGACCGCGGCGAGGTCGACGTCGCCCCCTTCGCCATGCGCCTCGGGGCCCTCTTCGCGGGCGTCGCACCGGCCACGGCCGCGAAGGTCGGCGAGAAGGCCGGGGCCTCGAAGATCGCCGCGGAGATGACCGTCGGGCAGGCCGACAAGCGCTGAGGGGGCGAGTTCTCTGCCCCCGGGACCTAGTGCGGGTGTACGTCCATCCACCCGTCCGGAGGTCCCATGGCCAAGAAGAACATCAACCGCGTCGTCCTCGAGGGCGAGCTGCTCGCCGATCCGCTGCCGCTCGAGGGTCGCTGCCGCCTGCGGCTGCTCGTCCTGACGCTGCAGAAGCAGCCGCCGGAGGAGGAGGGCGGAGAGCCCACCTGGGTCGGGCGGCGCAACGAGTTCGACGTCCTGGTGTGGGGCGCTGCGGCTGCGCGCTGCGTCGCCGAGCTGCAGGCGGGCGCGTCGGTCGTCGTCGAAGGGCGGCTGGAGTGGATCCCAGGGACGGACGGGATCGAGGAGCGGATCTTCGCCCGGACCGAGATCGTCGCGGACGACGTGCGCTTCCTCGCGGAGAAGGCGACCGCCGCGCCCGTGATCTTCGAGGAGCCCGGGGACATCGACGAGCACTCCGAGGCGGAGGCCACGGCCGCCTGAGCGGGGTCAGCCCAGCGCGTCGAGTCGGGCGGCGATCGCGTCCGCGTAGGCGATGGCCGCGCCGGGTGCGATGCGCAGGAAGAGCCGGGGCTCGATGAGCTCGACCTCGATGACGCCGGGCCGACCCTCGAGGTCGCCGACGAGGTCCACCCGCACGACCAGCGGCGCCGCCCCGCTGCGGGCGGCGACCGCCGCGACCGCGAGCGTCGCGAGGTCGAGATCCTCGCGGCCCGGCGCCTCGAGTTCGAAGGTGCCGCCGTGCTCGGGCTGGACGCGGAAGTCGCCGTCCGCGGCGACCTTGCGGACCGCATGGGTGACGCGACCCTCGCAGAAGAAGATCGACAGCTCCCCGGACGCGGCGATGTCGGGCAGGTAGGGCTGCAGCATCGCCCCTCCCCCGGTCCGGCCGAGCTCCCGGACGTGGTCCACGAGGGCGAGCGTCTCGCTCTGGCTGGACAGCGCGCCCGTGAAGCGACGCAGTCCGAGGGCTCCACCGCCGATGTTCGGCTTGACGACGAGATCGTCCCAGCCACGCGCCCGGACGGCGGCCGCCGCCACCACGGGGTCGTCCTGCGGACCGGACCAGACCGTCGGGAGGCCGCGGATCCCGGCGGCCTCGAGCGTCCGCAGGTAGGACTTCTCGCTGTTCCACTCGATGAGGTCGGCGCCCGGCCAGAACGGCGTGCCGGTCGCCTCGACCGCCCCGCCCCACGCGACGAACTCGTCGCGCCGGTCGAAGTAGTCCCAGGTCGAGCGGGCGAGCACCGCGGTGGCGTCGCTCCAGTCGACGCGCGCGTCGTCCCACGAGGCGACACGGCACGTGACCCCACGTTCGTCGAGCAGCGGGAGCAGCGGCGCACTGTCCTCGTCCAGACCGCCCGGCAGCTCGTCGCAGCCGGCGATCAGCAGGTCGGTCATCGCGCCGAGGCGCTGGCGAGCAGCGAGGCCTCGCCGGCGAGCGTCTGGCTCGTGGCGGACGTGATCTGCACCGGGACGATCTCGCCGGGGTTGGCCACCCCGTTGAAGTTCACGACCTTGGTGTGCGGCGAGCGACCGCGCAGCCGGGACGGGTCGTTGCGGGAGGGCCCCTCGACAAGCACGTCGATCGTCCGCCCGACGAACCGCTGGGCGCGCTCGGTCGCGCGGCGCTGCACGACCTCCACGAGCCGCTCCATCCGCTCGACCTTCACCGGGTGCGGGACGAGTCCTTCGGTGATGTCGGCGGCTTCGGTGCCCCGCCGGGGCGAGAAGATGAACGTGAACGCGCTGTCGTAGCCGATCTGCTCGCAGACGTCGAGCGTCTGGGCGAAGTCCTCCTCGGTCTCCCCCGGGAACCCGACGATGATGTCCGTCGTGATCGCCGTGTCCGGGACGTGCTCGCGGATCAGCCGCACGCGATCGAGGTAGCGCTCGCGGGAGTAGGTGCGGCGCATCGCCTTGAGGATCACGCTGGAGCCGGACTGCAGCGGGAGGTGCATGTGCGGGCAGACGCTCGGCAGGTCGCGGTGTGCGAGCACCACGTCCTCCTTCATGTCCTGCGGGTGCGGGCTCGTGTACCGGATGCGCTCGATGCCGTCGACCGCGTCGACGGCGTGCAGGAGCTCCGCGAACGATCGCTTGGCCGGCCGGAGGTCGCGTCCGTAGGCGTTGACGTTCTGCCCCAGCAGGGTCACCTCGCGGACGCCGTCCGCCGCCAGGCGGGAGACCTCGTCCACGAGCCCGTCGAACGGTCGCGACGACTCGCGGCCGCGGGTGCTCGGCACGATGCAGTACGAGCACTTCATGTTGCAGCCGACGCTGATCTGCACCCAGGCGTGGAGCTCGCGGGCGCGCTTGGTCGGCAGCTGTGCCGGGAAGTCCTCGAACTCGAAGAAGCCCTGGGCGCTGAGCGAGTCGCTGGTCAGGAACTCGGCGAGCTTGTGGATCTGGCCGGGACCGAAGGCCACGTCGACGAACGGGAACCGCTGGAACACCTCGTCCTTCACCGACTGCGCCCAACAGCCGCCGACGCCGATGAGCACGTCGGGGTTCTCCCGCTTGTGCCGCTTGGCGTGCCCGAGGTGCGCGACGAAGCGCGAGTCGGCGGACTCCCGGATCGAGCAGGTGTTGAACAGGATGAGGTCGGCGTCGTCGGCGGCCGGGGCCTCGTTGTAGCCGAGTGTCTCGAGCATGCCCTTCATGCGCTCGGAGTCGTGCTCGTTCATCTGGCACCCGAAGGTGGTGACGTGGTACCGCTTGCGCACCCGGTCAGGGTACCGGGGCGTTCACGCGGCGAGCCACGCGGCCACGACGTCGCTCCGTGCCTCGACCCCCGGGCTACTTCGCGTAGTCCACGGACCGCGACTCGCGGATGACCGTGACCTTGATCTGGCCGGGGTACTCGAGCTCCTGCTCGATCTCGCGGGCGATGACGCGCGCGAGCTCGGCCGAGCCGTCGTCGCTCACTGCGCCGGGGGCGACGATGACCCGGATCTCGCGGCCCGCCTGCATCGCGTAGACCTTGTCGACGCCGTCATGCCGAGCGGCCAGGTGCTCGAGCTCGCGCAGGCGCTTGACGTAGGAGTCCAGCGACTCACCGCGGGCCCCGGGCCGGGCTCCCGACAACGCGTCGGCGGCCTGCACGATCACCGCCTCGACGGTCTGCGGCTCGACCTCGTTGTGGTGGGCCTCCATCGCATGCGCGACCGCCTCGGGCTCGCCGTGTCTGCGCGCCAGGTCCCCGCCGACGAGAGCGTGCGGACCCTCGACCTCGTGGCTCACCGCCTTGCCGATGTCGTGCAGGAGCGCCGCACGTCGTGCGGTCTTCGCGCTCGCGCCGAGCTCGTCGGCCATCATCGCCGCGAGCTGGGCGCACTCGATCGAGTGGGCGAGCACGTTCTGCCCGTAGCTCGTGCGGAACTTCAGGCGGCCCAGGGTCTTCGTCAGCTCCGGGTCCAGTCCTTGGACCCCGGCCTCGAGAATCGCGCTCTCCCCCGCCTCCAGGATGTGGCTCTCGAGCTCGGACTTCGCCTGGTAGAAGGTCTCCTCGATCCGGGCGGGGTGGATCCGCCCGTCCTGGAGCAGCTTCTCGAGGGTCATCCGGGCGATCTCACGGCGAACACCGTCGAACGCGCTCAGGACGACCGCGCCTGGGGTGTCGTCGATGATGAAGTCGACGCCGGTGAGGTTCTCCAGCGCCCGGATGTTGCGGCCCTCCCGGCCGATGATGCGGCCCTTCATGTCGTCACTGGGCAGCTGCACGACGGAGACGGTGGTCTCGGCGGCGTGGGACGCGGCGAGCCGCTGCATCGCGACGGCGAGGATGGACCGGACCCGGCGCTCGGCGTCGCGCTTGGTCTCCTCCTCCACCTGACGCAGCAGGCGGGCGCGGTCGTGGCGCGCCTGGTCCTCGACCTCCTTGAGCAGCGCCTGCTTGGCCTGCCCGGCCGTAAGGCCCGAGAGGCGCTCGAGTGCCTCGATCCGCTGGGCGAGGAGGACGTCGAGCTCCCCGGTGCGGGCGGCGAGCTCCTGCTCCCGCTCACCGAGGGTGCGCTCCCGGGCGTCGAGCTCGTCCAGGCGGCGGACGAGCGTCGCCTCGACGGCGGGGCTCGGCGCCGCGACGGCGACGCCGGGCGGCTCGGGATGCCGCGTGCGGCTGCGGCCCTGCACGAGTGCGGCGACCACGATGCCCGCCGCGATCACGATCGCGCCGATGACGAGTTCCATGTCCGTGTCCTCCCTCCGGCCGCGCGGGAACGTCGCGTGGTCGGTCTCCGGTGTGGCGTTCAGGAGCGACGGACGGGACCGGCGAGGGTCCGGAACTGCATCTGGTCGGGCGGCGACGGGGCCGCGTGGAGGGTCGGGATCGGTGCTGGGGCCTGCGGGTGTCGGGTGCTGCGGATGAGGCTGGTTCGGGGCGGGCCCGGGTGTCCGGTACGTCGCTGCGGCGATGCTACCGCCCGGCTGGACCGGCACGGACGGGTAGGCGTCAATCGACCATCGCCCCGCGCTCGAACGCGCGGATCGCGTCGTACGCCAGCTCGAGCGCGTAGCCCTTGCGCACGAGCATGCCGAGCGCTCGCTCCCGCTCGCGGTCGGTCTCCGGGACCGCCCGGTAGCGGCGGCGCAGGAGCGCCAAGGCGGCCTCGAGCTCGTTCCCGCCGTCCTGGGCCGCCAGAGCTGCAGCGATGTGCTCGGGCGCGACGCCGGCCTGGAGGAGCTTGCGCTCGATCCGGTCGGTGCCCCACGAGTCGAGCGTGCGACGGTCCTCGGTGTAGCGCACGGCGAACCGCGCGTCGTCCACGTAGCCCTGTACCTGCAGCTCGGCCAGGACCTCGTCGATCGTGTCCGGCTCGACCCGCTTGGACTCGAGGTGCCGCCGCAGCTCCACGACCGTGCGATCCCGGTACCCGAGGTACCGGTAGGCGAGGTCGATCGCGTGCTGGAACCGGGCGGCCGGGTCCAGCACGCGTGCAGGCGTCTCCTGCTCCACTACGAGACGGGGGCCTCGAGGCCCTCGGGGGCGTCGACGGCCAGGCCCGCGACCAGCGGCTCCTCTTCGGGCGGAGCGCTCTTGCCGTCACGGTCGATGTCGAGCGCGACGTAGATCTTGCTCTCGATCTCCATGAGGATCTCGCGGTGCTCGTCCAGGAAGGCCTTGGCGTTGTTGCGCCCCTGACCCAGACGCTCGCCGTTGTACGAGAAGAACGAGCCGGACTTCTGGACGATGTCGTGCTCGATGCCGAGGTCCAGGACGCAGCCGGCGGTCGAGATGCCCTTGCCGAACTCGATGTCGAACTCCGCCTGGCGGAACGGCGGGGCGACCTTGTTCTTGACGACCTTCACGCGGACCCGGTTGCCGACCGCCTCGGTGCCCTCCTTGAGGGTCTCGATACGGCGGATGTCCAGACGCTGCGACGAGTAGAACTTCAGCGCGCGACCACCCGGCTGGGTCTCCGGCGAGCCGAACATGACGCCGACCTTCTCGCGGATCTGGTTCGTGAACAGGATGATCGTCTGCGTCCGGTTCAGGTTGCCGGCGAGCTTGCGCATCGCCTGGCTCATCATGCGGGCCTGCAGACCGACGGTCTGATCGCCCATCTGCCCCTCGAGCTCGGAGCGCGGCGTCAGCGCGGCGACGGAGTCGACCGCGATCAGGTCCACGGCGCCGGAGCGTACGAGCATGTCCGCGATCTCCAGGGCCTGCTCGCCGTAGTCCGGCTGCGAGACGAGGAGTTCGTCGATGTCCACGCCGATGCGCTGCGCATAGAGCGGGTCCATCGCGTGCTCGGCGTCGATGAACGCGCAGACGCCGCCCATCCGCTGGCACTCGGCGATGACGTGGTACATCAGGGTGGTCTTGCCGGAGGACTCCGGACCGAAGACCTCGACGATGCGGCCGCGGGGTACGCCGCCGATCCCGAGCGCGAGGTCCAGCGACAACGCGCCGGTCGGAATGGCGTCCACGCGGACACGCGCACCCTCGTCGCCCATGCGCATGACGGACCCCTTGCCGAACTGGCGCTCGATCTGGGTCAGGGCGCCCTGCAGGGCGTCGTTACGGGCCTTTGCGGCCTTCTCGTCAGCTGTCACGGCCATCTGGGGTGTGCCTCTCGTCGCAAGTGGTTCCTGAGGCATCATGGGCCCCGGTTCGGACGGAAGGGACGCTACCGGGCAACCCGTGCGATGGAAACACGTGTTCGCATCGATTTCGTGCCGATTCTGCGCGTTTGCGCGCGGAACAAGCTGGCGCGTCAGGAGTGCTCGACGAGGAGCCGGCGCACCATATGGAGCCCGACCGTCGTGCTGCGGTCCCGCACGTCGGCCCGTGAGCCGGGCACGGTGATGCTGCGGGTCAGGCGCGCACCGTCGGGCCCCGCGACCGACACCCACACGAGCCCGACCGGCTTGTCCTCCGTCCCCCCGCCTGGGCCGGCGACTCCGGTGATCCCGACGCCGACGTCGGCTCCGAGGGCCGTCCGTGCCCCGTCCGCCAGGGCCTGGGCGATCTCCTGGGACACCGCCCCGTGCGTCTCGATGAGCGCCGCGTCCACCCCCACGAGCCCCGACTTGACGTCGTTCGCGTAGGCGACCACGCCGCCGACGACGTAGTCCGAGGACCCGGCAAGGTCGGTGAGGCGTCCCAGCAGCAGGCCACCGGTGCACGACTCCGCCGCCGCGATCGTCAGCCCGCGGGCCCGCAGCAGACCGGCGACCTGCTCGTCGACGGACGTGCCGTCGTCGGAGAAGAGCGTGTCGGCGTGGCGATCCCGGACGCACGCCTCGAAGGCGGCGTAGACGTCCGCGACGGCCGGCTCGTACCGCGTGACGATCTCGACCTCCCCGCGCCGCAGGCACGTCGTGACCTCCAGCGCGTCGAGGTCCACCCCGTCCTCCCGGGCGCGGCGCATCGTCTCGGCGATCTCCGACTCCGGGATGCCGAACAGGCGGAGCATCCGCTGCTCGTACCGCGTGGCGCCCGCGATGGCGGCGCGGAAGAGCGGGTCGGCCTCGGCGTCGGCCCACATGGGCTGCAGCTCGCGCGGCGGGCCCGGGAGGACGACGACGACGGGACCCGCGCCCCCGTCGGCCGGCGGGACGACGAGGCTGGGAGCGGTGCCGACGGGCGGCAGGACGGTCGCGCCGCGCGGGACCATCGCCTGCTTGCGCGCCGAGTGGCGCAGCGCCTCCTGGTCGAGGCCGGGCCAGCGCGCGAGGAGTCCGCTGACGATCTCCCAGACCTGCGCCTCGAGCTCCGGCTGGTGCTCCAGCGGGCGGCCCTGGAAGTCGCCGACGACCTGGGCGGTCAGGTCGTCCTCGGTCGGGCCGAGCCCGCCGCTGGTGCAGACCACGTCGACGCCCTCGGAGGCGAAGAACCGCAGGGTCGCCTCCACGTCACCGGGGCGGTCGCCCACGACGGCGATGTGCGCGAGGTCGACGCCGAGGTCCCGCAGCCGCTCGGCGAGCCAGGGACCGTTGCGGTCGACGACCCGGCCGGTCAGGACCTCGGTGCCCGTGACGACGATCCCGGCGCGGGGCATCAGCTGTCGCAGACCGGCCGGTCGTCCGGGGAGAGCGTCCTGCGCCTCCCCCCGGGCCTGATCTCGTACCCGATGCCCTCGGCGTTGTCGGCCACGGTGCGGCTGCGCCCGTCGATGCGCAGGCGCGCGGCCGCGTTGCCGAGGGTGATGCGAAAACGCGACGAGCGGTAGGTCCGGGTCTCGCTCGTGGTGTCCAGGATCTCGCCGTTGATCAGCGTCCGACCACCAGCCGCCGTGAGGCAGACGAAGACGGGACCCGTCGGCACGACCCGCAGCCGGACGACGCGGGGCGCGGGCTCGCGCTCGTCGCCGGAAGGGGTGCTGGCCGGTGCGGCGGTCGCCTCGGGCTCGGGCTCGGGCTCGGCCGTGGTCTGCGTGGCGGTCGTGGCCGCCCGGACGGGCTCGTCGTCGTCGCCGTCCCCGGAGCCGAGGAGGTACAGGGTCCCGAGCAGCAGCACGAGGACGAGGCCGACGAGGTAGCCACGCGGGACGCCCTGGGGCTGCGGGCGCTTGCGCCCGGCCTGCGCCGAGGGCGGGCCGATCGGACGGAGCTCGCTCTCGCTGGGGCGCTCGTGGCGCAGCTTGTACTCCTCGACCAGGAGCTTGGAGTCCAGGCCCAGCACGTCGGCGTAGGTCCGCAGGAACGTCTTGACGAACGTCGGCCCCGGCAGGAGGTCCCACTCCTCGTTCTCGAGGGCGCGCAGATACTTCGCCCGGATCTTCGTCTCGGCTTCCACCTCCGAGATGTCGATCCGCGCCCGCATGCGTGCTTCTCTCAGGGTGGCCCCGATGTCCGCCATCGGCCCTGGAGGCTACCCGTCCGCCTCGTCCGCCCGGCGTGACCCCATCAGGGCGACTCGCCGAGCATCTCCGCAGCGTCCGGGATCTCATCGATCGGCGGGGCCGAAGGCCCGACCGGACCGTCCTCCTGACCGCCGACGTCCCCGCGCTCCGCGAGCGCCGCCAGGACGCGCGGGAGGTCGCTCTCGGTGACGAGCACCTGGCGGGGCTTGGAGCCCTCGTAGCCGGAGATGATGCCCCGGCGCTCGAGCATGTCGATGAGCCGGCCGGCGCGCGTGTAGCCCAGACGCAGGCGCCGCTGGAGCATCGAGGTGGACGCCGTCCCCATCTCCACGACGAGCGCGATGGCGTCGCCGAGCAGGGGATCCTCGTCCGGATCGAATCCGTCGTCCTCACCGGGCGCGTCGGAGACCGACTCGTCCTCGACCTCCTCGAGCAGGTCCTCGCGGATCTCCGGCTCCCCCTGCTTGGCCCACCAGCCGGTGATCTTCTCGATCTGCGCCTCGTCGATGTAGGCGCCCTGGATCCGCTGCAGGCGGCTGGACCCGACGGGGCTGAACAGCATGTCGCCCTGGCCGAGCAGCGACTCGGCGCCGTTCTGGTCGAGGATCACCCGCGAGTCCGTCTGCGACGAGACCGCGAACGCGATCCGCGACGGCACGTTCGCCTTGATCATGCCGGTGATGACGTCCACGCGCGGGCTCTGCGTCGCGAGGATGAGGTGGATGCCGACCGCGCGGGCCTTCTGCGCGATGCGGATGATCGAGTCCTCGACATCACCCGGCGCGACCATCATCAGGTCGGCGAGCTCGTCGATGACGCAGAGGATGTACGGCAGCGGCGTCTCGCCGTTGTGGCGGCGGTACTTGTTGAGCTCCGGCAGTGAGCGCGTGCGGGCCATCGCCATGATCCCGTAGCGCCACTCCATCTCCTTGACGAGGTTCTGGAGTGCGTTGGCGGCCTTGCGCGGCGACGTGATCACCGGCGTGAGCAGGTGCGGCACCGACTCGTAGTGGTTGAGCTCGACCTGCTTGGGGTCGACCAGGACGAGACGGACCTCATCGGGCGTCGCGCGCAGCAGGATCGACGAGAGCATGCCGTTGACACACGCGGACTTGCCCGCACCGGTGGTGCCCGCGACGAGCAGGTGCGGCATCTTCGCGAGATCCGCGGGAATCGGCTTGCCGGAGACGTCCTTGCCCAACCAGACGGTCAGCGGCGAGAAGCTGTCCGGCGCGTCCTCGTAGACGTCGCCGAGGGTGACGACCTGGCGGAGCTTGTTCGGAACCTCGACGCCGACCGCGGTCTTGCCGGGGATCGGGGCGAGGATGCGGATCTCGGTGGCCGCGAGCGCGTAGGCGAGGTCGTCCTTGAGGTTGGAGACCTTGTTCATCTTCACGCCCGGCGCGAGCCGCAGCTCGTAGCGGGTGATGTGCGGCCCGGACACGGTGCCCACGACCTTCGCCTCGATGCCGAGGTGCTGGAGCGCCTCGACGAGCAACTGGGCGGTGATCGTCTGGCCCGCCGTGTCGGGACGCTGGCTCTCGGCGCTGGAGCGCTTGAGCATCCCGACGCGCGGGAGGTGCCACTCCACCTCCCCGTCCTGCAGGGACAGCGCGGCCTGCTCGCCGACCGGGAGGGCGTCCGGCTCCCCCTCGTCCTCGTCTGGCTCGACGGCCTCCGGCGGCCGCGCGGGGGCGACCGGCGCGGGCGGCAGGACGTCCTCCTCGAACGGCTCCTCCTCGAGCTCGATCCCGGGGACGGGGGTGATCGGGTCCACGGGTCGCTCGTCGACGATCGTCGGCTCCATCACGATCGGCGCGTCGTCGTCGCCCCAGAGGTCCGGGTAGCGCAGGGAGCCGTCGAGCTGGCCCGTCCGGTCGTCCCGCACCAGCGGCTCGCTGTCATCGGGCTCGGGCGGCAGGACGGGCGCGGCGGTGCGGTCCCGTCCGGCGGTGGTCCGCGCGGTCGCGGCCTTGCGGGCGCCGGCGGCGGCCCCGCCACCGGTCCCGGTGCGGTCCGCGCCACGGCCGGTGGACGCTGGGGGCACGGTGCGCAGCGCGCGGGTGGTGTCCGCGACGCCGGTCGCCGTGGCCTGCACGACCCCGGCGACCGAGGCGCCGGTCAGCAGCAGCACGCCGGCGAGCAGCAGGAAGAGCGCGATGATGTGTGCGCCGATCGACGAGAACGCCGAGGAGGAGCTCCAGAAGAGGACGGAGCCGACGATGCCGCCGCGCTCGCTGTACAGGGCAGGGTCCCAGAAGTCGGCGTTCGGACCTCCGGGGCCGAGGCCGAGCGTGCCGGCGGCGAGCATGAGCGTCGTCGCCAGCAGCAGGCAGAGTGCCCCCGCCTTGAACGGCCGCATGCCGCTGGGCAGCACCGGCCGCAGGACGAGCACGATCCCGGTCGCCGCAACCGCGACGGGCGCCAGGTAGGACACCTGGCCGAGCAGCCGCTCGAGCCCGTCGACCACGGCCTCGCCGGCGGCGCCGCCATACCACTCCAGGTACAGCGGGAACGCGAGGAAGACCCCGAGCGCGACCAGCGCGAGCCCGATGAGGTCAACGTGGTGCTGCTGCAGGACCGGGACGCGCGGAGCACGCCCGGTCGCGCGGCGGGCGCGCGGCTTCGGCGCGGCCTTTGCGCGTGGCCGGGCGGGCGCCTTGCCCTTCGGGGTGGAGCGCGCAGCGCCGGACGTGCGCGGGCCGGAGGCGCGGGATTTGGGGTTCTTCGTGGTCGCCATAAGTGCTCCGTCGATGGTTCGACGCCCGTGGGACGACCCCTCCCCGGGTTCCCGGGCGCCGTAGCGCGCGCCGAGGGGGTAAATCCTCGTAAAGCCCGCTCGGAGCAGGAAACGTGCGCGTACCATGGGGTGGTGACCGAGACCGACCGCCCAGCCCGGGTCCTCGTCGTCGAGGACGACGAGGAGATCGCCCAGGTTCTCCAGCGCTCGCTGCGCATGGAGGGCTACGAGGTCCGCACCGCTGGGGACGGCGAGGCCGCGCTCGACGCCGCAGCCGCGTACGTGCCGGACCTCGTGATCCTCGATCTCGGGCTCCCCAAGCTCGACGGGATCGATGTCGCCAAGCGCCTGCGCGGCAACGACGACGTCCCGATCCTCATCCTCACCGCCCGCGACGCCGTCGAGTCCCGCGTCGAGGGCCTGGACTCCGGCGCCGACGACTACCTCGTGAAGCCGTTCGAGCGCCAGGAGCTGCTCGCGCGCATCCGGGCGCTCCTGCGCCGCCGGCCTCCCCGCGGCTCGGCGTCCCTGGTCGCCGGTGACCTCGCGCTGAACCCCGACACGCACGAGGTCCAGCGCGGCGACCGGATGATCGAGCTCACCCAGCGCGAGTTCGAGCTCCTGGAGTACCTCATGCGCAACGAGCGCATCGTCGTCCCGCGGCAGCGGCTCCTCGAGGAGGTCTGGGGGTACGACCCGTTCGCGACGACGAACACGATCGAGGTCTTCGTCTCCAACCTCCGGCGCAAGCTCGAGGCGGGCGGCGAGCCCCGGCTCCTGCACACCATCCGCGGCGCGGGCTACGTGCTGCGCGCCTAGCCGTGTTCCGCGTCCTTGACAAGATCCCGATCCGCTGGCGCCTCGCCGGTGGATCCGCGGTGCTGACGCTCGTGATCCTCACGACGTTCGCGACGCTCATCGGCCACCTGACGACGACCCGGATCCGCGCCGACTTCGACGACCAGACGGCGCGGGCCGCCGACGAGCTGCGCGACAGCATCGAGGCCGCCTACGACCTCGAGAACGGGCGGGTCATCTTCACGCGCCCGAACCTCCAGTTCTACGCGACCGCCGACAACGCGGTCATCCGCATCCTCACGCAGGACGGCGAGCGGGTGCGCTCCTATCCGCGACGGACGCCGAACTTCGGCCTCCAGCGCGACGGCGGGGTCGACGTGGCCGGCTACCGGGTGGAGACCCGGCCCTTCCCGCTGGAGACCGGTGGGTTCATCCTCGTGCAGTACGCGCGTCGTCTGACCGAGGTCACCGCGACCATCGACCGCGTCAAGTTCTTCCTGCTCACCGGGGTGCTGGGCGGCGCCGCGTTCGCGCTCATGGCGGGCCTGCTGGTGGCCGGGAACGCCATGCGCCCCATCCGGCGGCTGACGGAGACCGCACGCGAGATCGCCCGGACGCGCGACCCCAACCGGCGGGTCCAGGTCCCGGAGGCGACCGACGAGGTCGCCGAGCTCGCCCGCACGCTCGACGAGATGCTCCTGGCGCTGGAGTCCAGCCGGGCGGAGACGGCGGAGACCCTGCAGCGGCAGCGGCAGTTCGTCGCCGACGCGTCGCACGAGCTGCGGACCCCGCTGACCAGCGTCCTGGCGAACCTCGAGCTGCTCGCCGAGGTCCTGGACGGGGAGCGTGGCGAGGCGGCGGAGTCCGCCCTGCGCTCCTCGCGCCGCATGCGCCGGCTCGTCGCCGACCTGCTGCTGCTCGCGCGCGCGGACTCCGGGCGCCAGCTGCAGCACGTGCCGACCGACGTCGGGCAGGTCGTCGTCGAGGCCGCGGCCGAGCTCGGGCCGGTCGCCGGCGACCACGAGCTCGTCGTCGACGCCGAGGGCGACACGGTCGTCTCGGGGGCGCGCGACGAGCTGCACCGCCTCGTGCTGAACCTCATGGAGAACGCGGTGAGGCACACGCCCGACGGAACCCGGGTCCGCGCGGGCGTCCGACGGGAGAACGGGCACGTCGAGCTCGTGGTCCAGGACGATGGGCCGGGCGTGCCGGCCGAGGTCCGGGACAAGCTCTTCGAACGGTTCGTCCGCGGCGGCGGCGACCGGGCCGGCTCGACGGGCCTCGGACTCGCGATCGTCCACGCGGTCACCGAGTCGCACGGTGGCACGGTGCGGCTCGAGGACGCGCAGCCCCACGGGACGCGCTTCGTCGTGACCTTGCCCGCCGGCGCGCCATCGGCCCCTGCGGGCGAGGCGCCGACCGGCTCCTCGCTGCTCGGACCGTCCGTGCGCTGAGGTCGCTCAGACCTCGACGACGACCGGCAGCACCATCGGGCGCCGGCGCAGCTTGCCGAAGACGAACGCCGCGAGGTCGTCGTGCAGCACCTGCTGCAGCAGGTCGATCTCGCGGATCTTGTCCTTGGCGGCCTTCTCCAGCGAGGCGTCGACGACGTCGCGCAGCTCGTCGAGGAGCTCGGTGGCCTCGTCCTTGAACGGGACGCCGCGGAAGATGACCTCCGGGTCGGCGACCGACGTGCCGTCCTGCTCGCTGATGGTCGCGACGACGACGAAGATGCCGTCGGCCGACAGCATGCGGCGGTCGCGCAGCGCGGCGTCGGCGGGCTCGCCGAGGTCGACGCCGTCGACGAAGATCACGCCGCTCTTCTCCGGCTCGCCGAACGCCGCGCCGGACGCGGTGAGCTCCAGCGGCAGGCCGTTGGAGCCGCGGAAGATGTTCTCCGCGGGGACGCCGACCTTCTCGGCCAGGTCGCTGTGCAGCTTGATGCGCTTGTGGTCGCCGTGGAACGGCATCACGTACTTCGGCTTGGTCAGGTTGAGCATCAGCTTGATCTCCTCCTGGTAGCCGTGGCCGGAGGCGTGGATCGGGGCGTCCGCGGTCGTGATGACGTTGCAACCGATCTGGTAGAGCCGATCGACCGTGTCGTTGACCGCGCGCTCGTTACCGGGGATCGGTGTGGCGCTGAAGACGACGGTGTCCCCGTCGTGCAGCTCGACCTGGTGGTGGTCCTTGTGGGCCATCCGGCGCAGCGCGCTGAGTGGCTCGCCCTGCGACCCGGTGGAGATGACGACGATCTTCTCGTCGGGGAAGTCCTCGAGCTCGCGCGGCTGCACGAGCATCCCCTCGGGCACCTTGATGTGCCCGAGCGACCGGCCGATGTTGATGTTCTTCTTCATCGAGCGGCCGATGAGGCAGACCTTGCGGCCGTTGGCCTTCGCAGCGTCGACGACCTGCTGGACGCGGTGGATGTTCGACGCGAAGCACGTGACGACGATCCGGCCCTCGCAGCGGCGGAAGACCTCGGTGAGGTGCGGACCGGCGACGGACTCCGACGGGGAGAACCCGGGACGATCGGCGTTGGTGGAGTCGCCGCAGAGCAGCAGGACGCCCTTCTTGCCGAGCTCGGCGAGGCGCTGCACGTCGGCGGGCTTGCCGTCGACCGGCGTCTGGTCGAACTTGTAGTCGCCGGTGATGAGGACGGTGCCGAGCTCGGTGGTCAGCGCGACGGCGCGCATGTCCGGGATCGAGTGGGTCAGGTGGACCATCTCGACATCGAAGGGCCCGACCTCCAGCACCTCACCCGCGCGGACGTCGTGGCACTCGACCAGCTTGCCGAGCTTGTGCTCGTCGAGCTTGGAACGGGCCATCGCCATCGTGAGCGGGCCGCCGTAGACCGGCGGGGCGTTGTCCGCCCCGAGCTCACGGAGCATCCACGGGAGCGCGCCGAGGTGGTCCTCGTGGCCGTGGGTGATGAAGATCGCCTCGATGTCGTCGACGCGATCGCGGAGGTAGTTGAAGTCCGGCAGGACGAGGTCGATGCCGACCATCTCGGCGGTGGGGAACCGCAGGCCGACGTCGACGACGACGATCTTGCCGCCGTACTCGACGACGGTCATGTTCTTGCCGATCTCGCCCAGACCGCCGAGCGGGAGGACGCGAAGGACAGAGGTGCTGCTCATGTGGGTGTGGTCTCCAGGAGGTTGCGACGCTCGAGCATCGCGCGAATGGTGGCCGTCTCTTCGGCGTCCGCGGCCACGTAGGGCAGGCGCGGCTCGCCGACGGGGCGACCGAGAAGGTTGAGGGCGGCCTTGGTGCAGACCGCGGCCGGCGCGACGCCGAGGGCGTCGAACACCGGCTGGAGGGAGGCGTGGATGGAGGCGCGCTCGCCGGGCTCGTCGACCATGCGCTTCATCTCGGGACCGACGATGTGGCTGGCGACGAGGATGCCGCCGGCGCCACCGAGGTCGAGGGTGAGCGCGAGGACGTCGTCGTTGCCCGCGTACAGGTCGAGGCCGTCGACCTGCGCGAGGTTGTCGTCGTTGGCCTGCTTGACGCCGTCGACGTGGTCGAGCTGCGCCAACTCCGCGAGCAGGTCGTTCGGCATGTCCGAACCCGTCCGCTGCGGGATGTTGTAGAGGATGATCGGCCGGTCGGCCGCCTTGGAGACCTCGGAGTAGTGAGCGAGGATGCCGCGGCGGTTGGGACGGTTGTAGTACGGGTTCACGCTGAGCAGGGCGTCGACGCCCAGGGCGCAGGCCCGCTCGGTGAGGTGGATCGCGTGGCGGGTGTCATTGGACCCGACGCCGCCGATGATCGTGAAGTCCGGGCGCGGGCGCTCCCGGACCGCGAGGCCGATGAGCACGAGGTGCTCCTCGTCGTCCAGCGTCGTGGCCTCCCCCGTGGTCCCGGCGACGACGACGCCGTCGGAGCCGTCGCGGGAGAGGTGGTGCATCAGGTCGACGAACGCCTCCTCGTCGACGCTCCCGTCGGCGGCGAAGGGGGTGATGATCGCGGTGAGGATGGATCCGAGGCCCGGCATACCCGCAGTATCACAGGATGATCGGGAGATCAGGGTGAGGCGCGCCCTCACCGCGGACCGCCCTCGCGCGTCTCGCGGTCAGCCCGCGAGCGGATCCCCGCTCGTGAGCCCGGGGGTGCCGTCGCCCGCAGATGCCGGGCCGGGCGCGGGCGCGGTGTCGGGCACCGCGTCGGGAGCCGGGACGTGCGCGGCGGCCTCGTGGGTGGCGGCCGGGGGATCGTCGAGCGTCGGCCCCGGCGCGGCCTCCCGGGCATCGTCGACCGTCGGCTCCGGCGCGGACTCCTGCCGGATCGGCCGGCCGTGCTGGTCGTACTGCGTGACCGGCCGGCCGGGTACACCGCCCGCCCCGCCCGCCCCGGCGGCCTGCTTGGCGTTGAAGTCCTTCTGGACCTCGTCCAGCTTGCCCTGCGCCTGCTCGGCCATCGCCTTGGCCCTGTCCAGGAAGCCCATCGCGTCTCCTCTCGCGCCGTCGGTCCGTTCGGTGGGCAGCGTACCCTCGGTGGGTGCCGGAGTCGACCGCACCAGATCGCTCCGGCGGGGAGCTCGCCGTTGAGATCGTCGCCGTGCGCTGGCGCGCCGACGACGGCGACTTCGCGGTCGTGGTGGGCCTCACCGACGACGGCGACCACGTCACGATCACCGGGCCGCTGGCGCACGTGCACGAGGGCGAAGCGGTCGACCTGGGCGGCGAATGGCGCGAGCATCCCAAGCACGGTCGGCAGTTCCTCGCCCGGCAGGTGCTCGTCCGCGAGCCGGTCAGCGACCAGGCGATCCGCGCGTACCTCGGGGCCATCAAGCACGTCGGCCCGAAGGGCGCCCGGTGGCTGTACGAGAAGCACGGTGACGAGGTCCTCTCGATCGTCGACGCCGACCCGCGGGCCCGGCTCCTCGAAGTCCCCGGGATCGGCCGGTCGAAGATCCGGGACGCGATCGCCTCCTGGGAGGACCAGGGCGCACTGCGGGCGGTCCGCCTGTTCCTCGAGACCCACGGCGTCCCGGCCTCGGTCGCCGCGCGGATCTATCGCGTCTTCGGCGCAGGCGCGATCGAGCAGCTGCGCGCCGACCCCTACGCGCTGACGCAGATGGACGGCATCGGCTTCCGCACCGCCGACGCCCTCGCCCGAGCGCTGGGAACCCCGCCCGACAGCGAAGGCCGCCTCGACGCGGGCCTCCTGCACGCGCTGGACCTCGCCGAGCTGGACGGCCACTGTTACCTCCCCCGGCCCGCCCTCGTCGCGCGCGCGGCCGAGCTGCTGGACCACGACGCCTCCGCACGGGTCGATCTCCTCGCGGCCCGCGGCGCGATCGAGATCGACGCACAGGACCGCGTGGCCGACGCGCGGCTCGCCGCGATCGAGCGCAGGCTCGCGCGTCACGCCCACGAGCTTGCCACCGCGGAGGCGGTCCTGGACCTCGCGGAGGGTCCGGTGCGCCCGACCGAGGGCGCATTCGCTCCGACGGACGAGCAGTGGTCGGCCGTCGAGCTGGTGCTGGAGCACCGGCTGTCGATCCTCACCGGTGGCCCCGGCACCGGGAAGTCGTCGGCGATGCGTGCGCTCGTCGACGTGCTGCGCGACGGCGCGGCGAAGGTCCGGCTGTGCGCCCCGACCGGGAAGGCCGCGCGACGGCTCGCCGAGGTCGCCGGGGTCGACGCGACGACGATCCACCGGCTGCTCGAGTACGTCCCCGGAGAGGGCTTCACCCGGGACGCCGAGGACCCGATCCCGGGTGCGGACGTGCTGATCGTCGACGAGGCGTCCATGCTCGACGTCCGTCTCGCCGGCGCGCTCTTCGACGCCGTCGGGCCTGCGACCCACGTGTTGCTCGTCGGCGACGTCGACCAGCTCGCGCCGGTCGGGCCGGGCCGGGTGCTGGAGGACCTCATCGACTCGGGGATCGTCCCGACGACGCGCCTCACCGCGATCTTCCGTCAGGCGGCGAGGTCGTTGATCGTCCGCGCCGCCCACGCGATGAATAACGGGGAGCCGCTGCCGACGAAGCCGACCGGCGACGACCTGCGCGACTTCTTCCTCATCTCGCGGACCGACACGTCCGCCGCCTTCGCGGAGATCTGCGAGCTCGCCACCACGCGGCTCCCGGCGCACTACGGGCTCGCGCCGGTCGGCGAGGTCCAGATCCTCGCCCCGATGCACAAGGGGCCGCTCGGGATCGACGCGTTCAACGAGGAGCTGCGCCGGCGGCTGAACCCGGACGGCAACGCGATCCCCGGGACGGCGCTGCGGATCGGCGATCGCGTCCTGCAGACGAAGAACGACCACGAGCACGAGCTCATGAACGGGGAGCTCGGCGTGCTCGTGAGCCACGACGCCGAGCGGTCCCTGGCGATCATGAAGGGCGACGATGGCCGGACGCTGAGCCTGCCCGTCGCCTCGCTCGCCACCCTGAAGCTCGCCTACGCGACGAGTGTCCACAAGGCGCAGGGGTCGCAGGCGAAGGCGGTCGTCGTCCCGCTGTTCCGCGGCCACGCGATCATGCTCACCCGCAACCTGCTCTACACCGCCATCACGCGCGCCGAGCGGGTCTGCGTCCTGGTCGGCGATCCGTCCGCGCTGCAGATCGCCGCGGGGCGCCGCGAGGCCACCACCCGGCACACCCGACTGGCCGAGTTGGCTGCCGCTTGACCTCGAGTGCGCTTGAAGGCGTACCGTTGACTGTGCAATGACTTCTCCGCGCACACCCGCACTCCAGGTCACCGACCTCGTCAAGACCTACAAGACCGGCACGCAGGCCCTGAAAGGCGTCTCGCTGGAGATCCCTGACGGCGAGTTCTTCGGACTGCTCGGCCCCAACGGCGCGGGCAAGTCCACGCTCATCCACTGCACCACCGGGCTCGCGAACCCGACCGCGGGCGACATCCGCGTGTTCGGCCACGACGCGATCCACGACTACCGGGAAGCCCGGGCCGCGGTCGGGCTCGCACCGCAGGAGCTGAACATCGACTGGTTCCTCACCCTCGAGGAGACGCTGGACTACCACGGCGGCTACTTCGGGATGAGCAAGAAGGACCGCCGCGAGCGCACGAAGGAGCTGCTCGACGCCTTCTCGCTCACCGCGAAGAAGGACGACCGCAGCCGCACCCTCTCGGGCGGCATGAAGCGCCGTCTGGTCCTCGCCCGCGCGCTGATGCACCGCCCGCGCCTGCTGATCCTCGACGAGCCGACCGCCGGGGTCGACATCGAGCTGCGCCTCGAGCTCTGGCACTACGTGCAGAAGATCAACACCGAGGGCACGACGATCCTCCTGACGACGCACTACCTCGAGGAGGCCGAGCAGCTCTGCAGCCGCATCGCCTTCATCAACGGCGGGGAGATCGTCGCCGAAGGCACCCATCAGGAGCTCGCGGAGCAGTACGGGACGAGCTCGCTGGAGGACGCGTACCTCAAGCTGGTCGGCCGCCAGGAGCTGTCGCGCTCGGCTCCAGAGGCGGTGCTGCGATGAGCACGGCGCAGATCCGCTTCTTCGCGCTCCTGCGGCGCGAGGTCAACCGCTTCATGAAGATCAAGCGCCAGACGCTCGGGGCGCCGCTGCTCGAGACTTTCCTCTACATCTCCGTGTTCGGCGCCGCGCTGGGCTCGCGCATCGACCAGCTGCACGGCGTCGACTACGTGGTCTTCATCGTGCCGGGCCTGATCATGATGGCCTGGGCGATGAACGCGTTCTCCAACAACGCCTCCTCGATCCTCCAGCAGAAGATGCAGGGCGCGATCGACGACCAGCTCTCCTCCCCCGCCTCGCCCCTGGAGCTGATGTTCGCGTTCACGTTCGGAGGGTTCCTGCGCGGGATGCTCGTCGCCACCCTGACGTTCCTCGCGAGCTCGGTCCTCATCGGCATCCCGATCGAGCACCCGTTCGTGCTCGTGCCGTCGCTGTTCCTCGTCGGCCTGTTCTTCGCCCAGCTCGGCGTCCTGGTCGGCGTGCGCGCCGAGCAATTCGACGACGTCTCGTTCGCGCAGACGTTCGTGCTGACCCCGCTGATCTTCCTGGGCGGCGTCTTCTACTCGGCGTCGCTGCTGGACGAGCCCTTCCGGACGCTCACCCACATCGACCCCGTCTACTACATGATCAACCTCGTGCGGTACGGGTTCATCGGGTACTCGGAGGCGAACGTCGCGCTGTCATTGGGGCTGCTCACGGCCGCCGTCGCGGCGCTGACGGCCGTGAACTACCGGATGTTCTCGTCGGGCTACAAGCTGCGCGCGTAGCCGGCCCGCGGCGCCGTCACTGTGCGCAGAGCGCGTAGGCGGTGATGACGCCCAGGGTGTCGTCGTTGCGGACGACGGTGATCTTCCACCCGGTCGGGGTCTGACCGGTCGTGGCCGCGGTGTCGCCGTCGCCGACCACTGGGCCCGATCCCGTGACCACGAAGTTCGGGTCGCCCATGACCGTCGCGGTCGGTGCGAAGAAGCCGCCGGAGACGAACGTCTCGCCCGCCTGGCAGTGCGCCGTCGCCTCTTTGGTCTGCCCGATGACGCCATCACCGCTGTCGTACGACGCGACGGCCGAACGGGTCACGATCTTCGTGAAGGCGGGGGCGCCGGCCGGGCCGGACGGACCGGCGGCACCGGGTGCCCCGGCGGGACCCGTCGGTCCACGCAGTCCGCTCCTGGCGGCCTTCGTCAGGCGGTCGGCCGGGATGGTGCCGCGGGCGATGTCGGCGCCGCGCACGCTCCGGTTGCGCAGATCGCTGCCGGTGAGGCTGCCGGTCCGCACGTCGGCGCCGGTGAGCGAGCCGTTGCGGACGTCGGCACCGGTGATGAGGCTGGCGGCGGTCGCGGTCGCGCCGGCGCCTGCGGCGAGGCCGAGGGCGAGGGTCGCGGCGGTGACGGAACGAGAGCGGAAGCGGGACATCTGGACTCCTGGGATCGAGTGCGGTCCCCTCATCAACCCACGGGCCCCCGTCGACTTACGGTCCGGCGGGAATCCGCATCAGCGCCAGCAGTCGCCGCCCGAGGTGCAGCGGTCCGTCCATCTCCACCCGGCCGTCCGCCAGCCTGGCCAGTGCGGCCCGGCCGCGCACACCGGTCGGCAGCGGCAGACCCGCCGCCTGCGGCACCGACACGAGCAGGAGGACGTCGGGCAGCCGTCCGCTGACCTGCAGATCGATCCGCACGACGTCGTCCAGCGCGTCGTGGTCGGCGACCGTGATCTCGTCCCCGGCGAACGTCAGGCGGACCGTCGGGAAGCCCTCGAGGAACCGCAGCAGGATCACGGCGCGCAGCTCGCCCGCCGACACGGGGTCGCGCTGCGCGCCCACCCGGACGAGGGCCAGGACCGCGGGCGCCAGCGAGTCCGGGGCCAGCGCCCCCAGCCGGACGGCGGGGTCAGCCACGGTGGATGCCCCGGTCCTCACGCGGCCCGTCGCCGACCGCGTGGTCGTCGGCCTTCAGGGCGTCGGTGAACCGCCGGCCGACCCGGGGGCCGCCGACGGCGTCCGGGCGCTCCCACAGCGTGACAACCACGAGCTCCGCCCCCGAGGGCCGGCAGACGAAGACCACCGCGCGGTCGACGAGGTCGTGCACGAACAGCGTGCCCCGCGCACCGGTGGCCCCGTCCGGCGCGCTGACCTCGGCGCGTCCTGCGGCCCAGGCGCGCGCGACGCGCTGCACGATCTCGGGCTTGACGTCGACGGCGCCGGTGCGGCTGCCCACCCGCTGGCGGAACCGCTGCGCGGCGTGGTCGGTGACGGCGACGAGCGGCGTCCCGGACCCGGGCTGCGGCAGGGCGGGCACGGCAGGAGCCTACGGCAGGGGCTCGAGGCGGTACCGGACCTCGGGCACCTGCAGCACCCCGTGCTCCGGGACGGCGCCGATGTCGAGCTGCCACCCGTGGCGCTCCAGGACCTCCCGGGAGAGCGCCGCCTCCAGGGTCCAGAGCACCGCGCCGTCGAACGCGAGGAAGCGCAGCGCCCCGATCGTCTCCTGCAACAGCAGCCCACCGATGCCCGAGCCCTGCGCGGTGGGATCGACGAACAGCGCGTAGACCTCGCCGAGCCCGTCCTGGTGGGCGTCGGGGTCTCGGGCCTGCCCGTAGGCGACGAAGCCGCGCGTCTCGCCCGCGACGTCGACCGCGAACCCGCGGACGCCGGAGGCCAGCGCGACGGTCCAAGCCGAGGTCTGGTTCTCGACGGTGGGCGTGTGCTCGGGGTAGACGACGTCGGAGAAGGCGTGGTGCCAGGCGCGGACCTGGATGCGGGCGACCGCGGCGGCGTCTCCCGGCGCGAGCGGGCGGGCCGTGCTCACAGGACGTGCTCGAGCCCGACGACCGGGGAGCTGGTGAGCCCGCCGACCTTCCGGACCGCGAGCAGC
The DNA here is from genome assembly GCA_038257095.1 of Solirubrobacterales bacterium. Lineage (GTDB taxonomy): Bacteria > Actinomycetota > Thermoleophilia > Solirubrobacterales > Solirubrobacteraceae > Paraconexibacter. Next base: position 65,671 of record JBBSJQ010000004.1, read on the forward strand.
ACACCCGGCATGAACGAAGAGCGGTCCAGCGAGTCGTGGCGGATCGTCAGCGTCTCCCCGACGCCGCCGAAGAGGACCTCCTGGTGGGCGACGAGGCCTGGCAGCCGCACGGAGTGGATCGGGGGTGCAGCCCCGCCCGTAGCCTCCGCCATGAGGCTCGCCGTGCGGGCCGCGGTCCCGGACGGGGCGTCGAGCTTCTTGTCGTGGTGCAGCTCCACGATCTCCGCCTTGACCATGTGCTTCGCTGCCTCGGCGGCGAACCGCATCATCAGCACGGCGCCGATCGCGAAGTTCGGGCAGAAGAGCGCGTTGGGCGTCACCCCGTTGGGGGCCTCCTGCCGGCCGTGCGTGCGCAGCGGCTCCAGGTCGAAGCCACTGGTCCCGATGACGACGTGGACGCCGGCCTGCAGGCAGGCCAGCGCGTTGGCCGTCGCCGTGTCGGGCCTCGTGAAGTCGACGACGACGTCGAGGTCCCGCAGGACGTCCTCGAGGTCGACTCCCAGCGTCGGGTCGGCCTTCGCCGCCAGCACCAGGTCGTCCGCGCCTTCGACGGCGTCGCAGACCGTGGCGCCCATGCGACCGGCCGCGCCGGCGACGCCGACGCGGATCGGCGACGGCGCAGTCACGCCGCCTCGGCGAGGCTCGGAGAGACGTGCCGGAGGCCGGCGCGGAACGTCTCCTCGCTGCCCCCCACGCCCGCGGCGCTCATGCGGGACGGGTCCAGCAGCTCGGCCGCCAGGGACCGCAGGTCGTCGACCGTGACGGCATCGAGCCGCTCGATGATCTCGTCCAGCGAGAGCAGCGGCATGTCGGCGAGCACGGCCGAGCCGAGCCGGTTCATGCGTGCCGTGGTCGACTCCAGCGACAGTCCGATCCGGCCCTTGACGTTCTCCTTGGCCCGTCGGAGCTCCGCGTCGGTGGCCGGGTCCTCGATCGCGCGGGACAGCTCGTCGCCGATGACCTTCAGGGCCTTCTCGACGTTGTCCGGACGCGTGCCGACGTAGAGGCCGAACTGCCCGGCGTGGGCGTAGGCGGACGAGAACGTCGACACCGAGTAGGCGAGCCCGCGCTTCTCCCGGACCTCGACGAAGAGCCGCGAGGACGAGCTGCCGCCGAGGATGGTGTCGAGGATCCGCAGCGCGTAGCGGCGGTCGTCGTCGCGGGCGATGCCGTGGCTGCCCAGACAGAGGTGGTACTGCTCGGTCTCCTTGGTGTGGAACCGCAGGCGCTGACGGGCGGCGTCCACCGCCGGGGCGACGGGCACCAGTCCGGCCGCGGCCGCGAGACCGCCCTCGGCGGCCCGCACGAGCTCGACGAGCGCCTCGTGCTCGATCGCGCCCGCCGCGGCGATCACGACGTTGCCCGGCGTGTAGCGCCCGGCGTGGAAGGCCGCCAGGCCCTCCGCCGGCGTGCCGGAGACGACCTCGGCGCGGCCGATGATCGCGCGGCCGAGCGGGTGGTCACCGAACACGGCGTCGCCCAGCACGTCGAAGACCTTGTCCTGCGGATCGTCCTCGTACATGGCGATCTCCTCGAGCACGATCTCGCGCTCGGCGTCGAGCTCCTGCGGATCGAACCGCGGGCGCCAGACCATGTCCGCCATGACGTCGAACGCGGTCGGGAAGTGCTCGTCCAGGACGCGCGAGTAGACCGACGTGGTCTCCTTGCCGGTCCCGGCATTGAGCTCCGCGCCGAACCCGTCGAAGATCTGGTCGATCTCCAGCGAGCCGTACCGCGAGCTGCCCCGGAACAGCATGTGCTCGATGAGATGGCTCAGCCCCGCCTCGTCGTGGGTCTCCCCCGACGAGCCGGTGCCGATGTAGAACCCCAGCGCGACGGACCGCACCGAGGCCAGGGCCTCGGTGACGATCCGCACGCCGGAGTCGAGCGTGGTGAGCTGGTGCTCGAGCTCGGTCACTCGAGCTCGGCCTCAGCCGCGATCCGGATCGCTGTCGCTGCGGCTGCGGTGGCGCGGACGGCCGGAGCCGCGCGCCTCGCCGCCGCCGTTGCCCTCGCCGCCGCTGGGCCGGTCACGGCCTCCGCCGCCACGCGGCCCACGGTCGCCGCCGCCACGCGGACCGCGGTCCCCGCCGCCGCGCGGACCCCGGTCACGGCCGCCGCCACCGCCACCGCCGCCACCGGCGGACACGGTCGCGAGCTCGTCCTTGGACTTGCCGGCGATCTCCGGGTCCTCGGCGAGGCGCAGGCCGATACGGCCGCGCTCGCGGTCGACCTCGACCACGCGGACGCTGATCTCGTCCCCCTTGTTCAGCACGTCCTCGACCGTGTCGACGCGCTGGCCCGGGGAGACGTTGCTGATGTGCAGCAGGCCGTCGGTGCCCTTGGCGAGCTCGACGAATGCGCCGAACGTCGTGGTCTTGACGACCTTGGCGGTCGGGAACTCGTCGCCGATCTCGACCTCCTTGGTCATCGAGCCGATCCGCGCGACCAGGGCGCTCGCGAGCTCCCCGTTGGCCGAGTAGATCAGCACGGTGCCGTCGTCCTCGACCGTGATCTGCGACTCGAACTCGTCGCAGAGGCCACGGATGGTCTCGCCGCCCTTGCCGATGAGCAGGCCGATCTTGTCCTGGTCGATCTTGATCTTCTCGATGCGCGGCGCGTACTGCGAGAGCTCCTCACGGGGCGCGTCGATGACCTTCGCCATCTGGCCGAGGATGTCCTCGCGGGCCTCCTTGGCCTGGGCCAGCGCGTCGCGCAGGATCTCGAACGTGACGCCCGTGATCTTGATGTCCATCTGGAGGGCGGTGATGCCGTCCTTGGTGCCGGCGACCTTGAAGTCCATGTCGCCGAGGTGATCCTCGACGCCGGCGATGTCGGTGAGGACCACGTAGTCGTCGCCCTCCTTGATCAGGCCCATCGCGATGCCGGCGACCGGCGCCTTGATCGGGACGCCTGCGTCCATGAGGGACAGGGACGAGCCGCAGACCGACGCCATGGACGACGAGCCGTTGGACTCGAGGATGTCCGAGACGACGCGGATCGTGTACGGGAAGTCCTCGATGGTCGGGACGACCGCGGCGAGCGCGCGCTCGGCGAGGGCACCGTGACCGATGTCGCGGCGCTTGGGGCCGCCCATCCGGCCCGCCTCCCCGACCGAGAACGGCGGGAAGTTGTAGTGGTGCCCGTAGTACTTGTTGGGCTGGAGGCCGAGCGTGTCGAGACGCATCTCCTCCTTGAGCGTGCCGAGGGCGACGACGCTCATCGCCTGCGTCTGGCCGCGCGTGAACAGCGCGGAGCCGTGCGTGCGCGGGAGCGGGCCGGCCTCGATGACGATGTCGCGGATCTCGCGCTCGCCACGGCCGTCCGGGCGCTTCTTGTGGACGGCGATGCGCTCGCGGATGATCGCCTTCTCGAGCTTCGCGGCCGCGGCCTTCGCGGCGCTGCGGGTGGCGGAGTAGTCATCGGCCGACTCGTCGCCGCCGAACTCCGCGATGATCTCGTCGATGACGGCCTTGGAGGCGTCCTGACGCTCCATCTTGTCCACGACGGACGTGGCCGCGTCGAGCTTGTCGGAGTACGCGCCCTTGACCTTGGCGTAAAGGGCCTCGTCGACGCCCTTGGCCTCGAACGGGACCTTCTCCTTGCCGCACTTCTCGGCCAGCTCGCGCTGGGCCGCGCACAGCTTCTTGATCGCGCCGTGCGCGATGTCGAGCGCATCGAGGATCTCGGCCTCGGGGATCTGGTCCGCGCCGGCCTCGACCATGAGGATGGCCTCCTCGGAGCCCGACACGATGAGGTCGAGCGTCGAGTCGCCGTCGTCCTCCAGGGACGCCTCCGGCGGGTTGATGACGAAGTTGCCGTCGATCTTGCCGATGCGCACGGCGGCGACCGGGAACGGGATCGGGATGTCGGAGAGCATCAGCGCGGCGGACGCGCCGTTCATCGCGAGGATGTCGTAGGGGTGCTCGTGGTCGATGCTCATCGGCGTCGCGACGAGCTGCGTCTCACGGTGCCAGCCCTTGGGGAACAGCGGGCGCAGCGGACGGTCGATCATGCGGCAGGTCAGGACGGCCTTCTCGCCCGAACGACCCTCGCGCTTGAAGAACGAGCCGGGGATCTTGCCCGCGGCGTACATGCGCTCCTCGACCTCGACCGTCAGCGGGAGGAAGTCGACGTCGCGCTCACCGCCGGCGGTGGCGGTGCAGAGGACGAGCGTGTCGCCCTGCGTCACGAGGACGGAACCGCCGGCCTGCTTGGCGAGGCGTCCGGTCTCGAACGAGATCTCGGAACCCCCGACCTCGACGGTCACGGTGGTGGCAGCGAAGCTGCTCATATGGATGCATCCCTTCTGGCCTCGCCCTTCGGTCGGCGGGCCTGCGTCTTATCTTCTCTTGGATCCGAACCGCACAAGCCTAGTGGGTCCGCCGAACGGGTGTCAGCGCAGCGCGGCGAGCCACTCCGCGTCCGGGGCGCCCGCGTGCAGCGTCCCCGCGAGGAACAGCGACGGGGTCGCCGTGACGCCGCCGCGCAGGGCGTCGCGGACGTCAGCACCGACCCGTTGCGCGAGCCCGGGGTCGCGGCGGTCGGCCTCGAAGCGGCCGAGGTCCAGCCCGAGCGCGCGGACGTGCTCCCAGAGGTGCGGGTCGTCCTGACGTCCCTGGTCGGCGTAGAGCCGGTCGTGCAGCTCCCAGAACGCGCCCTGCCGGCCCGCGGCCTCGGCCGCGATCGCGAGGGGGACCGCGCGCGGGTGCTTGGCCTGCAGCGCGAAGTGGCGGAACACGACGCGGACCTCGGCGGCCCGCAACCGGGCCCACGCGACGGCGCACCGCGGGCACGAGAAGTCGGCGTACAGGAGGACCACCGGGGCGTCGTGCGGACCCCGCACGTGATCCTCCGGACGCGGCTGTGGGACGGGTGCGCTGCGCAGGTCCGTCATCCCGGCAAGCCTAGACCCCGTAGATGGCGGTGATGCAGATCCATACGCTCCAGCGGCGCCAGGTCCTCGACGGCACGCCCGCCCAGGTCTTCCCGTTCTTCGCCGACGCGCACAACCTCGAGTCGATCACGCCGCCGCTGCTGCGGTTCAAGGTGATCACCCCGTCCCCCATCCCCATGGCGGTCGGGACGCTCATCGAGTACCGGTTGCGCGTCCACGGCATGCCGATCAAGTGGCAGACGCTGATCCAGGACTGGGACCCGGACCCGGTACGCCCGCGGTTCGTCGACACCCAGCTGCGCGGCCCGTACGGGCTCTGGCACCACACCCACACTTTCGAACCGGTCGGCGACGACCGCACGGAGATGACGGACACCGTGCGGTACGCCATCGGGTTCGGCCCGTTCGGCGAGCTCGCCCACCGGCTGTTCGTGCAGCGCGACATCGAGGCGATCTTCGAGCACCGCGCGAAGGTCACGCCCGCCCTCATGGCCGCGGACATCGCCAGGCGCGAAGCCGCCCGGCAGACCGCCGGAGACTAGGAGCCGACGGCCTCGAGGCCGTCGAAGATGAGGTTCGCGCCCGGGAGGTCGCCCGGCGAGTCGGCCAGGTGCGACCACGCGACGACGCCGTCGGGGCCGATGACGACGAGCGCGCGGTTCGTCATGCCGGCCGGCTCGAAGAACGCGCCGAGCTTCTTGGCGGTCTCGCCCTTGGGCTCGAAGTCCGACAGCATCTCGATGCTGACGCCGAGCTTCTCCTGGAACGCCACCTGCGACGGCGACGCGTCGGTGGACACGCCGTAGAGCGTCGCGCCCTTGGCGGTGAACTCGTCGAGGACCTCTTCGTAGACCTGGAACTGGTCGCTGCAGACCGAGCTGAAGGCGAACGGGTAGAAGACCAGGACGGTCGTCTTGCCCTGCAGGTCGTCGTTGGTGAAGGTCTCGCCGTCGCCACGCTTGAGCGTGAAGGCGGGGACCGCGGTTCCGGGCGCGATGATCGACACGCGCGGAACCTATACGAGGGACGGCCGCCGCAACGCGGTCGCCGTGCCTACTTGCGGAGGCCGAGCTCCTTGATGAGGGCGCGGTAGCCCTCGAGGTCGCTGCGCTCCAGGTACTGGAGGAGGCGGCGACGCTGACCGACGAGCATGAGGAGCCCGCGACGCGAGTGGTGATCGTGCTTGTGGGTGCGCAGATGCTCCGTGAGGAGGTTGATGCGCTCCGTGAGCAGGGCAACCTGGACGCGGGTGTTGCCCGTGTCCTTCGGGGTCGCGCCGAACTGCTCGACGATCTGCTGCTTGCGCTCGGGGGTCAGGGTGTTGCTCATGGCGACCGGGGAGGCTAGCAGCGTTGCGCTACGCGACGTCGGCCGCCACCGCGCGTGCGCGGGCGACGTCGCCGTGCATCTGCTCGATCAGCGACTGCACCGAGTCGAAGCGCTTCTCGCCACGCAACCGCTCGAGGAACTTGACGCGGATCGCCTGGTCGTAGAGGTCCCCCTCGAAGTCGATCAGGTACGCCTCGATGAGCTCGCCCAGCCCGGTCTCGAACTGCGGGCGGACCCCGACGTTGGTGGCCGCGGCGTGCCAGGACCCGTCGGCGGTCCGCACGCGACAGGCGTAGACGCCGTGCCCCGGGACGACGTACCCGTCCGGCGGGACGAGGTTCGCGGTCGGGAACCCGAGCGTCCGACCGCGCTTCTCGCCGTGTGACACGACGCCGTCCAGGACGAAGGGCTCGACGAGCAGCTGGTCGGCGTACCGCACGGCACCCCCGAGGATGAGGCCCCGGATGTGGCTGGAGCTGACGATCTCGTCCCCGACCTCGAGCAGCGGGACCACGCGGGTCTCGAACCGTCCATCGGCCTGCAGCTGGTCGGTCCTGCCCTGCGCCTTGTGCCCGAACGCGAAGTTCTCGCCAACCGACACGTGCGTCGCGTCGAGGCGTGCCACCAGCACGTCGTCCATGAACGACTGCGCGCTGCGGGAGGCGAAGGCCTGGTCGAACGGGATGACCACGAGCTCCTGCACACCGAGGGAGCCGACCAGCTCGGCCTTGCGGGCGAGCGTCGTGATCAGCGGCGGTGCGGCCTGCGGCGCCACCACCGTGGACGGGTGCGGATCGAAGGTCAGCACCGTGTCGGCGCCGGCGATGACCTCGCGGTGGCCGCGATGGACACCGTCGAACATGCCCACGGCGACGCGGCGCGGCCGGTGCTCCACGTCGGGGAGGTGCGTGACCTTCATCCCCGGAACCCTACGGTGGGCTTCAGGAGTCCGCCCTCCCGGGGGATGGCCACCGCGATCGGGCCCTCGTCGTCGGTCAGGAGCACGTGCTCCGCGCCCTCGGGCGCGTCGCCCGGGATGGCGACACCGTGACCGGCCTTCCGGGCGCTCTCGGCGCCGAGCACGACCTCCGGGAGGATGCGGCGCAGCACGTCGCCGAGCGGCAGCAGCCGTTCCGGGTCGGCATCGTCCACCGAGAACGGGCCGATCGCGGTGCGTCGCAGCTCGAGGCAGTAGGCGTCGCCGAGATCCATGACCAGCGAGCGGACGTAGGTGCCGGACGAGCAGTCGATCGCGAACGCGGCGCGGTCCTCCTCGCGCCACAGCTGGTCGAACCGCGTGACGGTCACCGTCCGTTGCGGGATCTCGACCTCCTCCCCCCTGCGGGCCTTGGCGTACGCGCGCTCGCCATCGATCTTGATCGCCGAGTACGCGGGGGGCGTCTGGACGACCCGACCGACCGGGAGGTCAGGGGGATCCGGGGGGATGCGGCCGGTCTCCGTGATCTCGCCCTCGGTGTCCCCGGTCGTCGAGGTGTGGCCCAGGCGGGCGACCGTCTCGTAGGACTTCGGCAGGCCCATGAGGAACTGCTGGGCGCGCGTGGCGCGGCCGACGAGCACGAGCAGCAGACCGGTCGCGAAGGGGTCGAGCGTGCCCGCGTGCCCGGTCCGGGCCCGGTCGTGCGCGCGACGGACGCGGTAGACCACGTCGTGGCTCGTGATGCCCGCCGGCTTGTCGTACAGCAGGACGCCGTCCACCGACGCTCCTACGCCGTGAGCTGCGCGGCGACCTGCTCGCGCAGGAAGGTGACGAGCTCGCCGTCGGACATCGTGGTCGTGAACCCGGCGGCCTGCCGGTGCCCGCCGCCACCGCCCGCCCGGGCGATGACCGAGACGTCCACGGCCCCGTCGGTGGAGCGCAACGAGACCTTCTTGCGCAAGGGCGGCACGTTGTCCGGCGCGAGGACCTCGCGCGAGACCGCGGCGACGCGCGTCCCCTGGACGCAACGGAGGTGGTCGATGACGCCCTCCGAGTAGCTCTCCTCGGCACCCGACGCCTCGTAGTCCGCGCGGCTGAGCGACGTGAACGTCAGGACGCCCGCGTCGAGCCGCTGGATGTTCGCGAGGCCGCGGCCGAGCAGCTCGAGCTTCGCGAACGGCATCTCCTCGTAGAGCCGCCGGTAGATCGCGTTGACGTCCACCCCGGCCGCGATGAGCTCGGCGGCCATGACGTGCGCGCGCGTCCCGGTGTTCTCGTACATGAACTTGCCGGTGTCGGTGACGAGCCCGACGTACAGGGCGTCCGCGATGTCGGGCGTCGGGGCGACCCCGAGCCCGCGCATGAGGTCCCAGACGATCTCCGCGGTGCAGGACGCCTCCTCCACGACGAGGTTCACGGTGCCGAAGCGCGTGTTGTCGTGGTGGTGGTCGATGTTCACGATGTGCGCGTCCTCGCGCTTCACCACGTCCGCCGGGTTGCGGTCGATGTTCCCGCAGTCCAGGAAGACGACCGTGCGGTCCTCGACGTCCTCGGGAGGCGTGGAGATCAGGCCCTCGAGCTGGAAGAAGCGGTACTCGTACGGGAGCGGGAACTCGTCGGCGTCCATGAACATCGCCGAGTCCTTGCCGAGCGCGACGAGCACACGGTGCATCGCGACGAGCGAGCCGAGGGCGTCGCCGTCGGGGTTCTCGTGGGTGACGAGGATGAACTTCTCGGCGTCGCGCAGCTCCCCGAGGACCTGCTCGCGTGCCGGCAGGTCGTGTGCGACCCCCTGCTGCTCGGCGCTCATCCGGCGCCCTCCGGGGCCGGCGGCTCCTGCATCAGCTCACGCAGGCGCTCCACGCGGTCGAGCGTGTCGTCGTGGAAGAAGTCGAGCTGCGGCGTGTGCTTGATCCGCAGCTGCGCGGAGACGCGACGCTGCAGATACCCGTGCGCCGAGCGCAGGCCGTCGATCGTCTGCGACCGGACCGTCTCGTCGCCGAGCACGCTGACGTAGACCTTCGCGTGCCGCAGGTCCGGGCTGGTCTGCACGTCCGTCACGGTGACGAACCCGATCCGGGGGTCCTTGAGACCCCCGGTGAGCGCGTCCGAGAGGACCTCGCGGACCGCCTCGTCCACGCGTCGCATGCGGGCCGCGCCCATCGTCTACGCGAGCGTCCGCTCGACCTTGCGCGTCTCGTAGACCTCGAGCTCGTCGCCCTCACGCACGTCCTGGTAGTTCGACAGGACGATGCCGCACTCGTACCCGGCGGTGACCTCGCGGACATCGTCGTTGAACCGCTTCAGGGTCCCGACCGAGGTCGAGTGCACGACGGTGCCGTCCCGGATGATCCGGACCCGGGAGCCGCGCTTGACCTTGCCGTCGGTGACGTAACAGCCGGCGATGGTGCCGACCTTCGACGCCTTGAACGTCTGCCGGACCTCGACGGTGCCGGTGGTCTCCTCGACGTCGAGGGCGTCGAGCATGCCCTCCATCGCGTCGCGGAGCTCGTCGAGCGCCTTGTAGATGATCTCGTAGTTGCGGATCTCCACGCCCTCGCGATCCGCGGCGGCACGCGCGTCGCCCACCGGGCGGACGTTGAAGCCGTAGATGATCGCCTGGGAGGCGGCGGCCAGCATCACGTCGGACTCGGTGATGCCACCGACGCCGCTCAGGATGATGTTGACCTGGACCTCCTCGTGCGGGAGCTTCGCGATCTCGTCCTCGAAGGCCTCCAGCGAGCCGGAGACGTCGGCCTTCATGATGAGGTTGAGCTCCTTGAGCTCGCTGCTGCTCGCCGCCTTGAAGACGTCGTCGAGGCCGCGCTTGCGGCCGGACCGGCGGGCGATGGCCTCGGACTTCAGGCGTACCGCGCGCTCGTTGGCCAGACGGCGGGCCTCGCGCTCGTTGGAGACCACGCGGCTGAGCTCGCCGGCCGACGGCACGCCGTCGAAGCCGAGGATCTCGACGGGGTCGCCCGGACCGGCGGTCTTGACGCGCCTGCCGTGGTAGTCGTTCATCGCGCGGACCTTGCCCCAGACCGGACCCGCCACGATGGCGTCGCCGACGCTGAGGGTGCCGCGCTGCAGCAGGACCGTTGCGACCGGGCCGCGGCCCGGGTCGAGCTTGGACTCGATGACGATGCCGGAAGCCTCGGTGTTCGCGTTGGCGCGGAGCTCCTCGACCTCGGCCATGACGAGGATCGTGTCGAGGAGATCCTCTAGACCCTGCTTGGCCTTCGCCGACACGTCGACGAACTCGACGTCCCCGCCCCACTCGACCGGCTGGAGGTTGTGCTGCGTCATCTCGGTGCGCACCCGGGTCGGGTCGGCACCCTCCTTGTCGATCTTGTTGACGGCGACGAGGATCGGGACCTCCGCGGCCAGCGCGTGGTCGATCGCCTCGATCGTCTGCGGCTTCACGCCGTCGTCGGCGGCGACCACGATCACCGCGATGTCGGTGACCTTCGCGCCGCGGGCACGCATGGCGGTGAACGCCTCGTGGCCGGGCGTGTCCAGGAACGTGACGATCTTCTCGGCGTGGTGCACCTGATAGGCGCCGATGTGCTGGGTGATGCCGCCGGCCTCACCCGCGACGACATCCTTGTCCTCCGCGCGGATCGCGTCCAGCAGCGACGTCTTGCCGTGGTCGACGTGACCCATGATCGTGACGACCGGCGGCCGCTCCGCCATCACGGCTTCGGAGTCGTCGTAGACGTGCGCCTCGTCGGCGGCATCGCCGGCGTGCACGATCTCGATCTTCTTGTCGAACTCGTCGGCGATGAGCTGGATGGCGTCATCGGACAGCGTCTGCGTGAGCGTCGCCATCTCGCCGAGCGTCATCAGCTTCTTGATGATCTCGGCCACCGCGACGCCCAGGTACTCGGCGACCTCCTTGACGGAGGACCCCGAGTTGATCTTGAAGACGTCGATCGCGGTCTGCGCGGCCTCGTTCAGCGGCTGCACCGTGTCGTCGTACGTGCCGCGACGGCGACGTCCGCGACGCTGGCGGCGCGGCGGGCCCTGGCCGGGGCCACCGGGACCGCCGGGGCCACCCGGACCGCCGGGGCCGCGGCGCGCGGCCTGCGAGTCGATGACGACGCGGCGACGACCACCCGGACCGGTGGCCGGCAGGTTCTTGGACTCGTCGCGCTTGGGCTTCTTCGGCGGCTCGGGCAGCGCGAGGATCTTCGGGCCCGCACCCTGCTTCGGCTTGATGCCGACGACGGGCTGGGTGGGTTGGTCGGCCCTCGGCGTCGCCTTCGCCTCGCCGGTCGCCGGCGTGGTGGCGGCATCGGCGGGCTCGGCCGGCACCTGGTCCGCGACGGTCGCGGCAGCTGCCGCGGCTGCCGCGCGGGCGGCGATGAGCGACGGGACGGTCGTCGACGAGGTCGCGATCCGGCCGGTGGGTGCCTGGACGGACGGCGCGGGGTCGGACGGGGCGACGGGCGCCTGCGGTGCCTCCGCGACGACCTCCGCCTCGGCGGGGGTGCTCTCGGCAGGAGCATCGGCGGCCACCGGGGCCGCCTCGGTCTCCGTGACCGGCTCGGGTGTCGGCTCGGCCTCGGCCACCGGCTCGGGCGTCGCCTCGACGACCGGCGTCGGTGCGGGCTCGGGGCCGTTGGACAGGATCCGGGGACCCCGGATGGGCTCGGGCTTGGGCGCCTGCCGCGGCGCGGGCTCCTCCGCCACGGGCTCGGGGACCGGCTCGGGCTCGGGGACCGGCTCGTCCTGCGCGACCGGCTCGGGGGTCGGCTCGGGCTCCGGGGTGGGCTCCGGCTCGGGCTCAGCGACCACGATGGGCTCGGGCTCCGGCTCGGGCGGAGGCGGAGGCGGCCCGAGGATCCGGTTGACGTGGCGGTCCTCGACCGTCGACTGTGCAGCCCGCACGGGGATGCCGCCCCCGGACAGGGCTGCGATGACCTCCTTGGAGGTCATGCCGCGCTCTTGCGCGATTTCGAAGACACGTCTCTTAGCCATCAGCTGATCGATTCTACGAGGTCGGAGGGAATGGCCACGGTCTGGCGGAAAGCGCGCGCCAGCGCGCGCCTCGCGACGGCCTGCTCCAGGCAGGCCGGACCGCACACGTAGGCGCCCCGCCCGGGCCGCTCGCGGGCCTGGTCGGGAACGGCGTGGCCCTCGTGCGCGGCGAGGCGCACGAGCTGGTTCTGTGGGTGCGTCGACCGACAGCCGACGCAGGTGCGAATCGGGACCCGGGCTACGACGGCGATCCCTCGCCCTCGGGGGCGGGCTGCTCGTCGGCAGCGGGCTCCTCGGCCTCCGGCTCGGCGTCCGCGACGGGCTCCTCGGCCTCCGTGGCCGCGGTCTCCTGCACCTCGGCCTCGCCGTCGGCGGCCGGCTCGGCCTCGTCCTCGGCGAGCGGCTCGTCGTCCGGCGCGGTCTCCTCGACGGGCGCGGACGCGGCGTACGCCGCCTCCGCCTGCACGACGATCGGGGCCACGTCGTCCTGGGACTTCTCCGGGTCGGCGAGCGCCGCGATGTCGGCGTCGGTCAGGCCGCCGAGCACGGCGACCGAGGACGTGGTGAAACGGCTGAGCGCCTGGTGCAGCTGCAGGCCGCAGTACGGGGACCCGCCGAGCGCGGCGTTCGGGCAGCGCCGGCCCTTGGTCAGCACGGCGGCGCAGCGACCGCCCGCCTCGAGCTGCTCCTCGTAGCCCTCGTCGTCCGCGGTCGACGCGAAGTCGGTCTCGGACTTGATGTCGATGCGCCAGCCGGTCAGGCGGGCGGCGAGGCGGGCGTTCTGTCCCTCGCGTCCGATGGCCAGCGAGAGCTGGTCGTCCGGGACGATGACGGTCGCCTGACGGGCCTCGTCGTCGACGATGACCTCGCGCACGCGGGCGGGCGACAGCGCCTTGGCGACGAACCGGGCGGGCTCGTCGTTGTAGGGGATGATGTCGATCTTCTCGCCGCGCAGCTCGGAGACGACCATGCGCACGCGTGAGCCACGGGGCCCCACGCAGGCACCGACCGGATCGACGCCGTCGGCGTAGGAGACGACCGCGATCTTGGACCGGTAGCCGGGCTCACGGGCGACGCCGGCGATCTCGACCAGGCCGTCGGCGATCTCCGGGACCTCGAGCTCGAACAGCGCCTTGATCAGGTCGGCGTCGCGACGCGACACGATGATCGACGGGCCCTTCGTGGAGTTCGAGACCTCCTTGATGACCGCCTTCACGCGCTGGTTGTGCTCGTAGCGCTCGCCGTCGACCTGGTCGATCTTGGGGAGCAGGGCCTCGACGCGGTCGCGCAGCTGGATGAGCGTGTAGCGGGAGTCCTTCTGCTGCACGACGCCCGTGACGAGCTCCCCGACGCGGTCGCGGAACTCCTCGAACATCATGTCGCGCTCGGCCTCGCGGATCCGCTGCAGGATGACCTGCTTGGCGGTCTGCGCGGCGATCCGCCCGAAGTCGTCGGGCGTGTCGTCGATCTCCTCGATCTGGTCGCGGTACTCCTCGAACTTCGCCGCGTCGATCTCGGGGTCGGCGGGCTCGACGCGCTCGCCGGTCTCCGGGTCGATGTAGGACTCCTCCTCGACCGTCTGGACGAGGAGCTCGTGCTCCAGCGACTTGGGGATGCGGTAGCGCATCACGATGAAGTCGCCCGTCTCCGGGTCGACGTCGACCCGCGCGTAGCGCGCCGCGCCCGGCAGCTTCTTGTAGGCGGAGAGGAGGGCGTCCTCCAGGGCGGCCATGAGCTTCTCGTCCGAGATGTTCTTCTCTGCGGCGAGGCCTCTCATGGCCTCGATGATCTCGCGCGACATTCGCTACTCCTCCACGAGGTTCGATCGATGGATCTCGGTGTACGGGATAGCGACGACGCCGGTCTCGGCCGCGATGGTGATCTCGCGGTCGTCGGCGCCGACGAGCTCTCCCGTGAAGCTCTTGTGCCCGTCTCGCGCCTCGCGGGTGCGCACGCGTGCGCGGCGACCCAGGAAGCGGCGGAAGTGAGCGGGTTTGACCAGCGGACGGTCACGGCCCGGCGAGGAGACCTCGAGCGCGTAGCGCTCACGGACGTCCTCGAGGGACTTGCTGACCTCTTCGCAGATGGTCAGCGTGACGCCGTCCGGGTGGTCGACGAACAGCCGCAGCGTGCCCCCGGCCACGATCTCGGCGAGCAGGACCTCGACCTCGGGCAGCGCCGACGCAAGCGCCTTCTCCACCTCTGTCTGGATGTCCTGCGTCACCGTCGATCCTCCTCCGAAAACGAAAGAACGTGGGCGAGCGCCCACGTTCCGAAACTGCCACCGGCACGCGGCCGGCACGGAAAGCTGTGCTGTGACACTACCAGCATGGACCCAACCTTGAACGCCGCCGTGCACGCGGCGCTCGCGGACCTCGGCACCGAACTGCGGCGCGTGGCGCCCGCCGAGTGGGGGCTCACGCTGGAGTGCGCGGGATGGCCGCTGCACGTCGGCGTGGCGGTCCGGGACGGGCTCCTCCGCGCGCAGGCCGAGGTGCTCGGCCCCGGCCGTCCCGACGCGTCCGCGCTGCTGCACCGCAACCGGCTCGGGGCGCTCGTGCGCTTCGGTCACTCGCGTGCCGGGGCGGTCTGGATCCACGGCGACCTCCCGCTCGTCGCCGCGACCGGACCGGAGATCGATCGCCTGCTGGGCCTGCTGGTGCAGGAGGCGACCTGGGCGCGCTACGCGGCCGGCGCGGAGCCCGGATCGTCGCCGTCGGCGGGCGGGGCGTGACGGCGGGCCTGGTCGCGGTAGCGGCGGTAGTCCGCACGCTCGGGACGGAGCTGCGCGGCGAGAGCGAGCGGGCGGAGCGCCTCGGCGTGACGGCCGCAGAGCTGGAGCGACCGGCCGAGGCAGAAGAGCGCGTAGTCGTTGGTCGGCGTGTGCGTGGCGACGACCTCGAACTCCTGCGCCGCCTCGCGGTAGCGGTGCGCGCCGAAGAGCGCCCGACCGAGCGCCTCGTGGATGGAGTCCTCGCCGGGGGCAAGGTCGCGGGCCCGGGCGAGCGGCACGGTCGCCGCGTGGAAGTCCCGGTCGTCCAGGAGCCGGGAGCCGTTGCGGAAGAGGGTGTAGACGTCGTCCATCCCGCCTTCCGAGTCTACGCCCGTCTTCGCCGGCGCCGCCTCGGTCGGGGCGGCAGCGCCCACCACGCCCGGACGCGCCCGGCCGGCCCGAGGCCGGAGGCGAGCGCCGTGCGGAGCGCGCGCCGCTGCGCGGGCACCGGCGGGGTGACGGTCCCCGCGTAGCGTCGGCCGCGGACCGCCCGGACGTAGTCCGCGGCGGCCGGGACGTCGGCGAAGCCGCGCTCGAGGTCCGCGAGCGTCACCGCGGCCGCGGGGGCGCGGCCCGTGCGGCGCAGCGCGCGCAGGAGCTCGGCGAGCTCGGGCGCCTCCGGGGACGGGTCTCGCCGCCGACGCCGGGCGAGCAGTGCGAGCCCTCCCGCCCCGGCGCCCAGGACGCCGACCGCGATCGCCACGATCGTCGTCGTGCCCGGGCCTCCCCCGTCCGGCTCCGCGGCCGCGGCCGCGTCCCCGATCCCGGCGTCGCCGGTGCGGTCGCCCGCCTCGGCCCCCGCGTCTCCGCCGCCGCTCTCCGGCTCGACCGCGGCCGGATCGTCCTCGAGGTCCACCAGCTGCGAGCGCGGCGGAGCCGCCGCCGGCGTCGGGTCGAACGCCACCCAGCCCTGCCGCGGGATGTAGACCTCGACCCAGGAGTGGGCGTCGAGGTCCCGCACAACCCACTCCTTGCGCGCGTCGTTGAACGTCCCGGAGGTGAAGCCCGACGCGACGCGGGCGGGGACCCCGCCCATCCGCAGCAGGAGCGCCATCGCCCCCGAGAACTGCTGGCAGTAGCCCTCGCGGTCGTCGAAGAGGAACGCGTCCAGCGGTGCGTCGCGGAGCGCCGGCGTCTCGGTGTAGGTGGCGCCGCGCATGACGCGGGCGCGGACGTTGCGGACGAACTCGTACGGGGTCGCGGAGGCCGCCCGCAGGCGCTGCGCGAGTCGGTAGGTGCGGGCGTAGGGTGACGCGAGGACCCGCTCCTCCCCGTCGAGCTCGGCCACGCCGCTGGCGTACACGGAGTACGGGGCCTGCTCCTCGCCCCACATCCCGAAGAGGATCGTGGGCCGGCGGCCCGCCGACTCCGGCGTGATGAGGTCCTGGGGCTCCCGCGGCAGCCGCATCGACAGGAAGCGCCGCGTGGAGGTCGGGTAGTCGCTCCCGGCGTCGCGCATCGTCGCCGCCGTGGGGCGCGGCACGTAGACGTCGGCGCGGTAGCTGTCGCCGCGGCGCAGCGGCCGCGAGCCGGTGCGGAACGTGCCGAACCCGGACTCCAAGCTCAGCCGCGGAGAGTCGAGGATCTGCTGGGTGTTCCCGGCGGTGACGTATTCCGGGGACCGCAGGTTGCGCACCACGACCGTGAGCCGCTCGCGGAACGCCGGGCCCCGGGCGGTCTCGGTGTCGGGCACCCGCGGGTTGTACGACCCGCTGGTGACCCAGGCGGTCCCGTCGAAGTCGGCCAGGACCGTCGCCTTCCAGTACGTCCCCTGCCGCGCCTTCACGCGCAGCACCTCGCGGCCGTCGCGCGGCCAGTCCAGCGGTCCGTAGCTGTGCGCCCAGGAGAAGCTGGTCGCGTTTCGCGGCTCGAGGCTGTCGGCGACGAACTGCTCGTAGTCGAACAGCGGGCGCTCCCCGTCCACGCGGCCGGAGACGAGCAGCGCCACGAACACCGCGCCGACGACCAGTCCGACACCGAGGCGGGCCTGGCCGGGACGCAGCCGGTCACCCCAGAGGAACGCGGCGAGCAGCAGGGTGAAGAGCGCCCCGGACGCGAACGGCCGTTGCGGTGAGCGCTCGACCACCGGGACCGCGTAGAGCAGGCCGAGCAGGACCGCGGCGCTCAGGGGTCGCCCGGTGCCCGACCGGGTCGGGACGAAGGCCACCCACGCCGACAGCGTCACCAGGAGCGTGCCGCCCAGCACGATCACCACGCGCGTCCACTCGTCGAGGCCCCCGTAGGGCACGCGAACGCCCGGGAGCGCGGCGAGGCCCTGCGAGACACCACTCGCCAACTCGCCCCAGGCGTCGGGAACCAGCAGGCGCAGGGCGATCCCGCTCGTCGCGAAGGCCAGGAGGAAGGAGACGAGCGCGAGCCCGTCGACCAGCAGGATGCGCCACCGGTCGCGGCGGACCGCAGGTGCGAGCAGGAGCACCAGGGCGATCGCGATCCCTGCGAGCACGGAGCCCCGTGCGGCGCCGAGCGAGGCCGGCTGGACCTGGCCGGCCCACGCCCCGGCGGCGAAGAGCGCGAGGCCGGCCCAGGCGGCCGGACGGATGAGGTCGGCCGGGGCGAATGGGCGCGACCGCGGACCCTGCGTCGGCGCAGCCGACCCGTCCCGACGCCGGCTGCGCGGGGGCGTTGCGACCGCCATCACGCGGCACCTGTCGCGGCGGCGACGCCGGCGCCGTCGAGGTCGTGGCCCGCGCAGCCGGCGACCGTGAACGTCGCGCGGCGTCCCGGGATGCCACCGGGGACGACCAGGACGCGGCCCCCGCCCCCGTGGTGCTGCAGGGCGCGCGGGGCACGACGGAGCCGGCGGGCGGCGACGTAGACGATCGGGCCGAGCCGGCCGGACATCGGGCCGACTGCGGGCACCTCCGTGCTCTGGACGAGGGCCAGCCGGGCGTGCAGGCGGGGCCAGCCGCCCAGCGACGGGTCCAGCTGGACCGGGCGGCGGTCGCCCGGCAGCAGGACGTGGCATCCCCCGGCGTGCGCGAGGTGCACCGCCAGGGACGCCGCCGCGCGGACCGCGGCGTCGACGTCCAGCTCGGCCTGCGCCGGATCCCCCCCGGTCGCGGCCCGGGGATCGAGGACCACCAGCGGCAGCCGGTCCCCGTCGGCGTGCAGCCGGCGCTCCTGGGGTTCGGCGCGACGCGCGATGGACGGCCAGTGGATCCGGGAGGCGGGTGTCCCGGGGCGCAGCGGACCGAGGCCGTCGACCTCCACCTCCGCCATGGCCGGACGCCGCCGGCGCCGCAGCCCGAGGCCGAGGCCGGTGCCGTCGCCGCCACCGGCCGACGCCGCGACCGGTTCGAGACGTGGCAGGACGAGGACCTCCCGCGGCTCCCCGGCGGTGACGATCCGGGCGGCCAGGCCGAACGGGTCGCGCACCACGACGCGGGGCGGAGCGAGCAGGCGGCGCCCGCGGCGGGAGTACCGCGCATTGATGCGGACCCGTGTGCGGCGGCGCCCGACGGCCAGCGGCGCGGGTGCCGGGAGGAGGTCGTCGTGGACCGCGCCGGTGGGCAGCGCCACGCGACCGGCGACCACGTCGATCGTCACCTGCAGGCGCTCGTCCTCCACGACGTGGGTCGCCCCGACCTGGCGGTGCACGGCGATCCCGCGCGCGCCGAGCAGCACCCAGCCGGCCGAGGCCGCGGCGACGAGGACGAACGCGATCCCGGGGACGTACAGCGGTTCGGCGTCGAGCCCCGCCGCACTCAGGGTCAGGAGCGCCCCAAGCACTCCCGTGCCGAGCGCCGGGCGGGTGCTCGCGGTCGGGTCCGGGTCGATGTGCGCGCCCACGAGACCCGTCAGAGCGCGGTCGTCCGGGCGACCGCATCGCGGACGACCTGCTCGCCGGTGGCGTCCAGCGCCTCGGGGGCGAGCACGAGCCGGTGCGAGAGCACGACCTCCGCGAGGGCCTGCACGTCGTCCGGCAGCGCGTGATCGCGACCCTGCAGCAGGGCACGTGCCTTGGCCGCCCGCAGCAGCAGCAGGCCGGCCCGCGGGCTGCCACCGAGCTCGACCCGGTCGTCCACGCGGGTGCAGGCGAGCAGCGCGACGACGTACGCGCGCAGCGCGTCGGAGGTGTGCACGCGCCGGGCGAGGTCCTGGGCCTGGAGCACGTCGGCCGCCCCGCCGGTCGGGGTCAGCGCCTCGACGCGGTCCCCCACCTCGTGGGCGCGGAGCATCGCGGCCTCGGCCGCGGCATCGGGGTAGCCGAGGGACAGGCGCATCATGAAGCGGTCGACCTGGGCCTCGGGCAGCGGGTAGGTGCCCTCGAACTCGACCGGGTTCTGCGTGGCGAGGACGACGAACGGCCGGGCAAGCTCGTGGCTGTGCACGTCGACGGTGACGCGGCGCTCCTGCATGCACTCCAGCAGGCCCGACTGCGTCTTGGGGCTCGCGCGGTTGACCTCGTCGACGATGACGACGTTCGCGAAGATCGGGCCCGGCCGGAACTCGAAGCGGTCCTCGCGCTGGTTGAACACGTTGGTGCCCACGACGTCGGCGGGCAGCAGGTCGGCGGTGCACTGGATGCGAGCGAACTCGAGTCCGACGGCGTGCGCGAGGGCGCGCGCCAGCGTCGTCTTGCCGACGCCGGGCAGGTCCTCGAGCAGGATGTGCCCCTCGGCGAGCAGCGCGACGAGCAGGTGCTCGAGCACCTCGTCACGGACCTGCGCCGCACCACGGACCGCGGAGCTGATCCGTCCGGCCAGCGCGACGGCCGCCTCGATCTCGCCGGGCTCGAGCGGAGCCCGCTCGGCGCCGCCGACCTGCCCGCTCACGGCGGCGTCGGGACGGTGGCACCCCGGAGACGGTCGACGACGGCGAGGATGCCCTGTGCCACCTGCGCCTTGGTCGCCTTCGCGATCGGCTCGTCGCCGGCGGCGGTCACGACCGTCACCTCGTTCTCCGCGGTGTCGAACCCGATGTCGGCGCGGGAGATGTCGTTGACGACGATCGCGTCGAGGCCCTTGCGGACGAGCTTGTCGCGACCGTAGGCGAGTGCGCCCTCACCGTGCTCGGCGGCGAAGCCGACCAGGGTCTGGTCCGGCCGGCGGGTCGCCGAGAGGGTCGACAGGACGTCGGTCGTCGCTTCCATGTGGACCGTGAGTTCCCCGCGGCCGCTCTTCTTGATCTTGTGGTCCGCGGAGTTGGCGGGCCGGAAGTCGGCGACCGCGGCGGCCATCAGCAGGACGTCGGTCTGCGCGAACGCCCCGGCGCACGCGTCGGCGAGCTGCTGCGCCGTCTCGACGTCGAGGTACCGCACGGCGGGGTGGCGCGACAGGGCGACGTTCGCCGCAACCACGGTGACGTCCGCCCCGCGCGCAGCGGCGGCGTCGGCGAGCGCGAACCCCATGCGTCCCGAGGAGCGGTTGCCGACGTAGCGGACGCTGTCGATCGGCTCGCGTGTCCCGCCCGCGGTGACCAGGACGCGCAGCCCCTCCCACGGGCCGGAGACGACCGGGGCGCCGGACGCCTCCCCCGCGAGGATGCGCTCGACGGCGGTGAGGATCTCGGCCGGCTCGGCCAGTCGGCCGACGCCCCACTCCCCCTTTGACCCGAGGGCCCCGACGCCGGGGTCGACGACGTGCACGCCGCGCTCCCGCAGCAGCGCGAGGCTCGCCTGCGTGGCCGGGTGCTCGTACATCGCGTTGTTCATCGCCGGCGCCAGGACGACCGGGCAGGTCGCGGCGAGGGCGGCCGAGGTCAGCAGGTTGTCCGCGAGCCCATGGGCGAGCTTGGCGATCGTGTTCGCGCTCGCCGGGGCGATGAGGAACGCGTCGGCGTTGGCGACGAGCTGGAGGTGGCTGAGCGGATCGTGCTCGGGCGGCTGCTGGTCGGGGAAGGCGCCGCGCGCCGGATCGCGCTCGAACTCCGACGTGAGCACCGGCGCACCGGTCAGCCCCGCGAAGGTCGCGGAGCCGACGAACTGCTGCGAGGTGGGCGTCTGGACGACGCGGACCGCGTGCCCCGCCTTGGTGGCGAGGCGGACGACATCGACCGCCTTGTAGGCGGCGATCCCGCCGGTGACGCCGAGGAGGATCCGGGCCATGCCGTGCTCCTGGGCGTGCGGTGGCGGGAGGTCGGCCTAGCGGTACTGGTACTTGACCTTGCCCGACGCGACCTCTTCGAGGGCGATCGTCAGATAGTTCTTCGAGGCGCTGTCCACCATCGGCGGCGGGAACTCGTCGAAGGTCCCCTCGCCGAGGTTGTGGTAGTACGAGTTGATCTGCCGGGCGCGCTTGGCGGCGACGATCACGGACGCGTAGTTCGAGTCCACGTTCTCGAGCAACGTGTCGATGCGAGGGTTGATCATCCACCGAGTGTAGCGCTGGGGTGCCGCGGGAGCTCCGGCACGCTCAGTCGTCCAGCCGGGAGCGGACGATCGCGACGAGCTCGGCGATCGCGTCCTCGAGCCGGTCGTTCTCCACGACGTGGGCGAATTCGCCCTGTGCGGACAGCTCCTCCTCGGCGACCTGCAGCCGCCGCTCGACCTCCGCGTCGGCGTCGGTCCCGCGGCCGATCAGCCGCGTGCGGAGCACCTCGGCCGACGGCGGGGCGATGAAGATCCGCACCGCGTCCGGCAGCGTCTCGAGGACCTGGCGGGCGCCCTGGACCTCGATCTCGAGCAGCACGGGGGCGCCGGCGTCGGTGCGTCGGCGCAGCTCCGACAGGAGCGTCCCGTAGCGCCGTCCCGAGTACTCCGCCCACTCCACGAAGTCGCCCTCGTGGATCCGGCGAGCGAACGCCTCGTCGCCGAGGAAGTGGTAGTCGACGCCGTCCTGCTCCCCGGGGCGCGGAGCACGGGTGGTCGCGGACACGCTGAGCTCGAGGCCGGGCACGCGGTCCAGCAGCTGCCGGATCAGCGTGCCCTTGCCGACGCCGCTGGGACCGGTGATGACGAAGACGCGCGACATGGTGGGCGCGCAAGGCTAGTCCGTCCACCGGCGGCGGGCCGGGGCGGCTACTCCAGCAGCCGACCCGCGACCTCCAGCTCCCCCGCGAGCTCGCGCACCGCGACCGGCGCCTGCGGGATCTCGCGACGGGCCACGGTCCCGTCCGCCCGCCACGTGAGGTTGTGCACCTGCTCCGGATCCTGGTCGGGATGGTCGGTGCGCTGGTGGGCGCCCCGGCTCTCGCGCCGCTCCCGGGCGAGCTCCATCGTCGCCCGCGCGGACAGCGTGAGCGAGCGGAGGTCGAACAGGTGCGCGAGGTCGTCGTAGCCGGCGAGGTCAGGAGAGACCTGGACGCGGCCGGACTGCTCCTCGACGTCGGCGAGCTCCCGCAGCCCGGCGGTCAGTCCGGCCTCGTCGCGCACGACGCCGCACCGCTCCCACAGCAGGTCGCGGATCGCGCGCTGCAGCGGGCGGGCGAAGGCGTCCCCGCGGACCGCGAGCGCCTCGTCGATCTCCTCGAGCGCGGAGGTCGTCCCCGCCCGGTCGCGCGACGGGCCGGCTCCGGCCAGCGCCCGCGAGGCGGCCTGCTCGCCGACGAGCCGCCCGAAGACGACGCACTCGGCGAGGCTGTTGCCGCCCAGCCGGTTGGCACCGTGCAGGCCGGCCGCGGCCTCGCCGCAGCACCACAGGCCAGGGACGTCCGTCTCGTGCGTGACCGGGTCGACGAGCACGCCGCCCATGGAGTAGTGGGCCGTCGGCGACACCTCCATCGGCTCCTTGGTGATGTCGAGCATCGAGAGGTCGAGGAACTGCCGGTACATCCGCGGCAGGCGCGAACGCACGAGGTCCGGGTCGAGGTGCGTGACGTCCAGCAGGACGCCGCCGCGCTCGGTCCCTCTGCCCTCGAGGATCTCCGTGTAGTTCGCGAGCGCGACGCGGTCGCGGGTGGAGAGCTCGCGGCGCTCCGGGTCGTAGCGCTCCATGAACCGCTCGCCCGACGCGTTGCGCAGCACGCCGCCCTCGCCGCGCACCGCTTCCGTCACCAGGGTGCCGGACGCGTACTCGGGCTCGACGATCCCGGTCGGGTGGAACTGCACGAGCTCCATGTCCTGCAGCCGCGCGCCGGCGAGGGCCGCGAGGCGGAAGGCGTCGCCGGTGTTCTCGTCGCGTCGCGAGGAGGACCGCCGCCACGCGCGGGTGTGACCGCCGGCGGCGAGCACGACCTGGTCGGCGTAGATGACGTGCCGCTCGCCGTCCTGCAGGTCGAAGGCGACGGCGCCGAACACGCCGTCCGGACCGACGAGCAGCCGGGTCACGTAGAGCCCATCGACCCAGTCGACGGCGCGGGCGCGGGCGGCCCGGACCAGCGCGTGCTGGATCTCGCGGCCGGTGTAGTCCCCGGCGAAGCAGGTGCGCCGCCAGCGGTGCGCGCCGAAGTACCGCTGCGAGAGCCGGCCGTCCTCCTCGCGGGCAAACCGCGCGCCCCAGCCGTCGAGCTCGTCGACCGCCTGGGCGCTGTGCTCCACGAGTTGCCCGACGATCTCCGGGTGGCCGAGCCAGTAGCCCTCCTGGAGCGTGTCGGCCGCGTGCTGCTGCGGATCGTCCTGCGGGTCCATGGTGCCGAGCGCGGCGTTGATGCCGCCCGCAGCAAGCACGGTGTGCGCGTCGGTGCGCGCGCGCTTGCCGACGACCAGCACCTGGACGCCGGCGTCGGCGCAGGCGATGGCCGTGCGCAGCCCCGCTGCACCCGCGCCGATGACGAGAACTCCGGTCCTGTGCTGCCGCACGACGGGCACCTCCGTGGGGATCGAACTGCTGTCGCCACGGGTACGGCGGCCGCCTCCGCGGCCGACCTCCCGCACCTGTGCGGGTCGTCACACGGAGAGGTGAGTGGGCGCGACGCAGGTCGTCGCGCGGGGTCGAGCGGCGCCTAGCGGCGCAACGACTCGACGAGCTCGTTGCGCTGGCGCTCGGAGAGTCCGCCGATGGTCTTGCTCGGGGAGATGCGACAGTTCGTGAGGACCTTGTTGACCTTCACGCGCCCGTACTTCGGGACGGCCAGGAGCATGTCGAAGACCTTGGCGGTCTCGACGTACTCCGGCGGATTGGCCAGAAGTGAGTGGATCGAGATCCGACCGGCTTTGAGGTCCTTCTTCAGCTGCGCCCGACGGCTGCGGATGTCGTTGGCCCGCTGGAGCGCGTCCATCCGCTGGTTCAGCGAGCGCTCCGGGGCCGTGGTCTTCGTTGCGGTGTCAGGAGCAGCGGTCATCGGCGTGGGCGAGCATACATCGTCGGCTCCGCCACGGAGGCTCGGGACGCCAGATTCGGCTCAACCTCGACCTCAGCTTCATGCTTCTCGAACGTAGTCGAGCGTTTTCTCCCGATTTGCAGCGGTTTTCGCGGCAGGCATCGTGGCGTGCCGTCACTCAAGCCGCAAACTTCCCCGCTCTTTGCGTGATTTCGGCCACGGACGCGACACCTGTCGCGTCCAGCCGCCGGGAAAGGCCTCGGTGCATCCGCGACGGCCACAGCGGCCCGCCGTACACGAAGCCCGTGTAGACCTGGACGAGGGTCGCCCCGGCCTCCAGGCGGTCCCAGGCGTCCTGCGGCGTTGCGATGCCGCCGACTGAGACCAGCACGACCCGGTCCCCCACCCGCGCGCGGAGGCGGCGCAGGACGTCCTGCGAGCGGGCGGCCAGTGGCGCACCGGACAGGCCGCCCGGGCCGGCGGCGCGGAGCTCCTGGGGCGTCGAGCGTAGGTCCTCACGGGCGATCGTCGTGTTCGTGGCGATGAGGCCGTCGAGACGCTCGGCCAGTGCGAGGTCGGCGATCGCGTCGACGTCCTCGTCGCTGAGGTCGGGCGCGATCTTCACGAGCAGCGGCCGGCCGGCGATGACCGGTCGGACCGCGCGGACGAGCTCGACGAGCTGCTCCACGGCCTGGAGATCGCGCAGGCCGGGGGTGTTGGGCGAGCTCACGTTGAGGACCACGTAGTCGGCCAACGGCGCGAGGCGCGTCGCCGACGCCACGTAGTCCGCCACGGTGTCGGTCGCGAGCTTCGTCCTGCCGAGGTTGACGCCGACGACCGCCCCGGTCCCCGCCGCGCGCCGGTCGCGCAGCCGCTCCTGTGCGACTGCGGAGCCGCGGTTGTTGAAGCCCATGCGGTTCACCAGTGCGCGGTCCGCCGGGAGGCGCATCAGCCGCGGTCGCTCGTTGCCGGGCTGCCCATGCGCGGTCACGGTCCCGACCTCCACCGAGCCGAAGCCCAGGGCGACCAGCCCGTCGACGAGCTCGGCGTCCTTGTCGAAGCCGGCGGCCAGGCCGACCGGCGACGGGAAGCGCAGCCCGAACGCCTCGACGACGAGCCGCGGGTCCCGCGGGCCGAGCAGTCTCGCCAGCCCGGGGACCCGGCCGGCGAGCCGCAGCGGCACGGTCCCCAGGCGGTGCGCGGTCTCCGCGTCGATCCTCATGAGGACGAGGCGGAAGAGCGCGCGCCAGAGCATGCCCGCGACCTACGCGGTCGCGCCGTCGCGGTGGTGGATCTCCTGGAGCGAGAGCGGCTCGGGCTCGCCGTGCCGGGCCGCCGCGATCGCGCGGGCGGCCGCCGGGCCCCCGGAGAGCGTCGTGAGGCACGGGATGCCGCGGGCGATCGCCGCGCTGCGGATCTCGTACCCGTCGGTCCGGGCGCCCGAGCCCGTCGGCGTGTTGACGACGAGCTGCACGTCGCCGCGCTCGATCCAGTCGACGACGTGCGGCGAGCCCTCGCCGATCTTGTTGATCGCCTCGGCCGGGATGCCCATCCGCGCGATCGCGTCGGCGGTCCCCCGGGTGGCGATGATCTTGAAGCCCTGGTCGTGGAGCGTGTTGGCGATCGCCACGGCTGCCGGTTTGTCGGTGTCGGACACGGTGATGAACACGGTGCCCTCACCGGGCAGCGACGCGCCCGCCGCCGCCTGGGCCTTCGCGAACGCGGTCGGGAAGTCACGGGCGATGCCCATGACCTCACCGGTCGAGCGCATCTCAGGACCCAGCAGCGCGTCGGAGCCGGCGAAGCGGTCGAACGGCAGCACCGCCTCCTTGACGCTGACGTGGTCGAACGTGCGGGCCTCGTCGGGCAGCTGCAGGTCGGCGAGCGTCTCGCCGAGCATGAGCCGGCAGGCCATCTTCGCCAGCGGCACGCCGATCGCCTTGGACACGAACGGCACCGTGCGCGACGCCCGCGGGTTCGCCTCGATGACGTACAGATGGCCGCCGTAGACGGCGAACTGCACGTTGAGGAGACCGACGACGCCGAGCCCGAGCGCGATGCCCCGCGCCTGTGCGCGGATCTGCTCGAGCATCTCGTGGCCGAGGGAGTGGGGCGGCAGGACGCAGGCCGAGTCGCCGGAGTGGATCCCCGCCTCCTCGACGTGCTGCATGATGCCGCCGACCCAGACCTCGGTGCCGTCGCACAGGGCGTCGACGTCGACCTCGATCGCGTTCTCGAGGAAGCGGTCGAGGAAGATCTCCCCCCGCGCGGCTTCGCCGGCGGGCTTGTGGCGGGCCAGGTAGTCGCGCAGGCCGTCGGCCGAGTAGACGATCTCCATCGCGCGCCCGCCGAGCACGTAGCTCGGTCGCACGAGCAGCGGGAAGCCGACGCGACCCGCGGCCTCGATCGCCTCCTCGACCGAGTGCGCCGTCGCGTACGGCGGGGCCTGGAAACCGAGCTCGTCGAGCAGACCGCCGAAGCGGCCGCGGTCCTCGGCGTGGTCGATCGCGTCGACGCTCGTGCCGAGAATCGTCACCCCGGCCTCGAGCAGGCCGGCCGCGAGCTTCAGCGGGGTCTGCCCGCCGAACTGCACGATGACCCCTTCGGGCCGCTCGACCTCCAGGACGCCGAGGACGTCCTCGAGCGTCAGCGGCTCGAAGTACAGGCGGTCCGACGTGTCGTAGTCGGTCGACACCGTCTCCGGGTTGCAGTTGATCATCACGGCCTGCCGCCCGGACTCGCGGACCGTCATCGCCGCATGCACGCAGCAGTAGTCGAACTCGATGCCCTGCCCGATGCGGTTGGGCCCGGCGCCGAGGATCACGACGCTCGGATGCTCGGCGGGGTCCCCGCGGTCGACCTCGTGGCGGGCGTTCCCGTCGGCGTCGGGCCGCTCCCACCCGGAGTAGAAGTACGGCGTACTGGCGGGGAACTCGGCGGCACAGGTGTCGACCGACTTGAACGTGCGGACGCCGGCGAAGGCCTCCTCCGGCTGCTGGGCGAGCTGCTCGAGCTCGGTCAGGAACCACGCGTCGATCATCGTCTGTGCATGAATCTCAGCCGTGGGGACCCCGCGCCGCAGGACCTCCATGAGGACGTCGTAGCGGTCCGAGGACGGGCGGGCGAGCGTGGAGACGAGGTCGAGCGTCGTGCGGTCCGCGAGGTGCGGCGTGGTGTCGAGCTCGCGCGAGCGCATCGCCTTCGCGAACGCCTGCCCGAAGGTCCGGCCGATCGCCATCGCCTCCCCCACGCTCTTCATGTGCGTCGAGAGCTCGGAGTTCGCACCGGTGAACTTCTCGAACGCGAACCGCGGCCACTTCACGACGACGTAGTCGATGGTCGGCTCGAAGCTCGCCGGCGTCGACATCGTGATGTCGTTGTCGATCTCGTCCAGCGAGTAGCCGACCGCGAGGCGCGCGGCGATCTTCGCGATCGGGAAGCCGGTCGCCTTCGAGGCCAGCGCGGAGGACCGCGACACGCGCGGGTTCATCTCGACGATGAGGATCTCTTCGGTCTCCGGGTTGACCGCGAACTGGACGTTGGAGCCGCCGGTCTCGACGCCGACCGCGCGGATGACCTGGATCGCCTGGTCGCGCAGCTGCTGGTAGAGGTGGTCGGTGAGCGTCTGCTGCGGGGCGACCGTGACGCTGTCGCCGGTGTGGACGCCCATCGGGTCGATGTTCTCGATCGAGCAGACGATGACCACGTTGTCGCAGTGGTCGCGCATGACCTCGAGCTCGAACTCGCCCCAGCCGATCACCGAGCGGTCGATCAGGACCTGGCCGATCGGGGACGCGTCGAGGCCGCGCTCGACGATCGTCCGGAACTCCTCGGGCGTGCGGGCGATGCCGCCGCCACGTCCGCCGAGCGTGAACGCCGGCCGGACGATCGCCGGGAGGCCGATGTGGTCCTGGAAGGTGAGGGCCTGCTCGATCGATGTCGCGATGTCCGACTCGGGCATCTTCAGCCCGGCCTTTGCCATCGCCTGCGCGAACAGGTCGCGGTCCTCGGCGCAGCAGATCGCGTCGTAGTTCGCCCCGATGAGCTCGACGTCCAGCCGCTCCAGCGTGCCGTCCTCGTACAGGGCCTTCGCGAGGTTCAGTGCGGTCTGACCGCCGAGGGTCGGCAGCAGTGCGTCGGGGCGCTCCTTCTCGATGATGCGCGCGACCGGGCCGGGCAGCAGCGGCTCGACGTAGGTCGCGTCCGCGAACTCCGGGTCGGTCATGATCGTCGCCGGGTTGGAGTTCACGAGGACGACCTCGTACCCCTCCTCCCGTAGGACCTTGCACGCCTGGACGCCCGAGTAGTCGAACTCGGCGGCCTGGCCGATCACGATCGGGCCGGAGCCCAGGATCATGATGCGCTTGATGTCGTCTCTTCTCGGCATGGTTCAGGCGCTCCGTACGGCGTCGAGGAACCGGTCGAACTGATACAGCGCATCGTTCGGCCCGGGACCTGCTTCGGGGTGGTACTGGACGGTCGCGCTCTCGACGTCGAGCAGCTGGAGCCCCTCGACCGTGCGGTCGTAGAGGTTCACGTGGGTCAGCGCGGCCTCGCCGAAGTCGGTGCTCCAGCGGACCGGCTCGTCGGCCTCGATCCGCAGGCCACCGTCGGGCGCGGTCACGGCGAAGCCGTGGTTCTGCGAGGTGATCTCGATCCTGTGCGTGCGCAGGTCCTTGACCGGATGGTTGCCGCCACGGTGGCCGAACGGCAGCTTCGTGGTCTGCAGGCCGACGGCGCGGCAGAGCAGCTGGTGGCCCAGGCAGATGCCCCAGACCGGCTTCTTGCCGACCAGGTCGCGGACCGTCTCGACGACGTAGTCCAGCGCCGCCGGGTCCCCCGGGCCGTTGGCGAGGAAGAACGCGTCGGCGTCGGTGGCGAGCAGCTCCTCGGCGCTCACCGTGCACGGATGGAGCGTCACCTGCGCGCCGCGCTGGACGAGGTGCTTGACGATCGACCCCTTGATCCCGGTGTCGATCGCGTGGACGCGGACCAGGCCGGAGGCATGCGGTCCGCCGCCGTGGGTCGTCGCCTCCTTGGGGGTGACCTCCTTCGCGAGGTCGCGGCCGACCATCGACGGCTCCGCCGCGATGCGCTGACGGGCCTCGTCCTGCGGCATCGACGCCGGGAAGACGCCGCCGGGCATCGAGCCGGCCTCGCGGATGTGCCGCACGAGCGCGCGGGTGTCCACGTCGGTGATCGCCGGGATCCCGCAGTCGACGAGCCAGTCCAGCCAGCCGCGCTCCGCGGTCGGCGCGTCCTCGGTGTTCGTCGCCGCGCGCATGATCACCGCGCGGGCGTGGATCGCGTCGCTCTCCATGCCGGCGTCGCTGATGCCGTAGTTGCCGATGTGCGGGTAGGTGAAGGTGAGGAGCTGGCCGGCGAAGGACGGGTCGGTCACCGACTCCTGGTAGCCGGACATCCCGGTCGTGAAGACGACCTCGCCGACCGCGTGCGTTTCCGCACCGCAGGCCAGGCCGTCGAAGCGCGTCCCGTCCGCCAGCAGGACGTAGGCGGTCGCGTCGTGTGAAGGCACTAGTCGTTCCCCTCGGTGGTGGTGTCTGCCGCGAGCGCGTGCTCGCGGTGGACGACCGCGCCGGCGGCGACGGTCAGCAGGACGCGGCCCTTGAGGCGACGTCCGGCGAAGCAGGAGTTGGCCGAGCGCGAGTGGTAGCCGTTCTCACCGACGGTCCACTCCTGCGCCAGGTCGATGAGCGTCAGGTCGGCCCGGGCGCCGACCTCGACCCTCGGCGTGAAGAGGTCGAGCAACGCCAGGCCGCTCGTGAGCTTCTCGATGACGAGTGCCAGCGGAAGGACGCCGGGAACGACCAGGTCGGTGTAGACGGACGCGAACGCGGTCTCCAGCCCGGTGGTCCCCATCGGCGCCTGCTCGAACGGGACCTCCTTCTCGTCCCGCGCGTGCGGCGCGTGGTCGGTCGCGATGCAGTCGACCGTGCCGTCGAGCAGTCCGGCGATGAGCGCCTGGCGGTCCTGCTCCGTGCCCAGCGGAGGGTTCATCTTCTTGCTCGTGTCGAGGCCGCGCACGTCCTCGTCGGTCAGGCAGAGGTGGTGCGGCGAGGCCTCGCAGGTGACCTGCACGCCGCGCGCCTTCGCGTCGCGGACCGCGCGGACCGAGTCGACCGACGACAAGTGCTGCATGTGCACGCGGGCGTCCTCGTAGCCCGCGATGGAGCAGTCACGCTCGACCATCGTGGACTCCGAGATCGACGGGATGCCGCCGAGCCCGAGCAGCGCGCTGACCGCGCCCTCGCGCATCGAGCCGCCCGCCGAGAGGGTCGGGTCCTCCTCGTGCAGCGCGATCACACCACCGCAGAGCTTCTGGTACCGCAGGGCCTTGCGCAGCATGCCCGCGCTGACGACCGGACGGCCGTCGTCGGTGAACCCGACCGCGCCCTCCTGCCGCAGCTCGGCCATGTCGGTGAGCTCGTTGCCCTCCATGTTCCGCGTGATCGCGGGCATGACCCCGACGGGGATGCGGGCGTGTCGCGCGGACTCCTCGCGCAGCGATCGCAGCAGCGGCGCGGAGTCGAGGACCGGGCTCGTGTTCGGCATCGCGACGAGCGCGCAGTAGCCGCCCGCGGCGCCCGCGCGCGTGCCGGTGTCGAGGTCCTCCTTGTGCTCCTGGCCGGGCGTGCGCAGGTGGACGTGCGGGTCCACGAACGCCGGGAAGAGGTGGCGTCCCACGCCGTCGATCTCCTCCGCGCCCCCGGGCGCGACCGCGAGGCCCGGCCGGGCGATCTCGGTGATCTCGCCGTCGTGGACGACGATGTCCATCGGGGCGTCGATTCCCGTCCGCGGGTCGAGCACGTGGGCCCCGCGGATCACGAGCGTCGCGGCGGGGCCGGCGTGGTGGACGAGCGGGAGGGCGGTCTCGGACACGGCTATGCCTCCTGGGTCTCGACGGCTTCGGTCGCAACGGGCACTGGTGCGACCTCCGGCACCCGCGAGCCCGCGAGCACCTCGTAGAGGACGGCCATGCGGACCACGACGCCGGCCTCGACCTGCATGGTGATGACGGCCTGCGGCGAGTCGACGACCTCGCCGCTCAGCTCGACGCCGCGGTTCACGGGGCCGGGGTGCATGACGACCTGCTGGGGGTCCAGCCGGCGGCCGTTGATCTGGTACTGGGCGGCGTACTCGCGCAGCGACGGCACGTAGCTGTCGTGCATCCGCTCGTTCTGCATCCGCAGGGCGTAGATGACGTCGGCGTCCTCGATCCCCTTGAGGGTGAAGGCGACGTCGCAGGGCAGCGCGTCCTCGATCCCGCGCGGGATCAGCGTCGGCGGACCGCAGACCGTGACGTGCGCGCCCATCTTCGCGAAGGCGAGGATGTTGGACCGCGCGACGCGGCTGTGCAGCACGTCCCCGACGATCCAGATCCGCTTCCCGTCGAGGCTGCCGAGGCGGCGACGAAGCGTGTAGACGTCCAGCAGCGCCTGCGTGGGGTGCTCTCGCTTGCCGTCACCGGCGTTGACGATCGACGCTTCGGTCCAGCCCGTGACCAGGTCGGCGGCACCCGCCCACGGGGTGCGGATGACGATCGCGTCGGGCTTGTGGGAGGAGAGCGTCAGGACGGTGTCCTTCAGCGACTCGCCCTTCTCGACGCTGGACCCGCTCGCGGCGAAGTTCACGACGTCGGCGCTGAGGCGTTTGGCGGCGAGCTCGAAGGAGCTGCGGGTGCGCGTCGAGGCCTCGTAGAAGAGGTTGAGGACCGTGCGGCCGCGCAGCGCCGGGACCTTCTTGATCTCCCGGTCGCTCACCTCCGCGAACGACGCGGCCCGGTCGCAGAGCCGCTCGATCGCGGGACGGTCGAGGTCGTGGATCGACAGGAGGTGCTTCATGACGGGTCCTCCGTGGTGATCGTGACGCCGTCCGTCCCGTCGAGCTCCTCGACGGCGACGTTCACGCGCTCGCTGCGCGCGGTCGGCAGGTTCTTGCCCACGTAGTCGGGGCGGATCGGCAGCTCCCGGTGGCCGCGGTCGGCGAGCACCGCGAGCTGGACGCGGGCCGGGCGGCCGTAGTCGAAGAGCGCCTCGATGGCGGCACGGACCGTGCGGCCGGTGAAGAGGACGTCGTCGACGATCACCACGGTGCGGCCCTCGAGCGCAAAGTCGATCTTCGACGCGAGGACGACCGGCGAGTCGCGGGTGGCGACGTCGTCGCGGTAGAAGCTGATGTCGAGCTCGCCGAGCGGCACGTCCGCGTCGAGCAGGTCACGCAGCAGGCGGGCGAGGCGGGCGCCTAGGACGGCGCCGCGACGGTGGATGCCCACGATGGCGAGCCGGTCGGCCTCGCCGTGCTTCTCGACGATCTCGTGCGCGATCCGCACGAGGGTACGTCGCATGTCGTCGCCGTCGAGGACGACCTTCTGCGGGGACATCTGTCGGTTTCCTTCCTGGCCTCACGGGACCGGGTTAAAGGACGACTCCGACCCTAGCAGCGGGTCGGGCGGAGCGACCGTCGCGCGGGCCGTCCAACCCGCAACGTGCGGTCAGCGGCGCTCGATCGCGACGCTCACGGTGGAGCCCTGCTCGAGCTGGCCGCCGGCGTCGGGCGACTGCGCCACGACCTGCCAGTTGGAGTCCTCGATCACGCCGAAGAGCCCGCCGCCCTCGATGTCGGTGTCGAAGCCCGAGCGGTCGAGCCGCTCCTTCGCGACGTCCAGCGGCTGCCCGACGACGTCCGGGACGGCGGTGGTGACGATCACCGAACCGCCGCTGCTCACGGGACCGGGGACCGTCGCCGTGACGGTGGTGGTCCTGGCCACGGTGACGGTCTCGGCCGAGCGTCCCTTCGCTCCGCCGAGCGCGGCGACGAGCAGCACGCCGACGAGGAAGCCGGCGGCTCCCGTGAGGACCACGCCGAGCAACGAGAACCGGCGGTCCGGGCCCTGCACGCGGGTGGGTTCGCTCACGCGACCGCTCCGTCGTGCGGGACCGCCTCGGCGGGGGGACCTTCCCCGCGCGGTGCGCGCACGAGGGTCGGCGCGCCCTTCTCCGGGAACGGGACGACGATCTGGTCGAAGTCCCGGGGCAGCTCGGTGGCCGCGAACGACTCGCGGGCCTCGTCGCGGAGCGCGCGCGGGTGGTAGCGCTGAGAGACGTGGGTGAGGGCGAGCAGCCCGACCCCGGCCTCGGTGGCGAGCTCGGCCGCCTGCCGGGCGGTGGTGTGGCCGGTCTCGCGCGCGCGGGCGGCGTCCTCGTGCAGGAAGGTGGACTCGTGCACGAGCACGTCGGCGTCGGCCGCGTGCACGCGGACCGCATCGCAGGGACGGGTGTCGCCGCTGAGCACGATCCGCCGGCCGCGGCGGGCCTCACCGACCACCTGCTCGGGGCCGACGTCGCCAACGGTCTCCCCCGCCTGCAGCCGGCCGAAGTCGGGGCCGTCGGTCACGCCGAGCTCGCGAGCGCGGTCCGGGTCGAAGCGGCCGGGCCGGTCCGCCTCGACGATCGCGTAGCCGAACGCCGGGCCCCGGTGCTGGACGTTGAACGCCTCGACCTCATAGCCGTCCCACTCGATGACGTCGCCCGCTTCGAGGTCGGTCACGGTGAGCGGATACCCGAGCCGGCCGTAGGCGGCGCGGACCGACTGCAGCAGGGCCGCGGTGCCCGGCGGGCCGTACAGCAGCAGCTCGCGGTCGCGGTCGCGCATGTCGAAGGACTTGAACATCCCCGGAAGACCCAACCAGTGGTCGACGTGGTGATGCGTGAGGAACACGGCATCGAGCTCGACCAGGCCGACGGAGCGGATCAGCTGACGCTGGGTGCCCTCGCCGCAGTCGAACAGGATCCGGTCGCCGCCCGCGCGCAGGAGCGTCGCCGGCAGGCCGCGGCGCGCGGTCGGGACGGAGCCGGCCGTTCCGGCGAAGTGCAGGGAGAGGTCCACCGCCAGCGAGCGTAGCGACGCTGCGCCGGCGGCGATCCTCTCCGGTACTCAGACTCCAGGCCCCTGCTGGGCCTTCAGCAGGTCGCGGATCTCGGTGAGGAGCACGGCCTCGTCGGTCGGCGCGGGGGTCTGGGCGTCTGCGTCCTTGCCGGACCGCGCCATGATCGACTTCACCGGGACGACGACGACGAAGTAGACGACCGCGGCGACGATCACGAAGTTGATCAGCGCGGTGACGGTCGTGCCGATGATGATCTTGCCGTCACCGATCTCGATGCCGGCGGTGTCGAAGTTCGGCGTGCCGCCGATGACGCCGATCAGGCCGCCGACGAAGTCGTCCGCGAAGGTTTTGATCACCGCGCCGAAGGCCGTGCCGAGGATCACGGCGACCGCCAGGTCGACGACGTTGCCGCGCAGCAGGAACTCCTTGAAACCCTTGACCATGAGGTGCACCTCCACGTGCTCGGGGAACCGGTCGGTCGATGCGCACGACCCTACTGCCGGGCGCCGCCGGTACCCTCCGCGCGTGCCCGCCCCCCTCTCCCCCGAGCTCCGCGACCGCATCGCCGGACATCCCGCCTGGTACCACACGATCGACCTCGCGCCCGGCCTGTCGACGCCCGGCTTCGGCGACCTGCGGCCGTTCGCGCCCGAGGCGCTCCCGGCGTCGACCGACGGGCTGCGCTGTCTCGACGTCGGCACCTTCGACGGCTTCTGGGCGTTCGAGCTCGAGCGCCGCGGAGCCGCGTCGGTCCACACGCTGGACCTTCCCGACGGGACGCAGGCCGACTGGCCGCCGAACACGCGAGCGGCGAATCTCGCCGACACCGAGGCGTCCGGCCTCGAGTGGGGCACCGGGTTCCTGCTCGCCCGTGAAGCGCTCGGCTCCTCCGTGCACCGGGTGCAGGGGACCGTCTACGAGCTCGAGGAGTCGTGGACCGACGGCCCGGTGGACCTGGTGCTGTGCGGCACGATCCTCCAGCACCTGCGCGATCCGGTCGGCGCGCTCGAGCGGATGCGCGACGTGCTGAAGCCCGGCGGCGAGCTGCTGATGATCGAGGCCTACTCGGTGCCGCTGACGCGGCGGCACCCGCGGCGCCCCGTGGCCGAGTACCGGCCGGTCGCGCCCGGATCCCGCTACACGTGGTGGCTCGGGAACCTGGCGACCCTGCGGGGCTACGCGGCGACCGTCGGGCTCGAGCCCGTCGGCGACGGCAAGCCGGTCACGCACCGGCCCCTGCGCGGCGCCGGCAAGGGCGACCACGTCGCCCGGCTGCGGTTCCGTCGCCCGGCGTAGCGCCTACAGCGGGAGCTTGTCGCGGGCCTGCCGACCCTTCGAGGCACTGCGGTTGGCGTGCTTCTGGGTGGAGTCGAACGGCTTGGCGGCCCAGCGCCCGAGCGGGCCGGGGAGCTTGGAGACGAGCAGACGCGGGAAGGCGATCACCTTGTTCATGCCGCGCTGCGGATGCTGGGAGAGCGTCGGGGCGATGAAGCTGATGATCAGCATCACGATGCACAGCGCGACGACGGCGAGGATGGTCATGCGGGCGGGGTACCCGGTGCGGCGGGCGCCAGACGTCAACATCCGTCCGGTCGTGTCCCATCACGACAAAACCCCTGCCGGCTCCGAACAGCGTCCGAGCGGGCGCCCGGTCTCTTCGTGGCTGCTGCGGTGCTGAGGGGGCCGGTCCGACTGGGCCGGCCCCTGGGCCACCGGTCACGCCACCAGGCGCCCGTTCCCCGCAGGCGCCGCACGCCGACGACGGACGCGGAAACCATCAACATGACGACCAGGACGGCCGTGATGCACCCGGCGACCCCAGGTCGAACCCGCCGGGTCGCCGTCTCCCCCCGACGGCACGCTGCTCGCCGTGACACCGCACAACGGCGGCGCGAGCATCTGGGACCTCCGGACCCGCACCCGCATCGGCGATCAGTTCCCGGTCTCCCCCGGCGTGATCCCCGCGGTCACGTTCACCCGCGCCGGCCGCCTCCTGCTCACCGACGCCGGCAGCATCATCGAGTGGCCCACGGACCGCCCGACCCTCCAGCGCGCCGCCTGCCGGATCGTCGGCCGCGAACTCACGCGCGAGGAGTGGGCCGACGTGCTGCCGAGGCGCCGGTACCGGCGGGTGTGTGCGGGGGGTGGCGGGCTGCGATGAGGGCTCGTCCCGGTACGACGAAACCCCTGCAATACAGGGGTTTCGAACAGCGCGCCCGGTAGGATTCGAACCTACGGCCTACGCCTCCGGAGGGCGTCGCTCTATCCAGCTGAGCTACGGGCGCAGCGCGACGGCGAGGATAGCGGATCGGCTGTCGACAGCCTCGATACGAACATATGTTCCGTCCGATGACCTCGCGATAATACGGAGATGAACACTCGGCAGCTTGGCGACGCAGCAGAAGCCGCAGTGCTCTCCGCCCTCACCGATGCCGGCCTCGCGGTCTGGCTGCCCTGGAGTCAGTTCGGCCCGTGCGACCTCATGGTCGAGACCCCCCGGGGAGCGATCGTGCGCGTGCAGGTCAAAAGCGGTCGGCTGCGCGACGGCTGCGTGGTCTCGAACTGTCGCAGCACCGATCACGGCTCCGGCCGGCAGAGCTACGTGGGCCTCGTCGATGTCCTTGCGATCCACGTGCCTGCGCTCCGCCAGCAGTTCGTCCTCCCGATCACCGAGGCGCAGGGGTTCGAAGTGCGACTTCGTCGAGAGCCCACGCGCAACAACCAATCCTTGCGAGTGCGGTACGCCGACGACTACCGGCTCGAAGAATGGGCCCAGGCGCTGCGACGTGCCGGAGAAGCAGCCGCTTGACGATGGACACGCGTACTGCCGGGGATGTCGCGGAAGCGGCGGTGCTCCACGCGCTCACCGCCGCAGGGATGCTCGTGCTGACCCCTTTTGGGCGATTCGGGCCGTATGACCTCGTCGTGGAAACGGTGCCGGGCACGTTCGTACGCGTCCAGGTCAAGTCCGGGCGGGTCCGCAACGGCAGCGTGGAGTTCAACTGCTGCGGCACCGACCACGGACGGGGCACCGGGTCATACATCGGCCGAGCTGACGTGGTCGCTGTCCACGTGCATGAGACCGGCGAGCAGTTCATCGTGCCCGTCGCTGAGGCGAAGGTGAGCAAGATGTACCTGCGACTCACGCCGCCTGCGAACAACCAGATGCGCGGCATCCGTTTCGCGCGGCACCACCGGCTGGCCGACTGGGCGATGTCCGCCATGTCGCCAGCCACAGCATCACTCGCCGGCGTGTAGGGCCTTCATCCGCCCGCGGTCAATCTCATCTCGTCCCCGTCCACGACGACGATGTCCCCCGGCACCAGCTGACGGCCGCGACGGTTCTCGGGCTCGCCGTTGACCGTGATCTGCGCGTCCGCGAGGAAGAAGCGGACCTCGCCGCCGCTGTCGACCAGATCGGCGAGCTTGAGGAGCTGGCCGAGGCGGATCATGCCGTCACGCAGGGGGATCTCGCGCATGTCCGGAGCATGACATGCAGCGGTTCCGGACCCCTTGACGACGATGCGAACATGTGTTCGTCCCATGACGTCCTCCGGCTCCGCCTACGCCCGCTTCCGACGCGCCCTCCAGAGCGGCAACCTGACACTCGTCCGGACGGCCGCCGCCGAGCTGCCGAACGTCTCGCTGGACGACGCGTTGCACGTCTGTGTCCTGCTGCGCGACCGGGAGCCGGAGCGCTACGAGCGTGCCGCCGTGCGCTGGATCGCGCGGTTCTGCGTCGAGCGCCGGGACGTGTCCATCGAGGACGTCGACCAGGCCTCGCAGGCGTTCGCCCTCATGCGCGAGGACCCCGAGCGAGCGCTGCTCGCGTTGCAGGCCCTGTGCGCGGGGGTCTGAGCCCGGCCGGGCCTCAGAGGGACGGCAGCTCCTGGTCGAGCGTCAGCACCTCCGCCCACACGTCACCGTGCTCGTCGACGCGCGCGAGGACCTCGTCGGGACCGAGCAGGAAGGCCTCCGGGTCGCCCCCGTCGAGACCGTCCTGCAGCTCGTCCCAGGTCAAGGGGACGCTGATCGTCGGCCGGTCGTGGGCGGCGCGCACCGAATACACGGACACCGTCGTCTTGCCGTGCTCGTTCTGCAGCCAGTCCACGAGCACCTTGCCGCGGCGCTCGGCCTTGACCTGACGGGAGACCACGAGACCGGCCTCCTCCCGCGCGAGGAGCTCGGCGACCGCCCGCGAGAACGCCTTGGTCCGCACGTAGGGCATCGCGCCGGCGTTCAGCGGCACGTAGACCTGCAGGCCCTTCGAACCGGAGGACTTCACGAACGTCCGCAGCCCCAGGCCTTCGAGCATCCCCCGGAGGATGAACGCAACCCGCGCGCACTCGATCGCGGTGGCCGGAGCACCCGGATCGAGGTCGAAAGCGAGGATCTCCGCCGAGCCGTCCGGGGCCCGGCCGAGCCGGTGCAGCGGGGTGTGCAGCTCGATCGCCGCCAGGTTGCCGAGCCAGGCGAGGGTCGCGGGCTCCTCGACCAGCACCCGGTCGTCGATCCCCTCGCTGTGTGCGACCGCCTCGGTCGCGACCCACTCCGGCCGGTGCGACGGTGCACGCTTCTCGAAGAACGTCATGCCCTGCACGCCGTCCGGCCAGCGCCGCATCGTCAGGGGCCGCCCCGACAGGTGCGGGACGAGGACCGGCGCGACCTGCGCGTAGTAGGCGATGAGCTCCCCCTTGGTGGTGCCGTCGGGCCACAGCGGCTTGTCGAGGTTGGTGACGCGCAGCTCGCGCCCGGCCGCTTTGACGAGCGTCCCCTTCCCGTCGCGGGACACCCCGCGCGAACCGCCGGCGGCAGACGGCGGACCCTCCTCGTCCTCCGGCGCGACCAGGCCCTTGAACGACGGGTGACGCAGGACGCCGTCGGGCGTCCAGCCGGTGAACTCGACCTCGCAGCGCAGTTCGGGCGTCACGTACGACGCCCCCTTCGGCGGCACGGTGCCACCGGTCGACGGCGCCAGCGGGGACTCGTCGACCGAACGCTGCGCCAGCGCCTGCTTGAGCTCGACGAGCGTGCGCTCCGTGAACCCCGTCCCCACCCGTCCGGCGTAGCGGAGCTCGCCGGTCTCCGGATCCTCGAGCCCGAGGAGCAGCGCGCCGAGGTGCGTGCCGCGCTTGCCCTCCCCCGCCGTCCAACCGGCGACGACGAGCGTCATGGAACCGATCAGCTTGACCTTCGTCCACGCGGCCGACCGCGCACCGGGGACGTACGGCGCATCGCGACGCTTCGCCATCACGCCCTCGAGTTCGAGTCCGCGGGCGGCCTCCAGCAGCGCCTCGCCGTCGGTCTCCGGGTCGGGTACGACGACCTCGGTCACAAGCGAGGCGAGGTCGAGCTCGGCCAGGCGCGCACGCCGCTCGTCGTAGGACAGGTCGCACAGGCCATGCCCGTCGAGCCACAGCACGTCGA
The DNA here is from genome assembly GCA_038257095.1 of Solirubrobacterales bacterium. GTDB lineage: Bacteria > Actinomycetota > Thermoleophilia > Solirubrobacterales > Solirubrobacteraceae > Paraconexibacter. Next base: position 105,080 of record JBBSJQ010000004.1, read on the forward strand.
AGGCGACGAAGCGGACCGGCTGCTCCTTCGCCAGCCGCCGCACCTTCGCCTCGCCGGTCACGTGCATGCGCCGCTGCAGCGCCGAGAAACTCGGCTTCCCGTCCCGGTCGAACGCGACGACCTCCCCGTCCAGCACCGCACGGTGCTCCCCGAGCGCGCGCTGGAGCGCGTGCAACTCGGGGTACTGCGCGGTGACGTCGTTGAGGTTGCGGCTGCGCAGGAGCAGGTGGCCGGGCCGACTGTGCGCGAGGACGCGCGCGCCGTCCCACTTGATCTCGAACCGCCAGTCGTCCCCGTGCGGCAGCGTGCCCGGCTTCGCGAGCATGGGCGCGATGCGCTCAGGGAGCGGGCCGGCGTCCGGATCCTCCGGCTCGCCCATGCGGTGGATCATCCACTGCGCCCCGTCGCGCTCGGGGTCCAGCGTCTGGTCCTTGTCGATGACGAAGAGCGCGAACTGCGCTTCGTGGCGCGTCCCGTGGAGGTGGATCTCGATCTTCCGCGGCTCCCACTTCAGGACCTCGTAGGTACCGGTGTCGGAGATCGTCATCGTCCCCGCGCCGTAGCTGCCCTTCGGGATCTCGCCGTGGAAGTGCAGGTACTTCAGGGGATGGTCCTCGGTCCGGATCGCGAGGTGGTTCGTGCCGAGGTCCGGCGGCAGGCCGTTCGGGACCGCGAAGGACACGAGGACGCCGTCCCGCTCGAGCCGCAGGTCCCAGTGGAGACGGGTGGCGTGATGCTCCTGCACGACGAACCGCGGGGAGCTCCCGCCCCCGTCGTGCTCCTCGACCGTCCCCTCGAGCCCGGGTTCCGGAGTGGCCTGCGCGTCGCGCTTGGCCCGGTAGCCGCCCAGCCGCTCGACGGACGGGCTCACCTCGCCGCGTGCGCTCCGTCGGTGAGCGACTTGAGCACCCGCGCGGGGACCCCCCCGAGAATCGAGCCGGACGGATATTCGCCACCATTGACGACGGCGCCTGCCGCCACGACGGAGTGCGAACCGATTGTCGAGCCGCGCAGGATGACCACGTTCGTCGACACCATGGAGTTCTCGCCGATCAGGACCGGGGTGCTGCGCACCGGCTGGTCCATGAAGAAAGTGTCGCTCCCGTCGAAGCTATGGTCGGAGTCGACGATCGTCACGCGCTCGGCCAGACCGGTTTTCGCCCTGAGCTCGACGCGCTCCTCGCAGTGCAGGGTGACGTTGCGCCCGCAGATCGCACGCTCGCCGAGCAGCAGCTCGCCGGCGGACTTCAGCTCGCAACGGTCGCGGATCTGCGCCCCGGCCGCCAGGCGGATCGCGCCGCCCCACGGCTGCAGGCGCACGCCGTTCTGGAACACCACCCGGTCGCCGAGTTCGATGAGCCCGTCCTTGCCGTGTGCGAGGTCGAGCACCAGTCCGCTGCCGAGCTTCACATCGCGTCCGATGCGCAGCGTCACGGTCCCCGGGAAGCCGTCGACCTCGACCGTCGGCAGTCCGAGGAACCGCGGCACCTCGTCGACCTCGAGGACCAGCCGTCCGCCCAGGCGGCGCAGGCGCGCCGACGTCACCGCCGCCCAGAGGCGGAAGCGCGCGGCACGGCTGAGGGCGAGAAGGCGGCCGACCATGAGGCCGGGACGCGTCAGCAGCCGCCGGCGACGGCGGGCAGGACCTGGACCTCGGCGCCGTCGGCCACCTTGGTGTCCAGGCCGTCGCCGAAGCGGATGTCGTCCCCGCCGACGTACACGTTCACGAACCGCCGCAGCGTTCCGTCCTCGTCGGACAGGCGCTCCTTCAGCTCGGGGTGCACCTCGTACACGGCGGCGAGGACCTCGCCGACGGTCCCGCCGTCCACCTCGACGCTCGACGCACCGCCCGCGGCGGCACGCAGCTGGGTCGGCAACTTCACCTTGATGCTCATCTAGCGTGCGGCTCCTGTCGCGAACGCGTCCTCGAACGCGTCGAAGGTCGGTTCGATCGTGTGGGTCTCGAAGGTGTCGCGCACCGCGTCGAGGGTCTTGAGGCCGTCGCCGGTGATCACGAGGACGACGCGCTCGTCGCTCCCGATCTCCCCGCGCTGGGCGAGCTTCTGCAGGACCGCGGTGGTGACGCCCCCCGCGGTCTCGGTGAAGATGCCGGTCGTCTCGGCCAGCAGGCGGATGCCGGCGCGGATCTCGTCGTCGGTCACCGCGTCCACCCCGCCGTTGCTGCGGCGGGCGAGCTCGACCGCGTAGGGGCCGTCGGCCGGGTTGCCGATCGCCAGGGACTTGGCGATCGTGTCCGGCTTGACCGGGCGGCAGACGTCATGGCCTGCCTGGTAAGCCTGCGCCACCGGTGAGCAGCCCGTCGCCTGGGCGCCGTTCATCTTCGGCAGCGTGCCGCTGATGAGGCCGAGCTCCTGCCACTCCTCGAAGCCCTTGGCGATCTTCGTGAAGAGCGAGCCCGAAGCGATCGGCGAGACGATCCGGTCGGGGGTCTCCCAGCCGAGCTGCTCGGCGATCTCGTAGGAGATCGTCTTGGAGCCCTCGGCGTAGTAGGGGCGCATGTTGACGTTCACGAACGCCCAGCCCTCCCGCTCGCCGCTCACCTCGGTGCACAGGCGGTTGACGTCGTCGTAGTTGCCTTCGACCGCGACGACGTTCGTGCCGTAGACGCCGGTCGCGAGGACCTTCTGCTCCTCGAGGTTCGAGGGGATGAAGACGTAGGACTCCATCCCGAGCGCGGCGGCCTGCGCGGCCACGGCGTTGGCGAGGTTGCCGGTCGAGGCGCAGGCGAGCACCTCGAAGCCGAGCTCACGGGCCCGTGCCGTCGCGACGGCGACGACGCGGTCCTTGAACGAGTGCGTCGGGTTGGCGGTGTCGTTCTTGACCCAGACCTCGCCGATCCCCAGGCGCTCGGCAAGGATGTCGGCGCGGATCAGCGGGGTGCAGCCGGCGGGCAGTCCGGCGCGCGAAGCGCGGCGGTTGCTCGGGCCGGGCGGTCCCCCGACGAGCGGGAGGAAGTCCGCGTAGCGCCAGATGTTCTGGGGCCCCGCCTGGATCCGGCGCCGCGCCTCGGCGACGTCGGTGATCGGGTTGTGCGCGTAGGAGACCTCGAGCGGGCCGAAGCAGCGCTCACAGACGTAGTGGGCCTCCAACGGGTACTCGGTCTTGCACTCCCGGCACTTCAGCGTCTCTGCAGCCATCAAAAAACCTCCGTCGGGTGGCGGAGGTTCTGTGCTGCGAGGCGCGGAACTCCGGCCACATCTTTCAGGAATTGGCACCTTTCGAGGCGCTGTACGAGCCGCTTCGTGGTTGCCGGGGTTTCATCGGGCCAGTCCCTCCACCCCTCTGGATGTGTCCAGCTATGTGGGGAGGAGTCTACACAGGTCGTCCGGGGGGACAAGGGCGGGTAGACTCCCGTTCGATGCCCGCGATGTCCGACGAGCCCCGAAGTCCCGATGCCCAGCCTGCCCAAGCCCCGCTTGCGGCGGCCGGCACGCGGCCGTGGCTCGGCCGTCGCGCACGCGCCGGAGCCTGAGACACCGAACGTCGAGGTCGTCGAGCACGACGGCCTGCGCTGGATCAACATCGTCCAGCCGCGTCAGGCCGACCGGGCCTGGATGGAGGAGCACTTCGACTTCCATCCGCTGGACTACGAGGACGTCTACTCGCGCAACCAGCGGCCGAAGGTCGACGAGTACGAGGGCTACCTCTTCGTCGTCCTGCACTTCGCCGCCTACGACAAACAGGTCGGCCGGCTGAATGCCGCCGAGGTCGACATCTTCGTCGGCCCCGACTTCGTCATCACGTGCCCCAACCAGCCGGTGCAGCCGCTGGAGTACCTCTTCACCCGCGCCGAGCAGCGGGAGGACGTCCGCGCCTCCCTGTTCGGCAAGGGCGCCGGCTACCTCCTCTACAAGATCGTCGACGACTGCGTCGACGCCTCGTTCCCGATGCTGCGCAAGATCGGCAACAAGCTCGAGCGGCTCGAGGAGGACATCTTCGAGGGCCGCTCTGGGGAGATCGTGCGCGACCTCTCCAACGCCAAGCAGGAGATCATCAACTTCCGCAAGATCGTCCGGCCGCAGCGCTCGGCGCTCGCCGACCTCGAGCGCACGAAGCGCTACATCCCGGACGGCCTCGACATCTACTTCGACGACATCAACGACGCGTCGGAGCGGATCTGGGACATGCTCGAGAACTTCAAGGAGGTCGTCGAGGGGCTCGAGGACACCAACGAGTCGGTGCTGTCGCACCAGCTCAACGACGTCCTGCGCGTGCTCACCGCGTTCAGCGCCGTGATGCTGCCCCTGACATTCGTCGCGAGCATCTTCGGCATGAACGTGCAGGTGCCGGGTGAGGGCTCGATCACCGCGTTCTGGCTGATCGTCGTCTTCATGGCCGGGCTGCTGGGCAGCATGCTGTACGTGTTCCGTAAGCGCGGCTGGCTGTAGGACGGCCGCTCAGGCGGGCTTGACGGCACGCTCGAGCAGGTACTGCGTCCCCTCGCCGCTGCGGTGTGCGCTGCGCAGCCCGCCGGCCGCGAGTGCCTCGTCGAGCTGCTCGAGCGTCACGGCGGAGCCCAGCCAGGCGGGATCGTCGGTGCCCTTGGGCACCCGGCCCAGGAGCCGGTCGCGCAGGCGCGGCCGCGGGACGTCGGCGCGGTCGGCACGGTGGACGGCCGGATCGTTGCTCAGCTGCACGCAGATCCAGCCGCCGGGACGCAGGACCCGGCCGAGCTCCCGCAGGTAGCCGAGCGTGATCTGCGGGTCGGGGATGTGCTGGAAGACGACGAAGGACACGGCGACGTCGACCGACGCGTCGGGGAGCGGGATCGACACGCCGTCGCCCTGGTGCAGCTGCACGTTGGCGTGGGAGCCGAGCAGCCGGCGGGCGCGGTCGAGCATCTCCGGGCTGACGTCCACACCGTGGACCTGGACCGAGCGCTGGGCGAGGACACGGGTGAACCGCCCGACGCCGCAGCCGACGTCCAGCGTCGTGGATCCCGGATCGATCTCCGGTGCGTCGGCGCGGTCGAGCAGCTCCTGCAGCAGCCGCTCGCCCTCCGCCCAGAACCAGGTCTCGTCGCCCTCGGCGCGGGCCGGGTCGTAGCGCAGGCGGTCGTCGACGAAGAACAGCGCGTCCTCCCGGGCGCGCTCGTCCCAGAAGTCGGCCATGTGGCGGGCGTCGGACATCCCGGCCACCGTACCGAGCGCCGCGCCGGCGGGTAGCGTCCGGCGCGGATGCCGCCCCGGATCGTCACCGTCGTCGTTCCCGCGCACAACGCGGCGGCGACCCTCCCGGCGCTGCTCGATGCGCTGGCCGCCCTCGACGTGCCGCCGGGCACCGCGGTCGAGACCGTCGTCGTGGACGACCGCTCGACCGACGGCACCGGCGAGCTCGCGGCGGCCCACCCGGTGGGCGCCACGGTGCTGCGCAGCTCCGGCACCGGCCCGGCGGCCGCCCGCAACCTCGGCGCCGCGCACGGCCAGGGGGACGTCCTCGCGTTCACCGACGCCGACTGCGCACCGACCCCGGGCTGGCTCACCGCCGGTCTCGCGGGCCTCGACGCCGGGGCCGACCTGGTGCAGGGCGCCGTCGGGCCGCCGCCCGGCGTCCACGTCGGGCCGTTCGACCGCACCCTGCGGGTCGGGCAGCCGACGCAGCTGTTCGAGACCGCGAACCTGCTGCTGCGGCGCACGCTGTTCGAGGAGCTCGGCGGCTTCGAGAGCTGGCTCGGGACCGCCACGGCCAAGGAGCTCGGCGAGGATGCCTGGCTCGGGTGGCGCGCGATCCGCTCGGGGGCGCGGTGCACGTTCGCGCCGCAGGCGCTGGTGCACCACGCCGTGTTCCCCGGCACCTCACGGTCGTTCATCCGGGAGCGGACGCGGCTGCGGTTCTTCCCTCCGCTGGTCGCCCGCATCCCCGAGCTACGGCAGGCGTTCTGCTTCCGTCGGGTCTTCCTCACGCGCCGCACGGCGACCTTCGACCTCGCCGTCGGCGGGCTCGTCCTCGCCGCCGTCGCCCGGCGGCCGTGGCCGCTCCTCGCGGCCGTGCCGTACGGCCGCACGATCTGGGGCGTCGCGCGGGTCTGGGGCCTGCGTCGTGGTCCGGAGGTCGCCGCGGCCAACGTGGCCGCGGACGCCGTCGGCGCGGTCAACCTCGCCGCGGCCTCAGCTCGTGCGCGGACGCCGCTGCTCTGAGCCCGTAACGCCCGCGCGCCACGGGAGTAGGTCGCTTCGTGGCCGCCCCTCTCCAGCTCCAGTCTCTCGAGCGCCTCGGCGAGACGTTCGCCAGCGACCGCCCGGTCCAGCGCAAGCGGATGCTCGTCATCGTCAACCCGTACGCGACGACCGTCAGCGACCGGCTCAAGAACCTCGTCGTCTACGCGCTGCAGGGCCGCTACGACGTCGACGCGATCGACACGCAGAAGCGCGACCACGCGACGGAGCTCTGCCGTGAGGCGGCGGCCGACGGGTACGACGTCGTGGTCGCGTTCGGCGGCGACGGAACCCTCAACGAGGCGGCGAACGGGCTCGCCGGATCCTCCACCCCGCTGACGACGCTGCCCGGTGGCGCGACGAACGTCTACTGCAAGATGCTCGGCATCCCCGGCGACATCGTCGACGCGACCGAGCACCTCCTGCGCGTCGCGGACACCTGGGCACCGCGGAAGGTCGATCTCGCGCGCGTGAACGACCGCTGGTTCACTTTCTCCAGCGGCGTGGGGCTCGACGCAAGCGTCGTCGCACGTGTCGACGCGCACCCGCGGATGAAGCGCCGCTTCGGCCCGTTCTACTTCACCTACGCCGGCATCACGACGTTCACCAAGGACTACGTCGTGAAGCCTCCGCAGCTCGAGGCCGTGCTGCCTGACGGTACGACACTGCCCGGGGTCACGTCGATCATCCAGAACGGTGACCCGTTCACGTACTTCAAGGACTACCCGATCAAGCTCGTGCCGGGCCAGAGCCTGGACTCGGGCACGCTGAGCGGGATCATCCTGCAGCGCACCACACCGACGGTCATGCCCGGCATCCTCTTCCGCCTGTTCTCCAAGCGCGCCGAGATCACGAAGCACCGCGCGGTCAGCGGGTTCGAGACCGTCCCGAGCGTCACCATCCGCAGCACCGACGGGCGGCCGCTGCCCCTGCAGGTCGACGGCGACTCGATCGGCGTGGTCGACGAGGCCGTGTACTCCCTCACCCCGGGCGCGCTCACCGTCATCGCCTGACTCGCGCGCCGCGCGGGTGCGGTCGACGCATGCACGAGGCGCGGATCGAGGACACCGAGCATGGCCGTGTGCCGGCCGACGCCGACCGGTGATCACGCCGGTCTCGTCGCCGTGGCCTGTGAGCTGAGGTCGCGCGGCAGCAGCGAGAGCACGACGAGGTCGATCCGCTCGCCGAGGTGCTCCTCGACGGACCGCAGCACGCCCTCGCGCACGTAGCCGGCCCGTTCCACCCGCGGCGAGCGACGGCACGTTGCGGGGGTCGATCCGCAGCTCGAGCCGCTCGAACCCCCCGTGTGTGAGCGCCCAGCGGCTCACCAGCCGGAGGGCCGCAGGACCACCACGTGGTCGCGCAGCCGTTCCCGAGGCCGCTCGAGGCGGTCAGGCACCAGGCGCGGCGGCGGCGCGTCGGTTCCGCCACCAGGTGACGTAGGCGGACTGCGCGAGTACCGCGGCGCCGACGGCGATGAGCAGGTGCCGCTCCCCGATCGCGCTGACGACGAAGAGGAACGGGAACGCGATGAGCAGGTAGCGCATCGCCGGCGGACGCGGCAGCGCGCCGATCTCCACGCCGGCGGCGCGCGCGGTGCGGAGCTCCTGGTAGCCGGCAAGCCCCAGGAGGACGAGGCCGACGAGGGACGTGACGAGGACGGCCACCTAGTCGATGACGCGGCCGAGCTGGATGCTCGCGACCCGCTTGGACGTCCTGCCGATGCGGAAGGTGGTCACGACCCGGCCCGGCTCGAACCGGCCGACGGAGCAGGTGCGAAAGCCCGAGAACGTCTCGCACTTCACGCCCTTGACGCGCTGACGTAGGACCTTCTCCGAGGTGCCCACGCCGACGTCCCGGGACGTCCGCTGCTTCTTGGAGGTCGTCGTGACGGCAAAGACCCCGCCCTCGGCGCTGTCGAAGATCGACACCCTGGTCAGACCGAAGCGCAGCTCGGTGTAGCGCCCGAAGATCTCGCTCGTCGGCCGCCGCACCTGCGACGGCTCGCCCAGCCGGGCCTCGACCTGCGCCCGGGTCATGCCGAGCTTGACGCCGGCGAGCGACTGCTGGACGACGAGGGCGCCGTCGGCGGCCCCGGCCGCGAAGATCCCGGCGGCGATCGTCGTCGCGACCGACGCGGCTGTCGCTCTGCGGATGATGCTCATGTGATCAGGCTCCCGGTGTGACGCGGTACGCGTCGAACACGCTGTCGATGTTGCGCAGGCGGGTGATCGTCGCCTTGAGCGCCTTGGTGTCGCCGACCTCGACGACGAAACGATTCTGCACCATCGGCGGACTGACGATGCAGCGCGCCTCCACGATGTTCAGCCCACCCTCGGCGAAGGTCCTCGAGAGATCCTCGAGCAGCCGGTGGCGGTCCCACGCGTCGACCTGCAGCTCCACGCGGAAGGCGCTCTCGTGGTCGCCCTCCCAGTGCACGCGCACAAACCGCTCCGGGTCCTTGCGCAGCGCGGCGGAGTTCGGGCAGTCGTCGCGGTGGATCGTGATGCCGCGGCCGAGGCTGACGTAGCCGACGATCGGGTCGCCCGGCACAGGCCGGCAGCACTTCGCGAGCCGCAGCTGCACGGTGTCGACGCCCTCGACGACGATGCCGTAGCTCGACGAGGTGCCGGTCGGCTGACGGCGCTGGCGTCGGGTGGAGATCAGCGACTCCGCCGCCGTCTCCTCACCCTCGGCGGCGTCGCCCTGCTTGAGCCGGCTCAGGACCTTGTTCGTGACGACCTTCGGGCTGATCTTCGCCGCGCCCAGCGCGATGTAGAAGTCGTCGGCCTTCTTGAAGCCCATGTCCCGGATGACGTCCGCGAGCAGCGGCGAGCCGGTGATCTTCTGGGCCGGCAACCCCGCCTTCTTGAACTGCTCCTGCAGCAGGTCGCGGCCGGTGTGCTCGGTGTCCTCGCGCGACTCGGCCTTGAACCAGGCCTTGATCTTGTTCCGGGCGCGGGTGGTGCGGACGAGCGCGAGCCAGTCGCGCGACGGACCGCGGTCGCGGTTGGAGGTGAGGATCTCGACGATGTCGCCCGAGCGCAGCTCGTAGTGCAGCGGGACGATCTTGCCGTTGACCCGCGCCCCGACACAGCGGTGGCCGACATCGGTGTGGACCTCGTAGGCGAAGTCCAGCGGCGTCGCGCCGGCGGCCAGCGACTTGACCTCGCCCTTGGGGGTGAACACGAAGACCTCCTCGCTGAAGAGATCGGCCTTCACCTGCTCCATGAACTCGCGGGGATCGGCGTCGTCCTGCTGCTCGTCGAGCATCGACCGCAGCCACTCGAGCTTCGCCTTGCCGTCCGTCGGGATCTGCGGGCTGACGCGCGTGGCGCCGTCCTTGCCCTGCTTGTAGATCCAGTGCGCGGCGACCCCGAACTCGGCCATCGCGTGCATCTCGACCGTGCGGATCTGAATCTCCAGCGGCAGGCCCTCGGGCCCGATCACGGTCGTGTGCAGCGACTGGTACATGTTGAACTTCGGCATCGCCACGAAGTCCTTGAACCGTCCGGGCAGAGGCTTCCAGAGGCTGTGGATGACCCCGACGGCGCCGTAGCAGTCCTTGACGGACTCGACGATCACGCGCATGGCGGTGAGGTCGTAGATCTCGTTGAACTCGCGGCCCTTCTTCGTCATCTTGGTGTAGATGGAGTAGAAGTGCTTGGCCCGGCCGGAGATCTCCGCGTCGATGCCCAGGGCCTCGAGCTCACGCGCCAGGTACAGGCCCGCCTTGGAGACGTAGGTGTCGCGCTCGTCGCGCTGCTGGTTCACCAGGCCCTTGATCTCCTGGTACTTACGCGGGTGCAGCGTGGCGAACGCGAGGTCCTCGAGCTCCCACTTGATCGCATGGATGCCGAGCCGGTGCGCGATGGGCCCGTAGATCTCCAGGGTCTCCTTCGCCTTGTCGATCTGCTTCTGCTTGGGCATCGCAGCGATCGTCCGCATGTTGTGCAGGCGGTCGGCGAGCTTGATGAGGATGACCCGCACGTCGGAGGCCATCGCGACCATCATCTTGCGGTAGTTCTCCGCCTGCGCCTCGTCGCGCGACTGGAACGTGATGCCGGTCAGCTTCGTGACCCCGTCCACCAGGGCCGCGACCTCGTCGCCGTAGCGGACCCGGACCTCCTCCAGGGAGGCGGACGTGTCCTCGACGGTGTCGTGCAGCAGCGCCGCGACCAGCGTCTCGGTGTCCAGCCGCATCCCGGCGCAGATCTTCGCGACGCCGACCGGGTGGACGATGAACTCCTCGCCGCTCTTGCGCCGCTGGTCGGCGTGGTGCTCGCAGGCGAAGACGAAGGCGTCCTCGACCCGGTCGCGATCGACCACGATCGCGGCGTCCACGGCGTGCTCCTCGACGATCGCGAAGAGGTCCGACAGCAGCCGGCTCTCGGTCTCCGTGAGGTCCTTGCGCTCGACCGGCGTGTGCGCGGCGGGGTCCGCGACCGCGCCCACGGGGCGACGCTCGCTGAGGTTCGCGCGGTCAGCCACGGTGCGGGCGACGGGTCGGATGCGACAGGGGCATGCGCAACCAGCCTAGCTCAGGGGTGGGGGCCGATCCGCTACCTGCACGCGGTACAGGCGCCGGGCCGTGTGGTCGGGTCAGGCGGCGATCGGCTCGCGCGCCGGTGCCGGGCACCCGGCGACGGCGGCGCGGCGTGCCTCGCAGGCCCGGTAGCAGGCCGACTCCTCGAGCCCGACGCGCCCGGTGTCCAGCAGCTCGGCGGTGAGCGTGCCGCGGTCGACCACGGCGAGCCCGGCCTCCTCGAGCACGGCGAGGAGCCGGCCGGCCAGGACCGGGTGGCGCGGACGCTCACCGTCGCCGCGCAGTGCCTCCTCGAGGGTACGGCCGCCGCGCAGCGCGCGGTAGACGTCGGCGAGCGGGGCGCGCAGCGCGTGGAGGTGCTCGTGGACCTGCGCGGAGAACCGCTCCTCCGCGTCCCCCCAGGCGTGGTGGACCTGCTGCTCCGGGTCGCCCTCGTGCAGCGCCGCGAGCAGTGCGGGGTGCGCGGGCGGGTCGAGCAGGACGAGGTGGCGGTGGGCGGCGCGAAGGGTCGCGTCGGCGGCCGCGGTCTCGTGCGAGGCGAGCGTGAAGCCGCCGGTGAGGCCGTCGAGGTCGCGCAGGCGGGCGGCGAGGTCGGCGCAGACGACGAGCACCGACTCGCCGCTCGCCACGAGCGCCGCGATCGTGCCGAGGCGCCCGGCGCCGCGGCGATCTGCGAGCGTCCGGCGGCGGACCGGCGCGGCGAGGCCCTCGTAGGCCCCCGGGGTCCGCTGCGCCGCGGCCAGCACCGCGCCCCGCCAGTCCTCGCCGTGCCCGCCGGCCGGGACGATCGCCGCGGGCGCCGGCGTGGTGGCGTGACGCAACAGCAGCTGCGGCTCCACGGCGCCGTTCCAACGGTTGACCGTGAGCGCGAAGGTGGCGTCGACCGCGGTTTCGCAGCCGTCGGGCAGGTCCGTACGGCCGAACGCGACCGCGCGGGCGCTCACGCCCCCGGCGTGGACGGCGAAGCGCAGGTGGCGGCCCTCCCCCATCGGCCGGACGTCGAGCATCCGGCAGGCCGGGAGCAGGAGCGCGGGCTCGGGGTTGCCCTCGCCGAACGGCGCGAGCTGCTGCAGCTCCTCCGCCAGGTCGAGCCCGAGCTCGTCGCCGCAGACGACCGCGTCAACCTTGGCGACCGGCAGGAGGTCCTCCGGGGCCAGGACGGCGTCGGCGTGCGCCTCGAACGCGGCCCGCAGCGCCGGCAGGGACTCCGCCGCCACGGTGCAGCCGGCGGCGGCCCGGTGGCCGCCGTGGCGCAGCAGGTGCCCCGCGCAGGCGTCCAAGCCGCCGAGCAGGTCGAAGGCGGGGATGGAGCGGCCGCTGCCGGTCCCCTCCCCGTCCTTGACGGCGACCATGAGCACCGGGCGACGGTGACGCTCGGCGATCCGCGAGGCGACGATGCCGATCACGCCGGAGTGCCAGTCCTCGCCCCACAGGACGTACGCCGGACGCTCGCCGAGCTCGGTGATCTGCCGCTCGGCGTCGAAGCGGATGCGCTCCTCGGTGTGGCGCCGCTCGGCGTTGTAGCCGTCGAGCTCCTGGGCGATCTGCTCGGCCCGGCCCTCGTCGGAGGTGAGGAGCAGCTCGAGCGCCGCGTCCGGCCGGGCGACGCGGCCCGCCGCGTTGATGCGCGGGGCGAGGCGGAAGCCGATGTCGGTCGCGTCCATCGTCGACGGGTCGACCCGGCCGACCTTCAGCAGGGCCCGCAGGCCGGGCTTCTGCGTCGTCGCGATCGCCCGCAGCCCCTCGCGGACGAGCCGGCGGTTCTCGCCGTGCAGTGGCACGCAGTCCGCGACCGTGGCGAGCGCGACGAGGTCGAGATCGACGTCCGCCCGTCGCGGGTCCCCGCCGGCGGCGCTGTGGATCGCGCAGGCGAGCTTGTGGGCGACGGCGGCCGCGCACAGATCGGTGAAGGGGTAGCCGCACACCAGCGGGTGCACGATCGGCGCGTCCGGCAGCACGCCGTCGGCGCGGGGCGTGTGGTGGTCGGTCACGACGACGTCGATGCCGGCGGCCTTCGCGGCGGCGACCTCGTCGACCGCCGTGATCGCGCAGTCCACGGTGATCAGCAGCTGCGTGCCGCGCGCCTTCAGCCGGTCGACGGTGGCGAGCGTGAGGCCGTAGCCGTCGGCCTGCCGGTCGGGCAGCAGGTGGTCGACCCTGGCGTTCCACGTGTGCAGGGCGCGCAGGAGGATGGCGGTCGAGGTGACGCCGTCGACGTCGTAGTCCCCGTGGACGGTGATGTGCGAGCCCGCCTTGACGTGGGCGAGGATCAGCGCGACCGCATCCTCGATGCCCGCGAACGCAGCGGGCGGGTGCGCCTCGTCGGCCCGGAGCCAGGCCTGGGCCGCGTCGGGGTCGCCGAGCCCGCGGCGGGCCAGGATCTGGGCGACGGGGCCGCTGACGCCCAGGCGGGCCTGCAGCGCCCAGACCTCGTCGGTCGAGCAGGCGGGAATGTCCAGGCGCGCGTCCACGGCCTGTCACGGTAGGCCGCGGACTGGACGGAACGGACCGTCCTCCCCGCTCCCTGCGGGAACTACTTCAGCGGGCTGGGGCGGTGCAGGGCGGTGAACGTGGGGCTCGTCCGGGCGACGCCGTCGACCGTGTACCGCATCCGGAACTGCGAGCCCTTGCGGATGCCCTTCATCGCGAAGGTCCGCTGGAAGATCCCGGAGGTGCGGATCGGGCCGCCCAGGCGCTTCCAGGAGCCGCGGGGCGGTCGGACGTCCAGCGTCACGGTCCGCGTCCCGGAGCCGACGCGTACGCGTCCCCAGACGGCGAGCCGCCGGCTCTTGGCGTCCGCGGGACGGACGAACAGCCCGCCGGGGAAGCCGGCGGCCGCGGGCTTGTCGCGCCCGTCGGCGAACAGGAGGCCCGACTCCCACTGCCCGAAGGCGCGACGGTCGCTGCGCCCCTGGACGGTCTGGGCGGGCGGCAGGTCGCGCAGCAGGAACTGCGCGAACGCCTTCACGCGCGGCTGGCGCCAGGCGAGGTACTCGGCCCAGGGCAGGAAGCGGAGCTGGTCGTCGAGCCCGAACTTCGTGATGGTGGCGGGCGGGTTCGTCTCGTAGCCGTACTCCGTCAGCCACACGTCCCGCAGACCCTTCGCCAGGCGCTTGGCCTTCACGAGACGGTCGAGCGTGCGGATGAGCGTGGGCAGCGCGCCGAGCGGGAGGTCGTCGGCCTGGCTGCGGGACGGCCTGGAGTCCGGCGGGGTGCTCAGCGAGTACGGGTGCGCGGTGAAGCCATCGCCGGGAACGGGCGTGAAGTCCCGGCACTCGGCCGTCTTCAGCGGCCGCAGCCGGCTGTCGACGCAGGCGAGCTCGCGCAGGAACCGCAGCGGCGAGATGCCGCGGCCGTTGGTGGACTTGGAGGCGAGGCCGCCGACGAGCACGGTCGCGTCGCCCTGGACGGCGCGGATCGAGGCGTGGGAGGCGCGGACCATGCGCCGGTAGATCGCCGGGCTGCCGCCCTCGCCGCGCGCGGTCTGCGGCAGGAGGAACGCCGGGTGGTTCGGCTCGTTCCAGAGGCTGAAGGCCGAGACGCGCGGCAGCGGGCCCTCCGACGGCGAGGACGCCGCGGGCTGCGGCGGCGGCGTCGTGCCGAACAGCTCGTCCAGCAGCGAGCCGTCCTGCGTCGGCGGGACCGGCTCGATCGCCGGCGGCGGCGTGAAGCTGCCGCTGTAGCGACGGGCGAGGGACTCCGAAAAGCGGGCGTAGGCCTCGGCGTCGATGGCGCGGCGCGCCCGCGGGGTCGGCTCACCGTCCTCCCGGCCGGCGGCCCAGCGGGGCGCCCAGAAGCCGATGTCCAGCAGGATCCGCATGCCGCGGGCGTCGGCGAGCCGCACGACCTTGTCGAGGCCGAGGAACCGGCCCTGCTCGTAGGCGGCGGGATCGGTCTGGTCGAAGCCCGTCGGGACGGTGTCGCCGTCGGCGCCGCGGGTCAGGACCGACCAGCCGGCGGTGATGCGGATGGTGTCGACGCCCAGCGCCTTGAGCCGGTCCATCGACGCGGTGACGTCGGCCTCCGGCTTGTGCAGGAGCTGCGCGTCGTCCTGGACGACCGTCGAGAGCGGTCCGCGGGCCTGGGCCGGCGAGGCCCCCGTCCCGACGAGCGCGGCGAGGCAGGCCAGTGCCGTCGTGGTCCGGACCACCGTGCGTGCGCGTCGTCCTGCGTTTCCTGCCTCCATGCGTGCTCTCCCGGTCCGCTCGATTCGACCCTTCCCCTGCCCTGCGGTACGGCTACGGCGTCACGACGACCTCGGTCTCCGTGTCGGGCTCCTGCTGGCGCAGGCCCAGGAAGTACGTGATCGCGAGACCGATCGCGGCGCCCGGGACGGCCTCGAGCGCCGTGAGGAGCTCGGTGTCGTCGCGCCCCGGGATGCTGAACCCGTGCAGCAGGACGCCGAAGATGGCGGCGCCTGCGACGGCGCCGATCAGCGCGCCGATGATCCCGCCCGCGAAGCGGTCGGGGACGAACACCGTGAAGTGCCACAGCGCGAGGCCCATCGTGACCCACGTGATCATGCCCATGGTTCTGTCTCCTACCTGGGGCGCCCGTGGCGCTTGTTGCGGGGGCGGCCGGACTTGTCGCGCTTGGGCTTGTCGTCCTTCATGACGAGGTCCTCCGGCGTCGCGTCGGCCGTCGGATCGGCGGTCGCGACCGGTGCTTCGTCGACGTGCAGGTCGCGGACCATCTGGTCGAACTCCTGCTTGCTGACTCCGCGCTCCGGGTCGTCGGAGAGCCGCGCGGGGCCGCGCTTCTTCTCCCGGACCTGCGGCGCCTCGATCGCGGCGGCGCCGTCCGCGTACGGCGGGACGACACCCCCGTGGGCCTCGGCGATCCGCGCACGCCGGCGGCGGTACACGGGTTCACGCTCCTTCCAGGCGGTCAGCACCGGCGAGGCGATGAACACCGATGAGTAGGTGCCCGAGAACGTGCCGACGATCAGGGCGAACGCGAAGTCCTGCAGGGTCTCACCGCCGAAGAAGAACAGGCAGAGGACCGGGAGCAGGGCGCAGAAGCTCGTGGCCAGCGAGCGGACGATGACCTCGCTCATCGAGCGGTTGACGATCTGGGAGAACGCCGCCCGCGGCATTCGCGGCACGTTCTCCCGGACGCGGTCGAACACGATGATCGTGTCGTAGAGCGAGAAGCCCAGGATGGTGAGCAGGGCCGCGACCGTCGACGTCGTCACCTCCCGCCCGACCAGGGCGTAGACGCCCGCCGTGATGAGGATGTCGTGCGACAGCGCGATGAGGATCGGCACCGTGTACTTCCACTCGAACCGCAGCGCGATGTAGGCCGTGATGACCAGCAGCGACGCGATGATCGCGATGATCGCGCTCTCCGCGACCGCGTTGCCGAACGTCGGCCCGATCGACTGCGTGTCCGGAGCGCCGCGGATCTCGAACGCCTCGTCGAGCGGCGTGGTGATCCGGGTGGCGACCTGATCGGGCGCCAGCTGCTCCGTGCGGATCTGGAACGCGTTGCTGCCGAGCTCCTCGTCGGTGACCCGCTGGATCTTCGCCTCGTCGAAGCCCTGACCGAGGGCATCCCGGATGCCGTCCTCGTCGGTGGCCTGCACGAAGGCGGCGGTGACGCGGGTGCCGGAGTCGAAGTCGATGCCGAACTCCAGCCCCTTGCCGCCGAGTGCCAGGGCGCCGATGACGAGGATCACGCCGGAGGCCGCGAAGAACTTCGGAGCGCTGCCGGAGTAGTCGAACCGCCAGCGGTTCTTGTGCTCGCCCTGGTTCTTCGATCCCAGCGCCGACGGCGAGTTGATGATCTTCGACCGGCTCGCGACGCCGAGGATGGCCTGCGTCAGCAGGATGGCGGTGAGCATCGAGACGATGACGCCGACGCCGAGCACGAGCGCAAAGCCCTTCACCCCGGCCGTCGCGAGGATGAAGAGGATGAACGCCACGAGGAACGTCACGACGTTCGCGTCGATGATCGCGCTCAAGCCCTTCTTGTAGCCGGCGGCGATACCCGCGGACATCGATCTGCCCGCGCGGATCTCTTCCTTGACGCGTTCGAAGATGACGATGTTCGCATCGGCGGCGACACCGATCGTGAGGATCAGGCCGGCAATGCCCGGCAGCGTCAGCGTGACCGGGATGAGCTTGATCAGCGCGTAGAAGTAGACCGCATAGACAACGAGGGCGGTCACGGCGATGACGCCGAGCACGCGGTAGAAGATCAGCAGGAACAGCGCGACGATCAGGAAGCCCGCAATCCCGGCCACGAGGCCCTGGTCGAGCGCCTGCTGACCGAGGCTGGCGGACACCTGCGACTGCGAGATCAGGTCGAGCTTGATCGGCAGGGCGCCGGTCTTCAGGAGGTTCGCGAGCTCTTGGGCGCTCTTGATCGTGAAGCCGCCGGAGATCTCCGAGCCGGTCCGCGCGTCGATGCCGTCCGGGTTGCGCTGGAAGTCGATGTACGGGGTCGAGATCAGCTCGCCGTCGAGGACGATCGCGAAGTGCTGCGCCGCACCGATCGGGTCGGAGCCGGGCAGGAACTGGTTCTGGCCGCGCTCGGCGATCTCCCGCGTGATGTTCTGCCAGGTCCGCCGGCCGCTGTCGCTGAACTCGAAGGTGACGTTCGGCTGACCGCTGCCCCCGGGGCCGTTGTCGAACTGCTGCTCCGGGTTCTTGATGTCCTTGCCCTGGAGGGCGTAGTTGTCGTTCAGGACGTAGTAGCAGTCCCGCTCGGTGTCGTTGTCGCTGTCGGCGTCGTCGGGCTGCTCGCCGCGGACGAGGACCGTGCCCTCCTTGACGATGCGGATCTGCTCGTCCGGGCCGAGGCGACCCTCGGGACGGGTAGCGCCCTCGCCTGCACGCTCGGGATCGAGGCCCTTGAGGATCGCCTCGCGCGACTCCTCGGGACCGTCGAGGACCTTGCGGGTCTTGTCGTCGGTGACGTAGTACTGGTCGCCGGCGGACGTCTTCTGGTCGGGCTGCGCCTCGCGGCGGGAGGCGCGAGCCAGCGCGTCGTACTTCGGGAAGCAGCCGACAGAGCCGGCGGCCTGGCCACCGGTGACCTCGGCGTTGCTCGGATCGGGCTCGAGATCAGCCCCGAGGACGTTCTTCTCCCAGTCGTAGAAGTACATCTGGGCGACGGTGCCGACCTGGTCGATCGCCTCGTCGGCGTTCTCCACGTCGGGCAGGGAGACGATGATCTGGTCGGCGCCCTGGCGCTGGATCTCCGGCTCCGCGACGCCGAGCTGGTCGACGCGTTCGCGCATGACCTCGATCGAGCGGTCGACGGCGTCGGCGGTGACGGTCGGGACCTCCTTGGTCGGACTCGCCTGATAGACGAGCTCGACGCCGCCCTTCAGGTCGAGGCCGAGCTTCGTCTCCTTCGTCGCGAGAACCGCGATCGAGGCGGCCAGCAGGCCACCGACGAGGAGGAGGATGAAGAGGTTGCGACGGCGTTCGGACACGAGCGGCGGGGACCTTTACTTCTCGGGGGTGAGGACGAGCAGCAGGCCGCCGTCGTCGTCGTACGCAGGGAACAGGTCGGCGGTCGCCTTGGCGGGCAGATCGCCCTCGGCGTTTACACGGACCTGCTTGTCGAGCTGGCGGACGCCCCATTCCAGCACGGTGGCGACGGCATCGGGGCCATCACCCCACTCCAGGCCGAGGACTTCGCTCACCGGGCGGCCGATGACACGTTCGTCGTCCAGCCCGGTCAGCTCGAAGCTGCCGCGGCCGCACGCGATGACCTTCCCCTGCTGGTCGCAGGCGAAGAACGCGGCGTCGGGAGCCGGGTAGTAGTCGTCGAGCAGCTCGAACAGGAACCCGAAGCCGCACTTGGCGCAGCCCTTGGGGGTCGAGCGGAACCCGGCGGTGCGGTCGGTCGCCGTGGAGCGGGCGCCGCAGTTGGGGCAGATGAAGAGATGGGCCATCGGGGAACTTCGACAGGGTACGGGAGGCGAGGTCACTGTTGCGTCACGGACGCGTCACCCCCGTTCGGTGTAGACCCTCGGGGCGTTCACGATCCTCAAGGAAGGGCCGCACCGGCCGATCGAGAACAAGAGGTCACATGGTTCCCCGCCCCGACGACGAACCCGTCACGCTCCGCGACGCCCAGACGGCGCGCCGTATCGCCCGTTCCGCCCTCAAGGGCGGCGCCGCCGAACGCCGGCCGACCCGCGAGCAGCTGCTGTCCGCCTTCGACGTGACCGACGCCGACGTCGCGGACGTCCGCCGCGTGGAGGCCGCGCTGCGGATGGCGGGCGTCTCGATCGAGGCGGGGCGCCTCGAGGCCGCCGGACCGGGCGACCGGGTCGAGCTGCGCCTCGAGCAGGTCGATCCCGGCAGCCGTGGCGCGACCGTGCGCCGTGGGGCGCTCGGGGTCGGGGCGCTGGCGGTCCTCGCCGTCGCGGCCGTCGTCGCGGCCTCGACGCTTGGCGGGTCCCAGGATGCGGAGCGCGTCTCCGACGCCCTGCCGGCGACGCCGGGCGCGACGCCCGCGGCGGACGCCCCGACGGGGCCCTCGGGGACCGCTGGCCCCGCCCCGACCGGGCCCACCGGGCCGTCTGCGGCCGAGAAGGAGTCCGCCACGAAGAAGCGCGCCGCCGAGCGCCGCCGAGCGGCGGAGCGCAAGCGGGTCGTCGACCGTCGCGTCGCCCGGCGCAAGCGGGAGGCACGGCGACGCGCCGCCGCCCGCCGCCTCGTGACCGTCCGGCTGACCCCGGCCGCCGCCACCTTCCTGTGCGTCGACGACGGTGCCGGCAGGCAGCTCTTCAACGGCACCCTGTCGACCAGCCGGACCTTCAAGGGCCGCCGGGTGCGCCTGAACGTCGGCCTCGCGTCCACGAGGGTGACGATCGACGGCAAGCCCTACGCGCTGTCGGGCAGCCCGGCCGGCGTCGATATCACCCGGACCGGCGCGGTGCCCCTGCCGCTGGGCAACCGCCCCTGCAGCTAGCTCAGAAGAGCGGCTGGTCGCCGGGGCGCTCGGGCGCCTCGAGCCCGAGGTGCTCGTAGGCGCGCAGCGTCGCGACGCGCCCCCGCGGCGTCCGCTTGAGGAAGCCGCACTGCAGGAGATAGGGCTCGTAGACGTCCTCGAGGGTGTCCTGCTCCTCGCCCACGGTCACCGACAGCGTCGAGAGACCCACCGGGCCGCCGTCGAACCGCTCGCAGATCGCGCGCAGGATCTCCCGGTCCAGGCGGTCCAGGCCGATGTGATCGATCTGGAGCAGGTCCAGCGCGGCGTCGGCGACGTCGGCGGTCACGATCCCGTCGGCGCGGACCTCCGCGAAGTCGCGGACCCGGCGCAGCAGGCGGTTCGCGACGCGGGGCGTGCCGCGGGAGCGCCGGGCGATCGCGCCGGCGCCGTCGTCGGCCAGCTGGACGCCCAGGATCGAGGAGCTCCGCCGGACGATGTCGGCGAGCTCGTCGTGGTCGTAGGGCTCCAGGCGGTGCTGGATGCCGAAGCGGTCGCGCAGCGGCGAGGTCAGCAGGCCCGCGCGGGTGGTCGCCCCGACGAGCGTGAAGGCGGGCAACGGCAACGTCATGACCTTGGCGCCCGCGCCCTGGCCGACGGTGATCGGCAGCTGCCGGTCCTCCATCGCCGGGTAGAACGTCTCCTCCAGCGCCCGGGGCAGCCGGTGGATCTCGTCGACGAAGAAGATCGAGCGGGGCTCCAGCGCGGTCAGGAACGCCGCTACGTCGCCCTTGCGCTCGAGCGCCGGCGCCGCCGTCATCACGAGCGGCACGTCGAGCTCTGCGGCCAGGATGTGGGCCAGCGAGGTCTTGCCGAGGCCGGGCGGGCCGGCGAGCAGGACGTGGTCGAGGGCCTCCCCTCGAGCGATCGCCGCCTCGAGGCTGACCGCGAGCTGGGCCTTCAGGCCGGGCTGTCCGACGAAGTCGTCCAGCGTCCGGGGACGCAGGGACGTCTCCTCGACGTCCTCGTCCGGCAGCCATCCCGGGGTCTGGATGCGGATCTCGTCGCTCACTGGCGGGCCCCGCGCAGCGCCTGCGCGATGAGCTCCTCGGGCGTGTCGCCCGTCAGGCCGCGCAGCAGCTCCTCCGCCTCGATCAGCGTCCAGCCGAGCTCGACCAGGCCGTCGCGGGCCAGCAGCCGCGGGTCGTCGCCGCGGTGCACGGTGATCCCGCCCCCGTCGTCGGTGCTCCAGTCGCCCAGGCCGACCTTGTCGCGCAGCTCGCCGACGATCCGCTCGGCGATCCGCTTGCCGATCCCCGGGACCGCCTGGAAGCGGGCGGCGTCGCCGGCGATGATCGCGCCGATCAGCTGGCGCGCGGACCCGCCGCCCAGGACCGCCTGGGCGACCTTCGGGCCGACGCCCTGGACGCCGATGAGCTGCAGGAACAGGTCGCGCTCCTCCTCGGCGTGGAAGCCGTACAGGACGATCGCGTCGTCACGGACGATCAGGTGGGTGTGCAGCTGCACCGGCTGGCCGAGGGCCGGCACGTGCTTGAGCGTCTCCGCCGAGACGCCCAGGCGGTAGCCGACCCCGGACGCGGTCTCGATCACGACGTGGTCGGGCCGCCGCACCGCGACGTCCCCGGCGACGAGGGCGATCACCGGGCCGACACACGTGGGCGGGACGCGTTCGCCTGACGGCGCGCCGCCACCGCCGCGGTGAGCGGCGCGTGGTTGGCGTGGCAGATCGCCACGGCCAAGGCGTCGGCCGCGTGATCGGGCCGCGGGAGCTCGGCCAGGGACAGGAGCGTCTGGACCATCCGCTGCACCTGGTCCTTCTCGACGCGACCGCTGCCGCAGACCGCGGACTTCACCTGCTGGGGCGTGTAGTCGACGGTGGTGAGCCCGCGCTCCCCGGCGGCGAGCAGGACCACACCGCGGGCCTGGCCGACCGCGAACGCCGAGCGGGCGTTTTGTCCGAAGTAGAGGGCCTCCAGCGCCACCGCGTCCGGCTGGTGCTCGGCGAGCAGCTCGCTGATGCGCGCATGGAGCTTCACGAGGCGCCGCTCCATCGGCATGTCCGAGGGCGTCGTGACCACGCCGCCGTCGAGCGCCGCGAGGCGCCCGCTGCGTCGCTGCACCACGCCGTAGCCGGTGTTCGCGAGACCGGGATCGATGCCGAGGACCTTCACCACGAACGTGATTCTGCGCATCGGGCCGGATGCCTCCCCGACGAGAGGCCCCTGACGGCGGCGTCGCGAGCCGTCCCGCGGCCCGAGGGACGGCGATCCTCCCAGGCATCCACAGGTTTGGGGATGACCCCCGGACCTATTCGTCGAACGCCCTCGCGCCCGGGCCCCCGGGGACCGATCCTTCGAGCATGCCCGACCCGTCCGCGATCGCCGCGCTGTGCTCCAGCGCCGAGCCCCTGCTCGACCGCGCGCGTCGCGGCGGTGAGCCCCTGAGCGTCCTGGTGGCCGACGTCGACGGCTTCCGTGCCCTCAACGGCGCGCGGGGCGTGGCCCTGGGCGACGCCGTGCTCGACACACTGGACGGCGCGCTGCGCACCCTTGCCCCGGACCCCGCCCTCGTCGGCCGGACCGGCGCCGACGAGTGGGCCGCCATCCTCCCCGACTGCGACGCCGACGCGGCCACCGCTGTCGGCACCGCGCTCCTGGAGGCCCTGGAGACCGGTGCCGACCGGCCCGGCGGAGCCTTCACGGTCTCGGTCGGCGTCGTCACCTACCGCCGCGGAATGACCGTCGAGCGGCTGCTCGCCGATGCCGGCACCGGCGTTGACCGTGCCCGGTCCTGCGGCGGCGCCCGCGTGAGCATCGGGGGCCTGATCGACGTCCCCGATCCGGCCGCCGAGGTGCGTCACGCCATCGCCGAGGCGCTGGTCAGCGCGCTCGCGGAGCGGGACGCGTACACCGGCAGCCACTCGCGTGCCGTCGTCTCCTCGGTCCGCAACGTCGCCCGCGTGCTCGGGCTCGACGACGCCGAGACCGAACGCGTCGCCGTCGCGGCGGCGCTGCACGACATCGGCAAGGTGGCGATCCCCGACGCCCTGCTGCACAAGCCGGGGATGCTCGAGCCCGATGAGCGGGCCGTGCTGCGGTCGGTCCCTCTCGTGGGCGAGCGCATCCTGCGGGCCATCCCCGGCCTCGGCGACGTCGCGAGGATCGTCCGCCACGAAGCCGAACGCTACGACGGCACGGGCCACCCCGACGGCCTGCGCGGCGACGAGATCCCGATCGGCAGCCGGATCATCCTCGCCTGCGACACGTACCACGCGATGACCGCAGGCGGCTCCTACCGCGCACCGCTGAGCCACTCCGACGCCGTCCGCGAGCTCGTCGCGCACGCCGGTACGCAGTTCGATCCGCAGGTGACCGAGGCCCTCATCGGCGACCTGTACCACCGCAGGCTCGTCGGCCACGCGGCCTGACAGACGTCCATCCTCCTCAGGGATCGGTCAAGTCGGCCGATAGGACTACGGCGTTCGCGCGCTCGCCCAGCCGCTCGAGCCCGACCCAGGCGAACTCCATCACGCGGTCCACCAGGGTCTCTCGGGGCACCTCGGGATGGTCGTGCCACCAGGTGGCGAGCCCCTGCACCGCCCCGGAGAGCAGCTGCGCGTGCTGGGCGATCTGGTCCTCCGTCACCCGGCTGCCGGTGGGTCGCTGCGGGTCGGTCGCCATCAGGACGGCGATGACGCCGGTGACCTGCTGCTGGACCGCGGCGGTCACGTCCGCGACCTCCGGGTCGGCGGCGTCGCGGAAGAACACGCGGTAGGCGACGGGCCGTTCCTGGACCCAGCCCAGGAACGCGTCCACCCCGCCGCGTAGTCGCGCCTCCCCCGTCGCGCCGGTCCGCGCGTTGGCGTGCAGCCGGGCGAAGAGCTCGTCGACGTGGAACTGCAGCAGCGACGCGTGCAGGTCGCGCTTGGACGAGAAATGCTCGTAGATGAGCGCCTTGGAGATGCCGGCGGCCTGCGCGACCTCCTCGAGCGACGTACCGTGGTATCCGCCGCTGGCGAAGGCCTCCTGGGCGGCGTCGAGGATCGCCCGGCGGCGCTCGGCAGCGCTCAGACGACGGCGAGGCGGACGATCGGGCACCGCCAGAGCGTACGCGGCCGGATACCGTGCCGGTGGATGAGCGACGGTGATGACCGGACCTGGGACGGCTTTCTCGACGGCCTCGAAGGCCAGGCGCGCGAGGAACGGCTGGAGCTGCTCACGTGGCTCGCGGAACGCGGCTACGGCGACGACGAGCTGCGGCGCGGGCACGCCGACGGGCTGCTCGCCTTCCTCCCGGCGGAGCGCCTGGTCATGGGTGGCGCCCCGACGCTGAGCGCCCGGGAGGTCGCCCGGGAGGCCGGAATCGACCTCGACCTCTTCCAGGAGGTGCGTGCCTCCCAGGGACTGCCGACCGTCGACCCCGACAGCGTCGAGTTCGCCACCGACGAAGTCCACGCCGCCCGGATGCCGGTGCTCTTCGCGACGCTCGGCATGAGCGAGGCGCAGATGCTGGCGATCAGCCGTGTTCTCGGGCGCGGGCTCACCCAGACCGCGCAGGTCATGCGCCGCACGGTCCTGGAGCTGACGCTCGAGCCCGGGCTGCGCGAGCGGGAGCTGGCCGAGCGCTACGAGGCGACCGTCGGCCTCGTCCTGCCACACATCGGGCAGCTGCTGGAGAACGTCGCCCGCACGCATCTGCGCGACATGGTCCGCGGCGAGGCCGTCGACGCGCGGGCCCGGCAGGAGGGCGCCATCCCCGGGGTCCGTGAGGTCACCGTCGCGTTCGCCGACCTCGTCGGATTCACGCGGATGGGCCAGGAGGTCCCGCCCGAGGAGGTCGGCCGGGTCGCCGCACGGCTGGAGGTCCTCGGCGGGGCCGTCGCCGGCGGATCCGTCCGGCTGGTCAAGACCATCGGTGACGCGGTCATGCTCGTCGCCGACGAGCCGGGTGCGCTCGTGCTCGCCGGCCTCGACCTGCTGGAGGCGGTCGCCGACGAGGGTGAGGACTTCCCGCAGCTGCGGGTCGGGGTCGCCCACGGGTCCGCGACGCCGCTGAGCGGCGACTGGTTCGGCGCCCCGGTCAACCTCGCCAGCCGCATGACGTCCCTCGCCCGCACCGGGAGCCTCCTGGCCGAGCAGTCCGCCCACGAGGCGGCCGGCGGCGACGCGCGGCTGAACTGGTCGTTCGCCGGAGATCGCCGCGTCCGGGGCGTGCAGGGGACCGTCAAGACGTTCCGGGCGCGACGAGCGACGGCCGCCTGAGGCTGCGCACCGACGGCAGGAGCAGCAGCGCGAGGGCCAGCGGCACCGCGAGGGCGCTCATGCCGATGAGGGTCTCCTGCAGGCCGATCGCCTCCGCAATCGGGCCTGCGGCGGCGGCCCCGACGGCGCTGAGCCCGATCGAGAGGAAGAAGTCGTAGCTCGTCACCCGGGACAGGGCGTGCTCGGGTACGTGCTCCTGCAGCGCGCTGTCCCAGAGGGTGAAGAACAGCGCCACCCCGATCCCCGCGACGCCCTCCAAGCCGGCGATGACGCCGAGCGGCAGGCCGCTGCCGATGATCGCGGCCTGCATCGACGCGACCGCGAGCCCGAGGCAGACGACGACCATCGGCCGCTCCGGCCGCCAGCGCAACGCGATCGCGCTGCCCACCAGCGAGCCGGCGCCGAAGACCCCGGCGATGAGCGCCCACGCCCCGGCGCCGCCGAGCTCCCGCTCGGCGAGGACCGGACCGAGGACGAAGATCGACGGCAGCACGACGACCGTGTACATCGCCAGCCCGGCGAGCCCGGCGGTCAGCCAGCGGCGGGAGCGGACCTCCCGCCAGCCGCCGCGCAGCCCCTCCAGCAGGGTCTCGCGCGGTCCGGCCGCGTCGGTCGCCCGTGACACGGCGTCCGGGATCACGGCGAAGAGGCACGCGAAGCTCACCAGGAACGTGAGGGAGTCGAGGGCGAGCGCGCCACCGGGGCCGAGCGTCGCCACGAGCACCCCGGCCAGTGCCGGCCCGACGATCATCGCCGAACTGTCCACGACGCCCCGCAGCGCATTGGCCTCCTGCAGCCGGCCCGGCGGGACGAGCTGCGGCAGCATCCCCTGCGTCGCGGGCATGAAGTAGGCGTCGGCCGCGCCGAAGCAGGCGGCGAGGACCGCGAGGTGCCAGACCTCGGCGACGCCGGTGAGCAGCAGGATCGCGGCGAGTCCCTGTGTGACGGCGCGGACCAGGTCGCTGGTCAGGACGATCAGGCGCCGGTCGCGGCGATCGGCGACGACCCCCGCCAGCAGGGCCAGGAGCGCGAACGGCAGGGTCTGTGCGACGACCACCAGCGCCACCGCGCCGGCCGAGTCGCTCACGGACAGGACGGCGAACGGCAGGGCGACGAAGGTGATCCGGTCGCCGACGGTGGACGCCGACAGACCCAGGAAGTAGCGCCGGAACCGCGCATCGTCGCGCAGGAGGGACAGACGGGCGTCAGCGCCCTCCACGGGCGACCGCCTCCCCGATCAGCGACGAGAGCCGCGCGGTCTCGGTGGCTGCGTCGGCCTCGCACCGGACGAGCTCGCGACCTGCCCGTCCGGCGGCGACCCGATCCCCCGGCGGCAGCGCGAGCGCAGCGTCGAGCCCTTCGGCGAGGGCCTCGGGGTCACCGGGAGCGACGAGCCGGCCGGCGGGCGGACGGACGATCTCCGGCAGCCCGACCGCGTCGCTGGCGACGACCAGCAGCTCCATCGCGAGGGCCTCCTTCACGACGACCGGCATCGAGTCGCGATCGCCGTCGGCGGCGACGACGCTCGGCATCGCGAGCAGGTCGCTGCGTTCCAGCAGCGCGCGGACACCGTCAGGGTCCTGGCGGCCGGCGAACCGCACACGGCCCTGCGGCAGCTCCGCCGCCGCGGCCTGCAGCCGGTCACGCAGCGGTCCGTCCCCGACGATCACGAGCTCGTCCAGCGGTGTGCCACGCCGCTCCAGGACGGCTGCCGCCTCCAGGAGGTGGGCGAAGCCCTTCTTCTCGACGAGCCGCCCGACGGCGACGACGCGGCGACCCCCGCCGAGAGCGGTCGACCGGAGGAACGTCGCAGCGTCCACCCCCATCACGACCCGGTGGATGCGTTGCGCGTGCGCGGGTCCCGCCACCCGGCGCAGCTCGGCGACGGTGTAGTCGCACCCGCTGGTCGCGAAGGCGGCGTCGCGGAGCTTGAGCGCGAGGTTCTCCGGGCGCTGGTAGATGTCGTAGGCGTGGGCGGTGACCGACCACGGGACGTCCAGGAATCGCGCGAGGCGCAGCGCGTCGAGCGCCGCCCCGGCCGCGAAGTGGGCGTGGAGGTGCCGGACGCCCGCCGCACGCAGCCGGGCGAGCGGCGCCAGCAGCTCTGCGGTCCGGGGCACCTGCTCGCCGGCCCTCCAGCGCTGTCGGCCGACCGCGTCGCGCAGGACGGGTGCCGGCGCGCGCAGCGCGTACCGCGCGGTCGCGGCACGGCCGAGTCGCGGGTCGTCCTCGCGCCAGCGGACCGTCACGCCCTCCGGCAGCTGCACCTCGGTGTCCCCGCGGCGCGTGGCCTCCACGTGGACGGCGTGGCCGAGCGCCGCGAGCGCGCGCAGCTCGGTGGTGACGAACGTCTCGCTGCTGCGCGGGAAGGCGTCCAGCAGGACGCCCAGGGGCGCCGGATCAGCCGGCGAGGCGCTCGAGGACGTCGTCATCCACGTCGAAGTTCGCGTGGATGTCGCCGACGTCGTCGTTGTCGTCGAGGACGTCGATGAGCCGGAAGAGCTTGGCCGCGGTCTCCTCGTCGAGCGGGACCTTCGTCTTCGGGCGCTGGACGACCTCGGCGCTCTGCAGCTCGATCCCCGCCTCCTCCAGGGCCTTCGTGACGGCCGTGAGCGACGCCGGCTCGGTCACGATCTCGAAGACGTCGCCGTCCTGCGCGAGGTCCTCGGCGCCCGCGTCGACGGCGACCATCAGGTCGTCCTCCGTGTACTTCCCGGCGTCGACGACGATCAGGCCCTGCTTGTCGAAGAGGTACGCGACCGAGCCGGGTTCGCCGAGGCCGCCGCCCGCCTTGGAGAGCGCGTGCCGCACGTCGGCGCCGGTGCGGTTGCGGTTGTCGGTGAGGGCCTCGATGAGGAGCGCCACGCCGCCGGGGCCGTAGCCCTCGTACATGACCTCCTCGTAGTTCGCGCTGTCCGCACCCTCACCGGTACCGCGCTGGATCGCGCGCTCGATGTTGTCCTTGGGCATCGAGGCGGCCTTGGCCTTCTGGATCGCCAGCGCGAGCGCCGGATTGCCCTCGACGTCCCCGCCACCGGCCTTGGCGGCGACGGTGATGTGCCGCGCGAGCTTGGTGAACGCCTTGCCCCGGCGCGAGTCGACGATCGCCTTCTTGTGCTTGATCGACGCCCATTTCGAATGTCCGGCCATGGCTGGAGGGTACCCCGCGGACTCAGCGTCCGTTCGCCCGGCTGCCCAGCAGGAAGGTGCGACTCCGCGCGACCGGCGTGGCGCCATCGGGCAGCGTGAGGACCACGCGGGCCCGGGTCGGGCGCGCCGTGCGCCGCGTGAAGCGCACCCGGGATCCGGCGTCGACCCGCGCGCGGGCCACGGGCCACCAACCGAACCGGTGGGCGAGGTACACCTGCAGCACGGCCGGCGTCCCGGGCGACACCGGGGTGACCCTGGCCTCGATGCGCGTGCGCCGCCCGCGCAGGCGGGTCGTGCGCACGGCCAGCCGGCGATCGAGGACCACGACCGTGTGCGCCGGGCTCGTCTCGCCGTCGGCGCGCAACCGGTAGGTGGTCGTCCGCGTCGGGGCGACGGCGGTCATGAGGACACCGTCGTCCGCGGGCGCGAGCGTCGTGACCGTGGCGTACCCCGATCCGTCGTCGGCCTCCAGGACCACGGGCGTGCCCTCCGCCGCGCGACTGCGGCCGCGGAGCACCCGGGTCACCCCCGGGGCGCCCGCCGGCCCGGGGTCCTCGAGCAGGACGCGACGGACCGAGACGTTCCCCGGGATCGGGTGGAGCCGGCAGAAGTAGGGCACCTCGCCGGGCGCGGTGAAGGTCCGCTCGTACCGGTCGCCGGGCATCAGGCGCCCGGAGTCGAACGCCGCGTCGGACGCGGTGACCGTGTGGTCACGGACGCTCGCGTTCTCCCAGCGCACCGTGTCCCCCACGAGCACGTCGACATGGGGCGGGCTGAAGGCCGCGAACCCGATGGTCACCGAGGCGGCGGGCGGGCCGTCGTCGCCGCCGTGCGCCTCGTGCTGGGCCGCGGCTGGGGACGTCGCGGCCGCGCCCATCAGGAGAACGACGAAGAGGGCGCGGACGCCCCGCCTCACGGACGCACCCGGTAGGTCCCGATCATCCCCTGCTCCATGTGCGTCTCGACGTGGCAGTGGTACAGCCAGGTGCCGGGCTCCCGTTCGCGCCAGCGGATCCGGAACGACTCGGCCGGGCCGACGGTCTGGGTGTCGCGCGCCGCCCCGCCCGTCGCGGTCCAGCGGTGGCCGTGGACGTGGAAGGTGTGGTGCTCGGACCCCATCGCCATGACGTCCCACTGCACGAGCTGCCCGACCTTCGCGCTGAACGTCGGGGTGTTCCCGACGAACGCCCGGCCGTCGATCGTCTGGAAGTCGCCCATGGGCGCGAACACCACGACGAACTCCTTGTCGGGCAGGCGCTCCCGGCGTCCGAAGATCGACAGCATGCCGTACAGGCCGCCCTCGATCGACGGGTGCATCGACGGCGAGTGGTCGTGGTACGGCCAGGCGCCCGCGCTGCCGCGGTCGGCGCGCAGGCGGTAGGTCCAGGTCCCGCCGGGCGGGACCTCGGCGTCACGGCCGGAGACGCCCGGCACGTAGGCGCCGTCGGAGTCCGGGCCGTAGCGCACACCGTGGAAGTGCATCGAGTGGGGCCGGTTGTACGTCGTGTCCAGGTTCTTGAAATGGATGCGCAGCCGGTCCCCCTCCCGCGCACGGATCAGCGGCCCCGGGATCCGGTCCTGGTTGCCCGAGGTCGGCGTGTTGGGCAGCGGGCGCTTCCATCCACGCGTGTAGCGTCGGAAGGTGACCGTCGGGAACACCGTGCGGGCCGGGTCGAGCGTCGTGCCGGTGATCGCGTCGCGCCCGTTGGGCGCCATGTTCCAGGTCGGTGCGGGCGCCGCCGCGATCCAGACGTCGCGCACGGCGGCAGGCGCGGCCGGGGCGGCGGCGAGCATGGCCGCCGCCCCGATCAGCACCGCGATGAGGGCAGGCGCACGCCTCACTTGACGGTGATCTTGCCTCTCATGAAGGGATGGATCACGCAGAGGAAGCCGTAGCTCCCCGGCGTCGAGAACGTCACCTTGGACGAGCGGGCGAGCGGCGTCGCCGCGTCGCTGTCGAGCACGCCCGAGTTCCAGAAGCCGTTGCCGTGCAGCGTGCTGCTGAACGCCGCGACCGTGCCGGGCGCCTCGCTCGGGTAGGTCCCCCGCGGATCGAAGACCGGCGAGCTGAACGAACCCGCGATCTCGCCGATGTACGACTTCGGCTCCTTGTCGGGGTCCCCGGGACCGAACGTCGCGCTGTGGACCTCGCGCGAGGCGGCGGGCATCGCGAACGTGACGGTCGTTCCGGCGGGGACGGTCAGCTCGTCGGGCAGGAAGGCGAAGCGGTCGACGTCGCGTTTCGCCGAGCCCAGCATGACCGTGTCCTTCGGCGCCGTGGCCTTGTTCAGCGACGCTGCGTCCTTGCGATCGGCTGCGATCTCCTTCCGCACGGCCGCCGCGACCGCCTTGCGCGACGGGATCCGGGTCCGGGCCGACTTCACCTGGATCTGCCCTTTCATCCCCGGGTGCACCGTGCAGAGGTACGAGAAGGTCCCGGTCCGCGGGAACCTCACGCTCATCGGCTTGGGCTTGTCCGCGAGGGGCAGCCCGGTCTGCAGGGTCTTCCCGCTGCTGTGCACGAAGCTCTTGCCGAAGCCGGACCGCAGGAGGGCCGGGTTGAAGCCGAGGATCGGCAGCCCGGAGAACCAGAACGAGGCCCCGGCTGCGTCCTTCGCGTCGGTCGCGGTTCCCTGCGGGGTGAGGAGGACGGCGGCCTTGCCGCCCTTGCGCACGAACTCCGCGTTGTGGAAGCCGTTGGGCACGAGCTTGACGGTGTCACCGACATGGACCTTCAGCCGCGACGGGTAGTAGCTCGAGGAGTCGCTGTTGTACGTGTTCTGGAACACCCTGGAGTCGGCGGGCGGCAGGCCCATCGACACCGACCAAGTGGCCGCCTGTGCTCCGGCGGGGACGAAGGCGGCCAGCAGCAACGTCGCGCCGATCAGGGCAGGACGAGAGGACATCAGGGAACCTCCTGAGGTTGATGTACACCCGCCGGGACGGCAACGGGCGGCGGCAACCTACACCCTTGGCGCTGCCGTGTGTAGATTTACCGAAATGCGATAGGACGTCGCGTTTTCAGCGACGGCGGCGCAGACGGTCCCGGGCGCCGCGCCGCGGGGGCTCCGCCGGGGTCGGCCGGACGCTCGCGAGGAGGCCGTCGAGCCAGCCGTCGAGGTCCTCGGCGCCCACGAGGACCTGCTCGGCGAAGCCGAAGGACCTCTCCCACCACAGCTGCAGCACGAGATCCTCCGGCTGCAGTCCGTCACAGCTCCCGGCCGGGAGATGGCGGCCCGGCTGCACGAGCAGGTGCGGCTTGAAGGTGAACCGCAGCCCGCCCTCGTGCAGCTCGGTGATCCAGTGATGGTGGCTCCAGCCGACCCACGGGCCGTGCAGCCCGTAGGTCAGCTCGTTTACCGGCGCGGGGACCTCGACGTATCCGGCCCGCGCGACGCGGACGAGCTCCTCGCAGACCCGCACGGGATCACGGACGTCCTCGAGCGTGTGCGAGCAGACGACGAGGTCGAACTCGTCGTCGTCGAACGGCCACGGTGCCGTCGCACAGATGTCCCGCTGCACCCAGGTGTCGGCGGTGAACCGCTCGGCCGCCGGATCGACCGGGGGCCCGTAGAGGCCGCGTGTCTCGTACGGGAAGAGGTCGATGACCGCGTCGGCGCGCGGCAGCGGCGCGGCCCAGCCGCCGACGTCGAGCACCCGCTGGTCGTCGGGCAGGTCGGCGATGCGCCGCGCGGCGGAGTCCAGCACGGCTGCAAACCTACGCGGCCGCGCGGTCCAGCGCGGCCCGGACGCCGGCGTGGAACGCGGTTTCCGTGTGGATCACAGCGGTCGCCCTTCCTCCCGCGACGAGACGCGTGCGCAGCGCCTCGTCGGCCGCCAGCCTCCGGACGGCCGCGGCGAGCGCGGCGGGGTCGTCGTGCGGGACGACGAGCGCGTTGGTGCCGTCCTGAAGGAACTCCGCGGAGCCCCCACGGGCGGTGGCGACGACCGGCCTTCCAAGCCCCATCGCCTCCAGGGGCACGAGGCCCCACGGCTCCTCCCAGCGGACCGGGAAGAGCACAGCGTCGTGGGCGGCGTACACCTCACGGAGCTCCTCACGGGGACGCGCGCCCAGCAGGCGCACACGATCGACGAGACGGAGGTCCGCGCTCTGTGCGCGCAGAGCACCGGCGACCGCCTCCTCTCCCCCGCCGACGACGGTGAGCGTCGCCTGTGAGGGCAGCTGCGCGAGCGCGGCGATGGCCACGTCGACGCCCTTGCGCTCGTCCAGCCGCCCGACGCACAGAAGGTCCCAGCTCCAGGGCCGCGGCGGCCGCGGGTCCACGAACGCGACGTCGATGCCGGAGTGCGCGATCGCGGTCCGCGGGAGATCGAGCTGTGAGAGCGCGCGATCGCGCGTGAACGCGCTGACAAAGACCCACTCGGCCGCGCCGCCGAGGTCGACGCCGACAGGGACACCGGTGAGGCGTTCCAGCACCCGTGGCCCTCCCGTCCAGCCGTCCTGCCTCGGGCCGTAGAGCAGCCAGTCATCGTGGACGAAGCCGACGGCGGGCAGCCCGCGTCGGCGGACCTGCTCGATGAGCGACAAGGACATGCCACCCATCGACCACCACGCCACGGCATCTGGCTGCAGGCGCTCCAGCATCGCGGCGAGCACCGCCGCATTGTGGCGTTCGAGGTGGATGCGCTCGCGCAACGTGAGGCGGGGCCAGGCGTGGTCCTGCCAGTACCAGCGCAGGTCGCGATGGACGTCGGGCTCGTCGCCGTCCCCGACGCCGTCGTGGCGGGTGGCGGTCGTGAGGACCTCGACCCGGTCCCCACGGGCGCGGAGGTCGGCGACCGCGCCCTGCCAGACCAGCTCGTACCCGCCGAGGTGGTGCGGTGGATACATGTTGCCCACCGTGAGGACCCGCATGGCGCTCATCGCCCGGCGAGGATCTCGGCGTACAGGGTCAGGTACGCGTCGGTGCAGCGGTCGGTCGAGAGCTCCAGGGCACGCTCGCGGCAGCGGGTGGCGGTGCCCGGGTCGGCGGCGAGGTCCAGCGCGGTGAGCAGCGCGGCGGCGAGGTCGCCCGGGTCGTCGCCGGCGAACAGGGCACCGATGCCGTCGCGGTCGACGACCTCCGGGATGGCCCCGGCGTCGGTGCCCACGACGGGCGTCCCGCAGGCCAGGGACTCGGCAAGGACCAGCCCGAACGCCTCGCCGATCGACGGCAGGACAGATACCCAGGACTCGCGGTAGGCGTCGGCCAGCGCGGACCGATCGTCGAGGTCGCGTTCCTCCACCCCGTCCGGCAGCCGGCCGTCCAGCGGCGCGCCCGGCACCCGGGAGAGCACGAGGCGTGCATCGGGCCGACCGCGGCGCACGAGCCCGAAGGCCTCGGCGAGCAACGCCACCCGCTTGCGGGGCTGGGTGTGATCGGCGGCGCAGATGATCGTCGGTATCGCTGCACGGCCGTCGCCCGGCGAGAACGCCGCGACGTCCACGCCTGGCGGGATCACCCGGGCATCGACGCCCAGCCACCGGGAGAACCCGTCCGCCGCGGTCCGGCTCAGCGCGACCACGGCGTCCGCCTCCCGGGCGGCGCGCAGGACGATCTCCTTGCGCCCCCGGCGGTTGGCGAGACCGACGCGGTGCGGGATGCCCATGTAGGAGAGCACGACCGGGGCGCCCGCGGCGCGGTCGCGGGCTCGGATCGCCATCAGCGCGTCGGTCGGGTACAGGGCGTGCGCGACGTCGGGACGGTGGCCGACGAGCTCGCGGTAGGCGGCGGGAAGGTGGGTCAGGTGCTCCTCGAAGAGCCGGCGGCGCAGGCGCTCCTCCCCCGGCAGTCGCCGCACCCGGACGACGCGCACGCCGTCCTCCGTCGTCTCGGTGCGGGCCCCTCGGTGGGAGGTCTGCAGCGTCACCTCATGGCCGCGGTGGTGCAGGCCGTCGGCGAGCTCGCGCGCGAAGCGCTCGGAGCCCCGGCGGACCTCGGGCCAGAAGACCGGGTTGAGGAGGGTGACCCGCATCGCGCTCAGAGGAGCAGCGTGCGGTAGCGGACGCTGCCCCGGGCCAGGGCTGTGAACTCTGCGACGTCCAGCGCGAAGCGGCCGGGCAGTTCGCTGGCGGCGCGGGCGATCCCGCGCGGGTCGCGTCCGTACCGCGGGGCGGCGGCCGCCGCCCACGGCGCGATCGCCGCGGCGGCGACAGCCAGGAACGCCGGGCGCCGGGACCCGACGCCCAAGGCCGCCGCCACGACGCCCACGGTCGCGAGGGGCAACCGCGCATGTGCGGGCTTCCAGCAGGTGCCGAACCCCGGCAGGCCCTCGCGGACCTCGGGGTGCGCGCGCACGACGAAGGGCAGGTGCTCCCAGCGCTGCACCTCGCGCATGCGGGCCCACAGCGTCGCCGGCTCGACGCAGTGGTAGGTGAGCACCTCGGGTGCCGCCTCGTAGGCCACGCCGGCGGCGCGTGCGCGCAGCGCGAGGTCGGTGTCCTCTCCCGCGGCCAAGGGCAGCGACTCGTCGAACCCGCCGGTCGACTCGAGCACCTCGCGGGGGTAGAGGATGTTGCAGGTCTGGGCCCACGGCACCGGCGGGTCGACCTCCTGACTGCGGGCGTGCGGCACGCGAAGGCGGACCTCCAGCTCGGCCGGGTCGATCGCCGTACGGCCCTGCAGGATCGCGGCCGGGCGACCGATCGAGGCGGCCAGGGCGTTCGCCACCCAGTCCCGGGGCGGCCGGCAGTCGTCGTCGGTGAAGAGGATCAGCGGGGCGCGCGCGTGCCGCCAGGCGGCGTTGCGTTTGATCGCGGGCCCCGGCCCCGGCTCGAAGGTCAGGTGCCGCAGCACGCCGGCCCTCGCGAGCGGGTGGTCGCGCAGCAGCTGCTCGGTCTCCGGGTCGCTGGAGTCGTGCGCGACGACGACCTCCCACTGCTCCGGGTCGAGCGTCTGCTCCTCGAGGGCGTTCAGCAGCCAGCGCAGGCGCAGCGGACGGTCGTGCGAGGGGACGACGACCGAGATCGCCGGGACGGCCGCGACGCCGCCGGACGTCACGCCGAGAGCGCCTGCGGGTGCGCGCGGTACCACTCGACCGTGCGCGCGAGACCCTCGCGAAGGTCGACCTGCGGCGCCCAGCCGGTCAGCGTGCGCAGCTTCGTGGAGTCCACGTACTGCCGGTCGATCTCGCCCGCGGGCACGCCTTCGCCCTGATACTCCGCGACGACCGACGAGCCGACGACCTCGATGGTGAGGTCGACGATCTCGCGCACGCTGTGCGGCGCGTCGCCGCCGGCGTTGAACGCCTCGCCGCCGCCGGACCCGGCGGCCAGCTGGTCGGTGATCGCCAGGTAGGCCGAGACCGCGTCCTCCACGTAGAGGAAGTCGCGCTCGGGCGAGCCGTCGGAGCGGATGACCGGCGCACGGCCCGCGAGGATCCCGGCGACCATCTCGGGGATCAGGCGCGACGGGTTGAGGTCGCCGCCGCCGTAGATGTTCGCGAAGCGGGTCACCGCGACCGGCAGGCCGTAGGTGTGGAAGTAGGACCGCGCGATCAGGTCCGTCGCGGCCTTGGACACGTCGTACGGGAACTTCGGCTGCAGCGCGAAGTCCTCCTTGTAGGGAAGGGTGTCGTGCGGGCCGTAGGCCTTGTCGGACGCGGCGACGACCGTCTGCGAGACGCCGTGGTGGCGGCAGGCCTCCAGCAGCGTCCAGGTGCCACGGATGTTCGAGTCGAACGTCGAGGCGGGCGAGCGGTTGGCGGTGCCGACGATCGTCTGCGCCGCGAGGTGGAAGACGGCGTCGACCTCGTACTCCCCGATGGCCCGGTCCATGAGCGCCGCGTCGACGAGGTCGCCGCGCACGACCTGGCAGCGCGCCTCCAGCCCGTCGAGCGCGAGCGCTGAGGCGGCCACCTGGTCACGCTTGAGCACGACGACGCGGGTCCCGCGGTCCAGCAGGCCGCGGACCAGCCAGGACCCGAGCATGCCGTAGGCACCGGTCACGAAGGCGGTCTTGCCGCCGAGCTGTTCTCCGAAGGTGGTCATCGCGCGGGAGTCTCTCAGTCGTTCAGGACGGGCGGCGTGAGCTGATGCCGGCGTACCAGCCGGTCATCGCCTTCGAGGACGGCGGACGCAGGAAGCACGTGCGGCGCACGTCCACGAATCCGGCCGCCCAGGGCATCGCCTTGAGCATCGACAGGTTGGGGTACCACCAGTTGAAGTCGCTGACCAGCGGCTGGAAGTGCGCCATCGGCGTCCGCGGGGCGCGGAGCGTGTTGCGGATCGAGAACGGCTCCATCTGCAGGAGCTCGCCGCCCGGGCGTAGGCAGCGCAGCGCCGCCTCCAGCGCGCGGACGGGATCGCGCAGGTGCTCGGTGATCGCGCCCATGAACACGAGGTCGAAGGGGCCACCGAGCCGGTCAGGCGTCGCGTCGTAGACGTCGCAGACGATCCGCTCCGCGGTCGAGCC
The DNA here is from genome assembly GCA_038257095.1 of Solirubrobacterales bacterium. Classification (GTDB taxonomy): domain Bacteria; phylum Actinomycetota; class Thermoleophilia; order Solirubrobacterales; family Solirubrobacteraceae; genus Paraconexibacter. The sequence goes on from JBBSJQ010000004.1 coordinate 141,537, forward strand.
GAGGGCGTCGTGGGCGACGGCGAAGCCCTTCCCGAGCTCCATCCCCCACTCCGCGGCCTGCAGCTCGAGTCGCGGGCGGTTGAGCGGCGGCCACTGCGCGCTGTCCAGGGCGTCGACGTCGATGGCGACGACCTGCGCTCCGCGCCGCTCGAGCTCGAAGGCCCAGAAGCCGTCGAAGGTGCCGACGTCGAGCGCGCGGCGGCCCTGCAGATCGTCCGGGAGGAGCTTGGCGGCACTGGTGCGCAGGTCCACCTGGCCCGGGGTCAGGACGCCGGGCGCCACCTCGATGGTGTGGTACCAGAACGGGACGGCGGCGACGGACTCCCGCGCCTGCGCGGTCACGCCCACACCTTCCACGGCGGCGCCCCCGTGGCCCAGAGGTCGTTCAGCGTCACGGCGTCCTTGTACGTGTCCATGCAGTCCCAGAAGCCCGTGTGCCGGAACGCGTGGAGCGCCCCGTCGGACGCCAGCGCCTCCAGCGGCGCGCGCTCGAGGATGCTCGACTCCGAGAGGTACTCCAGGACCCGCGGCTCGAAGACGAAGAAGCCGCCGTTGATCCAGTGCTCGCTGCGCGGCTTCTCGCGGAAGCCCGAGACGCGGTTGTCGCCGCCGATCTCGGTGACGCCGAACTGGAGCTCCGGTCGCACGACCGTCATCGTGGCGAGGTCGCCGTGCTGGTCGTGGAAGGCCAGGAGCGCGGAGAGGTCGACGTCGGCGACGCCGTCGGCGTAGGTCGCGGCAAAGCGGGTGTCGCCGATCGTCGGCGCCGCGAGCTTGATCCTGCCACCCGTCTGCGTGTCCAGACCGGTGTCGACGCACGTCACCTCGACGTCCGACGGCCAGTCGGTGTCCTGCGCGAACGCCTCGATGAGCTCGCCCTTGTACCCGGTCAGCAGGATGAACCGGCGGAAGCCCTGGACGGCGTAGAGCTGGATGACGTGCCACACGATCGGGTGGCCGCCGATCTCGACCAACGGCTTGGGGATGTCGACGGTCTTCTCCTGCAGACGGGTTCCCCGCCCGCCGCAGAGGATCACCACAGGCTCTGATCTCGACATGCGGCGCGTAGTATGCCGGTCCTGTGAGCACTCTGGAGCGCGCCAAGACCATGAGCTGGTACCACACGCTGGAGTTGCCCGGCGGCGTGGTGACGTCCGGCATCTTCGACCTGCGTGATCAGGTGCCGCAGTACCGCCTCCCGGAGCGCCTGGACGGCAAGCGCGTGCTGGAGGTCGGCACGTGGGACGGATTCTGGGCCTTCGAGCTCGAGCGCCGTGGCGCCGAGGTCGTCGCGTTGGACCTCGACCGCGAGGAGGACCTCGACTGGCCGGCCCGCCGGCGCCCCGAGACCTTCGCCGACGTGCAGCGCGGACAGGGCTTCGCCGTCGCCAAGGAGCTGCTCGACAGCAAGGTCGAACGCGTCGTCGGCTCGATCTACCACGCGCTGCCGCAGGACCTCGGCACCTTCGACCTCGTGTTCTGCGGCTCGGTGCTCATCCACCTGCGCGACCAGGTGCTCGCGCTGGAGCGCATCGCCGCACTCACGAAGCCCGGCGGCATGTTCATCAGCGCCGAGGAGTACGACCCCCGCCTGGACGCGCTGCCCTGGCCGGTCTCGCGCTACCGCGCCGACCGCGATGCCGCCGTCGTGTACTGGATGCCCAACCAGCGGGCCTGGAAGCGGATGATCTGGGGCGCCGGCTTCGACCAGGTCGAACGCGTCGGCAAGTTCTCCATGAAGGCGACCGACGGCTGGGCCGTCCGGCACGCCGTGTTCCACGCGGTCAAGGACCGCTGATGGACGTGGCCGCGGAGGTGCTGCGCGCCGCCCGGGCCACCTCCTACGAGAACGACCGGCCGGAGATCCGCGCGCTGGTGCCCGCGGACGCCCGCCGCGTGCTGGACGTGGGATGCAGCTCCGGAGCCCTCGGCGCAGCGCTGAAGGCGCGGGGAGCGGTGGTGGTCGGCCTGGAACGCGACCCCGGCTACGCGGCCACCGCCCGGGAGCGGCTGGACCGCGTCCTGGAACTCGACCTCGACGCGCAGGTGACGCTCGACGAGGGGCCGTTCGACGTCATCGTCGCCGCCGACGTGTTGGAGCACCTGCGCGAGCCGGGTGTGCTGCTCGCCGACCTGGTCCGGGGCGCGCTGGCGCCGGGCGGGACCGTCGTCGTCAGCCTGCCGAACGTGCGGTACTGGGAGACCTTCTGGCAGCTCGGCGTGCGTGGGACGTTCCCGCGGCGCAGCCAGGGGATCTTCGACCGCACGCACCTGCGGTGGTTCACCCTGCACGACGCCCACGTCCTGCTGCAGGAGGCGGGCCTCGACGTGGTAGAGGTCCGGCGGATCCTGCGCCCCCGGCCGACCGGGCCGTCGGATGGACGCCTCGTGCGGTTGCTCGCGCGCCCCCCGCTGCGGACGTTCCTCACCTTCCAGCACGTGCTGGTCGGCCGCCGACCGGCCTGACCGGCCCTCAGCCGCGACGGCGCCCGGCCGCCCGCGCGCGCAGGACCCCCGGCAGCTCGCGCACCAGCGAGCGGGCGAGCTGCCCCGGCGGCACGCGCAGCGGACCGACCTTCACGCCGGTCGCCGGGTCGTCCCAGATGCGCTGCTGCGCGACCACGCTCGGGAGCGTGGCGAGGTCGAGGTCCCCCAGATCGCGGCCGTGGACGCCGACCCCGAACACCTCCCGAGGGATGTCGGGATCGCCGATGCCGACCACGCGGACGTCGTCGAAGCCGCCCAGCAGCTCACGGAAGCCCTCGGGCGTGAAGCGGAAATAGTCGTTGGGGTAGCCGTGGATGCCGAAGAGCATCACCGAGCTGATGACACAGACACCCCCGTCCCGCGCCGTGACGCGGGCGAGCTCGCGGCAGGCCTGCGGGGGATCGGCGCAGTGCTCGAGCGTGTCGAGGCAGATGGCGGTGCCGACCTCGCCCTCGGCGAAGGACAGCGCCCGCAGGTCCTCCACGCGGTCAACCCCGGGACCTTCCCGGAAGTCGGTGCCGGTGAACGGGCGTCCCGCGAAGAACCGGCGCAGGTCGATGTCCTGGGCGGCCTCGACCTGCAGCGAGCCGAACTCGACGACGGGATCGGGGAGCTCCAGGACGGTCAGGAGGTCCGTCAGGACCTGACGGGTGATCGGCTGCGCCACGCCGGAGACCCTAGCCCCGACCCGTGACGAACGCGTTCCGCACCGCCTCGAACGCCGGCTTACGCTCCCGGTCCTGCCGCAGGAGTCCGTAGTTCTGCTGCGGGTCGGCCGGGTCGACGCCACCGTCGCGCAGCCGATACACGAAAACCGACTCGGCTATGCCGACGCCGTCGCGGTCGCGGTCCAGTTCCCGCAGCGCCCGCCGCAGGTAGGACGCTTGCTGGGCCGGCGTCACGCCGTCGTTGAACGGCGCGCCGCGGAGCGTGCTCGTGTTCCAGCCGATCTCCGTGATCCAGACCGGTCGCCGTTCGCCGCGCGCCCGCAGCGTGTCGCGGACCGCCAGCAGGCCCTGACGGAACGTCGAGCGGGCGAACCGCGCGGGAAGGCCCGTGTCAGGGGCGCGACCGTCGTTGTAGACGTGCAGGGAGAGCACGTCGAAGGTGCCCCCGATGCCGGCCTCGTAGAGCTGCGCGAGGAACGCGCTGTCCCCGCCGGCCACGGCGCCCGCGACCAGTGGCACCGCGGGAGCGTCCCGCAGGAGCGTCGCACGCACCGCACGGACGAGGTCCACGTAGTCCTCGGCCGCGTTCCGCGGGTCCCAGAAGCCCGGGAGGTTCGGCTCGTTCCATACCTCGATCCCGGCGAGGTCCGGTTCGTAGCGCTCGACCAGCCGTGCCACGAACCGCGCGTAGTCGTCCGGATCCTGCGGATGCTGCGTCTGCACCTGCTGGGCTGCCGCCGGAGATGCGCACGGATCGTCGTCCGAGCGGGACACCGCCCAACACGGGGTGAAGACCGGGGTCAGCAGGACGCGGATCCCGCGGCTGCGTGCGCGCGCGACCAACGCGTCGAGCCGGTCGAGGTACCAGGGGGCCAGCGCGTCCCCGCGCGCCGGCTCCATGCCCGGCCACTGCACGGCCACCCGGACCGCGTCGGCGCCCAGCAGCGCGGCATCGTCGAGGTCGCGCAGTTCCTCGCGCGCCGGCGCGCCGAAGACGATGTCGATGGCCACCCCTCGGTAGGCCGGCGGGTCGAGGACCCGGTCGCCGTCCGCGCCGCACCCGGTCAGCGCCAGGCTGACGAGCGCCACCGCCAGGCGCGAATCGGCCACGTCGCTCAGGCCTGATCGCCGTGTCTCGTCGATGCCTCGAGCGGCACCGTGCCCCGCGGCGTGACCATGCGCCCGGGGGGCACGTCCCGCATGACCACGCTGTTGGCGCCGACGATCGATCCGGCGCCGACGGTGACGCCCCCGATCAGCACGGCGCCGGGGTACACCGTGACGCCGTCGCCGATTGTCGGACGTCCCGGGCCACGCTCCCCCGCGAGCGTGACGTTGTGCGCGAGCCCGACGTCCGAGCCGATCTGCGAGCCGGCCGCGAGGAGAATTCCGACGGGGTGCGGGATCTCGAAGCGTGGACCGATCTCCAGGCGACCACTCCAGTCCATTGCGTAGCCGTGGACCAGGAGGTTGCGCCACACCCACCACGACGCGCGCGGGCTCGCGTTGGCGACCCGTAGGAGCAGCACGGCGCGCAGCGACGGGTTGATGAACAGGCGCAATGGCGCGAGCGCCAACCGGCGACGCGTGGACTCCGCGCCCTTGCGGTCGCAGTGAGCCGTGTAGTCCGACCACCAGAGCGCCCGAACCCCGGTGATGGCCGCAGGCTGGCTGCCCGGGTCGCTCACGGTCAGGCCGTCAGGCCGCCGTCGATGACGATCGTCTGCCCGGTGATGAACGCGCCCCCGTCGGAGCACAGGAAGAGAATGGGGTCGGCGATGTCTTTCGGCTCCCCGAGGCGTCCCGCCGGCGTCCGTCGGGCGATCTGCTGAAGTTGTGCCTCGTCCAGCCCGTGTGACATCTCGGTCCGCAGGTAGCCGGGTGCAACCGAGTTGACGGTGATCCCGCGCGACCCGAGTTCGCGCGACAGCGAGCGGGTGAAGCCGTCCAGCCCAGCCTTCGTCGCAGAGTAGACCGACAGCCCGCGGTACCCGGACGTGCCGACGACCGACGAGATGTTGATGATCCGTCCGCTGCCGGCGAGCAGCATCCGGCGGACGACCAGGCGGGTCATGACGAAGGTCGCCTTCAGGTTGAGATCGAGCACCGTGTCGATGTCGTCGTCGGCGGCGAGCGCGATCACGCCGTCCCGGGCGATGCCGGCGTTGTTGACGAGGACGTCGACGCGTCCGAAACGTTCGAGCACCTCCTGCACGAAGGTCGCGGCGGCGGCGCTGTCGACGATGTCGACCGCGGCGAAGAGGAACCGCTCGGCAGTGGCGGGATCCGACGACCACGCGTCGGTGCGGTCCGTCGCCGACCGGCTGCACGTGGCCACCTGATCACCGTTGTCGAGGAACGCCTGGACGATTCCGGCTCCGAGGCCGCGGCTGCCCCCCGTGATGATGACGACGCGTGGCTTCATGACTCGACCTCTGGTTGACGACGAAGGATCTTCTGCCCGGTGGTCGCGATCTCGTCGACCATACGCAGGCGCCGCGGCCGCCCGGGGCCCGGAAGCTCCCGGCAGGCCGCATGGATCGCCGCCTTCAGCTGCTCCGGGTCGACGTCCGGGGACGGGACGACGTCGACGGCGACGATGTGACCGGTGATGGCGTTCGGTGCCCCGTACACGGAGGCGACGAGAACACCAGGAACGGACTGGACGATCTCCTCGATCGGGAGCGGGTGCACCTTCGCACCGCCGACGTTGATGATCTCGACCGTCCGGCCGACGAAGTGCAGGCGACCGTCGCGCTGCTCGACGAGGTCCCCGGTCGCGTGCCATTCGACCGCGGCCTCCTCGCCGTGGTACCCGAGCATCGCGTGGCGGGAGCGCACGAGCAACTCACCGTCGTGGATGCGGAACCGCACGTCGGCGTCCTCGTCGCGGTCGAGCACCGACGCGGGCAGCCCGGACAGCCCGTCGGTGACGGCGACCGCGGAGCCGAACTCGGTTCCGGCGTAGATGTGCGTGATCCGTGCGTCGGGGAACAGCGTGCGCAGCTTGGTGATGAGGCTCGCGGGCGCGGCCTCGCCACCCATGGTGATCTGCTGGAGACGCAGGTCGGCAGTGCTCACAGGGTCCTGGTCCCCGACGAGGAGCCGCCAGAACGTCGGCGTCGCGCTGGCATGGGTGACGCCCTCCGCGCGCAGGGCCGCGAGCGCGTCCCGTGCCTGGCTGGTCTGTGGGACGACGATCGTCGCGGCGTGCACGAGCGCGTGGAGCAGGACCTGGTAGCCGGCGAACTGGTTGAGATTGTAGGCGAGCAGCCAGCGCGTGCCCTCCTGCGCCGGGTCGCGACGCACCGCTCCGAGGAGGCGGGACCAGTCGTGTCGGACGCCCTTCGGAGTGCCCGACGTCCCGGTGGTGAGGATGAGCACTGCGGCGGCCTCCTGCGGCCCCAACGGGCCCGGGTCGCCCAACAGGTCGGGGAATGCCACCGTGCGGATGCCCTCGATCGCCGGGACCGGCGTGACGACGAGCCTGTGGCCCAGGCGCTGGGCGAATCCCGCGATCTGCTCCGGGGAGAGCGAGCGCGGGTAGACGCACGCCTCGGCGCCGGCCGCGGCCGCTGCCGCCAGCAACGGCACGATCTCGTGCGGGTCCTCGGTCGCGATGCCAAACCGCTGGACGCCCGAAGTCAGCAGCCCGTGCGCGGCCCGCTCCGCAAGGAGCGCGACATCGCCGTACGACACGGTTCTCCCACGCGAAACGAGTCCGGCATCCGGGACGCGGACAGCCGCGTCCCGCAGCGCCTTGATCAGCATCCGTGACCGTCAGGCATAGAAGGCGACGAGCTCGCCGACCGTCGCCGGAACGATGCCCTGGCTGTACGGGTCCTTCCCGAGCGTGTCCTCGAGGCCCGCGGAGAGCTCGGCGAGCTCGAGGGAGTCGAGGTCGAGATCCCCGGCGATGGTCGACTCCGCGGTGATCTCGGGCGGCTCGTCGCCCCGGCGCTGGATCAACCCTGCAATGAACTCGACGATGACCTTCTCGGCTGCTGCCATACCCGTTCCTGTCTGGCGTGATTTCGACGATCAGGGCGCCCCGACCATGCCCGCGGCGGGGATCGTAGCCGGTAGCCCCGTCGCTGACCTTCGCGGACGGTCGCGCCAGTTCAGGTCCCGGTCGCGCTAAGCGACGCCTGCGGCACGTAGCACGCATCCGCCCACAGCAGCGGGCCGTCGGCCTGCCCCCAGGGCGCCAGGCCCGTCAGGGCAAAATCCGCGTCGCGGAGCGCCTGGTCCACCTCAGCGAACACGGCGTCTCCCTCGTAGTGCGAGACGAAGAGGACCTCGATGAGCACGACCGCAGTCCGCTCGAGCGTGGCCGAGGCGCCGCGCAGGAGCGGGATCTCGTGCCCCTGCACGTCGATCTTCAGGACGGCGACCGGACCATCCACGATGGCGTCCAGCGTGGTGGTGGTGATCTCCGCCTCCCCCACCACCCGGGAGGCATCCCCGTAGGAGTCCTCCAGCTCGCGGCGGGGAACGTGCAGCGACGCGAACTCCGATCCCTCCGTGAGGTGCAGGACGGCGGAGCCGTCGGCGTCGGATATCGCCCGCTCGACGACCGTCACCCCCGCGTCGCCGGCGAACAGTTCCCGCAGGTGGGCGGCGTTCTCGGCGACCGGCTCGACGGCCAGCACGCGGCTACGCGGTTCGAGGCGCCGCACGGCGTCGGTGAACGCCCCCCGGTTCGCGCCGACGTCGACGACGAGGCCGGCGAGGGAGCGGTCGCGCGGCAGCAGGTGGAGGCCGACGTCTCCGGCGCGCCGGAACGCGCGGATGCGCTCCCACGGCGTGCCGCCCAGATCGTGCTGGGCGCCGTACGCCGACGCGCGACGGACGGACGTCACCGCACGCGGTTCGAGCGCACGCGCCGCCCGGCGGAGCCCTGATGGAAGCTGCATGCAGCCAGCCTACGACCGCGGGCCGGCCGGCGCGTGCTCCCGGGCACTCACGTGCGCAACTCCTCGAGGGCCTGCTCGTAGAACCCGATGCCCGCATCGGCCCGGCGTGACCGCCGCACACGGCGCCAGTGGTGCAGCCGGATGGCAGGCAGCAGCGCCTTCAGCCACAGCGGGCGGCGTGGATCGGTGCGGGCCCGACGGCGCAGTCCGCGCAGCCAGTCTCGCTCGTCGGGGTGCTCGAGGTGCCCGAGCGTGAGCGACGCATCGTGCACCCGATACCAGCGGCCCGTCTCGCGCAGCATCAGGACGCGCCCGCGCACGGTGAGCGACGCGGCCAGAGCCCAGTCCTCCAGGAAGGCGATGTCGGTCGCGAAGCCGCCGGCGTCGCGGACGGCGTCCGTGCGCATCAGCGCCGGGCCGGTGGTGGTGAAGGGGCAGTAGGCCTGCGCGACCACCGCGAAGAGTCGCGGATGCCGACAGAGGCGGTACATCACCGGGCGCGGCCATGGCCAGCGCTCGCCCGGCCCGGTCTCCGGAGTCCACCTCAGGCTGTCCATGGTGACGGCCACGACCTGCGGGTCGCGGTCAAGCTCCGCGGACATCCGGGCAAGCACCCCGGGCAGCATGACGTCGTCGCAGTCCCAGAACATGACGTGACGGCCTCGCGCCAGGGGCAGGCCGGCATTGCGTGCTGCTCCGACCGCCAGGCGCTCCGGGCAGCGGACGACCTGGACATCGGACGCCAGCCCGGGGAGCGGGACGTCCGAGGCGTTATCGACGACGATGAGATCCACCGTCGGGCCCGTCTGCTCGCGCAGCGACGCGATCGCCTGCGGTACGTAATGCACGTGGGTCCCCCAGGCGGGTATCACGATCGAGATGTCTGGCGCCGACGTCGGTCCGGCCGCGAAGTCGGTCACGCGCTGGACCATACCCGGGTCTGCGAGCGCGCCACGCGGCCTCAGCGGCCGGCCGCGAGCTCCCGGTAGCACGCGGACATCTCGGAGACCACCCGGTCCAGGCGGTAGCGCTCACGGGCTCGCGCACGCCCGTCGCGGCCGAGCTGCTCGCGCCGCTGCGGGTCCGTCAGGAGCGCCGCCACCGCCCGACCCAGGCCCTGGACGTCGCCCTCGTCCACGACGACTCCGCAGGGTCCGACGACCTCGGGCAGCGCGCCGTTGGCGTACACGACGACCGGGGTCCCGACGTACATCGCTTCGACGACGGCGAGCCCGAACCCCTCCTTCCAGCCACCGCGCTCCTGGAGCCGGCTCGGCTGCACCAGCACGTCCGCCGCGCTGACCGCGGCCACGGCCGCCGCGGCCTGATGCCCGGCCAGTCCGGAGAACCGCACCGCAGTGGTGACGCCGAGCGCCTCGGCATGCACCTCCAGCTCGTGCCGGTAGTCGGGATAGAAGGAGTCCTCGACGCCCAGCAGGACCAGGCTGGCGTCCGGCACCCGCTCGAGCAGCACCGGCATGGCCGAGATCATGTCGAGCTGTCCCTTCCCCGGGCACAGCCGACCAGAGAGGACGACGACCGGTCCACGCGGATCCCCGCCTAGTGCCTCGTACAGCACCTCCCGGCCGCGCCCTACCTCCTCGGGGAAGTCCGGGATCCCGGCGTAGACCACCCTGGTCCGGGCCGCGAACCGCGGGCCGAGCGTCTCGTTGACGGCCGCGCTGATCCCGACGATCAGCCGGCAGCGGCGCGCGACGAGCGACGCGAGCCAGCCGTCCCAGCCGAAGTCGTACTTCAGCCACAGGACCGGCGGGCCGTGCGGGAAGGTCGCCAGCACGCTGACCAGCGCGGCCTTGATCCCGTTGGCATGGATGACCTCCGTGCGGGTGTCACGGAGGTGCCGCCGCAGCCGTCGCGCCGCCGACGGGATGCTCCAGCGGCCGCGCGAGGGCAGCACCGCCACATCGTGACCTCCCTCTCGCAGGCGAGCGACGAACGGTCCGTCGTGGAGCGACACGAGGGCGGAGGTCCAGGAGGCACCGACCCCTTCCACGATCGAGCGCAGGTAGCTCTCGCCGCCGCCGAGCTGCGCATGGGACGAGACGAACGCCACCCGGACCGGGTCCGGGTCGCCGTTTTGGTGCCCGTCGGAGGAGTCGTCGGGTCGAGCAGCGTCCGGTCCGGCCACGGCGCGGAGTCTAGACACCGCGCTCCGCCCCGGCCCTCCCCGACCCGCCAGATTCCTGACACGGGTGCGGCAGCCGGGTAGCATGCTCGCCGTGCAGGTGTACCGCGGTGGCCGCTGCCTCTTCGTCGTCGCGCTCACCGCGTGGGTGTTCGCTGCCGCCCTGCCCGCCGCGGCCCAGAACGCACCGCCCCGGGCGCCGTTCGGCATCAATGGCGGTGTGCTCTGGCCGGACGGCATGAACCTGCTGCCGACCGCCGTGCACGCGGCGGCGATCGGGCGGACCCCGCTGACGACGGTTCGCGCCATCCCGTTCTGGGACCAGATCGAGCCGCTGGCCCCCGACCCGCGCACCGGGGCGCACAGCTACGACTGGACACGCCCGGACGCGATCGCCGCACACCTCGCGCGCAACGGTCTGCGATGGGACGCGCTGCTGGGATTCTCGACGATCTGGGCCGGCCAGGTTCCCGGGACGACCGGCGGCACACCGAGGGCGGGTCCGTTCGCGACGTACGCGGCGGCGATCGCGCGGCGCTACGGCCGCGACGGTGAGTTCTGGCGCTTGCGGCCGGAACTGCCGTACGTGCCGATGACGACGTTCCAGGTGTGGAACGAGCCGAACCTGCCCGGATCGGCGCTGGCGATCGACCCGAAGGAGTTCGCCAACATCTACCTCGCGACGCGCGAGGCGATCCACCGCGTCGACCCCTCCGCGCGGGTGGCCGTCGGGGGGCTCGTGCACTCCGCCCCGAGCGGCGACGGCAACGCCGCGTCGTACCTCCGGGCGATGTTCGCCGCCCGTCCGGACCTCCGCGGTAACATCGATGCGGTCGGCCTGACGATCTACCGACAGACGCCCGAGCAGGTGCTCGAGCAACTTCGCACAGCGCGGGCGGTCCTCGACGAGTTGGGGGCGCGTGACGTCCTCCTCGATCTCAACGAGACCGGCTGGACCACCCGCGGGCTCGTCCCGCTGACCGACCTGTCCGCGATCACCGAGCAGGAACGCAGCGCCCGCCTCACCCGCCTGGTGGAGCTGCTGGCCGCTGCCGACTGCGGCATAGCGTCGGTCGAGCCGTTCGCGTGGGTCAGCTCGGAGGACTCGGCGCTCGACGGCGCGGCCTGGCTCGGCCTCGCAAACCGGGGGGACGCCGGGCTCAAGCCGTCAGGGGCCGCGCTGGTCGCCGCGATCACCGCGGTCCTGGAGCGTCCACCGGTCGGCATGACGGTGTGCGGCCGGCCCGACCTGCCGCGGCTCGTCCGGCCCGACTTTCGCCGTCCCCAGCCCTTCGCGCCGCGGGTGACCAAGCGCAGCTGCGCCAGTCGAAGGTTCACGCTCCGCTACGGGTCCGGGGGCGCCGCCGAGCCGATCTCGAGGGTTGAGGTGACGCTCCCGCGTGGCAAGCCGCGGCCGGTGACCGACCCGGACGGCGCCGGGCCGCTCGAGGTGCCGGGCGCCGTGCGGCTCCCCATCCCGCGCCGCGCCGGGCACACCACCGTGGTCGCCTACGACGCCCAGGGGGCGGAGAGCGAGCGGCACCGCCTGACGGTCCGTCGCTGCCCCACCCGCAAGCGCTGAGCCGCACCCCGCGAGACGCTACGGCTGCTCGATCCCCAGGGCGCCGACCAGCTCCTCTGCGGCCGCGGTCCACGTCCAACGGGTCGCCTCTGCCAGGACACCCCCGCGCAGCTCTGCGGAGGGGCCGCCGGCATGCGCGCGACCGAGCGCCGCACGCAGCGCGATGACGTCGCCCGCCTCGTAGGTCACTCCGGTCTCGCCGTCGCGCACGAACTCCGCGGAGGCGCCCGTGGAGGGGCAGATCGGCACGCTGCCGCACGCCATCGCCTCGAGCATGGTCAGCCCGAGCAGCTCAGGCGGGGCGGCGCCTGCGTACCGGCGCACGTCGACCGGGACCTGCACCGTATACCGGGCGTCCTGGTACGCCGCGACCAGCTCCGCGTCGCTGACGTCGTGGCGGATCGACACCCTGCGGGCGGCCGCCGCGTCACGAACCCGCGCCTGGTAGGCGGGGTCGACCGAGTCCGACGGACCGATCAGCGACGCTGTCGCCCCGGCCGGCAGGGCTTCCAGGAACTGGAGCTGCCCCTTGTACGGGACGAACCTCCCGACCAGCAGGAAGTCGGTGCCGCGCTCACGCGCGAGGTCCCCGGCCACGAAGAGACGATCGTCCACCCCCCCACGCACCAGCACGTTCCGCCTGGCTCTAACCGGTGAGACCGACGACTCGAACGCGCTCTGGTGCGCGCCGACGTCCGCCTGCGGGAGCGGCAGCCACGACAGACCGTAGCCGTAACGCGTCCCCGCCCCGTGATCCATCGAGACCAACGCGGTGCCGCGGCGGGCCGGCGTGGCGAGCCGCAGCACCGCCGTCGCGCGGGTCCGCCATTGGTGGCAGAGGATCACGTCAGGTCCCCGGATCAGCTCGCGAAGGGCCGTCGGCATCCCGATCGCGTCCCCAGCCGACAGGTGGCGAGCGCGGCCTCCACCGACGGCCGTCCACCCGCTCGGGACGTGGGAGCGGGCGGCGGCACTGTCAGCGACGACCGCCCGCACCTCCCAGCTCGGCAGGACACCGGTCAACGCCCGGTGGAACTCGAACGCGTAGCGCTCGGCACCCCCGCGGGTCCGTGCCAGGTCAGACGGGAGGATCGAGAGCAGCGACGGCACCGCGAGGCGCTCAGCGGCTGGCCGCTGCAGCCACGAGGCCGTACCCGAGCGTCCCGTCGTCCCAGAACCCCTCGAGCACGTCGCACGATGCGACGAACGCCTCCAGGCCGTCCTGGCCGATGAGCCCCGTGACCTCGGCCGCGTGGCGCGACGCGTTCTCCCGCCAGGCGCCGAACGTCGGACGCGTGGCGGCGGTCAGATCGAGCTCCTGCTCGACCTCGAGGCCTTGCTCGCCGAGCATTCGGGCGTACGCGGAAAGCGGCTCCATCCGCGCGTCGCCGAAGACCGTCCGCAACAGCTCGAGGGGTTCGCGCAGACGCCGGACCTCAGCGAGGTCCAGCTCGCGGCGCCGGACGATGTCGCAGAGGACGACCCGCCCGCCTGGGCGCAGGACGCGGGCGCACTCAGCGATGAGGCGGTCGCGCCGCCGCATCAGGTGCGAGCTCTCCAGGACCCATACCCGGTCGAACGACCCGTCGGGGAAACCGTTGTCCATCCCGTCGCGCAGCTCGAACGAGACGTGCGACCCGAGGTCGGCGGCGGCGGCACGCCGGCGGGCCGCCGCGATGCCCTCAGGGCTGGTGGTGATCCCGGTCACGCGGACGCCGAGCTCCGCAGCCAGCCGGCACGCGGGTGCGCCGGTCCCGCACCCGACGTCCAACACGGTGTGGCCCGCGTCGGGCGCCATGCCCTCGATCATCAGGCGCGTCAGCTCCCCGGTGGCCGCCGAGAGCTCCGTCTCGCCGTCCGCGAACACGCCGTAGTGGAGTTCTTCGCCCAGGAGATACCGCCAGGCGGCGGTCACGCGGTCGTAGTGGTCTGCCGGTGCGTGGGTCATCGTCCTCACGAGGCCTTGGGATCGCGGCCGGCCACGGGGTAACTCGGCCAGTTGATGCGGCGATTGACGATACGGGGCTTTGCGGGGGCGCAGAGGCCTCCGGCGACGAGATCCTCCTCGAGGACCACGTTGGCTCCAAGGACCGCACCGTCACCGATCGTGATCGGCCCCACGGCGACGGCCCCTGCCAGCACGACGACGTGGTCCCCCAGCCGCGGCTGTCCACGGGCGCCCATGTCCGAACCGAGGGTGACGTTCTGGCAGATCGTCACCCCGCTGCCGATGACGACCTGTCCGCCGATGCCGATGCCGTACGGATGCGGCAGGTGCAGGCGGGGGCCGATACGGGCCCCGTGGACGACCTCGCTGGAGTGCAGCGCATTGAGCAGGGAGCGGAACAGCCAATGCAGGTTCCGCGGCGCCGCGCACGTCAGCCGGACAAGGATCTGAGCGCGTAGCGAGGTGTTGAGCAGCAGACGAACGGGAGCCTTGACCAGCCGAGTCCGCGGACTCTCGGCAGCCATGTCGCAATGCATCTCGTAGTCCGAGCGGATCAGGTCGAGCAGGCCGTGCGTGGCCGGCTCCGGCGGGTTCCCCGAGTCGTGCATGCGGTGCGCGAGACTACCTGTTGGGCCCGGCGGTACGACGCCGGACGATCTGCAGGATCCGCTCCAGGTCCCGCGGATGCAGCGCACGCTCGACCACCACGAACGCCAGCGGGAACACCAAGAGCAGCGCGAGAGCGGAGAGCGGACCGGTCCCCGTGGCGGCCGCCGTCCCCGCGGCGGCCAACGTCGCCATGACCGGTGCGGCGACGACCCGGCCGAGCTCGATCGGCCCGGTCACCCCGATCGTCGGGACGAGCAGGGTCACGCTCATCACCGCGGCGGTCGCGAGCATCGCCACCGCCGCACCGTCCGGTCCGTGACGGGGGATGAGCAGCAGGTTCGCCCCGATGTTCACGACCGTGCCGACGCCGAGGGCGAGAAGGATCGGGCGTTGACGCTGCTGCGCGCTGAGGACGAAGTTGATGAGGCCGACGACTCCGGCAAGGACCACGATCGGCGCGAGGAGCCGCAGTGTCGTATCCCCGGACGAGAACGCGGACCCGTAGAACGCGTTCATCAGCGGCTCGGCCCACAAGACGAACGCCAGCCCGAGCGGCAACGTCACCAGGAGCACGATCTTGATCGCGAAGCCGGTGGCGTCGGCGACCGACGGCACGCTGGTGCGGCTCAGGCGCGCCAGCGCCGGGAAGCTCGACAGCGCAAGGGCCGTCGTCAGAAACTGCGCGCTCTCCGTCAGACGGTAGGCCGCGCCGTACAGCGCGACCGCCTCGCTGTCCCGCAAGAGTCCGATGAGCACGATGTCGACCCGGGCCAGAACCGCGCCGAGGACCCCGGCCAGTCCGAGCGCGAAGGAGTCCAGCCCGACCTCGCGGAGACTCCGCAGGCTGACGCTCCACGGCACGTGCAGGTCCTCCCGCACCAGGCGGGCGGCGCTGTACGCCAGGGCCAGCAACGAGCAGGCCAGCCAGCCGCCCGCCACCGCCGTGATCGACGCGCCGGTCAGCAGCAGGACGACGCCGACGACTGACAGCAGCCCCCGGTAGATCAGCAGCGCGACGGCCACCGGGGCGAGGCGCTCCAGCCCGCGGAACACCGCGTGCGGGGTCAGCATGGCCAGCTCCGCGAGGATCGCCAGTCCGAGCAGGAGGGTGGCGAGGACGACACGGTCGCTGTACGGGCCGAGGATCGCCACGCCGACGAGCGCTCCGAGGAGCACCAGCCCGAGGGCGAGCTTCAGGACGATCGCGCTCCAGAACGCAGCACCGAGCCCGTCCTCCCCCCGGGCGATGAGCCGCGTGATGCGGTAGTCCATGCCGAAGGCGGCGACCATCATCAGGATCGCGAGCGACGCGGCCGTGGTGAAGTCGCCGAAGGCCGCGATGCCGGCCTCGCGCGCCATCACCGCGTAGAGCACGATCGTGCCGAGCTTCCCGACCGCGTCGGCCCCTGCCTGCAGGACGGTGTTGCGCGCGACCCGTGCGGCAGAGTCGCTCCCGGCGGAGGTCACAGCACGCTTTCAGCGGATCGCGTCGATGAGGTAGTACGTCGCCAGGTTCCGGTGGTCGCCGGTGTACGCCCACTCCTCGTAGGCGAGGTACGGCGCCCGCAGCAGCGGGGAGAACGAGAAGTACCAGCCACCGGTGAACAGCGGCTCGACACGGGCGGTGGTCCACGACACGTCGGCGATGCGCCGGAGGTCGTCGTAGGTGCAGTGGTCGTAGTGCGCGGGGAACACCGTCTCGGGCACGCGGCCGAGCAGGCGCTGCAGCCCCGTCTTGGCCACGCGGTTCGGCAACAACCGGTTCAAGACCGCGTGCAGCGACCGCCCCCCGGCCAGGTAGGCGAGGAACCGGCCGCCGGGACGCTGGTAGCGGCTGAGGTTGTGCAGGGCCGTCGGCACGGGCCGGACGTGCTCCATGGTCAGCCAGGTCAGCACGAGATCGAAGCTGTCGACGAGATCGTCGTGGAGCGTGCAGACGTCGCCGACGACGATCCGGTCGTAGCTGCCCGGAGGGGCTTTCGCGAGCTCGTCCCCGTCGACGT
This sequence comes from Solirubrobacterales bacterium, assembly GCA_038257095.1. Lineage (GTDB taxonomy): Bacteria > Actinomycetota > Thermoleophilia > Solirubrobacterales > Solirubrobacteraceae > Paraconexibacter. The sequence goes on from JBBSJQ010000004.1 coordinate 157,896, forward strand.
CCAGACCCACGTACGTGCAGCCCTCGGGGCGGTCGTGCGGCGCGACCATCGGCCGCGCACCGGCGCCGACGTCGAGCACCCTCACTCCTGGCTGCAGGGCCTCGTGCAGGCGCGGCTCGAACGGCACGTGCCAGGTGTCGGTCGCGTAGCGCGGGGGAAGCCGACCGGAGACGCTCTCGCGCGCCGAGCGGCGGATCGACCTCCAGCGGTGCCCGGACTCCGATCCTGGCGTCCAGACCTCGATCTCGAGACCCGCCGCCAGCGCATGGAGCTCGTCGTCGGTCCGTCCTACCGGACCCGGGTGCGGTGGGATGTCGCCATCGGGCACGGTCGGCCAGGCTAGCGGGAGTACCCGACGCATGCGGACATGATGCGGCCGGCCACCGCCGACCACGTGTAGCGGTCGCTGTGCGCTCGTGCGCGCGCCCCGAGCTCCTGCGCCAGGCCGGGGTCGGACAGACGCCGGAGTGCCGTCAGAAGAGCCTCGTCGTCGCCAGGGTCCACCAGCACCCCGCCGTCGCCGACGGCCGACGCTGCCCCTCCGACCGACGTCCCGATGCTCGGCAGCCCCGCCGCCCCCGCCTCGAGGTACGCGATCCCGAACGGCTCCATCACCGATGGCAGCACGAAGCAGGTCGCGTCCGCGTAGGCCGCGGCGAGTCTCGCGCCGTCGGCGGCGTCGCCGGGGCGCAGGTGCCCGAGGTCCACGACCCCGTCCGCGGTCACGGCCGGGTGGTCGCCGACGAGCACCAGCTGCGCCTGCGGCTGTTCCTGACGCAGCCGGGCGAACGCGCGTACCACGGCGGCCCCGTTCTTACGGTCCCACTCCCGGCCCACGAAGAGGAAGCGCGGGGTCGACCAGTTCCGCGACAGCCCGGCCACCGGGCTCACGTTGCGTCCGAAGCCGACGGTGTGCACCCGCCCGGCGTCCACGCCGTAGTCGGTGGCGATCGAGTCCGCCGCCCAGGTCGAGGCGGCGCAGCAGGCGACGGCCGCGCGGCAGATCGCCCGGTCCCGTTCCACCCAGGCCGCACGCGGTCGCCGGCTCATCAGCGCGGGGTCCGACCAGCCGACGGCGGCGCCCTGCGCGACCGTCATGTCGTGGAACGTCGCGTATCGCGTGCCCGCTGGGAGACGGAATCCGGTGTCCAGCTGCAGGACGAGGTCGTGGGCCTGCCGACGCATGCGGGCGCTCACCACCCGCGAGCGCAAGGCCGCGAGCTGCGGCCCGTGGCTGGCCCCCGGCTGGCGCACGCCTGCCAGCCGCACCCCGGCCACCGCGGCGCGGAGTACCGGGCGCGGGGGGTCGGCGCTGACGTGGACGACCTCATGACCCAGCTCTTCCAGCGCTTCGCCGAGCCGCAGCGGAATCCCGGACCACGTGGCCGGATCCTCACCACGGCCGTGGGCGGCGATCACGAGCTGCACGGCCGGACCGTAGCTGCTGGGCGACCCGACATGACGGGATCCGCCGCGCGACGCTGCTGCTACCGTCGCGCCCCATGCGTGCGGCGGACTGGGCAAAGCGTCGGATCATCGAAGCCTTTCGGCGCCTCCCACCGGCGGTCAGCCGCGGCCTGCCGGGACGCCGGCTGCGCGAGCGCCTGCTGACCTTCCACGCCGAGGTCCTGCGGGTCCATCCTGTCGACTACACGGACGCGGCGACCCGTACGGGGTTCCGGATGTCGGGGTCCACCGCCGACCTCTTGCAGCGCAACGTCTACCTCTACGGCGTGTGGGAGCCGAGCATCACTGCGTGGGTGACCGACCACCTTCGCGAGGGCGACACGGTGATCGACATCGGCGCGAACGTCGGGTACTTCTCCCTGTTGGCTGCCCGCTGCGTGGGCCCGAGCGGCGAGGTGATCGCCTTCGAGCCGGTCCCGTCGATCGTGCGGCAGCTCAAGGAGAACATCGCGCTCAACGGCGCGACCGCGGTCCGGATCGTCCCGGTGATTGCGGCAGACACGGACGGCGAGACCGAGATCTTCCGGGCGGATCCGGAGAACCTCGGCCGCTCCTCGACCCAGCCGGGCGCGGACCGCGAGTCGGAGGGGGTCGTGTCACAGGTGCGGGCGGCGGACGTCATCGCTCCGGCGACCTGGGGGTCGGTCCGGCTCGTCAAGGTCGACACCGAGGGTGACGATCTGCGCGCGCTGCATGGCCTTCGCCCGGTCCTCGAGGCGATGCCGAGCGGGTCGGCGGCGCTCGTCGAGGTCACTCCTGAGGATCTCCTGGAGCGCGGCCAGACGCCCGAACAGCTCGTCCACGCGATGCGCGCCGCAGGGTTCACGCGAATGCTGGCGGTCGAGAACAGCTACGACGGATCGGAGTACGCGCGCGACCGCGTCCTGCCGCCCACGGACCTGCACTCTCCGCCGGCCGAGAAGACCGACGTGATCTTTCTCAAGCCGGCGAGCGAGGAGCCGGCGTCGAGCGCGATCTGAGGATCAGCGCGACGGCGCATCCCACCGGAACGAAGAACGCCGCCGCGATCGGCGCAGCGCCCAGCGCGTAGTCGAGGATCCCGCTCACGAAGAACCCGGCGAATGAGGCGAGGAGCCCGTAGGCGAGGCCGACCTCCATCCCGGTCGCCGTCCGCGTCACGCGCCGCAGCCCCGCGGCCAGCCCGCCGAACATCATCAGCAGCCCGGTCAGCCCCACAAGGCCCGACTCGACGACGATCGTGAGGAGCAGGTTGTGCGGGTGGGGTGCGATGCCCTCGGTGGACGGGATCCCGTAGGACGCCGTGTAGTACCCGTACTCCAGCCCGCCGAGCCCGAAGATCGGCCGGTCGGCGATCATCTCCGGGGCGGCCTCCCAGAGCACCAGGCGGGAGTTGTTCGGTCCGGTGGTCTTGACCTCCGTGAGCCGGTTGATCACGCGGCTGGTGTCGAAGACCTTGGACTCCGGGTTGTTCCCGACCATCGCGAGCAGCACGACGAGCGGGGCGGCGAGGACCGCCGCCTTCCGGAACGGCGGCCAGAGCGCGAGGACGAGCAGCGCCACGCCCAGGCCGATGAACGCGCCGCGCGACACCGCGAGCGTCATGCCCATCATCGCCAGGACACCGGCCCCGGCCCCGATGACCCGCTCGATCGGGGTCCCGCGGATCGCGAAGACCGCCTGGACGGGGAGGGCGAGCACGAGCAGCATGCCGAGGGCGTTCGGGGAGCCCAGGCCACCCGTCGCGCGGCTGACGTCGCCTCCCGTGAACACCACGGAGGTCAGTGGCTGCGGGTCGATGATGGCCGCGATACCGGCGATACCCCCGCACCCCGCGAAGGCCAGGAGGAGCGCACGGACCTCCCGCAGGCCGGCCGAGTGGGCGACGGCGAACGCGATGATCAGGAGCGTGCCCCAGGTGATCACCTGCCGTACGACCACGAAGGGCTCCGGGGCGAACAGGAGCCCGGCCGCGTTCGCGACCACGAGAATCGCAAAGCCGACCAGCACCGGATGTCGCGGGATCGTGAGCGGGCGGGTCGAACCCCAACCGACCAGCCAGCCGACTGCGGCGAGCCCGAGAAGTCCCTGCGAGGGACCGATGAGGCCCGGGAAGAAGCCCTCCAGCGGGATGGCCAGTACGCCGGCGGCCACGACCCACAGCGGCCGCAGGACGGCAACGACCGTCACCAGGAGGCCGGCGACGAGCGCCACGGCGAACACGGGTGCGTCTCCCGAGACCGCGACGCTTCCGGCCGCGAGGAGCGCGGCGGCGCAGACGCCTGCCGCGGTTCCCAGGGTCGCGGGCGGTCGCCCGAGCCGCGGCGTCCGCGCGGCATGCACTCCGATCACCCAGCCTTCTGCGCCGCCGGCTGCGTGTAGGCGTACGAGCCGACGTAGTACGGGCTCTGGCTCTTGTCCGCCGCCGTCAGCACGAGGCCGACCGGCTTCGTCGGAAAGTGGTCGAGCGCTGCTCGTGCGGCCTGCGCGTCGTCGCGGCTCGTCTGTCCGAGCCGCAAGCACAGGAGCACCGCGTCGACCTGCGGCAAGAGGGCCAGCGTGTCGCTGACCGGGAGCAGCGGGGCGCTGTCGAGCACGATGCGGTCGTAGACCTCGCTGACCTCCTTGAGGAACTGGCCGAAGCGCGGCGACTCCAGCAGCTCGGCGTGGTTCACGACCGGGCGCCCCGCCGGGATGACGACGACCTGGGACGCTCCGCTGTCGGCGCCGGGGGCGACCGAGACCGTGCGGAGGATCTCCGTGGGGCCGACCTCGCCCATGAGGAAGTCCGACAGGCCGGGAGCGGGATCGATCCCCAGACGATCGGCCACGGTCGGCCGGCGGAGGTCGCAGTCGACCAGCAGCGTCCGGCGCCCGGTGAGCGCCTCGGCCCAGGCGAGGCCGGCCGCGGTCGTGGACTTGCCCTCCTCGGGCAGCGGGCTGGTCACCAGGATGGTTCGTACATCGCCCTCGACGTCGATGAAGGCGACATTCGTCCGGAGGATGCGGAACGCCTCGACGTCCTCGTCACTAGCCCGGGACTTGCCGGTGACCAGCGGCGTCCTCCCGAGCGTCGAGGTCGCCAGGAAGCCGTAGACCGGCAGGTCGAGGTGCTCCTGGACGTCGGCCGGCTCCCGCAGGCGCCGATCGAACGACTGGCGCAGGAAGACCATTCCGGTGCCGAGGATCGCGCCCAGGAGTGCGGCGAGGACGGCGTTGCGCACCGGCTTGGGCGACGACGGGCTGGATGCCACCTCGGCGTCGCGCACCACGTCGACCGGGGCCGCGAAGTTCGCCAGCGCGAGCAGGCGCGCCGCTTGGTCCTCGAAGATCGCCCGGCGCGCGGCGTTGCGGTCACCACGCAGACGCTCCGCACGACGCTCGGACGAGGCGGCGACGTCGCGGTAGCGCCTCTTCGCACTGCGGGTCGCGTCGTCGCGCACGACGACGGCGAAGCCGTTGGCCAGGCGCGCTGCGAGCTCGCCGGTGGACGCCTCGGCGGTGATCGACACGAGGTTGCTAGCCGGCTCGACCTGGGTGCTTATCGCGTCCTGGATCTCGGAGACCGGGAGGTCGATCCGCAGGTTCTTGCGGACCCGGTCGATGACGTCGGGACGCGTGATCCGCTCGGCCTGCGCCGCGGCCTGCTTGTCGGGCTGGAATTCGGGGGATGCCGGGATCCCCAGGGCCTGAAGGTCACCCGAGTCGTCGCTGAAGGCGACCGCCGAGCGCGACTCGTAGACCGGGTCGGTCGCGGCCGACAGCCCGACCGACGTGCCGGCCGCGAGTCCGATGGTGAAGATCAGGAGCGCGGCGTTGCGGCGCAGCAGCGCGAAGAGCGCCGGAATCGTGATCGAGGTGGGTGCATCGTGCATGGGTTCAGATCCGTGTCAAGGCGCGTGAGGCGGGCGAAGATAGCAGCGGGTCGGCGGGCCCCGAGCAGCGGGCGGGCGGTTGCACCGCTGGCCAGCGTAGTAAACGCCTGACGAGTGAGCGACGCTCGCCGACGGGGCAGGCGATCAGGCGGCCGGTGCGCGCGGGAGCGAACTGTGCAGGACGACGGCGCAAACGAGGGCCGGCAACGTCACCGCGGCGAGCTGCCAGTCCCAGTCCAGAGCCGAATGCACGATCCAGACCACGACGACGCCGCCGGCCGCAGCGGCCTGGGAGCGGGTCAGCCCACGCGTTCGCACACGGAGGGCGCGCAGGCCCGTGAGCAGCGCTCCGAGCAGGACGGCGAGGAAGACGCCGCCGACGAGGCCCAGCTCCGCCAGCGTCTCGAGCTCGAGCGAGTGCGCATTGCGGATGGCCTCGTCGATCTCCCGCTCCTGATACCAGGTGGCCCGGTATCCGGCCGCGCCTACACCGACCAGCGGCGCCCCGGAGAACGCTTCCCGCGCCACGCGAAACGAGTCCGACCGGCTCGACCGGACCTGTTGCAGCCGCTCCTGCCCCGTTGACGGCGCCTGGACCGGGTCCAGGAACGCGTCGTACTGGCGGTCGATGAACGACCGGGCCCCGACGACGCCGTCGGCCGCCCGGCCCTCCAGGCGATCCCCCACTGCGCCGTAGCCCACGACGAACAGGCCGACCATCGCGAGTGCGGCCGTCCACGCCACCGGCGTGACAGACCGGGCAGCCACCAGGCGCTGAGGGCCGGGCGCGCGGCGGGTCGGGTGCCGGCGGCGCCGGCTCTCGGCCCGGGCGACCACGTATTGCAGGCCCGCAGCGGCGAGCGCGAGCGCGCCCAGCGCCATGAGCGCTCGACCGCCCTCCCGCGATTGATCCGCGATGGCACCAGGCTGGTCGATGAGCACCGGCGTGCTGCGCAGCACGAGGATGCCGATCGCTGCGCAGCCGGTTGCGATGCCCACCGACACCACGATCCGCGCACGCCACGGCGACAGCGCCAGCACGACGGCGAGCCCGATACCGGCAGCCACGATCGACGCCCGGGACAGGGTGAGGTACAGCGTCACCGTCGCGACCGTCGCCGCGGCGGCGGCTGCCGCCCGACCGAGACCGCCACCGGTGTGGTCGGCGGCGAGGGCGACGCACGCGAGCAGCGTCATGGCGGCGACCGCGCCCAGGCCGTTCCAGTAGCTGATCGGGTACGAGAGTCGACCCTGCGCGAAGACGAGCAGTCCAGGGTCGGTCTCGATCATCAACGGCTGGAGCCGGCTGAGGAGGGCGAGGACGCAGACTCCGGCGAGGACCACGACGACGAGGCGCAGGAGCAGCACCGCGTAGCGGCCCGTTCCGGCGGCCAGGATCGCGGTGAGGACGACGGCAGCGTAGGCCAGGTCGCGCAGCATCGCCAGCTCCGCCCCGGCCGGGTCGGGCGACCAGCTGGCGGAGACGCCGCTCCACCCGGCGAGGGCCACGAGCGCCCCGAGCGTCGCGACCGCCGGCCGCGGCGGCACGGCCACCCGCCCCGCGAAGAGCACGAAGACGCCGGAGGCGGCGAGCGCGAGCAGCCCGATCAGCAGCACGTCCGCGGGGAAGTACCCACCAGAGCGCAGGGAGGCGAGCGCCACCAGCCCGGCGGTCGCGACGCAGAGAGCGACCGGAGCGACCGACGCCTCCCAGGAGTGGGCGGCCGCGCCCGGACGCCAGCGCTCGGCTACCTGGTCCCGCGATCCGCTCATTCGCCGACCCTACGTGACCGTCGCCTTCCCGGTCCGAGCGCCTCCCGCCCGTACGAGGGACCGCAGAGTACGATCCGCACCATGGCAGCCGGCTCCCTCCCGTTCGCCGCGCGTCTCGCGATCGCCGTCCCGCTGCTGGCGGGCGCCGTCTGGCTCGGCACGGTCCAGCGGCAGGAGGCGCGGCTCGAAGACGCCAACGCCGCTCTGGCCCGGGGCGAGGGCAACGACGCAGCTCGACTCGCGCGAGCCGCAGACGGCTCCACCGTCCGTGCGCGTGCTGCGCGGACCGTCTCGCTCGCACAACTGCGGCTCGGCGAGTTGGCCGACGCGGAGCGCGAGATGTCGCGGGCGGCCCGCTTTGCTCCCGAGGACTGGACCGTGCACTACGACCGCGCGATCCTCCTGCGCCGTCTCGGGCGCCGTGAGGCCGCCGCAAGAGCGATGGGCCGGGCTCTCGCCCTGAACCCCCGCGCAGCCCTGCCTCCAGGCTTCGGTTCGGGGGGCTAACGGCCTTCGCGGCCAGGCCCGTCGTCCACGCTCGCTGCACCACTTGAGCCGCCGTTCGCGATCCGCCGGGTTTCCCGGTACCGTTCAGTGGGTCCTAGGCGGGGCAGGGGTCCGGCCTACAACGGGTACGAGGGTGGACGCATGAGGAAGTTGATGGCTGTTTCGCTGGCGCTACTGGTCGGGGGTTTCTCGCTCAGCGCTGTCGCGTTCGGACAGGGCGCGGGCGGCGATCAGTACACGCCGGACACCGGTGTCGAGACGACGCCGACCGCCACGACCCCGACCCCGGTCGAAGGCGCCGGTCTCCCCGACGCGGCGCCGACGGCCACACCCGTCCCGGATGCGACGACGGGCGGGGACGGCAACGACGACGCCGATCAGGCAGACGTGGATGGCGAGAAGAAGGGCGGGTCGTCGACCAAGCCCAAGCCCAAGTCCAAGTCCAACCCATCGGGATCCGCTGGCCGGCCCGGCAGCTCTCCGGCGGACGGTGACTCGGGCTTCCCGGGCAACCGTGTCGCGATACTGCAGTTCGGTCGCGCATCCGACGAGCTCGAGGATGGCATCGAGGAGGGGCTCCGCCGTGCCGGCCTGCAGACGATGTTCCTCGGCGAGGCCACCAAGAGGTCCCTCGCGGCCTTCCTGAAGTCTCCCGAGGCCAAGGCGCTCACCGACGCCGGCCCTCGCGCCATCGGCAAGGCGTTCGGCGCGCAGCTGGTCAACGTGACCGATGCGTCGCGCGCCGCCTTCCCGGTGGTGTTCGGTCGCGACACGGCCTTCATCCCGGTCATCCGCGCTGTGCTCACGCGCGAGCCAGACATCAGCGACGACATCGTGGAGTTCCACCGTGGCGTCGCCGAGGGCCTGGAGTCCACGGGCATCCCTGTCGCCTACGTCGAGCTCAGCGACACCAAGCCGAGCTTCGCGAAGGACTACAAGGCCATGAAGGTTCCGGCGGTCGACGACATCGACACCGACGGCGGGAAGCTGCGGCTCGGGCAGATCATGCTCGGTCAAGGGACGACGAGCGACGAGGTCGACCCGGACAGCGCGTCGGCCGTCGGCACCCCGGCGGACGCCGGCGGAGGGGCGTCAGCAGTCTCGGTGGCGTTGCTCCTCACGCTCGCCGGTGGCATCGTCCTGTGGTTCACCACGGCCGGCCGACGTCTGCGGGGTCGCGCGGCGCGCGACCACTAGGGGCGGACGACCCCTCGCTTCCGGACGGCCGCCTCGGCGGCCGTCCGTCGTTGTGGGTCCATAGGATCAGCCCATGAGCGTGCCCCCCGAGATCTTCAAGGCCTACGACGTTCGCGGCCTCTATGGCGATCAGATCACCGGTGACGTCGCCGAGTCGATCGGTCGGGCGTTCGCCCGAGTCATCGCAGGTCTCGAGGGCAAGGCCGTCTCCGACGTCCGTCTGGGTCTCGGCCGTGACATGCGCCTGACGGCGCCCGAGCTGACCGGCCGCTACCGCGACGGCATGACGTCCGAGGGCGCGACGGTCGTGGACGCCGGGCAGGTCGGCACCGAGATGCTCTACCACCTCGTGGGATCGCGGGACCTCGACGGCGGGCTCATGTGCACCGCTTCCCACAACCCGAAGGCGTACACGGGCGCGAAGCTGGTCAAACGGGGCGCGATCGCGCTGAGCGGCGACGAGGGCATCCAGGACATCCGGCGCCTCATCGAGGACGGACTGGGCGACGCACCGGGCGGCGGCTCCGTCGAAGAGGTCGACCTGTACGACGAGTTCTTCGACAAGGCGCTCTCGTTCATCGATCCGGGCAGCGTCGGACCGCTGAAGGTCGTCGTCGACGGCGGCAACGGCATGGCAGGCCCCATGGTCGGCCCGGTGTTCGACCGCCTGCCCATCGAGGTCATCGAGACGTACTGGACGCCCGACGGCACCTTCCCCGACCACGAGCCCAACCCGCTCCTGCCCGAGAACCGGCAGTTCATCATCGACAAGGTCCGGGAGACCGGCGCCGACCTCGGCATCGCCTGGGACGGCGACGCCGACCGGTGCTTCTTCATCGACGACGCCGGCGAGTTCGTCGACGGCGACTTCCTCACCGCGATCCTCGCCGAGCACCTCCTGGCGAAATCGCCGGGCGAGGCGATCCTCTACGACGCCCGTGCCTCGTACGCCGTCGCCGACACCGTGCTCGCCGCAGGCGGCACGCCGCACATCAACCGGGTCGGGCACGCGTTCTTCAAGACGCGGATGCAGCGCGAGGGATCCCTGTTCGGCGGGGAGGTCTCCGGGCATTACTACTTCCGCGACTTCTACTGCGCCGACGCGGGCACCATCCCGGCGCTGCTGATCCTCGAGAAACTGTCGGTCGAGGGCAAGAAGCTCAGCGAGTTGCTCGCGCCGTACCGCGCGAAGTACTTCATCTCCGGCGAGGTCAACTCGACCGTCGCCGACGGCCCGGCCAAGGCCAGGGAGATCGAGGAGCTCTACGGCTCGATGCCCGGCGCGAAGGTCACGCACGTCGACGGGGTCTCCGTCGCCTTCGACGACTGGCACTTCAACGTGCGCATGTCCAACACTGAGCCGCTCCTGCGCCTGTGCCTGGAATCGCTCGTCTCGCACGCCGATATGGAGGCCAGGCGCGACGAGGTGCTCGGCGTCATCCGCGCGTGACCGACCCGACCGACCCGTGGGCGGCGGCGCGCGCTGCCGGTATCCATCCCCTGAGCATCCCCACCCCGTTCGCTGTCGGACGCGTCAACGCGTTCCTGATCGAGGACGACCCGCTGACCCTCGTGGACTCCGGACCGAACTCCGGACGCGCGCTGGACGAGCTCGAGCAGGCGCTCGCGGCGCTCGGCCGCCGGATCGAGGACCTTCAGCGGATCGTCATCACCCACCAGCACGCCGACCACGAGGGACTCGTGGGGGTCCTCGCGCGGCGCTCGGGCGCCGAGGTCTGCGCGCTCGACGCCGTCACCCCCTGGCTGACGGGCTACGCCAAGGAGACGGAGCAGGACGAGCGCTTCACGCAACGCCTGATGCGGGCGCACGGCGTGCCCGACCAGGTCGTCACGGCGCTGAGCGCGGTCTCCGCCGCCTTCCGCGGCTGGGGCGCGGCGTGCGCGGTGACCACGCCACTGGCCCCCGGCGCGACGCTCGGGTTCGCGGACCGCACACTGCGGGTCCTGCACCGTCCCGGACACAGTCCGTCGGACACCGTCTTCCACGACGAGGCGCGCGGACTGCTGGTCGGCGGCGACCACCTCATCGGGCACATCAGCTCCAACCCGCTGGTGACCCGGCCGCTGGGCCGGCCCGCCGACACCGACCGTCCACACGCGCTCGTCGACTACCTCGCGTCGCTTCGTGCGACCAAGGAGATGGAGCTCGACCTCATCCTCCCCGGCCATGGCACCCCGGTGGCCGACCATGAGTCGCTCATCGACGACCGGGTCCGGCTGCACGACCGGCGGGCCGCGAAGATGGCGCGGCTGCTCGCGGAGCGGCCGATGACCGCCCACGGCGTCGCCGACTCGATGTGGGGCGAGGCCTCGCTGACCCAGGCGCTGCTGACGCTCAGCGAGGTGCTCGGACACGTCGACCTCCTCCTGGCCGACGGCCGCGCCGTCGAGACGGTCGACGCCGACGGCGTGAGCTGGTTCAGCGCACCCTGACGGCGATCGCCGCGTCGACCGCGTCGGCGGTGACGTCCCAGGATCGACCCGCGACGTGCGCGCGGCCGCGCGAGGCCCAGGTCTCCCGGTCGCCGATCGCGTCCACGAGCGCCCGGGCGAACCCGGCGTGGTCATCGGGGTCCACGAGGAGCGCCGCCTCCCCGCAGGTCTCGGGCAGCGCGGCGGCCCGCGCGGCGACGACGGGTGTCCCGCAGGCCATCGCCTCGAGGCAGGGCAGCCCCAGCCCCTCGTAGCGGGACGGCAGGACGAAGGCACGAGCGGCGGCGTACAGCGCGGGCAGATGCTCGTCGGCGACCGGGCCGAGATCCCGAACACCCTCGACCGCGGACTCCGCGGCGAACTGCGGACGGTGCCCGCCGACCGCGACGACCTCCACCGCGTCCTCGCGTAGGCGGCGGGCCGCCGGCCCGAGCGCGACGAGGTTCTTGCGGGTCGTCCGGCTCGCGACGGTGAGGACGTAGGGCGCGGCCGGGTCGAGCCCGACCGCCGCGGCCGCCGCCTCGATCCCCGACACCGCCCCGGGAACGAACGCCTCCCCCACGCCTCCCGGGACGACCGACGCTTCGACGCCGAGCAGCTCCTCGAGCTCTCGGGCGGAGAAGGCCGAGACCGTCAGGACGCGCTGCGCGCCGCGGACGATCCGCGGCAGCAGCGCGCGCTGCACCCGGACGTACGCCGGGCTGTACCAGGAGGGGTCCCGCAGGGGTGCGGCGTCGTGGACGATCACCGTGACCCGGGGCGCGCCGAGCGGCGCGAGGTTGGCGGGGCACAGCAGCGCGTCGTCACGGGCCGCGCGCAGCGGCAGCCATCCCTGCTCCCACACGTGGCCGGCGCGGTGCGCGAGCACCCCGGGCGGGGCGAGGACCCGGTAGCGGCCCGGGTGGCGTTCCGGGAGGCGCCGGACCAGCTCGCGGGCCCACCGCTCGACGCCGCCGAGCTCCGGCCGGACGGCGGCACGGCCGTCGATGGCGATCACCGGGCGAGTATGCCCGAGAGCAGGACTGCGAGGATGGCGTGGTTGTCCCGACCCCCCTCCTCCCTCGCGCCGGTCACCGTCGCCGTTGTCTCGTGGAACACACGCGACCTGCTCGACACCTGCTTGCGATCGCTGGAGACCGAGCACCTTGCGGGTCGGGCCGACGTGGTCGTCGTCGACAACGGCTCGACTGACGGCTCCGGCGATCTCGTGCGCTCCGTACACCCGTGGGTGCGGCTCGTCGAACGCCCCGACAACCCGGGCTTCGGCACCGCTGCCGACGTCGCGCTGCAGGACGCCCGCTCCCCGTTCGTAGCCGTGGCCAACGCCGACGTCGCCCCGCACCCCGGAGCGCTCGGCGCGCTTCTCGCCGCCGCCAAGGCCCATCCGCGGGCGGGCGTGCTTGCTCCGCGCCTACGCACCCCCGACGGGACGACGCAGCACAGCGTCCATCCGTTCCCGTCGATGCGGCAGGTCGTCGCAGTCGACTTCGGCCTGGGCCGTCTCATCCCGGGGGCGCGACGCCGGCTCGTGCTAGAAGGGGCGTGGGACTCCGGGACCGGGCGCGAGGTCGACTGGGCGCACGGAGCGTTCCTGCTCGTCCGCCGTGAAGCGTGGGAGGCCGTGGACGGCTTCGACCGCTCCATGTGGATGTACGCGGAGGACCTGGACCTGTGCTGGCGCATCCGTCGCGCCGGATGGAAGACGCGCTACGTCCCGGAGGCGGTCGTCGACCATCACGTGGCCGCCGCGACGTCGCAGGCCTGGGGACCCGGCCGCCTTGCGCGCAGCCAGGATGCGACGTACGCCTGGTCGGTACGGCGACTCGGACCGGGTCGGGCCCGCCTGCTGTCCGGGGCCGCTGTTGCAGCCGGTCACGTCCGCGTCACGGCGCTCGCCGTCGGTGCCCGACTGCGGCCCGTGCGGTTCGGCTGGCGGCGCGATCGCGCCCGCGCACTGCTGGAGACCCGGCGTGCGGCGGGCCGCAGGGACCGATGAGCCCGCCCGACCGCACCGATCGCTTCGACCTGCGCGGACGCAGTCTCCGCGCGGTGGCCGCACGCGGAACACTCATCAACAGCGTCTTCCTTGTCGCGCTTGCCGCCCTCGGGCTGTTTCGCGGGGTGATCCTCGCCCGGTTCCTCGACCCCGAGGACTACGGGATCTGGGGCGTGCTGATCATCTCCCTCGGCACCCTCCTGTGGCTGAAGCAGGTCGGGATCGGAGACAAGTACATCCAGCAGGACGAAGCCGATCAGGAACTGGCGTTCCAGAAGGCGTTCACGCTCGAGCTGCTCTTCACCGCGCTTTTCACGCTCGTCCTGATGGGGGCGATCCCGGTCATCGCCATCACGTTCGCCCCGTCGGAGATCATCCTGCCGGGGTACGTCCTTCTCACCGTGATGCCTGCGCTGGTCCTGCAGGCGCCGCTGTGGATCTACTACCGCCGGTTGCAGTTCCTCAAGCAGCGGATCCTACAGTCGGTGGACCCCCTCGTCGGGTTCGTCGTCGCGATCGGCCTCGCCGTGGCCGGGGCTGGGTACTGGTCGCTCGTGCTGGGCGTAGTCGCGGGCGGATGGGCGTCGGCGCTCGTGAGCGTCCGCGCGTGCCCCTACCCGCTGAGGCTGCGGTACGACCGCGGCACCCTTCGCAGCTACGCCTCGTTCTCGATCCCGCTGCTCCTGGCCTCCGGAAGCGCGATCGTCATCGCCCAGGGCACCATCACCGCCACCACCGCACACCTCGGGATCGCCGCGGCCGGGGTCGTGACGCTCGCGGCGTCGATCTCGCAGTTCGCCGATCGTGTCGACCAGATCGTGTCGGGCAGTCTCTACCCGGCGATCTGCGCGGTCGCCGACCGCACCGACGTCCTGCTGGAGGTCTTCACGAAAGCCAACCGGATCGCGCTGCTGTGGGCGGCGCCCTTCGGCGTCGGCCTCGCGGTCTTCGCCGACGACCTCGTGCTGTTCCTGCTCGGAGAGGAGCGCTGGGGCGCGGCCGTCCCGGTGCTGCAGGCGTTCGGTGTCGCGGCGGCGGTGAACCACCTCGGCTTCAACTGGGACAGCATCTTCCGTGCGCGCGGCGATACCCGGCCCATGGCGATCGCCGCCGCGCTCGCGATGGTCGCGTTCCTCATCGTGACCCTGCCCTTGATCTTGCACTCCGGACTAGAGGGTCTTGCGATCGGCTTCGTCGTGCAGACGGTGGTCGTCGTGCTCGCCCGGTTCTGGTTCCTTCGCCGGCTCTTCCCGGCGTTCGGCGTGCTCACCCATTGCGCCCGCGCCTTCACCCCGGCGCTCCTGGCGGCGGCGGCGACCCTGGCCGTCCGCGCGGCGGACGGAGCCTCGGATGCCGGAGCGGTCGTCCTCCTGGAGCTCGGCGTGTTCCTGGCGGTCACGGTGCTCGCCACGGCGCATCTCGAGCGGGAGCTCGTGGTGGAGGCGCGCGGGTACGTTCGAGCCTCGTGAGGGCGGCCCGCGCGCTGCAGCTCCGCAGGCATCTGATGCACGCCGCCGCCAGACCTGGTTGCATTCGACGTGATGAACGGGGAAGAGGACCAGGGTCGGGGAGCGTCGCCATGGCTGGCGGTCCCGGCCGGGACGCGACCGGGCGGGACGCCCGACGCTTCGACGACCGCCACTGAGGACCCGTCGGCCTGGGTACCCGCAGGACACGATGCGCCGACGGAGGCCAGCAACTCGTCCGCATGGGTGATCCCCGGTGTCGGCGAGCTCCGGCCGGCGCCCTCAGCGGGTGTCGACGCTTCCAGCGCCTGGGCGCCCGAGTCCGCCGCCGCGGTGGTGCCCGACACGGAAGCCATCCACCGCAATCGCCGACGCAGCACCCTCGCCGCTGAGGCCCCGCGACGCCGGCGTCTGGCCCTCGCGGCCGGTCTGGCGCTGCTCGCAGGAGGCGGCCTCGTCGGCGCCCTGGTCGTCGGCAGCGGCTCCGACGACCCGCCAGCGGCATCGCCGGTTGCTGCCGGGGACTCGTCCGCGCGACCTGCTCAGGTCGGGTTCGCGGAACAGACGATCGCTCAGCAGGAACGCAGCGCCTCCCGCGAGAATGCGAGCGCCAGGACCGCCGCACTCCGCGACAGCAGACGCTCGCGTGCGCGTCGTCGCGCCGCGGCGCGACGACGCGCGGCGGGCGTACCTTCGGCCCCGGTGGTCTCCGGTGCCGCCACCCCGATCCCTTCCCCTGGGCTCGCGTCCCCCGTCCGGCCGGCGCCCGCCCCTGCGGCAAGGCCCAGGCCGAGGCCCAGGCCGCAGCCTCGCCCGCAGGCCCCGGCCGCGCCTGCCGCCCCCGCCGCCCCCGCCTCTCCGGACATCCCGCAGGGCTCGCAGCCCTCGTCCGAGCCGGGTCGTGAGGTCCCCGGGTCATGAGTGTTCCGTACCGCTCGTTCGGGCCGTCGGTGCTCGTGGTCCTGTCGCTCGTGACCGCCGCTCCCGCCGACGGTGCGGCGATCGACGCCCGGACCCTGAGGGTGTCGGCGACGCTCGGCGGCCTGCCGTCAGGAGCGAGCGCCGACCCCGTACTCAGTACGACTGGCCGTGTCATCGCCTTCTCGACGACCTCCTCCACGGTCGTCCCCTCGGACGTCAACGGCGCCGTCGCTGATGTGGTGCTCATCGACGGTGTCTCGGGCGAACGGCGTCTGGTCTCCGTCGGCCTCGACGGTGCTGCTGCGGACGGCCCCTCCGGCGAGCCGGCAATCTCCCGCGACGGTCGCCGGGTGGCGTTCTCGTCGGACGCGAGCAATCTCGTGCCGGGAGACGTCAACGGGAGAACAGACGTGTTCGTCCGTGACGGCATCGGACAGGTGTCGCTCGTCAGCTCGGCGGCCGGCGGCTCGAGTCCGGGCAACCGCGCGTCGCGGAACCCGGACATCTCCGCGGACGGCCGGTACGTGGTGTTCCAGTCCGATGCGTCGGACCTCGTCGGAAACGACTCCAACGGTCAGACCGACATCTATGTCAGAGATCTCCTCACCGGCACGATCGAGCGGGTCAGCGTCAGCACCGACGGCGATCAGGGGACCCTCCCGTCCAGCTCTCCCGCCATCAGCGCCGACGGCCGCGTGGTGTCCTTCGAGTCGTCGGCGACGCAGCTCGTCGAAGGTGACACGAACCGAAAGGCGGACGTGTTCGTACGTGATCTCGTCCGGGCGCGGACGGAGCGCGTGAGCATCAGCAGCGCGGGCCGTCAACAGAACCGCGCGGTCGCCGCGCCGTTCCGGATGGTCAGCGACCTCGACGCCACCGGACGACGCGTGACGTTCGATTCCGAGGCCAGCAATCTCGTCTCGACGGACTCCAACCGCCGCAGTGACGTCTTCGTCCACGATCGCAAATCCAAGTCGACGAGACTCGTGAGCGCGAGCACCACGAACGTCCAAGGCAACAACGACTCGGTGTCGCCGGTGATCACCCCGTCGGGTCGGCACGTCGCTTTCCAATCCTTCGCGACCAACCTCGCAGCCGACGGCGACGGCACCGGCGCCGACATCTTCGTCCGAGACCTCGAACTGCTCACGACCAGCATCGCCTCCGTCGCCGCCGACGGGTCGCCGCGCCAGCCGGAGCTCGTTGGGCAGCTCCTGCAGCGTCCTTCGCTGTCCAACAACGGCCAGCTCGCCGCGTTCGTGTCGACGGCGACGAACCTCTCGGCCGACGACACCGATGCGTTCGCCGACGTCTTCGTGCGCATCATGACGCCGGCGACGACGTCCACCGTGCGACGGAGCAGGCGCTCGGTCCAGGTGGCTGCGGACGACGCGGTCGCGCGACGCTTCGTGTGCCGGGTCGACGTCCGCGTCCCGTACTTCTGCGGCCCGACGGTGTCGCTCCGGCGTCCTGGCCGTTCCGTGACGGTCCGTGCCCTGGGGCCAGGACTCCTTGCTGACCCGGTCGGCAGGACGTTCCGGCTGACGCTCGACCGCGTGAAGCCCAGAGCGCGCATCACCAGCCTCCCCGCCAACCGGGTGACGCGCACGATCCGGGGCAGGGCATCGGATCGCGGTGGCTCCGGGATCGCGCGGATCGAGATCGCCGTCACCTATGCGAACCGCGTCGGTCGCTGCTTCTTTCTCGACGGGACGCGGTTCCGACCGACGTTCGACTGTCGGGTCCGGGCGTTCCGCAACGTCGCGTCCGGGCGGCAAAGCTGGAGGTTCCGCATCCCGCGGAAGCTCCCGCCGGCGCTCATCTCCGTGGCTGCCCGCGCCGTCGACGGCTCCGGCAACGTGAGCCCCGTCTCGACGAAGATCGGCATCCTGTTCTGACGCGGGTGCGTGCTCGGACCCGATGCCGGTCCGAGCGCGAGGCTCGTGCGGTGCGACGAGGTCGTGCCCGACCGTCGCGGCGGGCGCGTCCCCGCAAGACGGCTCCGCCCGCCCAGCGTCTACCCTGGGTCCGATCGTGACGTCGAGCTCGACAGTGCCAGTGACGCCTCAGGGGGTCCGCGACGGCGACAGGCGCTCCCTCACCGGGTTGGCGCAGCGCCGGTCCGGGTCCGTCTATGACTATGCGCTGCACGTCTGCGGCGAGGCTTCCGCGATGGACGCGACCGCGGAAGCGTTCGCGCGCTTCCGCGGAGCGGTCTTCGCGGCCGACGATCCGTCGGCGCTGGCGCCCGACACGCTGCTGCTCTCCTGCACCCGACACGCCTCCGCCGCGCTCGCGCCCGCCTCCGGCCACCGGCCCGAGTGCCCGGCGACGCCCTATCTGGTGATCGGTCGTCTGGAAGGGTCCAACCCGGTCGTCGACGAGGCTCGGCTGACCAAGCATCTCGCGCTCTGCGGGTACTGCGCCGACCGGGCGGAGAGCTTCAACGCTGCCGAGCGCGCCTTCCGCGCCCCCCACCCGTCCCCGCCGGACTCCGCGGTGGTCGACCGCGTCGTAGCGGCCCTGCTGTCGGCTGCGCCGACGGTCGACACGGCGCTGGACCGGGACGTGCAGGAGGCCGTCCCCGTGCAGCCCTCGCCGCCCGCGGCAGCCGTCGTCGTCATCACGCAGCCCGGGCGCGGCGATGAGGCGACGGACGCCGAAGGCTCGCCGGAGGCCGCGAACCTTCCATCCTCGGCGCCGGGCCCGGCAGACGATTCGCTCGAAGAGTCGGTCCTCGCGGACGACTCCTTCGCTGCGCCGGTCCCAGCACAGGACCCCCGCCACGAGGTCGTTCCGAGGGTCGTGGTCCCCGCGGCCATCGTGGCTGCGGCCACCGTCGTCGTAATGGCGGTCGCAGGGGTGTTCGGCGGCACGTCCCCGGCGCCCGCCAGGGGCCAGGCCGGGCTGCCGAGCCCCGCCCCACCGGCGCAACCGCCGCCGGCGGACGACGAGACGCAGACGCGGGCGATTCGTGAGGCACGTGAGGCGCTGCGCCGCATCGAGGCTCGTGATCGGACCACCACGCGGGCCGCGGAGCAGGAACGCCGCAGCAAGGCGCTGGAGGAGCGGACGACCGAGCCTCCGGCCGCTCGGGCGGTCCCGGATACTGCGACACGGCAGCGTGAGACGGCGCGCGCCGCGCCCACACCGCGGCCGCAGGCTCAGGACGACGGCGGCTCCGACCCGGAGGCCGACTCCGGAAGTCTCGAGACGGTTCCGCCAGCCGACACCGGAGACCCGTCGTCGGTCGCGCCCGAGTTCGTCCCCGGCCAGCCTCAGGGCTGACCACGCACGGGTCCACCCTTGCGCCACGCTCCCGCTGCGCGATCGTAGTGCCGCACGACGCGCGCCGGATTCCCGGCGACGACAGCGTTGGGTGGCACGTCCGAGGTGACGACCGCGCCGGCCGCGACGAGGCTGCCGTTCCCGACAGTGACCCCGGGGAGCACGATCGCCCCGGTCCCTAGGAAGGTGCCGTTCCCGATCGAGACCGGCGCTGGCGCTCCTGCAGGTCTGCCCGCGTCCGCGTCCGCGCCGAACTCGAAGTCCGCGATGTGGATTCGGTCGGAGGCCATCACGTCATTTCCAATCAGCACCCGGGACGCGCAGTGAATCGTGAGATCCCGGCCGAGGTACGTTCCCGAGCCGATGCGGATCTCCGCCTCCGGCCGGCCCTCCGCCAGCTCGAGCCAGGCTCCGGCCAAGACATAGGTCCGGGCGCCGATGCTAATTCGCTTCCTGGCGTTCGACGTGAACGGCGGGTGAATCACGCTCGCGCCGCCGAACGCCCCGAACTCCTCCGGACGGACCTGGCGTGCGATTGCGCGCTCAAAGCGACGGCGGACGAGCTCGTCCCGGACGGGTCTCATGCGACGGTCCTACCGGATCGCCGCGACCAGCGCCGCGTGCAGTCGGTCGTCCCCGGCGAGCTCGGGGTGGAACGACACCGCGACGATCGACGTCTGCCGCACCGCCACCGGGTGGCCGTCGACGTCCGCCAGGACCTCGACACCCGCGCCGTGCTCGGCCACCCAGGGCGCCCGGATGAACACCGCGTGGACCGGCCCGCCCGGCACGCCGGCGACCTCGAGGTCCTCCTCGAAGCTGTGCAGCTGACGGCCGAAGGCATTGCGCTCACAGCGGAGATCCAGCACACCCAGACGCTCGCGGTCCAGCACGATCATGCCGGCGCAGGTCGCCAGCAGCGGACGGCCGGACGCCGCGAAGTCCCGCAGCGGCTGCTCGAGGCCCTCGCGGGCCATGCCGAGCATCATCGTCGTCGACTCGCCACCGGGGAGCACGAGTGCGTCGAGCGCGTCGAGCCCCGCGGGGGTGCGCACCTCGCTCACCCGTGCCCCCGACCGGCGGAGTGCCCGCACGTGTGCGGCGAAACCGCCCTGCAGCGCGAGGACTCCGACGAGCGGACCGCCCGCGGCGTCGTCGGCCGCGTTCACCAACCGCGGGTCGCGAAGACCTGATCGGCGCCGAGCTTCGAGGTCTCGAGACTCATCATCGGCGAGCCGAGGCCCTCGGACGCCTTAGCGATCCGGTCCGGGTCCTGGAAGTGGGTGGTGGCCTCGACGACCGCGCGGGCGCGGCGTTCGGGATCCTCGCTCTTGAAGATGCCCGAGCCCACGAAGACGGCCTCGGCACCGAGTTGCATCATCAGCGCGGCGTCTGCCGGCGTCGCGATGCCGCCGGCGGAGAAGAGCGGGACCGGGAGCTTGCCGGCCTGGGCGACCTCGCGCACGATGTCCAGCGGGGACTGCAGCTGCTTGGCGGCAGTGGCGAGCTCCGCATCGTCGAGCGTCGCGAGCCGCTTGATCTCGCCCCGGATGCTGCGCATGTGACGTACGGCCTCGACGATGTCACCGGTGCCGGCCTCGCCCTTGGAGCGGATCATCGACGCACCCTCACCGATCCGGCGCAGCGCCTCGCCGAGGTTGGTCGCGCCGCAGACGAACGGGACCTTGAAGGCCCACTTGTCGATGTGGTGCGCCTCGTCGGCCGGAGTAAGTACTTCAGACTCG
The DNA here is from genome assembly GCA_038257095.1 of Solirubrobacterales bacterium. Classification (GTDB taxonomy): domain Bacteria; phylum Actinomycetota; class Thermoleophilia; order Solirubrobacterales; family Solirubrobacteraceae; genus Paraconexibacter. The sequence continues at coordinate 178,564 of JBBSJQ010000004.1, forward strand.
TCCACGAAGTCGACCTCAAGGGACTCGAGAACCTGGGCCTCGACGAAGTGGCCGATGCGGGCCTTGGCCATGACCGGGATCGTGACGGTCTGCTGGATCCCTCGGATCATCTCCGGGTCGGACATGCGGGCGACGCCGCCATCACGGCGGATGTCGGACGGTACGCGCTCGAGCGCCATGACCGCACACGCACCTGCGGCCTCAGCGATGCGGGCCTGCTCGGCGTCGACGACGTCCATGATGACGCCGCCGGAGAGCATCTCCGCCAGTCCTGCCTTGACCCGGAACGTCGCTTCGTCGCGCATGATGTCCAGTGTACGGAGCCTCGGACGACGCGGCCCAGTGCCGCGACGTCGAACGTCCGTTCCTGGCGCCTGACGGTCCGGCCACCCGGGTGGCGCACCCGGCGGGCCGGTGCTACTTGAGGCGGAAGGCCTTGATGCGGTCGGCGTACTGCTCGGCGTCGCGGGCGTAGACCCCGTATGCGAGGCCCTGGATGACGCTCAGCAGCGCCGTATGCGATCGAACGTACGCCGGGCTGTCGCTGGAGTAGTACAGGCGGATCTGGGCCAGCTTGGCGACCTCGGAGAGCGTCGCGTCGGTGATCGCGACGGTCCGGGCCTTGCGGTGGCGGGCGAGCTTCAGCGCACGCACGACCAGCGGGTGCGGGCGGCCGGCGCTCAGGCCGATGACCAACGTTCGGTCGTCGATGCGACCGAGCCGGCTCAGCGCCTCCTGCGACGGGCTGGCGACGATCTCCGCCCGCAGGTCAAGGAGCATCAGCAGGTGCCGCATGTAGCTGGCGAAGAACGCCATCTGGTCGGTGCCCGCGATCAGGACCCGATCCGAGGCAGCGATCGCGTCGATAGTCGCGTCGATGTCGCTGCGCGACGCCTTGCGGGCGGTCTCCTCGACGTTCGCGTGGTCCGCGGCGATGGCGGTCTCGAACGCGCTGCGGTCCAGGGAGAAGAGTGGCTCCACGGTCTTGGCCGCCGCACCGCCGTTCTCGTGCCGGCGGCGGTACTCCTCGCGGGCCGCGTGCTGCAGCTCCGGGAAACCCTCGAAGCCGAGCGCCTGCGAGAACCGCACGACGGTCGAGCTCGAGGTGTTCGCACGTCGAGCGAGCTCCTCCGCCGTCTGGAACGCGACCTCGTCGAGGTGGTCGACGATGTACTGCGCGACATCCTTCTGGGAGCGCGAGAACTCGTCGAACCGCGACTGGACGTAGTCCGAAAGCGATTGGTGCCCGTGCGCCTCGTGAGGCGGGGCGATGGTCTGGGTGGACGTCCTCTTCATGGGCACCGGGGTTTTCGACGCGTAACGGGCGTCCCCTTCCGCCGGGTCGAGGATCGTTGTCAGCCGGTGCCGCCGAGCTCCGCGCGACTGGGGAGTCCGGTGAGCTGCTCGATGGTGTCGACGAGCCGCTGACGGAAGGCGGGGACAGCGAAGCGCTCCGCCTGTCGACGCAGCCCCGCGAGGTCCGGTTCACGGAACACCTCGTGCTCGAGCGCCTTGGCGATCGTAGCCGGGCGGACCCACTCCAGGAGCACCCCGGTCTCCCCTGGAACGACGGTTTCGGCGGCCCCGCCGTGCATCGGTGCGACGACGGGCGTGCCGGATGCCTGCGCCTCGACGGCCACGATGCCGAACTCCTCGAAGGAAGGGACCACGACGGCGCAGGCGCCGGCATACAACGTGGCGAGCTCGGGATCGGAGACGCGACCGGCGAAGCGAACCGCCGGGAAGTCGCGCTCCAGCCGGGCGCGCTCCGGGCCGTCCCCGACGACGACCGCGCGCGCACCGGCCTCGGCGATGCCCTGCAGGGCGACGTCGACCCGTTTGTGTGCGACCAGCTCGCAGACGATCAGGACGTGGTCCCCGCCTGCTGTGGGGACGAAGCGGTCGAGGTCGACCGGCGGGTGGACTATCGGCGCCTCCCGGCCGTACGCGTCGCGGATACGTCGCTGGGAGATGCGCGAGATCGCGATGTGATGGTCGACCCGCGCCGCGGCACGGATGTCCCACCGGCGAATGCGCTCCAGCACGAGGTCCAGCGCAGGCCGGGCGATCGGGGGCACCTCCTGGAGCGCGGTGGCGCGCTCATGCCACGCGTACCGGAACGGGGTGTAGCAGTAGCAGACGTGCTGGGCACCATCGGCGACCTGGACGCCGTGTGCGAAGGCCGAAGACGAGGAGACGACGAGCTCTTGGGCCTCGACCTTCATCCGGGAGACCGCGAGCGGGAAGAGCGGGAGCATGCGGCGGAAGCCAGCCTGCCGGACGCCCGTGCGTTGCAGAACGGACGTCCGGACGTCGCGGGAGGCGAAGCGCCGGACCGCGTCGACGTCGTAGAGCGTGGTGTGGATCGGCGCGGTCGGCCAGCAATCCGCGATCTCCGCGAAGGTCCGCTCGGCCCCACGCATGACGAGCAGGTAGTCGTGCACGAGCCCCACAGGCGGCGGGTCGGGAGGGCCAGACACAGCCCGATCCTACGCCGCAGGACGGCTGGCACGCGGCGCCACGCCGCTCAGTGCAGGTTCGCGTGCAGGAGCGTTCTTGGCGCCGGCCTCGTCCCTGGTCCCGCGGCTGGCCACGCGGGTCGTTTCAGCGGCGCTTGGCACAAAGCCGGTACGACCGCGTGTCGGTCATGCTGCGGCCGTTCTTCATGCGCATGACGATCCGGACCTTCACCGTGCCGCCGGCACGCCCGCGGAGATCGACGCGTATGGTCCGGCGCCCGGGTCGCATGCGCGCGACGGTCCGCCCGCCGACCACGACGCGTGCGTCGCGCAGGTTCTCGCGATGGCGCCGCCTGATGGTCACGGTCATCGTCCGGCGACTCGTGCAGCGGCGCTTCGCGATCGGCGGTGCCTCGTCCCCGAGTACCGGCAGGAGCAGCCGCGACCCGTTTGCGCCGCCGACGGTCACCGTGTTGCCCGCGGGCAGGTCGGGCACCGACGCCGCCGACGAGCCCACCAGGTGCAACCGGACCCGGTGGCCCTTCTTGAAGCGGTTGCCCAGCGGCCAGAACTCCACGCGGTAGCGCCGGCTCTGACCGGCGGGCGCGGGCCGGGGCGCGTCGTAGCGGCCGTAGGGCTGGACGACGTCGCCTGCCGCGTCCTCGCGGTCGCGGGCGGGGTCCGTATCCGGGAAGTCGGTCGACAGGCGTCCGACTGCCAATGGCTTCGCGACCGCACCCGGGGCGACGTCGGAGACGACCGCCCAGATGGCCGTCCTGGGCGCCGTGGTCGCGAGGTCGATCTCCAGCGATGCCGGACCGGCCGACACGAGGTCCTTCGTCAACGGGGCCGTCGTGTACGCGAGACCGAGCGGCTCGGCGACGCGCATGTCCCCGAGAGCCGGCAGGAGCGAGGTGATCGCGCTGCCCTCGGAGGCGTCGATGATCGCGGCGTTCGGGACATCGGTCATCGTCGGGACGGAGACCACGCCCGGGTAGGACTGCGGCGCCGTCGTCTCCGGGGGCTGGGACGAGAGTGTCCCGTCGTTGATCGAGGTCCCACTACCGCTCTTGGCCGGGTCGAGGTACAGCGACCTCCACCTGGTCCCCGGCACGGGCCAGTCGGTGGCGTCGCGCTTGACGAACCGCCCGGCGGCGTAGGCGTTGCGATCACCGTCGGACAGGAGCATCTGCACACGCGGGTGGTCTTCCACGCCGTTGGGCACTCCTCGGACGTACCGGTCGAACCACGCCTGCATCTCGGCGGAGCCTCGGTCGGTGCCCCTGGGCGCGGCATCGTGGGCACCACCGACGTACAGGTGCGCGCCGTCGCCCTTGAGATCGCGATAGGCCTCGAACGCGCCGCGGGACTCGACGTCGAAGAACCCGGCGACCATGAGGATCGGCAGGCGGTTGACGTCGCCCCGGAACCCGCGCTCGCGCCACCAGCCGTCGAGCGTCGGGTGCGCGAGAAAGCCCGCCCCGGAGTTCACCGTGCCCAGCAGCGCGTCGAGGTAGGTGGCCGGGTCGCGGTCGAGGGCCTGAGAGAGCGTGATGCCGCCGATACCGAACAGCACGACGGCGCCCGGGACGATGTTGCTCACGCCCCCCGGCATCAGGAGGTCGCGGTACAGCTCGTGGGTGCCGGACTTCAGGACCGCGCCCTTCACACACGGCAGTGGGAGATGCAGCGCGTTGTAGATCGCGATCGCGCTGGCGGAGAACCCGTTGATGCCGAGATGGCCGTCGCTCCACTCCTTCCCACACGCCCACGCGAGCGTCTCGGCGACGTCGGCCTGGGTGCGTGGGCCAAGCGCGTCGAACGAGCCGTCGCTGTCGCCCGTGCCGCGGATCTGGACGAGGAGGTGGTTGAACGCCGGCCCGGCGTCGAAGGTCCCCGAGCGCCGGCCGTACGGGCTGAACTCGACGATCACCGGACGTCTGGAGAGCGGCGCCTCCCCGGTGAGCGTGGTCTGCAGCTGGACGCCGTCGGAGGCAGCGAACCGCTCGCCACGGGTCTGCACCTCGGCGGACGCCGGCGCGGCGAGCGCCGCCGCCAGCGAGATCGCCGCGAGGAATCCGACCCTGGATCGCCGCATCGGACGAGCATAGCCGCCCGGCGAACAGCCATGTTCGTAGAAGCGTCAGGAAACCTCTGGCAGCGCGACGAGGAGCGTGGCTCGATGGGCCCGCGGCTACCGCGGGCGGACGGCGGTCACGGTTGCGGCCGCCGGATCGTCCTCGAACCGGATCCTGCGGCGCTCGGGCCGCAGCTCACGCAGTCGCCGGGGCATCGGGCGTGGATACGGGCTGCCCCCGGCCGGAGCGTCTCGCAGCTCTCGGATTGCACGTTGACGGTCGTACGCGGGCGTGAACGTGCAATCGGGGCCTCCGTCGACGCGGAGCGGTGAGGGAACCGTGCCATTGCACGCCGGCCGGCGCGAGCGACACAGAGCGCAGAGGCCGAGCGATGGGCCGACCTGGACTCGAACCAGGATCTGACGGATTATGAGTCCGCTGCTCTGACCATTGAGCTACCGGCCCTCCGCCATTGGCGGGACCGGCGACGCTACCGGACCTTGCCGACCGCCCGCTCGAGCTCTCCGACCGAGAAGGCGCCCTCGAAGCGGTCCCGCACCATGCCGCGGCGGTCGATCACGAACGCCCACGGCTCGGTCGGCAGCCGGTAGGCGGCCACCTGCGGCCGGAAGCCCTTGCCGAGCTCGTTGTCCTTGTAGATCTCCATGTGGACGAACCTGACGTCGTCCCCGACCTTCTGCTGCACCTGGGCGATCACGTCGACCACCGGCCCGCAGACCCGACTCTGGCAGAGCTGTGGTGTCGCGAAGAGGAGGACGACCGGCTTCTTCCCGAGAACGTCTGCGAGGTCCGTGTCGTGCAATGAGCGCAGTGGCGGCACCCGGGTGTCGATCTCCTCGAGGTTCCCGCCCACGTCCTCGAACGTCGGCGTGCTGACCCTCGGTGCGCGGTCCCCGACCTCGGGGGGGCCGGTGCCGCGGCGGCCGACCTTCATCCCCGCGGGCGAGGTCCGGACGAGGCGGCCGTCCAGCCTTGCGACCGCGGTCACCGCCCAGGCGCCCGTGGCCGGGAAATCCAGGTCGGCGACGTAGACGTGGTTGGCGGTGTCCGGATCCTGCACGGTCTGGCGGCTCTGGAACTGCGGCCGGACGTCCAGCGACTCGGCGCGGACCGGGAACGGGCCGCGCAACGAACTGCCGTCCGACCTGGACAGGTACACCGCCACCTTCGCGCCGCCGAGCTGCTTGCGGGCAACGTCGAAGAGTCCGAAGGCGAAGCGGTTCTCGCCCTTCTCGAGCACGGTGACGCTCGGCGAGAGCACCGGACCCTCGGGCAGCATGGCCTGCAGGTCGGCCAGCGTCCGCCCCTCCGTGGCCGGGAAGTCCTGCGCCTTGGCCGTCGGCATGGGCGCGGCGGGCGGCGCCGCCGACTGCTCATCGCTCGAGCCACACGCCGAGAGCCCGACACCGCCGAGCAGGGCCACGGCGCAGAGGGCGGTGGCGCGTGCGGGGACCCGGGGCATCGCCGCAATCCTACGGGCGTCTGATTGACTGCGCGCCGGACCGGGTCGACAGGGCCGGTCATCCGTTCACGAGAGGGAGAGACGACATGGCAGACCGCGCCGCGATCATCACCGGTGCCTCGAGCGGCATCGGACTCGCGATCGCCCACATGCTCGGCGAGGAGGGCTACGCGATCACGGTCGCCGCCCGCCGCCCCGAGAAGCTGACCGCCGCAGCCGACGAGCTGCGCGCCAAGGGCTACGACGTCACGGAGTTCGCCGGGAACCTCGGTGACGAGGACGCGATCAACGCCGTCGTCGCCGCCCACCAGGAGGCCTACGGCCGCCTCGACGTCCTCGTCAACAACGCCGGCGTCGGCATCGGTGAGTTCGTCGGCGACCTGACGACCAAGAAGGTCGACCTGCAGCTCGCCACGAACCTCCGCTCGGTCTTCCTGTTCTACCGCGCGGCGATGCCGATGCTCAAGGCCGCGGGCGCCGAGCACCGCAACGCGCTCGTCGTGAACACCTCGTCCATCTCCGGCAAGGCCGGGGAGCCCTGGCTGAGCGTCTACTCCGCGACCAAGCACGGCGTCGTCGGGTTCACCCAGGCGATGAACAAGGAGCTCGGGAAGGCCGGGATCAAGAACACCGCCCTGTGCCCCGCGTTCGTCGACACGCCGATGACCGACTTCGTCAAGGGCGCGGTGCCTGCCGAGTCGATGATCACGACGGCCGACGTGGCCGAGTCGGTCCGCTACCTCATCAAGACGTCCCCGGGATGCGTGATCCCGGAGATCCAGTTCCTGCAGCCGGGCGGCGGCGAGCTGCCCGGCATCGAGCTCTAGACGAGCTCCTCGGCGCGGCGCTCCACGTGGGCGTCGCGCTCGGCCTCGACGGCCGCCAGCGCCGCTTCGTACTCGTCGAGACGACGGAACGGTCGCAGCCAGTGCCGGCCCTTGGTCTCGCCGCGGTAGGCGTCGCCGGGGCGCGGGGCGTTGGGCTGACGGCGCCGCGTCTGCTCCTGCGCGGCCCGCTCGGCCGGACGGGCGGCGAGCAGCTCGCGATGGTCGCGGATCGCCTTGCGGAGATCGACACGGTCGTCGGCCAGCAGGCTCGCCTCGAGGTGGCTGCGAAGGATCGTGACCTCGCGGACCGTCGCGCGCCGGGCGCGCTTGGACGCTGCGAAGCGGTCCCACGCCTTCGCGAACGAGATGAAGTTCGTGCGGCCGCCACAACGGTGCGCAGCGAGCATCGGGCAGACGCCGCCGTCGCGGTCGGTGTAGGCGCCGACGATGATCTCGTTGGCGGAGATGCCGTCGAGCATGGCGACCCGCGTGCGCTCGGGCAGGCAGTCGATCGCGGAGCGAAGGTCGTCGATGGGCGAGCGGTGACGTCGTGACATAGGATTCCGCCCCTCCCGAGGGCGTCGGGTGAACCTAGCAATGGCCCTCTCCGTCGTCCACGGATCTCCTTCCCGCTGAAAGGAAACTTGCACCATGAAGCTCGGAGTCCACATCGGCTACTGGGGTCTCGGCCTCACCCGCGAGGACCAGCTCGAAATCGTCCAGGAGGCGGAGAAGCTCGGCTACGACTCCGTGTGGACCGCGGAGGCCTACGGGTCCGACGCGGCGACGATCCTCGGCTGGATCGCGGGTCAGACGTCGAAGATCCGCATCGGCTCGGCGATCTTCCAGATCCCCGGACGCACCGCGGCGATGACCGCGATGACCGCTGCCACCCTCGACCAGCTTTCCGACGGCCGCTTCATCCTCGGCCTCGGCACCTCCGGTCCCCAGGTGTCCGAGGGCTGGCACGGCGTGCGGTTCGGCAAGCAGCTCGCCCGCACGCGCGAGTACGTCGACGTCCTGCGCATGGCGCTGGACCGCCAGCGCGTCGAGTACCACGGCGAGTCGATCGACCTACCCCTGCCCGACGGTCCCGGCAAGGCGCTGAAGCTGACGATCGCCCCCGTGCAGGACAGCATCCCGATCTTCATCGCCGCCATCGGCCCGAAGAACACGCAGCTCGCCGCCGAGATCGCCGACGGCGTCATCCCGACGCTGTTCTCCCCCGAGCACGTGAAGGTGATCCGGGACGAGCTGCAGGCCGGCGTCGACCGCGCCGGCAACGGCAAGACGATCGACGACGTCGAGATCGCGCCGACGGTGCAGGTCTACGTCGGGGACGACATGACCGATGCCCGCAACCTGATGCGGCCGTTCCTGGGGCTGTACATCGGCGGCATGGGCTCGCGCGACAAGAACTTCTACAACCAGCTGGTCCGTCGCTACGGCTTCGACGACGCCGCGCAGGAGATCCAGGACCTGTACCTCGACGGCAAGAAGGACGAGGCGATGGCCGCGATCCCCGACGAGCTGATCGACACGGTCAGCGTGTGCGGGCCGCGCGACCACGTCAAGGAGCGGCTGCGCGCGTATAAGGACGCCGGGGTCGGCACGCTGGGCATGACGCCGATGGCCTGGACCAAGGAGGCCCGCATCGAGCAGTTGCGCGCCGTCGCGCAGCTGCACAGCGAGATCTAGGCCGCTTGCGGGTCCTGCTCGGGGCCTTCGGGGACCCCGGCCACACCTTCCCCGTGATCGCCCTCGGCCGTGCGCTCCGTGCGCGCGGCCACGAGGTGGTCGTGCAGACGTGGAGCCGCTGGGAACAGCACGTCCTCGCGGAGGGCCTGGGCTTCAGCGCCGCCCCCGAGTACGACGTGTTCCCGACGCTCGGCCGGCACCTGAAACCGTACGAGGCGGTGGTCCGCGCGACGCGCGACACGCTGCCGCTCGTGCAGGAGGTCGAGCCGGACGTCGTCGTCGCCGACATCCTCACGCTCGCCCCGGCGCTGGCGGGCGAGCTGAGCGGCGTGCCGGTCGCCACCCTGATCCCACATGTGGATCCGCGGCCTGGTGAGGGGTTTCCGCCGTACTCGATCGGCGCGCGGCTGCCGCGAACGCGGGCGGGACGCGGGATGTGGCGGCGGGTCGACGGCGTCGTCTCGCGCGGGCTCCTGCAGGGGCGACGTGAGCTGAACGAGACCCGCGAGTTGCTCGGTCTCCGCGCGCTGGACCAGGTCCACGGCGGCATCAGCCGGGAGCTGTGCCTCGTCGGGACGTTCCCGCAGCTCGAGTACCCGCGCGGCCGGCCGCTGCCAGGCACCCACGTCGTCGGCCCGTTGCAGTGGGAGCCGCCGACCGACGAGGTCGCGCTCCCGGACGGGGGCGCGCCGCTCGTCCTGGTCGCCCCGTCGACCTCACAGGACGCCGGGCACCGGCTGCTGCGGGCGTCCCTGGAGGGCCTCGCGGACCTCCCGGTGCGCGTCCTGGCCACGTGGAACCGGCGCGTCCCCGACCCGCCGGTGGAGGTCCCGCGCAACGCGCACCTCGTCGAATGGGTGTCCTACGCCCGGACGATGCCCGCGTGCGACGTGGTCGTCTGCCACGGCGGGCACGGCACGGTCGTGCGTGCACTGAGCAGCGGCGCGGTCGTCGTTGCGGTCCCGGCAGCGGGCGACATGAACGAGAACTCGGCGCGACTGGCCTGGGCCGGGTGCGGGGTGCGCGTCCCCCGCCTGGCGGTCGGGCCTGCCGCACTGCGACTCGCGGTCGGCCGGGCCCTCGGGGAGCCGGCGCTCGCCGCGCGGGCCACCGAACTCGCCTGCTGGGCGCGCGAACACGACGCCGGCGAGCGGGCGAGCGTCCTGATCGAGGAGCTGGCCGCGACCGGGCGGCCCGTCAGCGTCTGAAGGTCCCCGACTTCGTCGCGATGCCGGTGTTGCCCGCCGGGTCCCGGGCGACGCCGAAGGCGCGGACCTTCAGCGACTTCACCGACCGAAGGAGCTTCCTGCCCGCCGCAGTCGTCTTCATCGTGAGGGTGACGCTCGCACCACCGGTAAGGGTGAAGGTGCCGCGGGCCATCCGCGTTTCCCGGCGCAGCGCCCTGATCTTCGACCTGGATTGCACGATGTTGAACACGGTGACGGTGCCGGCGCAGCGCGTCTCCGACGCCGGGCAGGTCACCTTCACCCGGACCCGCGCGCCACTGCGACGGTAGGCGAGGTTCGCGAGCCGGACCACGGGCTGGCTGCCGTCGATCGGTCCGGTCGGGACGGCGGGGCCCCCGCCGGGCGTACCGGGGAGCGCCCCTCCTGGGCCCGTGCCGAGGGGCGGTTCTGCATCGTCGTTCTGAATGGCGCCCACGGCGACGGCGGTGCCGAGAACGCCTCCGGTGACCTCGTCGAGGGTCATCGTGAACGCCTCGTCGGCCTCACGGACCGCGTCGGCGACGACGGCGACGGTCACCGTCCTGGAGGTCTCCCCCGCGACGAAGGTCACGACCTGGTCGACGGCGCCGTAGTCGCCCGGGGCCTGGGCCTGGGCGTCGCCGCTGCGCACCCGCACGGACACCGGACCACGGCCCGGGTTGGACAGCGTCACCGGGAAGCTGAAGGTTGTCGGACCCTCGGCGGTGCCCTCCGCCGCTGCCACGCCGCCGATGCTGACGACCGGGGCGTCATCGTTGACGACCGTGCCGGTGGCCGTCGTGTCGGTGCCCGGGGACGCCGCGGTCAAGGGGCCGAGCGTGACCGAGAAGGTCTCGTCGGGCTCGTCGACGCCGTCGGCGACGGTGAGGACGGTCACGGAGCCGACCGTCTGCCCGGCCTGGAACGTGATGCTGCCCGCGGTCGCGTCGATGTCGTCGGGCGCGGTCGCCGTACCCGGGGTCACGGTGTACGGCACCGTGACCGTGCGGCCGCTGGGCGCGCTGAGCGTGACCGGGAGCGTGACGGAACCCGCGCTCGCCGTGCCTTCCGCGCCGGATGCGTCGGTAATCGACACGGTCGGCGCCGGGTCGTCGTCGGTGATGATGCCGGTGGCGGTCGCGTCCGTGATCGACGTGTCCCCGGTCGCCTCGTCGATCGTCACGATGACGGACTCGTCGGCCTCGTCGAGCGCATCCGGCAGGATCGGGACCCTGACCACCTGGCTGCTGCCGCCGAGCGAGTTCGGCAGGCTCACCGGTTGTCCGGCGTTGGCGCTGTAATCGGCAGCGGCGGTCGCGGTGCCGCCCGTGGTGCGGAAGCGGACCGTCGCGGCCGGACCCAGGACCACGTACGTCTTGCTGACGGTGAACGACAGCGCCGCGTCGGGCGTCCCCTCGCCGACCGGCGTCGCGTCGGAAACGCTGATCGCGGCGTGCGCCCCCGGCGCCACGCCGAGCATCGTCGCGGCCGTGACCCCGACCAGGAGTCCCCGGCGGGTTCCGTCCCGCCCCCTGCGCAAGAACCTCATCCGGCCAAGGTAGCGGAGAGACCGGCAGCGCGGCTCACGCGCCCGAACGAGCGACGGCGCCCTTGCAGGCGCCGTCGGAGCAGCTCGGGGGGTGGGACTCGAACCCACAACGACTCGGTTAACAGCCGAGCATTCTGCCGATTGAATTACCCCCGAAGGTTCGGCTTCTCCGACATCGTATCGCGGGTCGACGACACAGGAAGTTCGACCGCACCGACTTCGACCCCGGCATGGCAGTTCGCGCAGAGCAGGACGCACTTCCTGGCTTCCGCGAGCAGGACATCCCATCGCCGCGTCAATCCCCGTGCCCCGATGCTGAAGCGCTTCGTCGACGGGTCGACATGATGGAAGTGCAAGGCCGCCAGAAAGGTGTCGAATCCACAGGTGACACAGGAGCCGCCGAGTTCGTCGACGAGCCGCTGCTTCGTACGACGGCGCCACTCGGCGACCGCCTCGGACTGGCAGCGAAGGCATTGGAGATGCCCGTCCGCCCGGACAACGTGGTCTCCGGGTCCGTGGCGGCCACACTCCGCGGTCTGCCTGGGCAACTTGGCCCGTGACCGTCGCCGCCGGGCCGCTTCCGTCGTCGCGAGGTCGTGTCGGTGGAGCCAGTGGCGGACAGAGGCGACCGAGCGCCCGAGCTCGGCGGCGATCTCGGTGGCGGTGAGATCGCGCGCGACCAGATCCGCGAGCCGCTCGCGCTGCACACCGTCGCTTCTGATCACCCGCTCCACGACACGAACACTAGTTCGCACCCAGGACGGACTCAGTCCTCGCGCGGCGTCTCCGCCATCGCGCGTTCCAGCGCCTGTCCCTGGGCGACCTGCAGCGCCCGTCGGCGCTGGCCGAGCTCCTCGACGCCGCCCAGACCGCGGGCCCGGGAGTGCGCGATCTGCCGGTCGACCATCGCCAGCTCGACCTTCCGCGCCTCGGCCTCGAGCATCGCGCCCGAGGCGCCCAGGTCGCCGGACCGCACGAGCAGCTCGGCGGCGAGCGCAGCGAGCTCGTGGTCCTCGGGATCCAGCCCCGTGGTCGGCTCGCCGGGGTGGGCGAGCAGGTGACGTGCCGCTCGTTGGTGCAGTCGCGACGTGAAGGCCAGGTCGAGGTCGAGCCGCTCGAGCTCGATGGTGCCCGCCTGTGGCAGCGCGACGACCGCAGCGAGGAACGCCCGCTCGGTCTGGCCGGCGGTGTCGAGACCCGAGCGGACGCTCGCGCGGGGCCGGCCCGCCGACGGCCCCGGATCGGCGCCCTGCGGCGGTCGCCCACGGTCGCCTCCCCCGCGCGGCGCTGCGGGCGCCCGTCCCGACGGAGCCGCCGACAGCCACCCGCTCACCAGCGAAGGCTTGACGTCCAGGCGGTCCGCCACCGACTGCAGGAGCTCTTCACGCAGGACGCCCGGCGGCAGCTCGGCGAAGACCGGGCGCAGCTCGTCGATCACCTCGTCCTTGCCCTCGGCGTCGTTCAGGTTGCCGCGGTCCAGCGCGCGCCGTACGCGGAAGGAGACGAACGGCAGCGACGCCGCGACCCGCGTGCGCATGTCCTGGGCGGACGCCGCGACGACGTCGGCGGGATCCTGGCCCGACGGCAGCTCGACCACCCGCAGCGTGACCCCGCGTCCGCGGGCCACGTTCGCCGCCTTGAGCATCGCGTTCTGGCCCGCCTCGTCGGCGTCGAGCGCCATGTGCACCGTGGGCGCGAGGCGCGACAGCTCCCCCACCTGGTCGGTCGTCAGTGCGGTGCCCATCTGGCCGACGGTGTTCGTCAGCCCGGCCTGGTGCAAGGCGATCACGTCCGTGTAGCCCTCGCAGAGGATGAGCTCGCCGCTCTTGGCCGCCGCGCTGCGCGCGAGGTCGGCGCCGTAGAGATGCTGGCCCTTGTGGAACACGACGTTGTCGTTGGAGTTCAGGTACTTCGGTCCGTCCTGCGAGGACAGCGTGCGCGCCCCGAACCCCAGGACCTTCCCGCGGCGGTCGCACAGCGGGAACATCACGCGGCCGCGGAAGGCGTCGAAGATCCGGCCCTCCCCCTGGGCGCGCTTGGCGAGACCGGCGTCGTAGCACTCGCGGTTGGAGAACCCCGCCTTGCGTGACGCGAGCAGCACCTTGTCCCAGGCCTTCGGCGAGTAGCCGACGCGGAAGGCCCGCAGCACCTCCTCATGCAGCCCGCGCTCGTCGAGGTACTCGCGGGCGCGCCGCGCCTCGGACGACTCCCAGAGGTAGCGCACGTAGAACGACGCGGTGCGCTCCAGCAGCTCGAGCAGCCGCTCGCGCTCCTGCCGGCGCTTGGCCGCCGCCGGGTCCTCGTCCTCGAGCTCGAGTTCGACGTTGTACCGCGCTGCGAGGTGCTCGATCGCCCCCTTGAAGTCGAGTCCTTCGAGCTCCTCGACGAAGCGGAAGCAGTCGCCCGCCACCCCGCAGCCGAAGCAGTGGTAGACCTTCTTGGAGATCTCGACGCTGAAGGACCCCGACCGCTCCTCGTGGAACGGGCAGCGGCCCATGTAGCTCGCCCCGCCGGTCTTCTTCAGCTCCGTCCGCGCGCTGACGAGGTCGAGCATGTCGACCGCGTCGCGGACCTTCTCCTTGGTGTCGGCGGTGTACCGGGCCACGTCGCTCAGAGTGGCAGGGACGCCGGGACGGCGAGCGCCTCGAAGGTGCGGATGCAGTAGCGATCGGTCATACCGGCGAGGTAGTCGGTGACGCGCTGCGCGAGATCCGCGTCCGGCGCGCCACCGCCGTCGGGCGGGCCGTCCGGGAGTCCGACGTAGTGGTTGAACAGCGTGCGCAGGACGAGGTCGATGCGTTCGTGCTCGCGGCGCGCGACCTCGCCGAGGTAGACCTCGGCGAACATGAAGGCCCGCAGTGTGGCCATCGCGGCGCCGGCCTCCTCCCCCTGCTCGATGTCCCCGGCCCGCGCGCTGTGCTCGACGAGGTCGTGGACGAGCCGATCGATGCGCACAGACCCGGTCGGCCCGAGCACCTCGACGGCCTCCTGCGGCATCCGCGTCTCGTCCAGGACGCCCGCCCGGACGGCATCGTCGATGTCGTGGTTGATGTAGGCGATCCGGTCGACCAGCCGGACGATCCGGCCCTCGAGCGTCCGTGGCATCGGGGAGCGGCCGGAGTGGCAGCGGATGCCGTTGCGGACATCCTCGGTCAGGTTCAGCCCCCGCCCCTCCCGCTCGAGCACGTCCACGACACGCAGGGAATGCTCGAAGTGGCGGAACTCGCGGCCGAAGCGCTCCTGCAGGCAGCGGTCGAGCACGTCCTCGCCGATGTGCCCGAACGGCGGATGCCCGAGGTCGTGCCCGAGTCCGATCGCCTCCACCAGGTCCTCGTTGAGCCCGAGTGCCCGCCCGACGGTCCGCGAGATCTGCGTGACCTCGAGCGTGTGGGTGAGCCGCGTGCGGTAGTGGTCGCCCTCGGGCGCCACGAACACCTGGGTCTTGTGCTTCAGGCGACGGAAGGCCTTGCTGTGGACGATCCGGTCGCGGTCGCGCTGCAGCGGGGAGCGCAGGCCGCAGTCGTCCTCCTCGTGCACGCGACGCGCGGGCCAGGACCGCGCCGCGAGCGGCGACAGGTTCTCCTCCTCCCACGCGCGGCGGCGCGCATGGAAGGCGTCGCCGACGGGTCCGGGGTGCGCGTGCGGGTCCACCCCGCGATTGTCGCAGCGCGCGGGGGCGGCGCGGCCCTCCGTCACGAAACCGGCACAGCTCCGGGGTCGCGCAGGAACACCATGTCGGCGAGCGGCTGGTAGCCGCAGCGCGCGTAGATGCGGTGCGAACCCTCGTCGCCGGGGCTGAGCACGGCGAGCTCGACACCTGCGTCGAACACCGTCCTGGTGATGGCCGAGGTCAGCGCCGTGCCGAGTCCCTGGTTGCGGGCGCGGACGTCGACGCCGATGCCCGTCACCTCGCTGACGCCCTCCTGCGGGGCCATCGCGAAGCCCGAGCCGATGGCCCGGTGAAACGCATCGCGGGCTGCGACCAGGCCACCGTCGAGGACGATCTGCGCCACTCGGGCGACTTCGTCGTCCGTCACGGGCGACGACCCCTCGAAGGCCTCGCGGCCGACGGTCAGCGCTTCGTGGACGATGTCGTCCTCGGCGTGGGCCGGAATGACCTCGATCTTGATGCCGGCGGGCGGCTCGACCACGACGAGGTCCTCGCGGGTGCACACCAGGAGCGGCACCCGCGCTTCGATCTCGAGTCCGAGCGCGACCAGCGTCTCGGTCACCCCGGGGACGTCGTGCGGGACGAGCTCCAGGCGCAGGGTCCGGCCGCGCGCGGCGAAGACGGCCCGGAGCGCCTCGAGCGTCACACCGTCCACGTCGTCGCCCGTCGTCCCGGCGGCCGGCACGGCGACCGAGCCGAAGTAGCGGTCGCTGGACGGGTGGAGCCCCACGAGGAACGGGCCGGCGTCGTGGAGGTCCTTGGCCGCGAGCGCGGCAGCCCGCAGACCCCGCGCGACCTGCGCGACGCGGGAGCGCGTCCCCGGACCCCCGGACGGATCGTCGGTGCTCACCGGCCGGATCCTACGAACCGGCGGAGGTGGCGGAGCGCAGGTGTACGCCTGCGTGATGCTCGACGGTCTCGGTGATCGCGCGCTCGGCCTGCGCGAGCGCACGAGGGCCGGCCGGCGGGGCCTGGGCCAACGGCGCGGCGAGCGCGCCGGTGAGAAACGTGTAGGCCTCGGGGTCCAGGCGGAACGCCCCGGCCTCGCACGAGACGCAGACCACGCCGCCGGCCGCACCGCTGAACCCGGTCAGGTGGTCGACCTCCCCGCAGTTCGCACACGCCGACAGCTGTGGGGCGAAGCCGCCCGCGAGCAGGAGCTTCAGCCGGAACGCCAGCTGGTTGGCGTGGTGCTCGAACCCGGCCGCGGCGGCCGCCTCCGGCGCGGCGGCCGCGCGGTCCAGGACGGTGAGCTCGTTGCAGAGCAGGTGGTAGATCGCCGGCTGGGGCTCGGCCGCCTCGAACAGCCGGGCCACCGCGTCGCACGCGCGTCCGGCGGCGTCGAGCGCGCCGCCGCTCTCGCGCAGGGCGCGGTGGGGCTCGAGGATCTGGGCCCGGTCACGGTGAGCAGATCGCTGCGCCCCACGTGCAGGACGAGGTCGACGCGGCCGAACGGCTCGAGCCGGCCGCCGAAGCGACTGCGGGCCCGGCGCACCCCCTTGGCGATCGCGCCCACCCGTCCACGGCCCGGCGTGTAGAGGTGCAGGATGCGATCGGCCTCCCCGAAGCGCATCGAGCGCAGCACGATCGCCTCGGTCTTGACAGGTCCCGGCACTACCCCGGCCCGCCCCCTCGAGGCGCTATACTTAGTGAAGTCATGGAGAAGATCACGGTGTACACGACCGACATGTGTCCCTATTGCGTCCGGGTGAAGCGTCTGCTCGACAAGCGGGGCCTCACCTACGAGGAGATCAATCTGGCACGTGACCCGGAGGGACGCACGGCGCTGGTCGAGCGGACTGGTCGCATGAGCTTCCCGCAGGTCATCGTCGGAGAGACGGTCCTGGGCGGGTACGACGAGACCGCGCGCGCCGACAAGACCGGCGAGCTCGAGCAGCTCCTCGCGGCAGCCTGAGCTCCCGCACCGGCCCGCGTTCGGGCAGGATTCGCCCGTGGCAACGCTCCTGCACCTGACGGACTCGCACCTCACGGACCGTCCCGGCGGCCCGGTCATGGACGCCGACCCGGACGCGCGGCTCGCCGCCGTCCTCGCCGCCGTGCACGCGAGGGGCGTCCGACCCGACCTGATCGTGCACACCGGGGACGTGACCGACGACGGCAGTACCGCAGCCGCCGCGCGCGTGACGGACCGGCTCGCGGGTCTGCCGGCGCGGCTCGTCACGACAGCCGGTAACCACGACGCGGGCGCGGACCTCATCGGGATGGCGACGCAGACGTCCGTCGGGGCCTGGCGCGTGGTCCTCGTCCCGACCGCTATGGCCGGCGAGGTGCACGGCGCCGTCGACGTCCCCGCTCTCGAGCGGCAGCTCGACGCCGACGACGACCGCCCCACCGTCCTGGCGCTGCACCACCCTCCGCGCTGCCGGAGCACGCACCGGTGGTTCCGCCTCGAGGGCGCCGATGCCCTGCTGGAGGCGCTCGCCACACGGCCGCACATCCGCGCGGTCCTGAGCGGTCACCTGCACGACGCGTTCGAGCTCGAGGGACCAGGCGGGCTGCAGCTGCTCGGCGGCCCGTCCACCCTGGCCTCGATCGGTCACCACGGCGACGAGATGGTCTTTGGCGAGGGACCCACGGGGGCACGCATCGTCCACCTGCACGACGACGGCCGTCTCGAGCACGACCTGCTCGAGGCCTGAACGCCGGGCGAGGCTCAGCTCAGCACGATGAAGAAGATCAGCGCGCCGAGCAGCGCGCACATCGTCAGCAGCGCGGCGTCGTAGTACTTCCGCTCCGTCACCCGGAAGATCGCCAGGATGACGCCGACCAGCGGCAGCGCCGCCGCCAGGAGGTACGGGAAGCCGACGGTGATGCGCTGTCTCATGGCGCGGATGCTACGCGCGGCGGGCCCGCGGGCGCGGCTGGCAACGCTCGCAGACGTAGGTCCCGCGTCCCCCGACGACCATCTTCACGATCTCGGTGCCACATTCGTCGCACGGCTCCCCCTTGCGCAGGTGCACACGGAACTCGTGCTGGAAGCCGCCGTACACGCCCTCGACGTTGCGGAAGTCGTCGATCGTCGCGCCGCCCGCCTCCAGGCCGGCGGTCAGCGCCTCCACGACCCCTTGGGCGATCGCGTCCCACTGCTTCGGTGCGATCCGGTCGACCGGTCGCAGCGGGTGGACGCCCGCGCGGTGCAAGGCCTCGTCGGCGTAGATGTTGCCGACCCCGGCAACCCGACGCTGGTCCAGCAGGAACGGCTTGACGGGCGCGCGGCGACCCCGGGCCTGCGCCCGCAGCGCGGCCCCGTCGAGCGCGCCGTCCAGCGGCTCGATCCCCAGCCGCGGCGCGAGGAACGCGGCGAGGGCGTCGTCGCCGAGCGCCAGCTCGCCGGTGCCGAACCGCCGCGGGTCGCAGAAGCGCAGGACCCGGCCGTCGTCGAGCCCGAAGCGCACACGCTGGTAGCGCTCGTCGTCGGCCGCGTCGACCAGCAGCGTGCCGGTCATCCGCAGGTGGATGAGGAGATGGACCTCGTCCTCGAAGGTCCAGATGAGGTACTTGCCGCGACGGTCGAGCCGCTCGACCCGGCGCCCGACGAGCGCGTCGACCAGGTCGTGCGGGGCGCGCGGAAGGCACCAGCGCGGGTCGAGGATCTCCAGCGCGTCGAGCCGCCGGCCCTCGACGAACGGCACGAGACCACGCCTGATCGTCTCGACCTCGGGGAGCTCGGGCATCGCGCGCGCAGCCGTTCCTCAGGCGGCCGAAGGGTCGACGTCGGTGACGAACGACGTCCCGGGGATCGACCGGTCCCGCGGGACCCCGAGCCACGCCGCGGCGCTTGCCCCGACGTCGGCGAGAGGCCCATCGTGGCGGCGGCCCCCGTGCTCGGGGAAGACCGCGAGCAGCGGTGCGTGCTCCCGGGTGTGATCGGTCCCCGGGGTGGTGGGGTCGCAGCCGTGGTCGGCGGTGAGCACGAGGAGGTCTCCGGGGCGCAGCAGCCCGAGCCACGTGCCGACCGCCTCGTCGATCTGCTGCAGCGCCGCGGCGAAGCCCTCGACGTCCTTGCGGTGCCCGTAGGTCTGATCCGTCTCGACGAGGTTGACCGCGATCAGGCCGCGTTCGACCTCGTGCAGCAGCGCGGTCGTCTCCGCGAGCGCGACGGCGTTCGTGGACCCGGGGTGGCGCTGGTGGAAACCGCGGCCGGCGAACAGGTCCGCGACCTTGCCGACCGCGTGCGTCGGCAGCCCGTGCGCCTGGATCGCGTCGACGTGGCTGGGCGACGGCGGCACGACGACGAGGTCGCGGCGGCCCACGGTGCGGCGGAAGGTCCCGGGGGCACCGCCGAACGGGCGGGCGATCACCCGGCCCACGGCGTGCTCGCCGGTCATCACGTCGCGCACGCGGGCGCAGATCGCGTGCAGCTCGTCCTCGCCGACCACGTCGACGTGCGCGGCGAGCTGCAGGACCGAGTCCACCGACGTGTAGAGGATGAGCTCGCCGGTGCGCAGGTGGTGTGCGCCGTGGTCCTCGATCGCCGCGATCCCCTCGTACGGGGCGTTGCAGCAGCAGCGCCTGCCGGCCGCCATCTCGATGCGGCCGAGCACCGGCGGCGGGAAGCCCTGCGGGTACGTCGGCAGCGGCGCGTCGGCGACGACGCCGAAGAGCTCCCAGTGGCCGGTCGTCGAGTCCTTCCCGGGACCGGCCGGGTGGAGCCGACCGTGGAGCGCGCCGGGACGCAGGGTCGGCGGGACACCGAGGAGCGAGCGGACGTTGCCCAGCCCCAGCAGGCCGAGCACCGGCAGGTCCAGTCCGCCGACCGCCTCGGCCAGGTGCACGAGCGTGTCGGCGTCCGCGTCCCCGTACGCGCCCGCATCGGGGGTCGCCCCCGCCCCGCAGGCGTCCATGACGACCACGACGGCCCTCCGCCGCGAAACCT
Organism: Solirubrobacterales bacterium; assembly: GCA_038257095.1. Lineage (GTDB taxonomy): Bacteria > Actinomycetota > Thermoleophilia > Solirubrobacterales > Solirubrobacteraceae > Paraconexibacter. Next base: position 198,430 of record JBBSJQ010000004.1, read on the forward strand.
GCGCCGGATGGGGTCCGAGGCTCACGCCGTCGGCGCACGCAGCTCGAGGGACTGCAGCAGCGGGCGGAAGTACGTCTCGTCCACCCGCAGGAAGATGTCGGCCGGGGCGTACATGTCGATGACGACCTCGCCACCGAACGCGTAGACGTGGACCGAGCGGACCGTACGGGGCAGCCCGGCGACGGTCTGCGTCGCGCGGACCTCGACGGCCGGCCTGCCGTCGATGCGTGTGCGGGCGCTCTTGATCGGCGCGAAGGTGGCGTCGCGCGCCTTCGCGGCCGCCAGCAGGTCGCCCAGCGCCCGGTCGAGGTCCTCGCGACCGGCCGGGAGCGGCTCGGTCCTCGGATAGCGCAGGATCGAGACGATCGCGGTGCCGTTGGAGATCGTCGTGACGATCGGCGCCTCGCCCGCGGCGACCGTCCAGCCGGCCGGTGCGATCAGGCGGTAGCCGACCTTCGCGTCGTCCAGCGGGTTGTCGCCCAGACGGGGCCCGGGGGCCGCGGTCTCCGGCAGCGGGGTGCGCTCGTTGCCGCATCCGGCGGGCAGGAGCGCGAGCGTGGCGAGGACAACGAGCAGGACCGGGCGGGGACGACGGTGCATTCCCCGTCGATTCTGCCGGACCGGAGGACGCGACCGCTATGCGGGAGTGGATGCGGGTGGTGCTGGGTCCGGCCCGTCGGCCGTGGCGCGAGGATGCGCGCGGAAGTAGACGTCGCGCAGCCGCTCGGCGGAGAGGTGCGTGTAGATCTGGGTCGTGGCGATGTCGGCGTGCCCGAGCATCTCCTGCAGCGCACGTAGGTCGCACCCGCCGGCGAGCAGGTGGGTCGCGAAGGTGTGGCGCAGCGTGTGCGGGCTCATGCGGCCTTCGAGACCCGCGCTGCGGGCGTGGCGCTGGACGATCTTGTAGAGGCCCTGGCGGGTCAAGCCGGTGCCGCGCTGGTTGACGAAGAGGTGCGGCTCGTCACCCAGCCCCACGAGCACCGGGCGCGAGCGGGCGAGGTAGATCCGCGTCGCCTGGACGGCCTCGCGGCCGATCGGCACGAGTCGCTCCTTGCTGCCCTTGCCGCGGGCGCGCAGGACGCCCGCCTCGAGGTCGATGTCGCGGACCTCGAGGCCGACCGCCTCGCTGGCCCGGAGTCCGCAGGCGTACATGAGCTCCAGCAGCGCCCGGTCGCGCAGCGCGCCCGGATCGGTCCCCCGCGGGGAGGCGAGCAGCTGCGCGATCTCGTCGCGGCTCAGGACCTGCGGGAGCTTCTGCGACTTCTTCGGGGCCCGCAGCTCCGCGGTGGGGTCGCCCTGCAGGAGGTTCTCGCGACGCAGGTGGCGGTAGAAGGACCGCAGACATGCGGCCTTGCGCTGGATCGTCGCGGGCGCGACCGGCGGCCGCCCCTCGCTGCCGGTCGCGAGGTCGTGCAGGAAGCCGGAGAGGTGCTGGTGCTCGGCCTGGAGCGCGGTGACGCCGATCCGATTGAGGTAGGCGCCGAGCTGCAGGAGGTCGCTGCGGTAGGCCTCCAGCGTGTTGCGCGACAGCCCGCGTTCGAACTCGAGGTACGCCAGGAAGTCCAGGACGTGGTGCTCGAGGGTGCGATCGAGGGGCGGGGCGGAAGCGAGAGCCATGGCTCCTGGTGATTCCACCTCGGGGCCGGTGGTCCTCGCCGGTGCAAGCCACGGTGCGTCCCGCACGATCGCGTGCACGCATCCCGCGCGCCGAGGTTGGGCGCTATGTCCGCTGCGTCTTGAGCCAGAGCAGCGCGATGAGCGTCTTGGAGTCCTTGACCTCGGCGATCGCGGCGTCGAGGTCGTCCAGCGGCCAGGCGACGTTCTCGATGCGCTCGGTCTCGCCCGAGTCCTCGAACGGCACGTCCCGCAGGTCGGTGGCGTGGTAGATCGTGACGACCTCGGCGAGCACCCCGACCGCGGCGTAGACGTCGAAGAGGTGCGTCCAGGTGTCGGCCGCCTTGCCGATCTCCTCGGCCAGTTCGCGCTTGCCGCACTCCACCGGCGGCTCGCCGTCCTTGTCGCGCCGGCCGGCCGGGATCTCCAGGACGTCGGGGTCACCGACCGCCTCCCGCGGTTGGCGCACCAGGTGCACGTGGGTGTCGTCGACCGCGAGGATGGCGACCGCGCCGGGGTGGGTGATGACCTCGCGCTCGACGACCTCGCCGTCCGGGTAGCGGAACCGGTCCTTGCGGACGGAGACGATCCGACCCTCGTAGAGGACCTCGCCACCCAGATGCTCGAAATCACGCTCGCTCACGGCGTGATCCTCGCACCCAGTGCGGCCCCGCAGACGAGCGCGGCCTCGAAGAACGGCGGATCCTCCTCGCTCGACCGGCCCATCGTGCGAGCCGGGAGCCCGGTGTCCCGGTAGCCGTCGAGGTCGCCCACGAGCTCGGTCGCGGTGTGCCCGAGGCCGGTCACCCACGCGGCGGGGAAGGTGCCGTCGGGGCCGGGGACGTTCGCCTGCGTGGCGGGCAGCGCCACCTCGACCGGCGCAAGGAGCAGGCGCAGGACGGTCGCGGTGTGGTGGCTGAGGCCCCGGTGGCGGGGGCGCGGGTCGCCGCTGCTCATGCGGGCGCAGAGCACGACGCGGCAGCCGAGCGCGAGGGCGGTGTGGGCGCTGTCCAGGGCGACGAGCCCCCCGTGGCCGAGCGCACTGCCGGACCCCAGGATCCCCGGGCCCGGCCCGACGACCGCGGCGTCCCAGCCGAGGTCGTGCAGACCGTGCTGGAGAGCGCCCGCGGTGGTGATGGCCTCACCTTCCCCTCCGAAGGCAGGGGCGGCGGTCAGGTGTCCGGCGAGCAGCCCGTCGGCCCGCAGGCGCGCGACGACGTGGGAGTGCCCGCCGGGGAGCGCGCCGCCCGCGGTCTGCACGTAGCCGAGCCGGGCGCCCGGCGCCGCCTGCGCGAACGCCCAGGCGATCGGCGCGAGCTGCCCGTGCAGCCCGAAGACCGCCACGGGGCGCGCGAGCGGGAGGTGCAGGTCCTCCCCCTCCACGGGCAGGACGGCGTGCTGCAGCGAGGTGTAGTTCAGCTTCATCACGTGCGCCCCGGGCACCCCGTCGCGGTCCAGCCCACGCGTGAGGTTCACGTGCAGCACGTCGGCGCCGCCGCTGCCCAGCGCGAGGTCGACGGCCTGGGTGTTGACGACGACGTCGTCGCCGACGGCGGTCTCACCGTGCAGGGGCACGTCCCCGTACGCCCGGCGGCGCTCGCCGTCGATCTCGACCGTGAAGGACTGCTGCGGGCCGTCAGCCGGGTCGGCGTCGACGACGGTTCCACGGCGCAGGACGAGCATCGCGCCGACCCTATGGGAACGCGCGGGAGTCAGGCCGCCCCGCGCCGGGCCTGCCCGCAGCCGCGGGCCGCGCCGACCGCGCGGGCGGCCGCCCGCCGATCCGCCCGGTTGGGGGTGGAGCCCGGCCGTGCGCCGGCGGGCGCCGGCGCATCGCACGCCTCGCAGCGCGGCGGCTCGAGCTCCCCGGGGTGCATGCCGGAGAGCATCGCAGCCATCCGGGGCACCGCGTCCAGGGGGACCAGGACGCCCAGCGGCGCGCCGGCGAGGACCACGAGGGCCTCCTCGTCGCGGACGTCCCGCACGTCGTCACGCAGGTGCACGAGCAGGAAGGTCGCAGGACCCCAATCGACGGGGTCGGCGGCAGCGATCTCCTGCGGCGAGGGCAACGGGTCCGCTTCGGGGTCGTAGGGCCCGGCGGCCTCGCGCTCGGCGTCCGCGTCCGGGAACGGGTACGGGCAGCCGCAGACGAAGCACCGCGGGTCGTACGGCTCCTGGCCGCGCCTGCGCAGCGAGCCACGCAGCATCCGCAGACCGTTGGCGAGGTCGTCCGCCGGGCCGTCGACGCGGATGCGCGCGATGTCGTTCCAGCAGTAGAGCGTCGCCACACCGGGCTCCGCGATGGGGCGGCACTCGTGGGTGCCGGGGGTCAGGATGCCGAGCCACATGCGGTCACCCAAGCACCGGGCGTCCCGCGCTCCCGCCGCTGTGACCCGATCAGCGCCCGGCCGTCACGAAGACGACGCAGTGGGTGGGCCGACCGTCGCAGCCGCGGCCGCCGCGTCGAGCAGCGCGTAGGTGATGTCGAGCATGTCCTGCAGGGCCTCGTCGCTCACCCGCTCGCTGGTCTGGTGGTTGCGCTCGGTCCCGTTGGCCAGGTTGACGAACGGCGGGCCGCCTCCCGCCATCAGGGCGTTCGCGTCCGTGCCACCGCCGGTGACGATGTGCCGCGGCGTGTACCCGCGCGCCCGCAGCGCCTGCTCGGCGACGCGGACCGCGAGGAGGTCGGGGGTCTGGGCGTAGCCGGTGAAGAGCCGGGCGACCTGGAGGTCGAGGTCCACGGGCGCGTCGGGGTCGTTGGCGGCGTCGTGGAAGGCGTCGACCACCTCTGCGACCACGTGCTCGGCGCGGGACGGGTCCAGCGACCGCACCTCGGCCAGGACGGTCGCCCGCTCGGGGACGACGTTCGTGGCCCCCGCGGGACCGCCGTGGACGTGTCCCGCGTTCGCCGTGGTCTGCTCGTCCAGCCGGCCGTGGGGCATTGCGACGATCGCCCGGGCTGCCGCTCGCACGGCGCTGCGCCCGGCCTCCGGGCGGATCCCGGCGTGCGCGGCGGCGCCCAGGAAGTCCGCCTGGATGCGGTAGTAGGTCGGTGAGGCCAGGGCGATCTCGCCGATGGGCGAGGCGTGGTCGTACACGTAGCCGAAGTCGCACCGCAGCAGCGTCGCGTCGAAGGCGGCCGCCCCCAGCAGCGCGGTCTCCTCCCCCGGTGTCAGGAGCAGTTCGACGCCGATCGGGGAGCCTTCGTCCACCAGGCGCCGCGCGGCGACCAGCAGCACCGCGAGCGCCGCCTTGTTGTCGGCGCCCAGGATCGTGTCGCCGGCGCTCTCCCACCCGCCGTCGACCCGGACGGGCTCCACGACGCCCTCGTGGGGCACCGTGTCGAGGTGCGCGCACAACCCGACCGACCGGTCGGTAGGGCCGCAATGCGATCCCGCCCGCCCGATCCGGACCAGCAGGTTGCCGCAGCCCAGGCCGGTCGACGCCGCCGTGTCGTCCTCGTGCACCTCCAGGCCCAGCCCGCGGAGCTCGGCGATCACCCGGTCGGCGATCGCCCGCTCCTCCCCGGTCACCGACCGGATCGCGCAGAGCTCGCCGAACAGCGCGTGCAGACGCTGCCGCTCGGCCTCGCTGGCGGGACGCACGGCGGGGCCGGTCAGGCCGGGTGCGCGGCGGGGCCGCGCGAGACCTGCACGTCGCCGTCCGGGTGCTCGGCGACGGCGCGCTCCATCGCCGCGCCGACGAACTCGCGGAACAGCGGCGCCGGGCGCTCGGGACGCGACTTGAACTCCGGGTGGTACTGGCTGGCGACGAAGAACGGGTGGTCGTCGAGCTCCACCACCTCGACCAGACGCTCGTCCGGCGACGTGCCGGAGACGATCAGGCCGGCCGCCTCCAGCCGCTTGCGCAGGCTGATCGACACCTCGTAGCGGTGACGGTGGCGCTCGTACACGACGGCCTCGCCGTACAGCTCGCGGGCCCGGGTCCCCTCGTGGAGCTTCACCGGGTCGGCGCCCAGGCGCATGGTGCCGCCGAGGTCGGCGACCTCCTTCTGCTCGGGCAGGAGGTCGATCACGGGCCACTCGGTCTCGATGTCGAACTCGGTGGAGTTCGCGCCCGGCATGCCGGCCACGTGGCGCGCGAACTCCGCGACCGCGATCTGCATGCCGAGGCAGATGCCCAGGTAGGGGATCTTCTGCTCTCGGGCGACCCGGGCGGCGCGGATCTTGCCCTCGACGCCGCGGCCACCGAAGCCGCCGGGCACGAGGATGCCGTCGTGGTCGCCGAGCTTCGCCAGCGCGACGGCGTCGTCGGTCAGCGTCTCGGAGTCGACCCAGTCGAGCTCGATCTTGCCCCCGTGCAGGATGCCGGCGTGGCGCAGGGCCTCGGCGACCGACAGGTAGGCGTCCTCGAGCTGGACGTACTTGCCCACGAGCGCGATGCGCACGGGCTGCGTCGCCTGCTTGGCGCGCTCGACGACGCTCGCCCACTCCCCCAGGTCGGCGTCGCGCGGCGGCACGATGCCCAGCTGGTCCATCACGTATGTGTCGACGCCCTCGTCGTGGTACCAGAGCGGCACCTCGTAGATGTCGCTCACGTCCTTGGCGGAGACGATCGCCTCGACCGGCAGGGAGGCGAACAGCGCGATCTTCTTGCGGATGTCGAGCGAGAGCTCGGTCTCCGACCGGCACAGCACCATGTCCGGCTGGATCCCGATGCGGCGCAGCTCGTTGACCGAGTGCTGCGTCGGCTTGGTCTTCAGCTCGCCGGCGTGCCCGATGTACGGCACGAGCGTCAGGTGCATGAAGAGGCAGTTGCGGCGGCCGACATCGACCGGGAACTGCCGGATCGCCTCGAGGAACGGCAGCGACTCGATGTCGCCGACGGTGCCGCCGATCTCGGTGATGACGACGTCGACGTCGGAGGTCTCCGCGATGAGCTTGATGCGGTTCTTGATCTCGTCGGTGATGTGCGGGACGACCTGGACGGTGCCGCCGAGGTAGTCGCCGCGGCGCTCGCGGCGGATGACCGAGTTGTAGATCCCGCCGGCGGTCACGTTGGACGCCCGCGACGTGTTGGAGTCGGTGAACCGCTCGTAGTGCCCGAGGTCGAGGTCCGTCTCCGCGCCGTCCTCGGTCACGAAGACCTCGCCGTGCTGGTACGGCGACATCGTGCCCGGGTCGACGTTGATGTACGGATCGAATTTCTGGAGACCGACCGTGAGGCCACGGGAGACCAGGATGCGCCCGATCGATGCGGCGGCGATCCCCTTCCCCAGGGACGAGACGACGCCTCCGGTGACGAAGATGTACCGGGTCTTGGATGTGGTGTCAGGCACGGTGCACTCTCCCGAGCGAGTCTAGGTGACGGAATCCTGGGGTGCGTTCGACGAACGCGGAAATTGAGCGGAATTCTCCGTAGGCGGTGAGCGCGAGGAGGACGGCGGCCGCGACGGCGAGACCGAGGGTCGAATCGATGGATGCGACCAGCCAGAGCCCGGCCACGGCCCCGATGGCGTTGGAACCGGTGTCCCCGAGCATCCCCTGCTCGCGCAGGTCCAGGACGCCGCAGACGAGGAACACCGCCGTCCAGGCACCCAGGCCCCAGAAGACGTTCTCGTCCCACGCCAGCAGGCAGCAGCCGAGGACGACGAGCACGTAGCCCTTGACCGCCCGCCCCGGGCGCAGGTCGAACAGGTTGAAGAGGTTCGTGCTGAGCACGAGGACCAGGGCCGCGAGGATCCAGCGGCCCTTGTCGGACGGGTCGGCGGCGGCGTGGAGCGCCAGCCCGGCGACCCCGACGGCCTTCAGGGCGCCGGTGGAGAACGAGCCGCCCTTCACGGCGGCCGCGTGGCCGCGCCAGCCACGGGACGCGCCCGAGTACGCGTCGTCGGCGAGCCCCAGCGCCACGACGGCGAGCACGAAGCCCAGGCCGGTGGTCGAGAGCGTCGCGTCGACGCCCAGCAGCGCCAGGAGCGACAGCGGGACGAGCGCGATCGTCACGGCGGCTGGGATCAGGAGCCCCAGCGGGCACGGCAGCGGGGCGCCGCGGTAGTTCGTGACGGTGAAGCCGCCGTCGGCCAGGCTCCGCAGCAGGGGGCGCCCGATCAGCGCCGCGACCGCGGCGGTGATCACGAACGGCAGGGCGAGCTCCGGCACGGGTGGGCAACCTAGCTCAGGGAGCGGACGACCAGCCGCGCGGCCGGCGGTCGCTCAGTGGCCCGGGCGAGGCGGCTCCCAGCCCGGCGGCGGGCTGGGACGCGGAGCGTCGGCGGCCGGTTCGGGGGCCGACGCGGGCGGCTGCCACAGCGAGCCGGAGCCCGGCGCCGGAGGAACCTGCGGGAGATCCCCCACGGGGCCCGGGGGTGCCGCGACCGGCTCCGCCTGGCCGACGCCCGTCGACCGGGCGATGAGCGTGAAGTACAGGACGGTCGTCGCGAGCGCCTGGAACGACAGGGTGAACGGTTCGACGATCAGGGCGGCGACGAGCAGCGGCAGCGAGCTGTCGCTGCTCTCGGCGATCCCGACCGCGGGGAGCGTCAGGAGGCCCGCCAGCACCGCTGCGAGCAGGTTCACGACCACGAGGACGCCGAGCACCCACCAGGCGTTGCCGCGCACCAGGGCGAAGGACCGCCGCAACGCGTCGGGTCCGGTGACGCCCTCGACCGCGACGATCTGGGTCGCGACCGCGAGGTGGGTGATGAGGTAGACGCCGGGGATGATGAGCGCGAGGAAGCCGACGACTGCACAGGCGCCGACGAGCACGACGACCAGCAGGACCGACGCGAAGATGTCCAACCCCTCCCGGGCGGCCTCTCCCGCGGTCGGCGTCCTGCCCTGCTCGAGCGCGAGGATCGCGCGCACCTGCATCGCGGTGATCAGCGGCACGGTCACCAGCGCGGACACCGCGCCCGGGATCAGCGCCTCTCCGAGCGGCGGGCTGCTGTCGTAGTCGGAGCTCAGCTGCCCCAGGCCGATGCCGCTGACGATGAGGTCGACCGGGATGATCACGCCCACGGCGAGCACCAGGAAGAGCCGGAGGTGCTGCTTGTAGAGCCCGAACGACGTGTCGAGCACCTGACCGAGCGTGCGGTCCTGGACGAGCTTCACGGTGTACCTCCCACGACGTCGGGCAGGAGCGCGTCCGCGCTGTCCTTGATGCCGAAGGTCCCCTCCGCCCCGGCGAGGGCGAGCACGAGCCCGGCCCGCCCCTCGATCCGGTCGATGGCGTCGACGCTCGTGAGGTCCCGGTCGGCGTACCAGGAGACCTGGGAGGGGTCGGCGTCGGACGCCTCCGCCCCCACGACGCGTGTCGCCGTCTCGCGCAGGCCGCGGACGAGACCGTCCTCGAAGCCGCTGCGGGTCGCCTGCTGGGCGTCGCGCAGCTCGGGGGCGCGCCGGATGAGCACGACCATCGTCACGTCGTCCAGCGAACCGTTGAGGGTGCGGAACAGCGCCGGCCGAAGCTTGCCCAGCAGCTCGCCGCCGGAGATGAGCTGCACGCCCATCCGGACGCCGAGGGCCTGTGCGAGCTCACCGTCGCCCTCCGACAGCCCGGCGTACCGGGTGCCCTCTGCGCGGTCGGAGAGCTGCCCGACGTCCAGCGGCTCACGCAGGACGCCGACGGCGACCACGCGGCCGCCGGTGTCGTCCAGGGAGGTGCGGACGTCGTCGGCGAGCTCGTCGGAGCCCTCCCCGAGGAAGATCAGGGCGATCCGCTGTCCGGTCAGCCGGTCGGCCACGAGCGGCGGGTAGACCTCGTCTGCGAACCGCTGGCTGGAGGCGACCTGCTCACGCAGGTCGTCCGCGCGGCGGTTGGCGTCGGCGACGTCGGAGCGCAGGTTGGAGCGCAGCTGCCGCTCGGCGCTGGAGACCAGGCCCTCGTCGCCGATCGCGACGCCGAGCAGCAGGCCGATCAGCAGGGCCACGAAGACGGCGACGAGCGAGAGCGCGTGGTAGCGGAAGTCGAACACGGGGCGGCGGGGAGGCTATAGCTCGAAGCCGAGCAGCACGCGCAGCTTGAGCCAGAGGAGGTCGGCGACCTCGCGCAGGCCAGGGGTCAGCAGCACGACGGCGATGAGCGTGACAATGCCCGTGGCGAGGACGAGGGCGATCGGCGCGGCGCGAGGGAGCGGCCGGTAGAGCCGGCTCACGCCCTTGGCGTCGACGATGATCTCCCCGAGCCGCAGCCGCGTGAGGAACGTCGAGCTCATCCCCCTCCGGTTCTTGTCGAGGAACTCCATGAGGTTCAGCTGCGACCCGACGGAGACGATGAGCTGCGCGCCCTTCTCTGCGGCGATGAGCATCGCGATGTCCTGGCTCGTGCCCGGGGCCGGGACGACCTTGTGGGGCAGCCCGAGGCTCTCGAGGTGCTCGCGGCCCGGCGCGCGCCCGTCGGGGTAGGCGTGGACGACGAGCTCGGCGCCGCAGCGCAGCGTCCGCTCCTGGGCGGAGTCCATGTCGCCGACGATCATGTCCGGGGCGAAGCCGGCCTCGAGGATCGCATTGGCGCCGCCGTCGACCCCGACGAGCACCGGCTTGACGTCGCGGATGTAGGGCCTGAGCGCCTGCAGGTCGGACTGGTGGTCGACGCCGCGGACGACGATCAGCGCCGGGCGGTCGCGGAAGTCGGTGTCGAAGCGCGGCAGCTCGATGCGTCCGGAGAGCAGCTCCTGCTCCTCCAGCATGTGCTCGATCGTGTTGCGCGCGAACGCCTCGAGCGCCTCGCCGATGTCGGCGCGGGCCTGCTCGTTGGCGGCGCGGACGTCGGCGGGCTCCTGCACGGTCCCGGAGGCGACGACGCGCCCGGCGAGGTACACGGCCCCACCCCGGATCTCCACGTGGTCGTTGTCGTGGGCGACGTCGAACAGCGACGCGTCGGGCAGGTCGACGAGGTGGATCCCGGCCTGCACCAGGAGCAGCGGCCCCATGTTCGGGTAGCTGCCGCTGGACGACGAGCGGCAGTTGAGGACCGCCAGCACGCCGGCGGCGATCAGGTCCTCGGCGCTGACGCGGTCGACGTCGTGGTGGTCGATCAGCGCGATGTCGCCGGGGTTCAGGCGCTTCACGAGCATCTTCGTCTTGCGCCCGCGCCGGAGCGGCCCGCGCACGACACGGACACCGGCCTCTTCGGCCGGTCCGACGGGAATCTCAGGGAACGTGGGACGACGACGGCGCATGGCCATGCGGGGCCGAGTCTACGGGCGGCCCTGTCGCGTCGCCCTCACGGAGTGTCAGGCCGCCTTCAGCAGCTCCTTGGCGTGGCGGCGGGCCGCGACGTCGTCGGCCTCGGCGCCGAGCATTCGCACGAGCTCGCCGACGACCTCGCGCTGCTCCAGCGCCCGCACGGTGGTCATCGCGGGCTCGACGCTCACGTCCTTCTCGATCGAGAAGTGCCTCGCGGCCAGCGATGCGATCTGTGGCAGGTGCGTGATGCAGACCACCTGACGCCCCCGGCCGAGCTCACGCAGCTGCTCGCCGACCGCGCGTGCGGTGACGCCGCCGATGCCGGCGTCGACCTCGTCGAAGACCAGCGTCGCGCCGCTGCCGTCGTTCGCAACGCCCATGATCGAGAGCATCACGCGGGACAGCTCGCCGCCGGAGGCGATGTCGCGCAGCGGGCCCGCCGGGACGCCCGGGTTCGCGGCGATCCGGAACTCCACGAGGTCTGCGCCCGTCGCGGTGGGCTCGCGTGCCGTGAGGCCGACCTCGAACCGGGCGGCCTCCATGGCGAGCGCGCCGAGGCGCTCGAGCACGGCCTGCGCGAAGACCGGGGCCTGCGTCTCGCGGGCGGCGCGCAGCTCCGCCGCGCGCGTCTCGAGCTCGACCCGGACGGCCTGCAGCTCGGCCGTGGTCTCCTCGAGCGCCACCTCGGCGCCCTGCAGCTCGTCGCGGCGGGCGCGGCACGTCGCCGCGTGCTCGAGGACCGCCTCGATCGTGCCGCCGTGCTTCCGCTGCAGGCGGTCGAGCACGGTCAGTCGCTCCTCGGCGACCTCCAGGGCCTCCGGGTCGGCGTCGAGGCCCTCGACGTACCGGCGCAGCTCACCCGCGAGGTCGTCGGCCTCGTAGCCCAGCGCGCGGATGCGCTCGGTCAGCCCGTCGAGCTCGGCGTCGACACCGGTCACGCCCTCCAGTCCGGCGGCACCGCCGCCCAGCAGGGACACGACGCCGTCGCCGTCCTCGGGAGCCAGGGCGTCGGCGGCGCCGTGGGCGGCCACGCGCAGCGCCTCGACGTGCCGCAGCCGCTCCCGCGCGCCGCGGAGCTCCGCCGCCTCGGCGACGTCCGGGGCTGCGGCCTCGATCTCGGCGAGCTCGAACTGCAGGAGGTCGAGCTCGCGCTCCCGCGCTCCGGCGACTTCACGGAGCTCCTCGAGGCGCCGCTCGAGCGCGCGGGCGCGTCCGTGCACCTCGCCGAACGCGGCGCGGCGCGCGAGGTGCTCGGGCCCGCACGCGCTGTCCAGGAGGTCCAGCTGGGCCGTGGCGAGCGTGAGCTTGCGGTGCTCGTGCTGGCCGTAGAACGAGATGAGCCCCGAGGCGATCTCCTGGAGGTCGGCCACGTTGGCCGACCGGCCGCCGACGTAGGCCCGCGTGCGGCCCTCGGCACTCACACGTCGCGCGAGCACGAGGTCCTCCGCGTCGTCCGGGAGCCGGTCCCCGATCGTCGCGCGCAACGCGTCCGGGAGGTCGAAGACGCCCTCGACGTAGGCCTCCGAGGCACCGGGCCGGACGATGCCCGGCCGCGCCTTGCCGCCGAGGAGCAGGTCGAGCGCGTGGGCCAGGACGGTCTTGCCGGCCCCGGTCTCCCCCGTGAGGATGTTCAGCCCCGCGGTGAGCCGCAGCTCGGCGCGTTCGATGAGCAGGAGGTTCTCGACGCGGAGTTCGTGGAGCACGGGCCGAGTGAACCAGCGCCCGCGGACGGAACGCAGGCGAACAGACGTTCTATGAGGACAGGCGGCCGAACTTGTCCCGCAAACGGCGGTAGAAGCTCGATCCGGGGACCTGCGCGAGGTCGGCCGCCTCGCGGACGAACCGCGCGGTGATGCGCTGCCCGGGACCGAGCTCGCCGACAGGGCGCCCGTCGACCGAGAGGTCCACCGCGCCCAGCGAGCGGTTGAAGATCGTGAGTGTGTCGTCCGGCGCCACGACCAGCGCCCGGGCGGTCAGCGAGTGCGGCGCGATGAAGGAGACCGCGAAGCCCTCGACGCCCCAAGCCATGACCGGACCGCCGTTGGCGAGGTTGTAGCCGGTCGACCCGGCGGGCGTCGCGATGACGAGGCCGTCGCAGCGGACGCTCCCGACCTCCTCGCCGTTGCTCGCGTACGCCAGCGTGGCGACCCGCTCCCCGACCTTGCGGTGGATCGAGACGTCGTTGATCGCCGCCTGCGGTCCGCCCGGGAGCTCGAGGGCGATCGCCGGGAGCGTCAGCGTCTCGAACTCCCCCTTCATCGCCCCCCGGAAGATCACGCTGCTGTCGTCCTCGGGGTCGACGGTGGCAAGGAACCCGACCTCGCCGAAGTTCACGGCGAAGACCGGCACGCTCGTCCCGGCGTAGCGCCGCAGCGCCCGCAGGATCGTGCCGTCCCCGCCGAGGACGACGCAGAGCTCGACGTCGTCGATCAGCGGGGCGTCCACCAGCACGTTGTCCTGCACGACCAGGTGGTGCTTGGCGGTCTCGTCGGGGTCGAAGCGCAGCGTCACGCCCGTCTCGCGCGCGACCTGCACGAGGGTGTCGAGCACCGCCCCGGTCTGCACCGGGCGCTGGTGGGTCAGGACGGTGACCGAGCGCGGCGGGGTCACGGCTCGACGCTCCGCGCGGCGGCTTCGAGGTCGTCGACGGCCCCGGCCCTGGTGGGCTCTGCGAGGTGGACGAAGGTCTCCTGGTTGCCCTTGGGTCCGGGCAGGCCCGACGAGGCGAAGCCGAGCACCGCGGCGCCGGCGTCGCGCGCGGCGGCGGCGACCGCCACGAGTGCGGAGCGGCGGTCGTCCGGGTCGCGCACGACGCCGCCCTTGCCCAGCCGCTCACGCCCGACCTCGAACTGCGGCTTGACCATCGCGAGCGCGTCGAAGCGCGCCGGGTCCGCGCAGGCGATGACCGCCGGGAGGACCTTCGTGAGAGAGATGAAGGAGAGGTCGCAGACCACGAGGTCCGGAGCGTACGGCAGCAGGTCCGGCGTCAGCGCCCGGGCGTTGGTCCGCTCGACGACGGTGACGCGTTCGTGGGTGCGGACGTTCCAGTGCAGCTCGCCGTAGGCGACGTCGAGCGCGACGACGTGCTCCGCCCCGCGCTGGAGCAGGCAGTCGGTGAACCCGCCGGTGGACGCGCCGACGTCGAGCGCCCGTCGGCCGCGCGGATCGATGCCCAGGTGGTCGAGGGCGTTGGCGAGCTTCACGCCCCCGCGGGAGACGAACCTGGGGGCCTCGTCGACGGCGACGACGGCGTCCTGCGGGACGAGCTGCCCCGGCTTCTGCGCCCTGGCCCCGTCGGTCCCCAGCCGGACCTCGCCGGCCATCACCGAGGCTGCAGCGCGGGTCCGGGACTCGAAGAGGCCTCGCTCGTGCAGCAGGGTGTCGAGGCGGACCTTGGGCATGCGGGAGCGCAACCGTAGCGACCGACCGGCCGAACGCGCGTTCGCCTGTGTGCCTGGTGTCACAGACGATCCGAGCCGCGAGGTCCACCCTCATGTGGAGATGACCGCGTTCCGCCTCATCCCGCTGCAGACCCACGGCGCCCTCGAGTTCCTCGTCGGCGTGCTGACGCTGGTCGCCCCGTTCGCCCTGGGCTTCGCGCCCGCCGGCACGGTCCTCGCGGTCTGCGTCGGCGCCGCACTCGTCGGGTTGGCCCTCGGGTCGACGACCGATGAGCGCGGCACCCCCGCGGTCCCGATCGCGCTGCATCACGCGGCGGATTACGGCCTGGCCATCGGTCTGGGCGCCTCCGCCCTGCTGCTCGCCGTCAGCGGCGACGAGATCGCCGGCGGCACGCTCGCCGCGATCGCTGTCGCGCAGCTCGCGCTCAACCTGAGCACCCGCTACAGCGCCCGCTTGTAGCTCTTCAGACTTCCCTCAGAGATCACCGCAGCACCCATAAGCACGACCCACATAGCAGTATCTCTCCTCCCGGAATCCGGCTCGCCATGATGGCGGGCCGGATTTCTTTTCAGCGCCCGACGCCGTCGGGGTCGGGGATGCGCACGTGGAGGTGGTCGTCGTGGTGGGGCAGCTTGGCGACCCGCCCCTCCGGCCCCTTGAGCCCCACCTTGCGGCCGACGAAGACGAACTCCGCCCCGGTCGCGAGGAAGCGGTCGACGAGGTCCTGGCTCAGGCGCCGGTCGACCTGCGAGGCCCTGGACGCCTGGATGAGCCGCCGATCCTTGCGGGGGTAGTAGACGTCGACGTCCAGGCCGTTCTGGTGCGAGGCATGGCCGAGTCCGCCGTAGCGCTGGTCGAACGTCCCGCCGGTCGGCCGGCTGAGGTCGCCGATGAGGATCGGCGGGGACTCCGGATGGGCCGCGCGGTGCTCGGCGAGGACCTGCAGGAGCGTCGCGACGAGCACGTCGGTGCCCCAGCGCCGCCACGGCCGGCTCGGCATCCGCTGCAGCGGGGAGTCCCAGGTCAGGTGGTTCGGTCCGCTCACCGGCAGCTGGACGCCGCGCAGCAGGCGGCCGGCGCGGAACGGACGGCCCAGCGCACGGGACGCGGCCGTGGTCCCCGGCGATGCCGTCATCGGCGCCGGCGGGGCGACGGGCGCGGTGGCGGTCGGGACGACCCGCTCCGGGGTCGGCTCCGGGGTCGGGGTCGGAGTCGGGGTCGGAGTCGGAGTCGGGGTCGCCAGCGGGGTCGGCTGCGCGGTGGCCGAGTCGGGCCCCGTCGTCGCCTGCAGGCTGCGGGGCATCGGGTCCTGGTCGGCGGACACGGCACCGACCAGGGCACCGGCGCCGAGCACCAGGGAGGCCACGAGGAGGAGCAGGGGTCCGCGCATCAGCTGCCAGGATGGCGCACCCGGCGTCCGGGCGCGGCAGCGGCGCTTTCAGCCCAGGAAGGCGGCGCTGCGCGCGGCCAGCGTCTCCAGCAGGCGCAGGGACCGCTCGCTCACGCCGGCCCAGCGAAGGAAGCCGTGCGCGGTCCCGGGGAACGTCTCGAGCTCGACCTGCCCCCCGGCCGCTCCCAGCGCCGCGGCCAGCGCCGCGCCGTCCCCAGCGAGGGGGTCGATCTCCGCCAGCGCCACGTACGCCGGCGCCAGGTCCTCGTGCGTTCCGGCGAGCGGGCTGAGGTCGGGCTCTCCGGCCCGGGCGGCGGCGTCGCCGGCGACGTAGGCGTTCCAGAACAGTTCCATCTCGGCGGCCGTCAGGAACGGCGCGTCCGCGAACTCCGCTGCTGCCGGACTGCTTCGCGCCGGGTCGAGCGCCGGGTAGACGAGCAGCTGACCGCGGAGCTCGATCCCTTCGTCCCGGGCACGTCGCGCGCACGCGGCGGCGAGGTTGCCGCCGGCGCTGTCCCCGCCCACGGCGATGCGTCCCGGCTCGATCGCGAGCATCTCGGCGGCGTGCGGACCTGCGGCCCAGCAGACGCTCGTCCAGGCGTCCTCGAGACCCGCCGGGAACGGGTGCTCCGGGGCGAGGCGGTAGTCGACGGCGACGACCGCTTGACCGGAGGCGGCGCAGATCGCGCGGCAGGCGGGGTCGATGCCCTCGAGGTCCCCGATGAGCCAGCCACCGCCGTGGAACCACACCAGCGCCCCGGCCGGACCGGGAGCCAGGTCCAGCGGCAGGTAGTACTTCGCGCGGATCCCGGGATCGTCCGGGTCGTCGCCGCGTGGGATGCGGAAGGCCTGGACGTGCGCGACGTCCTGCGGGGGGCCGCCGAGGCGCTTCGCGGTCTCGGCGTAGCCGGCCCGCAGGGCCTCGAGATCCGCAGGCCCGTCGTCGTGCGCCCCGGACGGGTCGTCGAGCAGCGCGGCGATCTGCGGATCGAGCCGCGCGACGAGCGCCGGGTTCATGCGGCGCCGACGGGCGTCTGCGACGACGCGCCGATGGCCTGCAGCACCCGGTCGGCGATGGCCTCGCCGGTGAACCCGATCTCCTGGTGCAGGAGCGCGGGCTTGCCGTGCGTGACGTAGCGGTCGGGCACGCCGATCCGCAGGATCCGCGACTCGGGGCCGCCGGTCCATCCGCTCTCGTTGAGCGCCTCCCAGACGGCGGAGCCGAAGCCCCCGGCCAGGACCCCCTCCTCGACGGTGACGAGCAGCTCGTGGTCGGCGGCGAGCCGCGCGGCGAGCTCGATGTCGATGGGCTTGGCGAAGCGCGCGTCGGCGACGGTGACGTCGAGCCCGTGCGCGGCGGCGAGGAGGTCGGCGGCCTCGAGCGCCTTCTGGACGCCGCTGCCGTAGCCCAGCAGCGCGACCTTGCCGCCCTCGCGCAGGACCTCGCCCCGACCGATCGGGACGGCCCGGATCGCGTCACCGGTCGGGAGCGGGACGCCGACGCCCTCCCCGCGCGGGTAGCGCAGGGCGATCGGACCGTCGTGCAAGAGGGCGGTGCGGAGCATGTGCCGGAGCATCGCCTCGTCGCGCGGGGCCATGCAGACGATGTTCGGCAACGCGCGCAGGTAGGCGATGTCGAAGACGCCGTGGTGCGTGGGTCCGTCGTCGCCGACGAGCCCGGCGCGGTCCATCGCGAGAACGACGTTCAGCTCCTGCAGGCAGATGTCGTGGACGATCTGGTCGAAGCCCCGCTGCAGGAACGTCGAGTAGATCGCGGCGACGGGCTTCACGCCCTCGAGCGCGAGGCCGGAGGCGAACAGGAGCGCCTGCTGCTCCGCGATGCCGACGTCGAAGTAGTGCCTGGGCTCCGCCTTCTGGAGGAGGTTCAGACCGGTGCCGGAGTTCATCGCCGCGGTGATGCCGACGACGCGTCGGTCGCGGCGGACCTCCTCGACCATGGCGTCGCCGAAGACCCTCGTGTACTGCGGCGGCGGCTTGACGGCGCCGGCGGGCGCGGGCTTGGACGCGACGGGCGAGCCGTTGGCGATCGACTTGGGCTTGGCGGCGTGCCACTGCTCCATGCCCTCCTGGCCGCCGTCCTCGGCGGGCGCGAAGCCCTTGCCCTTGACGGTGGCGATGTGGACGACGACGGGGCGCTCGGCGGCGAACGCCTGCTTCAGCGCGGACCGCAGGGCGTGGACGTCGTGGCCGTCGATGACGCCCATGTACGCCCAGTCGAGCTCCTCCCAGAACAGGCCGGGGGCCCAGAACGCCTTGAGCGACTCCTTGAACTGCGGGCCGAGCTTCTCGATCCGGGCGCCGAGGCCGCCGGGAAGGTCGATGAGGCCCTTCTCGACGCCTTCGCGGGCGTGCCAGAGCTTCGGGTTCAGCCGCACGCGATTGAACGACCGCGACAGCGCACCGACGTTCGGCGAGATCGACATCCCGTTGTCGTTGAGGATGACGACCAGCGGGGTGCCCAGGCCGCCGGCCTGGTGGATCGCCTCGAATGCGACGCCGCCCGTCATGGAACCGTCGCCGATCACGGCGGCGACCTTGCCGACCTGCGGCTTCTGGCCGCGCAGCAGCATGGCCTCCTTCAGACCGACGCCGTAGCCGATGGAGGTCGACGCGTGGCCGGCCCCCATGATGTCGTGCTCGGACTCGAACGTCGCGCAGAACGGGGCGAGCCCGTCGTACTGGCGGATCGTGTGGAGCTGGTCGCGGCGACCCGTGAGGATCTTGTGCGGGTAGGCCTGGTGACCGACGTCCCAGAGGATCTTGTCGCGAGGTGAGTCGAGCAGCGAGTGGAGGGCGACCGCGAGCTCGCACGTGCCGAGGTTCGCGCCGAAGTGGCCGCCGATCTCCCCGACCGTGTCGATGATGTGCTCCCGGACCTCCTGGGCGACCTGGACGAGCTCGTCCTCGGTCAACGCGTGGAGGTCCTGCGGGCGGTCGATGCGGTCGAGAATGCGTGTCATGCGGTCCTGGTCAGGATGAAGTCGGTGATCTGCTCGAGCTCGTCGGCACTGCCGTCGTGCTCCGCCGCAGCCTGTGCGAGCGTCGCCCGCGCGTCCTGGTGGCACTGCTGCGCCAGCTCCCGCGCTCCGTCGAGCCCGAACTCCGACACGTAGGTGCGTTTCCCGTGTCGCTCGTCGCTGCCCTGGGGTTTGCCGAGCGCGGCGTCGGTCCCGGTCACGTCGAGGATGTCGTCGACGATCTGGAACAGCACACCGATGTCGGTCGAGTACTGGCGATAGGCCATTGTCGCAGGTTCATGCATGCCACTCAGAAGGAGTACGCCGACCACCGACGCACCGATGAGCCGGCCGGTCTTCAGGGCGTGCAGGGCGCGGAGCTCGGCTGCGGTGCTCGCACCTCCGGCGACGTCGATGTACTGCCCGCCGACCATGCCGTCCACGCCGGTCGCCTCGGCCAGCTCGGCCGCGGCGGCGAGCGTCTGCGCGGGGCTGGTGGCGCCGCTGCGCAGCAGCAGCGCGAACGCCTCGGCGTAGAGCGCGTCGCCGGCCAGGATCGCGACGTCCTCCCCGTACTTGACATGGCAGGTCGGCCGGCCGCGTCGCAGGTCGTCGTCGTCCATCGCCGGGAGGTCGTCGTGGATCAACGAGTAGGTGTGGACCAGCTCGAGGGCACCGGCGAACGGCAGCACGTCCTCGTGCGCCAGGCCGACCGCCCGGGCGGTGGCGAGGGCGAGGACCGGACGGATCCGCTTGCCGCCCGCGAGGAGGCTGTAGCGCATCGCGTCCTGCAGCCCGTCGGTGGCGCCTGCCGGGCCGAACCGCAGACCCTCGAGGTAGGACTCGATCTCCAGGCGCAGCGCGTCGGGGTACGCCATCGGGCTAGAGGAGCTGGTCCTGGCCCGGGAGCGGCTCGGAGGCCGCTGCACGCGCGAGCCGCTCGAGCTCCGCGGACGCCTGGGAGGCGAACGTGGCGCACTGCTCGACGACCGAGGCCGCCTGGTCGGCGTCGAGCTCGCCCGTGCGCAATTGGTCGGCGGCCGTCTCCAGCCGCTCTATCAGCCGGTCGAGCTGCTCGTGCGTGTCGGGTGCGTCGGTCATCGCCCGGCGATCATCCCGCATCATCGGTGTCGGACCGGTCCGCACCGCCGTCGATCACGGCCGGCGCGTCGCCGGCGGCGGGGCGCTCGCGCAGGACCGCGGCGAGGATGCCGTTGACGAAGGACGGGGCCTCTGCGCCGCAGAAGGTCTTCGCCGTCTCGACGGCCTCGTCGATCGCACCCTCGGCCGGGATCGGCTGGTCGCCGGGCGCGGCGTCGGGGTGCAGCATCTCCAGGAGCGCGACGCGCATGATCGCCTTCTCCAGCGGCGCGATCCGGTCGACGGTCCATCCGGTGGCGTGCCGCTCGATGAGGGCGTCGAGGTCCTCGGCGTAGTCCGCGGTCGCGTACGCGAGGGCGCGGGTGAACTCGGAGGCCTCGGGTTCGAAGACGTCGTCGAGCTCGCGCTGCGTGAGCTCGTGCTGGTAGAGCGCGAAGACCGCGGCGCGACGCTGGTCGGTTCGGCGGCTCACACGCGGGCCATGTACTGCCCCGTCTCCGTCTGGACCTTGACGCGGTCACCCACGTTGACGAAGAGCGGCACCTGGATCTCGGCACCCGTCTCGACGGTCGCCGGCTTGTTGCCGCCGCCGGAGGCGGTGTCGCCGCGAACGCCGGGCTCGGTGTGCGTGATCTCGAGCTCCACCGAGGACGCCAGCTGGATGTCCGCGGGCTCGTCGTCGATGAAGAGCAGGTCGACGGTCTGGTTGGGTTTCGTCCAGCGGAGCTTGTCCGCGAGCGCGACCTCGGGGATCGCGGTCTGCTCGAAGGTCTCGGCGTCCATGAAGTGCGCGTCGGTGCCATCCCCGTAGAGGTACGTCATCTTGCGCGCCTCGGTGCGGACAGAGCGGAACTTCTCGCCCGCGCGGAACGTCTTGTCGATGACGTTCCCGTCCTTGGTGCGGCGGAGCTTCGTCCGCACGAACGCGGGGCCCTTGCCCGGCTTGACGTGCTGGAACTCCACGACCTTGAAGATGGTCCCGTCAACCTCGATGTGGTTGCCGTTCTTGAGCTGGTTGGTGCTGATCACGGTCCCCAGAGCGTAGTGCCGTCGCAGCGGTCGTGACGACCGGGTCTGCCGACAGCTGCCCCGCGGCGCTTCGTGACACCTCCGAGGCGACTCCGTCACGGCCGACGCACGATCCGCCTCTCTCGTCCGGTGGGTACCCGACCGACCGGTAGGTCTGGGGTGTGCCCAGACGACAGAGACGATTCCGTGCGCCGGTCGACCGGTTCGAGCAGATCGTGTTCGGGGACCGGATCCCGGTCTGGGAGCCGCCCGGTCCACCCGGGCCGCCGCGGGTCACCGGGGCGGAGCGCCGGGTCCAGATCCTCGAGGCGGTGATCCCCGTGTTCGCCGCCCGTGGCTACGCCCGCGCCACGGTGAGCCGGCTCGAGGCCGTCGTACCCGTCTCCCGCCCGACGATGTACGGGTACTTCCCATCGAAGGCGCAGCTCTACGCCAAGGCGCTGGAGTACGAGGCGGACCGGGTCGAGGCGGCGCTCCTGCCCGCCCTGGAGGGCGCGTTCGCGCACGATCTCGTGCTCCCCGCGGGGGTGCAGTGGTTCGACACGGAGGCGGATGGCGACGCCGACGTGGGGGCGTCCGCCCGGCCCGCTGCGACGTCGCTGGATCCGACCAGTCGGGTCATCCACGCGCTGGTGCGCTGGGCCCGCCGCAACCCGGACAGCGTGCGGCTGATGCTGCAGCGGCCGGTCGAGGCGCCCGAGGTGGTCGGCGCGCACGCTGCCGTCCGCGAGCGGGTGGTCGGGCGGGTCGTCGAGCTGCTGCGGCGGGACCCGGCCATCACCGGGCACCGCGGGCTGCAGCGGAGGTTCGCGCTGCGGCTGCACGCGGAGATGCTCGTGGGCGCCGCCGAGGCCGTCCTGCTCTGGGCCCTCGAGCACCCGCTCGTCCCGGCGCGACACCTCTCGCGGACCTGGACGACACCCCCACGCGCCGGGAACCGCCCATCCACACGAACCGGCAGCCGGTCGGCTCCGGCACCGGAGGTCGATCGCCCGCCGCCCTGACGACGCGCGTCAGTCGGTGACGAGGCTCGCCCAGCGGTCGCGCCGGGCCGTCCGTGCAGCGGTGCCCTCGCCCAGCACCGGGATCCCCGGAGGAAGGAGGAGCACGTCGCCCGCTCCCAGCGCGCGCACGACGCGTGGCGTTCCCGTGGCGACCTGCAGACCCTCCAACCGCGACAGGGCGGGGCCGAGGTCATCGACGTCGGAAACCACGAGCGTCGGACGTCCCCTGGATGCGAGCACCGCCGCCGCCAGCGGTGCCACGAATGCGGCGAGGGCCTCGCGCTCGCCGGGCTCCGGCGGCAGGCGGGTGTCGAGCAGGAGCGGCCCGCGTGGCTCGCTGCCGGCCGCAGGGAGGAACATGCTCCCGCGTAGCTCGGGCTCCTTCCACCGCCGCACACGGACACCGTCACCCAGGAGGCGGCGCTCGAACGTCCGCTTGGCGGACCGGCCGTCCGGCGCCTCGGCGTGCACGTCGAGGCGGATGGGGTGCAGCGAGCCGAGCGCCGGGACCAGCCCCGTCCCGGGCTTCGCCGGCGCCAGCCCCGCCGGAAGGTGCTCCGGCGCGTCGGCGGTCGCCCGCCAGACCCGGCCGTCGTCGTCGCGCAGCCGCGCCCGCCAGAGGATCCCGCCGAACTCGTCGTCGGGGTCGACCTCCACCATCTCGCCGAGACCGCGCAGCCTCACGGTGAGCGGCTCGTCCACGAGGGCCGTCGGCGGCCCGGAGAGCTCGAGCATCAGCCGACGGTGCGCAGGCTCTTCGGCAGGCTCGAGAGGACCTCGTGCCCGTCGGCGGTCACCACGACCAGATCCTCGATCCGCACGCCGACCGCACCCGGCACGTAGATGCCCGGCTCGACCGTGACGACGTGGCCCGGGGCCAGGGCGGTCTCGCCCTGCTTGGACAGCCGCGGCCCCTCGTGGACCTCCATGCCGACACCGTGCCCCAACCCGTGACCGAAGTGCTCCCCGTGCCCGGCCTCGTCGATGATGCCGCGCGCGACGGCATCGACGTCCTTGCCCTTCGGCCCGGGACCGACCGCCTCGAGCGCCGCCTCCTGCGCCACCAGGACGGTCTCGTAGATGGCCCGGTCGCGTGGATCCAGCGGTCCGGTCGCGACGGTGCGCGTGCAGTCCGACGCGTAGCCGTCGAGCTGGGCGCCCCAGTCGATGACGACCAGGGTGTCCGGCGGGATCGGCACATCGCGCGGCTCCGCGTGCGGCAGCGCACCGTGCGCGCCGGCGGCGATGATCGGCGGGAACGAGACGCCCTCGGCGCCGCGACGGCGGATGGCGATCTCGAGGTCGAGCGCGACGTCACGTTCGGTCCGCCCCACCAGACCGGCGGACACGACGTCCTCGAACGCTTCATCGGCGAGCTTCGCCGCCGCGCGGAGCTTCACGAGCTCGGCCTCGTCCTTGATCGCACGGAGCTCCTCGACGAGGCCACCGGCCGCGACGAGCGTCACCGCCTCGGGGATGGCCTCGAGCAGGCGGGCGTGGTCCTTGACGCTGACGTGCACATCGTCGAAGCCGATCCGCAGCGTGGAGGCCTCGTCGAGCTCCTCGATCGCGGCGAGCAGCAGGTCCATGCGGATGTCCCGTGCCCAGCCCGGATCGATCTGCGACTCGACCTGGCTGAGGTAGCGGAAGTCCGTCAGGAAGCGCCGGGTCTCGTCGATCCCGATCACGGCGACCGCGTTGGAACCGGTGAAGCCGCTGAGCCAGCGCACGTTCACGAGGTCGGTGACGAGCAGCAGGTCGAGCCCGCGGTCGGCCAGCAGCGCGGAGACGCGGTCCGCACGGTCCAGGTCGGGGGCGCTCATGCCGCGAGCTCCGACCGCAGGCGCTCGAGCGCCTCGCGGTACCCGTCGACGCCCTTGCCGCTGACGGTGGCGACGCAGAGGTCGGAGATCACCGAGTGGCGGCGGAACTCCTCCCGGGCCATCACGTCGGAGAGGTGGACCTCCACGGCGGGCAGCCCGCAGAACTCCAGCGCGTCGCGGATCGCGTAGCTGTAGTGCGTCCACGCACCCGGGTTGAGGACGATCCCGTCGGCGACCTCGCCGACCTCGTGCAGGTGCTCCACGAACGCTCCCTCGTGGTTGGTCTGGAAGAACCGCAGGCCCAGGCCGAGCTCCGCGCCGAACCCGTCGACCTTGAACTGGAGCTGGTCGAAGGTCAGCGTCCCGTAGTGCGCCGGATCGCGGCGGCCGAGCTGGTCGAGGTTCACGCCGTGCATGATCTCGACGCGGTTGTGGGTGCCGGGGCTCACGCCAGCAACTCTGTCACGGACGCCAGGACGTCGGAAGGCGCGACCGTCGCGCCGTGCCGGACGTCACCCGGGCCGTTGACGAGGACGAACGGCGTGTGCTCCCCCACGCGCTTCTTGTCCCGGGACGTCGCCTCGACGACCGACGCGGGATCGAGCGCCGGGTCCAGCTGCACCGGGAGCCCGGCGGCGCCGAGGAGGCCGCGCACGTGATCGCGCAGGTCGTCCTGGCCCGACAGGCGCAGCGCGGCGAGCAGGCCCAGACCGACGGCCTCGCCGTGGCGGTACCGCGAGAAGCCGCTGACCGTCTCGATCGCGTGGCCGACCGTGTGCCCGAGGTTGAGGACCTGGCGGCGACCGCCGTCGCGCTCGTCCTCGCGGACCACGTCGAGCTTCGTGCGGGCGCAGCCGAGGATCGTCGCGTCGTCGACCGGGAGGCCCTGGCCGACGTGCTCCCACAGCGCCCCGCCCGCGATCAGGGCGGTCTTCACGACCTCCGCGTAGCCTGCGGCGTGCTCCTCCGGCGGCAGGGTGGCGAGGGTGGCGACGTCCACCACGACGCCCGACGGCTGGTGGTAGGCGCCGACGTAGTTCTTCGCCGCCGGAAGGTCCACGCCGGTCTTGCCACCGAACGCGCTGTCGACCTGCGCGACCACCGTGGTCGGGACCTGGACGACCGGGATCCCCCGCTGGTAGGCCGATGCGCAGAACCCGGCGAGATCGCCGACGACGCCGCCGCCGACCGCCACGACGTGGTCGGCGCGGGTGGCGCCCTGCTCGACGAGCGCCTCCCAGACGCGCTCGGCGGTCCCGAGGGTCTTGAACTCCTCCCCGGCCCCGATCTCGATCAGGCCGCTGACCTCGCCCACGAGGCCCGCGTAGAGCTCTCCGACGTTCGCGTCGCTGACGACGAACCGCCTCCCGGCGAGCGGCCAGGCGATCTGCCCGAGCAGCCCGCGGCCGACGATCACCGGGTAGTCGCCGGACGCGGCGGTCGCCCACACCAGCTGGGTACCGGCCGGGGCGGACGCAAGGTCACGCAGGGCACGCGCGGCGCGCCGGCCGACCTTCTTGTCGGCCGGCGGGAGCGTCGCGCGGGCGACCGACCGGTAGCTCGCCGCGCGCTCCACGTAGCGTGCCTCGAAGACCCGGCGGTCCCGTGCCAGCGGACGGCCGCGGCCCGACGCCCGCGACCAGGCGGTCTCGAGGTCGACCTCGACGTGCACCACCGTGTGGGCGGCCACCGCGTCCCGGACGGCCGCAGAGCCCAGTGAGCCGCCACCCAGCGCGACGACGTCGCCGTCGGCCTCAGCGAGGACGCGCAGGACCAGCGCCTCCTCCCGCTCGCGGAACGCCGCCTCGCCGTGGGTGTCGAAGAACGCCTCGATCGTCGTGCCGAAAGCCGCCTCGAGCAGACGGTCGGTGTCGTGCAGCGGCGCGTCGAGGGCCGCGGCGGCCTCCCGGGCCGCCGTGCTCTTGCCGGCCCCCATGAAGCCGACGAAGACGAGCGCGGGAGCCGGCATCGCGGGCTACCCGTTGCGCAGGCGCGCGCGGTAGGCGTCGACCGAGGCGCGGACGTCGTCCACGTGGTCACCGCCGAACTTCTTGCGGTAGGCATCGGCCAGGACCAGGGCGACCATCGCCTCGCCGACGACGCCCGCGGCCGGGACCGTGCAGGAGTCGGTCCGCTCGCGGAGCGCCTGCGACGGCTCCTTGGACTCGATGTCGACGCTCTGCAGCGGCTTGGTGAGCGTCGGAAGCGGCTTCATCGCGCCCCGCACGTGCAGCGGGTCGCCCGTCGTCATGCCGCCCTCGAGCCCGCCCGAGTGGTTCGTCGACCGGTGATAACCGCGCTCTGCGTCGTAGAAGATCTCGTCGTGGGCCTTGGATCCCGGGCGACCCGCGACGTCCCACGCGTCACCGATCGAGCAGCCCTTGACGGCCTGGATCGAGCAGATCGCGCCGGCGAGCTTCCCGTCGAGGCGCTCGTCCCAGCTGATGTGGGAGCCGAGTCCGGGCACCAGGCCGAACGCGACGATCTCGAAGACGCCGCCGATCGACTCGTTGGCCTTTCGCTGCACGTTGATGTGCTGCACCATCTCGCGGCCGGCATCCTTGTCCAGGCAGCGGACCGGATCGTCGTCCACGCCGGCGAAGTCCTCGAGCCGGAGCTCACCGTCGGCATCGGCGCGCGCGGGCGCGTGCACGCTGCCGATCTGCACGACATGGCTGAGGACCTCGACGCCGACCGTGCGCAGGAACGCCTTGCACACCGCGCCGCCGGCGACGCGGGCCGCCGTCTCGCGGGCGCTCGCGCGCTCGAGGACGTCGCGGACGTCGGTCAGCCCGTACTTCTGCGTGCCGACGAGGTCGGCGTGGCCCGGCCGCGGGAGGTGGACCTCCGGGACGGTCGCCTCGACCGGCCACGGATTCATCCGCTCCTCCCAGTTGGTGTAGTCGCGGTTGGCGACCTGGAGGGCGATCGGCCCGCCCATCGTGCGGCCATGACGCACGCCGGCGGTGACGTACGCCCGGTCGGTCTCGATCTTCATCCGGCCGCCGCGGCCGTGGCCCAGCTGGCGACGTGCCATGTCGAGGTCGATCGCGTCGCGATCGAGCTCCAGGCCGGCGGGAAGGCCTTCGACGAGGCAGGTGAGACCGGGTCCGTGGGACTCCCCGGCGGTGATGAACTTGAGGGACATGCGGCGCCGGAGTCTACGCGGCGCCGACCTCCGGCCCGGGCCCGGGCCTCAGGGCCGGGGCCGGGTGGCCAGCGCGGCCTCGGTCACCGCGGCCGTGGCCGCGGATCCGTCGGCCAGCTGGCGCAGGTACTCGAGGTACACGGCGATGTACCAGTTGCGGTAGTCCTGAGCCGTCGGACCGGCGTCGACCGGTTCGGCAGGCGCGGTCGTCACCGCGGACCGGGTGCTCCGCGACGCCTTGCGACGCACGAGCACGCCGCGGTCGGCGTCCCAGCGGTAGATGTCGGTGAGCTCCTCGGCGACCTCGCCCTTGGCGGCGGCCTGGTCCCGGTCCTTCTGGCTCGACAACGCCCGGGCCTTGCGCGCCGCGACCGCCTGGACGGTGGTGCGCCGCGTGACGCTCAAGAGGTCGAGCTCGTACTGGGTGATGCCCTCGGACGTCTCACGGTCCAGGAACACCGTGTCGCCCTTGGCCATCTCGACGGTCTCGCAGTTCGCCCTCGACGGCCGGCAGGTGCCGTCGCCGGTGACCACGGCGTCCGAGCCCACCAGGAAGACCGCCTTCTTGCCGCCGGAGAGGACACCGAGGAAGACGAAGAAGGGCAGGTCGCTGTCGGGCAGGGGGCTGAGACGCGCGATGTTGCGCATCGTCCGCTGCTCGCCCGGCTCGCCGAACCGCAGGTTGACCCGGTAGACGTCCAGCGGATCGAGCTTCGGCGGGGTCGCCTTCGGGGCCGCGGGGGTCGGAGCTCCGCCCGTCCCGCCCGGGGTCGGCGTCGGAGTGGGCGCGCCGCCGGAACCGCCGAGGCCCGTGCCGGTGCTCGTAGAGGGCGGGGTCTTGGTGCCTGTCGATCCCACGCCGGGCGACACGCCGCTGCTGCCGGGGACCGTGGAGACGACGGTGCCGTCCTTCGTCGGGATGGCGAACTGCTGCTTGAAGGGATCGCGGGTCCGGCCCGTGCGCTTGCGCAGCACCGGCTCCTCGAGCGCGACTGCGACCTCGGCGGCGGCGGGCGGGGCGATGGCGGCGGCGCCGGTCGCCGGGGCGGCGGCGACCGGGGTCGCGACGGGCTCCTCGCCCCCGCCGAGCAGGAACGGGACGGCGATGACGCCGAGCACCAGCAGCACGGCCACGGGCCAGAGCTTCTTGTCGACCAGGTCGTGGCCGAGGTTGCGCAGGAAGGTCACGGTGTGGCTCCGGGGGTCAGCGTCGAGGCGGGGGTGACGGTCGAACTCGCACCGGCCACAGAGGCGGGCTGGAGGCCGGGCGCGGCCGGGACGCTCGCCTGGTCGCTGGGCAGCAGGTAGGCGGTCGCCTTGATCGAGGCCGTCATCTGCGGGAACCCCTCGGGGCCCGCGGTGAGGTTGACGGCGTCGATGGTCAGCAGGCGCCCGCGCACCGAGATGGTCTGGCCCTTGAGCTTCGTGAAGGCGGTGATCTTGTCCAGGAACTTCTCGAGGCCCTTGAACTTGCCCTGGAACTCGAAGCTGAACGGCATCGTCGGGAAGCCGGCGGCGCCGATCGCGGCGCCGGGCGGCAGGACCGCTGCGACGGCCTCCGTGGCGGCGACCGGGGCGCCGCCCGAGGCGCCGCCCTGCTCGGCGGCGCCGACCTGGGCGGCGGAGGCAGCCGGGGTGGCCACCTGCGGCACCGCGGCACCGGAGGCCTCCACGCGGATGGTCCGGAAGTCGACCTCAGCGGCGTCGGCGGCGGCCTCGAGCTGCACGAGCAGCGACGGGACGTCGTCGTCGGCCGGGACGGCCTTGCCGAGGCGCGCCACGGCAGCGTAGTCCGCGGAGTAGCGGTCCTTGGCCTCCTGGGCGGTGCGGGCGCCCTCCTGGGCGACCAGCAGCTCCTGCTGGGCGGCGGCGATGCTGCCGTCCAGCGTGGTCACCTCGTCGCGCTTGGGCGCGAGCGCGAGGAACCAGAAGGCGGCGGTCAGGGCGATGAGCCCCACGACCATGAGCACGGTGCGGTCCCGGGTGGTCACTTGCCCTCCTCCTGGCTGATCGCGGCGTCGGTGGCGGTCGCGCCGCCGTCGGCGGCGGTCGTCTCCGTGGTGGCACCCGTGGTGCCCGTCGGGCCGGTCGGGCCGGTCGGTGCGGCCGCGGTAGCCACGCCGGCGGTCCCCGGCGGCACCGCGCCGACGGGGGCGTCGAAGAAGACGACGAGCGCGAACTGCGGGAACTTCGAGCGGCCCTGACGGCAGTCGCCGCTCCCGCCCCCGGCACCTGCGCCGCCGCCCACCGCGTCACTCTTCTCGGAGCTCGCGAGGCTGACGCGCTGGACGCCGTCGATCCGGCGGAAGGCCGCCATGGCCCGGGCGACGCCGGGCTGGCTGGTGGTGCAGCCCGTCAGCTCGATGGCCGGGACGCCCAGGGCACTCCGCAGGCCGCTGGCGCCCGAGGCGCCGCCGCCGGCGGTGACGCCGGGCGCCGCGGACGCGTTGAGCTGCGTGAGCCAGACGTCCTTGGGCACGACGCGGGAGACCTCGTGCAGTGCAGCGCCCCAGTCGAAGCGGCTCTGGGCCAGGCTGGTGACGGTCTGGACCCGGGCCTCGCGCAGCGAGCGGAAGGCGGCGAACGCCTGCAGCTCCGCGGCGCGGGCCTGCTCGGCCGCGACCTGCTGCTGCAGGCCGGCGAGCTGCGCCTTGCGGTCGTCGACCTTCTTGGAGGACATGGTGACCGCGGCCAGGCCGATCACGAGCAGCGCGAGCGCGCCGAGCAGCACGTAGGCCGCGCCGCCGGACTTGCCGGCTGCACCGCCGGCGCCACGCCGGGACTCCGCGGGGATGAGGTTGACGGCCCTCATGCGGCGTTCGCCTCCGGGATGGCGAGGCCCGCGGCGACGGCCATCTGGGCGTCGAGCCCCAGCGGCGCGCCGGCGACGAGGCCGGGATGGACGGGCAGGCCGAGCTCGACGCCGAAGGTGGCGGCGAAGCCGGGGACGGCGGCGACCGGTCCGGTCAGGATGCAGCGGGCGACGGCGCCGGAGCTGCCCTGGGCGTGATGGAAGTCGACGCTGTTGCGGACCTCGCCGGCGATCCGGCGGGCACCCTCGTCGAGGATCATGCGGGCGTCCGCGACGATCTCGGGGTCTCCGTCGATCGCGTCCGCGGGACGCTCGAGGCCGACATGCGTGAGCCAGCCTCGGGCGTGCTCGAGGGTGAGCTGCCGGCGCTCGGCGAGCTCGACGGCGAGCTGCTCGAGACCGGCGCCGACGACACGGGTGAAGGTGCAGGTGGTGCCTTGGGCGACCGCGATGTTCGTGAGGCCGCCGATCGCCACGTAGAGGACGACCTCGCCGGGCTCGGCGGCGTGGGACGCGGCGGTCGGCTGCAGCGCCCGGACCATGCCGAACGCGGAGAGGTCGATCCCCTCGGGGCGCAGGCCGGCGGAGCGGGCCGCGGACAGGACCCGCTCGATCATGTCGCGGCGGGCGGCGACGAGGACGACGCGCTGGCGGCGGCCCTGCTCGGTCTCGACGATGTCGAGGGTCTGGAAGTCCAGGACCGCGCTGTCGAGCGGCATCGGGATCTCGTCCTGCGCCTGGAAGCGGACGGCCTGCGCCAGCTCCTTGGGGTCGGCGATCGGCGGGAGCTCGAGGATGCGGACGACGATCTTCTGGTTGGCGATGCCGATGCGCACGCGCTTGTCCAGCGACTTCTCGTCCCGCCAGAGCCGGCGCAGGGCGTCGGCCAGGGCCTCGACCTCGGCGACCTCACCGTCCCGGATGACGCCGGGCTCCAGCGCCGCGGTGACGGCGTGCTTGATCTCGAGCCGTCCGGTGCCCGTCACCGCGACGGCGGTGATGCCGCTCGGTTCGAGCTCCAGTCCGACGAGGGTTGCGGGCTTCTTGGCCATGGGTCTAGGTGGCGGATCGGCCCGACCGGCTCCGGGGGTGAGCGGGGGCGCCTCCACCCCCCTTTTCGTCCGGTACGCCTTCAGACTTGAGCGTTCGCGGCGAAGTCGTGGACGCCGGTCGACGGACCGGGACCCCGTCCAGGCGCCGAGGCGCTCTAGAAGGTGTCGAGGTAGCTGTCGACGAGGTCCTCGCCGACGAAGAACCCGAACAGCGCGCCGAGCGCGAGGGAGGGCCCGAACGGGACCTTGGTCTTGCGTCCCGCCTCGCGGCCGAGCCGCTGGATGACCACCATGCCGACGACCACGCCGACGATCAGCGCCGCGAAGATCGCCGGGCCGACCGCCCGGCCGAGGTAGAGGCCCAGGACCCCGACGAGCTTCACGTCCCCCATCCCCATGCCCTTCGGGTAGGCGAGCGCGGCGAGGAGGAAGAACGCAAACGCCGCGGCGGCCGCGATGAACTGTTCGGGCACGAAGTCCGCGTCGAGGATCAGCGCGAGGACCGGCGCCAGGACCGCGAACGGCAGGAGCAGCCGGTTGGGGATCGTCCGCGTGTCCAGGTCGATGAACGTCACCGGGACCAGGAGCGTCACGAGGGCGATGCCCAGGGCGACGTCCAGTGGCTCGTCGTACTTCGCGAGGACCACGGCGAGGTACAGGAGACCGGTGAGCGCCTCGACGAGCGGGTAGCGCCGGCTGATCGGCGCGGAGCAGTGGCGGCAGCGGCCGCGCAGCAGCAGCCACGAGACGACCGGCACGTTGTCGTAGGGCTTCACCGGGTTCCCGCAGCCCGGGCAGTGCGACGGCGGGCTGGAGAGCGACTCCTTCCGCGGAAGCCGGTAGATGACGACGTTCAGGAACGACCCGATGATGAGGCCGAAGAGGAGGGCGGCGAGCGCGGCGGCGAGCATGGCTGGGGAGCATCGGCCACCCGGGCCGACGGCTTGAGCGACCCTACCGGTCGGGGGGCCCGTCTCGGCGGCCATATGGCCGCCTGCGACACCCCTAGCCCTTGATCTCCCGCCAGGTGTTCTGGACGATGCCCGCCGACCCGTAGGACTTGACGGCGTCGTACGCGTTGGGGTCGAGCCGGATGTTGAGCTTCGAGGAGCCAACGACCGTCGTGGCGTTCCCGTCGACCAGGATGCCGCCGGTCACCGTCGCGTTGCCCTGGGTCTGCATGATCTGGCCGGTGCTCGCGGCCTCGTTGGCGTGGTAGATGATCCCGTAGAAGTTCGTCGTCCCGCCGAGGTACAGGGAGCCGCGGGCGAGGATCACCATGCCCGGTGCGGCCGCCGAGTTGAACTGCGTGTTGGACGTGTAGGAGCAGGCACCGTTCTCGATGTAGACGACCGCGCCGCTGAGGCCGGCGGCCGACGGGCAGCCGCTGGCGTAGTAGGTCCCGTTGGCGATCGCGGTCGCCTTCAGGCGTGCTCGCGCGTCGGCCGTCATGGCCGGGGTGTTGCCGAGGCCGGTCTGCGTGATGTTCGGGCTGATCTGGTGGTTGAGCAGCGCGTTGAGCGAGGCGAGCGCAGTGGCGAGCAGACCGCCCCCGAGCTTGTGCCCGAGGCAGGGGGTGGCCTCGAGGAGCGCCGGGGTGCAGCGCACGGCGACCAGGCCGCTCTGCGAGGAGCCGCCCTGCGCGTCGATGAGGACCTTGTGCCCGTTGTTGGAGATGTCGATCCGGCCGCTGATGAGGGCCCCACGCGGCAGGTCCTCGGCCTGCTCCTGGGCGCGGACCAGTCCGACGAGCGTCCGGGTCCGCCCCTTCGCGGTGGCCTGCGAGCGCACCCAGAGCTGTCCGTCGCCGTTGGCGTCCCAGCGCGGAGCGTTCTGCGCCAGGTCGTCGGAGTAGAAGCTCTGCGTCTCGGGGGCGACGTTGTCGCGGACGGCGAGCGACCAGCCCGCCGACTGGTCGATGTCGACCGAGGTGAACTGCCCCAGCACCTGATCGGCGTCCGGGCAGCGCGTCGCCGTGCTGGCCTGCGTGCACAGCGGGTACTGGTTCACGGCGGAGCCTCCGGCCGGCCAGTCCCGGGCGAGCTGCCCGATCTGGGCGCTCATGGCGGCCTCTGCGAGGTTGAAGGCGGTCTCGCGCTGGCGGGTGGCGCCCGACTCGCTGGTCTGCACGTCGACCGACGAGAGCGTCGCGAGGCCGAATCCGAGCATGGTGATCATGAGCACGAGCGCCGTGATCAGCGCGACCCCGTCCTCGGCTCCCAGGCGGCGCATCACGCGACCACCGCCTGCGTGGCCGAAACGCCCTCGAGCGTCGCCGGGTCGTAGACCTTCAGCTGGATCTGGTGGGTGGTGCCCGACGTGGCGGGCAGGGTGAAGACGATCCCGGTCCCGACCAGGACACCACCGTCGTACCACTCGTACACGAGCGGCTCCCCCTCCGGGTCCGACGAGATCGAGCCGTTGAGCAGGATGCCCTGCGCCGTCGCCGTTGCGGTGAAGGCGGCGGTCGGCTCCCGGTTCTGGTTACGGAGGAAGACGCCGGTGCTCATGGTGGTCTCCAGCGGGTCGCGCGTGGTGTCGAGATCCAGGAACAGCTCGACGTGCACCGAGCTGATCGACGGGAGATCGGCAGAGTTGAAGGTGAAGACGGGCCGGGTCTGGGCGGCCGAGCGGTTGACGATCGAGGCGCCCAGGACGCGGGTCGAGCCCCAGCCGCTCCCGGGGCAGGCGGCCGTCGAGGGTGGGGCCGGCGGCACCGCCGAGGTCCAGGTCTGCGTCTGCGCCATCAGGAGCCCGGCCTCCGGGTCCGAGGCGTCCAGGCAGTAGCGCACGCGCATCACGTTGAGCGCGTTGGCGCCGGCGTTGGGCCCGTTGCCGTCGACGGTCTTGAAGACGATGTCGTACGGGCCGGCGGCGTCGAACGCCTCCGGCTGCTCCGGCGTCGGGCTCGCGAGGTTGCGCAGGTCGCGCGCCATGCGGTCGATCGCGCTGCGCGTGAGGTCCTGGACGTCGGTCGCGTCGATCTCCTCACGTTGCCCGCCGGCGAACGAGTCGTAGGTCGTCAGCGTCGCGACCAGCACGAAGACGAAGATCGAACAGGCGACCAGCAGCCCCGTGAGGGACATCTCGCCGCGCTCGCTGCGGAGCGTTCGGGCCCACCCTCCCATCAGCCCGTCACCGGCCCGACGATGGTGCTCTCGGCCATGTTCTCGTCCACGGCGGTGATCCGGTAGCTGTGGCTGACGCCGCCGGTCTGCGTGTCCGTGTAGGTGAGCTCGGCGGCGGTCGAGGTCCGGTCGTAGCGGTCGGCCAGGGCCGTCCCGTCCCGGTAGATCCGGTAATAGGCGACCGAGTCGCCGAGATCCGGGTCCTGCGGCGAGGGCGCGGTCCAGTTCAGCACCGTGCTCCCCTCGGAGGTGCTCAGCGTCAGCCCCGTCGGCGGGTACGGGTCGGAGTTGGTCAGACCGACCGTTGCGTCGGAGGACGCGGCTCCCTCGCGCAGGGCGCCCGCGGTCGTGCGGTCGACCGCGACGGCGTAGTAGCTGACCAGCACGGCGCCGGGCGGGTTGAGGTCCTGGCAGCTGGTCTGCGGGGTCAGCGCGCAGACCTCCACGGGAGACCCGAGCGTGACGCGGCGGTATACCCGGTAGCCCTCGATGTCCCGCTCGGGGCTCGCCCGCCACTCGAGCTCGACATCCCCGTTGTTGCGACCGGCGTCCAGCTCGAGGGGGGCATAGGGTGCGCGCCGATTGAGGGTGACGGTCAGCTGCCGGGCGGTGCCGAACTGCCCGTGGCTGTCGAACGCCTTGGCGCCCACGAGGTAGCTGCCGTCCAGGACCTCGTCGCTGTTGGGCGTGCTGCCGCCCGAGACGGAGCCCAGCGGCCAGGAGATCGACCAGGTGGAGCCCGAGCCACTCGCGGTGCCCTTCGCGGTCCCGTCGACGTACCAGGCGGTCGCCGCCGCGTTGCCCGAGGTGGTCGCGGTCAGGGAGACGCTCGTCCCCGACGTCACCGGCTGGCTGCCGGCCGCCGTGAGGTTCGTGACGACCGGTGCGGCCGCCATCCCCGGGTTGGCGATCGTCGTCGCCTGCAGCGCGTAGCGCGAGCCGCCGCCGACCGCCCAGCGGACCAGGACGACCACGCGCTTGTAGTCCGAGGGCATCGGGTCCGTGCCCGCGCCCGGGCAGGTCAGCAAGCAGATGCCGACGCTCGCCTCGGTGAGGTTGTCCACCTGGCCGTTGAGGTTGAGGTCGATGCCGCAGTCCCCGACCGACGCACCGGCGCTCGCCGCGGCCGCGGTGCCGGCGATCGACCCGTCGACGCCCAGGAGCGTCTTGCACGTCGCGGCGCTGGTGGACCCCGCGCCGGTCGCGCAGAACAACGCCCCCTCGTGGGTGCCGGTCCCGTCGCGGGCGTCGTCCACGGCGCAGACTCCGACCGCCACCGTGTAGGTGACGTTCCGACGGCGGATGGTCCAGCCGCCGGCGCCGACGTTCGAGTCGGTCAGCGAGCCGCCTTCCCGGACCGCGGGCCCGATGCCGGCGGGCGTGAGCTCGTCGTACGGCACCCCTCGCACGGTCTCGACGACCTCACGCTCCAGCGACACCGCCTGCTCGCGGGCCTTGCTCGTGGTCGAGACCGCGTAGGCCATCTCGAGCATCGACAGCGTGCCGAGCATCCCGACGAGCAGGAGCGTTGCGGCGATGAGGACTTCGACGAGCGAGAAGCCCGCCTCGTCCGTGAGGGGCTGGTGCCGTTCCATGGCACCTACGGCATCGTCCCGCCGCGCCTGTGTCGTGAATGGGAACGCGGCCGGTCAACGGGTGGCCGATGCGGGGGTCCCCACTTCTGGGGACGACCCTGGACGCTGGGCGTCCATGGTCGTCGTGCCGGCGTCCGGGAACGACACGAGGCGGGCCATATGGCCCGCCTCGCGGAACTGTCAGGTGCTGCTGGTGGCTACCAGATGGCGCCGGCCTTGCAGCCGCCCACGGACGCCGCGCTGCACGTGCGGGTGTACTGACCGTCGGCGCCCTTCGTGATGGTGAAGGTCGTGCCGGAGTCGGACGTCGCGACCACCGAGAAACCGGTGACGTTGGCGACGGCGGTGACGACGGTGGCCGGCTGGCCGGTGTACGTGTTCGCGCCGACGCAGTCGGTGTACGCCGGCGAGTTGATCGCGTCGGTGTAGCAGGACTCGACCTGCGTGACGGCGTTACGAGCGTCGGCCTTGGCGGAGGCGTCCTCGCCCTTCTTCTGCTGGCCGAGGAACGTCGGCAGCGCGATCGCGGCAAGGATGCCGATGATCAGGATGACGACAAGGAGCTCGATGAGGGTAAAGCCACCCTCGTCGTTACGGAGCTTGTTCAGCATGAGAATTGATCCTCCTGGGATCGATGGACCTGTGGGTTTGACTTGCGCCAGCTCCGCGGTTGTTGCCGTGGGGTCCACATCGGTCCCGGTGGCGGCTCGGCTTCCTCGATTGCGGCGAGGTCCGTGGCTTTGCGTCCCGCCCTCACGAGCGGTTTGCCTTTTTCACCTTGGTACTGGCTACTGCACAAGTCCCGTATCGGACCGGGCCCCGCACACCTTGAGCACAAAGGTGGGTATGGACGTTTGTTCTAGTCAGGTCGGGTCCGCCCCGTCGTACATCTGCGACCATCGGGCGGTGCTCGCGCGCCGAATCCTGCTGTTCTGCTCGATCGTCCTGCTCGCCGCCGCGCTGAGCAGCGCGCTCACAACCTCCACGCGCGACGACGGGCAGGACGCGGTCGCACCGCCGGTCGCAGCCGCCGCACCGCCGACCGCCCGCGTCACCGCCGCGCTGCCGGACGACGCCACGGTCTCCGCGCAGGTCGGGGACGTCGTGGAGCTCAACGTCACCGCCGACGAGCCCGAACGGGTGGAGATCCGCGATCTCGGCGTCGACGCCGTCGTCGGGCCCGGTCTGCCGGCCAAGCTGCTGGTGGTCACCGACCGGGCGGGCGAGTTCGCGGTGACCCTGCGGTACTCCGGCCGTGAGATCGGAACGCTGACCGTCACCGACCGGTGAGCGACGTCGCTCCGCGCGCGGTCGCGGGCGCACGCGACGCGGCGATCGACGGGCTGCGCGGGGTCGCCGCCGGCGCCGTGCTCGTCTACCACGCCTGGCTCTACAAGTCCGGCACCGACCCGGTGTCCAGCCGCCGGGACGGCTGGATCGACGGAGCCCTGCACGAGCTGCGCCTCGGACTGGTCCTCTTCTTCGTCCTCAGCGGGTTCCTGCTCTTCTCCCCGTGGGTCCGGGCGGCCCTCGAGGATCGCCCCGTCCCCCGCCTGCGCGCCTACGCCCTGCGCCGGGCGGGACGCATCCTGCCGGCCTACTACATGGCCCTCCTGGGATCGATCGCGCTGCTGTGGCCGCACGACACATCGCCCGGCGTCCGGCTGCCGCCGGCCGAGGACCTCTGGCTGTTCGGGGTCTTCGGGCAGAACCTGCAGTCCTCCACCCTGCTGAAGCTCGACCCGCCGATGTGGACGCTCGCCGTCGAGGCGACCTTCTACGCCGTGCTGCCGCTGCTCGGCTGGCTCGCCCTGCGCCGCCTCTGGGCGCGCTCCCCGCGTGCCGGGCTGCTCGCGGTCTGCGGGCTCTTCTTCGCGGTCGGCGTCGTGTTCAACGCCTGGCTGGTCTCCGACCCCGGGCTCGACGCCTACGTGCTGTCCAAGCAGCTTCCGGCGTTCGCCACGTACTTCGCCGTCGGGATGACCGTCGCCGTGGTCGCCCACAGCCGGTCTCTTGACGCGCGCGCACGAGGGGCCCTGCTGGCGACAGGCACCGCGGCGGTGCTGCTGGGAGCGTGGTGGGCGGCCGACTTCGGCGTGCTGGACGACCGGCGGCAGTGGCGGGACACCGGGGCCGCGGCGGGGTTCGGGCTGATCGTGCTCGCCACCTGGTCCTCCTCTGCCCGCTCCCGGCTCCTGGCCTGGCGGCCCCTCAGCGGCCTTGGGCGTCTCTCCTACGGCGTGTACCTGTGGCACGTCCCCCTGATGGTGTGGCTGCGGGCGGTCGGCCTGCTGCCCTCGTCGACCATCGGCGCGGCCGTCGTGGCACTCGTCCCCACCCTGCTCGTCGCGGGGGCGAGCTGGCGCTGGGTCGAGCTGCCTGCGCAGCGCTGGGCGCGCGCGGCGAGCGCGACGCCGCGCTGATCAGCCCGCGGCCTGCTCCTCGGCGGCCCGCTTGGCCTCCTGGGCGTCGTGCTCGGGGAGCTGGAACCCCGTCCCCTCGCACCACGCGCACGGCACCTCGTGCGGGGTCCCGCCAAAGCCGGAGATCAGCGTGCCGGTGCCCCGGCAGGGGGAGCACTCGACGGGCTCAGGTGCTTCGGATTGGTCGCTCACAGTCGGCAGGCTAGCGCGCACCATGAATCGTCCGTTCGTCCACCCTGCGCGACCCACTAATGGGGAGGTCCCGCACGGCCGATGAACCTCCCGTGCGGGACACGACCACACGTTTGACCCAGGAGGAGGACGGCTTCACGCTCGTCGAGGTGCTCGTCGCCGCCGTCGTCCTGGTGGTCGGCATGCTCGGGGTCTTCACGATGGTCGACGCTGCCAACGGCACGACGACCCGCTCGATGGCCCGCGAGGGCGCCACCACCCTCGCCCGCGACCTCGTCGAGCGCTCCCGCCAGGTCGCCTTCGACAGCCACGGCTCGTCGACGTTCGGGACGAGCGTCCGGACCTCCCTCCCCGACGGTGGCTCGACGGTGGCGATCGACGCCTCGACCTTCCAGGTGACGCGTCGTGGCAACCGCCGCTACACCGCCAAGATCGCGTCCTGCAAGATCGACGACCCCGCCGACGGCATCGGCCCGCACGACAGCACCTTCTGCGACTTCGCCGACCCGGCCCCGGGCGGCGGCACCCCTGCCCCGGGCGCGCCGACCGGCACCGCCGTCACCCTGAAGCTCCTGGGACTGCCGATCGCCGTCCCGATCGGCGGCGCGCTCGTCGAGAGCACCGTCTGTGGCCTGCTCGGCGCGAACCCGATCGGCAGCGTCGCAGCGCTCGACTCCCTCCTCGGCCGGGGCGGGACTCTCAACAGCGTGCTCGGCCTCGTCAACAGCGGCGCCGACGTGGCCCTGTGTCCGGCGAGCACGACCGGGGAGCAGTTCGCGCTGGATCGCACCGCCGCGGACTTCTCGAAGGTCACGGCGACGATCACCTGGCTCGACGGGACAACCACCCGCACGCTGAAGCAGTCCACCCTCGTCGCCAACCCGGCGGGGACCTGATCATGCGTCGCGCCCTGCGCTCGGAGGACGGCTTCACGCTCGTCGAGCTGCTCGCCGCGATGACCGTCATGGTCATCATCCTGTTCGGCACGCTCGGCGCCTTCGACGCGTTCAGCAGCGAGAGCGAGGCGAACACGAAGCTCACGCAGGCCCAGGACACCGCCCGCCGCGAGATCGACCTGATGACCCGCGCGGCACGCAACGCGACACCGGTCGGGACGCAGCTCGAGGCGATCACCCGCCCGTCCGCCGGTGGCGCCGTCAACGACGTGATCTTCGGGACCTACGGGACGGACACCTCGACCACGCCGAAGTTCGTCCGCTACTGCGTCAACCCCATCACCCGGTCGCTGTGGCGCGAGCAGTCGCCCAACGCGGTCGGCGCCGATCCCGGCGGCGCCTGTCCCTCCGCGGGGGCCTGGACCCGCACACGACTGCTGAACGGGACGGTGGCGAACACCGCGTCCATCCCCGCCTTCACCGTGGACACGGCGCGCCGCGCCGTCGGCATCGACCTGCGGATCGACGGCGGCTCCTCGTCCGGGTCCCGACCGGTCGCCCTGCGCTCGGCCGCCTATCTGCGCAGCGCCAGCGGCCGCGCGCCGAACCTCGCCGCCACGGACGTCACCGTGACCTGCTCGACCAACGCCACCACGGGCAAGAAGACCGCCCTGCTTTCGCTCGGCGTCGCCGCCGGCGCAGCCGCCGCGCAGTCGCTCAGCGCCGAGTACTCCGTCGGTGGGGTCGTCGTCGGCTCGGGCGCCGTCAAGGTCGCTGCCGACGCCGCCGTGAACGTCGGCGTGACGATCACCAACGCCCTCGGGCTCAAGCAACTCCTGACCCGGACGGTGACCTGCTGATGCGCCCCCGGCTCCTGCTCGACGACGCCGGCGCGGCGCTCGTCTCCGCCATCGCCCTCCTCGCCGCCATGCTCGGCCTGGGCCTCGGCCTGCTGAGCATCGTCGATGTCCAGAGCAAGGCCTCCGCGACCCAGCGCGAGGGCGACGCCTCCTTCAACCTCGCCGACACCGCCCTGTCGAGTGCGGCGTTCGTGCTGTCGCGCAACTGGCCGTCCGCGCCGTCGGCCTCCCAGCCGTGGACGCAGGGCCCGACCTGCAACCAGCAGACGATCTCCGGCGGGGTCGCGACCACCACCAACACCACCATCGCCGGGCAGATCCAGAAGCTCGTCGCGCAGGCATCCGCCGCGCGCAACGGCCCCGCGGACGCCACGTGGGCGGTCAAGATCTGCGACGCGGGCTCCGAGGTGACCTGGTCGTCGAACATCCTGGGCAACGCGCCCTACGACTCGACGGGCCGCCGGACGCTCACCGACCCCAACGGCAACCAGTTCATGGTCCGGCGGGTGTGGGTCCGGGCCGAGGCCACCGTCAACGGGCGCAAGCGCGCGGTGGCGTCGCTCGTCCAGGTGACCGAGAAGGGCGCCTTCCCGACCGGCTACGGCGTGGTCGGGGGCAAGATGGGCTTCACCGGCTCCACGACGAGCGTCACGCAGTCGATCCTCAACGACCAGACCACGTTGGGCACGCTGACCAACGCGCTGGTCGGGACCACCCCGGTGGTCACCGGCAAGATCGGCATCCGCTGCGGGCTGCTCTCGGAGCTCTGCCTGGACGCGATCGCCAGCACGATCACCGGGATGCCGCTGCTGACCAGCACGGGCCTGACCAGCGGCCAGGTCGTCCAGTACGGCGCACCGACGACGGTCTCCACGGAGACCACGCGCCTGCTGCGCGAGCGCGCCGTGCGCAATGGCACCTACTTCGCCACCGTGGCCTCCGGGACCCCGTGCATCCCGGCCGGCACCACCGTCAGCGCCGACTCGGTCGTCTTCGTCGAGAAGGTGGGCAACGGGTCACAGAGCTGCACGATCCAGGCGGTCCCGTCGCGGACGATCGGGACGGTCGTCGTCGGCGGCGGCCGGATCGCGGTCTCCTCGTCGAGCCCGACGACGATCAACACGCTCACCGGCGTCCTCTACGCGCTGAACAAGCAGGCGGACAGGACCGAGGCCGTGGTCACGGTCGGAAAGGGCGCGAGGATCAAGGGCGCGGTGTTCGTCGACGGCGGCGGCATCGTCGCGGTGTACCCGCCGGACTTCACCATCACCTCCGCGGTCTGCAACGCGCTCCTGGGCTCGCTCCTGTGCGCGCTGACCCCGGTCAGCTCGCTGCTGGACACCATCATCGGGGCGGTCGGCCTCAACGCACTGCTCACCGCGGTCCTCCCGCAGCTCTCCACGTACGGTCCGGTCGTCGAGTACGACGCCACGATGGTCACGAGGCAGACGGTCTACGGCAGCTCCGGCGTCGTGCAGGGCACGTTCCGTCAGGTCGTCGCGGGCTGAGTCCGGCCCGCGCGCCGCGTAGCCTGCGACCCGTGCCCTCCCCGCACGACGGCCGCTACGCCCCCAGCCCGACCGGACCGCTGCACCTCGGCAACCTGCGGACCGCCCTGCTTGCGTGGCTGTTTGCGCGCAGCGCCGGAGCACGCTTCGCGCTGCGGATCGACGACCTCGACCAGGGGCGGTCCCGGCGGGAGCACGAGGCCGGCCAGCTCGCCGACCTCGCCGCACTCGGCCTGGACTGGGACGGGGACGTCCCGCGGCAGTCCGAGCGGACCACCAGGTACGCCGACGCGCTCGCCGAGCTCGAGGCCCAGGGGCTCGTCTACCCGTGCTGGTGCACGCGCGCCGAGCTGCGCGAGGCGGCCAGCGCCCCGCACGGCGCGACGGCCGAGGGCGCGTACCCGGGCACGTGCCGCACCCTGACTGCCGCCCAGCGTGCGGACCGCCAGGCCCGCGGACGTCCGCCCGCGCTGCGCGTGCGCGCCGGCGCCGCGACCCTCACCTTCACCGACGTCCTCCTCGGCGCGCGGCGCGCGACCGTCGACGACCTGGTGGTCCGGCGCGCCGACGGGACCCACGCCTACAACCTCGCCGTCGTGGTCGACGACCACGACCAGGGCGTGCGCGAGGTCGTCCGCGGGGCCGATCTGGCCGAGACGACCGCGCGACAGCTGTGGCTGGCCGACCGGCTCGGGCTCGAGCGGCCGGCCCACGCGCACGTGCCGCTCGTGCTCGGTGCCGACGGGCGGCGGCTGTCCAAGCGCGACGGTGATGTCACGCTCGCGCAGCGCCTCGCCCTCGGGGAGACCGCCGCGCAGGTCCGCGGCGCGCTGGCCGCCGGGGTCGGGCTCTGCGAGCCCGGGGCGACGCCGTCCACGCAGGCGCTCGTGGACGCCTTCGCCCCGGACCGGCTCCCCCGCGAGGCCCCGCACGTGCCGCTGCCCGGTCTCGCCGTGACGCCGCGGGGCGACACGCCGCGCGGGTAGGGTCGTCCGATGCCCAAGGTGGACGCGCACGACATCGCCGCCCGTGCACGGACGGCGGGCCGTCTGGGCATCGACACCGAATTCATGGGCGAGGGGCGGTACCGGTCCCTTCTGTGCCTCGTCCAGGTGGCGGTCGACGACGGTCAGGGCGACTCCGACGTCTGGGTCCTCGACCCGCTCGTCACCGACGGGTTCGACCCCGAGCCGCTCGCCGCGCTGCTCGCCGATCCGGAGATCGAGATCATCCTGCACGCCGGCCGGCAGGACGTCGCCCTCCTGCGGCGCGTCTGGCAGACCGACGTCGTCAACGTCTTCGACACGCAGATCGCCGCCGGGTTCGCCGGGATGCGCGCGCAGATCGGCTACGAGGGGCTGCTCGCCGAGCTGCTCGGCGTCCGCCTGCAGAAGTCCGCGAGCTTCACGAAGTGGGACGCGCGGCCGCTCAGCCCCGAGCAGGCCGAGTACGCCCGCGAGGACGTCCTGCACATCCTCCAGGCCGCCGACGCGCTGCAGGACCGCCTCGAGGCGAGCGGCCGGCTGGAATGGGCCCTGGAGGAGTGCCGCGTCCTGGAGAGCATCAACGACGACCGCGACGTCGATCTCGTGTTCGAGAAGCTCCCTCGGATCGCCGGGCTCGACGGTGGCGTCCGCGCGGTCGCCCGCGAGCTCGTCGCCTGGCGCGAGGAGACCGCCCGCGAGCAGGACAAGCCGGTGTCCAGCGTCCTGCAGGACGCCGCGCTCGTGGAGATCGCCCGCCGCAAGCCGAAGAACATGGAGCGGCTCTCCCAGATCCGCGGATTGCACGAGGGCACGCTGCGCCGCCGCGGTAAATGGATCCTCGACGCGGTCGAGCGCGGCCGCGAGCAGCCGTCGATCCCGTCGACCACCGAGCGGACCCCCGGGCCCTCCCCGCAGGACGCGCCGCTGATCGCGCTCGCCGAGTCGCTCGTGCGCGCCTACGCGCTGGAGTCCGACCTCGCCTACGAGCTGCTCGCCACCCGGGCCGACCTCCAGGCGGT
Organism: Solirubrobacterales bacterium; assembly: GCA_038257095.1. Lineage (GTDB taxonomy): Bacteria > Actinomycetota > Thermoleophilia > Solirubrobacterales > Solirubrobacteraceae > Paraconexibacter. Next base: position 241,536 of record JBBSJQ010000004.1, read on the forward strand.
CGTGACGGCCGCGCGCGAGGACCTCCACGAGCCCGACGTGCGCACGCTCCGCGGCTGGCGCCGAGAGTTGGTCGGCGACGAGCTGCTCGCCCTGCTGCGTGGGGAGCGGACATTGCGCGTCGGCGACGGGCTGCGCCTCGACGTCACGACCGACTGAAGCGGCTCCGCGCACGCGCGATCGCCGGGGGCCGGTGCTCCGTACCCTGCTTCGATGGCCGCCGACCGTACCCCCACCACCCGTATCGGGCGCACCGCGCGGATCGGCGGTCTGGTCGCCGGTCAGAGCGCCCGCGTCGCCGGCGGCAAGCTGCTCGACAAGGCCCGGACCGACGACGCCAAGGACCGCGCGCAGCGCAAGCGGACCGCCGCGGTCGTCGAGCAGGTCGTCGTCCAGCTCGGCTCGATGAAGGGCGCGGCCATGAAGTTCGGCCAGGTCCTCTCCACCGTCGACCTCCCCGGCCTCGAGCAGGAGGACTCCGAGCGCATCAAGGCGCGCCTCGCCGACCTGCGCGACAACGCCCCGCAGGTCCCCTTCGCGAAGATGGAGAAACTCATCGCCTCCGAGTGGGGCCGGCCGATCTCCCAGGTGCTGTCGGACCTCGACGAGAACGCCATCGCCGCCGCCTCCATCGGCCAGGTCTACCGCGGCGTCACGAAGGACGGCGACGAGGTCGCCGTGAAGGTCCAGTACCCCGGCATCGCCGAAGCGGTCGAGTCGGACCTGCGCAACATGAACATGCTCCTGCCGCTGTTCGGCCGCCTGGCGCCCGGGCTCGACACGGCGGCGGTGGGCGCCGAGCTGCGTGAGCGCATCACCGAGGAGCTCGACTACGAGCTCGAGGCGCAGTCGCAGCGCCAGATGGTCCGGGCCTGGCGCGGGCACCCGCTGTTCCGCGTCCCCACCGTCGACACCGAGCTGTCGACGCAGCGCGTCCTCGTCACCGAGATGGTGCAGGGCGGCCAGCCGTTCTCCGACGTCAAGGACCTGCCGGAGGCCGAGCGCGATCGCTTCGCGGAGATCGTCTTCCGCTTCTTCTACGGGTGCGTGACGCGGCTGGACCTCGTCTGCGGCGACCCGCACCCCGGCAACTTCCTACGTCTGCCCGACGGCACGGTCTCGTTCTTCGACTTCGGGATGATGCGCAAGCTGCCGTCGGGCTACTCCCGGCGCGAGAGTCGGATCTTCTCGGCCGTCCGCGCGCAGGACATCCACGGCGTCGCCGCCGGCCTGCGCGACCTCGGCTACCTCCCCGACGGCTTCGACTTCCCCGACGAGCTGGTCTACGAGCACATGCGCCGCACCGGCGCCTGGATGTTCGAGTGGCCCCAGCCCGTCCGGCTCTCCGGGGAGTCGGCGCACCGGCTCATGGAGGACGTCCTGAGCATCGGCGGCGACTGGCGCACCATGGTCCGGAGCTTCGACCTGCCGCCGGAGGCGCTGCTCATGCGCCGGATGGAGAACATCCTCTTCGGCGTCGCCTGCGATCTCCGCGCCTCCGCCGACTGGGGGGCACTGTGGGCCGACTTCTTCCTCGGTGAGGAGTACGACACCGAGCTGGGCCGGCTCGAACGTGGGTGGGCGCTCGAGCGCGCGGCCTGAAGCTCTCTCCGCGCAACACTCCAACCTGGGGGCCCGTGTCGCGTTGAAGGGTGCATGAAGACCCTCACCGCCCTCACCGTCGCAGGCGCCCTGGCGCTCGTCGGCGCCCCCGCCGCCCAGGCGGCGGACGCTCCTGCGACCCCGACGCCGTCGCAGCAGTGCAAGACGGAGCGCGCCCAGATGGGCAAGACCGTCTTCGCCGCGACCTACGGCACCAACAAGAACAAGGCCAACGCGTTCGGCAAGTGCGTCTCGAAGCGCACGACCGCCACCGCGGCCGCCGAGAAGGCCGCCAAGACGAACGCGGCGAAGGACTGCAAGGCCGAGCGGACCGCGGACCCCGTCCTGTTCGCCAAGACGTACGGCACCGGCAAGAACGGCAAGAACGCCTACGGCAAGTGCGTGTCGTCCAAGGCCAAGGCCAAGACGGCCGCGACCGTCGCCAAGCAGGTCAAGGCCGACGTGAACGCCGCGAAGGCCTGCCGCATCGAGCAGAAGGCCGGCGCCGAGGCGTTCAAGGAGACGTACGGCAGCAACAAGAACAAGAGCAACGCGTTCGGCAAGTGCGTGTCGGCCAAGGCCAAGGCGCAGACGCCGGCCCCCGCCACCTCCTAGTCAGCAGCACACCGATAGCGGTCCCCCCGACGCGCTCGTGCCCCCAGGGCGCGGGCGCGTCGATCGTGCGCGGGTCAGTCCGGCGCGCGGGTGACGTGCATCGCGCGGGCGAGGTCGCCGCCGATGCTGAGCTGGACCGAGGGGAACTGCACGGTCAGTGGGCCGCCGAACGGCTGCCGGTCGAGGATCTCCACCGCGTCGCCGAGGCTGATGCCCCGGTCGGCCAGGTAGCGGAGCATCTCCGGGTCGGCGTCACTGACCCGCACGAAGGTGCCGCGCGCCCCGGGCTCGAGCGTCGTGAGCGACACGCTGCGACCCTCGTCGATGCGCAGGTCGGCGTCCGGGATCGGATCGCCGTGCGGGTCGTGCGTGGGGTTCCCGAGCTTCGCCGCGATCCGCGCCTCGAGGTCTTCGCTGATGACGTGCTCCAGCGCCTCGGCCTCTTCGTGCACACGGTCCCACGGCACCCCGAGGTGCTCGACGAGGTACAGCTCGAGGAGCCGGTGGTGGCGCATGACCTCCAGCGCGACCTTCTCGCCCTCCTCGCTGAGCGTCACGCCCTTGTACGGGGCGTGCGACACGAGTCCGAGATCGGCCATCCGCTTGACCATCGCCGACGCCGAGCCGGCGGTGACGCCGAGCCGGTCGGCCAGCTCGTTGGTGCCCACCGTGCCGTCGCCGCGCTGCTGCAGGGCGTAGATCGCCTTCGCGTAGTTCTCGACGGCCTCACCGTGGTGGCCATGGGCGGACGAGGTCGCCATCAGGCCACGAATCCTGTCACGAACCCGGTCGCCGTCCCAGCCGGAGGCCCGCAGACCACGCACGGGCTGCGGAGGCCGCGGCCGGAGCCGTGATCGGCGACCCCATCAACCGTCGCCCTGCAGCCAGTCGGCGATGAGGCCCGCCACGTACTCGGGGCGCTCGAGGTGCGGCCAGTGGCCGGCGTCCGGCACGCGCTCGAAGCGGCTGCCCGGGGCGAGCAGGTGCTGGGCGCGCGCGCCGATCTCGGCCTGCATGCAGCCGTCGTCCGCGCCGTGCAGATAGAGCGCCGCTGCCCGGGGCGTGATGGAGAACGTCTTGACGACGCCGCGAACCAGGTTGTCGCGGTAGTAGGCCAGCGCGGCGCGGCGGCGTTCCGCGGTGTCGAGCGACCCGAGCACGTGCTGCACGTCCTGCGTGCCGTCGTGGTTCGGCGACCAGGCACGCCAGTGGTGCGGGATCGTGCGGCCCATGGTGGCCTGGACGCCGGGCAGGACGTTGTAGACGAAGTACCAGCTCAGCAGCGTCTGCCGGGCGGCCAGACCGAGGGCCCGCGGGCGCTTGTAGATCGGCTCGAGCAGCGCCGGGGTCGGCGGGATCGACATCGCGACGTACGCGGCGAAGCGGTCGGGCTCGCGGGCCGCCACGCCCCAGGTCTGCACGGCACCCCAGTCGTGCCCGACGAGGACGCTGCGTGCGTCCCCACCCAGCGCCTCGTGCAGCGCGAGCAGGTCGTCGACGAGGTCCGCGACGAAGTAGCGGCCGTCGGGTGCGAGATCCGTCGGCCCGTACCCCCGGGTGAACGGTGCCACGACACGCCAGCCCTGGCCCGCCAGGTGCGGGCCGAGGTGGCGCCACGTCCACGCGGTGTCCGGATAGCCGTGGACCAGGAGCGCGAGCGGCGCATCGGCGGGCCCGCCGGGCGCGTCCCACGCCAGGGCGCCGAACTGCAGCGCACCGGCGCGGACGGACATGGTCTTCGGCTCGGTCATCGCGACCGACCGTACACGCGCGCCGCGCTCAGGCGGGACCGGCGACGACGTCGGGCAGGCGGAACCGGACGCAGGTCCCCTGCTCGGCGTCCTCGAGCCAGATACGCCCGCCGTGCGCCTCGACGATGGCGCGGGCGATGGCGAGCCCGAGGCCCGCCCCGCCGTTCGTACGCGCCCGTCGCTCGCCCCCCTGGAAGAACGGATCGAAGACCTGCGCCCGATCCTCCGGGGAGATGCCGGTGCCGGTGTCGGCGACCTCGATCTCCACCCCGCCGCCCACGGGCTCCGCACGCACCACGACGCTGCCGTCGGCCGGGGTATGGCGGATGGCGTTCTGGATGAGGTTGAACAGCACGCGCTGCAGCTGCTCGGGGTTGGCCCGGGCGGGCTGCAGGTCGGGCGGCAGCTCGGCCAGGACGGACACCATGCGTGCCTCGGCCTGCGGGCGCATCGCGTCGACGGTCTCGGTGACGATCGCGTCCAGCGGGACCCGCTCGGCGGTCCAGCGGATGTCTCCCGCCTGCAGGCGGGTCAGCTCGAAGAGGTCGTCGATCAGGCCGCTGAGCGCACGGACGTGCGTGGTCATGCGGCCGAGCTGCTCGCGCCGGCGCTCGGGCTCGAAGATGTCGTCCTCGAGGCCCTCGGCGATGAGCTGCAGCGCGGTGATCGGCGTGCGCAGGTCGTGCGAGACCGCCGCCATGAGCTCGCGGCGGGCGACCTCCTCGCGGTCGATCCGCCCGACCATCGCGTCGACGTCCGCTGCAAGCCGACCGAGCTCGTCGCTGCCCTGTACCCCGGTGCGGACGTCGCGCCGGCCGTCGCCGATCGCGTCGAGCGTGCCGCGGATCGCGTCGAGGTCCTCGAGCGCACCGCGTCCGAGCAGGCGTGCGAGCCACAGCCCGATCGCCCCGGCGAACACCACGACGATCACGGTGAAGAACGCGTCGTGGGCGTTGAAGAACATCTGCTGGACGAAGAGCACGACCGCCAGCAGCGCCTGGGCTCCCACGAGCAGCACGATGAGCGCGAGGTGCCGGCGCAGGGAGTCGCGCTCACGGCGGCGGGCCTCCAGCGCGTGGCCGGCGAGCACCGACGCGACGCCCAGCGGGCCGAGCAGGATGAAGGTCAGCCAGGCGGCGTGGCTGCCGTACGCGACGGCCGAGGCGGCCGCGAGGATCCCGGTCGTGCCGGCCGCGAACGCGACGCTCTGCAGGCGCGGGCTCACGCCGGGGCCGCCGCCGGCGTGCCGAAGCGGTAGCCGACGCCCCACACGGTCTCGATCCAGCGCGGCTGCTCGGGCTCGGGCTCGATCTTCGCGCGCAGCCGCCGGATGTGGACCGTCACCGTCGAGGTGTCGGTGTAGAAGGAGTACTGCCAGACGCGGTCCATGAGCTGATTGCGCGTGAACGCCCGGCCGGGATGGCGGGCGAGGAAGAGCAGCAGCTCGAACTCGCGCTGGGTCAGCTGGACCTCCTCCCCGGAGGCGATCACCCGGCGGCCGACGGGGTCGATCGTCAGGCCGTCCAGCTCGATCGACGGCTCGTCCTCGGGGGTCGTGTCGAGCCGGCGCAGGACCGCGTCGACCCGCGCGACGAGCTCCGCCGGACTGAAGGGCTTGACGACGTAGTCGTCGGCGCCCAGGCGCAGCCCCACGATGCGGTCGCTCTCCTCGCCCTTGGCGGTGAGCAGGATGATCGGGGTCCGCCGGCGGTCCTGCTCGCGGATGCGGCGCATGACCTCCAGCCCGTCGATCCCCGGCAGCATGAGGTCGAGCACGACGAGGTCGGGCGCACCGGTGGCGGCGGCCAGGACCGCACCCGGGCCGTCGGAGGCGATGGTCGTCGTGTAGCCCGCGCGCTCCAGGTAGCGGGCGACGACGTCGGCGATCGTGGGTTCGTCGTCGACGACGAGGACGGACCCCCGCGAGTGCTCGGTGGTGCTCACCGACCGAGTGTGGCCCTGCGGAGCCCCTGGGGCAAGGCGTCGGCGGCGCCGTTCATCGGCTGTTCATGCGCGCCGGGCGGCGTCGTGGTGCCGGTGTCACGGAGCGGAGCGTGCGCGAACTCGGCCATCCCGACGTGGAAGCCCTCCTGCGCAACGAACCCCAGGACGTCGCGGGCGCGCGCGGGATCGGCGACGACGTGGCGCACGTCGCCGAGGCGGTAGTCGCCGGTGACCGTCGGCTCGGGCGCATCGAGGTGCGCGGCATGCAGAGCCCACGCCATCTCCCCGACCGTGCGCGTCTCGCCGCTGCACACGTTGAAGGCGCCCACGACCGGGTCGTCGGCCAGCAGCGCCAGGACGTTGGCGCGGGCGACGTCGCGCACGTGGACGAAGTCGCGCCGCTGCCCGCCGTCCTCGAAGACCCGCGGTGCGCGCCGCGCCGCGAAGGCGCTCGCGAAGATCGACGCGACGCCCGCGTACGGGGTGTCGCGCGGCATCCGCGGGCCGTAGACGTTGTGGTACCGCAGGGACGTGACGGGGATCCCGGTCTCGCGGCCGAACGCCTCGGCGAGGTGCTCCTGGTGGAGCTTCGTCGCCGCGTAGACGTTGCGCGGGTCCAGGGGCGCGTCCTCGGGGACGAGCTCGTCGGTCAGCGCGGCGCCGCACCGCGGGCAGGGCGGCTCGAAGCGGCCGGCGTCGAGGTCGGCGCGGGTGCGCGGTCCCGGGCGCACGAGGCCGTGCTCGGCGCAGCGGTACCGACCCTCACCGTAGACGACCATGCTGGACGCCTGGACCAGGCGACCGGTGAACCGTGCCCGTGCGAGCTCCCGCAGGAGCACCGCCGTCCCGACGTCGTTGTGGGAGACGTAGTCGACGATGTCACCGATGTCGGTCCCCAGGCCGACCATGGCGGCCTGGTGGCAGACGACGTCGACGCCCGCCAGCGCGCTCGCGACCGTCGCGGGGTCGCGGACGTCCCCGTGGATCCAGGTGGCTCCGACCGGGAGGTCGGGCGTGGAGCCGGCGGCGTGCGCGGCCGGGTGCAGGTGATCGAGCAGCCGGACGTCGTGGCCGGCGGCCAGCAGCGCGTCGGCGACGTGGCCGCCGACGAAGCCGGCGCCGCCGGTGATGAGCACATGGGTCATGCGGGTCCCTCCGGGGGATCGAGGAGATGCGTGCCGCGGGCACCGGCGACGACGAGGCGCCCGTCGGTGAGCCGCAGGACGCCGTAGCGACAGTCGCGGTCCAGTACGGCGGTGCGCCGCCAGCGGCGCGTGCCGGGATCCTGCTCGAAGCGGTCCAGCCGGCCGCTCACCACGCCGCAGACCGCGAGCGACCGCTCGCCGAGGGCCGCGACACCGGACGGCGCGATCTTGCCGGGCAGGTCGGTGATGGGTCCCGTGCCCGCTCCGGGACCGATGCGCTCCGGAGTCCGTCCCGGGGCGTTGTCGGCGACGATCAGCCGGCCGCCGCGGGTACGGGTGAAGGCGAACGGGTTGTTCCAGCCGGACGACAGCGTCCGCGGGGTCTGGTCCGGCGGACCGTCGGGGTCCAGGCGCAGCAGCTTGCCGTTGGGTGCAGCCGGGTCCTGCAGCGCGGGCGGGTTCTGCAGATCGCCGACCCCGATCACCAGGGTCCCCGTGTCCGGGTCGTGCTCGAGGTGCCCGCCGGTGGCGAGGGCGGTGCCGACCGGACCGGTCCAGACGCGCCGTCGCGCCCCGGGCCGCAGCCGGTCGACGACGAGCCGTCCACCGTCGCGAGCTGAGGTGTACGAGGCCCAGATCGTGCGCCCGTCCGGGGTGACCGCCAGGCCCAGCAGGCCCCGCTGACCGCCCGTGGTGACCTGGAGCCGGGCGAGCACCGATCCGCCGGGCTCGACCCGCACCACGCCGCTGGCGAGCTCGCCGGTCAGATACCGACCGGTCGGTAGGGCGGCCAGTGCGGCGAACACCGGCGCGGACGGCGGGCGGCGCGCGTTGGTGGTCTGCTGCGTCTCCGGTCCGCCGCCGGTGTCCCCGTCGGACCCGCCGCACCCGGCAAGGACCGCGACCAGCACGACGAGCGCAGCGGCGACAAGCGCCGCTACGAGCAGCGGACGGCGTGCATGATGCGCCCCCCTGGGGGCCCAGGACGCACGTCGTCCCCGGGGCCTTCCGCTCACCATGGCGACCGCGCTCCCACCTGGACGACGAGCCCCAGCGTCGCGGCGCTCGCCAGCCAGCGCCGCGAGGCGCCCAGCGCGCAGGTCGCCAGGACGATCCATGGGGCGAACGGCAGCCAGATCCGCTCGGTCTCGCCGCGCGACAGGCCGCTGAGGGCCGCCGCGGTCAGCGCGAACGCCGCGCCCCCGCAGAGGATCCAGGTCCCGCGGTCGCGCAGGCGCCCGAGCCCGACGGCCACGGCGGGCCCCACCACGAGGCAGAAGGCCGCCACGTCGATCAGCAGGAACTCGAGGTACGGGCGGCGTGATGCGACACCCTCGAAGTACAGCTCGCGCGTGGCTGCGAGGCCGTCGAACCACCAGAAGCCGGAAGCGGCGGAGGTGGCGAACACCACGGCCAGGCCGGCGGCGGCGACCGCGGTGACCCGCCACGCCCGGCGACATAGCGCGACCGCGAGCACGACGGCGCCCAGCGGCGTGATCCCATAACTGAGGTGCAGCCCGATTCCGAGGACGACACCCGCCGACCCTGCAAGGACGTCGGCGCGGCGGCCCGGCGGGGCGCACGCGGCGAGGGTGAAGAGCGCGATGCCGACGGCCGCCACGCCGGTGAAGAGCGCGTCGGCGGAGGTGCCCAGCCAGACGGCGCCGGGCAGCAGGACGAGGAACGGCGCGGCCGCGCGGGCCTGCGCCTCGCCCGCGAGCGCCCTGTGGGCCAGCAACGCCGCGGGCACGGCCGCCGCGCCGCCCGCGATGACCAGGACCGTCGCCCAGCCGCCACCGCCCAGGCCGATCGCGTCCATGCCGGCGAGCAGGAGGACGAGCCCCGGCGGGTGGCCCTTGACGTGCGTCGGGTACGACGACAGGACGTCGGTGAACGACGAGAGGAACGCCGTCGGGGAGCCGACGCGGTCGACCGCGGCGAGATACTCGTATCGGGTCTCCAGCGGGGCGCTGAGCGCGTCCACCCCGTCGGTCAGCGCCAGCAGCACCGTCCAGACCCCGGCCGCCAGCCCGGCGCAGACCAGCAGCCGCCGCCAGGAGAGCGCGGCGGCGAGCCGCGGCGCCAGCAGCACCGCCGCGAGTGCGAAGAGCGCCGCGGGCAGCACCTGCAGGGAGAGCCGCAGGTCCGCCGCGCCCACCAGTGGCGCGTTGCCGATACGGATCAGGTAGTCGTCGTCGTAGAGCGCCCGGCCGACGAGCGCCCCGGCCGCCAGCACCAGGGTCCACGCGCCGACCGCGACGAGGGATCGCTGGCCGTCCTGCATCGACCCCGACGCTAGCGTTGCGACGGCGCCAGGACGAGCGTCCGGGCGCGTCGTTTCGTACATCGTCATCACTTGGCGGGCCGTTCGCACATACCGTCAGCAGCCACATGACCGATGTCGTCCTTCCTGTGCTGAACGAGGCGGAGGCCCTGCCCTGGGTCCTCGAGCGCCTGCCGTCCGGCTTCACTCCCATCGTCGTGGACAACGGCTCGACCGACGGCAGCGGCGCGCTCGCCCGCCGGCTCGGTGCCCAGGTCGTCGACGAGCCCATCCCCGGGTTCGGGGCGGCCTGCTTCGCGGGACTGACCGCGTCGACCGCGGAGCTCGTCGCGTTCATGGACTGCGACGCGTCCCTGGATCCCCGCGAACTGCCGCAGGTCGTCGACCCGGTGGCGGCGGGGCGCGCCGACCTCGTGCTCGGCGCCCGAGACGCCCAGCCGGGGGCGTGGCCGACCCACGCCCGGCTCATGAACCGCGCGCTGGCGTTCGAGCTGCGCCGGCGCTCCGGCACGCAGCTCACCGACCTCGGCCCGATGCGCGCAGCCCGCCGCGCCGACCTGCTGACGCTGGGCATCGAGGACCGCCGGTTCGGCTGGCCGCTGGAGATGGTCCTGCGCGCCGCGCGGGCGGGCTGGCGGATCGAGGAGGTCGACGTGCCCTACCTCCCCCGTGCCGGCCGGTCGAAGGTGACCGGGACGGTCCGCGGGACCGCACGTGCTGTCCGCGACATGGCCGCGGTGATGGCATGAACCTCATCGTCCTCGCGAAGGCGCCGCAGCCGGGCCGCAGCAAGACGCGACTGTGCCCGCCGTGCACGCCCCGGCAGGCCGCCGACCTCGCGGAGGCGGCGCTGCGCGACACGCTCGCCGCGGTCCTCGCCACGCCGGGAGCGACCCGCCGCGTGCTCGTCCTGGACGGCGCGCCCGGCACCTGGCTCCCCGACGGGCTCGAAGTCCTGCCCCAGCGCGGTGACGGCCTGGACGAGCGGCTCGCCGCCGCGTTCGCCGACGTCGGCGGACCGTCGCTGCTGGTCGGCATGGATACGCCGCAGGTCACGCCCACCCTGCTGTCCGACGGGCTGGACGCGCTGCGGCGCAGCCCCGCCGTCCTCGGCCTGGCGCCGGACGGCGGCTACTGGACGATCGGGCTGCAGACACCCCTGGACGCGGTCTTCCACGGTGTGCCGATGAGCGCCGACGACACGGGTGAGCGCCAGCGGCTGCGGCTGCGGGAGCTCGGCATCGTCTGCACCACGCTGCCCGCCCTGCGCGACGTCGACCGCTTCGGTGACGCGCTCGAGGTCGCACGCAGCGCACCCGACACGCGGTTCGCGGCGGCGGTCGCCGCGCTGGCGCAGCAGGTGGCGGCATGACCACCGCGACCCTCACCCGCCCGGCCGCCGCTCCTTCGGCGCTCTACGCCCGGGGGCTCACCGGCGCCGCGGCGGACCTGCTCGTCCGCCACGAGGACGGCTCGGCCCACCCGGTCCCGCTGGCCGCGTGGCTCGGCGCTCCGACCGCCGACGACCTGCGGCTGCTCGCGCGGGTCGACGGGCCGGTCCTGGACATCGGCTGCGGGCCGGGGCGGCACGTCGCCGCGCTCGCCCGCCGCGCCGTCACGGCGCTCGGGGTGGACGTCTCCCCCGTGGCCGTCGGTACCACCCGCGCGCGCGGGGGCGCCGCGTACGCCGGCTGCATCTTCGCCCCCGTGCCCGCCGCCGGCCGCTGGCGGACCGCGATGCTGCTCGACGGCAACATCGGGATCGGCGGCAGCCCCCGCGCACTGCTGCGACGGGCGGCGCAGCTCGTGACGGCCGACGGACACATCCTCGTCGAGCTCGACCCGCCCGGGGCGCTCACCGGCGCCGGCAAGATCCGCCTGGAGGACGGCGAGGACGCCAGTGCCTGGTTCCCCTGGGCCCACGTGGCCGCCGACGACGTCGCCGCGATCGCGCGCGGCGCCGGCCTGCGGGTCTCCGACGACTTCACCGAGGGGGATCGATGGTTCGCCGACCTCGTCCGAGCCTGAGCGAGAAGGTCCTCGCGGGCCGGTCCATCGGCGACGCGATCGACGAGGAGCTCGGCCACTTCCAGGCCGGCCCGTTCGACGACGACGCCTTCCCGTCGAGGCTGCACGACGAGCGGGTGGCGTCGATCCTCGGCATCGCGCTCGGCGTCACGTTCATCACGTGCTTCCTGACCGGTCTGATCTCGCACTTCGCCCAGGTCCCGCTGGCCATCGGATTCCTGTCCATGCCGGCGTCGCCCGGCTGGCTGTACCGGGTCACGCAGGGCGTCCACGTCACGTCGGGCATCGCGGCGATCCCGCTGCTGCTCGTGAAGCTGTGGGTGGTCTACCCGAAGTTCTTCGGCTGGCCGCCGATCAAGGACGTCCCCCACGCCCTGACCAGGCTCTCCCTCGCGCCGCTCGTCGCGGGGTCGATCTTCATGCTCTTCAGCGGGTTGCTGAACACCGCCCGCTGGTATCCGTGGGACTTCGCGTTCACCCAGACGCACTACTGGGCCGCGTGGGTGACGATCGGCTCGCTGCTGATCCACATCGGTGCGCAGATCGCGATCGTGCGGCAGAACGTCGGGCGGGAGGCGAAGGCTCGGATGGCCGTCGAGGACCCCGAGCCGCCCGGGGACGGCCTGAGCCGCCGCGGCCTGCTCGCGGCGACCGCCGCCGCCGTGGGGGCCGTGACCGTCGCGACGATCGGGCAGACGTTCCGGCCGCTCAAGGAGCTGTCGGTCCTCGCGCCGCGGCTGCCGGACGTCGGCCCGCAGGGTCTGCCGGTCAACCGCAGCGCCGTCGGCGCCCGCGTCACCGAGCTGATCGGCGACCCCGCCTACCGCCTGACCGTCACCGGCCGGGTGCAGCGCGAGCTGTCCCTCACCATCGACGACCTGCGGGCGCTCCCGCAGCACGAGGCCGACCTCGCGATCACCTGCGTCGAGGGCTGGAGCGCTGGAGCGGTGTGGGGCGGCGTCCGCGTCCGCGACCTGCTCGAGATGGCGGGCGCCTCGAAGGAGTCCGAGGTCCTCGTCTCCTCGCTGCAGCCGCGCGGCTCGTTCCGCGAGAGCGAGCTCAACGTGCCGCACGCCCAGCACCCCGACACGCTGCTGGCGCTGCGCATCGGCGGCGAGGAACTGCACCCCGATCACGGGTTCCCCTGCCGGCTGATCTCCCCCAACCGCCCCGGCGTGCACCAGACCAAATGGGTCACGAACCTGGAGGTCCTCTAGATGGCCCGTCGCATCCTCACCACGCTCGGGCTCGCGATGGTCGTCTTCGGCCTGGCCGGCGTCTTCCGTCACGCCGACGAGACCATGCCGCTGAACACCGCGCTGTTCTTCTTCGGCGGCCTGATCCTGCACGACGGCTTCTTCGCCCCGGCGGTCATGGTCGGCGGCCTGCTCCTCGCGCGGCTCGTGCCGCGACGGTTCCGCCCGACCGTACAGGGCGCACTCGTCGTGAGCGCGGCGCTGACGCTCGTCGCGATCCCACCGGCGACCGGTCGCGGACGGCTGGCGAACAACCCGTCGATCCTGCCTCAGGACTACGGAGACGGCCTCCTGCTCTCCCTCGCCGTCGTCTGGGGCGTGGCGCTGCTGCTGCTCGCCCGGGCCGCGCTGCGCCCGGAGGCACCGCGGGTCCCGCAGCCGCCGCCCCTTCCGGCGGCAAGGCCCGGTTGGTGACGGGCGCGCCGCTCACGCATCCCGGCAAGCCGACGAGCACCCGGCTGGTCCAGGGGCTCGTCCTGCTCGCCGGCGCAGCGGTCCTCGGCTTCGCGGTCGACCGCCCGGCGCTGGAGTTCCACTGGACGCCGCTGGTGCTCGGCGTGACCTACCTCGTCGCGGCGCTCGCCGGCGGACGCGACGGCGGGCACTGGTCGACCGCCCTGCCGCTGCTCGGCTGGGGCCTCTCGGTGGCGTGGCTCGGGGAGGTCCGACCACAGGACGTCGACGTCGCCGGGGCCTACCTGGCCGGCACAGGGGCGGGGCTCCTCGCCGCAGCGGTCGCCGCGCGGCGCGGTGTCCCGGTGACCCTCGAGGGTCTCGCGGCGACCGTGCTGCTCGCCGGCCTGTCGCTGGCGCTCGTGGACCGGGTCGAGGCACTCGGTGACGCGACCACCTACGCGGTCGGCCTCGCCGCGGTCGGCGCGGTCAACGTCGTGCTCGCCGCGCTGCGGCGCCGGGAGGCCGGGCCGGTAGCGTCCGCGGCGTGACGGACAGCGCCGCCCTGCCGGTCGACCGCCTCGCCGGGAGCACGGCGCTCGAGGTGCTCCCGATGGACGGTCTGTCGGTCGGTGGCGCCGGGGCACGCCGGCCGCATCGCCACGACTACCACGAGCTGCTCTGGATCCGGTCGGGCCAGGGCGTCCACCTGCTCGACGGCGTACGGCACGCGGTCGTCCCCGGGGCCGTGACCCTGATCGGCCGCGGCCAGGTCCACGTCTTCGAGGAGGGAGTGCACCTGCACGGCGCGGTCGTACGGTTCGGCGAGGACCTCGTCCCGGCTCGAGCCGTCTGGCTGCTGGCCGCGCGCGAGGGCCGGACCGTCGCGGTCCCCGCCGGGGCCGCGGCCGAGCACCTCGACGGGGTCGTCGCCGCGCTCGCCGCCGAGGCGACACGCCCTCCCGACGTCCGCAGCGGCGAGCTCCGGCAGCACCTCCTCGCCACCCTGCTCCTCTGGATCGAGCGCTGGTACGACGACGCCCACGCCGAACGCCCCGAGCCCGGCGGCCCGGGCGTGGCCCTGCATCGCCGGTTCGCCGCTGCCCTGGAGCAGGACTTCGCCCGTCACCACGACGCCGCGCACTACGCGGACCGCCTCGGTGTGCCGCCCGCGGCCCTCTCGCGGGCGCTCGTCGCCGTCACCGGCCGCGCGACGAAGGACCTCGTCACCGACCGCGTGATGCTCGAGTCCCGTCGCCTGCTGCGCTTCACCGACCGGTCGGTCGGTGAGATCGCGCACGCGGTCGGGTTCGGCGATCCCCTGTACTTCTCCCGGGCCTTCAAGCGCGCGGCGGGGACGGCGCCTCAGACCTGGCGGGAGCAGGTCCGCGGCGCCTGATCCGTCCATGCATCCGCGAGGTTCTGCCATTCCGCGGCGGGGCCCGAAGGAGGAGCATGGTGGACATGAGCACGCCCACCGCCTCCCCCGTCCTTCCGGTCACGCTGCGGCTCGGCACCGTGCACCTCACGGTCCGCGACCTCGAACGCTCGGTCGCCTACTACCAGGACGTCGCGGGGCTCCGACAGCATCGCCGGGGCGACGCGACCGCCGCGCTGGGTGTCGGCGGCGAGGACGTCCTGGTGCTGGACGAGGACCCGCTCGCCCGCGAGCCGGGTCGCCACGCCGGGCTCTTCCATGTCGCGCTGCTCTATCCGTCCCGTCGCGAGCTGTCGCGGACCGTGCGGCGCCTGGCGGCCGGCCGGCTCCCGATCAGCGGGGCGTCGGACCACGGCGTCTCCGAGGCCCTCTACCTGCGCGACCCGGACGGCAACGGCCTGGAGCTCTACGCCGACCGACCGCAGAGCGCCTGGCCCGCACCGAGCGGCCTCGGCGAGAAGGTCGGCATGTTCACCCGTGCCCTGGACGTCGAGGAACTGCTGGCGGTCACCGACGGCGAGGAGGTCACCCGCCACGCAGGTGAGGGCCTGGTGGTCGGGCACCTGCACCTGCAGGTCGGCGGGATCCCCGAGGCGGTCGCGTTCTACCGCGACGTGGTGGGGTTCGAGCAGATGACGACCTACCCCGGCGCCTCCTTCCTGGCGGCCGGCGGCTACCACCACCACCTGGCGGTCAACACCTGGTCCGGCGCCGGTGTCGGCCCTGCACCGGAGCACACCGCGGGACTGCGCGAATGGTGCGCCGTCCTTCCGGACGCGGCGGCAGTGGACGTCGTGCGCAAGCGCCTCCTCACCGCCGGGGCGACGCTGCAGGACGAGGGCCCCGCGGGTTTCGTGGTGCGCGACCCCTGGGGAATCGCGCTGCGGGTGCGGCCGGCCGTCCACCCTCGCTAGGGTCCGCCGGCATGCCCTCCCCGCCCGAGACCCGCCTCACGCTGCCACTGCGCTGGAGGGACATGGACATGCTCGGCCACCTGAACCAGGCCGTGTACCACGAGCTTCTGGAGGAGGCGCGTGGGGCCCTGCTCCTCGAGCTCGCCGGCGGCAGCGGGGTCATCCATCACACCTACGTCCTCGCCCGCGTCGAGCTCGACTACCGCCACGAGGTCCGCAAGGACCACGGCACCGTCGACGTGGTCGTCCGGGTCGGCCGCGTGGGCTCCAAGTCGATGACCCTCGACCACGAGGTGCTCCTGCCCGACGGCACCGTCGCGGCCTCCGGCAGCACCGTGCTGGTCGGCTGGGACATGGAGGCCCGTGGCGCGCGGGTGCTCAGCGAGGCCGAGCGGGCCCGGCTCGGCGCCTAGAAGCCTCCTGCCCCGCCGCCTGCAACGCAGCGGCCGTCTCCGGGTCCGCCGGGTAGAAGGACTCGATCGCCAGCTCGGCGACCGTGATGTCCAGCGCGGTGCCGAAATTCGCGATCGTCGAGAAGAAGCTCCACAACGCGCCGTCGGGACGCCGCAGGCGCATCGGGATGAACAGCAGCTCGGCGGGTTCGGCGGCGAGGGACGCCTCGAGCACCGCCTCGGCCGCCGGGTAGGTCTGCATCTCCGCGAGCAGCGCGGCAACCGCCGGGTCACCCGAGAGGAGCGCCTGTCGCTGCAGCCGCAGCAGCAGATGCTGCGCGTACTCCGGCAGGTTCTCGATGCGCGGCGCGAGGCCGCCGGGATGGAGCGACAGCCGCATGGCGTTGGGCGCCTGCAGCAGCTCCGCGTCGACGCCCTCGAGGATGGCGAGCGCCGGGGCGTTGGCCAGGACGATGTTCCAGCAGCCGTCGACGATCACCGCCGGGTAGGGCGCGTGGCCCTCGAGGATCTTCTGCAGCGCCCCCCGGACCGGCGTCATCCGCTCGGCGTCCAGCGCGGTCTCCTGGAAGACCGGGGCGTAGCCGGCGGCGAGCAGCAGCGTGTTGCGCTCACGCAGCGGCACGTCGAGGTGCTCGCACAGGTGCAGCACGAGATCGCGCCCGGGGCGAGAGCGGCCGGTCTCGACGAAGCTGAGGTGCCGGGCGGAGACCGCGGCCTCCAGCGAGAGGTCGAACTGGCTGATGCGGCGACGCCGGCGCCAGTCCCGCAACAGCTCGCCGACGGTCGGGGTGGCGGTCGCGGTGCTCATGGTGGCGACGATAGCCCGCGCCGGGAGGCGGGTCGCTTACCTCACGGGTCATTGCCGACCTTCCCTCCCGGCCGCAAGCTGCTTCTCATCGCACCCCGAACCAAGGAGTCCACCATGCCCGTCACCACCGCCAAGAAGCGCCTGCGCCTCGCCACCATCGCCGAAGTCACGTTCGCCGCCCTGCTCGTCGTTGCGCTCGTCGCCGGTGCCCCGACGTGGGAGGTCGTCGTCCTCGCCGTGCTGTTCGCCGACGCGGCGGCGATCGGTCTGTGGCAGCTGCGCACGATCCGCCGTCACGACGCCCGGCCGCACGCCGCCGCGGCCGCCTAGATGACCCGCGCGGTCTCGCAACCGCGCAGCAGCGCGACGGCCTGCGCCTCCTCGTCGATGTCCGGTGGGGAGGCGCCCAGCCAGGTCGGCTCGATCTCGAGCACCCGGCCCTTCTTGCGCGCCTTCCACAGGCCCACGAGCACGCCGTCGGCCAGGACGACGCCCGGTCGGCCGATCGCAGGGAACATGCTCTTGGCGAGGGCCCTGTCGGGCACGAGTGTCTCACGGTCGGGCTGCGAGACGTAGGGGTCGAAGCCCCCGAGCAGCCGGACTCCGCGGGCCGCCCGCGGCGCCTCCAGCAGCCCGCGATCGGCGGCGAGGATCCACCGCTTCGCCCCGTTCAGGCGCACCTCCTCCACCTCGTCGGAGAGCAGCTCGATCAGCGTCCTGGCGTGGGCGGGCGAGGTCTCCGCCCAGCTCGCCAGCTGGGAGTGCGACGCCGGTCCGAAGCACCGCAGGAACCTGCGGGCGAGCTCACGGCGCGCCTGGTCGAGGTCCGTCTCCGGGCGCTGCACGAGGGACCAGGTCGCCTTCGCGGGCATCTCGGTGACGCCGAGCGGCCCGAGCCCGCGCCAGAGGCCCGAGCGCAGGTGGTGGCTCTCGCAGCCTCGACACCAGGAGAGCAGCTCGGCCGGGAGGCGCTCGCGCAGCTCCTGATGCAAGGCATCGCGCTCCAGCGGTCCGTCGGCGAGGGCGTCACGGGCTGCGTCGACGACGAGGTCGATCGCACCGCGCAGCGAGTGCTCCGTCTCCCGGAGCTCCTTGGTGACGAGGCTGCCGAGGAAGCCCTTCAGGCCCTCGTCCGGGGGGACGAGGGCCAGCGTGAAGACCGCGAGGTCCGCGCGTGGCACGTGGTGTGGGGCCTTGCGCATCGCGTTCACGAGCGCGACCTCGTGGCCGCGGGGCAGCGGGTCGGAGCTGCGCGCGTGCAGCGCGACGGCCCCCCAACCGGGCGGCGACTCCTGGATGCCGCAGGCCCCGAGCGCCGTCAGCGCGTCGGTGCGCCGGTGCAGGTGGTGCCCGGCGAGCCGGTAGCCCAGCGCCTGCTCGCGGTCGACGTCGATCATGCGGTGGTCGGCTGCTCCTCCCCCGCCCGGGCATCGAGCTCCTGCAGCAGCGACTGCGTCTTGGCGTCACGGACCATCGCGGTGTCCAGCGGCGGGTTGATGAGCCCGCGCAGCAGCGAGTACGCGGTCCACCGCCGCGGCCGGATGATCCGCGGCTGACGCCGCTCGATGCCGCGCACGATCGCCGCGCCCGCCTCGCTGGGCGGCAGGCGCTTGAGCAGCGGCTTGGGGATCTGGCCGAGCAGCCGGTCGGCGATCGGGTCCTCGTCGAGCGCCCGGTGGACCATCTCGGTGTCGATGAACCCGAAGTACGCGACGCTCGCGCCGGCGCCGTGCTGGGCGAGCTCGACGCGCAGCGCGCGGCCGAACTGCTCCACGCCCGCCTTCGCCATCGCGTACGGCACGGCACCGATGCCATTGAGGAACGCGTAGACCGACGCGATGACGACGACGTGGCCCTTGCGGGCGACGATCTGCGGCAGCGCGGCCTCGACGGTGCGCACGACGCCCATGAGGTTGACGTCGATCACACGGTCGAAGGTCTCGGTGCCCAGCGCACGATAGGTCGCGCCCTTGTGCGCGATCCCGGCGTTGGCGACCACGACGTCCAGGCCGCCCCAGCGCTCGACGACCGCGGCCACCGCCTGCTGCATCGCGGCCCGGTCGGTCACGTCGGCGGCGAGGCCGAACGCCTTGCCGGCCCCCAGGCGGGCGGCGGCCGTGTCGCAGGCCTCCTGGTCGAGGTCGAGGATCGCGACCCGCGCACCGCGGGCGACGAGTCGCTCGCAGGTCGCGAAGCCGATGCCCCGGGCGCCGCCCGTGACGAGGGCGGTCTTCCCGGTGAGGTCGAATGAGGCCATGGGCGGGACTCTACGACGCCGGGCGTGCTCGACCTCGACGGTCCCCTTGTGGTCGGCGGATCGCCGACCTCGCCGCGAGGTGCGTCAGGAGATCGTGGTCAGCCGCTGGTCGACGGCGGCCAGGACCGATTTGCGGCTGCGGTTGGCGGACTCGAAGAGCTGGACCGCCGCGAGCGTCGCCGCGTCGGCGACGGCGAGGCGATCGACGACGTCCGGAGCGTTCATGCCGCGGTAGCCGTTCCAGGGCTCGCCGATGCGCAACGTGGGTCCGGCGCCGTCCTGCGCGCCCTCGTCCGCGGACGAGTAGACGAGGGTCGGCTCCTCGTCGATGTGGGCCGGCTGGAACTCGGGCTGGTCGGGCTCGTCGGACGCGGCCGGCGCCGGGGCGTCTGCCGGTGCAGGTGTGGCGGGCGCGACGGGCGCAGACGGCGGCGCTGCGGGTCGCGACGGGACGCCGATGGAGTCGGCCGGCGGCGTGGTCCTGGTCGGGGGCGTCGGCGACCGGTGATCGTCGTCCGGCGAACCGGACGTCACGCGATCGACGACGTGACGGCCGAGCTCGACGAGGGTGCCGGCGGCGTCGCGGCCGGTGCGCAGGACGAGGCGGACAGGGGCGGTGAGCTTCTGCGTGACGGACATATCGCTGGGGTACCCGCAGCCCGCGGCGCCACACCCCCGGACCCTGCTCAGCGGGCCGCCTCCTGGACCAGCCGCGACGTGAAGCGAGTGGACGTCAGCCCGTGTACGACGATCGAGGACCCCACGCAGGCGAACACCGTCCAGTAGATCACCGTCTGCTCGTCGGCGGTCAGGACGCCTGACCCGATGGCGACCGCGACGTAGTAGAAGGAGCCGATCCCGCGGACGCCGAACCAGCCCATAAAGGCGGCCTCGCGCGCCGGCAGGCGCGTCGGCGCGAAGGTGAGGACGCAGGCGAGCGGGCGGATCACGAGGAGCAGCACCGGGACGAGCAGCCAGCCGGCGAGGCCGGGCTGCGTCAGCCCGGCCAGCGTCACGGTGCTGCCGAGCACGAGCACGAGCGTGAGCTCGGAGACGTGCTCGACGGTCTGCGCGCCGTCGTGGATGCGCGCGTGCGACTCGTGGTCGCGCTCCCAGCGCCGGAAGGCCAGTCCGGCGGCGAAGGCGGCGAGGAAGCCGTACGCGCCGACGATCTCCGTCGTGCCGTAGACGACGAGCACGGCAGCGATGGCCAGCCAGCCGTCGAAGCGCGGGGCGATGTGGTCGCGGGCCCGCAACTCGAGGGTGACGATCGCGAGCAACCGGCCCCCGGCCACGCCGAGCAGCACGCCCACCCCGATCGCGTAGACGAGGTCGGCCAGCACCCAGGTCCCCAGCCAGTCGGTGCCGCCCTCGGCGGCGACGAAGAGGCCCAGGAAGACGAAGGGGAACGCGAGCCCGTCGTTGAGTCCCGCCTCGGCGGTCAACGCGAAGTGCGGCTCGGGCCCGTCGTCCTCCCCGGGCGGCCCGACCTGGACGTCGCTGGCCAGGACCGGATCGGTCGGGGCCAGGATGGCGCCGAGAAGGATCGCCGCACCGAGCGAGAGCCCCATGGCCGCCGACGCGAACAGCGCCACCGCGGCGATGGTCACCGGCATCACGACCGCGAGGAGCAGCGTCGGCGTGCGCCACTGCCGCCAGGTGAGTGAGCGGTCGATCTTCAGGCCGGCGGTGAACAGCGCCACGATGACCGCGAACTCGGCGAGGTGTTCGAGGACCGCCTCGTCCTCGAACGGGTCCAGCAGCTGGACCCCGAGGAGCTTCAGGACCATCGCGACGACGGCGCCGAGCACCAGGTAGACGATCGCGGACGTGAACGAGTGGTCGCTCTCGCGCGTGAGGGCGACGACGGCGGCCAGAAGGGCGAGTCCGGCGAGCACGATCACGACCGCGACCGGGTCCGCGAACGAGAAGCCGCGTTCTGCAGCGATCAGCACTCGACGTCGACTACCCGGAGCGCGGCTCCTGACCCACGACGTGCGCGACGATCGCCTCGGGCACGCCCTCGGCGATCATGATCCCGTAGTGGTTGCGCTCCACCGTGTGGAGCGTCGCCGTGGGCACGCGAGCGAGGAAGTCGTCGCGCACCTCGACGGGCACGATCAGCCCGCCGCCGAGGTCCTGGGAGGCCCAGACGAGCAGCGTCGGCATCGTCAGGTTCGCCCAGAGGGGCGTGAAGTCGCGACCGGCGACCTCGAGGTCCTCCAGGACCGCGGGCCGGCTGGTCGACGGGGACAGGCCGCCGTCGACCGGTGCGAGCTCGTAGGTGAAGTAGGCGTCCCAGAACGGGTCCCAGGGGTCGAAGACACCGGAGGCCTTCAGGGCGTCCAGGTACGGCTCGGGCGTCGGGACGACCGCGTCGAGGCGCGCGGTGCCGGCGCGGACGGCCTCGATCGCCGCGTCGTCCATCCCGCCGACGGCGTCGAGCAGGGCGACGGCCGGGATGCGGTCGCCGGCGCGGGCCACGACCTCCAGGCCGGTGAGTGCGCCCATCGACCAGCCCACGTAGGCGAACGTCTCGTGTTCGAGCGCGTCGGCGACCGCGACGACGTCGTCGGCGTGCCCGTCGAGCCCGTAGGTGCCGGGGCCGGTGTCCTCGCTGCGACCACGGCCGCGCAGGTCGATGGCGAGCATCTGCCGGCCGGCGGCGAGCAGCGGCTCGCGCAGGCGGTCCCACGAGCGGAGATTCGCGGTCAGGCCGTGCACACAGATCACGGCGGGCGCGTCAGCAGGGCCGCTGCGCTCCACGCGGACGCGGCCGGACGGAAGGTCGAGGTCCAGGAGATCGGTCATCGCCGCAGAGCCTCCCCCGAGCGCGCCGGGCGGTGTTTGTGGATCCTGACCAACGCCGGCGGCCGATGTTGGGTCATTCGCCGCCGCTCACGCCCCACCTCGGCCAGGGGCTCGTGTCCTCACCCGAGCCGCGGCCGCCAGGACCAGGTGCCGTACGAAACCCTGCGCCTGGCGCGTCGTATGCACGGCACCCATGCGGCAAACGCGACCCGCAGGACGAGCGCCGCGGAGTACCGCGTTTCGGACCTCTGGACCGTGCAGCGTGATGATGGTTACCGGACCTGATCGGATGCTGGACACCGCGGTGGTGGTGGTGCTCATGCAAGGACTCCTGAGGTCTGATGGCCGAAGTCGCCGAACGGGTCATCGCGGTCGTGCACGGCCTGCTTGAACCCGGCCTGGGCGGCTCGTTGCTGGAAGGCGTAGCCCTCCGCGGTGTGGCGGGTGATGCCGTCAAAGACGGTCCCGAGCACCTGGGTGGTGTGCAGGCCCTGGCTCATCGTCTGCTGGTTGACCAGCAGCTTCATCATCTGCAGCTGGTTGACCGGCATGCGCGCAATCCGCTCCACCAGCAGCTCGGTGCGAGCGTCCAGCTGCTCAGCCGACGGAGCTTCGATGGCCAGGCCCCACTCCAAGGCCTCAGCGCCGGAGAGGCAGTCGCCGGTGAACAGCAGGCGCTTGGCACGCTGCGGTCCCAGGCGGTGCGCCCACATCGACGTCGTCGGAGAGCCCCAGACCCTGGCGGGCGGGTAGCCGATCTTCGCCGTGTCCTCGATGACCAGCAGGTCTGAGCAGAGCGCCAGGTCGGTGCCGCCGGCCACGCAGAAGCGGTGAACCTTGCACACCACCGGCTTGGTGCAGTGAAAGAGCGTCATGAACGCCCGGACGTTGCGGCTCATCATCGCGTAGTCGACCATCGGGTCCCACGTACGCGACGGGTCGTGGTTTGCGCCTTGCACGACAGGGTCAAGCACTGTTCCGGCGGTCGGCGTGCCTGCGCCGAACTGGCCGTCGGTGCCTCCCTCGGCACTGGCAACCAGGTCATACCCACCGCAGAAGCCCTTTCCGTTGCCGGACAGCAGCAGGACGTGCACCGCAGGGTCAAGGTCAGCCCGCTCGACCGCCGCGGCGAGCGCTTCGATCAGCTCGCCGGTGAGGCCGTTGCCGCGCTCGGGCCGGTTGAGCGTCAGCCGCGCGATCCGGCCGTCGACCTTGTAGTCCAGGACCGGGCCGCTCATGTTGCGCCCACCTGCTCAGGGACGGACGGGGTCTTGACCCGCACGCCATAGGGCTGCACGAGCGCGGCGGTCGCAGCCAGCGTCTCCTCGCTGATGTCGCACAGGGCGAGGTGACAGCCGTCGCGTGCCAGCACCAGGGCCGGACCACGTCCGATCCCCGAGCCTGCACCGGTTATCGCCGCTGTCATGCCGGCGAATGACTTGAACTGGCTCATGCGGTCCTCCTCATCCGGGCGCCCCGAGCCGGAACGGTGGTGATGTGAAAATCCTTGCCACGCTCCGGCCTCGACGAGACGGGCTCCCAGTCGGCGTGGTCGAGCATGGCGCGCAGGGCGACGCGCATCTCCATGAGCGCGAACGTCGCGCCGATGCAGCGGCGCCGTCCGCCTCCGAACGGGAACCAGCTGTAGGTGCCGGGCCGCTGCTGAAGGAAGCGTTCGGGCCGGAACTCGAACGGATCCTCGTACACGGATGGGTTGACGTGCACCGCGCCGCTCATCGGAAGCAGCGTGGTGCCGGCGGGGATGCGCCACGGGCCCAGCTGGATGTCGGTCGCGGCTTGACGGGTGACGGCAGGAAGGACGGTGCGCACCCTGAGGGTTTCGTTGATGACGGCGTCCAGGTAGGCATCGCTCTCGCGCGCCTGCCGACGCTTGTCAGGGTGGTGGGCCAGAAGCTCGACCGCCCACGCCAGCGCGGTCGTGGTCGTCTCGTGCCCAGCGCCAAGCAGCGACATGAGCTGATCACGCAGCCACTCGTCGTCACCTTCACCGGACTTGATCAGGAGCGAGAGGATGTCGTCGCGGTCAGCAAGCGAGGGGTCCCGGCGTCGATCCTCGATCAGCTCGTCGAGGATGTCGTTCGCCCGAGCGATGGCGCGGGCGTACCCGCGCCACGGCGGCGTGGCTGCCAGACGCGGCCAGAGGAACCACAGCGAGACGGCCGGCGTGATGTGCGTGACGCGCTGAAGGACGTCGCGCATCTCGACCAATCGCCGGTCACCGGTTGCCCCGAAGACACACGCGAGGATGACCTCCAGGGCTATGGCCCTGGACTCGTCGTCCATCCGAAATTCGTGGCCAACCTTCCAGCCCGCGATGCGCCGTTCGGTCTCTGCGCGGACCACGCGCTCGTAGATCGGGATCGCGTCCCCGTGAAATGGAGGCAGCAGCTTCCTACGGGTGGCCAGATGCTCGTCCTCGTCCAGGACGAGCACGCCTCGCCTCCCGAAGATCGGCTGCAGGAACCGCAGGTTGCTGGCACCGGCGCGCAGAACGTCAGCCGGAGCGGTGAGCACCGGCTTGACGAGCGCTGGGTCGGCAATGAGCACGACCTCGCCCCACGGCAGGGACCGCATCCGGACGACAGCGCCGGGTCCGTAGCGTGCGCGCAGCATTCGGCCGAAGAGCGCTCGCCTTCGATGGAGAAACACGCTGCCGAGCAGGATGGGCACTCGCAGGCGTGGTGGCAACGTGCCGGCCGGCGCTTCGGTGATCAGCAGCGGCGCTGCTGTCGCAGAAACGGTCGAACTCGCTTGCGGCCGTGCCCCCGTCGGGCAGCCTGACGTCGCGTCGCTCGTCATCTGGTCGGTCATGCGCTTCGCACCCGGCCAAGGACACCGGCCACGTCCACGCCGCGGGGCAGCGTGCCGTACGCGCGGCCACCTCCCCCTTCGCCCAGGCGGGCCGCGCAGAACGCGTCAGAGACCGCCGCGGGCGCGTGACGCACCAGCAGGCTGGCCTGCAGCGCAAAGCCCAGGTCTTCCACGATCCGTCGCGCTTGGAACTGGGCGTCGGCGAGCCGTTCGGCGACCGGCCGCGGGTCCTTCTCCGCGAACAGGCCGGCGGTGATCTCGGTGATCTGCTGCAGGTGGGCGTCAAGCCGCGCGTTGCCGCCGGCGGCCTGCGCACATTCGGTCAAGAACGCGGGGA
Source organism: Solirubrobacterales bacterium (assembly GCA_038257095.1). Taxonomy (GTDB): domain Bacteria; phylum Actinomycetota; class Thermoleophilia; order Solirubrobacterales; family Solirubrobacteraceae; genus Paraconexibacter. The sequence goes on from JBBSJQ010000004.1 coordinate 266,362, forward strand.
GCCCTTCGGGGTCCTTGACCATCGCGCGCAACACATCCAGGGCGGCGACGTTGCCCGATCCCTCCCAGATGGAGGAGAGCGGCGCGTCTCGGTACAGCTGCGGCAGCCCGGAGTCCTCCACGTAGCCGTTGCCGCCCAAGCACTCCAGAGCCTCGCCGGCGTGCGCACTGGCGCGCTTGCACACGTGGTACTTCATCACCGCGGTGGCGAAACGCCGGAACGCCGGCTCGTCCTGATCAAACGAGCGGGCGATGCGCAGAGCCGAGGCGGTCGCGGCCTCTGAATCAAGCGCGAGATCGGACAGCACGTTCCGCATCAACGGCTGGTCGAGCAGCCGTGCTCCGAAGGCGGCACGGTCCTCGGCGTGCTGGTGGGCTTCCAGCAGGCCGCGCCGCATCCCGGCCGCCGACCCCAGCAGGCAGTCAAGGCGCGTGTGATTGACCATGCGGATGATGGCCGAGACCCCCCGTCCCTCCTCCCCGACCAGGCGACCCTCGATGCCGTGGAACTCGACTTCGGACGAGGGGAGCGACCGGGTGCCGAGCTTGTCCTTCAGGCGCTGGAACTCCATACCCGGTCCGCGCTCAACCCAGAAGCACGACGGCGGGCCGCCGGGCTCCTCGGTCTGGGCGAGCACGAGAAAGCCATCGCACGGCGGGTAGGAGGTGAACCACTTATGTCCGTGGATCGCCCAGCGCCCATCCCCGGCCGGCACCGCCCGGGTGATGTTCTGCCGCACGTCCGACCCCCCTTGGCGCTCGGTCATGGCCATCCCCGCCAGTGCGCCGCGCTCATAGTCGGGCATGGTCAGCCGCGGCTCCCACTCGGCCGCGATCTCCGGCGCTCCGTCACGTAGCGCCGGAACCGCGGCGTACGTCATCGACACCGGACACATCACGCCCGCGTTGGCGTTGGTCATCAGCATGAACAGCGCCGCGCGCACCACGTGGGCTCCCGCTTGCTCATCTCGCCACGGCAGGCTGGCGACTTCCCGTTCGATGTTCGCCGCCAGCAGGTAATGCCACGAGGGATCAAGCTCAACCTCGTCAACCCGGTTGCCGTACCGGTCAAACGGGACCAGACGCGGCTCGTTGCGCTCCGCGCGCCGGCCGTGCTCCCGGACCTCTTCCGAGCCGGCGAAGGCGCCGGCGTCACGCGCGCGGTCCTCTCCCCAGCTTCCGCCATCGCGAGCGAGTGCTTCCCGCAGCGGCCGATCAGCGTCGAAGAGGTTCAGCGGCAGCAACGGTCGCGCCTGGTTGAGGACCAGACGACTCGGCGACGCGGTACGGGGCTCGGTGGTGCTCACGGAAATTCAACGCTCCAGAGGGAAGGAAGACGGGACGAACTTCACCGGTACGACAAGGTTCTGACGGCAGCGTACATTGTCGTAGCGGCAAAGTCACGCACGTGCTCCACGAATCGCGCAGCGCGCCGTCCGGGTCGGTACAACTCTCTTGTGGCTTCCTCGCCGATGAACCGCGCCGTCTACGTGACCGGCATCGAAACGCGCCGCGCGATCCTCGATCACGCCAGCCGCCTGTTCCGCGAACGCGGGCTAGCCGGCGTGAGCAAATCGGACATCGCCACCGCCGCCGGCGCGAACCCCAGCCAGGTCACCTACTACTTCGGCACGAAGGAAGCACTCTTCGTCGAGGCCGCTTGCCGCGACCTGCTGTACCTGGCGGCCGACATCGAGCGCGCCGCCAGAAGTAAACGCACGCCCCGTACGTACGTGGCCGCTCTCGTCAGGACGGCATTGGCCTCACCGGCCCTCATGTTCTTCGCCGAAGCCGTCCTGCTTTCCCGTCACCACCCCGACGTCACCGACCGCGTCCAAGAGACGTTCAGCCGCCTGCACACCGAAGGCGAGCGCGCCGTCACCCAGAGCCTGACCCGACGTGGCTGGACACCACGGCAGAGCGCCGCGGCCGAGGCCCGAGGCTTCTGGGCCGCCATGCTGGGCGGCGCCTTGGAGCAGGCCGCGTTCGGTCCTGCCTACCTGCCCGAGGCCGCCGAATCGACCATCGAGCTCTTCCTGAACCTCAGCCACCGAGTATCCGACTGATCCGAACTGCCGCACTACTGGCCGAGAACTTCGTCGCTTCGACAACATACAGTGAGCGACATGCGCGTCGACATCCCAGAAACCCCAGGCGCCGGGACAGCCCGGGACCCGGTACTTCGCCCGCCGGCCCGCCTGTGGCAAGCCCGCCACCTGCCCGGAGTCCTCGCTCGCGCGGGTCGCGGCGCTTTGGCCTCCCGGCGTTCCGGTGCCGATCCGGCTCCGAACCTCACGGCTGCCGCAGAGACCATGACGCGGGTGATCGAGGCCCTCGGGCCGGCGCTGGCCGACGCAGGTGTTGTCAGCGTCGGCGCACGCGAGCGCCCCTGGAAAGGCTCCGGAATCCATGTGCGTCGCGGAGACCGCGTCACCCTGCTCCGTGAGGGACGGATGCAGCTGCTCGCGCCGGCCGACCTCTGGATCGGTCCACAGGTCACGGTCTGGGCCCGGATCTCGCCGCGCGGTCCCCTCGAGCGCGGGACTCGCCACACGCACACCTTCACCGCCGCCCACGACGGGGAGGTCGAGCTCGGCAACGGCCTCCCAGGAGAGTTCATCGACACCGACGGGACCTACGCCCCTGCTCCCTGGTGGGCCCGCACGCAGTCCGGGGGAACGGTGGTCGCCGTGCTTCACTGGAAGCCGGAAATCGACCCTGGAGCCGCGCTCGCAACGGCCGGCGGCGCCCTCGGTGACCGACACTGCCTCGACGAGGCCAGCCGCCTCGCGCAGGGACCAGCGCCGTTGCCCGACGGGTGGTCAGATCATCCGGCTATCGGGCCCTCGGAGATCTTCACGAGCCGCGGCCACACCATCCGCTGCTCCACCAATCGCGACGTGGGAATCATCCGTCATCCGGCCACGGTGCCGATGACGCGCGACACCGAGCTCAGTTGGTCCTGGAACGCGCAAGAGCTGCCGTCCCTGCTTGCCGAAGACACCCTCCTCACGCACGACTACCTCAGCATCGCGGTGGCGTTCGACAACGGCCTTGACCTGACCTACCAGTGGAGCGCCGCTCTCAGCGTAGGCACCGTGTACCGGTGCCCGCTGCCGCACTGGTCAAAGCGAGAGACGCACGCCGTCCTGCGCTCGGGTACGGCCGAACTTGGAACCTGGCTCTCTGAGCGCCGCAACCTCGCCGCCGATTACGCCACCGCGATTGGCGGCCCAGCACCTGCAGCCGTCACCGAGGTATGGCTCATCGCCAACTCCGCATGCCAACGGCGAACCGGCCGGTGCTCCTACCGCGACATCAGGCTGGGAGCACCAGGCCACGTGCTTCAGATCATCTGAGCCGATCAGGTGCGCGCGCAGGTGGCACCACGAATGTCAGGGCTGCGGGGCGAACCTGTGAACGACGCAGCCCGCTACGGGTCGGGCTTCAGAAGTGGCTCAGATACAGGGAGTTCTCAGCGGGCGAACTTGAGAACGAACGTGAGAACAACCCACCCGAGAACAACCAGGCCCGCTATGGGGCGGGCTTCAGAGGGAGCGAACGTGAGAACAACCAGACAGGCGGGCTTGCCACATCGCTGAGATTCTTGCCAGGTCACCTGTCAAGTGCATGAGAAACTGCCAACTTCGCTGAGACCGCTCACCGCTCCTACTGGATCTGGTCGTACACCTTGAACAACGGCAGGTACATCGAGATGACGATGAACCCGACCATGCCGCCGACGATGACGATCATCACCGGCTCGAGGATCGAGGTGAGCTGCTTGACGGCGGCGTCGACCTGGTCCTCGTAGAAGTCCGCGATCTTCGCGAGCATCGTGTCGAGCGCGCCGGTCTCCTCGCCGACGCCGACCATGTGGCTGACCATGCCCGGGAAGACCGGTGAGGTCTTCAGCGGCTCGCTGATCATGCCGCCGGCCTTCACGTTGGCGATGACGTCGGCCATCGCCTTCTCGACGACCCAGTTGCCTGCGGTCTTGCCGGTGATCTCCAGAGCCTGCAGCAGCGGGACGCCGGCGCTCACGAGCGCGCTGAGCGTCCGCGACCAGCGGGCGAGGGCGACCTTCTGCACGATGTCACCGATCTTCATCGGCAGGCGTAGCTTGAAGCGGTCCCACTGCTGTCGGCCCTTGTCGGTGGTCTTCCAGCGCCGGAAGGCGTAGACGGAGCCGACCGTGCCGGCGATCAGCGCCCACCAGTAGCCGGTCATGATCTCCGACAGGGTCACGGTGAACTTCGTGATCAGCGGCAGCTCGCCGCCGAACTGCTCGAACACCCCGACGAACACCGGGACGAGGAACGTGACGAGCGCGATCAGGGTGATGAGCGCGAAGCTGATGACGACCGCCGGGTAGGCCATGGCGGACTTGATCATCCGGCGCAACGACGCGTCCTTCTCGAGCTGGTCGGCGACCCGCAGCAGCGACTGGTCCAGCACGCCGCCGGTCTCCCCCGCACGCGTCATCGCGACGAACAGGGGGTTGAAGATCTTGGGGTGGCGCTCGAGCGAGTCGCTCAGCGGCAGGCCGGCCTCCACGTCCTTGCGGACCTTGACGAGCGCCTCCTTGAGCAGCTCGCTCTCGGTCTGCGCCTCGAGCACATAGAGCGCCCGGAGGATCGTCATACCGCTGCTGACCATGGTCGACAGCTGACGGACCATGATCGTCAGGTCGTCCGGCTTGACCCGGTTGAACAGCTTGATGTTGATCTCGCGCGACGAGTGCTTGTCGGCGATGTCCAGGACGATCAGGCCGCGCTGCTTGAGCTGGTCCCCGACCGCCTGCTTGTTGTCGGCCTCGACCTCCCCCTGGGCCTTCGCCCCGGTGACGTCCATCGCCTTGAAGACGTAGGTGGCCATGACGATCAGGCCACCATCGACGGGGGCGCGGAGCCGAAGCTGCTGGCGCCGAGGAGGCGGCGCAGCTCGTCCGGCGTGGAGGACCGGGTCTCGGCGACGCGCTGCGTGATCGTGCCGGCGCGGATGAGCGCGGCGAGCGCGGCGTCGAGCGTCTGCATGCCGTGCGCGGAGCCCGTCTGCATCGCCGACGGGATCTGGTGCGTCTTGCCCTCGCGGATGAGGTTGCGCACCGCCGGGGTCGGGATGAGCGTCTCGCAGGCGACCGCGCGGGCGGCCCCGTCGGCGGTCGGGATCAGCGTCTGCGTGATGACGCCCTGCAGGGCGATCGACAGCTGCACGCGCACCTGCTGCTGCTGGTGGGGCGGGAAGACGTCGATGACGCGGTCGATGGTGGACGGCGCGCTCTGCGTGTGCAGGGTGGCGAAGACGAGGTGGCCGGTCTCCGCCGCGGTCAACGCGGTCGAGATGGTCTCGAGGTCGCGCATCTCGCCGACGAGGATCACGTCCGGGTCCTGGCGCAACGCGGCCTTGAGCGCGGCGGCGAAGGACTGGGCGTCGCCGCCGAGCTCGCGCTGGTTGACGATGCACTTCTTGTGCCCGTGCAGGAACTCGATCGGGTCCTCGATGGTGAGGATGTGCTCTTCACGGGTGCCGTTGATCTCGTCGATCATCGCCGCCAGGGACGTGGACTTGCCCGAACCGGTCGGGCCGGTCACCAGGACCAGGCCGCGGGGCTTGGTGCAGAGGTCATGGACGACGGGCGGCAGGCCGAGGTCGTCGATCGGCACGATCTGCGCCGGGATCAGGCGGAACGCGGCGCCGAGCGCACTGCGCTGGAAGTACGCGTTGACGCGGAACCGGGCACGACCGGGGATCGAGTAGGCGAAGTCGAGCTGCCAGTCCGTCTCGAGCCGCTGGCGCTGGTCGTTCGTGAGGATCGAGTAGACGATCTCGCGGGTGTCCGTGGCGTCGAGGACCGGGTACTCCTCCAGTGGCGTCAGCCGGCCGCGTACGCGGACCATCGGCTTGCTGGCCGCGGTCAGGTGGAGGTCGGACGCGCGCCGGTCGAGCACGTCGAGCAGGAGGTCAGCAAAGTCGAACCGCATCGTGCTGCTCGTATCGGCCGCGACGGCCGAATCCTGAAGTCAGTCCGGGATCAGCAGACGCCCGTCTGCGGCGGCAGCGGCGGCGAGGCCGCGATCGGTGGTGAGGAGCTGTGTCTCGAGCCGACGCGCGAGCGCAAGGTACGCGGCGTCGTACGCCGTCAGCGAGTGACGCAACGCCCAGATCTCCGGCTGCAGTTCGAGCACCGGATACCGCTCGACCCGCAGCCGGTGGACCCGCCGCAGTCCGATGCGTGCCGCGTGCTCCTCCAGGTCGCCGCGGATCCGCATGTTGCGCAGCGCGGCGACCACCTCGATGTGAAAGTGCTCCGGCACGTGGAGCGCCGAGGCCGTCGAGACGGCGCGGATCAGCGGTTCAGGAGCCGGCACCAGGGTGAGCGCATCGACGACGGCGGACGCGTCGACGACCAGCTGCGTCACTGCCGCCGTTCCTCGGCGAGGGCCTCCGAGGCGCTACGGCTGGGCGATCGCGTCGAGCGCTCCATCTCGAGGACCTCCCGGCCCCATTCCGCGAGGGTCGGCTTCTGCGCGTGCTCGAGCACCTCCCGCAAGAGGTAGTCCGACAAGCTCTGGCCGCTCTCCGCAGCACGGACCTTGAGCTGCCGGTGCAGGTCCTCCGGCACGTTGCGGATCTGGATCGTCGACATGCATCTGATCCTATGTGCATGCAGATTGCATGTCAATTGCCGACGAGGTCGCGGAGCAGCCGCGCGACCACGGCCCGCGCGTCGTCGCAAAGTCCCGTGTGTACGGGTCCCGCCTGCACGATCGTCGACGACGGCGCGACCAGCCAGTGGAACCGCTCGGACCGGTCGAGCGCCGCGACCGCACCCGCGGCAGGGTCGCCCGCCGCGACGCGCGCGAGCCCGTCGAGGTGCGCACGTAGCGCGTCGAGGTCGAGATCCGGCGCGAGAGCGCCCAGGCGGTCGACGTCGAGGTGCACGGCGATCTCGAGGAACCGCAGTCGCCGGCTGTGGACGACGACGCCGACGTTCAGCCGCTCCCCCCGCTCGATCGAGGGCACGACCTGCAGTACCGCATACTGGAAGACCTCAGGCACTCCCTCTCGCCTCCTCGGCCGCCGCGACCCACGGACGCTCGCCCTCGAGTCGCGCGAGCAGGTCGTCCACGTAGACGGCAGACGCCACGCCGCCGAGCCAGTCCTCAGGGACCAGGGCGAGCACGCGCTCGAGCAGCTCCCGGTCCACCCGCGGCGCCAGCCGCGCATCGGCGTCCGGGATCGGCGAGGCGACCGGTAGCAGGACATGCTGGGCGCTCAGCGGGAAGACCCCTCCCCCGTCCCCGAGTCCGTCGGGCTGGTGCTGGCGGTAGAGCGCGGCACCGTGGTCGATGAGCCACGGCGCGCCGTGCCAGACGATGAGGTTCGGGTTACGCGGCGTGCGGTCGACGTTCTCGGTCCACGTGTCGAACCAGACGATGTCGGCCGCGAGGTCGGCGTCCGGCTGAACCTGCCCGGCGGGCGTGTACGGGAGCGACCCCGGGAGGAAGTCCAGGCCGAGATTCAGACCCGCACTGGCCTCGAGCAGCTCCTGGATCTCCGGGTCCGGCTCGGCGTGGGACAGCTCGACCGGCAGATCGACGAGCGCGAGCTCCGGGACCGGCAGGCCGAGCGCGCGGGCCAGCTCGCCGCAGACGATCTCGGCCACCAGCGCCTTGGGTCCCTGCCCGGCGCCGCGCAGCTTGGTGACGTAGAGCCCGTCGTCGTCGGCCTCGACCAGCGCCGGCAGCGATCCGCCCTCGCGCAGGGGCGTGACGTAGCGCGTGGCGGAGACGGTACGCAGCACGGACCCAGCCTACGACGCCGTCTCGTCGCGCTACTTGCCGGTGGTGCGGTGCATCGTCGCGCGACCGTGACCCTCGCGACCGGCGCCGGAGCCCGTCCCGCCGCGGGCCTTCCCGCGCGGCGGCGGGGGCGGCGTCCGGCGCACGAGAAGCTTCAGCGCGTGATCGTCCGGGCCTTCCTCCTCGCGCTCGGAAAGCGTGTCGGGATGCACGGTGCGAAAGCCCGGGCCGCGCGCCGGGTCGACGACCGCGACGACGATCTTCTCGCGGCTGGGCGTGTCGAAGACGAGGCCGTCGAGCACGGGGCCCCCGGAGTCGACCCTCACGAGCTCACCTGCGGTCGGGACGTTCATGCCCCGAGCGTACTGCGCGGGCTCAGTTCGTCCCGGTGACCCGGGCGACCTCGGCGATCGAGGTCCGCCCCTGACGGACCTTCTCGAGGCCGTCCTCGCGCAGCCGCCGCATCCCCTGGCTCGTCGCGACCTCGGTGATCTGGTCGGCCGAGGCGCGGCTGATCGTCAGCTCGCGGATCTCCTCGGTCATCTCCATGACCTCGTAGAGGCCGATGCGTCCCTTGTAGCCGCTGTTGCCGCACCGGGCGCAGCCGCCGGGCTCGTAGCCCTCGACGTCGGACCGGGCCGGGAAGCCGCTCTCGCGCAGGACCTCGCCGCTGACGATCACGCGCCGCTTGCAGTGCGAGCAGAGCGTCCGGGCCAGTCGCTGGGCGACGATGCAGTCCAGCGCGCTCGCGACGAGGAACGGCTCGATGCCCATCTCGATGAGGCGGGTCAGTGCGGTCGGCGCGTCGTTGGTGTGCAGCGTCGAGAGGACGAGGTGGCCGGTGAGCGCGGATTCGACCGCGATCTGCGCGGTCTCCCGGTCGCGGATCTCGCCGACCATGATGATGTCGGGGTCGGCACGCATCATCGACCGCAGGCCGTTGGCGAAGGTCAGGCCGGCACGCGGGTTGACCTGCACCTGCGTGATGCCCTGCAGCTGGTACTCGACCGGGTCCTCGATCGTGATGATGTTCTTGTCCGGCGTGTTGACCTCGCCGAGCGCCGCGTACAGCGACGTGGACTTGCCGGAGCCCGTCGGACCGGTGACCAGGACGGCGCCGTAGGCCTGGTTGTAGGCGCGGCGGAAACGCGTGAGTTCGTGCTCCGCCATGCCGAGCTTCTCCAGCTCCATCACCACGCTCTTCTTGTCCAGGATCCGCATGACGATGCTTTCGCCGTGGACGCTGGGCAGCGTGACGATCCGCAGGTCGACCGAGTGGCCGTCGATCGTCAGACCGACGCGACCGTCCTGCGGGACCCGCCTCTCGGCGATGTCCAGGTCGGACATGATCTTCACGCGGCTGATCACGCCGTTGACCATCCGCCGGGGGACCGTCGTGGTCTCCATCAGGACGCCGTCGATGCGGAAGCGCACGCGTAGCTGCGTGCCGTCGGGTGCGAGGTGGATGTCGGACGCGCCCTGCTCGACCGCCTGGGCGATGATCTGGTTGACGAGCTTGATGACCGGGGCGTCGTCGGCCGACTCGCGCAGGTCGACGATCTCCGCGGCACCCGCGGCGTCCTCCTCTTCGTGGGCGAAGCTCGCGGAGGCGACGGCGTCGTCCAGGCGGGTGAGGCGCGAGACGAGGCCGGCGATGTCCTCCCGGCTGGCGACGGCGGCGCGGACCTCGTAGCCGGTCATCAGCGAGATGTCGTCGACGGCGAGCACGTTGCTCGGGTCGGCCATCGCGACGAGCAGCCCGCGGTCCCCGATGAAGGCGACCGGCACCGCGTCGTACCGCTTGGCCGCGGCGTTGTTGATGAGGTTCGCGGCGCCCATGTCGACGCTGAACGCGTTCAGGTCGATGTGGTCCATGCCGAAGCGCTCGGCGATCGCGCGGCTGAGCCCTTCCTGGGTGAGCGCCCCCTGCTCCATCAGGATCTGCTCCGGCGTCACGCCGGAGCTACGGGCGGCGTCGATCGCGCCGTCGACCCGGTCGCGCGTGCAGGCCCCGATCTCGACGATGACGTCGGTGAGGAAGCGCCCGGTCCCGCCGCGTGTGACCGACTTCGTGACCCCGTTCCAGCTCGGCCCCTTCCCTGCCGCGGCGGCCTCGGTGACCGATCGGAGGTGGGGGGTGTCAGGCATCTTGGTCTCTTCGGGTGTCTTCAGGTCCACGAGCACCTTCCCGCATCGCGTCGAGCGGTGCCTGGGTCCCCGTCCAGTGCTCGAAGCTCAGTGCTCCTTGCCGCACGAGGATCTCCAGCCCGTCGACCACACTGCACCTAGCCCGTCTCGCCGTGCGGAGCAGCTCGGTGCCGCCCTGCCGGTAGACCAGGTCAACGATGCAACGGAAGTCCCCTATGGCATCGGCATCCAGCGGGAGGTCCTTGAACGTGGACGAGGGTTGGTGCAGCCCTACTGAGGTGCAGTTGACGAGGAGGTCCGCTCCGCTTTCTGGAAGTTCGCGTACCGCCTGGCCCCCGAGGGCCTTCGCGAGGTCGGCTGAACGTCCAGCGGACCGGTTCCAGATCTGAACGCTCGCGCCCGCCTGAACAAGTGCCCACACCACCGCGCGGGCGCTTCCCCCGGCCCCCAGGACGACGGCGGTCGCACCTTCGAGGACCAGATCGTCGGGCAGCGCGGCGAGCGTGCCCGGGGCGTCGGTGTTGTCCGCGTGGATCGCCCCGGCCGGCCCGAAGCTGAGCGTGTTGGCCGCGCCGATGGCCCGGGCGCGGGAGGTCGCCTCGGTGGCGAGCGCGAGCGCCGCCTCCTTGTGCGGGATCGTGACGTTGGCCCCGGCGAACCCGGTCCCGGGCAGCGCGCGGACGGTCTCGGCGAAGAGCTCGGGCGGCACCGGGAGGAGCTGGTAGCTCCACCCGGCGGCGTCCAGGCCGGTGGCCCGGAGCGCGGCGCCGTGCATCGCCGGCGACCGCGAGTGGGCGACCGGCCACCCCAGCACGCCCAGGCGGGGCATCAGCCGCCCCGGCTCAGCACCGGCTCGGGTCCTTGCCGCCGCGCTTGTCGCGCTCGCGGTTGTACGCCGCCACGTCCTCCTGGAACTCGGCGTCGGTCGCGCTGAACGCGTGCGCGCCGTTGCCGCACGGCTTGACGACGTAGTAGATCGCCTTGGTCGTGGCCGGCTTGGCCGCCGCGCGCAGGGACTCGACGCCGGGGTTGCCGATCGGTCCGGGCGGCAGACCCTGGCGGGTGCGTGTGTTGTAGTCGCTGCGGATGTTCAGCTCGCTCACCTTCAGCGGCTGGCTCCACTGGTTCAGCCGGAACCGGATCGTGGCGTCGATGCCGAGCGGGATGCCCTGCTTGAGGCGGTTGTAGATGACCCCGGAGATCAGGGCGCGCTCCTTGTCCAGCGCGGCCTCCCGCTCGATCATCGAGGCGATGATCAGGACGTCGTAGGCGCTGAGGTTCTTGCGCTTCGCGGCCCGCAGGTCGATCTCGGCGAAGTTCTCCTGGAAGGCCTCGAGCTGCTTGCCCACGAGGTCCTTGACGTTCGCGCCCTTGCGCAGCTCGTAGGTCGCGGGGAAGAGGAAGCCCTCGAGGTCCTTGACGCCGCTCGGGGCACCGTAGAGCCGCCGCGGCGAGAAGCCCTCGCGCTTCTTCGTCGCGTTGAGGTAGCCGCCTCGCAGGCCGGAGTCCTTGATGATCGGCACGATCTCGCGACGCGATGGGCCCTCCGGCACGGTCACGGTGATCGTGCGGACGGCGGCCACGGGCTTCGTGAGCTCGGCGAGCGCGTCCTCGTAGGTCATGCCCTCGCGCAGGGTGGTGAAGGTCGCGGCGCGGAGCTTGTCGCGGTCGCCGCTCATGCGGGCGCGCAGGCCGAAGAAGAAGCCGGAGTCGACCACACCCTTCTCGGCCAGCAGGTCGCCGATCTGGCTCGCGGAGGCGCCCTCGGGCACCTGGACGGTGACCCGGTCCCCGCCGTCGCCGACGAACGGCTGGTACAGCGCGTTGGCGAACCAGGCGACGGCGGCGACGACCGCGAGCGCAAGCACCCCGACGATCCGCTTGGCCGAGCGCCGCGGGCGGGGGAAGCCCGGACGCGCGGGGCGCGTCGGACCGGCCGCGGCGGCGCCCGAGGCAGCAGCGGCCTGGGCCTCGCTGACCCGGCGCACGCCGACGGGCGCGTCGTCGTCGTCGCCACCGAACCGCGCGCCGGCCGGGATGGCGTCGTGCTCGTCGGTGAAGACCCGCTCCGGCTTGCGCGGCGGCGGCGGGACCGGCTCGCGCCGCCTGGCGGGCACGATCGGCGCCGGCTCGGGCGTCATCGGCGGGGCCGGCTCGTCGCGGCCGTGCTTCGGCTCGATGTCGGGCGCGGGCGGCGACGGCGGCGCCTCGCCCGGGACCGACCACGTACCGGTGTCCTGTGCCCATTCCAGCGGCTCGGAGGCCGGCACCGGCGGCGCCGTGGGCGGCGCGGCGGCCGGCGGGGCCTCGGGCGGCGCGCCCGGCGGCTCGGCGGGGCCCTGCGCTGCCGGCGGCTCGGCCGTCGCCGGCGGAGTGTCGGCCCGCGGCACCTCGGGGACGACCGGCTGCGGGGCCGGGTCCGGGGCCTGCGCGGCGCCGAGCTCCGCCAGACGCGCCCGGATCTCCGCCGACGGCGGCTCCCCCGCACGCTCGGCGCGACGCGCCTCGCGCTCCAGCCGGGCCCGCTCGCGCGCATGCGCGTCGCGCGGCCCCTGGTCGGCGTCGCCCTTGCCTCCGAACAGGCCCATCAGACGGTCTCCTGCGTCCGGGACGCGTTGGCGGTCAGCCAGTCCTCCAGCAGGACGGCCGCCGCGCGCGAGTCCTCGCTCGTGTCGCCGCCACGCTGGGCGGCGATGCTGGTGGTGAAGCGCTCGTCGTACAGCTCCACGGGGATGCGCACCGCATCGGCGAGCTTCGCCGCGAACTCGCGGACCTCGACCGTCTGCGCGCTGTCGGTCCCCCGCAGCGTCACCGGCAGGCCGACGACGACACGCTTGATGCCGCGCTCGCGCACGACGCCCAGCACGCGGTTGAAGCCCTTGCGGGTCCCGGGGCGCAGCACCTCGTCGATCGGCGTCACGATCGTGCCGGTCGGGTCGGTGACGGCGCAGCCGCAGCGGGCACTGCCGTAGTCGAGGGCGAGCACGCGCATCAGCCTGCCAGCGTCGCCGTGATCGACTCGCGGGCGGCGTCGAGCGCCTCGCCCAGCTTGGACGGGTCCTTGCCACCGGCCTGCGCGGCGGTGTCGCGTCCGCCACCACCGCCGCCGGTGATCTGCGCGGCGGTCTTGATGACCGCGCCGGCCTGTACGCCGCGCTCCACGAGCGAGGGCGTGACGAGCGCGACGAGGAAGACCTTGCCGTCCACGGCGCTGCCGAGCACCACGGCGGAGTCCTCGCCGACCTGGCCCTTCACCCTGTCGGCGAGCTCGAGCAGCGGCTTGCCGCCGACACCGTCGACGGTCGCGACGAGGACCTTGGCGCCGCCGACGTCCTGCGCGCCTGCGGCGATCGCCGACGCGTCCACCGCGCCGTTGCCGGCGGCCTTCGCCTTCTCGGCCGCCTTGAGCTTGGCCAGCAGCCCGGTGATGGCGGCCGGGACCTGCTCCACGGGGGTGCGCAGCGCCTCCGCGCCGGCGGCGAGGAGGGCGTCGTGCTCGCGCAGGAGCGTGACGGCGGCCGGGCCGGTCACGGCCTCGATCCGGCGCACGTTGGAGGCGCTGGAGCCCTCGCTCGTGATCTTGAACAGGCCGATCTCCGCGGTGCTCCGCACGTGCGTACCTCCGCAGAGCTCCCGCGAGAACGAGCCGTCGCCAACCGAGACCATGCGCACGACGTCACCGTACTTCTCCCCGAAGAGCGCCATGGCGCCGAGGGCCTTGGCCTCATCGAGCGTCGTGGAGATCGCACGGACCATGTGGTTCTCGAGGATCCAGCCGTTGACGTCGTCCTCGACGCCCTTGAGCTCGTCGGGGCTGAGGCGCTGGCCGTGGCTGAAGTCGAAGCGCAGCTTGTCGGGCCGTACCGCGGAGCCGGCCTGACGGACGTGGGTGCCGAGGTGCTTGCGCAGCGCCGCGTGGAGCAGATGCGTGGCGGTGTGGTTGCACTGGGTCGCGTGGCGGGCGGTGCGGTCGACCCGCGCGATCACTCGCTCGCCGTCCTTCAGGGAGCCGGCGCGGAGCTCCACCGTCACGGCCTGGTCGTCGCCCGCGCGCACGACGCCGGAGACGACCGCCTCGCAGTCGCCGTCCTCGCAGGCGATGGTGCCGACGTCGGAGACCTGCCCGCCGCCCTCGGCATAGAACGGCGAGGCCGCGAGCTTCACGTAGGTCGTGCCGTCGCGCTCGACGACGCCGGCGACGGTGGTGTGCTCCTCGAGGTGCTCGTAGCCGGTGAACTCCGTCGGCGAGGTGGAGAGCTGCCGCACGACGTCCGCCGCGCCACCGACGCGGCCCTTGCCACCGGCGCCGCCCGCGCTGCGGGCGCGCTGCTCGTCCATCAGCGTGTCGAAGGCCGCCTCGTCCACGTCCAGTCCGCGCTCGGCCGCGATCTCCTGGGTGAGCGCGAACGGAAAGCCGTAGGTGTCGTGCAGCTGGAAGACGGCGGCGGCGTCGAGGCTGCCCGCGGCGACGCGCTCCTCCAGGATCTTCAGACCGGCCTCGAGGGTGCGGCCGAAGCCCTCCTCCTCGGCGACGGTCCACTTCAGGATCGTGTCGCGCTCCTCGACGATCTCGGGGTACGCCTTGCCCATCGTCTCCAGGACGACGTCGACGTACTTCGGGAGGAACGCGCCCTCGATGCCGATGCGGTGGCCCTGCTGGATCGCGCGGCGCATGAGGCGGCGCAGCACGAAGCCGCGGTCCTCGTTGGAGGGCACGACGCCGTCGGCGATGAGGAACGTCATCCCCCGCGTGTGGTCGGCGAGGATGCGCAGCGCGCGGTCGTCGACATCCCCGGTCGCGAGCTCGTTGCCCAGCGCAATGAGCGGCGTGAACTGGTCGGTGTCGAAGATCGTCTCGACGCCCTGCTGGATGAGCGCCATCCGGTTGAGGCCCAGGCCGGTGTCGATGTTCTGGTTCGGCAATGGCGAGAGCTTGGGGTGGGCGGGATCCCCTCCCTGGTCAAACTGCATGAAGACGAGGTTCCAGTACTCCAGGAAGCGCTCGTTCTCACCGCCGGGCAGGTCGTCCGGGGATCCGTACTCCACGCCACGGTCGAGGTACAGCTCGCTGCACGGGCCGCAGGGACCGGTCGGTCCGGCCTGCCAGAAGTTCTCCGAGGCGGGGCACGGGACGATGCGGTCGCGCGACACGCCGAGTGCCTCCCAGGCCGCGACGGCCTCCTCGTCCAGGCCGAGGCCGAGCTTCTCGTCGCCCTCGAAGACCGTCACCCAGACGTCCTTCGGATCGAATCCGAACCCGTTGAGCGACAGGTCCCACGCGAACTCGGCGGCACCCGCCTTGAAGTAGTCGCCCAGCGAGAAGTTGCCGAGCATCTCGAAGAAGGTCAGGTGCCGGGCGGTGACGCCGACGTTCTCGATGTCCGGCGTGCGGAAGCACTTCTGGCAGCTCGTCAGGCGGGCGGCGGGCGGTGCCTCCAGGCCCATGAAGTACGGCTTGAGCGGGTGCATGCCCGCCGTGGTGAGCAGGACCGACGGATCGAAGCTCGCGGGGACCAGGGAGCCGCTGCGCTGCCGCTTGTGGCCGTGCTGCTCGAAGAACGACAGGTACGTCTCGCGGATCTCGTCGGAAGTCACCGATCGATTGTCGCGCATCCCACGACGACATCGCCCTGCAGGAGGCATGCGACCTGCCCGGGGGCGGCGCCGTGGACCGGTTCGTGCAGCTCGAGTGCGTCCCCGCGCAGCGTGCACGGCAGCGCGCGGGAGCGGTACCGGAGCTTCACGCGGTCGACGTCCTGTGCCGACCGGTGCAGCCGGACCTCGCGGATCGGCACGTGGGTGGCGGCGAGCGCCTCGTGCGGGCCGACGACGACCGTGTTCGTGGCGGCGTCGGTGCGCAGCACGTGCAGCGGCACGCCGGCCCCGCCGCCGAGCCCGAGGCCCTTGCGCTGCCCGACCGTGACGTGGTGGTGGCCGCGGTGCGTGCCCAGACGGGTCCCGTCCTCGTCCACGACGTCCCCGGGCGTGTCGCCCAGTCCGCCGTGCTTCGCCAGGAAGCCGGCGCGCCCGATGCCGGCGAGGAAGCAGAGGTCCTGGCTGTCCGGGCGCCTGGCGACGGGGAGCCCGGCCTCGGCGGCGAGCTCGCGCACCTGCGGCTTGCGCAGCTCGCCCAGCGGGAACGCCAGCCGCGCGATCGAGTCGCGGCCCAGCGCGGCGAGCATGTAGCTCTGGTCCTTCCCGTCGTCGACGGCCTGCCGCAGCAGTCCGTCGTCGGTGATCCGTGCGTAGTGCCCTGTCGCGAGCGTCCGCGCCCCCAGCCGGTCGGCGTAGTCGAGCATCGCGTCGAGCCGGACGTGGCCGTTGCAGCGCACGCACGGGTTCGGGGTGAGCCCGGCGGCGTGGTCGGCCAGCCACGGGTCGACGACCCCGGCGCGGAACTCCGCACGCAGGTCGAGCGTGAAGTGCGGCAGGCCCATGCGGTGGGCGAGCGCGCGGGCGCCGCGAACGGCGTCGGCGCTGCAGCAGGACTGCGTGCCGTCGTGGCCGTCGTCGGCCCACAGCTCGAGCGTGACGGTCGCGACGTCGGCGGCCTGCTCGGCGGCCAGCAGCGCGGCGACCGCGCTGTCGACCCCGCCGCTCATCGCCACGAGCGTGCGGTCCCCGCAGTCGGGGGCGGGGACGGCCGCCTGCGTACGGACCGCGGCGCCGAGCGCCCGGTGCAGCGCGTCCGCCGCCAGATCGGCGGCGTGGAGCTTGCCGACGCTGAGCCCGCCCAGCTCCGCGCTGACCTGCGGCGTGCCGATCCGCGCGGCGTCGAGCACGCGCGCGCCGTCGACGAGCTCGACGACCGCGGACCCTGCGGCGATCGTCGCGCCACAGCCCTCCGCGTCGAATCCGGCATCGGTGATGCGATCGCCCTCGAGACGCAGCGCGACCGTGACGAGGTCCCCGCAGAGCGACCCGCCCGCGGCGCCGCAGACGGCGCCGTCGGGCTCGTGCCCGCGGTTGCGGGGGAAGGTCAGGTGGTCTTCGAAGCGCTCGTCGGCCACCCGACGAGTGTGGCAGGGCGTGGCGAGCGTCACACCCGACACGGGAGAATGCCGACATCGACGCTCCTCCTCCCCACTTCGCCCAGCTCGCGGAGACGTTCTCTCCACGTCTGGACCTGCTCGCGCTCGCGATCGCCGCCGAGTTCGGCCACACCGACGTCACCGGCGCGCTCACGCGGCTCGACGCGCTCGGCGCCGAGCTGGCGTCGCACCCGGCGGTGGCGGCCAACGCCGGTGCTCCGGCCGAGCAGGCCGCAGCGATCGGCTGGCTGCTCGGCGAGGTCCACGGCTTCGCCGGTGACACGGAGACCTACGACGATCCGCGCAACTCGATGCTCGACCGTGTGCTCGAGCGCCGCCGCGGCCTGCCGATCCTGCTCAGCGTCGTCTACGCCGAGGTCGCGCGCCGGGCCGAGCTGCCGATCGTCGGGGTCGGGCTGCCGAGCCACTACGTGGTCGGGCACTTCGGGAGCGTGCCGCCGCTGCTGCTCGACCCGTTCCACGCCGGAGCGACGATCCGCCCGCAGCCGTCGGCCGAACCGCACGTCCGACCGTGGACCGCGCACGAGACCGCAATGCGCATCATCAACAATCTCGTCGGCTCCTTCGTGCGCCGCCGCGACCGCGGCTCGGCGATCCGCGCGGCCGAGCTGCGCCTGCTCCTCCCCTGCGACGACGAGCTGCGCGCCGCGCTCGAGCACGCGCTCGACGCCTTGCGCGACCCGGGAAGCTGAGGCCCGGCGCACCAGCTCCGGCCCAGGAGGAGCTCCGGCGCCCTCGTCCGGTCAGTCGAGCGGCACGAGCCCGATCCGCCGTCCGTCCACCTTGACCGCGAGCGGCTCGGCCGACGCCGTCCCCAACGTGAAGGCGACGTCCACGCCCTCGCCGGTGTTCGTGGCCTGCTGGACGACGCGCCCAGCCCGCTCGAAGGTCACGACCGAGCCCCTCGGGACGTCGATCTCCGCGGTCACCACCCGGCGGTCGCTGCCCTGCGGCTCGTCGCACGCCCCAGGATTCGCGGCGCAGAACTTCTCGAACTGCTCCGACCGGGTCTCGACGCGCCCGTAGCGGACGACCGAGACCGTGCTGCTGCCCAGCCGGACGAGCCGGGCGCCGAGGAACGCCTTGCCCAGCCGCAGCGCCACCCCCGCCTCCCCACCGGCCTGCGCGCGGGTGAGCTGGTTTGCGAACTGCCGAGGCCGCACGCCGAACCGCCGCGCGATCCGCGACGCGACAGCCTCGGCGCCAGGGGCGTACTGGACGTCGACGCCCGCGATCGCCGGCGGCGTCGACGCGTAGCGGGCCGTCGTGGTCTCGCGCTGCAACAACGACGTGAGCGGGCGGCCGCCACGCGGCTGCCGCGCGACGGTGTCGAGCACGGAGACCGCCTGGGGCCTGACGGCCCGCGGCTCCGTGGTCGACAGGCGTGCGCTCGCGACCTGACGGCCGTCGCGGCGCAGCGTGACCGTCCGGCCCTCCAGGCGCACGCCGAAGCTCACGAACCCGTCGCGTGCACCCGGGCCGAAGACCCCGATCTGGCACATCCGTGGTTGGCCGCCGGGACAGGGACGGAGCTCGACGCGGGTGCGGTCCGCCTGCCTGGTCGCGACGGAGATCAGCCGTCCCTCGCCGACCCGCTGGATCTGGCCGACCCTGCCGGTGATCGTCCCGCCGGGGGTGCGAAGCGTGCGGACCTCGGCAGCGAGCACGTCCTGCCCGACGAGCACCGCGACACCGGCCCGTCTCGCCGCGACCGACTCCTCGTCGCCCAGCAGCCGGATGTCGAGGCCGAGGCCGTTCGCCACCGTGCGCGCCCGCGCGCCCTCCCCGGAGCGGTAGGCCACGACGGACCGCCCGACGGGTTCGGGCGCGGTGCCGACCGCGGCGACCGCCCGGCGAAGCGCCACGACCGACGCGAACGACCGGGCCACACCGGGCCGGTCGGAGGCGTTCAGGACCACGAGGCCGCCGGCCGGGAGCGGCGGGTCGGTGACCGTGAAGGTCGGCTCGGACCCGGCGGCGGGCGCAGGAGCCGTTCCGTCGGCCGGGACCGTCCCCGGGTCCCCGGAGCCGACCTGCGTGACGAACGCGACCGCGCCGCCCAGGACGAGGACGAGCAGCAGCGCGAGCGGCGCCTCGCGCAGCACCCGGCCCGCGGTCGCGCGCCGCCGGGCAGCCTTGCGCCGCGGATGCGCACCGACCAGCTGCGCTTCGAGGTCGGTCAGGAAGTCGCTCATCGGTGGTCCTCGAGGTCGCGGTTGCGGCGCAGGGCGGCGAGCCCGCGGGACACCCGCTGGCGGACGGCCTGCTCCGAGGTGCCGGAGGTCACGGCGATCTCCGCGTAGTCCAGCTCGTGCACGACGCGCGCCTCGACGGCGTCGCGCTGCTCACCCGGCAGCGCGCCGAGCGCCGCCTCCAGCGCGCCCGACGCCGCCCCGGCGTCCAGCCGCGCGAGGTCGACCTCGTCGATCTGGGGCCGGGCGATCCCCAGCCGCCGGCGGGCCCGGCCCTCAACCGCGCCGTGCTCGGCCAGCCGCGCGAGCTGGTGGCGCAGGATGCCGTAGAGCCAGCCGGCGGCCGGGCCCTTCTCGACGCGGTAGCGATGGCACCCCTCGAGCGCCGCGGCGAACGTCTCGGCGACGAGGTCGGCCGCGACCTCACGGTCGCCCGTCCGCCGTGCGCACCACGCGAGCATCCCGGGCGCCTGGCGGCGATAGAGCGCCGCGAACGCGTCGGGATCCCGGTCGGCCGCCTGCAGCAGCTGCTCGTCGGTCCTCACATCCTGTTGTTGCGGCGAGCGGCCCACCTTGTGACAGCCTCGCGCACCACGACGTGCTCGGGGCGCTCAGGCGGTGCCGGGCACCACGGGCGCCGTCGATCCGACGGCCTTGGAGCGCCGCAGGGCGTCGTCGACGAGCTGGTCGATCTCCCCGACCTGCGTGAAGCCGAGGATCGTCTGCACCGAGCGGTCCGCGCCGATCACCAGGACGGTGGGGGCGCTGAGCACCTGGACGCCGCGCGTGATCGCGTCGTAGCGCCCGACGTCCTTGATGGGTGCCGCGTAGACCTTGACCTTGCCGTTGCGCCGCGGCAGTTCGCGCACGGAGCGGCGGACGGCCTTGTCGTCGGCGGCACGGTCCTCGTAGAAGAGGACGACGGCGACCTTGCCCGCGCCGAGCGCGTCGAGGATCGGCCGGGACGGGTCACCGGTGGTGGTCGCAGTCTTCTTCGTCTTGGCGACGGAAGCAGGAGCGGCCGCACCGGCGACCGGCGTCGTCGGGGCGGCGGCGGCCGGCGCGCTCGTGGTCGCGACGGGCTGCCCGGCAGCGGCCGCGGCCGCGTTCGCCGCATCCGAAACGGCGACAGCGCCGTTCGCCTTGTCGACCGCGGTGCCGAGCCCGTTCACCCCGGGCGCGGTCGCACCGCTGGTGGGCGCGGCCGGGATCGGCGCGTCGACCGCGGCGTCACCGGACGGCCGGAGCACGAGCAGCCAGAGCACGCCGAAGACGAGCATCCCGACGAGGGCGACCTGGTAAGGACGTGACAGCTGGCTCACCTGGGGTGCATCGGCACCCCAGGGTGAGACTTGAGCGCCGCTGGACGGCCTCAGGCCGTCGGAGGCGCCTCGACCAGCGACTTCACGCCCAGCTCGCGCAGCTGCGGCCCGTCGACCGGCGCCGGAGCACCGGTGAGCGGGTCTCCACCGCTGGCGGTCTTCGGGAAGGCGATGACGTCGCGGATCGACTCGCGGCCGGCGCACAGCGCGACGATGCGGTCGATGCCCATGGCGATGCCGCCGTGCGGCGGGGCGCCGTACTTCAGCGCCTCGAGGAGGAACCCGAACCGCGCCTGGGCCTCGTCGGCGTCCAGCCCGAGGTGCTCGAACACCCGGGACTGGACCTCGGGCGTGTGAATGCGGATCGAGCCGCCGCCGATCTCGGTGCCGTCGAGCACGAGGTCGTACGCGCGGGAGCGCAGCGACGCCGGATCGTCGAGGTCGCCACGGGGCGCCGTGAACGGATGGTGCAGCGCGTCGTAGCGGTCGTTCTCGGCGTCGTGGTCGAACATCGGGAAGTCCACGACCCAGAGCACGTCGTGGGTGCCCGGCTCGACGAGGCCGAACCGCTGCGCGAGCTCCAGCCGCAGGGCGCCCAGCGCCGCCGCGGCGACCTTCTCGCTGTCGGCGACGAACAGCAGCAGGTCGCCCTCGGTGGCCTCAAGCTCGGCGTTGACCGCGTCGATCTGCTCCGGGCTGAAGAACTTCGCGAGGTTGCCGACCCAGGGGCGGGCGGGATCTGATCCGCCGACGTAGATCGGCGCAGCGGCGAAGGCGCCGTGGCGCTTGACGACCTCGTTGAGCCCGTCGAGCTCGCTGCGGGACATCTCGCGCTTGCCCGCGTTGAAGGCGCGGACGACGCCGCCGCCGTCGATCTGGTTCTGGAAGACCTTGAAGGACGAGCCCGCGACGAGCGGGCCGACGTCGTGGATCTCCAGGCCGAAGCGGGCGTCCGGGCGGTCGATCCCGTACTTCAGGACCGCCTCGTCGTACCCCATCCGCCGCCACGGGGCGGGCGGCACGGCCAGCCCGGCGACCTCGAAGACGTTCGTCATCACGCGCTCCATCACGCCGATGACCTCGTCCTCGGTGACGAAGCCCATCTCGAGGTCGAGCTGGGTGAACTCGGGCTGGCGGTCGGCGCGCAGGTCCTCGTCGCGGAAGCAGCGTGCGACCTGGAAGTAGCGCTCGTACCCGCTCATCATCAGCAGCTGCTTGAACAGCTGCGGGGACTGCGGCAGCGCGTACCAGTTGCCCGGCTGCAGGCGCGAGGGCACGAGGAAATCGCGGGCGCCCTCGGGCGTCGAGCGGGTGAGGACGGGCGTTTCGATCTCGAGGAAGTCCTCCCCGTAGAGCGTGTCGCGCATGGTGCGGACGATCTCGTGGCGCAGGACCATCGCGTCGCGCATGCCCTCGCGGCGCAGGTCGATCATGCGGTGCGTCAGCCGGGTGTTCTCGTCGACCGGCGTGTCGTCGTTGACCGGGAACGGCGGCGTCTGCGCGCCGGCCAGGACGTCCATCGACGACACGGCGAGCTCGATCTCACCGGTGTCCATGTTCGGGTTGACGTTGACCGTCTCGCGGGCGAGGACCTGGCCGACGACGCTGACGACGTGCTCGGAGCGCAGGCTCTCAGCTGCGGCGAACGACTCCCCGCGTGTATTCGCCTCCCCTTCCCCACCCGGGTGGAAGACGAGCTGCACGAGGCCCGAGCGGTCGCGCAGGTCGATGAAGATCAGCCCGCCGTGGTCACGGCGGAAGTGCACCCAGCCGCTGACGCGGACCTCGCGACCCTCGTCGGCCTTCGTGAGCGTGCCGCACCAGGTGTCGCGGTAGGCGTTGGCCGCGGGCGGGGAGGTCATCCCTCCGGCACTCACAGCGTCTGCCCGCGCAGCACGTCGTGGACGACGGCGTCGACCCCTCCCGTCACCGGGCGCTGGTCACCGCTCTCCATGTCCTTCAGGCCGATCTCTCCGGTACGCACCACCGCAACGTATCGTGCACCGCCTCGGGCAGCCTGCTTGAGCTGGCCCTTCATCGAGCGGCCCGCGAGCTCCAGTTGCGCGTTGAGCCCCGCAGCCCTCGCACGGTGGGCGAGGTGGAACGCGGTGACCCGCAGGCCGCGCGCGGCCTCGGCGTCGCCGTCGGGGGCCTCGATCGCGACGTAGACGTCCAGGACGGGCTCCGGCTCGGGCCGGTGGCCGGCGCTCAGGAGGATCCGCTCGATGCCCGCCGCCCAGCCGGTCCCCGGGGTCGCCGCGCCGCCGAGCTGCTCGATCAGCCCGTCGTAGCGCCCGCCGCCCCCGACCGCGGACTGCGCGCCGAGCGCGCCACTGGTGAACTCGAAGACCGTGCGCGCGTAGTAGTCCAGCCCGCGCACCAGCGTCGGGTCGAGGTCGTACGGCACCCCTGCCACGTCGAGGTGCGCACGGACCTCGGCGAAGTGCTCCGCATCCTCGGAGGCGAGCTCGTCCATCAACAGCGGGGCGGTCTTCATGACCTCCTTCGTGCCGGGATGGTCGGCGTCGAAGGCGCGCAGCGGGTTGAGGTCGATCCGTCCCCGGACCTCCTGGGACAGCTGGTCCTCGTGGGCGCGCAGGTGCGCGACGAGCTTCTCGCGGTAGTCGGCGCGGGTCTGCGGCGTCCCGAGGGACCCCAGGCGCAGGTGCAGGTCCTGGACGCCCACCTCGCTCAGCACGGTGTGCAGCAGGACGATCGACTCGGCGTCGACCACGGGCTCCGCGCTGCCGATCGCCTCGGCGCCGATCTGCCAGAACTGGCGGAACCGTCCGGCCTGCGCGCGCTCGTTGCGGAAGAAGCTCGAGAGATACCAGAGCTTCACCGGCTGCGGCAGCTTGTGCATGCCGTGCTCCATGTACGCGCGGGCCACCGGCGCGGTGCCCTCCGGGCGCAGCGTGAGCGAGCGTCCTCCCCCGTCCTCGAAGGTGAACATCTCCTTCTGGACGATGTCCGTGGACTCGCCGACGCCGCGGGCGAACAGCTCGGTGGCCTCGAACGTCGGCGTCTCGATGCGGCGGTAGCCGGCGCCCTCGAGCACCTGCCGGGCGATCCGCTCGACCGAGAGGCGCGGGGACGCATCGGCCGGGAGCACGTCGTGCGTGCCCTTGGGGGACTGCAGCTTCTCGGCCACGGGCTACCCCTGCAGGAAGGGGTTGGTGGCGCGCTCCGTGGCGAGCGTCGTGATGCCCATGTGGCCCGGGTGGACGCGCGTGTCCCCGGGGTAGCGCTCGATGAGCGTCTCGATCGACGCGCGGAGCGTCGGCCAGTCGCCGCCCGGCAGGTCGGTCCGGCCGACGGACCCCTGGAACAGCACGTCGCCGCTGAACATCGCGAGCTCGTCCGGCACGACGTAGGTGACGTGCCCGGGGCTATGGCCCGGGGTGAAGATCACGTCGAT
The DNA here is from genome assembly GCA_038257095.1 of Solirubrobacterales bacterium. Classification (GTDB taxonomy): domain Bacteria; phylum Actinomycetota; class Thermoleophilia; order Solirubrobacterales; family Solirubrobacteraceae; genus Paraconexibacter. Next base: position 290,298 of record JBBSJQ010000004.1, read on the forward strand.
GCCCAGACCCGCAAGCTCCAGCGTCTCGCCGCCCGCGACCGAGTGGTCGGCGTCGTAGTCCTCGAAGGGTCCGAACCCGGGGAAGCGCATGTAGTCGTTGATGTTCGCCAGGACCTGCACCTCGAGCTCCGGGCAGTAGACGGGCGCGCCGGTCTCGCGCGCCAGCGGCGCGACGGCGCCGACGTGGTCGAAGTGCGTGTGGGTGAGGAGGATCGCCTCGACGGTCGCCTCCATGCTCTCGATCGCCTGCAGGATGCGCGGCAGCTCGTCGCCCGGGTCGACGACGAGGAGCTTGTCGGAGCCCTCACGCTTGAACAGGAAGCAGTTCTCCTGCACCGGACCGACGGTGAGCATGCGGACGTCCAGGGCCACGGCTCAGCCCTTCCCGGCGGTCCGCTGCTTGAGGCGCCGCTTGTAGATGAACATGTCGGTGTAGTAGCCGAGCGGGATGTAGACGAAGAACATGAAGCCGACGAGCGCCAGGACCGGCCCGGGCTCCTGGCCGAACAGCAGGAACAGCGCGGCGCCGAAGATGAACGACGCGATGACGGCGCGGTTCGTCGCGGAGCGCCAGCTCGGCGGACGGTCCAGCTTCTCCAGGCGCCGCTGCGAGGCGGTCTGCCGGGTCTGCGACTTCTTCTCGGCGTCGGTCAGCGGTCGACCGGTGCGCCCGCGGTTCTCGACCATGCCGGCGGCGTTGCCGCGGTGCTTGGTCGAGCGCTTCTTCTTCTTCGTCTGGGCCATGGCGGGACTCAGGATACGCGCGCGAGCGCGTCCTCGACCGTATGCCGGTTGCGCACGGTGATCGTGTCCGGAAAGCGCTCGAAGGCGGCGGCCGGGGCGAGGCCGACCAGCTCGGCCTCCGCGACGTCCGCGTATCGGCCGATCGCGGCGACGACGTCGGCCAGCGGGAGCCCCAGGTGGTCCTCGACGTTCATGGAGATCTGCGCCACGCCGTCGCGGTGGTCGAGGGCCAGCCCGATGGCCCGGAGCCCCGGAAGGCCGTCCTCCCCGCCCTCGCGGATCCGAGCCGCGATCCGCCGCGCGTCCTCCAGGCCCGCGGGCGGCGTGAGCTCGACGTTGAAGGCCACCAGCGGGGCCCGCGCGGCGAGCAGGACCGCGCCGGCGGACTGGTGCAGGCCGTCGCGGGGACCGAAGTCCGGCACGACCTCCGCGGCCCGGACCTTCGCGTCCAGGCCCGCCGGCCCGCCGCGCCGCAGGTCGGCGCGGGTGCGCCCGCCGCCCAGTGCCCCGTAGAGGACACATGGCAGGCCGAGGCTGCCCAGGAGCGCGCCGGCGACGAGCGCCTCGGCGCACGCGGCGCCGCGCCGCGCGTGGTCCAGGTGCACGAACGGCGCGACGTCGAGCGCACCGACGTGCGGATGCAACCCGGCGCTGCGGGCGTCGCGCAGGTCGATCCGGGCGATGACCTCCCGGGCGCCGTCGCGCAGCGCGGGCGCGAGCGCTCCGGGGCGCCCGGCGAGCGTGAAGACGGTCCGGCCGTGGTCCGGGTCGCTGTGGACGTCCAGGAGGGTCGCCCCGCCGGAGGCGGTGAACGCGGCGGCGATGGCGTCCAACGTCGTCGCGTCCGCCCCCTCGGAGACGTTCGGGATCGCCAGGAGGACGTCGTCGGCGCGGCTCACGGGCGGAGGATCGCACGCAGGTGCGCCGTGGCGTCCACGCTCACGAGGGGTGGATGGACCGGAGCACCTGCCCCCAGCAGGCTTCGGTCAGTCCCCGCGGGCGATCGCGAGGATCGCCCGCACGTGCCGGGCGACCTGGGCGTCGGTCGGCCGCGGCGCGCCGAGCTCGACGACGAACGCGCTCGAGCCCGGGAACGTGCGGTTCTGCCAACCGGTCGCCGTGCCGAAGTACCGCGGCAGTCCCTTCGCCGGCAGCTTCACCCGCCGCGCGTAGGCGCGAACGAGCGTCGGCGAGGCGCCCGGGGTCAGGTGCACGAGACCGTACGGCTGGTGCAGCCAGACGGTCACGTCCGGCCGCGTCGCGCGGACGAGCCGCTGAACCCAACGGGTCTCCGGCTCGCTCGCCGCGCGCGGCCCCGGATGGAAACGACCCTTCGGGCCGGCCCGCCATGTGCCGGGGAAGTTGCGGTTCAGGTCCACCCCGCGGGCGTTCACGCGCGTCCCCCGGGCGCTGCCGTCGGGGTTCGCGCTCGCCACGGTGACGATCGTGCTGCCGTCGGGGGCGCCGCGGCGTCGCAGCGCGGCGACGACCCGTCGCCCTGCCGGCTCGTCCCCGTGGACCTGCCCGATCACCAGAACCCTCCGAGGCGCGTCCGCAGGCCCTCGCCGCTGCGCCACCAGCCGTCGACCGCGCACGGTGCGGCCGACCGGCAGGGCGGGACCGGCGCCGGCGGCCGCGGCGACGTGCCGTGCGGGCGGCCAGGACGGCAGCGGTGCGTCGTCGACGAACACACCCGGAGCCTACGCCGAGGCGCGCTGTCCAGGGTGCCGTACGAACCCCTGCGCTGGGCGCGGGTTTCGCACGGCACCCGGTCGGGGCCGACCGCCCTGGCCCGGTTGCGCGTAGAATCGCCCGTCCCGTGGCTGGGTAGCTCAGCTGGTTAGAGCGCACGACTCATAATCGTGAGGTCGGGGGTTCGAGTCCCCCCCCAGCTACCTTGTGATGTCTCGGGACATGTGTCACGCATGTCTCGGGTGATGTGTCCCGGTTTTTCTAGGAGCTCGGCCATCGGCCGGGCTCTTTGTTTTGGTTGCGCCAGTAGCTCTTCTCCGGCTGGATGCGGTGCGTTGAGAGGACCTCGCCGGTGGCCAGGTCGGTCACGATCACTCGGTGGTCGTCGGCGAGCGCGA
>JBBSJQ010000005.1:0-283729 GCA_038257095.1 Solirubrobacterales bacterium
ACCGCGCCGGCCGGGCCGACCGGACCCGCCGGGCCCGCCGGACCGCCGGCAGGCCCCGGCGCGCCAGCCGGACCCGCCGCTCCCGCCGGCCCCACCGGACCCTGCAGCGCCGCCTTCGCGGAGGCCGCGAGCTTCGCCGCCGTGATCGTGTTGTTCTTGATGTCGGCGCCGGCGAGCGAGCCGTTGCGGACGTCCGTGCCGGTGATCGAGTTGTTCTTGATGTCGGCCGCGGTGATCGTGGAGTTCTTGATCTGGGCGCCGGTGATGAGCGACGCGGCGGTCGCGGTGCCGGCGCCGCCGGCGACCAGTGCGGTCGTCGCGACGATCATCGCGGGGCTGGGACGGCGGAACAGCGGGGAACGGGACATTCGGGGGACCTCCTGAGGTCGGTTGGTTGTCGTCCCAACCGCGCTGGTCCCCCCGAATTACGCGGTGGCGTGATCTTCCAGAGAGAAGGTCGACGGGGTCGCGTCGACGTACTGCGCGGACTCCCCGCTGAAGCCCGCCGTGATGGCGGCCATCTGGTTCGGCTTCGTGATGATCTCGCGCTGCAGCTCGGTCTCGAGGACGAGCCCGTCGCGCGGGGAGAGCCCTGTCTCCCAGGCGGCGTTGTAGAGCGCCTTCGTGCGGCGCGTGGCGTCGGGGGACTTCGAGGCGATCTCGAGCGCGAGCGCGTGGGCCGCGGCGTGCGGGTCGGCGTCGACGCGGGTGACGAGGCCGAGCTCCTTCGCGGTCGCGCCGTCGACGATGCGACCGGTGTAGGTCAGCTCCTTGGCGACGTCGATCGGGACCAGGCGGGGGAGGGACTGCGTGATCCCCATGTCCGGGATCAGGCCCCACCTGATCTCCATGATCGACATCTTGATGTCGGGCGCGGCGATGCGGATGTCGGCGCCGAGCGCGATCTGCGCGCCCCCGCCGAAGACGTTGCCGGTCAGCGCGGCGATGACGGGAACGGGGACGTCCTGCCAGTCGGTCGCGACGCGCTGGGCGAAGTTCGCCAGCCGCTCGCCGTCGCGCAGGAGGACGTCCTCCATCGGCATGGCGCCCTCGGCGTAGAAGCTCGGGACGTCCAGGCCGGAGCAGAAGCTCTTGCCCTCGCCGCGGAGCACTGCAGCACGGATCGTCCCGTCGGCGGTCAGCCGGTCGGCGGCGTCGTGCAGCGCGCGGAACATGTGCTCGTCCAGCGCGTTGTGCTTGTCGGTGCGGACCATCGTCACCGTGGCGACGTGGTCGGCGATCTCGATCCGGACGCGATCCTCGCTCATCCGCGAAGCCTACCGGCGCCCGGCCGCCCGGCCGTGCGTCAGGCCGGGTCGTCCTGCTGCTGACGTTGCTGCCACCCGCGCCGCCCTGGGGTCGTTCCCGCGTCACCCGTACGCGGGCGCCGCCCGCTGCCCGCCTTACGCACCCCGGCGACCTCGCGCGCGTCGACCCCCGCGGCCTCGGCCCCGAGCGTCAGGTACATCTCGAACCGAGCGGTGGAGAGCCGATCGTCGCCGATCGCCTCCTGCACGGCACAGCCGGGCTCCTTGCCGTGCGAGCAGTCGCCGAAGCGGCACTCCTGAGCGAGGGCGGAGATGTCCTCGAAGGACGCGCCGACGTCCCCGCGCACGCCGACCGTGCGCAGGCCAGGCGTGTCGATCAGCAGCCCGCCGTCGGGGAGCGTGAGCAGGTCGCGGCGGACGGTGATGTGGCGGCCGCGGCCGTCGTCCTCACGCACCGCGCCGGTCTTCTGTCGGTCCTCGCCGAGCAGGGCGTTGGCGAGCGTCGACTTGCCGGCGCCGGACGCTCCGAGGATCGCGGCGGTGGTGCCGATCGGGATGCGCGAGCGGACGTCCTCCACGCCCAGCCCGGTGGCCGAGCTGACCGCGAGGACCTTCGCGCCGCCGAGCAGGAACGACAGCTGCTCCGCCTCCGCGGGGGCGTCGTCCAGCAGATCGGCTTTCGTGAGCAGGACGATCACGGGCACGCCCGCGGCGGCGGCGAGCGCGGTGAAGCGGGGGAGGCGGTCGACCGCGCGGTCCTCGGCCAGCGCGTGCGCGACGAGCACCAGGTCGACGTGCGCGACCAGCGGCTCGGGGCCGGTCTGGGTCGGACGCTGCAGCAGGCCGACGCGCGGCAGGACGGCGAGCACACGGTCGCCGTCGAGGGCGACCCAGTCCCCCGTGACCGGGAACGCGGTCTCGTCGCTGCCACGGTGGCGGACGGTGCCGGAGACGACGGCGGCCATCGGGCCGGTCCCGTCGTCGACCATGAGCAGACGCCCGCGGTCGACGGACACCACACGTGCGGCCTTCGCCGAGACGCCCAGGTCGAGGCGCTGCAGGGCGCGAGCCATGCGCGGGCGCCAGCCCAGGGCGGTCAACGGCGTGTGCAGGTGCGGCAGAAGCAGGCCTTCCTCGACGGAACGGGTCCCCTGGAGGGTAGCGCTCGGATCGGCCTCCGTCACGGGCTGCACGCGCGGTAGCGTGGGCGCGGTGAGGACCGGTGTCGTCATCCCCGTGCACGGCTTCGCGCCGTACCTCGCCGAGGCGCTCGACGCGGTGCTCGCGCAGGAGGGCACGGACGCCGTCGAGGTCATGGTGGTCGACGACGGCTCGCCGTTGCCGATCGTGCTGCATTACGACCAGGTCGCCGCCGGCGTGCGGCTCGTCCGCCGCGACCCCGCGGGCGGCCCGGCCGCCGCACGGGATGCGGGCCTGGCGGCGCTGGGCGACGACGTGGACCTCATCGCGCTGTGCGACGCCGACGACGCCTGGGAACCCGGGAAGCTCTCGGCGCAGGTCGCGGCGCTGCGCGACGTACCGGACGCGGGCTGGTGCTTCGGACGCGCACGGGTCGTCGGGGTCGATGGGCGGGAGACCGGGGAGCGGTGGGACGAGCCACGGTCCGGTCTGCATGTCGCGGCGACGCTGGGCCCCGAGCTCTACCGCGCGAACCCGGTGCCGACGTCCAGCGTCGTCCTGCGGCGGGATGCCCTCGCGCGGGTCGGCGGGTTCGCCGCGCCGGTGAGGGTCGCCGAGGACTGGGAGCTGTGGCTGCGCCTCTGCACGGCGGGCATCGATGCGCTGTGCGTGCCGGACGCCGTGGTCCGCTACCGCCGGCACCCGGGCGGGCTGACGGCGGACGGGGCCGGGCTGGCGCGGGCGCAGCTCGTGGTCCACGAGGCCCACGCCGGCGTGGCGGGGTCGGGCGCGGCGCTGGCCGCGCGAGCGGCGGACCTGTCGGCGCTGGCCGACGGCCTCGCGCGCAACGGCGACGCCGACAGCGCGCGGCGGGCCTGGGCGGATCTAGCGGCGCTCCGTCCGCTCACGCGGCGGGAGCGCGCCCGACGCGCGGCGCTGGCCGTGCCGGTGCTGCGCGCCCGGGTCGGTCGCGGCGCGCCCCACTGATCGGTGGCGCACCCCGCCCGGCGGTCGGGGTGCGTGACTCAGCGGTGTTCTGGCGTCGTCCATGTCACGCACCCCGACCCGCCACCCGGACCGACCTGCGTGGCCGGTCAGCGACGCGCGCGCGGCAGCTCGCGGTTCGGCACGCGCCGGCCGAGCTCGAACGCCCAGACCGTCGGCCCGTCGAGCAGACCGAGCAGCGCCTCGTCGCGGTCGCGGCGGGCGGCGGCGGCGAGTCCGGCGGCCGCCCGGTGCGCACCCCAGAGCAGCAGTCCCGGCCAGCGCCGGGCCGGCAGCGCGCCCGGGTGCTCGGCCGCGAGCCAGGCCGCGCCGGTCCCGTGGCGGAAGCGCTGGCCGAGCATGGCGCGGACCGTCGCGCGGTTGCGATGCACGACCGCAGCACCCGGCCGGCGCTCGAGCGTCCAGCCGGCCGCCGCGAGCCGGAAGCACAGATCAGCGTCGCCACCCGAGCGCACGTCCTCCCGGAAGCCCCCGACCGCGTCGAAGGCCGCGCGGCGGACGGCGGCGTTGGCGGTCTGGGCGAACGCGAACCCGCCCCGGTCCTCCGCGAGGGTCGTCTCCTGGCTCATCGACGACTTCAGCCACGCGTAGCGCTCGGCCGCCGGACCACCGGGACCGGGGTCGGAGTCGACGACCGCACCTGCCAGGACTCCGACGCCGTCGGGTGGTGGCGGCGAGAGCAGCCGGTCCAGCAGGTCCGCGGGCGGCTCGACGTCGGCGTCGAGGAAGAGCAGCCACGGCGCGCTCCCGCGGGCGGCCCCGGCGTTGCGCGCGAAGTAGGAGGTCCGCGTCGCGGTCGCCTCGAGGACGTCGGGATCCGCGACCCCGGTCCCCCGGTTGTCCACCACCGTGACCGTGTCGCCGTCGCGCAGGTCCAGCCCGCGCAGCCGGTGCAGCACTGCTGCGACGAGCGCGCCGTCACCGGCGACCGGGGCCACGACGTCGACGGCGGGGCGGGCGGTCGGCACGGGTCGCACGCTATCGCGAGAGCGATCTGCGACCCGCGCGCAACTTCCAGCTGAAAGCCTCGTTCCCGTCAGCACACACGAACGACCTCGAGGTGGAGTCATGCGCAGGACGAGAAGGACGATGATCGCTGCGGTCGCCGCAGGAGGCTTGGCCACGCTGGCGAGCCCGGCCGCCGCCAACGTCCAGGTCGGCAGCTCGGCCTGGGAGTGGGGTAACCCACAGCCGCAGGGCAACACCCTGCGCGCCACCGACTTCCGCGGCCTGACCGGTTACGCGGTCGGCGACTTCGGCACGCTCCTGAAGAGCGCCGACGGGGGCAGCACCTGGACCGGACTGCAGACCGGGACGTTCATCGGTCTCACCGAGGTCCAGGCGGTCGACGACACCACCCTGGTCGCCGGCGGCGGTTGCGTCGCGCGCCGGTCGACCGACGGCGGCGCGACGTTCTCCCGCATCGCGTTCACGCCGGTGGAGAACTCGTGCAAGGAGCCGCTCGCGGCGCTGAGCTTCCCGCTGTCGCAGACCGGCTTCCTCGCGCTCGCGGACGGCACCGTCCTGCTGACCACCGACGGCGGCTCGGCCTTCGCGCAGAAGAGCGCCGTCCCGGGCACCCGCGCGCCGGGCGGCCAGGACACCCCGACCGCACTCTGGTTCACCTCCCCGACCACCGGGTTCGCGACGACCAGCGGGGGCAAGATCTTCGCCACCGTCGACGCGGGCAACTCGTGGAAGCTCGCCAGCGAGACGAACCGCGCGGTTCGCGACATCACGTTCTTCGATCCGACGACGGGCTACGCGGTCGGTGACAGCGGTCTCTTCCTTCGCACGACCGACGGCGGCACGACGTGGGTTCCCAAGGACCTCGGCGCCGCGAAGAACTACTCGGGCGTGCGCTGCTCCACGGCGCTGCAGTGCGTCGTCTCCACCAAGGAGGGCGACGTCGTCGTGCGCACCGTCGACGGCGGTGAGACCGCGACGACGCTGACCCCGTCCACCGACAAGGTGCTCGCAGCCTCCTTCGCGTCCGCCACCAGGCTGATCGCCGCGGGCGAGCGCGGCACGACCGTCGTCAGCGACGACGCCGGGACGACGTTCGCGCCGGTCGGCGGCCGCCTGACGGGCTCCTTCTCCCGTCTGCGGGCCGGGCTCGTCTCCGGCACCGCCTTCGCCCCGGGCGCGGACGGCGCGCTCGGCAAGACCGTCGACGCCGGCAAGACGTGGACCCGCGCAAACGTCGCCACGAGCGAGGACGTCAAGGACGTCGCGTTCCCGACGGCGCTCATCGGCTACGCACTGGACGTCGAGGGTGGCCTCTTCCGCACCGCCGACGGCGGCACGACCTGGAAGACGCTGGACACCGGCACGACGGCGAAGCCCAACGCGGTCGCCGCCACGAACCAGGACACGGTCCTCCTCGTCGGCCCGACCGGCGTGCGCCGCTCGACCGACGGGGGCGGCGTGTTCGACACCGTCCGCGCCGCCGCGGTCGCCCGCATCCCGCTGGAGGACTACGAGCGCGCCGGTTCGGCGGTCGTCGCCTACGGCGAGCAGGACATCGTCATGACCACCGACGGGGGCAGGACCTGGAGGACCGTCCGCAAGCCGGGCAGGTACCGGAAGGTCGGGAAGCGGACGGTCAACCGCCTCGAGGTCTTCCACGTCGACTTCCTCGACGCGAAGAACGGGTTCCTGCAGGACGGGGCCGCCCGCCTGTGGCGGACGGCCAACGGCGGGAGGTCGTGGACCGAGCTGCCGGGCATCGGGACCAACGGGGTCGACGGCATCCAGTTCTCGTCGACCACGAGCGGTTACCTGGTCGCCGACGAGGGCTTCGGCGACGCGGACGACGGCGGGATCATCTACCGCACCACCGACGGCGGGAAGACCTTCGCACCGCAGATCGTCGCGCCGGCGGAGATCGGACACTACGGGCTGATCTCCCCGGGCGGCGGCACCGACTACCTGCTCGCCGGCACGACCGATCTGTTCTCGACGACGAAGGGCGGTGTGGCCGGACAGCCGTCGACGCTGAGCGTCACGACGAAGCAGAAGCGGTACACGAAGACCACGAAGATCACGGTCACCGGCAAGCTCACGCCGGCGACCGGGAACGAGCGCGTCACCGTGTCCCGGCGGGCCCAGGGACGGACGAGCTGGAACGCGCAGACCGTGAAGGTCGCCGCCAACGGCGCGTTCACGACCAGCTGGACCGTCACCCGCGGGGCGAACCTCTTCGTCGCGCAGTGGGCCGGGGACTTCGACAGCGCCGGCGACGGCTCGCCGCTGCTGAACGTCGTGGTCAGCCCGAAGAAGAAGCGGAAGTAGTCAGACGGAACGCACCGACATCGGCATCCCGTCCGCCGTGCTGATCGTGGGCATCTGCTTGATGCGCAACGTGAAGCCCGGCGGCGAGTCGAGGTCGAACCGCTGGACGAGCTCGCGGACGATGATCGCGATCTCCGCCTGACCGAACCGCATGCCGATACAGGTGCGCGAGCCACCGCCGAACGGGACGTAGGCACCCTTCGGCAGGCGACTGACCTCACCACCCGCCTCGAACCGCGAGGGCCGGAAGGCGACGGGCTCGTCCCAAACGTCGGGCAGCCGGTGGCTCGCCCACGAGCAGTAGTTCACGGGCACGCCGCCGGGGATCCGGTGGCCGCACAGCTCGAACGGCTCGATCGAGCGGCGCGGCCCGATCCACGCCGGCGGGTAGAGGCGCAGGGTCTCGTCGATCACGCGCTCCAGCTCTCCGGTCCCGGCGTCGCCCGCCGCGAGGTCGTCGCGCAGGTGCGCGCGAACCTCTGGGTTGCGGGACAGCTCGTAGAAGAGGAACGACACCGTCGAGGTCGTGGTGTCGTGGCCCGCGAAGAGCAGGGTCATGACTTCGTCGCGCACGTGCTGGTCGGACAGACGCGAGCCGTCCTCGTCCTGCGCATCCAGCAGCATCGAGAGGATGTCCTGCCCGCGCTCGCCGGTCCGCCGGCGGCGGGTGACCTCGCCGAGGATGAGCGTGTCGAGGCGGGCGCGGGCCTGCTGCATCCGCGCCCAGGGCGTCCGCGGGCCGCGCAGGATCTGCAGCGTGTAGTCCCGCGCGTAGAAGCCGAGAGCATGCTCGAACTCCTGCGCGGCGTCGAGGTCGCGCGAGGCCGCGTCGGGGTCCAGGCCGAACAGGGCGCGCATCGCGATCCGCAGCGCGAGCTCGCGGGTCCAGTGGTCGAGGTCGATCGTCTGTCCGTCGCGCAGGGTGGCGACGGCGTGGTCGGTCTCCTCCTGCATGGTGCCGACCGACGCGCGGATGCGGTCCTTGTGGAAGGCGGGCAGCATGATCCGCCGCGAGCGGCGGTGGAAGTCCCCGTCGATCGTCAGGAGCCCGTCGCCGAGCAGCGGCACGAGGTCGGCGAAGTGGCCCTTGCGCCATGAGAAGTTCGCGGCATTGGAGACCAGCAGGTGGTGGTTGGCCTGCGGGCCGAGGACGAAGACGACGTTGCCGTGGAACACGCGCTGCGTGAAGACCGGGCCGTAGCGGGCGTACCCCTCGAGCAGGACGGGGAGCGGGTGTCGGGCGAACCGCTGCGTGCGCTTCGCGCTCGGACGCGTGTCGCCGGGCGGGAACCGGATCGCCCCCTGGCGCCGGGTCCGGGCCTCGTCGCGGAGGTCCAGCGCCATCCGGCCGAACGGCGTGCGCTCCATGGTGGTGAGCGGCGGAGGGCCGACGAGGGACATGTCGCGAGCCTAGCTGCCGTACGGTTGGCCGCCTATGCCCCTGGACGTCACGTACAAGCTGCAGGTCCCCCACAAGCCCGGGCAGCTCTCCAAGGTCGCCGCCGTCATCGCCGACCACAAGGGCCTGATCGGCGACATCGTCACGATCCACCTCGGACGCGAGCTGACCGACCGCGAGATCACCGTGGAGGTCCGCGACCCGCAGCACGGCGCCGAGCTGGCGGCGGACCTCGACCGGCTCGACGGCGTCCACCTCGTCTGGCACCACGACCGCGCGTTCCTGCGGCACGAGGGCGGCAAGCTCGTCACCAAGGCCGTGACGCCGGTGCGGACTCCGCAGGAGATGCGCGACGTCTACACCCCCGGCGTCGCCCGCGTCTGCAGCGCGATCGCGGAGAACCCGTCGCTGGCCGCGAAGTTCACGTCGATCGGGCGGACCGTCGCGATCTGCACGAACGGCACCCGCGTCCTCGGGCTCGGGGACATCGGGCCGGTCGCGTCGATGCCGGTCATGGAGGGCAAGGCGGTCTTCTACAGCCAGTTCGCCGGTATCTCCGCGGTGCCCGTCCTGATCGACACCAAGGACGTCGACGAGTTCGTCGAGACAGTGGTGCGGATCGCCCCGTCGTTCGGGGGTATCCACCTCGAGGACATCAGCGCCCCGCAGTGCTTCGAGATCGAGCGGCGGCTGATCGAGGCGCTGCACCAGCCGGTCATGCACGACGACGTCCACGGGACGGCGGTCGTCACCGTCGCTGCGGTGATGACCGTGTGCCGGTCCCTCGGGCGTTCGCTGGACGGCATGACTGTCGGCCAGCTCGGCCTGGGCGCCGCCGGGTTCGGGATCGCCGCGCTGATGCGCGAGGCGGGCGCCGCCCGGGTGATCGCCTTCGACCCGAACGCCGACAGTCATGCGCGCGCGGTCGCGGCCGGGATCGAGGTCACGTCGATGGACGACGTCTTCGCCGCCGCCGACATCGTCGTCGCGACGACCGGCAGGCCCGGGCTCATCACCCCGGCGATGATCCGGCCCGGCCAGGCGATCCTCGCGCTGACCAACCCGATCGCGGAGATCGACCCGGACGCCGCCCTCGCCGCGGGTGCGGCGTTCGCGGCGGACGGCCGCTCGGTCAACAACGTCATCGGCTACCCGGGCATCTTCCGCGGCGCGCTGCTCGCGGGCGCGGACAAGATCACCACCGGGATGAAGCTGGCCGCCGCCCGTGCGATCAGCGAGCTGACCGAGGGGGACGACCTGGTGCCCGACGCGCTCGAGGAGGCCGTGCACGCACGCGTCGCGCAGGCCGTGCAGCAGGCCGCCATCGACGAGGGCCACGCGCGGCCCGACCAGGCGCCCAGCGGTCTCTAGACCGACACACCGTCCGTGGTCAGGCTCGCCGCGGCCGCGGTGAGCGTCACGGCGACGTCACGGGTGAGTACCTCCTCGGGGAGCCGTTCGACGACGACCTCCGCGGCGAGCAGCAGGTCCCGGGCGAGGCGGGCGACGGGAAAGCCCCGCGAGCTGAGGACGCTGGCGAGCCAGGCGACCTGCTCGCCGAAGTCGAGCGTGCCGTCGCGGGCGTCCTGGATCGCCCAGGCGAGGAGGTGGAGGTTGTCGTGCACGCACCACTCCAGGCCGGCCGGTCCGTACCGCTCGCGCTCGTCCGGGAACTCCGCCTGGTAGCGGCGGCAGATCTCGTGGGCGAGCGGTGGCAGCTCGATGACGTCGCCGGCCGCGGTCCGTGCCCGGGTGGGCGGCGCGGCACCACTGGGCGGCAAGGGGCGGCTCACGAGGCGACCACCTCGAAGCTGTGCATGTGCTGGAGCGACTCGAGCTTGATCGCCGACCGCAGCGACGGCGCGATCCGGTCGTGCGAGGCGCGATGGTCGGCGCTTTTCATGTAGGCCTTGAAGCACGCCCGATCGTCCCAGCGACTGACCATGACGACCTCGCCGACGTCGCGGTCGGACTGCCAGACCTCGAGGTCGATGAACCCTTCGTGGCCTTCGACGCGGCCGCAGCGTCCGCGGAACGCGTCGATCAGCTCGGGAGCCCGATCGGGGTCGATCCGCAGGTGGGACATGGAGATGTACATGGGATCACGGGGTTGCGACCACGATGCGGTCGCGCCCCTGCTCCTTTGCGTTGTAGAGGGCTCGGTCGACGGCGAGAGAGGTCTCCAGCGGCGACCCCTTGAGCGACGAGACGCCGATGCTGATGGTGACCATGGGGTCCTGGAGGTCGACCCGTGCCGCATCACGGATGCGCTTCGCGACGAGAAGCGCCGCCGGCACGTCGGCACCGGGCAGGAGAACCGCGAACTCGTCCCCGCCGTGGCGGGCCACGAAGTCCCCGGGCCTGACGCTGCGCAGCATCGCCGCGCTGAGGGTGATCAGCGCCGCGTCGCCGACCGCGTGGCCGTAGGTGTCGTTGATGGACTTGAACCGGTCGACGTCGATCATCAGGACCGTTGCGTCCGGGCCGGCCGGATCGCTGAGGCGGGCGTGGTGGTCGTCGTAGGCGCGGCGGTTCCAGAGGTCGGTGAGTCCGTCGCGGAAGGCGAGGTGCTCCAGGGTGGCGGCGCGTCGCGCGGCGTCGCGCGCGGTGTCGGCGGCCGAGAGCGCGGCTCGGGAGAACGCCTCGTCGCGACTTGCGGGTACACCGTCGTGGACCTCGTCGGCCCCGATGGGGGCGGGGATTGCGGCGCTGAGCCCCGCCGGGACGGGCCGCCGCCTGACCGGCACAGCGAGAAGTTCCTCGACCATCGCGACGACGTCCTCGACGCCGTCGATGCGCGGCACGTCGAGGCCCTGCTCGATCGCCGGGCCGAGCGCGCGGCCCGCGGCGAAGACGGCAGGCGGCCGGTCGAGTGCGGAGAGGGCCTCGATCTCCCAGATCAGCGTGGGCACGTTGATCGGCATCGAGACGGAAAGACCGACGGCGGCCGGCTCGTGCTTGCGACAGGTCTCGAGCAGCCCGTCGAGCGGGACGTCGGCGCCGAGGTACAGGACGTCGAAGCCGGCGCCCTCGAGCACGTCGGCGGCCATCCGCAGGCCGAGGGTGTGGTGCTCCCCCTGGGCGGCCGCGAGCACGATGCGCTCGCGCGAGCCCGCGGGGGTGACGAGCGCGCGGGGAAAGAGCCGACCGAGCACGTCCTGGGTGATCGCGACGGCGAGGTGCTCGTCACCCACCGTGATCGCGCCGCGCTCCCAGAGGTCGCCGATCCACCGCAGGGACGGCGCGATCATGCGGTCGTGCACCGCCGGGACGGCGAGTCCGTCGTCGATCGCGGCGGCCGCGGCCTGCTGCGCTCGGGCTGGGTCTCCGGCTCGCAGCGCGTCGCCGTAGGCCCGCTGCAGCGCACGGAGGTTCGTGTCGGTCGACCGCCGGTGCTGCTTGGACCCGATCCCGCGGTACGGCTTCTGCGGCCGCTCGGGACGGCTCGCCGGCGCCGGTCCGGACGCGGATGCGGGCTCGCTGCGGAGGACACAGAACGCCTCGACGACCTCGGGGTCGAAGTGCGTGCCGCTTCGGTCGAGGATGTAGGCGACCGCCTTCTCGACGGGCCACGCCTCCTTGTAGGGCCGCACGTGGGTCAGCGCGTCGAAGACGTCGGCGACCGCGACGATCCGGCCTGCGAGAGGGATGAGGGGACCGGCGAGCCCGTGCGGGTATCCGTGCCCGTCCCACCCCTCGTGATGGGTGAGTGCGATCTGCTCGGCCATGGCGAGCACGGGGGAGGTGCTGCCGCTGAGGATCTCCGCACCGATCAGCGTGTGACGCTCCATGATCTGACGCTCCTGCGCCGTGAGCGGGCCGGGCTTCAGGAGGATCGCGTCCGGGATGCCGATCTTGCCGACGTCGTGCAGCGGCGCCGCCGCCCGGAGGTGCTCGAGGTGCTGGTCGGTCATGCCGAGTGCGAGCCCGATCGCGACCGCCATCTCGCCCACGCGCTCCGTGTGCTCGAAGGTCTCGTGGTCGCGGTGCTTCCCTGCAACCGCCAGCCGTCGCAGGGACTCGATGCCGAGGGTCCGTTCCCACTCCTGGACCGACACTGCCGCGGGTCGGCGAGCGGTCCCGTCGGCCGACAGCATGGCTTCCAGATCGGCGGCCGCGGTGGTGATGTCGGTCATCCGGGCCTCCTGGAGCTCGGGCGCGACGAGGGCGCGGGGCGCGCGTCGGACGTGGTCCGCTCATCGGGTAGCGGGTTGGCGGTCACCCGTCCCGTATCGGGTGTGGCGCGCGGAGCGGTAGGCCGTGAGAGGTTCTGGGTCAGGCTGCGGGCTTCTCGGCCGGCGGGCGCTGCGTCTCGCACGAGCCGTCGGGCTTCTCCGCGGTCGCATCCACGAGGCGCGGGGTCGGCGCATCGGCGGACCCGGAACCGTACCCGGCTCGAAGAGCCAGGGCCATGGCGCGCGTCGAGCCGTCGTCCCTCGGGCGTCCGTGCCATACTGCGCGTCCCATTGGGGGCGTAGCTCAGTTGGTTAGAGCGCCGGCCTGTCACGCCGGAGGTCGCGGGTTCGAGTCCCGTCGCTCCCGCCTCAAGAAAGCCCTGCTAATCGCAGGGCTTTCGTCTCTCCAGGGGTCCTGTCAGGGGCGGGCGGGTACCGCAAACGGGTACCGCTTGGTGCTGCTGGCGGTTGCCGACCCGGGGGCTTGGTTACGACTCAGGGGCCGGCGTCTCAGACCAGGGCGTTTGGTCGCCGGGCCTCGACGCCTCGATGCTTTCAATTCTCTCGATCAGTGATCGCGTTCATGACGTATGGATCCCGCCGGACGAGCGAGCCGTTCACGAGCTTCAGACGCCCGTGGACTGTCGGCCAGCCGGGCATCGCTTCACCGTATGGGCGGCAACCTTCGCCGAAGGCCCACGCGATCTCTCGGAGATGGTTGGTGCGCGCACCTAGGTTTTCAAGTTCCGACACGTCGAACCGGCGGGTCGCGTACTTGACCGACCCCTTCTTGGCCCTAGTGCTGAACACCGATGCCGTGTCGTGCTGGGCCACACCGTCGGTGACGCTCGACAGGAACCAAGCACCATGCAGGATCTCGTTTCGATCCTGCCGCAGACGTTCAAGCGCACCGGCCAGTTTGTTCCGGATCGCCACTTCCTTCGGTTTCAGCGGGGTCGACACTTCGCAGACATCGAAGAACAATTTGATCGTGTCGGCGTCACTCGGCAGGCCCGCTACCTGAAGCGTCCAGTGGTCCACGAGCGCTTGGCCTCGTCCTATCCCTGCGATCGACACGATCGAGGTCTCGATGTGGGAGATCAGGTGAGAGTAGGCCACGACAAACTCCGCCAGCGCAAGGAGTATCGGATCTGACGGAGTGGGCTCGCGATGCACGCTCCTATCTTGCTCCAGGACTGTGACCTACGCCTATTACCTCAGGTGACGTCGCGCCAAAACTCGATGGGTTCGATTCCAAGCCCACGCGCCAGCCTGGCCAACGTTGCCACGCCCGGCTCCCGCTGCTGACCTTCGATCCGAGTGACCGTTCGCAGGTCGACCTTGGCGTGCCGGGCAAGATCCACCTGCGTCATGCCTCGCAGTTCTCGCTGCTTTCGAATGTTCGCCGCCACCTGCCCTATGGCGGGATCACTTCGCACGTTCCAGCGTTCATCTGACGTCCGGTAGCGCCTGCGGCCAGTTGGCCCTACGCTCGCAACTCATGCGCTTGCAACTGGGAACCGCTTTCATCGCCGTGTCTGTCGCCCTCACCCTCAACGCTTGCGGTGGGGGAGAAAAAAGCTGGCCGCAGCTGCGTGCATCGACCCCGACACCGCCGCACGCGTGACGTGCGGCGATGGAAACTCGACCGCGATCCCGATCGACGAGTACGAACAGCAGCAAGCGAAGAAGGCCAGAACTACCCAGCCGATAACGAAGAGACACCAGCCGAAGCCCGCGCGCGGCGCGACAAAGAAGACGGCGAGCTTTTCCGTGTGTTCTCGCTGGCTGAGGACCTTGGGGACTACTGCAAAGACGAGCGCACCGAACTGGCTGCCGGTGACTACGCATTCGTCCCGCGCGGCGTCGAGCACGCCTACCTCGTGCAATCACAGCGCGCCCGCCTGCTGGTCACGTTCTCCCCAGCGGGCTTTGAGGAGTTCTTCGTCGAGATCGGCGTCGCCGGCGACCAACCGCCTGCCGATCCGGTGATGCCCTCCCCCGAGGAGTTCGCGCGGCGTCTGGCGCCCTACGGCTGCCAGATCACCGGCCCGCCGCCGGAGCTGTCAGCGACCAGTTGAGGCCGGGTGGCATCCTGAACTTTGGTATGCCAAACTCTGTCGTATGGACCGACTGACACGACGCCGGCTGTTCACCCGCGCCGCCCCGGCCGCCGGGGCGGGCGCCATCGCGGGGGCGGCGTTGCTGCGCTCCCCGGGCGCCGCTGCCGGCAGCAGCGCACCGACGACCCACGGCGCGACCCACGCTGCGGCGACCACCGGCACGCCCGGCAAGGCGCCTCATCCCGGGCACGGAAGCGGTCATGCCGCCTTCCGTGGCACGGTCGACCACGGCAAGAACGGGTTCGATCCCCACGAGATCCTCCGCGACTTCGACTGGGGGACGACCCGCAAGGGACCCGGTGGGCGGACGATCCGCGAGTGGGAGATCGTGGCGGCCGACAAGGAGATCGAGGTCGCGCCCGGCGTCGTCTTCCCCGCGTGGACGTACAACGGCCGGATCCCGGGGCCGACGCTGCGCGCCAACGAGGGCGACCTGCTGCGGATCACGTTCGTCAACGGCTCGGCCCATCCGCACACGATCCACTTCCACGGCATCCATCCGTCGTCGATGGACGGCGTCGCCGGCCAGGGAGCGGGGGACATCCCGCCCGGAGGCAGCACCGTCTACGAGTTCGACGCAACCCCGGCCGGTCTGCACCTCTACCACTGCCATGTCCGCCCGCTGGCCGAACACATCGCCAAGGGCCTGTACGGCGTGTTCATCGTCGACCCCAAGGAGGGTCGCGAGGACGCCGACGAGCTCGTGATGGTCCTCAACGGGTTCGACACGAACTTCGACCGGGCCAACGAGGTCTACGCCGTCAACACGATCGGCTTCTCCTACATGGACAAGCCGATCCAAGTGGAGAAGGACAAGCTCGTCCGCGTCTACCTGGTGAACGTCCTGGAGTACGACCTCATCAACTCCTTCCACCTGCACGGCAACTTCTTCGACTGGTACCCCACGGGCACCGGCAAGACGCCGAGCGAGTTCACCGACACCGTCATGTTCTGCCAGGGGCAGCGCGGCATCGCCGAGATGCGCTTCCCGTACCTGGGCAAGTTCATGTTCCACGCCCACCAGTCGGAGTTCACCGAGCTCGGCTGGCAGTCGCTCTTCGAGGTCTGCGAGCGCGGCCGCGACGGCAAGCTCGTCTGCGACCTGTCCGCCTCGACCGGGCGGGAGGGCTGAGATGGAGGCCTCGACGCTCTCCCACAGGCCCGGCGCAGGGCTGCCCCGCTGGGCGCTCGGCCTGATCCCGCTGCTGCTGGCACTCGGCCTGATCGGCGGCTTCGCCGCGCTCGGTGGCCCGGGCCTCGGTGAGCGCAACGGCCCCCCGCTGGAGGAACTGGCGATCGACCGCACAGTCCTCGAGCCGGGCGTGATCGAGCTGACGATCCGCAACGACGGGCCGGACGCAGTCAGCGTCGCCCAGGTCACCGTCAACGACGCGTTCGCCACGTTCACCGGGGCCGAAAGCCAGATCGGCAAGCTCGGCTCGGAGAAGATCCGCATCGAGCACCCATGGGTGGAGGGCGAGAACTACGAGGTCGGCCTGCTGACCTCGACGGGGGGCACGATCCTCCACGCGGTCGACGCCGCGACGCAGACGCCGGACGCCGACCTGTCCTTCTACGGGCTGATGGCGCTGCTCGGCATCTACGTCGGCGTCATCCCGGTGGCGCTGGGCATGCTCTGGCTGCCGTGGCTGCGGCGCGTGAAGCCGCACGTGATGCGTTTCGTGATGGCCGTGACGGTCGGTCTGCTCGCGTTCCTCGGTGTCGACGCGACGCTCGAGGGCATGGAGCTCGGCGCGACCGGCTCGCAGGCGTTCGGTGGGACCGCCCTCGTGTTCATCGGCGCGATCTCCATGTACCTGGCGCTCACCGGCGTCAGCTCGTGGCTGAACGCGCGGCGCGCGCGGGCCAAGGCGGCCGGCGCCGACGGCGGCCACCTCGCCTTCCTCGTCGCGTTCGGCATCGGGATGCACAACCTCGGCGAGGGCCTCGCGATCGGGTCCGCGTACGCGACCGGAGCGCTCGCGCTCGGCACGGCGCTGGTCGTCGGCTTCGCGCTGCACAACACCACTGAGGGGCTCGCCGTCGTCGCGCCGATCGCCAACGACAAGCCCTCCCTCAGACGGCTCGCCGGCCTGGGCCTGCTCGCCGGCGCGCCCGCGGTCCTCGGCGCGTGGATCGGCGCGTCGGCGTTCAACGCGTCACTGGCCGCCTTCCTGTTCGGCGCGGGCGCGGGCGCGATCGTCCAGGTCATCGTCCAGCTCGCTCCGACGCTGCGCGACGGCGACCGCGGTCACCTCACCCCGCGCGTGGTCTGGGGGCTCCTGGCCGGCATCGCGATCATGTTCGTGACCGGCCTCGCGACCTGATGGCGACCTCGTCCGCGCACGGCCACCACGGCAAGGCCGTCGAGAACTACGCCAAGGCGATCTACGCCCTGCAGCAGCGCGGCGACGGCACCGTCGGCACGAACGAGCTGGCCAACCGGCTCGGCGTCACGGCGGGCTCCGCGTCGGCGATGGTCAGGCGGATGGCCGACCTCGGCCTCGCGACCCACGCCCCGTACAAGGGCGTGACGCTCACCGAGACGGGGGAGAGGATTGCGCTGGAGGTCGTGCGTCACCACCGTCTGCTCGAGCTCTACCTCGTCGAGTTCCTCGACGTTCCGCCGCAGCAGGCGCGTCAGGAGGCCGAAGCGCTGGAGCACGTCATCAGCGAGGACCTCGAAGCCCGGATCGCGGCCAAGCTCGGATACCCCACCCACGACCCGCACGGCGACCCGATTCCCGGCGTCGACCTTCGTCCGAGTCGGCGGTGACCAGGCGAGCGGACGGGGCTGCTCGCCGCGCGCGGCATCAGAGCACGATGATGTGGCTGGGGTCGGGCTGCATCTCCGGGGGTGCCTGGCTGTAGTCGCCGAACGGGCCGTCGCGCTCGGTGATGACCGCGCGGACCCCGTCGCGCTCGGCCTTGTCGATGAAGCCCAGTGCGTCGGGTGTGTTGCGCATGAGGCCGTCGAGGATGGGGCCGAGCGTCTGCGCCGACGCGAGTCCCATGTTCTCGTAGGCGTGGTTGACGCAGAGCTTCATGGCCGCCAGCTGAGATGCGGGGATGCGCGCCAGGTCGGCGGCGAGCTTGGCGACCGTCGATTCGAGCTCGGCGAACGGGACCGCCTGGTTGATCAGTTCGATGTCTGCGGCTTGGCGGCCCGTCAGGGGCCGGCCGGTCAGTGCGTGCTCCTTGGCTTTGGCCAGGCCCAGGCGGTAGATCCACATCGCCGACAGGTAGGCGCCCCACATCCGGCTGTACGGGGTGCCGATCACCGCATCGTCGCTGGCGACGACGAGGTCGGCGCACAGCGCGAAGTCACTGCCGCCGCCCACGCACCAGCCGTGCACCTGGGCGATCACCGGCTTGGGGCAGCGCCAGATGGACATCAGCTTCTGCGTCGGGGCCAGTTGCGGCGCTGTCGCGGCCACGAAGTCCTTGCCGGGGTCCCAGCGCCCGTCGGTCTCCATCATGTCGCCCCAGTGCTTGAAGCCGCCGCCGAAGTCATAGCCGGCGCAGAAGGCCCGGCCCGCGCCGCGCAGCACGATCACCTTCACGTCGCGGTCATACGTCGCGACCGCGACTGCGTGCTCCACCTCGTCGGGCATCGGTGGGACGATCGTGTTCAGGTGCTCGGGTCGATTGAGCGTGATCTTCGCGACGACCCCGTCACGGGCGTACGCGATGGTCTCGTACGGGTGCTCGTTGTCGGTGCTCGTGCTCATCGGATCCGCTCCAGTCCCGGCGTGAGGGGTGCCGTCGCGCGGTCGCGGTCGGGGTGGTCGCGTTCGTTGAAGCGACGTAGTCCTTCGCGGATCTCGGGGGTGTCGACGAGGCGGTTGAAGCACTCGGCCTCGATGCGCAGACCCTCGTCCAGCGATTCTCCGAAACCGCGGACGACGGCCTCGTGATCGGAGTGGATCGCGGGCTGCGGGAGGGCGGCGATGCGGTGGGCCAGGGCGACGGCGCGGTCCACGCAGGTCCCGGACGGGACGACCTCGTTGACCAGGCCGATGGCCAGGGCCTCGTCGGCGTCGATGACGCGGCCGGTGATGATCAGCTCCATCGCGCGACGGTAGCCGACGATCCGCGGCAGCCTCTGGGTGCCGCCGTCGGCGAGGCCGATGTTCCAGCGGCGACACGTGACGCCGAAGGTGGCGTGGGCGTCGGCGATCGCCATGTCCGTCCAGCAGGCCCATTCCAGGCCGCCCGCGTAGGCGACACCGTTGACCGCAGCGATCGTGGGCTTGTGCAGATCGGTCCAGCGGCTCGGGCCGAGCAGCCCCGGGCGCTCACCGCGGGCGTGGGCGTCGAGCTCGGCGCGGTCGTGCGGGAGCAGCCCCTCGTCGGCCCAGGCGGCCTGGAGATCGCCGCCCGCGCAGAACGCCTCGGACCCGGCGCCGGTGAGGACGGCTACGCGCTGGGTCTCGTCGTCGCGGAAGCGGGTCCAGGCGGCGATGAGCTCTCGATGGGTCTGCGGGCCGATCGCGTTCATCCGCTGCGGCCGGTCGATCGTGATCACGGTGACAGGCCCGGTCTGCTCGTAGCTCAGATGTTCGTAGGTGTCCATCCGCAAACCGAACCAGGTTCGGTTTCATCTGTCAAGTGCGTATGCTGGGGCCGTGAGCAGCCGTGGCCAGCGCACTCGCGAGCGCCTGCTCGCCGTGGCCGAGCAGCAGCTGGTCGCCGAGCACGGGACCCTGGACGTCGACCGGGTGGCCGCCGCGGCGGCGATCTCGGTGGGCGGGCTCTACCACCACTTCCCATCGAAAGAGGCGCTCCTGGCGGCGGTCGTCGAGGCGTTTCACGACCGCTACGACGCAGAGGTCCTGTTCGCCGATCTGGGTGACGTCGGGGACTGGGCGACGCGGGAGCGCGAGCGCGTTCGGCGCGCGGTGCAGTTCTACTACGAGCAGCCGCTCGCGAAGGTGCTGCTCGCCCGTGCCGGGGTGGACGGTGCGATAGCGCGCGTCGACGCCGTGCGGCTCCAGGGTGCCGCCCGTGCGTCGGCGCTGAACCTCGGGGAGGCGCAGCGTGCCGGTCAGCTGCCGCCCGAGCTCGACTGCGCCCACGCCGGCGCGATGCTCATGGGTGGCGTGGCGCTGGTGCTGGCCCGCGCGCTGGAGCAGTCACCCCGGCCCTCTGCCGACGACCTGGCCGAGGCGATCTGGGTGATGGTCGCCGGTGTCGTCGGCCTACCAGGTCCGTAGACCGAGAATCCGATGCCGTGGTCCGACCCTTCCTTGCTCGCGGATCGCTGCGCTAGGCTTGTTGCCGATGCAATGCATAGGCAACGCAGCGCGGGCGGTCACGCGCGGAAGACGCACCCTCGTCCCCGCATGCACGCTCACGCTGCTCGCGAGCAGCGTCGCCCTCGCGGTGCCGTCCCCCGCGTCGGCGCTCAGCGTCTACGCCGCCGCCTCGCTGCGCGAGGCCTTCCCGCGGATCGACGGCCGCCCGAAGTTCAACTTCGCCGGCTCCAACACGCTGCAACTCCAGATCGAGCGGGGCGCGCCCGCCGACGTGTACGCCTCCGCGAGCCCCCGGGAACCGAAGGCGCTCGCGAAGGCAGGGCGGTGCCAGACCCCGCGGACCTTCGCCACGAACAACCTCGTCGTGATTGTCCCGAAGGGCAACCCCGCGAAGATCCGCTCGATCTACGACCTCACACGCGGCGGCCTGGGGGTCGCGATCGGGACACCGGGCGTGCCGGTCGGCGCATACTCACGGCGGATGCTCCATCGCCTCGCCCTCAGTGACGACCTCGCCAAGAACAAGGTCAGCAGCGAGTCGAACGTCACCGGCATCACCGCGAAGGTCGCCCTCGGATCGGCCGACCTCGGCCTCGCGTACGTCACCGACGCGCGTCTCGCCGGCGACCGCGTCGAGCGGATCAACCTGCCCACGTTCGCGCGGTCGCAGACCCGCTACGACCTCTGCATCGTCAGGCGCGACGGCGTCGACGCCTCCGGCGCGAAGGCCTTCGTCGACCGCGTCCTGTCCGACCGCGGCCGCCGCCTGCTCCGTGCCGAGGGCTTCGGGGTCCCGGCGCGCAAGAAGGCGAGGAAGTAGGCGTCTTGACGGGTGGCGGTCTCGCCGGCGTCGCCCGCCGTGCGGCGTTCGCCGTGATCTGCGGTACCTGTCTGCTCCTGGCAGCGCTCCTCGTCGCGATCCCGGTCATCGCCCTGCTCGTGGAGGCCCCCCTGCGCCGGGTGCCGTCCCTGCTGGGCGACCCGAGTGTCCGGGACGCCCTGGAGGTCACCGCGCGCACGAACGCGATCAGCAACGCGCTCGTCCTCGGGGTCGGGACGCCGGCCTCGTACCTGTTGGCCACCCGCCGCTTCCGTGGTCGCGCGCTGATCGTGACGCTGCTCGAGCTTCCGCTCGTGCTGCCGCCCGCGGTCGCCGGCATCGCGCTGCTGTCGGCCTTCGGCGCGATGGGCCTGGTCGGCGACCAGCTGCGCGACGCCGGGATCATCCTGCCGTTCACCGAGTGGGCCGTGGTGCTGGCGATCACCTTCGTCGCGGCGCCGTTCTACCTGCGTCAGGCGATCAGCGCGTTCGAGAGCGTGGACCCGACCCTGCTGGACGCGGCACGCACCCTCGGAGCGAGCCCGGCCCGGACCTTCCGGAGGGTCGCGCTGCCGCTGGCGCTCTCCGGACTGGTCGCCGGCTGGGTCCTCAGCTTCGCGCGCGGGCTCGGCGAGTTCGGCGCGACCATCGTCTTCGCGGGCAGCGTCCGCGGCGAGACGCAGACACTCACGCTGTCCGTCTACGAGCAACTCGACGCCAACTTCGACGCCGCACTGGCGATCGGTGTCCTGCTCGTGACGCTCAGCGCGGTCGTCCTCCTGGCCTACAAGGCGGTGACCGCATGGCGCACCTGGCCGTCGACCTCGAGGTAGCCCTCCCCGCCTTGACCGTCACCGCCGCCTTCGAGGTCGGGGCACAGACCGTCGCGCTCGTGGGCCCGTCCGGGGCCGGCAAGACGACCGTCCTGCGGGCGATCGCCGGGCTCGCCCGGATGCGGCGTGGCCGCATCGTCGCCGACGGGGCCACGTGGGCCGGCGATGGCCTGCACCTTCCTCCGCAGGCGCGGTCCGTCGGGATGGTCTTCCAGGACTACGCGCTCTTCCCCCACCTCAGCGCCCGCGCGAACGTCGCCTTCGGCGGCGGGGACCCCGGCGCGGCCGACGCGCTCCTCGAACGCTTCGGGATCCCCCACCTCGCGGCGTCGCGCCCCGGGACGTTCTCCGGTGGGGAGCGTCAGCGCGTGGCCCTGGCGCGGGCGCTCGCCCGCGACCCGCAGGTGCTCCTGCTCGACGAGCCCCTCTCGGCCCTGGACACCGACACGCGGCTGCAGGTCCGCACCGAGCTCGCCGACCTGCTCGTCGAGCTCGGCCTCCCGACCGTCGTCGTGACCCACGACCACCGCGACGCCCTGGTCCTCGCCGACCGCATCGGCGTGATCGTCGGCGGCCGCCTGCTGCAGCTCGACACCGCCTCGGCGCTCGCCGCACAACCCGCTGCGCCGTTCGTCGTCACCTTCACCGGCGGCGACATCGTCGACGCGGTCGGCCGGGCGGACGGCTCCGGGAGCGCCCTCGAGCTGCCCGGCGGCGCGACCGCCCGCACCACGCGCGCGGTCCGCGGCCCCGTACAGCTCGGCACCCACCCGTGGCGCCTGGCCGTCGACGGCACGCCGGACGCGTGGACGATCGACGGCACGGTCGAGTCCGCCGTCGACGAGGGTGGCCGGACCCGCCTGCAGGTCGGGGGGCTCAGCGTCTTCGCCCAGCCCGACAGCGCCGGTGGCCGAACCGTTCCGCAGCGCGGCTCCCGTGTCACCCTGACGGCACCGCTCGGCGCGGTGCACGTCTTCGACGATTCCCAGGAGCCCCTCCGTGAGCCTTGACCAGCACGTCCCCATCGGCACCGCCGCCACGGCACTCGGCGTGAGCATCGACACGCTGCGCCGCTGGGAGCGGGCTGGGCGCGTGACGTTCCTGCGCGACGACGCGGACCGCCGCATCCTTCCTGCAGCGGATCTCGCGCAGCTGCTGCGCGAGCGCACGACAGGCGCTGGGCAGAGCAGCGCCCGCAACCGTCTGCAGGGGGTCGTCGTCGCGGTCGAGCGCGACGGCGTGATGGCCAAGGTCGAGATGGCCTGTGGCCCGTTCCGGATCGTGTCGCTGATGTCGCGCGAGGCAGCGGACGAACTCGGCTTGGAACCCGGCGTGACCGCCTCTGCCGTCGTCAAGGCGACGACCGTGGTCGTCGAACGTTAGGGAAGCGGTACGGTCCAGCTGATGACCGACGCGTCGGCCGCCGCCCCACACGCCGACGCCCTCGAGACCCGGCTGCTCCTCGTGGAGGACGACGAGGACGACGCCATTCTCGTCTGCGACCTGCTCGAAGCGTGGCCCGAGGTCGGCGTGACGTCCACCCCGACGCTCGCCGAGGCCGAGCGTCGCCTCGTCGAGGAGCACTTCGACTGCGTGCTGCTCGATCTGGGACTGCCCGACGCGCGGCGCTTCGAGGCACTCGAGCGGGTCGCGGGCGCGGATCTGGCCGTCGCCGTCGTCGTCCTCACCGGGGACAGCGACGAGCAGCGCGGCGTCGCCGCCCTCGGTGCCGGCGCGCAGGACTACCTGGTCAAGGGTCGCATCGACGCGGGCACGCTGCGCCGCGCGATCCGCTACGCCGTCGAGCGCAAGGCCGGTGAGCGCGCGCGTCAGGAGCTCGCGATGGCGCATGCCTACGAGGCCGAGAACGCGCGCCTGCAGCGCGGCCTGCTGCCGGCGTCGATCGTCACCGACCCACGCATCGGCGTGACGGCCGCCTACCGTCCTGGCAGCGGTCGCTCCCTCCTGGGCGGTGACTTCTACGACGTCGTCGAGGACGCGGAAGGGACCGTGCGCGTGATGGTCGGCGACGTGTGCGGGCACGGCCCCGACGAGGCCGCGCTCGGCGTCCGCCTGCGTATGGCCTGGCGCACGCTCGTTCTCGCAGGCGTGGCGCAGGACGCTCTGCTGCCGATCCTCGACCGCGTCCTCATGCACGAGCAGGAGCGGCCCGGGGTCTTCGCTTCGGTCGCCGACGTCGCGATCGAACCCGGTCGCTGCCGCGCGACGGTCCGGCTGGCCGGCCATCCGCCGCCGATCGCGTTCACCACCGAGAGCATCCGGCTGCTGGACGCGTGCCCTACCGGTCCCCTGCTCGGCATCGACGTCGGCGGGGAGTGGCCCGCTGCCGAGGTCGAACTCGGTGGTGCGTGGTCGCTCATGCTCTACACGGACGGGATCTACGAGGGCTTCGCCGCCGGCCGCGGCGGGGAGCGGCTGGGTCTCGACGGGCTGATGACGTTCCTCGAGTCCGTGGCGGGGCAGCTGCACCAGGACGACTCGCGAGCGCTCGACGCGCTGATCAGCGAGGTCGAGAGGTGCAACGGCGGACAGCTCCTCGACGATGTCGCGATCCTCGCCGTCAGCTGCGGCGAGAGGCCGGACTGCTAGACCGGCCGCGGCTCGGGCAGTTCCGCCACCTCGAGCCAGTAGCGTGCGAAGCCACGCGCGACCTCGACGAGCCCGGTGAACGTCGGTGGCTTGGTGATGAACGAGTTCGCGCCGAGTTCGTAGCTGCGAACGATGTCCTCCTCGGCGCGGGAGGTCGTGAGCACCACGACGGGTATCCGGCGCAGGTCCGGATCCGACTTGATCTTCGACAGGGCCTCCCGCCCGTCCATGCGCGGCATGTTGAGGTCGAGCAGGATGACGCCGGGCGGGGTCGCGTCACGGCCGCCCGGTCCGTAGTCCCCGCGGCGGCACAGGTAGTCCAGCAGCTCCTCCCCGTCCTTGACGCAGCGCAGTTCGCTCGACACCTGCGCCTCGCCGAGCGCCTCCGAGGTGAGCTGTCGGTCGTCCTCGTCGTCGTCGGCGAGGAGGATGAGCGGTTCGCGCTTAGGGCGTGACGGCACGTGGGTCTCTCTGCTGATGCGGCGGGGTGGCAGCGACAAGGGTGGCGTGGCGGGGCAGCGTGACGGTGAAGGTCGAGCCTTCACCGGGCACGCTCGTGAAGGAGATGGCGCCACCGTGACGCTCGGCGATGCGTCGGCAGACGGCGAGCCCGACGCCCGTCCCCTCGTAGGCGGTGCGGGGGTGGAGGCGCTCGAACACCTCGAAGATGCGGTCCGCGAACCGCGACTCGATCCCGATGCCGTTGTCGCTGACGCTGACGGTCACCGTGTCCTCGTCCGAGGTGCCCTCGACGCGGACGACGGGAGCGACGTCCTCACGGCGGAACTTCAACCCGTTGGCGATGAGGTTCTGCAGCAACTGGCGCATCTGGACCGGGTCGGCCGCGACGCTCGGGAGCGAGCCGAGCTCGACCCGTCCGCCGGCGTCCGTGATCGCCAGCCGCAGATCGCCGACGACGTCGCGGGCGAGGACGTCGAGCTCGACGTCTGCGCGTGGACCCTCCTGCCGGGCGAGTCGTGAGTACGAGAGCAGGCCGTCGATCAGATCCTGCATGCGGCCGGCGGCGCCGCTCATCCGGGCGAGGTAGTCGCGGCTGCGCTCGGACAGGTTCTCGGCGTCGTGGTAGGTCAGTCGCTCGGCGAACATCTGGATCTTGCGCAGGGGCTCCTGCAGGTCGTGGGAAGCGATGGAGGCGTAGTGCTCGAGCTCCGTGTTGGACCGTCCGAGCTCGGTGTTCGTCCATTCGAGCGCGTCGTTGACGTCCGCGAGCTCACGCGCGCGGACGGCCAGCGTCGCGTTCGTGGACGCGAGTCGCGCGTTGGCCGCGTCGAGGGCGACGGCTGACCGCAGGATGCGGCGGCCGAGGGCGAGGCCCGCGAGCGCGCTGATGGCGAACGCGGCGAAGAGCGCCCACGGCCCCCAGCGGTTCAGGCCGCTCACCGACGCGAACAGCGAGCTGTTGGGCGCGGTCCGCACGACCCGCCACGGCGTCCCCGCGATGGGGTGCGACGTGAAATGCCGGTCCCCGATCCGTCCTGACCGGCTCCGCCGCAGTGCCGCCAGGAGCGGAGCGTCGTCGACCCGTTGACCGACCCGGAGCGCGCGAGACGGGGAAGCGACCACCGTGCCGGACGCGTCGACCACGAAGATGCGCGCGTCCCGCACGCGCGGAAGACGCCGGAGCGACCCTGCGATGAAGGCGCCGATCAGCCGGCCGTCGAGCCCGGCCACCAGCACCCGCCGTCCGAAGGACGTCTCGAACGTCTGGGAGTACACGAACTCCGGGCGTCCGTCCTCCCCCGACTCGACCCCGGACAGCGTGAAGACGCGGCCCGCGAGGGCAGCCCGGATGTACGGCGGGCGGGCGGCGAGCATCCGGCGTACGCGCGGCGTGACTCCGGGCGACCCTCCGAGGACCTCACCTGACGCATCGAGCACGAGGAGGTAGCGGTTGTCCGCGTCGTTCGCCCGG
Organism: Solirubrobacterales bacterium; assembly: GCA_038257095.1. GTDB lineage: Bacteria > Actinomycetota > Thermoleophilia > Solirubrobacterales > Solirubrobacteraceae > Paraconexibacter. The sequence continues at coordinate 25,859 of JBBSJQ010000005.1, forward strand.
CGGGCGAGCGCGTCCGCGCTGACCTCGGCGCCGCCGTAGCGCTCCGCGTTCGCCATTTGCGCGGTCCCGGATGCGGACTCGAACAGCGAGGCGATCAGCTCCGCGCTCGCGACCCCGCGGTCGCTGAAGCGCTCCTCCAGGTCGCCGCGGGCCGAGCGCTCCGAGCTCACGAGCACGCCGGCGAACGCGACGAGCGCGATGAGGACGACCGCGACGAGGACACCCATCGTCACGCGGGGGGAGAGGCGGGACCTCGCGACCGAGCCGAACACGCAGCGCCAGTCTAGGTGAGGAGGGTCACACAGGGAATCGGCTGTGCAGCTCCGGCTCCTGACAGCATCGGGACATGATCGTCCCGACGTCCTCGCCCCTGCAGACCCCGCCGGACGACTACTGCCCGCCGGGGAGCGAACGCTGGTTCACGATCCCCGAGGGCCTCGACGCCGGCAAGCAGCTCTTCTACTCCGACCACGAGACCTCACCCGGTGGGACGCCGACCCCGACGGTGCTCTTCGTCCACGGCAACCCGGAGTGCTCCTACACCTACCGCGGGATCCGCGACGCGCTGCTCGCCTCGGGTGAGCCCGTCCGGATCGTCGCCCTCGACCACGTCGGGTTCGGGCTGTCCGACCAGGCGGACTTCGAGATGGTGGACGTCCATCACGCCGCGAACCTCGTCCAGCTCGTCCGGCATCTCGACCTGCAGGACGTGACGCTGGTCGTACACGACTGGGGCGGGCCGATCGGCATCGGCGCGTTGCTCGAGGACCCGGAGCGGGTGAGCGCCCTGGTGGTGATGAACTCGACCGTGTTCCCGATGCCCCCGGACGGCCACACCTACAGGAACTTCCCTTTCCCCTGGCTGCCGTGGTTCCTGACGCCGCGCCTGATCCCCGACCGGGTCTGGGGCGGGGTCGCGGCCGCGGTGGTCCTGCACGCGCACCCCCAGACGACGCTGCCGTTCGTCCGCGCGATCGCGCGGTGGACGTTCGCCCACGCCCGGCGGAAGATCGACGTGGACCGCCCCGAGTACGTGTTCTCCCAGATGCTCCGCGGACGCGCAAACGCGCGGAGCTCCAAGCGCCAGGTCCGTCAGACGCCGGTCTGGGGCCACGGCTACCGGTACACCGACGCGCGGCGCGGCGTCCAGGACAACCACGGGTTCTACACCCGCATCCAGCGCACGCTCGCCGAGGCGTGGGGACCGGCGGGCCGCGACCTCCCGGTCTGCGGCTACTTCGGTGAGTGGGACGCATGCGGCAAGCCCTCGGTCGTGGCCCAGTGGCACGAGGCCCTTCCGCGGATGCGCGACGACACGCACCGCTTCCCCGACGTCGGGCACTTCATCGAGGAGTACAAGGGCCCCGAGATCGCGGCGTCGATCCTCGCGATGCGGCGCGAGAGCTGACTCCTACTCGCGGCTGGGTGACCCCTCAGACCACCACGCGCGCCTGGTGGCGTGAACCGCCCGCCGTCCACCGAAATCGGTCACGTGCGCAAGGTGGCGACCGCCGTCGGCCGATACGGGAAGCAGGCCACATGGATGTGGCCGCAGACTTGGGACGTCGGGTCTACAGGGAGTGGGCCCGACGTCCAGTTCGGCCGGTGAACCGTCATCCGGCTGACGTGCACTTTCCGCGTGGTCGTCGGGTGCCCGCGCGCCCTTCGCCCTGGGCTCCGTCCGCCCCACCGTGCCGTCCGCGAAAGCGAGACACGACCATCTCCGATCGTCTACGCTCCGCACCGGATCGAGGGTCATCGTCAGGAGCATGGGTCATGGGGCAGCAGGGGACGACGCGCCGGGAGGCGCTCAAGGTCGCGAGCGGGACGGCGATGGCCGTGTTCGCGGCCTCCACGCTCGGGGACGGCGGGGTCGCCGTCGCCGTCGAGCCGGGGAAGGCCGCCTTCCTCACCGACGAGGAGCTCCGCCAGCTACGGGCGCTTGTCGACGTCTTCATCCCGGCCGACCAGGATCCGGGCGCCGTCCAGGGCGGCTGCGCCGAGGCGATCGACGCGCTGCTCGGTGCGTTCGCCGTCTCGCCGCCGCGCATCTACGCGGGCGGGCCGTTCAGCGACCGGGCCGGTGCGAGCCGCAACGACTTCGCGCAGTTCCTCACGCTCGACCGCTATGAGGAGCGCGCCTGGCGGCTGCGCATCGAGGGCTCCGGCGGCCGGGCGGAGCTCGAGCGCAACGGACCCGTGCCCGGCTGGCAGCGGCTCTACCGCGACGGGCTCGGCGCCCTCGCCGCCGTCGGGTTCGCCGACCAGACGGTCACGGAGCGCGAGCTGCGCCTGCGACAAGGCCTCGGCCCACAGGTGGACGCGCTCGTCGAGGTCGCCTGGCCGCACACCTGGCAGCTGATGTACGGCGCACCCGAGTACGGAGGCAACAAGGACCTCGTCGGCTGGAAGCTCGCGGTCTGGGACGGCGACGTGCAGCCCCGCGGCTGGTCACGCGCGCAGATCGAGACCGGCCCGCTGCCGGGGACGACCGCCGTGCTGGAGAACCTGCCGCTGCCGTTCGAGGAGCTGCTCAAGCTCTCCGCCATGGGCGGCTCGTCGGAGCTCGTCCACAACCTGCTCGTGCGCGCGGACGGCAACGCCTCGCCACTGCGCGACGCGGTGCAGCCCGTCCTTCAGGAGGCCCGCCGTGACGCGTGAGGCCGTCGTCATCGGATCCGGCGCTGCGGGCAGCGTCGTCGCGCACGAGCTCGCCCGTCGCGGCTGGTCGGTCACCGTCCTGGAGCGCGGACGCAACCTCCGCGCCGGCTTCGGGAAGAAGCCGAGCAACCAGCTCGGCACGCGCTACAGCTCAGACGAGCTGAAGTCCGCGAGGCAGCTCGGCTTCCCCGACGGACTGCTCGAGCCGTACACCGCGCGCACGCAGGAGGAGGCCGCCGACGGGATGGCGCGCTCGGCCCAGGGCGCGCTCGGGCAGCTCGGCGCGGCGGTCGGCGGCACGACGCTGCACTACAACGCGAAGTTCCCGCGATTCTGGAAGCAGGACTTCACGATGCGCAGCGACCTCGGCCCGGTGGCCGGGGCGCAGGTGGCGGACTGGCCGATCGGCTACGACGACCTGGCCCCGCACTACGACGCGGTCGAGCGGAGGATCGGCGTGCAGGGCGACCTCGACGCGACACCGGCGCGCACCCGGGAGCAGGCTCCGCGCTCACGCGGCTACGACATGCCCCCGAACCCCGTGTCGTACGTCGGGCAGCTGCTGCGCGAGGCGGCGGACGGGGTGGGGTACGACGCCTACCCCCAGCCCGCGGCGGTGAACTCCGTGCCGTACGCCGGGCGGCCGGCCTGCACGTCGTGCGGCCTGTGCTCGGGGTTCGGCTGCCCGGTCAACGCGCGGGGTGACGCGCTCGTCTCCTACCTCAACCCGGCGGTCCGCTCGGGGAAGGTGCGCGTCCTCGCGCGGGCGCTCGTGTACCGCGTCGACACCACCCGCAACGGCAAGCGGGTGACCGGCGTCCGCTACGTCGACGGGAAGGGCCGCAAGAAGCGTCTGCCCGCGACCACCGTCGTCCTGGCCGGCAGCCCGATCAACACCGCGCGGCTGCTGCTGATGAGCCGCAGCGACACGCACCCCGACGGGCTGGGCAACCGCTCGGGGCAGGTCGGGCGCAACATGATGTTCCACAACTTCACGCTGGCGGCGGCGCTGCTGCCCGACGACGTCCACCCCAACCGCTCGCAGTCCAACCCGCTGCAGATGGACGATCTCATGGGCCCGTTCCGCGGGCCCGAGGTCACGGCGCTCGGCGTGCCGTGGGTCAAGGGCGGGCTCGTCCAGGTCGCGGGCGGGCTCCCGCTCTTCGCCGAGGCCGGCCTGTACGCCGGCGCGGTCGGGTGGGGGCGCGCCCACAAGGAGCTCATGCGCCTCGGTGTGCTGCACCGGCGGATCGCCGGGTCCCAGCTCGTGGGGGAGGACCTGCCGCAGGCGCGCAACCGCGTCGACCTCGACCCGCGGGTCCGCGACGTGCACGGCTTCCCCGCCGCCCGGATCACCTACAGCCCGCACCAGCACGAGAAGGCCGCCGCGGTGCTGCTGGGCGCGCGGCTCGAGGCGATGCACGCCCGTGTGCGCGGGGCCCTCGGCGCGGCGATCATCCCGTACCCGCTGATCTCGACCGCGCTGCCGATGACCGCGCACCTGGCGGGGACGGCGCGGATGGGCGACGACCCGCGGAGCTCGGTCTGCGACGCGTCCGGCGCCCTGCACGAGGTCGAGGGCGTGTACGTCGCCGACGCGTCGACCTTCCCGACGTTCCCCGGCTTCAACCCCACCAACACGATCATGGCCAACGCCCGGCGCATCGCCCACGCCATCGCCGCCACGCCCGTCCGGCCCGCCCCGAAGAAGGACCGCGCATGAGACGCCTCACGACCGCCGCGGTCGCACTCGTGCTGCTGCTCGCCGCCGCCCCGGCGCAGGCCGAGCTGCGCAGCACCGCCCACGGCCCGGTGGACCTCGGCGACCGGGTGGCCTACGAGATGACCGGCGCGAGGTGCGACACGGTGGCCGTCGCCGGCCGATTCCTCGTCGGCGCGCGCGGCGCGGTCCTCGAGGGTCCTCGCACGAAGCCGCGGCGGCTCCCGGAGGGGGACTGCGCCGGCGTCGCGACGCTGCCGACGTTCGCGGAGGTCACCGCCGCCGGCTGGCAGGCCGGTGACCGCCTCGACGTTCAGCTGGTCTCGAGCCGGGGCGTCGTCCCGCTGCGCTACGCGCGCATGGAGGCCGACCTCGGCGACCCGGTCGCCGGCTCGCCCGACGTCGTCCCCGCCGGGGACCAGGACACCGGCGAGCGTGACCGCGCCGTCGCGCTCGACCCGGGCGACGCGATCTCGCTCGGGCGTGTCGACCTGCGCCGCGCCGACGGGTTCGCCGTCCGCGCGTGCGTCGCCGGCGCCGACTCCTCGATGCTGCCGCCGAGCGCCGGGCCGCTGCTGACCCCGGAGCGGATCGAGCCCCCGACGTACATCAGCATCCGCCAGGACGGCCCGGACGGCGCGCCGCTCATGGCGACGACGGACATCGCCGCCGGTCAGCCGCAGGAGATCTCGCGGCTCAGCTCGCTGGGCTTCGGCGGGTGCTACCGGCTCGTCGTCCTGCCGATCACCCGCCGTCTGCAGGAGCGCGCGCCGGAGCTCTTCCTGAAGGCCGAGGCCGGCCTGCCGGGGGTGCTCAGGATCAACTCCGTGGACGTCACGGGCACCGGCGCGAAGGTGCCGGTCGCGGCGCCGCCGGCGATCGAGGGGATGCAGACGCTCTTCGACGGCACGTCGTTCGACGGCTGGGACGTGTCCGGCTGCGCGCTGCGCGACGGGGCGGCGACACAGGTCCGCACGGGCAACGAGGCGGACATCAGCCCGTGCACGCTGACCTCGCGTGAGACGCTACGCGACGCCGTCCTGCGCTTCCGGCTGCGCCGCGAGAGCATCACCGACAACGCCGGGATCTACCTCGGCGTCACTGGCGACCGAGGGGGACAAGAGATCCAGCTGCGCTCGGTCGGTGAGTACGGCGCCGGCGGCTACTTCGGCCAGTACGCGGCCCGCTGGCAGAAGCTCTCCGCCTTCCCGGACTACGACGAGATCGAGGTCGTCCAGCTCGGCGCGCGTCACGTGGTGACGGTCAACGGCCGGACGGTCACGGACGTGCTCCGTGACGGCGGGCCGCCCGAGCCGTACCTGCTGCGGCTCACCACGCAACCGGAGTTCTCCTACCGGCTCGGCGCCGAGGCCGGATTCGGCAACGAGGGCTCGCCCGACATCGCGACACCTGGCGAGCTCGGGGCGTTCTGGTTCAAGGATGTGCGGGTGAAGCGCTGCGCCGGACCGGACGACCCGGTCTGCCGCCGGCTCGCGGACGCGCGCCGCGGGCAGGTCCCGGTGCCGGCCGGCGCGCCCCCGGCCCTGCCGTCGGTCCCCCGGAGCTGCACGCCGCGCCGGTCGGTCGTCCTGACGCTGCCGCGCGGTGGCCTGCGCGGGTTGCGGACGACGGTCGGCGGGCGTCGCGCCCGCACGACACGGCTCTCGACCCGCAGGGTCCGCGTCCGGCTGCCGGACACGAGGGCCGCGAAGGTCACGGTCGTCCTGCGGGGCCGTACCGCCTCCGGGCGGACCGTGCGGATCCAGCGGCGCGTCGCCGCGTGCCGATGAGCGGCGGCCCCGTCGCGGCCGCCGGCCGGACGTACGCCGGCCGCACCGCAGCGCAGCGGGCCGCCGCGCGCCGTGAGGCCCTGCTCGACGCGGGCCTGGAGCTGTTCGGTACCCGGCCCTACGACGAGGTGTCCGTCTCGGACGTGATCGCGCAGGCCGGCTGCACCCGCCGGGCGTTCTACGAGCAGTTCGACGATCGCGAGGCGCTGCTGCGCGCGGTCGAGGAGCGGGTGGTGGCCGCCGAGCTCGCGGCGCTCGTGGCAGCGGCGGGTCCGCCACCGGCCTCCTGGCCCGCGGTCGAGCGCGCGCTCACCGCGCTCACCGGCTTCTACGCCCAGGACGCCCGCCGTGCCCGCGTGCAGTTCGTCGCCGTCGTCGGGGTGTCGACGGCCATGGAGGAGCACCGCCGGGCGTCCTTCCGCCTCATCGCCGATCAGCTCGGAGCTTGGCTGGGACCGCGCGCCGGTCCGACGCCGGCGGCGCGCCGTCGCACCGGCCTGGCGATCAGCGGTGCGGTCAGCGAGCTGATGATGGACTGGCTCTGGCGCCCCGACGGGCCGCTCCAGGACGTGACCGCCGAGGCCCTCGAGCTCGTGCGCGCCCGATGCTTCGGCCCTAAAAGGAACGAGCCGTCGATACCACGCGGGGCGTCCGCGCGCGCCTGAGCGTCACCCGTCCGCGTGCGCCGGTGGCTCAGCGTCCTGCGCGCCGCAGCTGCAGGGCGGTGATCCCGTCCATCAGGGCGAGTCCGAAGAGCACCGCGGCGGCAGCACGGGCCGCGCCTGGGCGGCTGGACCGCCCGACGGCACCGTCGACGAACGTCGCCTGCATGAGGCTGACCGCGCAGCGCCCGGTCATCCACGCCGACGGCGCGCTCCCCGACGCGAGACCGGGGACCAGCAGCAGGTCGGCCACCCCGACGGCGCGTATACCGCGGGCGTCGTCGACGACACCCAGCGGACCCGTCGCAACCTGCGGAGCGGCCGCGAGGGCGACGCCGGCGACGAGCGTGATGGCGGCGACGATCTTGGGGACCTGCTCAGGATCAGGCATGGCGCGACCCTACCGGCGTGGGTGTACGGGGCGCCGAGCTCGATCGGGGTCAGCGCCCCAGGCGAGCGCGCACCGCCGTGACGCCGTTGAAGACCGTCTTCAGGGCACGGTCGGGCACCGATCCGTCGGGCGGCATCAGCCCGAGCTGACGTCCGAACTCCATCTGGTCGAAGACCACGAAGTTCGACGCCATCCTGCCGTCCACGATGGTGAAGTGGTCGATGGCCGAGACGCGAATCGCCTTCCCGGTGGCCCGCAGACCGCCGAACGGCGCTCCGGTGTGGGTACCCGTGATCTCGGAGCGCATGAACACGCTGTCGCCCTGTTCGGCGGTGTGCAGCACGTCGATGTGGAGATCCGGGAATGCCGCGCGGGCGGCACGGAAGTAGTCGACGATGGCGGCGGGCCCATGGACCGACGCGTCGGGGAAGCGCTCCCAGACGTCGTCCGCGTAGCCGGCGTGCAGGGCCTCGTAGTCCGCCCGATTGACCGCGTCGACAAGGCTGAGGACGGTCGCGGTGTTCGACCGCGTGGTGGTGGCCATGGCTGCGAGCCTAGCCGGGCCCGGTGACCGCAGGCGTGGCGGACGACGGAGCGGTCGCGGGTCTACGGGATCGGCAGCCGGCAGCTCGTCGTCTCGCGCCGGGAGACCCGCGTGATCTTCGCGCCCGCGTCGAGGAACCATCGGCCCTTGGTCTTCTTGACGGGCCACATGCCGGTGAAACGCTCCTCGATCGTGACCTCCCGGTCGCCGTCGCTGCGGCACGAGGTCAGGCCGAAGCGGACACGGCCGCCGGAGCGGCGGAGGTCGTACACGGTGACCTGGCCGGTCTCGCGGTAGCCGGCCTTCCATCTCGCGTACGGCCCGAGCTGCCGTTTGGCTGCCGGGGTGAACAGCGCGTAGGCGGCGCGGAACTCCTGCGTCGCGATGTGCCGGTAGTGCAGGCGCACCGCGCGGGTCGGGGAGGTCTCGCCCGCGCCACTCGCGAGGCCGGCCGGCGCGAGCAGCGCGACCAGCAGCCCGAGGACGATCGGTGCCCGGGCGCTGACGCGACGACCTCGACCGCTTCGGTGGCCGAACGCTGCTGGCAGGCTCATGGCGCCGAACCTACATCGCCCGACGGACTCGGGCCCACGAACCCGACCTGACAGCGGGCATCTGGTGCGACGTCCGGACGAGGGCGCGACTTCGAGCTCACCGGCGCGGCAGCCCGCAGATGTTCGTCGTCACCCCGATGTCGCAGGTGACCTGGGCCACGCGCAGGAAGCGGAAGCGCTGGTGCGTCGCGGTCTCGCGGGTGTCGCAGCGGGAGCCGACGCCCCGGGCGGTCCGACCGGGCTTCGGGGTCACCATCGACAGGCAGCGGATCTGTCGGTCGGCGCGCTGGTGTCGCGGCTAATCTGGACTCGTTCCAGAACATGTGGCAGACTGCGCCACAGTGCTGGCGACCCCCGAACTCGAGGAGATGCTGCGCGGGGCCTCCCTGCGCGTCACGCGTCCTCGGGTGGCCGTCCTGGCCGCCGTGTACTCCCGTCCCCATGCCGACACGAACGCCCTGATCGGCGCGGTCCGTGAGGACCTCGGCGAGGTCTCGCAGCAGGCCGTCTACGACGTCCTGCAGGCGCTGACCGACGCCCGGCTGGTCCGCCGGATCCAGCCGCCGGGCTCGACCGCCCGCTACGAGTCACGGGTCGGTGACAACCACCACCACGTTGTGTGTCGATCCTGCGGCATGATCGCCGACGTCGAGTGCGCCGTCGGCGACGTGCCGTGCCTCACCCCGTCACAGGACCACGGCTTCGTCATCGACGAGGCCGAGGTCGTCTTCCGGGGCCTCTGTCCCACCTGCAGTTCCCGAGTCCACCGCTGAACCCCGAAAGGGTCCTGAATGTCTGACAAGCCTGACGCCGAAGTTGGAGAGATGAACGAGCCCGCCGCCGGCGGCTGCCCGTTCTCGTACGACCGTGCCCCGCACCCCACCGAGGGGCCGACGAACAGCGGCTGGTGGCCGAACCGGCTGAACCTGCGGATCCTGGCCAAGAACCCCGCCGTCGGGAACCCGCTCGGTTACGACTTCGACTACGGCGCCGCCTTCGAGGCGCTCGACCTCGCCGCGGTCAAGAAGGACCTCGAGGACGTCATGACGACCTCGCAGGACTGGTGGCCCGCGGACTTCGGGCACTACGGCGGGTTCATGATCCGCCTCGCCTGGCACAGCGCCGGCACCTACCGGACGACCGACGGCCGCGGCGGCGCCGGCGCCGGCATGCAGCGCTTCGCGCCGCTCAACTCCTGGCCGGACAACGGCAACCTCGACAAGGCCCGCCGCCTGCTCTGGCCGGTCAAGCAGAAGTACGGCCAGTCCCTCTCCTGGGCGGACCTGATGGTCCTCGCCGGCAACGTCGCCCTCGAGTCCATGGGCTTCGACACCTTCGGCTTCGCCGGCGGGCGCCCCGACGTCTGGGAGGCCGACGAGGACGTGTACTGGGGCCCCGAGAAGGAGTGGCTCGGCGACGACCGCTACACGGAGGGCCGTCAGCTCGAGCAGCCGCTCGGCGCGGTCCAGATGGGTCTCATCTACGTCAACCCGGAGGGCCCGAACGGCAACCCGGACCCGCTCGCGGCGGCGCACGACATCCGTGAGACGTTCGACCGGATGGCGATGAACGACGAGGAGACCGTCGCGCTGATCGCCGGCGGCCACACGTTCGGCAAGACGCACGGCGCAGCGGACCCGGAGAAGTACGTGGGGCCGGAGCCCGAGGGCGCCGACCTCGTCGAGCAGGGCTTCGGCTGGAAGCAGGGCTACGGCTCGGGCAAGGGCGCGGACACGATCACGTCCGGCCTGGAGGTCACCTGGACGACCACGCCGGTCCAGTGGTCCAACAACTACTGGGAGAACCTCTTCGGCTTCGAGTGGGAGCTCGAGAAGTCCCCCGCCGGCGCCGCCCAGTGGGTCGCCAAGGACGCGCCCGAGATCATCCCCGGTCCGATGCCCGACTCGCCGATGCGCAAGCCGACGATGCTCACGACGGATCTCGCGCTGCGGTTCGACCCGGAGTACGCGAAGATCTCGCGCCGCTTCTTCGAGAACCCGGACGAGTTCGCCGATGCGTTCGCCCGCGCGTGGTTCAAGCTGACCCACCGCGACATGGGCCCGATCCAGCGCTACCTCGGTCCCGAGGTCCCGCAGGAGGAGCTCATCTGGCAGGACCCGGTCCCCGCCGGTGCGCCGCTGTCCGACGAGGACGTCGTGACGCTGAAGGGCCAGATCCTCGCCTCTGGACTCTCGGTGTCCGAACTCGTCAAGGCGGCGTGGGCGTCCGCGTCCACCTTCCGCGGCAGCGACAAGCGCGGCGGCGCGAACGGAGCCCGTGTGCGCCTGGAGCCGCAGGCGGGCTGGGAGGTCAACGACCCGGCCGAGCTCGGCAAGGTGCTCGACGCGCTCGCCGGCGTGCAGCAGGCCTTCGGCAAGCCGGTCTCCCTCGCGGACCTGATCGTCATCGGCGGCAGCGCCGCGGTCGAGCAGGCCGCGAAGGCCGGCGGCGTCGACGTCACGGTCCCCGTCACGACGGGCCGCGGCGACGCGACGCCCGAGCAGACCGACGTGGACTCCTTCGAGCCGCTCGAGCCGAAGGTCGACGGCTTCCGCAACCACGACGGCGGCGACCACCGTCTCCCCGCCGAGTACCTGCTGATCGACCGCGCGAACCTGCTCACGCTGAGCGCGCCGGAGCTGACCGTCCTGGTCGGCGGCCTGCGCGTCCTCGGGGCGAACGCGGGGAACTCGACGGCCGGCGTCCTCACCGACCGGGTCGGCACGCTCACGAACGACTTCTTCGTGAACCTGCTCGACCTCGGGACGCAGTGGACGACGAACGCCGACGGCACGTTCGCGACGACCGACGGCAAGTGGACCGGCACCCGTGCCGACCTCGTGTTCGGCTCCAACTCGGAGCTGCGCGCGCTGGCGGAGGTGTACGCGAGCGCCGACGCCGGCGAGAAGTTCGTGCACGACTTCGTCGCCGCGTGGGCGAAGGTCATGGACCTGGACCGGTTCGACGTCGCGTAGACGGGCCTGATCGTGGGGGAGGCTTCCGCGGAGGTCTCCCCCACGCTGTCGATCTCCTGCCCCTCCAGGGGCGGTGAATCTCCGTTCATCGCCCTCCCGGGCTACGGGAGTGGCGTTGACCGCGGCTCGTCGCCCAGCGGTCTGCCGCCGGGGCCGTCGCGGTAGGTCAGCCACGGCACCGTCGGCGTCTCGCCGACGCCCGGTCTCGTCCAGTCGCACACGCCGGTGGGGAACGTCTGCTGCAGCGTCACCCAGTCAGCGTCGGTGAAGGTGATCCCCGGGTAGTCCGACGGAACCAGCGGCTTGAGCGCGCACTTCAGCACGTCGTTGCGCACGGACTCACCGGCGACCTGCGTGGGGGAGTCGTAGAACCGCACGATATTCGGGCAGGAGAGGCCCGGCGTCTGCGTGCCGTTCGCGAAGGCGCAGCGGTCGCGGACGTCGGCGGGGCGAGCGCGGCCGATGCGCTCGACGCGGGAGCCGGGGCCGCGGCTGCGCTGGATCCGCGTGACCCAGCGGTCCATCGCCAGCACCATCTCGTTCGTGTAGGCGAAGTCGCCGACGACCGGCGTCGGTCCCTGCCACGTGACGTGGCTGGCATGGGAGCCGAAGTGGCGCTGTAGCCGCGCGTTGAGCACGAGCGTCGGATAGGTCGCGTGGGCCGAGAACTCGTTGGCCCCGCGGCCCTCGAGGATCGGCGTGCGGTCGAGCGTGTTGCCGATCGCCAGATAGCCCGCGCGGTAGGCGTTGACGACGGCCGGGAGGTCGGCCTCGGTCCGTGCGGCGGTCCGCTCGAGCGTCACCTTGTCGAGCCCACCGATGCGCGCGTTCAGCGATGCGAACTTCGCCGGCGGCAGCGAGCCCGCGAGCAGCGCCTTGAGCCCGTACTGCACGCCGACGTTGTCGAAGGGCACGCCCGCGTAGCCGTTGGCCGCACGGCCCAGGACGCCTGCGTTGTGGTCCAGCACCCCGCAGCGCACCTCGCCGGGGGTCGAGGGACTCCAGCGTGGCGTCCCGGTCGGCAGCCCCGTGCAGCCCTTCGTCCCGTCGATGAACGGCCAGAACGCCTCGTCGAAGAGCAGGTCGTCGATCGACGCCAGCGGCGTGCCGCTGACCAGCGCCTGGTCGATCGACGTGAACGTCGGGCCGTCGCCCTGGTTGGCCCGCGCGAAGAAGTCGCGGAAGAGATGCCCGCTGACCGCATGCTTGCTCGTGGTGAACAGGTCGGCGAACGCGCACTGCACGGTGATGCCGTCGTAGAAGCCGGGGTAGGCGTTGGCGACGCTGAGCTGCGCGATCGACCCACCCGAGCAGCCCATCCCGAGCGTCGCGCGGGCCGGACCGTACTGCTCGACGATCCGCTCGCGGGCCATCAGCTCGGACTCGGCGAGGACGACCGGGTTGCAGTTGTGGCCGAGGTTCGCGAGCGCGGTCGAGGCGAGCAGGAAGCCCTTGCCGAGCAGTTCGACGTTGAGCACGTCCGGTGCGGTGCCGGAGGTCCGGTCGGTGCCGCACGACTGCCCGTGCACGAACACGATGCGCCGGTTCCAGCCGCGCTGCGGGGCCCACGGCTTCCACGCGCGGGCGGGGTCGTAGAGCGTCGCGATCTTGTACTGGTCGCGGTTCTGGTACCCGGTCTCGATCCGCACGATGAACGGCACGCGGCGGCCGTCGCTGGTCCGGGTCCGCTTGATCCCCTTCGGAGGCCGGCGGCGGGAGTAGGAGACCAGGCCCTTCCCGGTGAGCGCCTTGAAGGTGTAGCGCGCGGCCTGGTTGCACTGCTCGTCGCGCGCGCGGCGGGGGCACTTCCAGGGCTGCAGCTGCGGGCCGGAGATCAGGGGGCCGCCGTTGGGGTGGCCGGTCAGGGCGAGGCGGGCACCGCCGCGGCCGGGCAACGACGCCGTCAGGGACACCGGTCCGTCGGGAATCCCGATCAGCAGCCCCTCGACCCGGCCGTTCGCGCGCGGCCGGAACCGCTTCGTCACGTCTCGCGACCCGAGCGTCACGCGCAGCCGCCTCACGCTCGCACCCTTCGGCAGCGTGACGCGCACGAGTGCGTCGCCGCCCGACGTCAGGTCGGCACGGCTGGAGAGGACGTCGAGCTCGACCCCCGCCGCGTCGGCGGAGGCCGGAGCCCCGGCCCCGAACGCCGCCGCCGCGAGTACGAGCGCGGCGACGCGACCCCGCACTACGCGGCGCCCCCGAGGTCGAAGTCCCGCGCGAGCACCTTCCGCACCGCGTCTGCGGCGACGCGCCCGCCGACGTCGTTGAGATGCGTCCCGTCCGGATCGCGGACGACCTGCGGGCGCCCGTCGACGTCCATCGACGAGCGGTACTTCCCGCCGGGCGTGAACATCTCGGCGATGTCGACCACCCGCACCTGCTCACCGTACCCGGCGGCGGCGAGCTTGATGGTGGTGTTCACGACCTTCGTGGTCCGGTTGCGCGCCGCGTTGTTGGAGTTCGGGATCAGCAGCCAGTAGACACGCCCCGCTCCGGCCCGGCGGTAGGTCTCCATCATCGAGCGCACGCGGGTCGCGTACTCCGCGGCCCACTGCAGGTCGCAGCACGTCACCGCACCGGAAGGGGTCTCCATCGGGAAGCCCTCGTTGGCGCCGAGCAGGACGACGGTGGCGTCCGGCTGCTCACGCCGGGCCTGGATGCCCGAGTACCTGCCCCAGTCCAGGAGGTCGGTCTTGGAGATGCCGGTCCCGAACTTCGGGTCGCGCGCCGTGCGCACGCCGATCGGCGTGAGCGCGCGGGCGAGCTCGCCGTCCATCGGCTGTGACATCGAGTCGCCGGTGACCAGCAGCTTCTTGAGCTTCGGCCGCGTGGCCGGCTTCGCGAGACCCAGCGCGGACGGGTCGAACGCGCGCGGGTCGACCGCGGTGCCGCCGCCCGCCACGGCGGCGGAGAACTTCCCGTCGGAGCTGCCGAGGTCCTCGTCGGGCGAGAGCCAGCCGAGCATCTGGTCGACCGCCGGGGCGACCGGGAGCCGGTCCGCGATCCAGCCTGCGGGCTTGCCGGCCGCGAGCACGATGTCCTTCTCCAGGCCGGCGTCCATCCGCTCGCCCTGGTGGCGCATCCCGTCGCCGTCGGCGACCACGAGCAGCGCGAAGACGAGGAGCACCATCAGGACCGCCTGCCTGGCGGTGGTCCGGCGACCTCCGGGGAGGTGGTCGTCGGCGGTGGGGACGTGGGCGGCGGGTGGGGTCGACATGCCTCAGAGCTCAGAACTGGAAGTAGATGAAGTCGGGCACACCCTGGGACGGGATGGTGGCCACGATCGCGAGGATGGAGACGGCGAGGCCGGCGCTCAGCGCCGGGACGGGCAGGGCGGCGACGCGGAGCTTGACCGCCCGCAGCGGCGCGACCGGCACGGAGTGGCTGAGGATCACGCCGAACGTCAGCAGCACGACCATCGGCTCCCACAGCGTGGCCGGGCCGGTCGTGCCGAGCTGGCCGATCAGTGCCCGGCCGATCTCGAAGTCGGGCGAGCGGAACGGCACGGCGGACAACGCGAAGAAGGTGACGATCAGGAAGACCGAGAACCAGGACGGTGGCCGCCAGGTGACCTGCGAGGCCGCGATGCGCTCGCCCACCATGTAGGTGCCGTGCATGGCCCCGAAGATCACGAAGCCCCATGTCGCGCCGTGCCAGACGCCGGCCACGAGCATCGTCAGCCAGAGATTCACCGCCGCGATCGCCGGGCCCTTGCGGCTGCCCCCCAGCGGGATGAAGACGTAGTCGCGCAGGAAGCGGCCGAGCGTGATGTGCCAGCGCCGCCAGAACTCGGCGAGGTTCTTGGAGCCGAACGGGCGGTCGAAGTTCTGCGGGAACGTCAGGCCCATCAGCAGCGCGATGCCGATCGCCATGTCGGTGTAGCCGGAGAAGTCGCAGTAGACCTGCACCGCGTAGGCGTAGAGCGCGAGGACCACGTCAGCCTGCGCGAACGCCTCGGGGACGGTGAAGACCGGGTTGACCACCTCCCGCGCCAGGACGTCGGCGACCGCGATCTTCTTGAAGAGTCCGAGCGCGATCAGGCAGACCGCCGCGCCGACCGCGACCTGCGACGGGTCGCGCTTCTCCTTCAGCTGCGGCAGGAACTCCGACGCCCGGACGATCGGCCCGGCGACGAGGTGCGGGAAGAAGCTGATGTACAGCGCGAGATCGGTGAGCGTCGGCGGCTCGAGCTGGCGGCGGTACACGTCGACCACGTAGCTGATCGCGTGGAACGTGATGAACGAGATGCCGATCGGCAGGGCGATCGCAAGGACCGGGAACGGGGCCCCGAGCCCGACGTCGTCCAGGGCGGCGGCAGCCTGTTGCACGAAGAAGCCGTAGTACTTGAAGACCCCGAGGAGCAGGAGGTCGAGGACCACGGCCGAGCGGACCAGCAGCGTGCGGCGCCCCTGGTCCTGCGTGGCGTGGATCGCCTTGGCGAAGACGTGGTTGCCGACGGTGATGCCGGCGAGCAGGAAGGCGAACTTCCAGTCGGCGGTCGCGTAGAAGACGTAGCTCGCGAGGAGCAGGAACGCCTTCCACGTGCCCATGTGCCGCATCAGCGCCCACGAGGCCGGGAGCACGACCGCGAAGAAGATCGCGAACGTGATCGTCGGAAAGACCATGGGTGCCGAGCGGGTCTTCGCCTACGCGGCTAGGTGAACTGCGTGTACGCCATCGTGATCTTCGCCTTGCCCTTCCGGCAGGTGACGTTCGCGTCGAACTGCGTGGCGATGACGTTGCTGCGGCGCTCGCTGCAGGAGTAGCGCAGGACCTTCTTCGTGCAGCGGCCCTTCTTGCCACCGTTGGCCTTGCGGCACCTGTAGTACGCGCCGATCATCTTCTTGCCGGTCGCGCAGGTGGCGCCACCGCTGACCTTCAGCGAACGCGTGTAGGTCGGCTTGGCGTTGTTGGCCCTGTGGTACTCGTCGTCCGCAGACAGCCTGCAGGTCGCCGCGAGGGCGGGGGCGGGGAGCAGGGCCAGGGCGCCGACGGCGGCGACGAGCAGGCCCAGAATGGTGCGGTGGAACGTCATGTTCACCTTCCGGTCGGGGTGGTGGCGGGTGCGCGGAGCGCGGAGAGGATGGCCTTGGCGGCGATGCGCTGGCCGGGGACGGAGAAGTGCAGACCGTCCGGATCACGGACCTTCTCTCCGTCGATCGTGTCGCGATAACCGGGGCCGAACAGCTTGTCCAGCGGGACGAGTCGGACGTTCGGCATCTCGGCCGCCAGGCGGCGGATCGCGTCGTTGACGGCGGCGATCGGCGCGGTCAGGTCCTCGCGCCGCGTCGGCGGCAGCAGCGACCAGATGACCGTGCCCTTCCCGTTACGGGCGTACGCGGTGGCCATGATCTTCAGCCGCTCCAGGTACTCCTGCCGCCAGGGCTCGCCGCAGCACCGCACCTCCGAGCCGCCTTCGGGCGTCATCGGGAAGCCGTCGTTGCCGCCCAGCAGCACGACCGTGACGGCAGGCTTGTGCCGGGCCGCCTGCTCACGGGCGAGCACGGTCCACTTCTTGCCGAGGTTCTTGCTGATGCCGGTGCCCGGACGGGTCTGGCGGATGACGCGGTACTCGTCCTTGACGTCGTCGGCGAGGAGCGCGTCGATCCCCTGCATCATCGAGTCGCCCGTGATGAGGAGACCGGGACGGGCGCCCTTGGAGGCGGCGCGGCCGACGCCGACGCGGTGCTGCAGCTTGAAGCCCGCGACGGAGAGGTCGACGACGAACTCGCCGACGCCGCGGCCGACGTTGCGGGAGAAGGCGATGGTCCGCTGCCCAGGCTCGAAGTTCAGTGCGTTGCAGCGGCGGCCGGTCGGCTTGCGCCCGACGCAGACGCGCACGGGGAGGCCGCCGAGCTGCCAGCGGTCCTTGAGCGTGATCGCGATGCGCGCACCCGGCTCGACCCGCTTGGGGGCGACGATCGCGACGCGGTCGCGGCACGACGGCGTCAGTGCCTCGTTGGACGCCTCGATGGTGCGGTCGTCCTTCGTCCTGGCGATCGCGTGGAACCGACGCGTGGTGCGGTCGCAGCGCCAGGGGATCGCGACGGGGACCGGGGCGGCGCCATCGAGGCCACCGGCTGCCGGCGGGACCGCCGTCGAGGTGCCGAGCTCGACGCGGGCGCCGTCGATCTCCTCGTAGAAGGTGACCTTCGACTCGACGGGGGCGAGCATCAGCATCTGCACGTGCCCGCGGGACACGTTGACGCCGAGCAGGCTCGTCGCGTCGGCCGCCGGGGCGGAGGTCGCGTGGACGAGGCCGAGCCCGACGACGGGCGCGAGTCCGAGTCCGAGCAGCACACGGCGCGTCCTGGCCGTGCGTCGTACGTCGTGGTCGCGGCGTACGCCGCGAGCTCTCCCGAGCTTCATCCCTGCCCCCCCTGGCCTTCCCCTTGCCGACCCTTCCCGGCCGGGAGCGTAGACGTTGACGCCGACAAAGCGAGTAGAACGTTCGTCCAGGCACCACCCGAATTCCGGGGCAAAGGGGCGCCCGCGCGCCCGACCACCGCGATCCTCATGAAGTCTTGATGAGACCTTGTGGAGGCGCTCAGCCTTCGTGCCGATAGTGAAGGCATGGACGTCGAGCTCACCCCGACGCAGGCCCGGGCCATCGCGCGGCTGCGCTGGCGGCACCCGGGCGCGCAGGTGCGCACCCACGCGGTCGTCTGGGGCCTCATCGTGGAGGCGCGCCGCCACGGCCGGGTGACCGAGGTGTTGGCGCTGGACACCGACGGCCACGTCCTCCCGGAGCGACGCATCGGGCTCCACGTCTGAACGGCCGCCGCGCCCTCCCGCACGACGCATAGGGTTCGCGTATGAGAGCGACCCTCGTGGAGTGGATGGGCCCGCAGGACGCCAACGGCGGCGGCTTCGTGCACGGCGGGACGATCATGAAGCTGTGCGACGAGGCGGCCGGCCTCGCCGCGTTCCGGCACTGCCGGATGCGCTGCGTCACCGCCGGGATGGACCGCATGTCGTTCATCACGCGCGTCGACATCGGCGAGGTGCTGACGTTCGACGCGACGGTCAACGCGGTATGGCGGACGTCGATGGAGGTGGGGGTGCGGGTGACCGCCGAGAACGTCCGGACGGGGGAGACGCGCCACGCGTCGACCGCCTACCTGACGATGGTCGCGGTCAACGACGCGGGTGGGCCGATGCCGGTCCCGCAGCTCGAGCTCGGGGACGACGACCAGCAGGCGCAGCGGCGCGCGCGCGAGGCGCAGGTCCGCCGGTCCAACCGCCTGGCCGAGCGCGAGGCGTTCCACCCGTCGGCCTGAACGCGGTCAGCCCAGGTCGCGCAGCAGCCGCGATGTGCGCCGACTTTCACGGCGTGGGCCTACCCTCGCGCGGCGGGGGCCGAACGCCGCGCTCAGACGTTCAGGCGGACCGGCAGGCTCGTCAGCTGGTTCAGGAAGATCGCCTGCGCCATCGGGGTGTCGCCCGCGATCTCCATGTCGGGATAGCGCTTGAGCGTCTCCTCGATCATCACGCGCAGCTCGAGCCGCGCGAGCGCGGTGCCCAGGCAGAAGTGCCGGCCGCCCGCGCCGAACGCCTGATGGTCGGGCTTGCGGGTGACGTCGAAGCGGTCCGCGTCCTCGTAGACGGTCTCGTCGCGTCCCGAGGACGGGTACCACATGACGATCTTGTCGCCCTCGCGGATCTGCTGGCCGCCGAGCTCGGTGTCCTTGGTCGCGGTCCGGCGGAAGTGGGCGAAGGCCGGGAACATCCGCAGCGCCTCCTCGACCGCGTCCGGGACCAGCGCCGGGTCGTCGAGCAGCAGCTGCCGCTGGTCGGGGTTCTCCATCAGCGCGCGCATGCCGTTGCAGTAGGTCGCCTTGGTGCTGTCGTTGCCGGCGGTCATGAGGAGGATGAACCCCATGACGATCTCCCACTCGGTGAGCTTCTCCCCGTCGACCTCGGCGTCGACGAGGACGCTCGTCAGGTCGTCGCGCGGGTCGGCGATGCGCTCGGCGATGAAGTGGCCATGGGGCGACCTTCGCACGTGACTTGACACCCTGTCAAATAAAGAAGTGGGGGATGCGCACCCGGATCACCGTGCGCAAGCCGCCCAGCAGGCGCGCTACTTCGCGAGCGCGCGCTCGATCGCCCCGGTGATCTCCGGTGCGTCGGGCTTGACCTTGGTCGACCAGCGCGCGACGAGCTTGCCGTCGCCGTCGACGAGGTACTTCGTGAAGTTCCACACCGGTGGCTTGGAGCCCGGCTGCCGGCC
This sequence comes from Solirubrobacterales bacterium, assembly GCA_038257095.1. Classification (GTDB taxonomy): domain Bacteria; phylum Actinomycetota; class Thermoleophilia; order Solirubrobacterales; family Solirubrobacteraceae; genus Paraconexibacter. Next base: position 45,392 of record JBBSJQ010000005.1, read on the forward strand.
GAGGTCGTCCCACAGGGGGTGCGGGTCGGCGCGGACGCTCATCTTGGCGGTGACCGGGAACGTCACGCCGTAGTTGCGGCGACAGACGTCGCCGGTCTCGACGGCGTCGTCGTGCTCCTGGCCGGCGAAGTCGGCCGAGGGGCAGCCGAGCACCTGCAGGCCCTGGTCGCCGTACTTGGCGTACAGCTCCTGGAGGCCCTCGAACTGCGGCGTGAACCCGCACTTGCTCGCGGTGTTCACGATGAGGGTCGGCTTGCCGCGGAGCTCGGCGAGATCGAGGGTCCCACCCTCCAGCAGCTCCACCTGGTGGGCGTAGACGTCGGTCGGTGCGTCGAGCGTCTTGGAGCGCTTGAAGTACATCTTGAGCGTGTCGAGGGCCATGTAGGGATCGTACGCCGCGTTCGGGCCAGCGGTTCACCCCGGCTGTCCCGGGTACGCTCGGAACATGATCGGAGCAATCATCCTCGGCCTCGTCGCCGGCTACGTCGCGAAGGCCCTCGTGCCCGGCAAGGACCCGGGTGGGTTCCTCGTGACCATCGCCCTCGGGCTCGCCGGCTCGCTGATCGGCTTCTTCCTCTTCACCGAGGTCTTCGGGATCGGCGACAGCGACATGTTCGACCTCGGCGGCCTGCTCGGTGCCATCGTCGGCACCATGATCCTGCTCGTCGGCTACCGCCAGGTCGCCAAGGACTGAACGCGCCCGCGGCTCAGCCCGCGGGATCCGTCAACGCGCCCGCGAGGCGCCGGACCGCCGTCACCGAACCGACCGGCAGCGGTCCGTACAGGTGCGGGAAGTCGCCGGCGCCGTCAGGGGCCGCCTCGACGAGGATCGGCAGCCCGACCGGGTTCACCGTGAGCACCACGAGGTCGTCGTGTGGCGGCGGGTAGAACCGCCCCACGACGCCCTCGAGCTGCTCGGGACGGCACAGGTGGATGAACGGGGCCGCTCCCGCGGGGGCGGCCGGGTCCGCGGGGATCGCGTACTCCCCGGTCGCGCCGGCGTCCCGCCACGCGGTCGCGGTGGTGATGTGCAGGACCTCGTCCATCAGGCCGGACCGGGCTCGTCAGGCGCCCCGGGCTCGCCGGCGGGGCCGGCGTCGGGCCGTGCGGCGGCGGGGATCGGCACGCCGCGCATGAGCAGCCACGCCAGCCAGCCGCCCAGCGCGAACAGCGGCAGGCCCATCGCCACGCGAGCGACCCCGAGCGCGACCAGGGCGTCGGCGAGGTACAACGGCAGCTGCACGGCGAGCCGGCCGGCGAACACGACGACGAAGACCCAGCTCGCCCGCGTCGCCACCTTGAGGTAGGCAGGGTCCTCACGCCATGGTCCGGTGGGCGTGCCGCCGCCGACCCCAACGGCGACGTACCCGGCGAGCGGCCGGCGGATCGCGATCGAGACCGCGAACGCCGAGGCGTACGCGGCGTTCGCAAGCAGGCCGGGGAGGAAGAAGTTCTCGGCCTTGCCGGTGCGCGCCGCGATGAACGCGGCGAAGCCGACCCCGATGAGGCCGCTCAGCGCGTACTGCACCGTCTGGCCGCGGACCAACCGGGCGACCGCGAGCAGCAGCGCGAGCCCGACCGCGACGATCGCGGCGAGGGTGGTGTCGCCGCCCGACGCGGTGGAGGCGGCGACGAACGCCGCGGCAGGCAGCGCCGACTCGGCGATCCCCAGCGGCCCGCCGATCGCGTCGGCGAGCGCGGGGGGTGGGGCGCCGCCGGTCGCCCGCCCCGAGGGCGGGTCGACGGCCACGGCATCGGTCTGCTGGTCGGGCACGATGAGGGGCATGATGGCGGTCCGGGCGATCCGTCGGGTCGCTCGGCCACCATCGACCCCCGCGATGCCCGCCCGTCCGCGCCCGATCCCGGAGATCCCCGTCACCCTCGCTCGGCGCATGGCGCTGCACGCCCAGGGGCTCGGGGCGGCCACCCCGCCGGGCTGGAGCGTCGGCGACGGCCCCGAGGCGCAGCGCATCGCCGCGGTCGTCCGGCAGCTCGGCTGCCTGCAGCTCGACCCGGTCTCGACCGTCGCCCGCTCCCCACTGCTGGTGCTCCACGCGCGCCTGGGCGCCTTCGACGAGAGCGCGCTCCACGAGGCCGCCTACGGGGACCGGTCGCTGTTCGAGTACTGGTGCCACGAGGCCTCCCTGTGCTGGTCGGGCGACTGGCCGCTGCACCGCGACCGGATGCGCCGCTGGCTCGCGCAGGAGACGCCGCGCGGGGGGCGCGCCCGCGAGTTCCTCGCCGCGAACGCCGGGTTCGCCCGCAGCGTCGTGCGGACGCTGCGGGCCGACGGCCCCCTCCCGGCGGCTGCCCTGGAGGACCGCTCGGCGGCCCCGTGGCGTCACGGCCACTGGACCGACGAGGTGTCGGGTCGGCAGACGGTCTCGCGGATGCTCGACCTGCTGTGGATGACCGGGAAGGTCGGGGTCGCCGATCGTGGCAACAGCCCGACCGCCACGAGCGCGCGCCGCTGGGACGTGCTGGAGCGCTGCCTGCCTGGCTGGGCGGAGCGGGTCGACCCGGTCCCGCGGGCCCGGGTCACGCGCACGGCCGCGTTGCGGGCGGTCGGGATGCTGGGTGTGGCACGGGCGACCGACATCCGCGCGCACTTCACGCGCCGTCGCTACGACGAGCTGCCGGCGACGCTCGTCGCACTGACGCGGCGCGGCGGCCCCCTCACGGAGGTCGCGGTACGGGGAGAGGACGGCGGGCTCCTGCGGGGACCGTGGTACACGCACCGCGACGCGCTCGACGCGGCGCCGGCGCTCGACCCCGGGGTGCGCGCGGTCGCGCTGTCCCCGTTCGACAACGTCCTGTGCGATCGCGCGCGGACCGCGACGCTCTTCGGGTTCGACCATCGCCTGGAGATCTACGTGCCGCCGGCGAAGCGGCGCTGGGGCTACTACGTGCTCCCGATCCTCGCCGGAGAGCGCCTGATCGCCCGGGCGGACGCCGCGCTGGACCGTGACACGGCCGTGCTGCGCGTCCTCGCCCTGCACCGGGAGGACCCGGCCCGGTGGTCGCGCGCGGACGCCGCTGCCGCCGACGGTGCGCTGGAGGCGCTGGCCGATCACCGCCATGCGTCCGGACTCCGCATCGAGCGCACGGTCTGAGGGTTACCCTCCATACCATGAGCCGTCACGCACGCACCCTCGCCGCGGTCGCCGCGGTCACCCTCGCCGCCTCCGGGACGGTGGCGCTCGCCGCCGGGGGCCCGTCCCCGCAGGCGCCCACCAACGGCAAGAGCCTCACGGCAGGCAAGCCCTTCACGTTCAAGGTGAAGTCCACGCAGTCGGGCTCGGTCTTCCTCAAGGTGTCCAAGTCCAAGCGCAAGGGCAAGGACGGGACGCTCGCCGCGAAGGACGACCTGTACTTCCGCAAGATGGGCAAGAAGGGCTCGATCTTCTCGAAGAAGACCGAGACCTACGACGCCCTGCCGGACTACTTCCTCAACAAGCCCGGCCGCTACTACTGGCAGGCCTACCGGATCGACTGCTCGGCGCAGAAGGACTGCAACGTCGAGGGCGCGATCCGGTCGTTCCGCATCAAGTAGTCCTCCACGCAAGCGGCCCGGCCGCCTTCGGGCGGCCGGGCCGTGTCGGCGCGGGTCCGCGCTACCGGCCGCCCAGCAGGGCGCCGATGACCGGCAGCCCGCCGAGCAGGCCGTCGAGCAGGCCACCGAAGCCGGGGACGATGGAGCTGAGGTCGGGAAGAAGGCCGCCGAGGCTCGGCAGCGATGGTGTGACCGTGGCGGTGAGGCCGGTGACCAGCTGGCCGACCATGGTCAGCGCCTGGGTGACCGGGGCCAGGGCCTGCGCCGGCAGACCGGGGATCAGCGCGGTGAGCTGCTGGGTGACGAGGTCGATCGCCTGCGTCGCGGCCTGCAGCGCGGTCTGGATGATCGCTGCCACCCGGGTTGGCAGCTCCTCGACTCCGATCGCGGCGAGCTCGTCCAGCGTCACCGGCGTCTGCGCCGCGAGGGCGGCGAGGGCCTGGGACGCGAGCGCCTGCAGCTCGGGGTCCTCGATGCGCTGGATCAGCGCGGTGAGAGAGGCGATGACCGCGTCGCGGCTCGCCAGGCTGGACGGCAGCGCGTTCGCCAGAGCGGTCTGCAGCGACCCGCCGGCGTCGTCGAGCAGCGCGGCGTAGTCGGAGGCCGCCCGGGCCTGCGCGGCGCCGGAGGCGGCGAGCGCCCAGATGGCCCGCTCGACGGCGGTGCCCCCGCTGGCGCGGTTGGCGAGACGACGCGCGTCGCGGGCGGCGGTCGTGGTCTCCCGCCGCGCGGTCTTCAGAAGCTTCAGCGCCTGGGCGTCGCGGCCCGCGTCGACGTGCTTCGTCAGCTTCGCGGTCGCGGTGGTGGCCTTCTTGAGGTGCTGGGCGACGTCGGCGGCGCCGTTGGCCGGTGCGGCCTGCGCAGAGGCGGCCGGGAGGATCGCGACGGCGGCGAGGGCCGTGGCGGCGAGGCGGGTCATGCGGGTCATCGTGTGGAGCTCCTTCGGGCGACTGGGCGACCTCCGGACGGAGGCCCCTGGTTTTGCGACCCCGTCTCACGACGGGTGTGCCTTGGACCGAGGCGCGTGACGTGCCTCATCGATACAGAGGGCGGGGGAACGGGGAATGTCAGGTCGGGCGGGTGTTGCTGGCGCGTGAGCGCTACTGCACGGTGATGGAGACGACGTCCTGCGAGGCCGTACCGGTGACCGCCCCCGAGCCGACGGGGCCGTCGGTCGTTGGCGGTTCGGGCACGGGGTCGGCCGAGGCCACGGGGGCGGATGGGGTCGACGGCTGGGTGCCCTGTGGCACCGCCCCGCCGGTCGGGCTCTCTTCGACGTCGACGGAGGTCACGTCGGGAGCGGCGTCGGCCGCGGGTGCGGTCGTCTCCGCACGCTCGCGGGCGGCGGCGCGCTCACGCTCGCGGGCCCGGTCGCGAACCGTGGCGCGCCGGTGGCGGGCGGCCTGCTTGCGGCGCTCCTGACGTGCGGCGGCGGCGCGTCGCGCGACGGCGGGGTCGGGGGCGACGGCGACGGGCGCCCGGGAGGTCGTGCGCGGAGTCGCCGCGGCGGCGGCCTCCGGCCTCTGGGCGGCGGGACGTTCGACCTTCGCCGGGCGCTCATCACGAGGCACGGGAGGCTGGGCGACCGTGAAGGACCCGGCCCCGACGACGCCGAGGGTCGCGCAGACGGCGGCGCACTTCGCCGCAACGCCGGCGCCGCCGAACAGCCCGCCGAGCAGGCCCACGCCGCCGGTGGCGGTCGCCGTGGCCGCGCCGCCCGCGAGCGTGAGCGCCGGGCCGGCGGGGAACAGCCCGGCCAGGTCGGCGCGACCGGCCCGCAGCTTGGTGCGGGCCTCGTAGGCGGCCTGCCGTGCGGCGCCCGGAGAGATCTCGAGCGTCTGCGCGACCTCGTCGAACGACAGGCCCGCGAGCTCGTGGAGCACCAGGGCGCTGCGGCTGCGCTCGGGCAGGGCCTGCAGGTCGCCCAGCAGCTCGGCAAGCTCCGCCCGCGACTCGACGCGGTCCTGCCGTGACGCTGGGAGCAGCTCCAGGAGCGTCTCGTCCCCGACGCCGACGGGCGGGCGGCGCCGCAGGACGGCGAGCGCCTCCCGATGGGCGATCCGGTAGAGCCAGGCGCGCAGCGCCTGCGGCTGGGCGCGGCCGTCGACCAGCGCGCGGAGCCCGGCGGCGAGGGCGGCCTGCGCCGCGTCCTGCGCGTCCTGGTGGTGCAGCACGATGGTTCGGCAGTACCGCTCCAACGGAGCCCGGTAGCGGTCGTCGATCGCGGCCATCGCGCCGTGGTCCCCTCGTGCGGCAGCCCGCACGAGGACCTCGTCGGACGCGGACCGCCACCGGCGTGGTGCCGGCCCGGCGGGCAGGGCGGTGGCGCTCTCGAACGTCTCGGGGTGGGTCGGTGCGAGCGCCATCCTCCAGCGCTATCGGCAGATCCGGGGGCGAACTGCAGCCCTTTCGGGCCGCGACGTCAGAGTCCGGGTGGGTGGCGGACCGTGAAGCCCGCGGTGCTGCGCGACGCCGTCTGCCAGCGCGAACCGCGCTCCTTGAGCCCGCTCGTGTCGAACCGCAGACCGCCGACGGTCATCCAGGCGTGCTCGCCGTTCGCGTAGATCGTCACCCATTTGCCGGGGCCGGGCTTGCCACCTTGCGCGGGGCGCCGGGCGGCACGGTCGCGATCCCCCGTAGGCCGGTGTCCCAGGTCGTCACGGGACGGGTCTGGAGCACCCGTCCAGGATGCCTCGCGGCGGTCCCACGCGATGCCGATACCTTCACCGGCGTGTCGCTCCGCAGCCATCCCGTCACCTTGGCGCTCTGCGCCGGCGCCTTCGCCGGGGCGGGACTCATCGCGCTGCCCGCGGGCGACGCCCCGCAGGCGGCGGGCGCGCGGCTGACCGCCCCGGCCGCGCTGCGCGTCCAGGTCTCCGGGACCACCGCGGTGCTCACCTGGCGCGACAGGGCGCGCGGCGAGCGCCGCCACGAGGTTCGCACGGCCCCCGCCACACGCATGCGCCGCGTCCCCGCCGGCACCCGCCGCGTCCGGCTGACGGGCCTGCGGCCTGGTCGGTCGTACACCGCGCAGGTCCGCGCGTGCGGGGGTGCCCCGGTCCGCTGCGGGCGCCAGGCGTCGCTGCGGTTCACCGTCCCGCGGCGGGTCGCGGCGCCCACGCCCGCGACGCCGCCCGCGCCCGGGCCTACGGGGGTCGCCCCGGTCGTCGGGGGGTGTCCCGTCCTGCCGTCCACCGACGCGTGGAACCGCGACATCTCGGCCGAGCCGGTCGATCCGCGCTCGGACGCGTACGTGGACTCCATCGGGCTCGGTGACACGCTGCACGCCGACTTCGGCTCCGGGCGCCACGGCGACTACGGGATCCCGTTCTCGGTCGTCCCCGCCGACCAGCCGCGCGTGCCGATCCGCTTCACCGCCTACGGCGACGAGAGCGACCCGGGCCCCTACCCGGTCCCGCCGGGCGCCCGGGTCGAGGGCGGGAACGACAGCGACGGCGACCGCCACGTGCTGATCCTGCGTCAGGGCGAGTGCCGGCTCTACGAGCTCTACCGCGCGTTCCGCCGCGGAGACGGCTGGGACGCCGAGTCGGGTGCCGTGTACGACCTGCGCGATCCGCAGGAGCGTCCCGCCGGGTGGACGTCCGCCGACGCGGCGGGGCTGCCGATCCTCCCTGGCCTCGCGCGCGCCGACGAGGCGTCGGCCGGCGCCATCCGCCACGCGCTGCGTTTCACCGTCTCGCGCACCCAGGCGGGCTACGTCGCGCCCGCGCGGCATTTCGCGTCGTCCAGCACCGACCCCGCGCTCCCGCCGATGGGACTGCGGCTGCGGCTGAAGGCCTCGTACGACCGCGGGCGCTTCACCGGCCAGGCCCGCGCGATCCTCGACGCGCTCGCGACCTACGGGATGATCGTGGCCGACAACGGCAGCGACTGGTTCATCAGCGGCACGCCCGACCCGGCGTGGGACGACGACGACCTCGACCAGCTGAAGACCGTCCCCGGCCGGGCGTTCGAGGTCGTGCGCAGCGGTCCGGTCGTCACCCGCCGACCGTGAGCGGCACGGGCTCCGTGGCACCGTCGGGGTGACGGTCATGTCGAGGGAGACGAGAACGTCCCCGGGTACTCCCGTACGAACTCGGCGGCAGGATTCACGACAATCCTGTGTACTGGAACACCTTCGACGGCCTGGAAGGCTGACCAGATGATCACCCAGCGCAGCACGAAGACCACGTCCCTGGCGCTCGTCGCGATCACCGGGCTCGCGCTCAGCGCGCCGGTCCTGGCCGGGACGGCGACGACCTACAGCGTCGAGCAAGGGGCGGAGGAGTACGTCCCGATCGGCGGGGCGAAGAAGAAGACGAAGAAGGACGCCGCCGGCGACCCGATCCTCACGGTCCTCGCAGGGGACAGCGTGAAGTTCGTCTGGCCCGCCGACATCGGGGACACGCACGACTTCGCGTACGAGAAGGGCGGCAAGATCCTCTGGCAGTCCGAGCCGTTCGCCACCGGCGCGACGATCACGATCGGCCCGAAGTCCAAGAACAGGGACACCAAGGGCAAGTCGCTCAAGAAGGTCATCAGCAGGCCCGGGACGTACAAGATCTACTGCACGTTCCACTCCGGCACGATGAAGATGAAGCTCGTCGTCAAGAAGGCCCCGAGCAGGTAGGAGCAGCACCCATGAGCCTCCGTCCCGTCGATCGCCGGTCGTTCCTCTCTGCGGGAGCGGGCGCGTTCGTCTGCACCCTCGCGGGGCAGTCGATCGCGTCCGACGGGCCGGAGCCGGACCTCGTCAAGCTCTCCGCGGGGGTCGAGGTGCCGCCGAAGGTGCGCGCCGCGGAGTTCCGCCAGAACCCGCCTCCCCCGGCTCCGACGCCGGCGCCGGGCGGGACGCGGAGGGAGTACTGGGTCGTCGCGACGCAGGCGCGGTGGAACATCGTGCCCACGGGACGCGACGAGATGATGAACAAGAAGATCGCGGGCCGGACGACGTTCTCCGGGTTCTTCTACCGCGAGTACACGGAGAACTTCGGCGCGCCCAGGCGCCGGGTCTCCATGCCGGGCCCTCTCCTCGAGGCGGAGACGGGGGACACCCTCGTCGTCAACTTCCGCAACGACCTGAAGATCCCGGTGACGATGCACCCGCACGGGGTGGCCTACACGCCGGAGATGGACGGCGCCTACAAGGGCAGGTTCACCGACCCCGGCGGGTTCGTGCAGCCCGGCAAGACCTTCCAGTACGTGTGGGACTGCCGGGAGGGCACCGAGGGCGTGTGGCCCTACCACGACCACGGCCCGATGGATCCGCTGCCCCTGTACAAGGGGCTCTTCGGTTTCATCAACGTCCGCAAGAAGGGCGCGCCGCGCCCGGACGTCGAGCACTACCTCGTCTTCAACTCCCTGCCCACCGCGGTGACCGGCCTGACCCGCGGCTTCCAGTGCATCAACGGCCGTGCGTACACGGGCAACACGCCGACGCTCAAGGCCAAGGTCGGGCAGCGGGTCGCCCAGCACGTCACGGTGATGAACAACGACTTCCACACGTATCACCTGCACGGGCACCGCTGGACGAACGCGGCCGGCAAGGTCGTGGACAACGAGACGCTCGGTCCTGCGGACTCGCTCTCGCTCGAGTTCGTCGAGGACAATCCGGGCCGTTGGTTCTACCACTGCCACGTGTTCAGCCATCTCCACGAGGGGATGAGCGGCTGGTACATCGTCGAGCCGTGAGCCGCGTCCTCGCCCTCGTCGCGGGCGCCGGGGCGGCGCTAGCGCTCGCCGCGCCCGTCGATGCCGCCAACCGGCGCGTCTCCATCGGCGACTTCCGGTGGAGTCCGCAGGACGTGCAGATCGATCTCGGCGAGAAGGTCACCTGGCACTGGGTCGGGCCGGACACGCAGCACTCCGTCGGCCCGGTGGCGGGCAACACGTCGGGGATCGACTCCGACCCCGGCGCCGCCGCCCCGGACCATGCGCCGGGATTCTCGTTCACCGGCCAGTTCGACCGGCCCGGCACCTACGACTTCATTTGCAAGATCCACGGGATCGTGCGCGGCCGCGTGACGGTGAGCGCGACCCGCGGCAACCCGGACGCCCCGTCGCCGGACCCGATCCCGGTCGTCAACGTGGACACGCGGGCGCCGGAGCTGACGAAGGCACGCTGGGCGCGTGGATCGGCGTTGCGCGGCGGTCGAGGCACGTTGCAGTTCGAGCTCGACGAGCGGGCGAAGGTCGTGCTGGACGTCGAGAAGTTCGTCCGGGGACGCTGGCGCCTCGCCGGCACGCGGACGTTCGACGGCTTCGTGGGCTACAACGACCACGCCTTCAGCGGGATCCTCAGGAAGGCCCGGCTGCGGCGCGGTCGCTACCGCGCGCTGCTCGTCGCGGCGGACGCGGACAACAACCGCACCGGGGACGTCGTCGTGCCGTTCACGGTGCGCTGAGGGGCAGGACCCGATCGTGCGCGAGTCTCCCCGATCGGGGAGACTCGCGCGCATGGACCTGACCTTCTCCCCGGCCGAGCTCGCGTTCCGCGACGAGCTGCGGGCCTGGCTGGCCGACCACCACCCCGGCGAGATGCCGCACGGCGACGAGGACGAGCAGTACGCGTTCCGTCGCACGTGGCAGCGCACGCTCTACGACGGCGGCTGGGCCGCGGTGCACTGGCCCGCGCAGTACGGCGGTCGCGACGCGACGCTCATGCAGTCGGCGATCTACTTCGAGGAGCTCGGGCGGGCCCGCGCCCCGCTGGCCGCGAACGTCCTGGGTCTGCTCCTCGCCGGCCCGACGATCATGGCCTGGGGGACCGAAGAGCAGAAGGACCGCTACCTCACCCCGATCCTCAGCGCCGAGGAGATCTGGTGCCAGGGCTTCTCCGAGCCCGAGGCGGGCTCGGACCTCGCCGCGCTGAAGACGAAGGCGGTCCGCGACGGTGACGACTGGATCGTCACCGGGCAGAAGGTCTGGACGTCCGGCGCGCAGTACTCCAAGTGGTGCATGCTCGTCGCGCGTACCGACCAGGACGTGCCGAAGCACAAGGGCCTGAGCTACTTCCTGATGGACATGGAGCAGACCGAGATCCAGGTCCGCCCGCTCGTGCAGATCACCGGCGAGGCCGAGTTCAACGAGCTCTTCATCGAGGAGGCGCGGATCCCGCACGAGAACCTCCTCGGCGGCGAGGGCAACGGCTGGAAGGTCGCGCTCACCACACTGATGAACGAGCGTGCCGGTCTCGGCTTCTTCCTCCAGGTCCGCATGCGCAACGTGCTCGACGACCTGTTCGCCGCGGCGATCGAGAACGGGCGGATCGACGACCCGGTCGTCGCCGACCGGCTCGGTGACCTGCACCTGCGGACCGAGAACCTGCGGCTGCTCGCCTACCGCGGGCTCAGCACGATCGAGAAGTACGGCCAGCCCGGTCCCGAGGGCTCGCTGACGAAGTGGCTCTGGTCGGAGACCAACCAGCTGCTCGCCCAGGCGGCCGCCGACATCGTCGGGCCGGACGCGCTGACCGCCGGCAACCCGTGGGCCTATGAGCTGCTGCGTGCGCGCGGCAACTCGATCGAGGGCGGCACCACGGAGATCCTCAAGAACATCGTCGCCGAGCGCGTGCTCGGCCTTCCGAGGGCATGACATGAACTTCGACTTCTCCGACGACCAGCACGAGATCAAGCGCACCGCGCACGACCTCCTCACCAAGCGCTCCACCTTCGAGCGTGTCCGCGCGGCCGCCGAGTCGCGGACGTACGACGACGCGCTCTGGTCCGAGCTCGTCGGGCTCGGGTGGCCGGGCATCGCGATCGCCGAGGAGCACGGCGGAGGCGGGCTCGGCGTCGTCGAGCTGTGCACCCTGCTCGAGGAGGGTGGGTACGTCCTGGCCGGTTCGCCGTTCCTCGCGACGGCCGCGGCCGGCCTCGTCCTGCAGGAGGCGGGGGCGCAGGACCAGCAGGCCGCCTGGTTGCCGAGGCTCGCCTCCGGCGAGGTCACGGGGACGGTCGGGTACGCGGACGGGCTCGTCCCCGACGCTGACGCCGCCTCGGTGATCCTGCTCGTGGAGGGCGAGGAGATCCGTCTTCTCACGCGCGAGCAGGCCGCGGTGGAGCCGGTCGACGCGATCGACCCGACCCGCCGTTACGCGCGGGTATCGGCCGCGCCAGGCGTCGGCCACACCCTGGAGGGCGACGTCACCGCCGCGCTCGATCGCGCCCGCATCGCGGTCGCCGCGGAGCTCGTCGGCGTCAGCGCCCGCGCGCTGGAGATGACCGTCGAGTACGTCAAGGAGCGCAAGCAGTTCGGCGTGCCGGTCGGCAGCTTCCAGGCCGTCCAGCACCGCTGCGCACAGATGCTCCTGCACACCGAGAGCGCACGGGCGGCGACGTACTTCGCCGCATGGGCGGCCGACGCGGACCCGGAGCGGCTCGCCGAGGGCGCGGCGCTCGCGAAGGCCGCGGCCTCCGCGGGTGGGGTCGAGACGACGGCGAGCGCGATCCAGGCCCACGGGGGCATCGGGTTCACCTGGGAGGCCGACGTCCACTGGCTCTACAAGCGGGCGCAGCTCGACGCCGCGTACCTTGGCGGCGCGGGCGCGATGCGCGCGCGGCTGGCCGGCCTGGCGGCGGGACGGCTCGCGACCCCGGTGTGACCTCAAGGGGGTGACGCGCTCCGCCCTCGCCGGGCGGGGGCGCAGTGCATCACCCCCTGGACGCTAGGCGGCGGCCGCTGCCGCGAGGTCGCGGCGGATCTTCAGGTCACCGATAAGCGCGCCGATCGGTCCGCCCGTGACGACGACCGCGACGAGGAACCACCAGCCCCACAGCTTCTCTCCCGCGCCGACCGCCACGAAGTACAGCTGGGCGAGGAACCCGATGCCGTGGATCGGCCCGAGGATCGACACGGCGCCGTCGTCGTCGGCGACCACCGAGAAGTAGAGGAGGACGAGCAGCAGGACGAAGTCGGCGAGCGCGATGATGCGCACGACGTCGAGCTTCTTCAGGACCGCGGTGGGATCGGGCATGCTCGGCATCGTAGGCTCAAGCGGATGTCGCAGACGTTGACCCCGCTACCCGGCGCGTACGCGATCTGCCGGCTCCCGGCGGACGCCCCGCTGCCGGTCGGGCCGGACGTGGCGCCGCACGGCCTCTGGTCCGTGACCCGGACGGCAGACGAGCTCTCGATGGTCTGCCGCGCCCATGAGTCGCCGGCCGTCGCCACCCACGTCGACCGGCCGTGGAGCGCCTTCAGGCTCGAGGGACCGTTCGACCTGCAGGGCGAGACCGGGATCATCGCCTCGGTCGCGGGACCGATCGCGGACGCCCGGATCAGCGTCTTCGCGATGGCGACCTACGACACCGACTACGTGCTCGTCCCGGCCGACCACGCCGCGCAGGTCCGCGCAGCGCTGACCGGGGCGGGGCATCGGGTCGCGGTCCCGGACACCACCATCAGGGCCGTCGCGCCCGGCGACATCAACGCCGTCGCGCTCCTCGTCTGGGAGTGCTTCACCGCCTACGCGGCGTTCGCGCCCGAGGGCTGGGACCCTGGCGGGCCCATCCCGCAGCCCGAGCGGTTGGACCGCGCGGGCGTGCATTGGGCGGTGGCCGTCGACGCGGACGGCGCGCCGCGCGGGGTCGGCGCGGTGCAGCCCACGGACGACTCCACGCTCGGGCACGTCTGGCAGCTCTTCGTCGACCCCGGTCTGCAGGGCACGGGCCTTGCCGACGCGCTGCTCGACACGGTCATGGCGGCCGCGCGCGCGGACGGCCGGACCGCACTGCAGCTCTTCTGTGCGCGTGACGGCGACCAGGCCCGTCGCTTCTACGCGCGCCGCGGCTGGGAGCCCGACCCGACCGACGACGGCAGCACCGCCGGGCCCGGCGGGCTGCCCGTCGTGCGGCTGCGCCGGGACCTCTGACCGGCGACCTCAGGCGGTCACGGCACGACGCTCGCGCACGAGCGAGGCGATCACGCCTGCCCCGAGGATGGTCGCGATGATCGGCAGGCTGATCTCGGGTCCGATCTTCCCGATGACCTGCGCCAGCGCCATCTTCGCCCCGATGAACACCAGCAGGGCCGCGAGCGCGGTCTTGAGGTAGTGCAGCCGCTCGACCAGGTCGGCGACGACGAAGAACAGCGGCCGCAGGCCGAGCAGCGCGAACGCGTTGGCCGCGAACACCACGAAGGAGTCCGTCGTGATCGCGAGGATCGCCGGGACCGAGTCGACCGCGAAGATCAGGTCGACCACCGCGATCGCCGCCAGCGCGGCGCCGCCCACGGTCAGGAAGGTCTTCCCGTCCCGCCGGACCACGAGCTTCCCGTCGGGTGCCTCCCCGGTGATCGGCAGCCGCGCGGTGATCTTCTCGACGAGCGCCTGCTCGCCGTCGTGGTCGTTGCGATGGCGGAACATGCGGTAGCCGGTGAAGACGAGGAACGCGGCGAAGACGTAGTTCAGCCAGCCGAACGCCGACAGGGCCGCGGCCCCGACGAGGATGAAGACGAGACGGAGGACCAGCGCGCCGACGATGCCGTAGGTCAGGAGCCGGTGGCGCTCGGCCGCAGGCACTGCGAAAGCGGTGAACACCAGGAGGAAGACGAAGACGTTGTCCAGCGACAGCGACTTCTCGACGAGGTAGCCGGCGAGGTACGCACCGGCGTCCTCGCCGTCGCCGAACGCCAGCAGCACGCCGAAGAAGGCGAACGACACGCCGACCCAGACGACGCTGGCGATCGCGGCGAACCGCAGGGACATCTCGCCGTTGCGGCCGCGCGCGACGAACAGGTCGATCGTCAGCAGGACGACGATGGCGAGGGTGAGTCCGACCCAGGGGCCGGTGGACGAGGACAGCAGATCGGGCACGGAGTGCTCCTTCGCGGTAGACGGGTGGTCGTTCCGCGAAGGTCTCCCCGCCTCCGAGCGATGCTCCGGAGACCGCGCACACCGGGTGACGTGGGGTCACCGTGCTGACGATGTACGCCGTAGGGGTACTGCCCTTCGACGCCCTCAGCGTAGCAAAACGGGAGTTCGTCTCGTCTACGCCTGCGAGTGCGACCGCGAGTCCGCCGCTGCCGCGACCGCGCGCTCGACCGCATTGACGTCGCGGATCGCCCCGGTGTCCGCCGACGTCGCCATCGCGGCGTACGCCCGCAGCGCGGGGGAGACCACGCGGTCGCGGGAGGCGGGCACGTAGCCCGCGCCTGACTCGAGCGCCTCGCGCCGCTCCGCGAGCTCCGCCTCGGGCACCGCGAGCGTGATCGACCGCTGGTGGATGTCGATCTCGATCGTGTCGCCGTCCTGCACGAGCGCGATCGTGCCGCCGGACGCCGCCTCGGGGGAGACGTGTCCGATCGACAGGCCCGAGGTGCCGCCGGAGAACCGGCCGTCGGTCAGCAGCGCGCACTTCGCGCCGAGCCCGAGCGCCTTGAGGTAGGAGGTCGGGTAGAGCATCTCCTGCATGCCGGGTCCGCCGCGCGGGCCCTCGTAGCGGATGACGACGACGTCGCCCTCCTTCACGCCGCCGTTCAGGATCGCGTCGACCGCGTCGTCCTGCGACTCGAGGACCACCGCCGGCCCGCTGAAGGTGAGGATCGACTCGTCGACCCCGGCCGTCTTCACGACGCAGCCGCGCACGGCGAGGTTGCCGTAGAGGATCGCGAGTCCGCCGTCGGCGGAGAGCGCGTGCTCGACGCTGTGGATGCAGCCGTGCTCGGCGTCGGTGTCGAGGGTCTCCCAGCGTTCCGACTGCGAGAAGGCGGTCGCCGAGCGCACGCAGCCGGGGGCGGCGTGAAACGTCTCGATCGCCTCGGGGGAGGCCTGGCCGCTGCGGATGTCCCAGGTGAGCAGCCACTCGTCGACCGAGGAGGAGTGCACGGTCGTGACGTCGTCGTTGAAGAGCCCGCCGCGGCGCAGCTCGCCGAGGATCGCAGGGACGCCGCCGGCGCGGTGGACGTCCTCCATGAGCCACGGGCCGTTGGGCGCGGGCTTGCAGACGCACGGCACCCGGCGAGAGATCGCGTCGATGTCCTGCATCGTGAAGTCCAGCTCGGCCTCCTGCGCGGCGGCGAGGATGTGGAGCACGGTGTTCGTCGAGCCGCCCATCGCGACGTCGAGCGCCATGGCGTTCTCGAACGCGCTGCGGGTGGCCACCGCGCGCGGGAGGACGCCCTCGTCGTCGTCCTCGTAGTAGCGCTTGCAGACGTCCACAACACACCGGCCGGCAGCCTCGTAGAGCTCCTTGCGGGCGGTGTGCGTGGCGAGGAGCGAGCCGTTGCCGGGCAGCGCGAGGCCGAGAGCCTCGGTCAGGCAGTTCATCGAGTTGGCGGTGAACATGCCCGAGCAGGAGCCGCAGGTCGGGCAGGCCGCCTCCTCGATGATCGCGATGTCCTCGTCGGAGACCTCGTCCGCGACGGCGTCGGCGATCGCGGTGATGAGGTTGACGCGCTTGCGCACGGTGCCGTCGACCAGGACCGCGGTGCCGCCCTCCATCGGGCCGCCGGAGACGAAGACCGCGGGGATGTTCAGCCGCAGCGCGGCGTTCAGCATCCCCGGCGTGATCTTGTCGCAGTTGGAGATGCAGATCAGCGCGTCGGCGCAGTGCGCGTTGACCATGTACTCGACGCTGTCGGCGATCAGATCGCGCGACGGGAGCGAGTAGAGCATCCCGCCATGGCCCATCGCGATGCCGTCGTCCACGGCGATGGTGTTGAACTCGCGGGGGATGCCGCCGGCGGCGGTGATCGCGTCGGAGACGATCTGTCCCACCGGCGCAAGATGGGTGTGCCCGGGGACGAACTGCGTGTAGGAGTTCGCGACCGCGACGATCGGCTTCTTCCCGAGATCGCCCTGTGGGACCCCGGCGGCGCGGAACAACGCGCGGGCGCCGGCCATGTTGCGTCCGTGGGTGACGGTGCGGGAGCGGTACGCGGGCATCTGACGATTCTCCCACAGGACGCCAGGGCGCCTGCTGGCCTACCAGCCCCAGGTACCCGGTCCGCCCTTCATCCGGCCCGAGATGTCGCTCGTCACCCAGCCGCCGTAGAAGTCGCCCTCCTGCGCGCGCACGACCTCCTCGTCGAGCCGGCAGCGCTCCATCCGGCCCGGGTAGACGGACACGTGGTCCTTGAGCGCCGCGTAGGCCGGCACCGGGTCCGGGTATGCCCATCCGGAGGCCTGCGCCACGGTGACCCCGTCGGCCCCGACGACGTCGAAGTACGTCGCCGCGCCCTTCCACTCGCAGGACGTGGAGCGGGCGTCCGCCGCGCGCAGCGCGCCCGCGACGAAGTCCTGCGGCGGGACGTAGATCGTGGGCGGGTGGCTCGTCTCGAGGATGCGCAGCGCACGGGTCGAGTCGGCGATCACGCCCCCGCCGAGCTCGATCCGCACCCGCCGGGTGCAGGGCACCAGCGCGGGGGGCCGTGGGTAGTCCCAGACGTTCTCCATGCCCCGGATACGGACGCGGGGTGGGGCGGGGACGCATCCGATCGCGGCGACCGCCCGTAGACCTCGATGACGGACACGCCCTCGCCCTGAGTGCGCTCCCTCGCTACCCTGAACCTGATGGCAACGCGCCGAGATCTCCTGCCGGTCGCCCTCGTGGCCGCCGTCGGCGTGCTCGCCGCGCTCCTCGGGACCGTCGGTGGCGTGGACAGCGTGCTCCTCGAGCTCGCGCCCGTCCTCGTCGTCTTCCTGCCGCTGCTGGCGGGTCGCTACCTGGGGGAGGAGCGCCTCGCGGCGATCGTCTCCGCCTTCGCGCCGCGCCGCGTCCGCGCGGCCGCCCGTCTGACGCCACGTACCCCGCGTGCCCCTCGGGCCTTCGCCCGCGGCGGCCTGCTCGTGGCGTCCGCGCTCGCCGAGCGTGGACCGCCCGCCCGCGCCCTCGCGCTCTAGCGCCCGCCGCACCTGCGCGGCCGCCCTGCGGTCCGCCCGACTCCCGACCGTCACGATGACCCTGGAGGTCCCGGTTCCATGAGCCGTCTCCGCACGTCCCTCGTGGTCTCGCTCGCCGCCTTCGCGGCCTGCGCGCCCACCGCCCTGGCCCACACGGGCAACCCGAACTACGAGTCCCTGATCACGGGCAGCACCGGCCTGCCCGACGGGGTCACGACGCAGATCCTCAACCGCGAGGACAGCCTGCAGCTGACCAACCGCAGCGAGCGGGACGTCATCGTGCTCGGCTACGAGGACGAGCCGTACGCGCGCATCGCCGCCGACGGGACGGTGGCGGTCAACGAGAACTCGAAGTCGACGTACATCAACGAGGAGCGCGACGGCATCGTCCCGATCCCGGACGGCGTCGATCCGAAGGCCGCCCCGAAGTGGAAGGTCCTGGACCGGACCGGGCGGTTCGCGTGGCACGACCATCGCATCCACTGGATGAACGACGGTCTGCCGCCCCAGGTGAAGGACGAGGACGTCGAGACGAAGGTCTTCGACTGGAAGGTTGCCCTGGAGGTCGGCGGGCAGCCGGCGACCATCGCCGGTGTCCTGAACTGGACCCCGTCGCAGGACGGCGGGGTCCCCGCCGCCGCGATCGGCGGTTTCGTGGCCTTCCTGCTGCTCAGCGGCGCGTTCGTCGTCGTCGTCCGTCGCCGCCGCGACGCCGACGACGCCGGCACGCCGTCCACCCCGGTGAAGGAGTCCTGGTGACCACCACCATCCGCCGCACGTTCGCCCTCCTGGGCGTCGCCCTCGTCGCCCTCCTGGCCCTCGCGCCCGCCGGGGCGTTCGGCCACGCCTACCTGACCGCCAACGAGCCGTTCCGCGACGAGGTCTTCAAGACCGGCCAGCCCACCGAGGTCGTCTTCAAGTTCAACGAGGCGGTCGAGGCGCAGTTCGGTGCCGTGCGCGTCTTCGACACCCAGGCCAAGCGGGTCGACGGGGAGAAGATCTACTACCCCGGAGGCGACAGGAAGAAGATCGCGGTCGCGCTCGACCCCGGTCTGGCCGAGGGCTCCTACACCGCGACCTACCGGCTCGTGTCCTACGACGGCCACGTCATCAACGGCGGCCACGTGTTCCACCTCGGGGCGCCGTCGATCGACGGCGGACTCGCCGTCGCCGACCTCGTCGGCAGCGACAAGGCGGGGGCGACCACGAGCACCGCGTTCGCCGCGGTGCGCGCCCTCGACTACGTCGCCATCGCCCTGGCGCTCGGCGGCGTCTTCTTCCTGCTGCTCTGCTGGCTGCCGGGCCTGCGCGCCGTCGCCGGCGGCGGCGAGGACTGGCGGGCCGCGAGCGAGGCGTACGCCCGACGGGCCGGAGTGCTGCTCCTGGCCGCGGTGAACCTCGGTCTCGCCACGACCCTGCTCGGCATCCTCATCCAGGGCTCGATCGTGTCGGGCCAGTCGTTCTGGGAGGCGCTGCAGGCGTCGACGGTCCGCGAGGTGCTCGACACGCGCTTCGGCGCCGTCTGGGGCATCAAGCTGCTGGTCTGGCTGGGTCTCGGCGCGGTCGTCCTCGCCAGTCCGCGCAGCGTGCCGGTCCTGCGACCCGTGTCGCTGGGGGCCGACGGTCACGTGCTCGACCAGCCCGGACGCCTGCGGCTGGGCCTGCTCGTGCTGCCCGCGGTGGCTCTCGCGTTCTTCCCGGCGTTCTCGGGCCACGCGAGCACCCAGGCGCCGGTCGGGCTGCTGTTCCCGCTCGACGTCGCGCACGTCGCGGCGATGAGCCTCTGGCTCGGCGGCCTGGTCTCGCTCGTCGCGCTCCTGCCGGCCGCGACCGGCAAGCTCGACGTGGCCCAGCGCTCCAAGCTGCTTGCCGCCGTGCTGATCCGTTTCTCCCCGCTGGCCCTGCTGGCGGTCACCGTGCTCGCGGCGACCGGCACAGTGCAGGCGGTCATGTACCTCACGAGCTTCGGCCAGCTGTTCGACGACGCCTTCGGCCGCTCGGTGCTCATCAAGGCGCTGCTGCTCCTCGTGCTGATCGGACTCGGCGCGTTGAACCGTCAGCGGACGCTGCCGAAGCTCCGGGCGATCGCCGCGGGTGACGGCGGCCCAGGGCCTGTGGGGGCCACGTTGAAGCGGACCCTCCGGGCCGAGGTCGTGCTGATCGTCGCCGTGCTCGGCACGACCGGTGCGCTCGTCGGCTACTCGCCGCCCGTGTCCTACTCGGCGCCGCAGGCGATCAACATCGACCAGCGCATCGGGCCGCTCGACCTCGACGCGATGGTCGAGCCGGGTCTCGTCGGCACGAACACCATGCACCTGTACCTGTTCGACGCGAAGTCCGGTGCGCCGTTCGACGACACCAGGTCGATCACCGCGCAGGCGACGCTGAAGGCCGCGAACGTCGGACCGCTGGACATCGCCCTGCGCAAGTCCGGCCCCGGCCACTTCACCGCGGACGCGTTCCCGCTGACGCTGGCGGGCGACTGGACCATCGAGGTGGTCCAGCGGGTGAGCGAGTTCGACGAGTACCGAACGACGCTGAAGGTGCCGATCCGATGACCCGCCGACTCCTGCCGTCCGCCGTCGCCGTCGCCGTGGCCGGGCTCCTCGCCCTGCCCGGCGGAGCGGCCGCCCATGTCTCCGTCGAGCCCGCGACGGCCGACGCCGCCACCGAGATCACCGCGACGTTCCGCGTTCCCAACGAGCGGGACGGCGACCCGACCGTCAAGGTCGACCTCCAGCTCCCCGAGGGCGTGACCGGTGCGGCGCCGCAGCCCGTCGAGGGCTGGGTGTCCACCGTCGAGGGCCGGACGGTCACCTGGACCGGCGGCCGGATCGAGGGCTCCGACGCCCGCCGGTTCCCGGTGCGCCTCACGCTCCCCGACGACGAGGGGGCCGAGCTCGCCTTCAAGGTCCTGCAGACCTACGACAGCGGCGAGGTCGTCCGCTGGATCGGCGCAGCCGGCAGCGAGAACGAGGCCGCCGTGATGAAGCTGGGTGCGGCGCCCGCGGGAGCGGCCGCACCCGAGGAGACCGCGACGCCCGAGCCGACCGTCTCGCCCGAGCCGGCGGCGACCCCGACCGTGACGCCGGACGTGGCCACCGCCGCCGAGCCGGACGAGAGCTCCGACGATGACGGGGCCGGAGGCCTCGTCATCGGCGGCGCGATCGCTGGGCTGGTGCTCGTCGCGGGCCTCGTCGCCCTGCTCGCCCGCCGCCGCGCGACCGAGGGGGCGTGACCGACCCGCCCCGCCGGCGCCTCATGCAGCTCGGCGTCGTTCTCGCCGCGGCCGTCGTGATCGTCGCGGCGCTGATCGTCATCAGCACCGGCGGCACGGACGACGAGCCCGGCCGGCAGGCCGGCGAGACCGTCGCAGGGCAGACCGAGGTCGCCGCCCGGTTCGCCGGCCTCCCGCAGGATGGGATCGCGCTCGGGCGGCGCGACGCCCCCGTCACGCTCGTGGAGTTCGCCGACATGCAGTGCCCGTTCTGCGCCGACTTCGCCCGGGACGGGCTGCCGACGCTCGTCGACAACGAGGTCCGTGCCGGCACGCTACGGATCGAGTTCCGCTCGATGGCGTTCCTCGGGGAGGACAGCCAGACCCTCGCCCGCGCCGTCGCCGGCGCCGCGGCGCAGGACAAGGCGTGGCAGGCCGTCGACCTGCTGTTCGTCAACCAGGGCCGGGAGAACTCGGGCTTCGCGACGCCGGAGTTCCTCCGCGAGACGCTCGGGGCCATCGAGGGGCTCGACGTCGAGAAGGCCCTCGCCGACGGCGAGGGTACCGTCGGGACCGGTGCGATCGACGACGCGCAGCAGCTCGCGGAGTCCGGCGGTGTCGACAGCACCCCGGCGTTCCTGATCGGCAGGACCGGCGAGACGCTCGACAAGCTCGACGTCTCGACGCTCGACGGCAGCGAGATCCGCGACCGCGTGAGGGAGCTGGCGGGCACGCTGCGAACAGCCACGGCCACGTCGGCATCCTCGTCACCCTGCTGCGTCGCCCGCGCGCGCCTCCGTTCATATCCGACCCCCGCGGTCCGAATGTAGGGTGATACCCTACGTAGCAGTGGCCGATCAGCCCGTGAGGAAGACCTCGATCTACCTGAGCGACGAGCTCGACGCGCGCTTGGCCGAGCGCGCGAACGAGGACGGCATCACGAAGGCGGAGCTCATCCGCCGCACCCTGACCGCCGCGGTGGAGCGGCCCCGTCGGCCCAAGCCGTCGGTCGCCAGCTTCGACAGCCGTCGGGTGGGTGCGTGAGCGTCGTCGCCGACTGCTCGCTGCTGCTCGCCGCCTACGACAAGGGCGCCGCCGGCCACGACCGCGCGGTCGCCTGGCTGAAGCGCACCGACGAGGAGCTCGTGCTGACGCCCCTGGCGGTCGCCGAGCTCGAGGTCGCGGTCCGCGACGCCGGCGGCCCGAAGGCCCAGGCGAAGGTCTGGCACGACCTCGAGGTCGGCGCCTTCACCACCCGCTGGTGGGCCGACGCCATGGCCGAGTCGCTGCGCATCGCACGCGCCCACCCGGCGCTCGGCCTCACCAATGCTTCGCTGGTCGCGTTGTCGGAGAGACTCCGTACAACCCGCATCGCCACCTTCAACGATGACTTCCGCGCCGTGAAGACGACGTCGGGCGACGAGCTCGTCCTGCTGCCCGCCGACGCGTGACCCCTTGAACCACGAACCACACCGAGGACCCGATATGTCCGAGAACCCCAACTCCTTCGACGCCCGCGCGACCCTCTCGGTCGGCGGTCGCGAGCACACCATCTACCGCCTCGACGCACTGCAGTCGCAGTTCGACGTCGCGCGCCTGCCGTACTCGCTGAAGGTCCTCCTCGAGAATCTCCTGCGCACCGAGGGCAACGGCGCGGTCACCAAGGAGTCGATCGAGGCACTCGCGACCTGGGACGCCAAGGCGACCCCTTCGCAGGAGATCGCCTTCACGCCCGCGCGCGTGGTCATGCAGGACTTCACCGGCGTCCCGGCCGTCGTCGACCTCGCCGCGATGCGCGACGCGATGGCCGACCTCGGTGGCGACCCGGCGAAGATCGAGCCGCTCGTCCCGGCCGAGCTGGTCATCGACCACTCGGTGCAGGTCGACGTCTACGGCACGAAGGACGCCTTCCGCCAGAACGCCGAGATCGAGTTCGAGCGCAACGAGGAGCGCTACCAGTTCCTCAAGTGGGGCCAGCAGGCGTTCGACTCGTTCAAGGTCGTCCCGCCGGACACGGGCATCGTCCACCAGGTCAACCTCGAGTACCTCGCGCGCACCGTCTTCGTCGACGACAAGACCGGCATGGCCTACCCCGACACGGTCGTGGGCACCGACTCGCACACGACGATGATCAACGGCCTCGGCGTGCTCGGCTGGGGCGTGGGCGGCATCGAGGCGGAGGCCGCGATGCTCGGCCAGCCGATCCCGATGCTGATCCCGCAGGTCATCGGCTTCAAGCTCAAGGGCTCGCTGCCCGAGGGCACGACCGCGACCGATCTCGTCCTGACGATCACCGAGATGCTGCGCAAGAAGGGTGTCGTGGGCAAGTTCGTGGAGTTCTACGGCGCCGGCGTCACCGCGCTGCCGCTGGCCGACCGGGCGACGATCGGCAACATGTCGCCGGAGTTCGGCTCGACCTGCGCGATCTTCCCGATCGACGCAGAGACGATCCGCTACATGAAGTTCTCCGGCCGCCCGGCCGAGTTGTGCGAGCTCGTCGAGGCGTACGCCCGCGAGCAGGGCCTGTGGCACGACGAGCACGCCGAGGAGCCGACCTTCACGGACACGCTGGAGCTCGACCTCTCGACCGTCGTCCCCTCGATCGCCGGCCCGAAGCGCCCGCAGGACCGCGTCGCGCTGAG
Organism: Solirubrobacterales bacterium; assembly: GCA_038257095.1. Lineage (GTDB taxonomy): Bacteria > Actinomycetota > Thermoleophilia > Solirubrobacterales > Solirubrobacteraceae > Paraconexibacter. The sequence continues at coordinate 68,644 of JBBSJQ010000005.1, forward strand.
CGACGCCGCGAGCGCGTTCGACGAGGCGATCAAGGTCTACATGCCCGAGGGCAACGGGGCCGGGCGACAGCCCGGTGAGCGCGCGGTCGAGGACGAGGCGCCGATCGCCACCGCGACGCGCCGCAGCGCCGACGTCGCGCTGGCGAACGGTGAGTCCTGCGCGCTGAAGGACGGCGCCGTCGTCATCGCCGCGATCACGTCGTGCACCAACACGTCGAACCCGTCGGTGATGCTTGCCGCCGGCCTTCTGGCTCGCAACGCGCTGCAGAAAGGCCTCGTGTCCAAGCCCTGGGTGAAGACCTCGCTGGCCCCGGGCTCGATGGTCGTCACCGAGTACCTGGAGCGCGCAGGCCTGATCGACGACCTCGAGGGCCTCGGCTTCCACAACGTCGGCTACGGCTGCACGACCTGCATCGGCAACTCCGGCCCGCTGCCGGCGGAGGTCAGCGCCGCGATCAACGAGCACGACCTCGTCGCGGTCAGCGTGCTCTCCGGCAACCGCAACTTCGAGGGGCGCATCAACCCCGACGTGAAGATGAACTACCTCGCGTCGCCGCCGCTCGTCGTCGCGTACGCGATCGCCGGCTCGATGGACGTCGACCTCCTGAACGACCCGATCGGTCAGGGATCCGACGGCGCCGACGTCTACCTCAAGGACATCTGGCCGTCCACCGCGGAAGTCGCGCGGACCGTCGAGGAGGCCGTGCAGTCGGACATGTTCCACAAGAGCTACGGCCAGGTCTTCGACGGTGGCCCGGAGTGGAACGCGCTGGACGTCCCGTCCGGTGACCGCTTCGCGTGGGATGAGAACTCGACGTACGTGCGCAAGGCGCCGTACTTCGAGGGCATGCCGGAAACGCCCGAGGCGGTCACGGACATCGCGGGCGCGCGCGTGCTCGCGAAGCTCGGCGACTCGGTCACGACCGATCACATCTCGCCTGCGGGCGCGATCAAGAAGGACGGTCCGGCCGGCCGCTACCTCGAGGAGCACGGCGTCACCCCGAAGGACTTCAACTCCTTCGGCTCCCGGCGCGGCAACCACGAGGTGATGATCCGCGGCACGTTCGCCAACATCCGCCTGCGCAACCAGCTGGCGGAGGGCACCGAAGGCGGGGTGACCCGATACCTCGGTCCGGACGGCGACCCGTCCGCCGTCGTCGCGATCGCCGACGCGTCCCTGCAGTACCAGGAGCACGGGATCCCGCTCGTCGTCCTGGGCGGCAAGGAGTACGGCTCCGGGTCGTCACGCGACTGGGCGGCCAAGGGCACGAACCTGCTCGGCGTCCGCGCGGTCATCTCCGAGTCCTTCGAGCGGATCCACCGCTCGAACCTCGTGGGCATGGGTGTCCTGCCGCTGCAGTTCCCCGAGGGGGAGACGGCCGACTCGCTCGGGCTCACCGGCGAGGAGACGTTCGACATCACCGGGTACGCCGAGGCGCTGAACGCCGGCGAGCTGCCGAAGACCGTGAAGGTCGAGACCGACACGGGCGTGACGTTCGACGCGGTCGTCCGCATCGACACGCCCAAGGAGGCGGACTACTTCCGCCACGGAGGGATCCTGCTGTACGTGCTGCGCCAGATCGCGGCGTCCTAGTTCGGATCTCGGCCGGCCGGCGCCTGCGCAGGGCGCCGGCCGGCGGTCCGGGGTCCAGTGCGGACCGGCCAGCGTCCTGAGTCGGGCGGGCTGCTCGACGCCTCAGCGGCGGTTGCGCGCGCAGAGCCGGAAGCTGCGGCGCTGCTCCACCACGCGCCCACCCGCGCGGCGGGTCCGCACCCGGACCACCGCGTCGATCCCGCGCAACCGGTCCGCGCGAACGCGGATCTTCAGCGTGCGGCCCTTGCGGCTCGCGATCGTCGCGCGGGCACCGTTGACGACCACTCGCGCGCCGCGGACCCGCGCGGAGGCCGGGAGCCTCACTGTCACCGTGAACGGGACGCGGGGGCGACAGCGCTTCGCGGGCTTCGCTGCCGGCGGCTTCGGCGCGGTCCGGCCGGGCGCGTCGTGGTTCAGCATGTTCGCCAGCAGGGTGTACCCGGTGTACGTGACCGCGTAGTTCTGCAGGCCGTAGGGGTGGTAGAAGGCCTCGGTCGGCTGCGGCAGCAGTGCACCGAGGAACCTGACGCGGCCCTTGGCGACCGGCAGCTCGCCGAAGATGGTCTGCCCGGTGCCGTTGGTGCCGAGCGTCTTGCCGCCTGCGCCCTCCCACGCCAACTGGGCGACCTTCCAGTTCGGCGCGCTGTCGGTGTCGAAGCCGTAGCCGATCGGAACCGTGTCGTAGGTCTGGCTCGCGACGCCGCGCAGTCCGGCGTTCAGCGGGTGCGATCGGTCGGTAAAGCTCGCGAAGCCGACGTAGTGGTTCGTCTTCGTGACCGCCGCGGGCGGGACGAGCCCGAGCTTCGCGAGGGCCGGTGCCGCTCCGTCGGTGACGACGAGGTTGCCGCCGGATTCCACCCAGCGCTTCAGCGCCGCGTACCAGGCGCCCTCGGCGGCGGCCTCCGGGAGGGCGTCATCGGCAAGCACGAGCGAGTCGTAGCTCTGCAGGTCGGCCGCGCCGCTGACGATGTCGGCGACGCGGAGCTTCGCCAGCGGCCGGTCGGCAGAGCGGTTGAGGTCCTCGAAGAACCGCATCCGCGACACCGCGTACGGCTTCTGCGGCAGGTCCTCGCCGGGCTGACGGACGTAGCCGGCGCCGTTCGCGTCGTCGTGCCGCACGACGGCCGGGTCGAAGACGTAGGCCGCCCGCCCCTTCACCGGGTAGGTGAAGCGCTGGCGGTCGATCGACTGGCGCAGCATCGTGTAGTTGATCGCGCGGATCGAGTCCGCCCACACCTGGTCCAGCAGCGCCGGATAGGTGAAGTAGTTCACCTCGGTGCCGGCCGTCAGTTCGGTGGCGAAGCCGGTGCCGTCCACGCCGTCGGCGGTGTTGTAGTAGTCGATCATCGAGCCCGACGCCGAGTGGCCGAGCATGTCGTAGAGGGTGCCCCAGTGGTAGGGGCCGAGGTCCTGGCCGGTGGCGCGGTTCAGCTGTCCGAGCGTGTCGAGCACGCTGTACTCCTCCATCGTCGCCGTGATGCCGTCGGCGAACCGGGCGAGCGTCTCGGACTTCTGGAAGTCGAACTGGCCGACGATCTGCAGCCCGGCGGCCGCATAGGTGTCCGGGCCCTGGCCGTGGTTGTCGGTGCCGAGGTACCACCCGCTGGGCGTCGAGCCCAGGAGCCGATCGATGACCGCGTTGCCCTCGGGCTCGGCGAGCGTCGCGTTCGGGGTGGAGATCCAGCCCTCGACCGGGAACTGCCGGTTGAGGTCGCGGCCGCTGTCGTTGCCGCGGGTGGCCATGAACCCGGCGCCCTCGGTCCCCAGGACGTCACCGGCGACCCAGCCGTCGGGATTGGGGAACACGAAGTGCACGACGTACCGGTCCAGCACCGACCTCACCCATGCGGCGTCCCCGAGGAAGCGCCGGTCCAGCAGGTCCTCCAGGACGCGCGCGCCGCCGGACCGGCCGCCGACCTCGCCGCCGTGGATCGAGGAGACGATCAGGAGCTTCTCCTTCTTGGTCGTCGTGGCCTCGTTGGTCAGCTCGACGTCGTAGAGCGGATGCCCGCCCTTGGACGTTCCCAGGACCTTGATCTCCATCCGGTCGGGGTGCTGCTGGTTCAGCAGCTCGATACCGCAACGGAACTCGTCGAAGCGCAGGAACGCGATGCTTTCGCGCGGCTCGGGGAAGACGCGGTCGCCCGGCGTGGTGTCGGTCGCGGCGCACTTGACGGGCGTGGCGGTCGCACTCCCCGGGGCGCCGAGCGCCAGGAGGACGACGACGGCAGCGGACCAGGCGGCGAGGCGGCGGGCGTGGGACATGCCAGCAGCAACGTGCGGCGGGCCGGGAACTGGTGCTCCGGTGTCCGTCACGCACTCGGGCGGAGAGTGGGGGCGCTGGCAGCGGGGGGACGCCTGCTGATCGCCCACCGGGGAACGGGAGCCGAGCAGGTGCTCGACCCCGCCGCAGGCGGTCTCCCGGTGTCACCCGAGGAGTTCCGGCGCGTGCTCGAGCTCGAGGTCAGTCGCCTGCGCGCCCGGCTGAACTGAGCAGACGCCAGGCCGCCGGTACCCTGCGGCGATGGCCATCCCTCCCGTCCTGCATCGCCTCCTCACCGCCGCCGGGCCGTCCGGCTATGAGACTGCCCCCGCCGCCGCGTTCCGCGAGGCCGCGCAGGAGTTCGCGGAGGTGCAGACCGATGTGATGGGGTCCGTGTGGGCGACGGTGCCCGGGACCGCCGGTGGCCGCTCGCTCGCGATCATCGGCCACATCGACGAGATCGGCCTCATCGTCACCCATATCGACGATCAGGGCTTCCTGTTCTGCATCGGCGTCGGCGGCTGGGATCCGCCGAACCTCGTCGGGCAGCGCGTCCAGATCTTCACCAAGGACGGGATCGTGGACGGCGTCATCGGCAAGAAGCCGATCCACCTCCTCAAGGGCGAGGCACGCGACAAGCCGACCAAGCTCGAGGACCTCCACATCGACATCGCCGCCAAGGACGGCGACGAGGCCCGTGGCCGCGTGCGGATCGGGGACGTCGCGGTCATCGCCGCGGAGCCCGTCGAGCTGCCCAACGACCGGGCGATCTCCCGCTCGATGGACAACCGGCTCGGGTGCTACGTCGCCTACGAGGCGGCCCGGCTCGTCGCCGAGGCCGGCGGCGCTCCCGGCGACGTCATCGCCGTCGCGGCGGTGCAGGAGGAGATCACCTTCGGCGGCTCGCGTACGACCGCCTACGCCCTGCAACCCGACGCGGCGATCGTCGTCGACGTCACGTTCGCGACCGACCAGCCGGGCATCGAGCTCAAGGAGCTCGGCAGGCATGAGCTCGGCTCCGGGCCCGTGGTCGAGCGTGGCTCGGTCATCAACCCGGCCATCTTCGAGGGCCTGCACGCCACGGCCCTCGCCAAGGAGATCGCGTTCACCGTCAGCTCCTCCGCCGGGCGGACCGGCACCGACGCCGACGCCGTGCACCTCTCCCGGGCCGGCGTCCCGACCGGACTCGTCGGCCTGCCGCTGCGCTACATGCACTCGCCGGTCGAAATGGTCCAGCTCTCCGACGTCCAGGCGGCGGCGGAGCTCATCGCCGCCTACGCGCTCGGCCTCGCGCCGGACGCGTCGTTCGCGCGCTGAGCCACCCCGGGTCCCAGCGGCGCGGACGGTACCCGGCGGCGGTGCGCCAGGGAAAGGCCGGGAGACCAGGACGAGACGCGCCGCGTGCGAGGCTTCCGGCGTGCTCCTGCTGTTCGACATCGACGGGACCCTCATGCTGCGCGCCTCCGCGGAGCACCGGGACGCCATCCACGCCGCGATCCTCGAGGTCCACGGCGTGACGATCACCACGGAGACCGTCGACACCGCCGGCCGCACCGACGGCTCGATCGCCGCCGAGCTGCTGGCGCTCGCCGGCGTGCCGAGGTCGGAGATCGACACCGGAGCGACGGCGCTGCTCGAGGCGGCCTGCCGCCACTACGACCGGCTCTGCCCGGACGACCTGCAGCGGTTCGTCGCCCCCGGCGTTCCGGAGATGCTCGCCGAGGTGACCGCGGACGAGCAGGTGGTCGCCTCCCTGGTCACCGGCAACTACGAGCTGATCGCGCGGCGCAAGCTCGCCGCCGCCGGGATCGGGGCCTGGTTCGTCCCCGGGCAGGGCGGCTTCGGCTCGGATCACCACGACCGCGACGAGCTGCCCGCGATCGCCCGTATGCGCGCCGGGCGTCGTGCGTGCGGACGGGCCTACCCGCAGGACCGCACGGTCGTCATCGGCGACACGCCGCGCGACATCGCGTGCGCGCGCGCCGACGGGATCGCCGTGGTCGCCGTCACGACGGGTCCGTTCGACGCCGACGCGCTCGCGGACGCCGACGCGGTGGTCGACGCGGCGGCGCAGGTGCCCGCCGCGATCCGCGCCGTCCTGGGCTGACCTCTACGCGGGCAGCGTCCAGTACGCGTCGGTGCCCACCGGCTCCTCGACCGCGCCGGCCGCGGTCAGCCGCTCGCGGGCCTCGTCGCGCGTGCGTCCGGTGATCTCCGCGATCTCCTGGGTGGCGAGCTTGTGGCCCGCCCAGCGCAGCACCTCGGTCACGTCGTCCGCCGGGCGGCGGTCGGCCAGGGGGGCGAGGTTCGACACCAGCGTGTCGTAGACGCCCCAGGGGTGGAAACCGGGTGCGACGAGCGTCGCGCCGTCGGCGACGCGCGTGAAGGTCAGACTCGGGCACGTGTACCGGCGGCCCTTGCGTCCGCCGCGTTCCCAGCCGGCGAGCTTGTGGTCCATGGCGAGCGCGGCGGTGCTGGGGTTGCGGGCCGCGGCCATGTCCTCCTCGACGGCGGCGAGCACGTCGTCCTGCTCGACCCAGGTCTGCAGCGCGCCCGCGTCGATCCCGGCGTCGGCCGCGGCGGCGGCGATCGTCGTCCAGTCGTCCAGCAGCTCGCCGGAGAAGTTCCGCACCCGCAGGGCGCGCAGCATGGCCGCGGCGGCATCGGGCGCGTGCAGGCGCGCCGCGATGACCGCGGTGCAGGCCGGGCGGGTCGCCGGCGGGTGGGGCTTTGCGGCCCCGTCGATCGGCATGCCGTGCTGCTCGCCGAGCTGCACCGCGCTCTCGGCGAGGAGCTCGGCGTCGAGCCCCTTGTCCAGGTACTCCTGCGGGGACTCGCTCAGGACGACGAGCCTCGAGCTCCAGCGGACCTGCTCCCCGAGTTCCCACAGCAGCCGCAGCCGGAACGGCTCGGCACTGAAGGCGAACGGGCAGGCGGGGTCGGTGTACTCGGTGATCTCGAGGAGCGCGGGGGACATGAGGGAAGCGTCGCACAACCGGTACTCCGGTCCGGTTGTTGCTGTGGGCTCGCGCTTGCCCTCAGCTCCGCGTGAGCTTCTTGTAGCCGATGCGGTGCGGGCGGTCCGCGGCATCGCCCAGGCGCTCGCGCCGCGCCTCCTCGTATGCCTCGAAGTTGCCCTCGAACCACGTCACCTGCGACTCGCCCTCGTACGCGAGGACGTGCGTGCAGATGCGGTCCAGGAAGAACCGGTCATGGGAGATGATCACCGCGCAGCCCGGGAAGCCGACGAGCGCGGTCTCCAGCGCCTGCAGCGTTTCGTGGTCGAGGTCGTTGGTCGGCTCGTCCAGGAGCAGGAGGTTGCCGCCGGAGCGCAGGAGCTTCGCGAGGTGCACCCGGTTGCGCTGCCCGCCGGACAGCGTCCCGACCTTCTGCTGCTGGTCGGTCTTCTTGAAGTTGAAGCCGGAGACGTACTGGCGGGACGGCATCTCGCGGGAGCCGACCTTGATGAAGTCGTAGCCCTCGGAGATCTCCTCCCAGACCGTCTTGTCCGGATCCAGGGCGTCGCGCGCCTGGTCCACGTATGCGAGCTGGACGGTGTCGCCGAGCTTGATGGAGCCGCCGTCGGGCTTCTCCTGCCCGGTGATCATCTTGAACAGCGTCGTCTTGCCGGCGCCGTTGGGGCCGATGATCCCGACGATACCCGCGGGCGGCAGCGTGAAGGAGAGGTTCTCCATCAGCAGCTTGTCGCCGAAGCCCTTGGTCAGCTTGTCGGCCTCGATCACCGTGCCACCCAGGCGTGGCCCCGGCGGGATGTGGATCGTGACCTCGTCGAGGCGGACGCGCTTCTCCTCGGCGATGAGCTCCTCGTAGCGGTTCAGGCGCGCCTTGGACTTCGTGCGGCGGCCCTTGGGGTTCGTGCGGACCCACTCGAGCTCGGCGTTGATCGTGCGCTGGCGCGCGGCGTCCTGCTGCTTGGCCATCGCCAGGCGCTTGGACTTGTTCTCCAGCCAGCCCGTGTAGTTGCCCTCGAACGGGATGCCCTTGCCGCGGTCGAGCTCCAGGATCCACCCGGCGACGTTGTCGAGGAAGTACCGGTCGTGGGTCACCGCGACCACGGCACCCTTGTAGTCGTGCAGGTGCTTCTCCAGCCACGTGACCGACTCGGCGTCGAGGTGGTTGGTCGGCTCGTCCAGCAGCAGCAGGTCGGGTGCCTGCAGCAGCAGGCGGCACATGGCGACGCGGCGCTTCTCGCCGCCGGAGAGGCCGTCGACGATCGCGTCGGCCGGCGGGCAGCGCAACGCGTCCATCGCGTACTCGAGCTGGGTGTCCAGGCTCCACGCGTCGGCGGCGTCGATCTCCTCCTGCAGCCGCGCGAACTCCTTCGCCGTCTCGTCGGAGTAGTTCGCGGCCAGCTCGTTGAAGCGGTCGAGCAGGGCCTTCGTCGCGGCGACGCCCTCCTCGACGGACTCCTTGACGGTCTTGCCCGGGGTGAGGTGCGGCTCCTGCTCGAGCAGGCCGACCGTGCGGTTGGAGCCCAGCATCGCCTCGCCGCGGTAGTCGTCGTCGAGCCCGGCCATGATGCGCAGGAGCGTCGACTTGCCCGCGCCGTTGTAGCCGAGGACGCCGATCTTGGCGCCGGGGTAGAAGGAGAGCGTCATGTCGCTGAACACCGTCTTGTCCGGTGGATAGCGCTTCGTGACGTCCTTCATCGTGAAGACGTACTGGGAACTCATCTCCACTGAGGATACGTCCCCGGCGGGGAAACCCCGTGCGGGGTGTCGTCGGGTTCCCGGACGCCCGCGGCCGGGGGTCCCGTCTCAGAGCCGGTCGGCCCACCGCGACGCCGCGACCGCGACCTCGCGCAGGCTCGCCCGCAGATCCCCGGGCGCGCCGCCCGCCGCGCGCGCCCGGGCCAGGCGGGTGAGCGCCGCACCCAGGATCGCCGGGCCGGCCGGGGCGACCGGATCGGCGAGCGACTCGAGCACCGCCGGGGTGCGCCGCGCGTGGACCTCCGCGGCGTCCGCACGCCGGGCCGCCTCCCGCTCGCGCTCGAGCGCCTGCGCGATCCGCTGATCGGCGTCCGCGCGGGTCGCGGCGAGCCGGTCCTCGCAGGTCATGCGTGCGGCGGCCTCCCGCTCGCGGGCGCGGTCGCGGGCCTCGAGCGCCCGGCGGGCGCGGTCGGCGAGCTTGCGCGAACGCGCGCGGGTCTCGCCGGCGCGGGCCTCGGCGCGGTCGGCCCGTACCCGCTCGGCGCGAGCACGTCGCAGCGCGAGCTCGGCCTGCCGCTCCGCCTCCACCGCCAGGGCCTCGGCGGCCGCGACCCGCTCGTGCGCGTCGAGCAGCGCGGCGTCCACGGCGACGGGCGCCATCGGTGCGCGGGGCGCGACGTCCGGACGGGCGCTCCCCGCGGCCCGCCGGCGCGGCCCGGGACGGCGGGGCTCCAGGCCGGCCTCGCGGACCGCCGCGTCGAAGCTGCCGCCGAAGCGCCGCTTGACGGCGTTCAGCGACGGCCAGCGTGCGCCGGTGTCCGGATCGCCCGCGGCGTAGCGCTCGATACGCCACTCCTGGGCGCGCCAGCGGGCGATGGACGGGTTCCAGTCCGCGGTACACGGGGGCTCGCCGAACAGGTCATCCCACCGCCGGATGGCGACGAGGATCTCCTCGCGGCTGGAGGCGGACCGTGTGGTCCGGCGTCCGTCCGCGGTACTCGCGGACGGAGGCATGTCTCAGGCCTCAGTCCGCGGGACGCGTGGTCGTCGTGTTCTGCTTCCGCTTCGCCACGCCGTTCGCTGCCGCGCGGGTCGCTGCGGCACCCGGCTGGGCCGGGCGGGCGACTGCTGCGAAGGCGGGAGCGGGCGACATCGAACCCGAAGGTAGCGAACAGCGCGACGGTCGTCCATCGAGGGCCGCGGGTGCGCGCCGCGCACCGGCTGCGGTGGGTTCGAACCCGGTGGGACCGTCGAGGCCGGGGACCCGTCGGCGGTATCCTGGGTGGTCGTGCCGCAGATCCTCGACATCGAGCAGTCGCTTCTCCTCCTCGAGCTCGAGGCACCCTTCGCCAAGCGCGAGGTGCAGCTGGCGCGCCGCCGTCTGGCGAAGATCTGGCACCCCGACCTCGCTCCTCCCGGCAAGCAGTTCGCGCACGAGCGCCACCTCAAGGCGATCAACGAGGCTGCCGACCAGCTGGAGCGGCTGGCGGAGGAGTCGCGGGGCGGCCAGGTCACCCGCAACGCGGTCAAGGTCAGCGCCGCCGCGGCGCGCGCCGCCCGCGAGGAGGCCGGCCGACAGGCCTACGAGGCCGAGCAGCGCGCCCGCGAGCACGCACACGACCAGCAGAAGCACGACCCGTTCGCCTCGCGCGTCCCGGACCACTCGGTCGTCCACCGCTACGCGCGCTGCATCGCCTACCCGGAGTGGGGCGTCGGCTCGGTCACCGGCATCTACTTCACCGGCGGCGGCGACGACATCCAGCAGTGGGCCCGGCTGAAGTTCGAGATCGGGGTGCGCACCGTCCCCGCGGACTCGCTGCAGTTCGTCGACTTCTCCAAACCCGACCCGGGCGCCGACCGCGTCCAGCGCTTCCTCTTGGCCGCGCAGCACGCGATGCGCGAGAACAACTATGAGCTCGCGGCGCAGCGCCTGATCTACGCGCGCGACGCGGACCCGAAGAACCCGTCCGTGCTGCGCCTGATGACGCTCGCCTTCTGGCAGGCCGGCAACCTCAACGCGGCCGGGCGGTCGGTCCGTGACTGGGCGCGGATCGAGGGCGAGCGCCCCGCGCCGCACCGGTTCGCCTCACGGATCTACGAGGACATGCGCGCCTTCGACCTGTCGGCCGAGGCGGCCGAGCGGGTCGCCGTGATCGCGCCCCAGGACGCATCCTCCTGGGAGCGCATCGGCCGCGTGCGGCTGCGGATGATGGACCGCGAGGCCGCGATCCGTGCGCTCGAGCGCGCGCGGGAGCTCGGCCCGAGCATGGAGGGGCTGTTGGATCTCGCCACCGCGCTGCACCTCGCCGGCAACCTGGGCGGCGAGGTCACCGCGACCGAGCAGGCGACCTTCGTCGCACCCGACTCCCACGAGGCGTGGTCGCGCTACGCCCACGCGCTGGCCCGGACGGACCGCGTGTCCGACGCGATCGCCGCGGCCGACAAGGCGCTGGTGCTCGGCCCGGACGACGCCGAGGTCGCCCAGCTGCTCGCACGGCTGCGGGAGATCGAGGCGCGGGTGCTGCCGGCGGCGTAGGCGCCCGGACGTCAGCTCGCGTCCGGAGCGAGCTCACGGCCGCCGCCGATGTGACGCTGGAGGGTGTCTGCCGCCCTCTCGTGTCACCCACGGCCGGGACGGCGGTCTCCGGGCCGGGGTGGTCGAGGTCGCCGGAGGAGGACGGTCGCCGGGGACCCGCCGACGCCCCGTGCGCGCGTCACGCTGCAGGCCCCGCCGACGCTCTCCGCTTCGTCGCCGGCGACCGGCCCGGCCCTGCGCGCCCACCAACCCGGCGGGTGACACGAGCGGGCGGCAGACACCCTCCCACGTTTCACCGGCGGACATCACCTCGATCCCGACGCGAGCTCACGTCCGAGCGTCGAGCCGGGAGCGGACGTCGGCTTCCGACGGTTCACCGGAACCGTCCCGGCGCCGAGTGGACACCAGCTCATCGTGGGGATGAGCTCCGGTCCAGAGGGTTCCCGGGCCTGCTCGGCGCAGCGTCACCCACGGAGCCGACGCCCGGTGGTTGCGGGCCGGTGCGTCGCGCGAGGTCAAGGCGCCGCCGGATTGCACGTTGACACCGTCCCGTGGGGGTCAACGTGCAATCGGAGTCGACATGGCCGGCTTCGACAGGGGCGCCGCGCGAGCGGTTCACCGCCACGGAAGTAGGCTCCGCCCCGTGTCCGTCGCCGCCGATCTCCTCGTCCGCGCGCTCGAGCGCGCCGGGGTGCGGGTGGTCTTCGGGCTGCCCGGGGTCCACAACCTCGCGGCGTTCGACGCGCTGCGCACGAGCGACACGGTCAGGCTCGTCGGCGTCCGCCACGAGCAGACCGCCGCGTACGCCGCCGACGGCCACGCCCGAGCGACCGGCGAGGTCGGCGTCGCTCTGGTCACCACGGGCCCGGGCGCCGCGAACACGCTCGGGGCGGTCGGCGAGGCCTGGGCGAGCGGCACGCCCCTCGTCGTCATCGCGACCGACATCCCGCTCGCGCTCAAGCGTCCCGGCGTCGTCGGCGGCGCGCTCCACGAGCCCGCCGACCAGCGCACGATGTTCGCGCCGGTCACCAAGGCGACCATCCGGGTGACGGACCCTGCCGAGCTCGGCCACGCGACCGCGCAGGCGCTGGCCACCGCCCTGGCGGCGCCGCAGCGCCCGGTGCTCCTGGAGATCCCCGCCGACGTCCTCGGTGCGCCCGTGGGTGGCGACGAGCCGGTCGCCGCGGACGACGCCGCGTACGCCGAGACGCCCGACGTCGACGCGGCACTGCCACTCCTCCTGCAGGCGCAGCGGCCGCTGCTGTGGGCCGGCGGCGGGGCGCTGCGGGCCGGCGCCGGGCCCACCGCGGCCGCGCTGGCCGAGCGGCTCGGGGCCCCGGTCCTCACCACCTACGCGGCACGAGGACTGCTCGCCGGCCACCCGTACCTCGTCGGCCTGCCGCCGCATGTGCCCGAGGCGGGGGAGCTCTGGGACCGCGCCGACCTCGTCGTGGCAGTCGGCAGCGACCTTGACGGGATGAGCACGATGAACTGGCGGCTCCCGCAGCCGCCGCGGCTCGTCGCGGTGAACATCGATGCGGCGGATGCGACCAAGAACTACGCAGCGGATGCGGTCGTGGTGGCCGACGCGGTCCTGGGCTGCGAGGAGCTGCTCGAGGGCCTCGACGACGCCGGACACGCCCCGCCCGGCACGGGCTACGCCTCGCCGGCGTGCGAGCTGCCGGGCTTCGCGACCGCCTGGTACGGCGACCTCCCCGCGCTCCGGGCGGGGGCGATGCGCCGCCTGCGAGCCGAGCATCCGGCCGAGCTCGCCTTCCTCGACCAGGTGGCCCGAGCCGTGCATCCGGCGACGACCGTCGTCGCCGACATGTGTATCGCCGGCTACTGGCTCGCGGGGTTCCATCAGGTGCCGGCGCCGCGACGTCTGCAGTACCCGATGGGCTGGGGCACGCTCGGCTACGCCCTACCCGCGGCGGTCGGGGCCGCCGCGACCGGCACGCCGGCGCTGGCGGTCTGCGGCGACGGCGGCTTCCTGTTCGCCTGCGGCGAGCTGGCGACGATCAGGCAGGAGCAGCTACCGGTCACGCTGGTCGTGGTCGACGACGGCGGCTACGGGATGCTGCGGTACGACCAGCAGCGGGCCGGCACCCCGCCGTTCGGCGTCGACCTGGTCGGGCCGGACCACGTCGCGCTCGCGCAGGCCTTCGGGCTGCGGGCCGAGGCGGTCGACGGACTGGGTGAGGCGTTCGGCGCCGCCCTCGCCGGGCAGCTCGCCGACCCCGCGCCGACCGTCCTGGTCGCGCGCGCGACGCTCGCCCCGCCACCGACGACCTCGCCACGGTGGCACCGAACCGGTCCGCCGGCCTGGAGCAGCCGGACCGCCTAGCGCCTACGGCCCCGGGTGAGGAGGAACGGCACGCCCATCCCGGCCAGGAGCACGGCGCCGATGGCCGCGAACAGCGACGTCATGCGGTGGGACGAGTTCACGAGGTACACGCGTGCTGCGCGCTGGAACGCGGTCATGCCGGGCTGCCGCTCGCCGCTCAGGCGATAGGACCCCTCCGTGAGCACGCGGAACTCGGCGACCGACGCGGGCTTGAACGTCTGATTCGCCGACCCGCCGTCGCACGACCCGCTCAGTCGCGGCCTGATGGTCCTGCCCTGCGCGGGACGCAGCTCAAGCCCCATCCGGGCGACGTCGTCGGCGTACCTCTCCGGGTCGCACTGGTTGCCGTTCAGCAGGAAGTTGCGGATGTAGATCCGGTACGTCCCGGCGTCGAGCTCGACCGTCTTCGATCCGGGGACCGCAATCTCCGTCTCGGGCAGGCGCTGGAAGCTGTCGTAGAAGCGATAGCCGCCCAGCCCGCAGACCACGAGCGAGACGACGGCGAGGACCATGGCGGCGACACGCATCGGCGCAGCCCACCACCGCGGTCGCCGGTCCGCCACGTCATGTGACGGGTTCGTCCAACCGGAAGTCGACGTTGGCGACGACCTCCTCCGTCTCCATCTGGGCCTCCGTCGCCCGCAGCGCGCCGATCTCGGCGCCGACCGCGCTGGAGCCGGTGAACCCCACCCTGTCGACCAGGCCGGCGTCGAGCGCGCGGGACAGGCCGTCGAACGTCGCGGCGGCGTCGGCGTGCACCACCTGCAGCACGCCCGAGGGCAGACCGCCGGCCAGGCACATGCGCGCAAGCGCGTCGGCGCTCGCGGCCGCGTTCTCGGCCGGCTTCCAGATCACCGCGTTGCAACACAACAGCGCCGGCATGAGGTGCCAGGCGGGCACGGCGACCGGGAAGTTGCCCGCGGTGATGATCGTCGCCACCCCGACCGGCGCCCGGAACGTGATCAGCTGCTTGTCCGGCATCTCGCTGGGGACGGTCTGGCGTAGAGGCGGCCTTCGCCGAGGAAGACGTCACAGGTGTCGACGATCTCCTGCACCTCGCCGAGCGCCTCGGCGTACGGCTTGCCGATCTCCCGCGTCACGAGCCGCCCGAGCGCCTCCTTGTTCTGTCGATGATCCGCCCGATCTGCTGGATCGCCCGGCCGCGGACCGGCGCCGGCGTCGCCGCCCAGGCGCGCTGGCCCGGCGAGCCGTGACTCGTGGTCCGACGATACGTCCCACGCCAAGCGCGCCAAGAAGTGAAGAAGGTGACACGTGATGCCGATAGGACTACGATCCCCGGGCGTCGCGGTCGGTAGGACGGACGGTGGTCACGCTCGACCGGTCTGCGCACGGGGTCCGCAGTCCGCCCTTCCCACATCCTGCACAAAGGTCCAGGACACATGCGTCAGCCGTCGCCGTTCGCCCTGCTCGTCACGGTCCTCGCCCTGCTGTGCGCCGCGCCGGCCGCACACGGCGCGACGTTCGGCCTGGTCGTCCCCGGCGACCTCGATCCCTCCGACAAGCTGATCAAGGAGGCAGGTGCTCTCGGCGGCCCCAACGGCGCCAGGACCGCCAAGTTCTTCGTGACCTGGGACGCCATCGCCGGCGCGGAGGGCGGGGCCTCGGTCAACGACGGCAAGATCCGCCAGTACGCGAAGACCGTCATCGAGCTGCGCCGCAGCGGCATCGAGCCCACGATCGTGTTCTTCGGCGGCGAGCCGGAGCTCGACGCCACGATCCGCAACAAGACCCCGCCGACCAACAGTCAGCGGTTCGCCGACGTGATCGGTGCGTTCGCGGGCAAGCTCAAGGAGTTCGACGCCGGCGGAACGACCATCACCGTCTGGAACGAGGCCGACGAGGCCGTCTTCTGGACCGGCGCCCCTGAGCCGGGCCGCTACGCGGACCTGCTCCGGCGCTCCTACGACGCTGTCAAGGCCGCCGACCCCACGGTGCGTGTCGTCTTCACCCCGCTGACGTCGGGCAACTGGCGCTTCCTGCAGTCGGTGTACGAGCAGGGCGACGTGAAGGGCAAGTTCGACGCGATCGGCGTGGACGCCGACACCGCCTGCAACCTGGCGTCGCCGTACGCGTACTACCGCGACCAGGCGGATCCGAGCAGGATCGGGCCGATCACCTTCCTCGGGTACCGCGAGGTCCGCAAGACGATGCTCGCCAACGGCGACCCGAAGCCGATCCTCCTCGAGATCGGCTGGTCCACCGCCCAGGGCGACCTGAACTGCAACCAGGGCCTCGAGGCCGGCAAGAAGCCGGGCGGCGTGAGCGAGGCCCAGCAGGCGCAGTACCTGCGCGAGGCCGCCCACTGCCTCAAGGAGGACGACTACGTCGAGACGGCCTACTGGTTCGAGATCCAGGACCGCGGTAGCAGCATCTCGAACCCCGACGAGAACTTCGGCCTGCTCCGTCCGGACGCGAGCCGCAAGCCGGCCTACGACGCGTTCGTCCAGGCCGCCCAGGGCGCCGACCCGCTCGTCGGCCAGGAGTGCGGTGACTTCCGCGCCCCGGACGTGACGGTGGTCAGCCCGGTCGAGGGTCAGCAGTACGTCGACCGCTTCGACATCAAGGCGAAGGCCACCGACGCCGCCGGCGTCAGCCGCATCACCTTCCAGTACGACGGCGCCAACGAGATCCGCAACTTCACGGGTGTCGACGTGAGCAACGACAAGCTCGTCTCGCTGGAGCCGTGGTTCAAGTCACGCGAGCTCCCGCTGGGCAAGCACTCGGTCAAGGTCATCGCGATCGATCCCTTCGGCAACACGGCCGAGAAGGTCGTGAACGTCGAGAAGGTCGCCGAGGGCAAGACCGCCGCGAACCTGCGCGCGGTCTTCGCGATCGGCAAGAAGGTGACGTGCAAGAAGCGCGTGTGCAGCTTCCGCGTGTCGCTGGGGAAGGCCGCCGACGGTCCGAGCATCAACGGCAAGGTCCTCGCCCAGTGGCAGTGGTACTCGCCGCCGAAGCCCAAGAAGAAGGGCGTCCGCAGGAAGGCGATCCCCGGGAAGTGGAAGACGCTGCACCGGGCCACCAAGCCGGCCAACAAGACGTCCACGTTCCAGCAGAAGGTCTCGCGCGCCGGCAGGTGGCGGCTGCGCCTGACCCACCAGGCCGTCGCGCCCTACAAGACCTTCAGCGCGAAGGACGTCGCCTTCCGCATCAAGAAGTAGTCCAGGCGCACCGGTGCCGGCTGAAGAGTCGGCGCCGGTCGGCCGATGTACGGAGGGTATGCGCCGTCGCCTCCTTCCGCCGTTCCTGCTCGCGCTCGCCGCGGGCCTCGCCCTCACCCCGTCGCCAGCGTCCGCCGCTAGCTTCGGCGTGGTGATGCCGGGGGACCTGCAGCCGTCCAACCCGCTGATGAGCGAGGTCGACGCGCTCGCCCGCAGCGGTGCGCGGACGGCGAAGATCTTCATCACCTGGGACGTCATCCAGCCGAGCGCACTCTCCTTCGACGAGGGGAAGATCCACCAGTACCTGACGACGATCAAGCGGCTGCGGAAGGAAGGTGTCGCGACGACCGTCGTGTTCTTCGGCGCCGAGGCGTGGACCCACCCGGACGCCGAGGCTCGCGACCGGATGCCGCCGGACAGCGTCGACGGGTTCGCCCTGGCGATGGGTCGCCTCGCGCACGCGTTCCGCGGCCACGACGTCTCGTACATGGTGTGGAACGAGGCCGACGAGCACGTGTTCTGGGCCGGCGGCCCCGACGTCGACCGCTACGTCGACCTGCTGAAGAAGTCGGCCGCGGCGATCCGCCTGGCCGATCCGTCGGGACGCGTCGTCTTCACGCCGCTGACGGCCGGCAACTGGCGCTTCCTGCAGGCGGCGTACGAACGCGGCGCCAAGGGACACTTTGACGCCATCGGCGTCGACGCCGACACGGCCTGCAACCTGGTCTCGCCCTACGAGTACTACCGCGACCAGCAGGACCCGACCAAGGTCGGCCAGATCACCTTCCTCGGGTACCGCGAGGTCCGCAAGACGATGCTGGCCAACGGCGATGACAAGCCGATCCTGCTGGAGATGGGCTGGTCCGCCTCGAAGGCCGTGTGCAACCAGGGGCTCGAAGCGGGCAAGAAGCCCGGCGGCGTGAGCGAGGCCCTGCAGGCGCAGTACCTGCGCGAGGCCGCGCACTGCCTGAAGGAGGACCCGTACGTCGAGACGGCCTACTGGTTCGAGGTGCAGGACCGCGGCGCCTCCGACACGCCGGACCATCGCTTCGGCCTGCTGCGCGGCGACGGCACCCGCCGACCGGTCTACGCCGCCTTCCTGGAGGCCGCTTCCGGCGCCGACCCCGTCGTCGGACCGTGCGGCGACTTCGAGGCGCCGGCGCTCGAGGTGCTGAGTCCGACGCCAGGACAGCTCTACACGGACCGCCTGGACGTCCGCGCCCGCGCCACCGACCCGGCGAACGTCGCGCGGATCACGCTCCAGTACAACGGCGCCAACCAGATCCGCAACTTCACGGGGTCCGAGGTCGGCAACGGCGTG
The DNA here is from genome assembly GCA_038257095.1 of Solirubrobacterales bacterium. Classification (GTDB taxonomy): domain Bacteria; phylum Actinomycetota; class Thermoleophilia; order Solirubrobacterales; family Solirubrobacteraceae; genus Paraconexibacter. Next base: position 86,557 of record JBBSJQ010000005.1, read on the forward strand.
GAGGTCAAGCTCGCCCCGTGGTTCGGGTCCGACGCCCTGCCGCTGGGCAAGCACACCGTCCACGTCACGGCCGTCGACCTCTACGGCAACCGCCGGACCGTCGACATCCCGGTCGAGCGGGTCCCCGAGGACCGCCTGGCGGCGAGCCTGGTCGCGCAGTTCAAGATCGGCAGGAAGGTGGCGTGCAAGAAGCGCGTCTGCAGCTTCCGCGCCTCCCTCGGCAAGGCGCCCGGGGGCTCGTCGCTGACCGGCAAACTGCTGGCCGAGTGGGTCTGGTGGTCGCCGGCGCTCCCGAAGAAGAAGGGCGTGCGCAAGAAGGCGATCCCCGGGAAGTGGAAGACGCTCCACAAGATGACCAAGCCGGTGAACAAGGTCTCGGTCCTCAAGCAGAAGCTCCGCAAGCCCGGGAAGTGGAGGCTCGTGCTCACGCACGCGGCCAAGGCGCCCTACAAGACCGTCAAGGCCAAGCCGATCGCGTTCACCGTGCGCTGAGGCGATGTCCTGGGGGATCGGTACGGTGCCGAACCATGCGCCTGATCGTCGCCCGCTGCGAGGTGGTGTACACCGGCCGCCTCACCGCCGTCCTGCCCGAGGCGTTGCGGCTCCTGATGATCAAGGCCGACGGGTCGGTCATGGTGCACGCCGACACCGGGGGCTACAAGCCGCAGAACTGGATGACCCCGCCGACCGTGCTCGAGTTCGAGGGTGAACCGCTGGAGCGTCTCGTCGTCCGGAAGTTCGCCGGCAAGACGGAGGACCGCCTCGACATCCGCGTCGTCGAGGTCGTCTCCGACGTCACCCACGACATGGGTGAGGCCGCGTTGCTCGAGAAGGACGGCGTCGAGCGGCACCTGCAGGAGGAGCTTGCCGCGGCACCGCACTGGTGCGGCGAGGGCTTCCGCCTCGTGCGCCGCGAGTGGCCGACCGACATCGGTCCGGTGGATCTCATGTGCCGTGACGAGGACGACGGCTGGATCGCGGTCGAGATCAAGCGGGTCGCGACGATCGAAGCGGTCGAGCAGCTCACGCGCTACCTCGACTTCATCCGCCTGGACCCGGCGATGGGAGCGTGCACCGGGGTGCTCGCGGCGCAGCAGATCAAGCCGCAGGCACGGACGCTCGCCGAGTCCCGCGGGCTGCGCTGCGTCGAGGTCGACCTGGCAGTCCTGCGCGGGGAGCGCGAGCCGGACCTCACGCTGTTCGTCGCGTAGGGGCGAGCCGCGAGGCCCGCCCGCGCGTGGGCGTCAGTCGGCCGGGAGGCCCGCGACGAAGCGCTTGAGCGGCTCGGCGGCGTCCACGAGCGGCGGGCCGTGGCCGGCCAGCAGGATCCGGGGCTCGAGCTCGGCCAGCCGTCGCTCGCTCTCGCGGTTGCGCCGGGGGTCGGGTGTGACGAGCGAGGGCGGCTGGTGGAGCCCGACCTTCGTCGTGAACAGGTTCATCTGCGTGAAGACGTCGCCGCAGATGAGGACCCGGTCGGACTCACGCCAGAACGACACGTGACCGGCCGAGTGGCCGGGGGTGTCGAGGACCGTGAACCCGAAGCCGATGTCGTCGCCCTCGGTCAGCGAGTGGTCGACCGTGAACCCGTCGAAGCCGCCGGCGAAGGCGCCGATCGCGGAGAGCAGCGGCTTCTGCAGGGCCGGCGGGACCTCGGCGTCGCCCGACTCCGCGGCCGGACGGTCGAGCGCCCCCACGCTCACCGGCATCGGGTGGCGATCCAGGATCCGCGCGGTGCCGCCCGCGTGATCGACGTGGGCGTGCGTGATCACGTGCGCCCCCGGCGTGATCCCGGCCTGGTCGAGCGCGCCGAGGATCTTCTTGGCGCTGCCCTTCATCCCCGCGTCGACGAGCACGTCACCCACGAGATAGGCGTTGATCCCGTCGCGCGGGGCGAGGACGATGCGGTGGACGTCGGGGGCGATCTGCTCCATGTCCGTGATCCTATGCGGGAGGCCTGTTGGCGCCGTGCCAACGTCGGTCCGGGTCGCATAGGGTCAGCCCATGACCGAGACCACTGCCCCCGCGATCCTCACCGAGCGTCGCGGCTCCGTCCTCCTCATCACCATCAACCGCCCGGAGGTGCGCAACGCCGTCAACGGCGCGGTCGCCGAGGGCATCGCGGGCGCGCTCGACGAGCTCGACGCCGACGGCGACCTCACGGTCGGCATCCTCACCGGTGCCGGCGGCTACTTCTGCGCCGGCATGGATCTCGGTGCGTTCGTGAAGGGCGAGCGGCCCTGGTTCGGCGACCGCGGCTTCGCGGGCGTCACCCAGCGCGCGGCACGCAAGCCGCTGATCGCGGCGATCGAGGGCTTCGCCGTCGCCGGCGGGATGGAGATCGCCCTCTCCTGCGACCTCGTCGTCGCAGCCGCGGGGGCGAAGATGGGCATCCCCGAGTCCAAGCGCTCGCTCGTCGCCGCCGGCGGTGCGCTGCTGCGCCTGCCGCGCCGGATGCCGTACCACGTGGTCATGGAGCTGGCGCTGACCGGCGATCCGATGCCGGCGGAGCGCTTCCACGAGTTCGGCGTCGTCAACCGGATCGCCGAGCCGGGCACCGCGGTCGACGTCGCGCTGGAGCTCGCGGCCGCGATCGCGAAGAACGGCCCGCTGGCGCTCACCGCGTCCAAGCAGATCATCCAGGAGCAGCAGGACTGGACGCTCGAGGAGATGTGGGCCAAGCAGGGCGAGATCGCCGGGCCCGTGCTCGTGTCCGCGGACGCCAAGGAAGGCGCGAGCGCCTTCAAGGAGAAGCGCGAGCCCGTCTGGAAGGGCGAGTAGCGTCCGACGCACCGGATCGCCTGGTTGTCCACGCGGTCCAGGTGCGTTCGCCCCAAGGCTGAAATCTCGGCGCGGGCACGAGGTCGTCCCTACGCTGCGCGTGTGGTCACTCGTCCCCCGCAGATCGTCGCATTCGGTGGCGGCGGCTTCTCCATGGAAGCCGGCAACACCCTGCTCGACGACCATGTCCTCGCGCTGACCGGTGTGGCGCGACCGAAGGTCTGCTTCATCCCGACCGCGTCGGGTGACGCCGATCACTACGTCGTGCGCTTCTACCGCGAGTTCGCGGCGCGCGCCGAGGTCTCCCATCTCTCGCTGTTCCGTCGCGATCGCGGCGCCGGCGCGGTGGAGGGCGACATCGAGAGCCACCTCCTGCAGCAGGACCTCGTCTACGTCGGCGGTGGCAGTGTGCTGTCGCTGCTCGGCGCGTGGCAGGCTCACGGCGTCGACCGGATCCTCGAGCGCGCCTGGCGCTCGGGCGTCGTCATGTGCGGCCTGAGCGCCGGCTCCCTCTGCTGGTTCGACGAGGCGCAGACCGCGTTCCACGGCCCGCCGGAGCGCGTCGCCGGGATGGGACTGCTGCCGTGGTCCAACTGCGTGCACTACGACGCCGAGCCCGAGCGGGCGATCGAGTTCCGCGAGGCGGTCGCGAGCGGCCAGGTCGGCACGGGGTACGGCGCCGACGACGGTGCCGCATTGCACTTCGTCGGCACGGAGCTCTCCGAGGTCATCAGCTCGCGGCCGAAGGCCGGCGCGGTGCAGGTGACCGCGGTCGACGGCGAGGCCGTCGAGACCCGGCTGCCCGTCCGGTACCTCGGCACGCCCAGGGTGGCGCTCGCCGCGTGACGGCCCGCCGACCACGAAGACCGGTCGCGTAGGCTCCGGTCGATGCGCACGATCTTCGCCATGGGCGGTGGTGGCTTCACGATGGAGCCCGAGAACCCCGCCATGGACGAGTTCATCCTCGGGCTCGCGCAACGTCGCGAGCCCAAGATCCTCTTCCTCCCGACCGCCGGCGGCGACTCCGAGGGGCAGATCGCCGCGTTCTACGCGTGCTTCGGCGATCGCGCCTGCGAGCCCGCGCATCTCTCGCTCTTCCGCCTCGGCGGCACCGGCCCGGTGCACCTGCGCGACCTCGTCCTCAGTCAGGACATCGTCTTCGTCGGGGGCGGCTCCATGCGTCTCATGCTCGCCATCTGGCGCGAGTACCACCTCGACAAGGTGCTCCGCGCAGCCTGGGAACGTGGCGTGGTGCTCGCGGGCCTCAGCGCCGGCGCGATGTGCTGGTTCGCCAACGGGGTCACGAAGTCGACGGGCGTCGCCGAGCCCGCCGAGGGCCTGGGCTTCCTGCCCGGATCGCTGACCGTCCACGCCGACGGCGAGCCCGAGCGGCTGCCGGTCTACTGCGACGCGGTCCGGACCGGCGCGATCCCGGCCGGGTACGCCGCGGACGACGGCTGCGGCCTGCTCTTCCGCGGGACGAGCTTCGAGCGGGCGGTCAGCTCGCGCCCGAACGCGCGCGCCTGGAAGGTCGAGGCCAACGCGGACGGCAGCGACGTCGTCAAGACCCCGCTGCTGCCGACCTACCTCCCGTCGGCCAAGCGCAGCGAGCGGTCGACGGCACCGGACATCCTGGAGTTCCGCCAGGCGCGCCGGATGCGCTCGGGCCGCTCCTAGCCGGCTACTCCCCCTGCAGCGTCAGGACGAGTCGCCGGCGGCCGCCACGGTCCCGGTGCTCGCAGAGGTAGACGCCCTGCCAGGTCCCGAGCGCGAGTGCGCCGTCGCGGACCGGGAGCGAGAGCGACGGGCCCATCAGCGATGCCTTCACGTGCGCGGGCATGTCGTCCGGGCCCTCGTCGGTGTGGGTCCACGCGAACTCCTCGGGGATGACGACGTTCATCCACGTCTCGACGTCGCGACGTACGTCGGGCGAGGCGTTCTCGTTCAGCGTCAGCGACGCCGACGTGTGCGCGATGTGCACGTGCAGCAGGCCGACCCGCAACTCCCCGACCTCGGGGACGGCCGCGACGACCTCGCGCGTGACGAGGTGCACGCCGCGGGGGCGCGCGTCGAGCGTCAGGTCACGCGACAGCCACATCGCCGGAGGGTGTCACGCCGCGCACGTTCTGCGCGATGGCCCCGAGATGGTCGTCCCAGGTGCCGCAGCAGCCGCCCCAGACGTCGACGTGCGGCAGCCGCCGCGCGAGCGCACCCATCTCCGCGCCGAGCGCCGCGGGGTCGCCGGCCTCGAGGTGGCCGATCTGGCAGAGCGACAGCTTGTCGGCCATCGACGCGTTCGGCCGTAGGCTGCGCAGGCGCCCGAGCCACGGGCCGTCCTGGAGCGCCGGTTCGAACTCCACCGGGTGCGCACAGTTGATGCCGTAGAAGTCGGGTCGGGCGTCGCCGGCCTGCGCGTCGACCGCCTCGATCGCCTCGCCCAGGGTCGGTCCGGTGCGCAGCTTGCCGGTCGTGTCGACGACGAAGGACAGCGACAGCGGCAGCCGGGCGCTCGCGGCCGCGCGCGCGAGGCCGACGGCCTCGGGGATGTTGTTGAACGTCATCGCGCTGACGACGTCGACGCCGGCCTGCTCGAGGGTCTGCAGCTGCACGCCGTGGTACTCCTCGGCCTGGTCGGCGGTGATCTCGTGGTCATGGCCGTAGGCGTCGCCGCGCGGGCCGACGACCCCGGCGATGAGGATCCGCTCGATCTGTCCGTCGAACGGCCGTGCGACGTCGCGCAGGAAGTCGATCGACCGCAGCTGGAAGTCCGCGAGGCCCTCCGGCGAGATGCCGAGCTTGGACGCCCAGTCGGGGCTCGCGCGGTAGTCGAGTCCGCCGAGCATCGGCACGAGGCCGTGCGTCGCGGCGACCTCGAGGACGCGCGTGTACATCGCCGTGAGGTCGGCAACCGCGCGACGGTCGTCGAGCAGCGGGTACATGGCGAACTCGGGCAGCTCGTGGCCGTGCTTGTACATCAGCTCGGTCTCCTGCCCGCCTTCGGTGAGGTACTGGACGCCTGGTTGCGCTTCGGGAAAGCCGGACATGGTGAGACCTCGCAGTGCGATTGAGGGCAGCTTGCCGGACGGTACCGCTCAGAGGACCTCCGGTGGGATGCGCGCCGCACGCAGGTCGACCCTGCCGTTCGCACGGAACGGCACGTCCTCGGCGACGAGCAGCGCCCGCTGACGCTCGCCGACCGCCAGCGACCCGTCCGCGCGCACGACCCGCCACCACGGCACGCCCTCGTCGCCCGCGCCCCGCAACGCGGCGCCCGCCAGTCGCGGCGCGCCGGGGGAGACGTCGCCGTACGTCGTCACGAACCCGGGCGGGACCCGGTGGACGCGGGCGAGGATCCAGGACCGCCGGTCCGAGGCTTCCGCGGCTGGCGTTTGTATCGTGGCGTCCTTGATCCGCCGGGGCACATACTCGATCGTCGCACGCGACCCGCTCACCGGGGAACTGGGGGCGGCCGTGCAGTCGCACTGGTTCGCCGTCGGTCCGATCGTGCCGTGGGTGCGGCCGGGCGTCGGGGCGGTCTGCACGCAGTCGGTGGCCGAGAAGGCCTTCGGTCCGCGGCTGCTGGACCGCCTGGAGGCGGGGGAGGGCCCGCGAGAGGCACTGGACGCCCTCCTGCGCGCGGACGGTGCGGCGCGCTTCCGACAGGTCGCGGTGATCGACGGGCGGGGCAGCGTCGCCACCCACACCGGCGACGGCTGCATCGCCTTCGCGGGCCACACGGCCGGCGACGGGTTCAGCGTCCAGGCGAACATGATGGCCTCGCCCGAGGTCTGGCCCGCGATGCACGCGGCCTTCACGACGACGACGCCGGACCAGCCGCTGGCCCGCCGCCTGCTCGCCGCGCTGCGCGGCGCCGAGTCGGCGGGGGGCGACGTCCGTGGTCGGCAGTCCGCCGCGCTCGTCGTCGCCCCGGCCTCCGGCGAGCGGTGGCGAACGGTCACCGACGTGCGGGTCGACGACCACCCCGAGCCGCTGGACGAGCTCGAGCGACTGCTCGGCCTCTCCGACGCCTATGCGCTCGCGACCGAGGGCGACGACCTGACCGGCGAGGGCCGGCTCGACGAGGCGGGCGCCCGCTACGCGGCCGCGGCCGAGCTCGCGCCCGGCAACCACGAACTGCTGTTCTGGGCCGGGCTGGCCGCCTACGCGGCGGGCGACCGGGACGCCGGGCTCGCCCAGGTGCGAGACGCGATCGCCGCGCAGCCCGGGTGGGCGGAGCTCCTGCCGCGGCTGACGGAGGAGATCAGCCCGGTCGCGGGCGACCTCGCCCGTGAGCTGGGCCTCATGCCCCCGGCCTGATCACCGTCACGCCGAGGTCCGGAGCGCCGAGGATGCCGGTGTCCAACGTCACGAGCGGGCAGCGCAGCTCACGGGCGAGCGCCACGTACATCGCGTCGTAGGCCGAGAGGTTGTGACGCAGGGACCAGGCATCGTCGATCAGGCGCAGGTGGGGTACACGGGTGATCGAGGAGTCCCGCAGGTCGCTGACCGCGACATCGACTCGCTCGGCCGGGTAGTGGCCGCCGCGTTCGAGGCCCCGAAGGGAATGCAGGACCTCGGGGTCCAGGCACTCCGGCGCAGCGAGCAGGTGGTCATCGCAGGCGTGGGCGACCGCCACGCCGGCGCCGGATCCCAGCAGGAGTTCGACCAGCGCACTGGCATCGATGACCAACGTGCCGGTCACCGCCGGAGATCATCGTGACGACGGACCAGGTGCTCCTCGCGCTCGCGGCGCCCGCGGTCGACTTCGACCTGGATCTCGGCGGACGAGAGGGTGCTGGGCTCACGCTGACGCACGCGCTCCAACCAGTCCGCCGTCGTCTGGCGCTGCTGATCGGCCACGATCAGCTGCAGGACGTAGTCGCGGACCGTCTGGTGCGACTGCGCGGCCCGCCGCCGGAGCTCTTCGTGCAGAAGCTCCGGGACGTTCTTGATCTGCAGGTTCGCCATGCGGGGATGCTATCAGCATCCCCGCGGGGGATTCAGCGCTCGCCCGGCGTCTTCTTCGGGTACAGCGAGACCGGAACCGACGTGTCGAGCGCGGTGCGGATGATCCGCGTCTGCTCGGAGTTGTGCGCGGCCGGGTAGCCCTCGCCCGGGCTGGCGCGCTCCGGGCGGCCGACGTACCCGAGCGCGAGGTGCTCGGGGAGAATCTGCATGAGGCGCGGGAACATGTGCGCGCGGGCGCCCATGTTGCGCGGCTCCTCCTGCACCCAGAGGACCTCCTCGAGGTTCGGGTAGGTCTCGATCAGCTCGCGGACCTGGCCTTCGGGGAACGGGTACAGCAGCTCGACGCGACCGATCGCGACGCTCTCGTTGTCCTTGCGGGACTCGTGGCCGACGAGGTCGTAGTAGACCTTGCCGGTGCAGAGCACGAGACGCGTGACCTTCTCGATCGGCACGCGCGGCTCGCCCAGGACCGGGAAGAACTGCGTGTCGGCCAGGTGCTGGATCCGGTTGGTCGCCGCCGGCAGCCTGAGCAGCGACTTCGGGGTCATGATCACCAGCGGACGCTGCTTCGCGATGCGGGCCTGGCGGCGCAGCAGGTGGAAGTACTGGGCCGGCGTCGTCAGGTTGGCGACGCGGATGTTGCCTTCGGCCGCCAGCTGCAGGAACCGCTCCAGGCGCGCTGAGCTGTGTTCCGGACCGGACCCCTCGTAGCCGTGGGGCAGGAGGAGCGTGAGGCGAGAGGACTGGCCCCACTTGGCCAGGCCGGACACGATGAACTGATCGATGATGACCTGCGCGCCGTTGCCGAAGTCGCCGAACTGCGCCTCCCAGAGCACGAGCGTCTCGGGTGCCTCCTGCGAGTAGCCGTACTCGAAGCCGAGACAGGCGATCTCGCTGAGCGGCGAGTTGTGCAGCTCGATCGGGGCCAGGGCGCCGGGGAGGCTCTGGATCGGCGAGGTCGTCTGTCCGGTCTTCGCATCGTGCAGCACCAGGTGGCGCTGGGAGAACGTGCCGCGCTCGACGTCCTGGCCGGTCAGGCGGATCGGGATGCCCTCGGTGAGCAGCGACGCGAAGGCGAGCGCCTCGGCGTGTGCCCAGTCGATGCCTCCCTCCTCGCCCATCGCCACGCGCTTGCGCTCGAGCTGTTTGACGAGCTTCGGGTGGACCGTGAAGCCGTCGGGCGTCGAGAGCAGCTCGTCGTTGAGCGAGAGCAGCCGGTCGGAGCTGACCGCGGTCTTGACCTCCGGGGAGGGCGAGCGGTCGAGCTGGTACTCGCCGGTGTTCTGCTCGACGGTGCCTGCGTCCTCGCTGGCCTGCAACTGCGCCTTGAGGTTCTGGTGCAGCGCGGTGAGCTCGTCCCAGACGCCCTGGACACCCTGGTCGTACTCCTCCTGGCTGATCACGCCGGAGTCGATCAGCTGCTTGGAGAACAGCTCGGTGACGCGCGGGTGCTTCTTGATCTTCGCCGTCTGCTCGGGCTGCGTGTACGCCGGCTCGTCGGCCTCGTTGTGGCCGAAGCGGCGGTAGCCGATGAGGTCGATGAGAACGTCGTGACCGAACTCGTGGCGGAACGCGAACGCGAGGCGGACCGCGTCGATGCACGCCCCGACGTCGTCGGCGTTGACGTGGATGATCGGGACGTCGAAGCCCTTCGCGAGGTCCGAGGCCCAGCGCGTGGAGCGCGAGTCCTCGGGATCCGTCGTGAAGCCCACCTGGTTGTTGGTGATGATGTGGACCGTGCCGCCGACCTGGTAACCGTCGAGGGCCTGGAGGTTCAGCGACTCCGCCACGACGCCCTGGCCGGGGAAGGCCGCATCGCCGTGCAGCACGATCGGCACGGCCTCGGAGACGTCGCGGTGGGCGTGCGGACCCTGGCGGGTCGTCTGCGCCGCGCGCGTGGCACCCAGGACGACCGGGTGGACGAACTCGAGGTGCGACGGGTTGCTCTCGAGGTTGACGAGGATCGACTCGCCTCCGGGCAGCTGGTAGCTGCCCTGCGCGCCGTGGTGGTACTTGACGTCGCCGGTGCCGCCCTGGGGGATCGTCGTGATCGCCTCGAGGGTGGACGCGCCCTCGAACTCGGCGAAGATCGTCTCGTACGGACGGCCGAGGTTGTGGGCGAGCACGTTGAGCCGGCCACGGTGCGCCATACCCACGACGACCTCGCGGGCCCCGTGCGCGGCGGACAGCTGGATGATCTCGTCGATCATCGGGACCGTCATGTCGAGGCCCTCGATCGAGAACTGCTTCTGGCCGAGGTAGGCCTTGTGCATGAAGCGCTCGAACGCGTCGACCTCGACGAGGCGCTTCAGCAACGCCTTCTGCTCGTCGGTCTTCAGCGGCGTCCGGAACGCGCCCGACTCGATCTTCTCCCGCAGCCAGGTGCGCTGACGGTGCGAGGCGATGTGCTCGACCTCGTAGGCGATCGTGCCGCAGTACGTCGCGCGCAGGTGCGGCAGCGCGTCGGCCAGGGTGGCGCCGGGGACGTTCGTCCGCAGGATCTTCGCCGGGATCTGGGCGAGCAGCTCGGGCGTGAGGCCGAGGGGCTCGGGGTCGAGCGCCGGATCGCCCTCGGGCTCGGAGCCGAGCGGGTCGAGCGTCGCAGCGAGGTGCCCGTGGGTGCGGTGGGCCTTCAGCAGCGAGGTCGCCGCCTGGACGGCCTGCAGCAGCTCCTCCGACGGCATGGCCGTGGCCGGGACCGATGCGGGCCCCCCCACTCCGGCGCTCAGGGACGCGGACGCCTGCGGCAGCTCGATCGCCGGACCGGCGGTGACGCCGATGTCGGAGAAGACCTTCTCGTAGAAGCCGTGGTCGCCCTGCAGGTACTCCTCGACCGTCTTCAGGAACTGGCCGGACTCGGCGCCCTGGATGATGCGATGGTCGTAGGTCGAGGTCATCGACATGACCTTCTCGGCGCCGATCGCGGCACCGATGTTGCCCAGGCCGACCGGGTAGGCGATGGAGCCCGTCGCGATGATCGTGCCCTGCCCGACCATGAGACGCGGGACGGAGGCGATGGTGCCGATGCCGCCGGGGTTCGTCAGTGAGACGTTCGCGCCGGCGAGGTCGTCGGCGGTCAGCTTGTTCTCGCGGGCGCGGGCGATGAGGTCCGCGAACGCGTCGAGGAAGCCCTGGAACGTGAGGCGGCCCGCGTCGCGGATGACCGGCACCATGAGGGTGCGGCTGCCGTCCTTCTTCTCGACGTCGACCGCGATGCCGAGGTTGACGGCGGCGTCGTCGATGCGGTGCGGCTTGCCGTCCACCTCGTCGAAGTGGTTGGCCATGACCGGCATGTCCTCGGTCGCCGCGAGCGCGATGGCGTAGGCGATCAGGTGGGTGAAGGAGACCTTCTTGCCGGCCTCCTTCAGCTGCTTGCGCCGACCGTCCATCTGCGTGACGGTGATGGTGCGGAACGAGGTCGCCGTGGGGATGGCGCGCGACTCGTCCATGTAGCGGGCGAGCATCGCCGCGCCGCCCTTGATGGCCTTGCTCGTGCTCTCGGTCTTCGCCGCCGACGCACCCGCGCCGTTGGACGCCGAGGCGCCGTTGCCGCCGGACGGACCGGCCAGGACGTCGGCCTTCGTGATCCGGCCGCCGGGGCCGCTGCCGCTCAGCGCGGCCACGTCGACGCCCTCGGCGGCGGCGACGCGCGCGGCGACCGGGGAGATCTTCGTACCCTCCGGGACGGACGAGTCGCTCCCGCCGCCGTTGCCGCCACCGGAGTCCGCGACGGGGCCGCCGGCGTTCGAGCCTTCCGAGGACGGAGCGTTGGCGGGGCCGGACGACGCCGACGCGGCGCCGACCTCCAGGCGCGCGATGACCTGACCGACCGTGACGGTGTCGCCCTCCTCGGCGAGCAGCTCCTTGATCGTCCCGGCCGCAGGGGCGGGGAGCTCGACGTCGACCTTGTCCGTCGAGATCTCGACGATCGTCTGGTCCTCCTCGACGACGTCGCCGACCTTCACGTGCCACTCGAGGATGTCGCCCTCGGTCACGGACTCGCCGGCGCCGGGGGTGATGATGTCGATGACGTCGCCACCGCCCGCGGCGGGAGACGGTGCGTCCTGCCGGCTCGCGGTCTGCGCCTCGGTGTCTTCCGGGCTCTGCGCGCCGTCGCCCTCGTCGGGGATGCCGGCGGTGGCGAGCTCGTCGGCGTCGCCGGTGGCGGCGGGAGCGGCGGGAGCGGCCGCGGTGGCCTCGTCGCCTGGGGAGAGCTCCGCCAGGAGCTGGCCGACGGTGATCGTCTCGCCCTCGGCGACGTGGAGTTTCACGACGGTGCCGGAAGCCGGGGCGGGGACCTCGACGTCGACCTTGTCGGTCGAGATCTCGACGATGGTGTCGCCCTCCGCGATGTGGTCACCCTCTTTCACGTGCCACTCGAGGATCTCGCCCTCGGTCACGGACTCGCCCGCACCGGGCGCGACCACCTGAATCGTCGTGTTGACCGCCATGCGACTGACTCTACCGCGCGAGTGGACATCGGTCCGACGGGTTCTCACCCCAACACCGGACCGTCACATCAGGGCGTGCTCACAGGGTCCGCGCCCGGTCCTGCCGGACGAACTCCGCGGACCCGATGAAGGGGCCGATCGCGCCGAGCACCGAGATCGCGACGGCGAGTCGCAGGTCGATCAGCCGACGGCGTACGCCCTCGAACGCCAGGGCGCACATGGCGAACCAGCCGAGCCCGTGCGCCATGCCGAACACGAACTCCACCGGGGCCAGCCCGGGGATCGCCCAAGCGACGAGCAGGACGAGGTAGACGAGCGAGTGGGCGAAGGACGCCCACTTCAGGCGGGGACGGGTCAGCACGGGGCTACGCGGGGTCGGACGCGGCGAGCAGCATCGCCATCCGTCGCAGCGGCTCGTCGGCCTCGTCGGGCCACTCGTCGATCGAGGCGGGCCACCACGCGAAGGCGTCGTGCTCCGGGTCCATGACGATCCGGTCCTCGGCGCCCTCGGGCAGCCACGCCTGACCGACGACCATGATCATCTGCTGGGGCAGGCGCACGAGCGCATCGACCTGCACGCGGTCGGCGGTCAGCTGCCACTCCTCCATCAGCTCGCGGGTGAGCGTCTGCGCTGGGGACTCTCCGACATCCACGGCACCGCCGGCGCCCAGCGCCCAGCGGCCCGCCCAGGTCGACAGCCACTCGGCGCGCCGGCCCGCGAGCCAGCGGCCGTCGTGCGCGCGCGTGACACACAGCGCGGCCATCGACTGCGACGCGTCACCGTCCACCAGGCGCAGGCCCCAGCGGGCGGGCTGCATCTCGATGACCAGCCGGCCGTCGCTCTCGGTGTGCGACACGAACCGCGCGCTCAACCCGTCGTGGCTCGGCGACCCACGCTCGGCGAGCGCGGTGATCGCGGCGTCGGCCGCGGCGGTCGTCTCCGCCGGGGGCTCGTAGTGGTCGTCCAGCCAGCGGGCCTCCACGGCGGACGGCGACCAGGGGCCGCGCGCGATGATGCCGGGGGAGGGAGCCATCCCGTCAACCCTAGAGGGCGAGCGGGCCCGCGGTGTCGCCGCGGACCGCGACGATGCGCCATCCTGCCGCGGGCATGAGCGACTCCGAGATCGACCCCGCTCCGTCGTCGACCTGGCTCGCGCACGCGCGAGATGGACGCCTGGCCTACCAGGTGGCGCCCGACGGGACCGCCGTCTTCCGGCCCCGAGTCGGCGCGGGCCAGCAGTGGGCGTTCAGCACCGGGCTGGGGGTCGTCTACGCGACGTGCACGGTCCGCCCGCGCGACGGCGAGCCCTACGACGTGTCGCTGATCGACCTCGACGAGGGGTTCCGCATGATGAGCCGCGTGGTCGGCGTGCCCGCCGAGGAGGTGGCGATCGGCGCCCGCGTGAGGCTGGAGTGGGAGGACGCGGTCCCCGTGTTCCGCCCGGTGGCGTCATGACCCTCCGCGCGCGGGTCGCGATCGCCGGTGCCGCGCTGTCGGACATGGGCGCCGTGCCGCAGGGGACGACGGCGGTCGGCCTCGCCGCCCAGGCGTCCCGCCGGGCCCTGGCGCAGTGCGGTCTGGCGCCCGAGGACGTCGACGGGCTCTTCGTCGCGTCGACCCAGCTGCCGTGGGCGAGTGCCTCGCTCGCGGAGGAGCTCGGCATCCGGCCGCTCGTCAGCGACTCCACGCAGATCGGCGGCTCGTCCCCGATCGCCCACCTCAACCACGCGCGAGCGCTGATCGCCGCGGGGCAGTGCGAGGTCGCACTGATCGCCTACGGGTCGACGCAGCGGCTGGTCGGCCGCGCCGCCGCCTCGGTCCAGGAGATCGACGAGTACGAGGCGCCGTACCGTCCGCCGCTGCCCATCGCCGCATATGCGCTCGCGGCGTCCCGGCACATGCACGAGTTCGGCACGACGCCCGAGCAGCTCGCCTCGGTCGCGGTCAGCGCACGCTCGTGGGCGCAGGCGTGGGACGGCACGCCGGCCGCGTGGTCGACGAAGCCGCTGACCGTGCAGGACGTCCTCGACGCGCCCCGGATCTGCGACCCGCTCGGCGTGAAGGACTGCTGCCTGGTGACCGACGGCGGTGCCGCGGTCGTGGTCGTGTCCCGCGAGCGGGCGCGGACCCTGCTCGGGGCCTCGGTCCCCGAGGTTCTGGTGCTCGGCGTCGGAGAGGCCGTCTCCCATCGTCACGTCTCCTCGATGCCATCGCTCACGACGTGCGCCGCCGTGGAGTCCGGGGCTCGCGCCTACGCGGAGGCGGGGCTGTCCGCGGCGGACGTTCAGGTCGCGCAGCTCTACGACGCGTTCACGATCACGCCGATCGTCTTCCTCGAGGACCTGGGCTTCTGCGCCAAGGGCGACGGCGGGCCGTTCGTGGAGTCGGGGGCGATCGCCCCCGGGGGCGCCCTGCCGGTCAACACCACGGGCGGCGGGCTGTCGTTCCAGCACCCGGGGATGAACGGCCTGCCGCTGCTCGTCGAGGGCGTCCGGCAGGTGCGAACCGCGGGGCGGGACGTCTCGCTCGTCCACGGCAACGGCGGCGCCTGGTCGACGCAGTGCACGGTGCTGCTCGGGAGCGGCGCGACGGCCTGAGCGGATGGGCGCGGGCACGCCAGTGCTGCGCGCTACCGTTGGGAAGCCGTGTCGCTCACCGGACCGTCCCGCACGATCGTCGTCGAACCGCTCGTCCAGCCGCAGCACGAGCCGGCACCCGCCGCGCCCGCGGTCCCGGCCCCTGAGCCCGCCCGCCGCGTCGAGCAGCCCGGCCGCGAGCCCGCGCGCGCGTGAGCCTCGCGCCCGACCTCGTCGACCCCGTCGTCGGGTTCCGGGCCTGGCGCATCGTCGGCGAGCAGCTGCACTCGCCGTACATCCCCTGCCTCTGGGACGGCCGCGACATGCACGCCGTCTGCTACCCGGCGAATCGCTCGCTGACCAAGGGCGTGGGGTGGCTCGACACCCGGCACGAGTCGCCGCACCGCGACTGCCAGTGCGGCGTCTACGCCTACCACGCGCCCGGAACGCAGCGCTGGTACGGCGAGTGGCACTGGGTGGAGGGCGTCGTGACCGCCTGGGGAGGATCGAGGCGCACCGCGACGGTCTGCGAGCCGAGCACGCGCGGATCCAGGCGCTCGCCCACCCGCCGCGCAACGAGCCGGAACGCCGTCGGCTCGTCGAGGCGATCGCCGCGAACCTCGACGTCCCCCTCGTCCCCTGGGACGGGCTGCGGGACGAGGCCGCGCGCCACGGCGCGCCCCTGCCGCCGCAGATGTTGCCCGGCGCCGCTTGACCGCGGGGGCCTGCGCGCAGAGGATCGCGCCCATGGCCTCCGCCTCCGACAACCTCGCCGTGATCGACCGCCTGTACGCCGCGCTCAACGCGCGCGACGGCGAGGCGATGGCCGCCTGCTACACGCCGGACGCCGTGTTCGAGGATCCGGCCTTCGGCGAGCTGCGCGGCGGCGCGGGCCAGGACATGTGGCGGATGCTCTGCTCACGCGCGACGGACCTGGCGGTCGAGGTCCCGGAGCGCGACGCCGACGCCGCCGCGGGCACCGCGCGCTGGGTCGCCACCTACGCCTTCGAGGGTCGTCCGGTCGTGAACGACATCCGCGCCACCTACGTCTTCCGGGACGGCCTCATCGCCGACCACCGCGACGTCTTCGACCTCCGTACGTGGGCGACGCAGGCGATGGGTCCGGTCGGGAAGGTGCTCGGGTACACGCCGCTGCTGCGCATCCTCGTGCGCCGGAAGACGTCCTCGCAGCTTGCGGCGTTCCGCGCGGCGAGCGGCGCTCAGTAGAGGAAGACGCCCATGCCGCCGGTCGCCACGAGGACGATCAGGCCCAGTCCCGACAGGGCGAGCAGGACGGTGCGCTGCGTCCCCGCGAGGCTCAGCACCGGGTGCCGATAGGCGGCGAGCAGCGCGAGCACCAGGCCCACGATCGGGTAGGCGAGCATCAGCAGCCCGATGAGGACGAGCAGGACCTCGGACTCCGTGAGGCGCGGCAGCCCGGGCAGCGAGACGCGGCGCGAGGATCGTCGGCCGGCCCGCTCGCGGCGGTGCTGCTCGAGATCGGTGCCGCAGACCGCGCAGCCGGCGGCGAACTGACTGACCGGCTCCTTGCACTTCGGGCACAACGCCATGCCCCGAAGGCTACGGGTCGCGTGGGGCGGATAGCGTCGGCACATGGAGCGAACGCGCAGCTGGTGGGGATGGGGCTACGACGACGGGCACCAGCCCGTGGACGCACTGCGGATGGCGGCGCCCGCAATCGTGCAGCAGCTGGGCTTCGGCAGCACCGACGTCGAGGAGTCCGCGCGGCTGACGGACGTCCTGTCCACCCTGCCCGCCCCGCGGGTCGAGGTGCCCGCACGGCTGCGCGACGTGGTGACCATCGACGGCGAGCAGCGCGTCCGGCACGCGCAGGGCAAGTCCTACCTCGACACGATCCGCGCGTTCCGCGGCCAGATCGAGCACCCGGTCGACGCCGTCGCGCGCCCCCGCGACGAGCAGGAGCTCGAGGCGGTCCTGGAGTGGGCGACGGCCGAGCACGTCGCGGTCGTCCCGTACGGCGGGGGAACGAGCGTCTGCGGCGGCGTCGAGCCGCGCGAGCTCGGCGCCCGGATGAACGGCGCGGTCTCCGTCGACCTCGGGGCGCTCGACCTCCTGCACGAGCTCGACGACGTCTCGCGGTCCGCCCGCATCGGGGCCGGGGCGTCCGGGCCCCGCCTGGAGGCCCAGCTCAAGGCGCACGGGATGACCATGCGGTTCTTCCCGCAGAGCTTCGAGCTGTCGACCCTCGGCGGCTGGATCGCCACCCGCGCGGGCGGGCACTTCGCGACGGTGTGGACGCACGTCGACGATCTCGTCGAGTCGGTCCGCGCGATCACGCCGGTGGGGGAGTGGCAGTCCCGCAGGCTGCCCGGCAGCGGCGCAGGGCCGTCCCCGGACCGGATGCTCCTGGGCAGCGAGGGCACGCTCGGCGTCATCACCGAGGCCTGGGTCCGCGTCCAGCCGCGGCCAGAGCACCGGGCCTCGCGGGCGGTGCGCTTCCCGACGTTCCTCGCCGGTGCCGAAGCGGTCCGCGAGCTCTCCCAGAGCGGCCTGCACCCGGCCAACTGCCGTCTGGTCGATCCACGCGAGGCGCAGAACACGGGCTCCGGCGACGGGACGCACGCCCTGCTGGTCCTGGGCTTCGAGTCCACCGACCACGACGTCGAGGACCTCCTCACGCGTGGCCTGGCCATCTGCCGGGAGCACGGCGGCGCGTACGACGAGGCCAAGAGCGGCGGCGCGGTCTCGGCGTGGCGCGACGCCTTCATCGCGATGCCGTACCTGCGGGACACCCTGATGGGGGTCGGGGTCATGGCGGACACGTTCGAGACCGCGATCACGTGGGAGCGGTTCCCCGCCTTCCACGAGGCCGTCATGGGCGCGACCGCCGCGGCGATCGGCGAGCCGGCCAGCGTGAGCTGCCGGCTCACCCACGTCTATCCCAATGGCCCGGCGCCGTACTACACGGTCATTGCGCCTGCCCGACGCGGAGACGAGATCGCCCAGTGGCACGCGATGAAGGCAGCCGCGAGCCAGGCGATCATCGACGCGGGTGGCACGATCACCCATCACCACGCGGTCGGCCGTGACCACCGCCCGTACTACGAGCAGCAGCGGCCCGACGTGTTCGCCGCCGCGCTGCGGGGCGCGAAGGCGGCGGTGGATCCGGCGGGCGTCATGAACCCGGGCGTCCTGCTCTCCGCCGACGGGTAGATTGCCGCGCATGCGCCGCCTCCTCGCCCTGCCCCTGCTCGCCGTCGCCGCCCTCGCGGCCGCCGGGCCGTCACAGGCGCAGGACGAGGAGCTGCCGCTGACGCAGCCGCTGCAGCTCAACGTCGACAAGGACCCGGAGCTGGAGACCATCCGCGTCCGCGAGGTCCGCTGCTTCGGCGGCCAGAGCGAGACGCCCCCCTGCGCGGTCGACGACCCGAACGCGGGCCGGGATCTCACGATCGAGCTGGTCAACGTCTGCAACGGGGTCGAGAAGGCCACCCCGCTGCTGGTCCGCACCGAGAACTTCGTGACGGCCGGTGAGGCCGTCGAGATCGACGGGGACACGACCGCGAAGGAGTTCATCGTCGGCGCGACCAGCGGGGCGTCGGGCCGCAACGGCCAGCTCCTCGCGGGCGCGGTCCGCGACAAGGGGGACGGCTGTCCGACCTTCAAGCGCCTGATGAGCCTCGGGCCGCGGACGGCGAAGACGCTCAAGCCCAAGGGCGCGTCCTCCTTCGCCACCGGCGGGCTGTCGGCGAAGTCGCTGCGCAAGGACTTCAAGGGCAAGGAGATCGTCGTGTCCCAGCCCTGGTACCGGGCGTCCGACGCGGGCTGCTGCCCCGGGTTCGTGAGCACCTCGTACTACCGCTACAAGAGCTCGACGGACTCCTACGTGCGGTTCCGGTCGAAGATCGAGCGGACGAGGGCGGAGTAGATGGGCAACCCCGAGGCGAAGAACTTCGAGGCCATCGTCAAGGCCAAGGACCAGCACAACAAGAACTGCCCGTTCCCACCCCACACGGTGCGGATGAACCCGTTCGAGATCGAGCGGATGCAGTGGGAGGAGGGCGACACGATCGCCGGCCTGCTGCTCGAGGGCGACGGCAAGGTCGGGACCGGCAGCTTCCGGCTCATCTGCGACGGCATGGAGCCGCCGGAGCTCGAGATCGAGGAGACCGAGGTCATGCCCGCCCCCGCGGAGCCGATGGTCGTCCCGGTCGGGCCACGGCGGGAGAACGACCCCTTCGCGCAGCGTTGATCGCGGTCCTCGGGCCGGGTGGCGTCGGCGGGTTCGTCGCCGCCGCGCTGGCGCGGGTCGGCCGGCCCGTCGTGCTGGTCTGCCGGGAGGAGACCGCGGGCGCGCTCGCGACGAGCGGGCTCCACGTCACCTCCCGCGCCCTGGACGACGACTTCGTGGCCTTCCCGGACGTGGTCACCAGGATCTCCGAGCCCGTCGGCGCGCTCCTCGTCGCGAGCAAGGCGACGACCCTGTCCGCCTCGCTGGAGCGGGTGGATCCGGCGGCCCCCGGCGTGGTCGTGCCGCTGCTGAACGGGCTGGACCACGTCGGCGTGCTGCGCGCGTGGTTCCCTGTGGCTCGCGTGCGCGCCGGGGTCATCCGCGTGCAGAGCGACCGGCCCGCGACCGGGCGGATCGTCCAGGACAGCGCGGCGGTGCGCATCGACATCGAAGGACCCGAGGAGGGTGCGGTCGCGACGCTCGCGGCCGAGCTGCGGCTCGCCGGGATCGAGGTCCGGACCGGCGCCTCCGAGGCCGATGTCCTGTGGTCGAAGCTCGCGCGCCTGAACGCGATCGCGTGCGCGACCACGGCGTTCGACGCGACGCTCGGCGAGATCCGCGCGGACCCGTCGCGGCTCTCGGCCCTGCACGCCGCGATCGCCGAGACCGCCGAGGTCGCCCGTGCCGAGGGGGCCGACGTGGCCACGTCGACCACGACGCTGGAGGTCGACGCGCTGCGGGCCGATCAGAGCAGCTCGATGGCCCGTGACGTCGCGGCAGGTCGCGAGCCGGAGCTCGACGCGATCCCGGGCGCCGTGCTGCGGGCGGCCGGGCGCCACGGGATCGCGACCCCGGCGGTGGAGTACCTGCGCGACCGGATCGCCGCCCGGGTGGCTCAGTCGTCGACGAGCTGACGGGCGGTGGCCCAGCGCGCCAGCTCGTGACGGCTGGAGAGCTGCAGCTTGCGCAGGACCGCGCTGACGTGCGCCTCGACGGTCTTCACCGAGATTCCCAGCCGGTGGGCGACCTCCTTGTACATGTAGCCGCGGGCGATGTGCCGCAGGACCTCGCGCTCGCGGTCCGTGAGGAGGTCGAGCTCGGGGTCGGCGACGGGCGCCCGCCCGGCGAACGCGTCGAGGACGTAGCCGGCCAGGCGGGGGGAGAAGACGGCGTCGCCGTCGGCGACCCGCCGCACCGCGTCGGCCAGCTCCCCTCCCGGGATCGACTTCGTCACGTACCCGCGCGCGCCGGCGCGGACGACCGCGATGACGTCCTCTGCGGCGTCGCTGACGCTGAGCGCGAGGAACTGCGTGCCCGGCACCTCCGTCGTCCCGCGCAGGACGGCGACGCCACCGCCGTCGGGCATGTGGACGTCCAGCAGCACCACGTCGGGCTCCGTCTCGCGGATCAGTGCGATCGCCGCCGCGACCGTCCCGGCGTCCCCGACGACGTCCACCGCGTCGCCCAGCTCGGCCCGCACGCCGGAGCGCACGAGGTCGTGGTCGTCGACGATCACGACGCGGAGCATCAGTTCGCACCGCCGTCACGCGAGGCCCCGTTGCGGGCGAGGACCAACTCGACCTCGGTGCCCTCGCCGGGAGCCGAGCGGATCGTCGCGCGGCCGCCGTGGCGGGTCATCCGTCCGACGACCGATTCGCGCAGCCCGCGGCGGTCCTCCGGGACCTGGTCGGGGTCGAACCCGGCTCCGCGGTCGCGGACGAACACCTCGATGCGATCGGCGGCGGCCTCCGCGTAGACGTCGACCTGCCCGGTCCCCGCGAACTTCGCGGCGTTGACCGCGGCCTCGGCGGCGGCCCGGACCAGGGCGCTCACGTGGTCGTCCAGCGGGACGTCGCCGACGGTGACGAGCTCGACGGTGACGGCGTGGCGCTCCTCGACCTCGGCGGCCATCGCGCGCAGCGCGGCGGCCAGGGTGGTGGCGTCGCCCGACTCCTGCCCGCGGCCCGACAGCCAGTCCCGCAGCTCGCGCTCCTGCCGGCGGGCGAGCTGCGCGACCTCGCGGTCGTCCCCGGCGCGGCGCTGGATGAGCGCGAGCGTCTGCAGCACGGAGTCGTGCAGGTGCGCGGCCATCTCGGCGCGCTCCTCCGAGCGGATCCGCTGGGCACGCTCCTCCCGGAGGGTCGACAGCAGGCCCAGCCACGAGCTGCCGAAGATCAGCGTCACGCCCGCAAGCACGATCGCCCCGGCGACAACGAGGTCGCGGAGGGTGCCGATCGCGTTGGTCGCCTCGAGCAGTGCGAGGAGCCCGGCCGCGATCAGTCCGATCCCTGCGATCGTCCGCGGACCGAAGCCGGGAAGGTCACGCAGGATCGGCAGCGAGACCGGACTGCCGCCCGCGCCGCGCCAGCGGCTCTGGGCCTGGCCGGGTGTGACCGGGGGGGCCGTCACGCCGGCCACGGTCGATGCGCCTGCCCGCCACAGGAGCACGACGCCACCGACGGTCAGGACGACCGGCCAGAGGATGCCCGCACCGTCCGGGGCCGCGCCGAGCTCCTGGAGGGCGAGGACCGCCGAGGCGGCGAGCAGTCCGGCCCCGGCGGCGATCCGCCAGCCCAGCGCTTCCGGTCCGGGAGGCGCCGTCCCGTCGTCCGGCAGGAACGCCCAGGCCAGCAGATAGATCCCGATGCCCGCGCCTCCGGTGCTGAGGACCACGATGGCCGCGACCACGCGAACCAGGCGGGCGTCGATGTCGAGCGCGCGCGCGAGGCCGGCGCAGACGCCGGTGAGCACCGCGCCGTCCCCGGTCCGCCGGGTCCCGCGCAGGCGGCGACCCCGCGGAGGCGCGGACGGCGGCGGTGAGGTGGACGCGGTGGCCACGGGCTCGATCCTACGACCCGGAGTCCAGGCCGCCGGCCAGCAGCGTCACGCCGAGACCGGCGAGGAACGCGGAGGTGGCCCAGCCGGCCGTGAGCTCGAGCTCGCCGGTGCTGTCCAGCAGCAGCAGGAGCCCGATGACGAGGAGGGCGATGCCGCCCGCCAGGGAGGTGCGGTCGAGGCGGCTCATCGGATCTTGCCCTCGTCGACGCCGTCCTGCTCCACGCGGATCTCGCCGAACGTGAGCTCCGCGTCGACGATCAGCCGCCGGTCGCTGCGCACCGGGCTCTCCACCTCGAGGTCGGGGTTGCCGCCGTCCTCGCCGCGGCCGAGGATCCGCAGCTCACCACCGCTCGCGCGTCCGCGGGCGACCACCGCCACGCCGGCGGGGATCAGCACGCGGAGCTCGCCGATGCCCTGACGGACCTTCAGCGTCGTGGTGCCGAACGGGAAGGTGACCTCACGCAGGTCGACGCGCTGGTCGCCGATGCCCAGCCGGTAGCCGTCGGCCGGGAAGGCGGCGACGCTCGTCGGCCGCTCGCGGCGCTCGCCGATCCCGCCGTCGAGGTCGAGGTCGGTGGCGGCGACGAAGCCGCCGATGCTCGCGGTCGCGAACCCCAGGATCAGCAGCAGCCGGGCGCCGCCGAACGGGGCGGCCGCGACCGCACCGACGCCGCAGGCCAGCACGCCGATCGCGATCGCCGTGTCCGTCGCCAGGTCGAGGTCGAACGACGAGATCAGCAGCCCGAGCGTACCCAGCGCCAGGAGGACCACGCCGAGGATCGCGCGGGTCGGGGCGCGCGGACGACGGGGGGGTTCGGACGGCGGAGGCTGGCCGGGCAGGACCCCGGTGACGGGCTCGTCGAAGCGGATCGTGGTCGGCTGCTCGTCGGCTGCGAGGTGCTCGGTCGTCCATGGCACCGTCGGGTGCGTCATCTCGTCCGTCGGGGCCGCAGGTGGGGCCGGGGCGGCCGGGGTCGCCGGTGTCGCCGGGGCGACGACCGCGGACCGGCCGCCGGCGCGGTCGTGGCGGACGGCGAGGAAGACCAGGCCGAAGCCCACGGCGACGACCACCAGCCACGGCCCGCCGTTCCAGGGGTCCCAGGGGAGCGGTCCGGCGCCCAGGACGATCCCGGCCAGAACCAGGCCGCCGAGGATCAGCGGGGCACGGTCGTCGTCGTCGAGGCGCCCGGAACGCGCGAACGGCTGGTCGTTGCCCTCCTCCGGGACCAGCACCAGTGCGGCGATGTAGATCAGGAGGCCGGCGCCGCCGATCAGCGACAGGATCACGGCGGCCGTGCGGACGAGCGCGACGTCGATACCGAGGTGGCGGCCCAGGCCGGAGCACACACCGCTGAGGACGCGGTCGTCCTTCGGGCGCGTGAAGCGGGACCGGTCGGCGGTCGCGGCGGTCTCGGAGGGAGGGGCGGGAGGGGCGGTGGCCATCATGCTTCGCATCGTCGCGGGCCGCGAGCCCTTCGGCCATCGGGAATGACCCTGAGGGCGACCCGGGGTGCGCCCCGGACAACCGCGTCCGGCCGACTCCTCGTGCAACGAGACGTGCAGCCTGGCGACCGCCCGGACAGCAGGGATCGCACTGGCTCCACGCCCGCCTTCCGATTGCACGTTCACGCCGTCATGAGGGGGTCAACGTGCAATCCGTACCGGACCGCGAGCGTCCGCGGAAGCGCCCTCCGGGCCGTGGCTGCGCGACAGCGGCGCGAACCGGGTGGTTCACTGCGCGGATGGCACCCGACGTTCTCGAGCTCGCGACACCGCGCGGTCCCGCGCGCGCGCATCTGCACCGGCCGGACCGCGACCCGGCTCGTGCCGCCCTCGTGCTCGGGCACGGCGCCGGTGGCTCGATCACCGCGCCGGACCTGCAGGCGGTGGCGGCGCGCGCGGTGGCCGACGGTCTGCGGGTCGCGCTGGTCGAGCAGCCCTACCGGGTGGCGGGGCGGCGCACGGCACCACCGGCGCCGCACCTCGACGAGGCGTGGCTGGCCGTCGTCACGCAGCTGCGGGCCGGGCCGCTCGCCGGGTTGCCGGTCGTGTGCGGCGGCCGGTCCAGCGGCGCCCGCGTCGCCTGCCGCACCGCGCAGGCGGTCGGCGCCACCGGGGTCCTGTGTCTCGCGTTCCCGCTGCAGCCGCCGCCCCGGAAGTCGGGACCGGCGCCCTCCCGGCAGCCCGAGCTCGACGCGGCCGGCGTCCCCACGCTCGTCGTCCAGGGGGAGAACGACCGCTTCGGCGTCCCCTTCGCGGATCCGGCCCTCGCGAGGGAGGTGGTCGTCGTCGGTGGCGACCACGGCCTCAAGAAGGACGTGGCCGGCACCGCGGCGGTCGTGGCCGACTGGCTCGACCGCATCGCGCTCTAGCGCTTCAGGAACTCCAGCAGCGCGGCGTTGAACTGCTCCGCGTGGCTCACGTTCACGCCGTGCGGGCCACCGGGGACGACGACGAGCTCGCTGCCGGCGATCGCCTGGTGGGTCCGGGCGCCGGACCCCTCGAGCGGCACGGTCGCGTCGCTGTCGCCGTGGATGACGAGCGTCGGCACCGTGACGGCCTTCAGGTCCTCGCGGAAGTCCGTGGTCCCGAACGCCTCCATGCAGCCCAGCGCGGCTCCCTGGTCGGACTGGCGGGCGAGCTCGACGGCCTGCCGACGCTGCGCCTCGCTCACCTTCAGCTCGCCGCCCGCGGAGAAGAAGTCCTTCGTGAACTGGTCGAAGAACCCGTCGCGGTCCGCGCGCAAGCCCTGCTCCATCTCGCCCGCCGCGTCCTCGGTGAGCGGCCCGTCGGGGTTGTCGTCCGTCTTCAGCAGGTATGGCGGGACGGCGGCGGCGAACACGACGCTGTGCACCCGGTCCTGGCCGTGGCGCGCGACGTACCGCGCGACCTCGCCGCCGCCCATCGAGAAGCCGACCAGCGTGGCGTCCTGGATCTCGAGCTCCTCGAGGAGGTTGTCGAGGTCCTCGGCGAGGGTGTCGTAGTCGTAGGAGCTGCCGGGCTCGCTGCGTCCGAAGCCGCGGCGGTCGTACGTGATGACGCGGTAGCCCGCCGCCGTGAGCGCGGGGACCTGCTCGCTCCAGGAGGCGCCGGAGAGCGGCCAGCCGTGGATGAGCACGACGGGGCGACCGCTGCCCCCGCCGTCCTCGACGTGAAGCTTCGTCTTGCGAACGTAGTCGCGTGCGGACCCCGATCGGCATCGCGGCGCTCGCCGAGTGGGCCTACGCCACCTCGAGCGCCCGGCCGTAGGCGCGCGTGAAGAGCAGGTTCTCGCGGCGAGCGGCCCACCGCGGGACGCTCACGTCCTCACGCGCGTCGAGCGTCAATCGGACCCGGTCGGGGTCGACCTCCACACCGACGGCCCGGACCGCCTGGTCGCGCGAGCGCTCGAGGTCCTCGGCGAGCCGCAGCAGGACCGCGCAACGGTCGAGGACCGCCTCGTCGCCGTCGCCGAAATACGCGGCCAGTGGACCCGGATCGGGCATGCCCTTGCGGTGGTACCGCGCCGCCTGGGCGATGATCGCGACCTCGCGCGGGGAGAAGCCCGGCAGGCCCGCGTTGAGGATCAGGTAGCGGGAGTGCTTGTGATGGTCGTCGTAGTCGACGGCCACGCCGATGTCGTGCAGCGTGCTCGCGGCCCACAGGAGCTCCCGTTCCATCGGGTCGCCCGGGTGCAGCCCGGCCGCCGCGAGGTCGTCGAAGAGCCCGAGTGCAAGGGTGGCGACATGGGCGGTGTGGGCGGGCTCGACCTCGTACTGCGCGGCGAGGTTCAGGACGCTCGCCGCGCGCACATCCGCGAAGAGCGGCGGGTCGCCCCTGTCGGCGAGGAAGCGCGAGAAGAAGACGCCCTCGCGCAGCCCCGCCTCGGTCGCCTCGATCGCCGGGAAGCCCCCGGTCTCCATGACGCTCTGGATGACGACGAGACCGGCGAGGATGACGTCCGCGCGGGCGGGCTTGACCCCGGGGACCGAGGCCCGCTCGGCGCGGGGAAGCGCGGCGACCCGCTCCACGAGGGCGTCCACGGTCTCGCGGTCCACCGCGTGGCCCTGCACCCCGCCGGTCGGCAGGTCGGCCATGCGCTGGGCGGCGACCGCGAGGTTGCGGACCGTGCCGCCGACCCCGACGAGCCGCTTGCCGGTCCGCCCGATCCAGGCGGACTTCTCCAGCCGGTCGGCGACGTGGCCGCGGAGCTTGTCGAGCTGCTTGGCGCTGACCGGGCCGTCGTGGTCGAGGAACCGCTCCGTCATCCGCACGGCGCCCATCGGCCACGAGCCGGACTCGACCGCGTGCCGACCCGTCACCCCGACGAGCTGCATCGAGCCGCCGCCGATGTCCAGCACTGCGCCATCGGAGAGCGTCGTGGAGTTGACGGCGGCGAGGTACCCGTAGTGCGCCTCCTCCTCCCGGGACAGGACCCGGATGTCCAACCCGCCCTTCTTCCGCGCCTTCGCGAGGAACGCGTCCTGGTTGCCCGCGTCGCGGATCGCGCTGGTGGCGACCGCGTCGATCTCGTCAGGCTCCAGGCCGCTGGCCGCGCAGAAGTGCGAGAAGACGTCGATCGTGCTGAGCGCCCGCTTCATCGGGCCGGCGCCCAGCTCGCCGGTCGCCGCCATGCCCTCGCCGATGCGGACCGGCTGGTAGATCTCGTCGGTGCGCCGCCACCAGCCGTCGTGCGCCGTGAAGACGACGAGACGGAACGAGTTGGAGCCGAGGTCGCAGACGGCCAGACGTCGGCGGGAGGGTGCTTCGGGATTCACGTCGGGCACTGCCCGCAGTCTCCCCTATCCGGCGGTCAGTCCTTGGTCTCGATCAGCTCGATGCGATAGCCGTCCGGATCGCGCACGAAGCACAGCCGCGAACCGCCGTCACGCACCGAGTACGGGGGCTTCTCCGGATCGATCCCCTTCTCGGCCAGCGCGGCGAGTGTCGCGTCGAGGTCGTCGCTCGTGATCGCGATGTGGTTGTAGCCCGTGCCGAGATCGTAGGAGTCGACACCGAAGTTGTAGGTGAGCTCCAGGCGGGCGCCGTCGCCGGGCAGGCCCATGAAGACGTTGATCGCCTCGTCGCGGATCGGCATGCGACGCAGCTCCTCGAAGCCGAGCGCCTCGTAGAACGCGACCGAGCGCTCGATCTCGCCGATCCGATAACAGGTGTGGAGGAGCGAAGGAGGCATGTGAGCAGCGTATCCGGCACGGGTACGCTGCTCGGGTGATCACCGAACGCAGCCTGCTCCCGAACTTCGTCACCAACACCTACCTCGTCGCCGACAAGGAGGGAGGCACCGCCTTCTTCGTCGACGCCGGCGGTCCTGTCGCGCCCCTGATCGAGCGCGCGAAGGAGCTCGGCGTCACCGTCTCCCACGTCCTGCTGACCCATCACCACTACGACCACGTCTGCGACCTGCAGGCCGTCGTCGATGCGTACCCCGGCATCGAGGTGCTCTCCAACCCGTCGGAGACCGCGCTGCTGGAGGTCCAGTACGCATCGCTGGTCACCGGCGAGCTGCAGCCCGGCCGGACGCTGACGATCGGCGACCTGGAGATCGACGTCCTCCACACACCCGGGCACACGCTCGGGATGCTCTCCCTCCACGTCGGGGGCGAGGTCTTCACGGGCGACACCCTGTTCAAGAACTCCGTCGGCGGCGTCCGCGCGCCCGGTCACACGACGTTCGCGGACATCAAGCACTCCATCATGGAGGTGCTCCTGAAGCTGCCGACCGAGACGGTCATCCGCCCCGGCCACACCGATCCGACGACGGTCGCCGACGAGTGGGAGCACAACTCGTTCGTCCGTATCTGGCGCGGCCTGGATCCCGAGGGCGACGAGCCGTGCAAGGCGCTGGACGAGGACGCGACGCTCGTGCATCTCGGCGACGACTACGACGGCGGCCACAAGGCATGGGTCCGCTGGCCCGACGGCAGCGACGACATCGTGCCGGGCTCGAAGATCGTCCGGGGCTGACCCGCGGGTACCCTGCCGGACATGGCCGACAAGGAGCAGAAGGTCCCCACCGGCCGGTACGTGCGCGCGGCGCGCGTCGGCCGGATGGCGGCGTCGCAGTCCGTCAAGCAGATGGGGACCCGGGCCGCGAACACCGTGCGCTCCGACGACGCCGCCCGCAAGGCGATGGAGCGCCGCCAGTTCGAGGCGGCCGAGCAGCTCGTCACCGTGCTCGGCACGATGAAGGGCGCGGCCATGAAGCTCGGCCAGGTGCTCTCGTTCCTGGACGTCGGGATCGTCCCCGAGGAGCACCGCGAGGAGTTCCAGGCGAAGCTCGCCGCCCTGCGCGACTCCGCCCCGAAGGTCGCCTTCAAGGACATGAAGAAGGTCATCGAGGCAGACCTCGGCCAGAAGCTGCAGGACGTCTTCAGCGACTTCGACGAGCACGCCATCGCCGCCGCCTCGATCGGCCAGGTCTATCGGGCCCGGCTGAAGGAGGACGGCCGCGAGGTCGCCGTCAAGGTCCAGTACCCGGGCGTCAACGCCGCGGTCCGGGCGGACCTGCAGAACCTCGGCATGATCATGCGCCTGATCAGCCGGCTCGCGCCCGGGCTCGACACCCAGGCGCTCACGCAGGAGATCCGGGAGCGCGTCGTGGAGGAGCTCGACTACGAGCTCGAGGCGAGCAACCAGAAGCGCCTCGCCCGCATCTACCGCGACCACCCGTTCATCGTCATCCCGGGCGTCGTCACCGACCTCTGCCGCGAGCGCGTCATCGTCACCGAGTTCGTGGCCGGCGAGGGCTTCGAGACCTTCAAGGCGCGGTGCACCGACGAGGAGCGCGACCGCCTCGGCGAGATCGTCTTCCGCTTCTACTTCGGGTCGATGTACCGCTTCCTGCAGTTCAGCGGCGACCCGCACCCGGGCAACTTCATCGTCATGCCCGACGACCGCATCTGCTTCCTGGACTTCGGGCTCTTCAAGACCATCGACCGCCACGTGGCCGACGTGGAGACCCAGTCCCAGCGCTTCGCCCACGAGGGCCGCGGCGAGGAGCTCCGGGACTTCTGGGTGCAGGAGAAATTCCTGAGCAGCGACAAGGAGATGGAAGTCGACCGCCTGCTCGACTTCGTCGCGATGGCCTCCGGCTGGTACACGGAGGACGCCGAGATCCAGCTGACCCCCGAGCTCGCCTCGGACGTGGTGATGGGGGTCGCGACACCGATGGGCGATCACTTCGCCCGCTTCCGCCACGAGTCGATGCCCGCCGAGTACCTCTTCGGCCGGCGGCTCGAGCACCTCACGCTCGCGGTCCTCGGGCAGTTGGAGGCGAAGGCGAACTGGCACCGCATCGCCCGCGAGTGGGTCTACGGGGACGAGGCGGTCACCGAGCTCGGGAAGCTCGAAGCGGCGTGGCTCACCGAGCGCCACGGCTGAGCAGCGGCCGGTCGCACGCCGAGCCGGAGCTCAGCCGGGCCAGGTCTCGCCCGGGTGCGGCAGCACCTGGACCTGGAAGAGGCTCGTGGAGCCGGGGCGCCCGCTGGGCAGCCCGGCGGTGATCCCGACGCGCTGGCCGGGTTTCAGCCAGCCGAGTTCGACGACGCGGCGCGCGGCGTCGGCGATGAGCTCCTCGGTGACCTCGTGGCGGCGCATCGACTCCGCCTGCACGCCCCACATCAGCGCGCAGCGACGAACCGTCTCCTTGCCGGGAGAGAGCGCGTAGATCGGCACGTTGGGCCGGTGCGCGCTGACGAGCCGCACCGACCGTCCGGAGAGCGTCGGCACGACGATCGCGGCCAGCTCGAGGTCGCGGGCCGCCTCGCAGGCGGAGTGGGCGATCGTGTACGAGGGGTCACGCGCGTCGCGGGTGACGCGCCGCTCGTTCCACTCCGCGTACGGCGCCTCCTTCTCGGTCTGTCGCGCGATGGCGTCGAGCATCGCGATGGCGCCGATCGGATAGGCGCCGACCGCCGTCTCCTGCGAGAGCATCACCGCGTCGGTGCCGTCGAGGATCGCGTTGGCGACGTCGGTCACCTCCGCCCGGGTCGGGCGCGACGAGTGCACCATCGAGTCGAGCATCTGCGTGGCGGTGATCGACGGACGGGCGAGCGACCCGGCGAGGCGCAGCAGGCGCTTCTGCACCATCGGCACCTCCTCGATCGGCAGCTCGATCCCGAGGTCCCCGCGGGCGACCATGACGCAGTCCGCGGCGCGCAGGATCTCCTCCGCCCGGGCGACCGCCTGCGGCTTCTCGATCTTCGCGATCAGCGGCACGCGCGTGTGCTCGCGCACGTGCGTCACGTCCTCCGGGCGGCGCACGAACGACAGCGCGACCATGTCGACACCGATCGCCAGACCGGCCTTCAGGTGCTCGAGGTCCTCGACGGGCACGGCGGGCAGCTGGTCCACCGGTCCGGGGATGTTCAGGCCCTGACGGCTCGCGACGCTGCCGCCGATCTCGACCTCGGCGTCGACCTCGCCGGGCCGCGACTCGACCGTGCGCAGCCGCACGGTGCCGTCGGCGAGGTAGAGGACGTCGCCCGGGGCCATCGCGTCGGCGAGGCCGTCCCAGGTGATGCTCATGCGTCGCGCGTCGCCGGGCGGCGGGTCGGGGTCGCCGCACGTGAAGGTGACGATCTCGCCGGGGACGAGGTCGACGCGGCCCTCGGCGAGCGGGCCGATCCGCAGCTTCGGGCCGGGGAGGTCCTGCAGGATCGCGACCGGCCGGCCGGCGCGGCTCGCTGCGTCGCGGACCATGCGGGCGGTTTCCGCGTGCTGGTCGTGCGAGCCGTGGCTGAAGTTCAGGCGCGCGACGTCCATGCCGGCGTCGACCATCCGCACGAGGATCTCCGGCTCGCGGGAGGCGGGCCCGATGGTGGCGACGATCTTCGTTCTGCGCATGACCGGTCGCACACTACTTGCGCGTTTGCGTCCGGGACGTGAACACTCCGGGGGCTACGGTGCCTCGACCGGCGGGAGCCCGGCGCAGGACAGCGCCTCGTGCAGCGGCAGCGGGCGCCCGACGTGGTACCCCTGCGAGTAGTCGACGCCCTCGCGGCGCAGGAACCGCTGCGTGCGCTCGTCGCCGACGAACTCGGCGATGGTCTCCCGACCGAGCCCGCGGGCGATCTGGACAACCGCCTGGACGACGAGTTGGTCGGTGCGGTTGTCCAGGCAGTGCTGCACGAACTCGCCGTCGATCTTCAGGAAGTCGAACGGCAGGTGCTTGAGGTAGTAGAACGAGCCGAACCCGGCGCCGAAGTCGTCGATCGCCAGGCGGCAGCCGAGCTCGTGGATGCGCTCGCCGAAGCGGCGGGCGAGGTGCACGTTGCCGACCGCGGCGGTCTCGGTGATCTCGATGATGAGCCGCTGCGGCGGGATGCCGGTCGTCCGCAGGCCGCGCTCGATCTCGTCCAGTAGCGCCTGGTCGCCCAGTGACCGGCCGCTGACGTTCACCGACAGGGCGAGGTGGCGACCGGCGTCGCGGTACTCGGCGATCAGGTTGATCGCGGTCCGGGCGACCCAGCGGTCGATCGCCTGCACCAGGTCGTGGCGCTCGGCGATGTAGAGGAACGTGGCCGGCGGGATGACGTCGCCGTTCTCGCCAGGTAGGCGGATCAGCAGCTCGTACATCGCGACATCGCCGACGTGCAGATCGAGGATCGGCTGCGCGTACAGGACGAAGGACTCCTCCTCGATCGCGCGCTCGATCCGCTCGATCCAGGTCATCCGCGCCTTGATGCGCGGCTGCTCGAAGCCTTCGCCCTCGAAGAAGGCGTAGCGGTCGCGGCCGTCCTCCTTGGCGTCGTACATCGCGAGGTCGGCGTTCACGAGCACGTCCTGCGCCGTGAGCTCCGGCTCGAACAGCGCCACGCCGAGCGACGCGCTGACCCCCCGCCCAGAGGGTCGGCGCAGCGTCTCGGCGCTGCGGATGCACTCCAGCAGCGACCCCGCCACCTCGGCCGCCTGGGCGCGCGTGGCCTCGGGGAGGATCACCGCGAACTCGTCGCCGCCCAGCCGGGCCAGCTGGTCGGTGTCGCGCATCCGCTCACGGAGGAGCTGCGCGGTGGCGACGATGAGCTCGTCCCCGGCGTTGTGGCCGAGCGTGTCGTTGACGAACTTGAACTCGTCGAGGTCGAACACGAGCAGCGCCCCGCGGGTGCCGTAGCGCGCGGCGGTCGCCGCTTGGCGCTCGAGCTCCCGCTCGAAGCTGCGCCGGTTCATCAGCCCGGTGAGCGGGTCGTGGTCGGCCATGTGCTGCAGCTGCTCCTCGAAGCGGCGACGTGCGGTGATGTCGATCGCCTGGACGAGGTAGTGCCGCGGCGCGCCCGAGGGTGTGCGGACGAGGTTCGTCTGCATGAGCACCCAGACCGCGTGGCCGGCCGCGTGCATCAGCCGCCGCTCGGAGGACGTCGATTCCGCGCGACCGTCGAGGACGCGTTGCAGCCCGTCCCGGTCGGTCTCGGCGTCGTCGACGTGGGTCAGGTCGACGAGGTTGCGGCGCAGCAGCTGGCTCTCGTCGTAGCCGAGGGAGCGGCAGAGGGCCTGGTTGACGGTCCGCACGCCGCCGTCGAGGCCGACGAGCGCCATCCCGATGGGGGCCTGCGCGAAGGCGGTGCGGAACAGCTCCTCCGCGTCACGGACCGCCTGCTCGGCCCGCAGCCGCTCGGTGATGTCGTGGCCGACGACCGCGATCGCCACGACCGTGTCGCTTCCGCGCTCCAGGACGGGCGACGCGGTGAGCAGCAGGTCGACGTAGGTGCCGTCCGGCAGGCGGCGGCGGGACTCGAAGTGGCTGACCGTCGCCCCGTCCCGGACCTGCGTGAGCAGCCGCTCGTCCGCACTGCGGCTCGCGGGCGGGGAGACCTCGCCGACCAGGCGGCCGATCGCGTCGTCGGCAGCCGCGCCGAGCAGCCGCTGTGCGCCGGCGTTCCAGCTCAGCACGCGGCCTTCGCGGTCGAGGCCGACGATCGCGTCGTCGGAGCTGCCGACCAGCTCGGCGTAGTGCGCCAGCGCGCGCTCCGACGCGCGCCGGGCGGTGATGTCCTGGATCTGCGAGACGGCGTGGAGGAACGCGCCTTCGGCGTCCCGCACGGCGGCGACGTCGAGCTTCACCCAGACGTGCTCGCCGTCGGCCCGGACGTACCGCTTCTCCATGTCGTAGCGGTCGATCTCACCGGACGACATGAGGGCGAGCTGCTTGACGTCGGCGTCGAGGTCGTCGGGGTGCGTGATCGCCTGGAAGGTCGTGGCGAGCAGCTCCTCCGCGGTCATCCCGACGATCTCGGCGAGCACGTGGTTCGCGCGGATGAACTGGCCGTCGGGCGAGACCAGCGCCTTGCCGATCGGCGCGTTGTCGAAGCTCGTGCGGAACAGCTCCTCCGCGTCGCGCACCCGGCGCTCGGCGGCATCACGCTCGAGGTCGTCGAACATCGCCGGCCGTCGCAGCAGGATCCCGTAGCTCTTGCGCAGCGACAGGTAGGTCAGTCCGACCGTCGCGGTCAGCGAGTCCCAGATCACCAGCGGCCACGAGTACATGCCGGCCCCGTGCGTCATCTCGTGCCCTGGCTGCAGCGCCTCGAGGATGCCGGCCGCATGGAAGCCGTGACCGACGCCGCAGGTGAGGAAGATGGTGGCTGTCGCGAGCCCGAGCCGGTTGCTGCCGAGCTGCCCGGAGCCGTGGAGCCCCCGGAGCACGATGCTCGAGATCGCGAGATAGGCGACCGCGAGGATGCCGTTGGCGAAGAACGCGAGCTCGAGCATGCGGCTGGAGCTCCTACGCGGCTTGCGCGAGCTCGTCCACGACGTCCAGCAGACGCTCGTGGTCGACCTTGTCGACCGGCCGGACGCGCAGGTCGCGCGCCTGCGCCTCGACCTCCGGGTCGATCCACCCGGAGTACAGGACGATCGGGGTGGCGTCACCGCGCTTACGCAACTCCTGCGCGACCTCGATCCCGGTGAGGCCGGTCATGCGCTGGTCCAGGACGATCACGGACCACGCTGGCGACCCCACGCCGCCTTTGGCGTGGAGCTGCAGCGCCTCCTCACCGCTGGCCGCCTCGTCACAGTCGTAGCCGCGGTCCTCGAGCGTCAGCCGCCCCAGGACCCGCAGCGACGGTTCGTCGTCGACGATGAGGATGCGGTTCATCGGGTGCGCCAGGGATCGACGTGCACGTCGTCGATCCACCAGCTGCCGGAGCCGACCGGGGTGAAGCGGAAAGCGACCGGGGTCATCTGGTCCGGCAGGAGCGGCAGGAGGTTCGCGACGACCGTCATCGGGAGCGTCGGGCTCCACGAGCTGCTCGGCAGGACGACGCCGATGGGCAGCGCGATCACGTCGCCGAGCGGGCCCTCGAAAAGCACCTCGGTCTTCAGCAGGGACAGCAGGCCCGTGCCGCTGGACCGTGCGAAGTAGCGCATGGTCGGGTGCCCGAGGCCGACGCAGATCGGCTTCGTGGTCGCGGACGACCCGGCCGGGAGCTTCAGGGACTTCGCGTGATCAGCCGAGACGACCTTCCAGGGCTCGTTGCCGGCGACGATCGAGGCGCCGGAGAGCGAGGCCCAGCCGTCGGTGGACTCGGCGGAGCCGCCGGGCGCGAGCGTGTAGTTCGCGGGGTCGACCCAGGGGAAGAAGACGGTGTCCATCGCCTGGGCGGCGCAGTCGCCGGTCGTCTCGACGAGCACGCCGGCGCTCGCGGAGGCGGGGGTGACGGCGGCCAGCCCGGCGGCGGCCGCGAGGGCGACGAGCACGGAGCGGTGGAACGGACGCGGCATGTGGAACTCCTCGGACGACGGGGAACGGCTTTGATCTTCCAATCGGCGCATCGGTGGAACCGGTGCATCGGACATCCGTCCGGTTGGCGTCCGGGTGGCTAGCGGGGATGCTGTGCGGCGTGAGGAGCGTCGACCCAGAGCTCGACCCGGAGATCGCCGCCCTGCTGCGTGAGGGGCGCGAGGCGGCCGCGCGGGCGCCCAGCGGCCGGCAGCTGCGCGCGGAGCTGGCGGTCGGCGGCTCGTTCGCCCTCGCGGCGCTCGCCCTGCTGGTCCTGGCCCCCGACGGGGCGAAGTGGTCGGTCGGACCGCTCGTCGTGCTGCTCCTGGCCTACGCGGTAGCGGCGAACGTGCGGTTCGAGCTGGGGCAGGGGGAGACCGACGCGACGCTGCTGGTGCTCGTCCCGATGCTCTTCCTGCTGCCGGCCGAGGCGGTGCCGCTGGTCGTCGTGGTCGGGTACGCGCTCGGCCGGCTGCCGGACATCCGGGCGCGACGCGAGCACCCGGCCGATCTCGTGTTCGCGTTCGCGGGCTCCTGGCACGCGATCGGTCCCGCGCTGGTCCTCGTGGTCTGCACGGACCCCGGTGGCCCTCGCTGGGAGGACGGCCCCTGGTATCTCGTCGCTCTCGCGGCGCTGCTGCTCTTGGACACCGCATCGGGTCTGGCCCGCGAGACGCTCGGCCGGGGCGTGCGGCCCGACCTGCAGCTGCGGCTCCTGTTGCGCGTCTGGGGACTCGACGCGGCGCTCGCCCCGGTCGGGCTGCTGGCCGCCTTCGCCAGCACGCGGGGCACCTACGGGTTCCTCCTGCTGGCGCCGCTGGCCGTCGTCCTCGGCGGTCTCGCCCGCGAGCGGGAGACGAGGCTCGGGCACGCCCTGGCGCTCGCGGAGGCCCGGACTGCACTCCTGGAGTCCGAGCTGGCGGCCTCCAAGGGGCGGGAGGAGGCCCTGGCCGCGGTCTCGCACGGACTGCAGACGCCGCTGGCATCGGTCGTCGGCCTCGCCCGTCTGCTGGACGAACGCGGCGACTCGCTGACCGCGGAGCGACGCATCCTCGCCGTCCGCCAGCTGCACCGGGAGGCGCTGGCCCTGCGCCACCGGGTGCGGCAGATCCTGGACTACCCGCGACTGCGCGCCGGCCGGCCGCTCGCGCTCCGCCCGGGGCGCTGCGACCTGCGGGAGGTCGTCGGGCGGGCACTCGAGGCGTCCGGGGCACCGGTCGGGACGGACCTCTCAGGTGTCG
Organism: Solirubrobacterales bacterium; assembly: GCA_038257095.1. GTDB lineage: Bacteria > Actinomycetota > Thermoleophilia > Solirubrobacterales > Solirubrobacteraceae > Paraconexibacter. Next base: position 122,338 of record JBBSJQ010000005.1, read on the forward strand.
CGGCGGACGTGCTGGAGCTCGACGCGGTCCGGCTCGAGCAGGTCGTCACCGCCGTGGTCGAGAACGCGGTCCGCCACGGGGCCGCACCCCTGACGATCGGCGCGGCCGCCGGCCCGGACGGCTCGCTGCGCGTGGACGTCGCCGATGGCGGGCCGGGGGTGCCGGTCGAGCGACGGGACGGGCTCTTCGACGACCCGGGCGCCCGGCACGGAGCCGACGAGGCCGCCGGCACCGGTATCGGCCTGTACGTCGCCGCGGGGATCGCGATGACCCTCGGCGGCACGCTCGAGGCGTCCTTCCCCGCGTCCGGCGGCAGCCGCTTCGTGCTCGAGCTGCCGCCGGTGGCCGCCGGCGTCAGGACAGGTCCACGGCCCGCGGCAGCGTGAACGTCGGGAACGTCTTGGGGTTGCTCGCGGTCTTGCGGACGAACGTGCCGAGCCGGTAGACGGCGGCGAGTTGTCCCTCGGGGGCGGCCACGGTGACCCGGAAGGTCCCGTCGGCCTTCGGCTTGATTCGCGCGACGACCGCGTTCTTCCTGCACGACACCCGTCGCGTCACGGTGATGACCGAGGCGGGCCGGGACAGCGGGCGCGAGATGCGGCCGCTGATCGTGACCTTCCCGCCCTCCACGGACACGCCGCTGAGCACCATCCGCCGCTGCAGCTTGAGGTCGAGCGACTTCTCGTTGCCGATGATCGCCTGATACCGGGCCCTGTTCGTGGAGCGGATCGCCTTGGACGGCATGGGCGCGGTCGCGCGGAAGCTGCCGTCGGCCCCGACCCTCGTGGTCGCCACGGTCTTCCCGGTGGCCAGGAAGCGGATCGAGACCGACTTCCCGGCGAGCGCCTTGTCGGCGGCGCCGATCAGGCTGACGCGGCCGTTGCGGGAGACGACATCCTCGAGGACGAGCCTGCGGGTCGTGCACTGCAGCGCGAGGTCGGTCGCGGTCGGGGGCGCCTGGACGACGGGCGGCGGTGCCGGCGGGGTGCAGTCGGCGCCGCGAACGTTGACGCGCGCCTCGCCCAGCACGACGTCGGCGATCGGCTGGGAGAGCACGCTGATCTGGACGCGCAGGGCCTGCTGGGTCAGCAGGCCGTCGACCTCGGACTTCTCGCCGGAGGTGAGCTTCACGTTCGCAACCGTCGCGGGGATCACGATGGTCGGCAGTCCGTCCAGGAGCGACTGGATGACCGGCTTCAGGGTCGACTGCACGAGGCCCGAAAGGAGCGGGGCGCCCAGGATCTGATCGAGCGTCGCCGTCGGGACGAGGGCGAGCGGATCGAGCTGCGACGGGTCGATCGACGCGGTGTCGATGAGGTTGAGCGTGCTGTCGAGGGCGCTGTCGACGACGACGGGCTGGCCGAGGACCTTCAGGCCGGTGACCGAGGACGTCGAGAACGGAACCGCGCGGCCTCCGGCGCACCGGGCGCCGGCGTAGGCGAGGACCGCGTCGGCGGAGACGATGCTCGCGGGCAGCGCGCCGTTCGGGAGCAGCGCGGAGAGGGCGGGCTTGAGGTCGAGCGAGAGGCTCGGGACGCCGAGCAGCGCCGCGACCGGCGCAAGCAGCCCGTTGAGCGGCACCAGGAGGGGCTGGACGCCGTCCAGGACGGTGTCCACGGGCAGCGCGATCGGCAGACCGAGGGCGCCGATCTTGACGTCGGCGATGCCGCCGATCCCCAGGGCGGACTGCAGGTCGGCGCGGTCCGCGGGGCCGGAGGTGATCGTCCGGGCGACGACGGCCGAGGCGGCGAGCGGCGCAGGGAGGACGTCCGTCAGCCCGCCGGCGGCGTTCTCGCAGGCCGGCTTTCCACGGTTGGCGGTCACGGGCTCGAGCGCGTCGGTACCCAGGAGCGAGCCGCGCAGCGCGCTGGCGTCGCAGTTGAAGGGGTTGGTCGCCGCCTGGGCGCCGGGCGCCGAAGCGGCGCCGACGGCGAGGCCGGCGACCAGCGCGACGGCAAGCCTGTGGGGACGACGGGACGTGGGACGTGCCATGGGACGCAGTGCCTCCGTGACTGCTCGGGATCCTGACCTGCTGAACAGCACCGCGGAGGGGAAGTTCCGCTCCCTCCCCTGCGGAGGAGTGGCGCTGGACAGATGATCGGCATCCGGGCCCGTTTCCTCGACCCCCCGGGGTGGGCGGTGGCGCGGCGTCGCTCAGAGGACGAACTTGCCGTTCTCCTGGAAGACCTCGCCGTCGGCCGTCAGTCGACCTCCGCGCCGCAGGTCGCAGATCAGGTCCCAGTGGAGCGCGCTCTTGTTCTTCCCACCGGTCTCGTCGTAGCTGCGGCCCAGCGCGCAGTGGACGGTGCCGCCGATCTTCTCGTCGAAGAGGATCACGCCGACCGGCCGGTCGATGCCGAAGTTCGTACCGATGCCCAGCTCGCCGAGGCGCCGGGCGCCGTCGTCCGTCGCGAGGGCCTGCTGGAGGTAGGCGTCGCCGACGTCCGCGTGGGCCTTCACGACCTCCCCGTCCTTGAACGTCAGCTCCACGCCGGAGACCTCGACGCCCGCCGGCGAGGACGGGACGTCGAAGCGGATGTGGCCGGTCGCGCTGCGCTCGTGCGGGCCGGTGAAGACCTCGCCGGACGGCATGTTGCGCTTGCCGTCGGAGTTGACCCAGCCGCGACCCTTGACCTTCAGGACCAGGTCGGTGCGGTCGCTCTCGATGCGGATCTCGTCCGACGGCGCGATGCGGCGGATCAGGTGGTCCTGGAAGTGGCCGAGCTCGTTCCAGGCGGCGACGGGACCGGCAGGTCGGTCCAGGAACAGCGCGCCGCGGACGAAGGTCGCGAACTCCTCGAGCGTCATCCCGGCGCCCGCCGCCAGCGAGGCGGTCGGCCACAGGCTCGTGCACCACCGCTTCTTCATCGTCGTCTCGGAGATCTGGTTGCGTCCCCGGCGGGCGCGCATGAGCTTCTGCGGGTCGAGGCCCTCCAGCGCGTGCACGTCGTCGGGCGCCTGGATCGCGACGGTCGCGTCGAGCTTCTTGGCCTCGGCGAGGGTGAGCGCCGGGAAGTCGTCGAGCTGCCAGTCGCTGACGTGCTCGTAGTAGCCGCGGGTCTGCCCGGGCAGCTCGACCCGCAGCAGCGGCCAGGCCTCGCGCTGGAGGATCGCCCGCTGGAGCTCGAGCAGGAGCGGGGCGGCGAGCGTCGTCGAGCGCACGGTGACCTGCTGGTGGGGCTCGACCTCCAGGCAGTACCCGGTGATGAGGTCCGCGAAGGCCGCGGGGTCGACGATCCCCGCGACGGTGGCGGTGTCGTCCTCGAAGCTCACGCGGCGGCCCCGGCCGGGGCGGAGGACCAGCCCGCGGCGAGTGCGGCGAGCGCGTCGCCCTCGTCCTGACCGAGGAGCGTCGCGAGCGCGGTGACCAGACGCTCCTGCGGCTCCGGGTTCGCGCCGACGCCCATGACGCCGACGCGCCAGAGCTTGCCGGCGAGCGGCCCGAGCCCGCCGGAGATCTCGATGCCGTGGTCCTGCAGCAGCGCGCCGCGGACCTTGGCCTCGTCGATGCCCTCCGGGGGCCGGACGGCCAGCAGCGGGTGCAGCTGCTCGCCCTCGGGCGCCAGGCGGGGGAGGCCCAGGACGGCGAGCGCGTCGCGCAGCGCGGCATGGGCCGTGGCGTGGCGCGCCCAACGCTCTTCGAGCCCTTCGTCGTGGACGAGCGTGAGCGCCTCGTGCAGCGCGTACACGGCGTTGATCGGGGCGGTGTGGTGGTAGGCGCGCGCGCCTCCGGCGGCGCCCCCGTCGCGCCAGTAGCCGAGGACGAGCGAGAGGTCGAAGTACCAGGATCGTGCGCCGCCGTCGACCCGCTGCATCGCCCGGTCGTTCAGCGTGAACGGGGCCAGGCCGGGAGGTGCGTTGAGGCACTTCTGGGTGCCGCTGAACGCGGCGTCCACGCCGGACGCATCGAGGTCGAGCGGGTGGCCGGTGAACGAGGTGACGCAGTCCAGGAGGAAGAGCGCGTCCTGTGCGTGGCAGGCGTCGGCGATGCCGTCGAGCGGCTGTGCGACCCCGGTCGACGTCTCGCCGTGGACGACGAACGCCGCCGCGGTGTCCCCGCCGGCGATCGCGTCGATCAGCTCCTGCGGGTCGATCGCGCGGCCCCACTCGGCGTCGACGCGGACCACATGCGCACCCTGCCGGCCGAGCGCCTCGGCCATCCGCTGGCCGAACAGGCCGTGGATGCCGCAGACCACGCGGTCGCCGGGCGCCACGAGGTTGGCGACCATCAGGTCCATCCCGCCGCTGCCCGTCGCGCTGACCGGGAACGCCACGCGGTTCTCCGTGCGGAAGGCGCGGCGCAGCCCGTCGGCGACGTCGTCCATCAGCGCGCCGAAGGCCGGGTCGAGGTGGCCGATGGTCGGCTGCGCGAGCGCGGCGAGGATCTCGGCGGGGACCGGGGACGGGCCGGAGCCCAGCAGCAGGCGGTCAGGGACGGTGACGGGCATGCCTGAACCCTACGGCCCCGGGCGAGCGCGCTACGGCGCCTGCACGTCCGGCAGGTGCTCGGAGAGGTGGGCGCGCAGGCCCTCGCGGATCGCCTGGCGCTCGTCGCGCGTCGCGACGCGCAGCCGCTGGAGCAGGTCCTTCTGCCCGGACGTCGTCACACCGGCGATCTCCCACCGCACGACGAGCCGCTCGTAGAGGAACTCCAGGGCTCGTGCCCAGCGGTCCTCCTGCGTCGATGCCGCAGTGGAGCGGAAGCCCTTGAGCAGCGCGTCGTACTCGGCGCGGGTTCCGGGGGACATGCCGAGCCGCAGGCTCAGCACGCCGTGGTCGCCGATCTCGCGGGGGATGTCGAGCCCCCCCGCCCCGGCCGCCGACGCGTCGAGGTCCAGGTCGATGCCGAGGTCCGCGAACGACGTGGCCGCGTCCTCCTTCGGTCCCTGGCGCCGGCGCGACCGCTTGCCCATCAGGTGGTCTCCGCCGCGTGCTCCAGCAGCCCGCGGACGTCCCCGGTGATCGGGTCGGCGTGGCCGGGCCAGGCGGCCGCGGGCCCGAGGGCCGCCAGCTTGCGGACCGACGCACGGGCCTGCTCGTGGTCGACGTTGAACGCCCGCAGTGGCACGCGCGGCGCGCCGTGCTGCCCGGTCTCCGGGTTGGCGGTGTAGAAGACGTCGCTGCTCAAGGCCAGCCGGTCCGACGCCCGCCAGAGCGCGATGAGCCCCGCCGCGTGGCCGGGGCAGTGCACGACCTCGAAGCCGGCGACCTCGTCGCCCTCCTGGACCGTCCCGGCGATCTCGACCGGGCCGCCGTCCCAGGTGCGCAGCAGCGACGGGTAGATCCAGCGCGCCGGGGGCTTCAGGAGGGACAGGTCGAAGCCGCTGAACCCGCCGTCGCCCTGCGCGATACCGACGTCGTCGGGATGGCAGTGCACGGGCACGCGCAGCCCGGGGGCGGCGCCGCGGTGGTCCTGGTGCCCGTGGCCGAGCACGACCTTTTTGATGCCGCCGAGCGCCGCGCCGGCTTGCGCGATCGCCGCGGTCATCGTGCGGATGCCGGCGTCGAACACCACGATCCTCCCGTCGGCCGGGTCGCGCACGAGGTAGACGTTCATCGTTCGCGGCACGCCGCCGCGCACGAGCCAGACGTCCTTGGCGACCTCCTCGGGCTTCGATCCGGAGAGCCGCAGGGCCGCACGGGTGCGGGCGTTCGCAGCCTTGGTGAGCCGCGCGTAGGCGGTCGTTCCGGGCTCGGGGAGCAGGCCGATCTGCCGCGCGAAGGTCATGCCGTCGGCGTAGGCGTTGTTCTCGATGATCAGGCCGTCGCGGACCTGCAGCTCGTCGATCCCCTCGAGCTCGACCCGGGAGCCGGTCGCGGCGATGCCCTGGAAGGGCGCTCCGGTGAAGGTGCCGCGGGCGATCCAGCGCACCGCGACGCGCTCGCGCTGCACCGTCTTGCCGAGGACGGTGAACTCGAGGTCCGGGACCGCCGCCAGGAGGCCGCCGAGGAACGCGCGGACGCCCTCAGGAGCGACGGTGTCGACCTGGCCGCGGACGTTCTCGCGGCCGCCCGGTGACCAGAGGGCCACGGCGGCCTCGAGGTCGTGCCGTGAGATGGCGGCGAAGTACTCGTCGGCGACCTTCGTCGGGGAGGCGGGCATCGCGGGATCCTAGACTCCCCGCGGTGTCCTCTCCCTCACACAAGCGCGAGGTCGGGCGCGGCGAGCGCGTCCTGCCCGGCGTGTGGCGCCTGCGCCTCCCGCTTCCCTGGCCCGGCGTGCCCCACGTCAACGCGTGGGCGGTCGCCCGCGGGGACGGCGTCGTCCTCTTCGACACGGGCATGCATGAACCGGGGTCGCTGGCGCACCTCGAGCGCGCACTCGCCCAAGTGAACCTGCGGCTCGAGCACGTCCGGCTGCTCGTCTGCACCCACGCGCACTCCGACCACTACGGGCAGGCGTCCGAGATCGTGCGCCGCAGCGGCTGCGAGCTGTGGATGCACCCGAACGCCGAGCACATGACGTCCAACGCGTCGGATCCCGACGCCGCAATCGAGCGCCGGATCGAGGTGGCGCTGCAGTCCGGCGTGCCCGAGGCGCCGCTGCGCACCTACGCCGCGGAGGCCAAGACCCGCGGCTACGGGATCGAGGCGATCGTCGAGGCCGACCGCGATCTGGTCCCCGGCGTCGTCGTCGAGACGGACCTCGGGCCGTGGACCGTGCACGAGACGCCGGGGCACGCGCCGTCCCACATCTGCCTGCACCAGAAGGAGCGGCGGCTGCTCATCAGCGGCGACCACCTGCTGGGCCGCGTGTCCCTCTACTACGACTTCGGCTACTCGCCGGATCCGGTCGGCGAGTTCCTGCGCTCCCTCGACGTGGTCGAAGCGCTCGACGCCCGGCTCTGCCTGCCTGGCCACGGCCGCACCTTCGCCGACGTGCAGGCGCACATCGACGCGAACCGCGAGCTCGTCGCCGAGCGGTTGGACAAGGTGGGCCTGGTGCTCTCCGAGCACGGGCCGGTGACGGCGTTCGACGCGCTGCCCCGCGTCTACGGCGAGGCGACCAACGCGCTGAACGCCGCGTGGAGGATGACCGAGACGCTCTCCTACCTCACGCACCTCGAGGTCCTCGGACGCACCGCGCGCGTCGCAGGGGAGGACGGCGCGCCGGAGCGGTGGGTGGTCACCCCTTCCCAACCTTGACACGATCGTGTTAGGGTTGGTTCTGCGATGCGGATCGACGAGCTTCTCGCCCGGGGCGGCGACCCCACGTTCTCCTTCGAGTTCTTCCCCCCGAAGACGCCCACGGGCGAGGAGAACCTCTACAAGGCGCTGCGCGAGCTGCAGCCGCTGGAGCCGGCCTACGTGAGCGTCACGTACGGCGCGGGCGGCAGCACAGGGGAGAAGACGATCGAGATCGTCTCGACGATCAAGGACAAGTTCGGCCTCGAGGCGATGGCGCACATCACCTGCGTCAACGCCACGACCGACGGTCTCCGCGGCACGCTGGACCAGTTGCGCGACGCCGGCGTCGAGAACGTCCTCGCGCTGCGGGGCGACCCTCCGGCCGGCCAGGACCGCTGGACGAAGACCGAAGGGGGCCTCGAGTACTCCCGCGAGCTCGTCGAGTTGCTCGCCGCCGACTACCCCGAGTTCACGATTTCCGGGGCAGCGTTTCCCGAGACGCACATCCACGCGGAGTCCCCGGAGGCCGACCTCGAACACCTCAAGGCGAAGGTCGACGCCGGAGCGACGTTCCTCATCACCCAGCTGTTCTTCGACAACCGCTTCTACTTCGACTTCGTCGAGCGCGCCCGCGCGATCGGCATCACTGTGCCGATCATCCCCGGGGTCATGCCGATCACCAGCTACGACGGCATCAAGCGGATGACCACGCTGTCGGCGGCAGCGCTGCCGGCCGGGCTGGAGCGGGCACTCGAGGCGCGCCGCGACGATCCGGAGGCTATCGCCGAGCTCGGCGTCAGCTACGCGACGCTGCAGTGCGCCGACCTCCTGGCGGGCGGCTGCCCGGGCATCCACTTCTGCACGCTGAACCGCTCGCCCGCGACGCGCGCGATCCTCAGCGCGCTGAAGCTCTGGCGGCCGTGGGAGCGCGCAACCGGGCTGGCCGTGTCGCCGGAGCGCGCGGTCGTCTAGATCGTCGAGCCCTCGAGCTCGATCTCGAGTCCTTCGGCGACCAGCGGCCTGCCGCCGAGCTCGTACTGCACGTCGACCGAGTCGTTCTGCCGGTAGGTCCCGACGCCCCAGGCACCGAGGAACCAGCGCCAGCCGCTGACCTTGTCCTTGCGCAGCTCGCGGCCGGGGAACACCAGGACGCGGTCCTCGACGAGGTAGTCCTTGCCCTCCTGCTGGGGCACGCCGGAGATGTAGACCTTGAACGGCGCGCGGATCTGCGGCGGCATGCGGACGATGGAGCGCGGGCCCGTCATGGGCGAACCGTACCCTTCCCGGTCCGTGGCGTCCCGGCCTGACTTCGAGTACACGATCCGCCGCTCCACCCGGGCGCGGCGCGTGCGCGTGACCGTCGATCCGCGGGACGGGGTGGAGGTCGTGCTCCCCGCCCGGGCCCGCGACGCGGATGCGGAGAGCGCCGTCGTCGAGCTCCGTCCGTGGATCGAGCGGCGCCTCGCCGAGCAGGCCGCGCTCGTGGCGCGCTTCGAACGACCGCCCGGCGTCGTGCCGTACCTCGGATTCGACCTGTGGCTCAAGGAGCAGCCGGCCCGCACGCGGGTGCACCGTCGCGGCGACGTCCTCCTCGTCCCGCCCGCCGGCGACGGGCAGCGCGCGGCGCTGGAGCGGTGGTACCGCCGTGCGGCGCGGGACGAGATCGCCCCGCGCGCGGACGCGGCGGCGCGCGCGCTCGGCCGGCCGGTCACCCGGCTGACGATCCGCGACCAGAAGACGCGCTGGGGCTCGTGCACGACCGCCGGCGCGCTGAGCTTCAACTGGCGGCTGCTGCTGGCGCCCGAGGCCGTGCTGGACTACGTCGTCTGGCACGAGGCCTGCCACCTGCTCGAGATGAACCACGGCCCGCGGTTCTGGGCCCTGGTCGCGCAGCACTGCCCGGGGTACCGCGAGCCGCAGCGCTGGCTGAAGCGCAACGGGCCCGGCCTCCACCTCTAGCCGAGCACCCGCCGCAGCGCGCGGTACGCGTCCTCGCGGCCCTGCGGCTCGACGATGCTCTTGCGTATCCGTCCGGTCCACGCCTCCGCCGAGCCGTCACCGCGCACGTCGATCCCGGCATGCACCGGTCCGCCGCGCAGCTCGCCGCGGACGACGACCTGGCTGACCGCCTCGTACTCGCGCCCGAGCACGGTGGCGGTACCCGACCGCCCCGCGGCGGTGGCCGCGGCGCGCAGCTCCCGCTCGAGCACGTCGAGCCCCTCGCCGACGTCGTCGCAGGCGTGCTTGTGCACCTTGCCGCGCAGCCGGACGACGACGGTGACGCTCACGCCGGTGGGCCGCCCGCCCGCTGGTCGGTGACCATCGGTGCGGCGCCGGGCTCGACGTCCTCGTCGGGGTCGACCTCGGGGGCGCCCTCCGACAGTGCCGAGCGCTTCGGGATGCGCCGCGCGGCGGTGGCCGCCCGTTCGGAGACCGGCTTCGCCGACGCGCCGATGATCTTGCGCTCGGTGGTGCTCATCTCGGGCCACGAGGCGCGCAGGGACGCCAGATGCACCTCGGCGTCGTCCAGGAGCTCGCGGGCGTGGGTGAAGACACCCTCGTCGAGAGCGTCCTCGGCCTCACCGATCTTCAGGCCGGCCTCGGCCAGCAGCTTGAGATACGCGTCCATCGCCGGTCCAGCCTAGAGGCCGGACCGGCGCCGGGCCCCCGTGCGCTCTCAGGCGGCGGCGAGGAGCTCTGGGACCTCGGCGTGTGGGTGCTCCACGACGGTGCCCAGGTCGAACACGAGCCGGACCTCGGTGCCGTCGCGACGGACCTCGACGACCTTGCCGGCCGAGCCGAAGAGCTTGTGCGCGCCGGTGTTCTCGCTGAGCATGATCGCGACGAAGCGTCGGATGCCGCGCTCGCGTGCCGCGTCCATGAGCAGCGCGAGAAGCTCGCGTCCGACGCCCTGGCCCTGGAAGTCGTCGCCGATCGTGACCGCGACCTCGGCGGCCTCGTGGTCATCCGTCTGGCGCACGAAGCGCGCGACGCCGACGAGCACGCTGGGGTCGTCGGCCAGGACGGCGACGAGGGCCTCGTGGTCGACGTGGTCGACCTCGGTCAGGTAGCGCAGTTCGGCCGCGGAGAGCTTGTTGCGCGTGGAGAAGAAGCGCAGGTAGGACGACTCCCGCGACAGGTGGGCGACGCCCCAGGCGAGGAGCGCCTTGTCGTCGGACCCGATGGGACGGACGAGGATCCGGCGACCGTCGCGGAGCGACATGAAGCGATATCCGAGAAGTTGTGCGAACACCGATCCAAGGGTACGCCGGTGCACACGAACGTGTGTGCGTGCGGTCACCGAGTGACGCCGGCGTCAGGTTGCGCGGCGCAGCCAGAAGAACAGGGGCGCGTCGCCCTTGCGATCCATCAGCCCCAGCACGGTGTCCGCGTCGACCCGGCGGAAGTGGTCGAACACCGGATGCCTGTCGTAGACCATCGTCGCGGTCGGCACCCCGCGGTGCTCGACCGTGCGGAGCGTCGCCGCCCCGAGGACCGGGTTGGCCTCGCGGCCGCCATCGGCCGACCGGCACACGATCGGGTCGACGTCGTCGCGACCGCGGAACGACTTGCCGATCCACCCCAGCGCGCCGAGCTGCTGCTCGCCGGGGTGGCCGGTCACGATCACGCCGCCGTCCCACTCGCCCAGCATCTCCTCGCACGCCACGGCGTCCAGCGCGTCGAAGAGGGCATGGGCGTCGTCCACCGGTACGGGCATCTCGCTGTCGGCGAGCGCCCGGAACCGGTCCGCGACGGGGGCGACGGAGGACACGTCCGCCTACCGGTCGCCGATCGGCACGTAGTCGACGGTCCGGGCGCCGGTGTAGATCTGGCGCGGACGGGCGATCTTCTGCTCCTTGTCCTGCGTCATCTCCAGCCACTGCGCGATCCAGCCGGAGGTGCGCGGGATCGCGAAGAGGACCGGGAACATGTCGACCGGCATACCGAGCGCCTCGTAGATGAGGCCCGAGTAGAAGTCGACGTTCGGGTAGAGCTTGCGCGAGATGAAGTACTCGTCCTCGAGCGCGATCCGCTCGAGCTCGACCGCGATGTCCAGGAGCGGGTTGGTGCCCGTCACCTCGAACACGTCCTCGCAGGCCTTCTTGATGATCGTCGCGCGCGGGTCGTGGTTCTTGTAGACCCGGTGCCCGAAGCCCATCAGGCGCTCGTTGCCGGCCTTCACGCCCTCGACGAACTCCGCGACCTTGTCCTTGGAGCCGATGCGTCGCAGCATCCGCAGGACCGCCTCGTTGGCGCCGCCGTGCAGCGGACCGTAGAGCGCCGCGACGCCCGCGGCGACCGCGGAGTACGGGTCGACCTGCGAGGAGCCGACCGCGCGGACGGCACTGGTCGAGCAGTTCTGCTCGTGGTCGGCGTGGAGGATGAACAGGATGTCGAGCGCCCGCTCGATCCGGGGATCGGGCTCGTACTTCAGCTCGGTCATCTTGAACAGCATCCCGAGGAAGTTGCCCGGGTAGTTCAGGTCGTTGTCGGGATAGACGTACGGCATGCCGCGCGCGTGGCGGTAGGCGAAGGCGGCCAGCGTCGGCATCTTCGCGATCAGCCGCACGACGTGGCTGTAGCGGATCGCGGGGTCGTCGATCTTGTTCGCGTCCGGATAGAACGTCGACAGCGCGCCGGTGGTCGCGAGCAGCATCCCCATGGGGTGCGCGTCGTACCGGAAGCCCTCGCAGAACTGCTTGAGGTTCTCGTGGACGAAGGTGTGAGTCGTGATCTGGTGGGTCCACTCGTCCAGCTGGGGCTGCGTGGGCAGCTCGCCGTGGATGAGGAGGTACGCGACCTCGAGGTAGGTGGACTTCTCGGCGAGCTGCTCGATCGGATACCCGCGGTACTCGAGAATGCCCTTGTCGCCGTCGATGTAGGTGATGGACGAGCGGCACGACGCGGTGTTCATGAACGCCGGGTCGTAGGTCATCATGCCGAAGTCGTCGTCCTGGACCTTGATCTGCCGAAGGTCGATCGCGCGGACCGTGTCGTCGGTGATCTCGACCTCGTAGGTCCGGCCGGTCCGGTTGTCCGTGATGCTCAGCGTGTTCTGACCGGTGCCTACCGCGCCGGCGCCGTCCTGCTGGGTCTCCGTGCTCACTGACGTGCTCCTCTGGGGGTCTCTCTCGGGGTCGCCCGCATACTAGACGTACACGGGTAGCCTTCCCGGCCGATGACCGCCGAACCCTCCCCGCTCCGGCGTGACGCGATCGACTGGGCCGCGAGGGACCGTCGGCTGCCGTGGCGCCAGCGTCTGCGCCGGCGACGCGGCATCCCGCCGTTCGGCGGGTTCGGTGCGGGGTCGACGATCGGCTGGCCGCGGACCGTGACGCAGCCCGACCGCGTCTTCATCGGGGCGGACGTGCACCTCGGCGACTACACGTGGTTCGCGCTGACCCGGGACCGCAGCGTCCAGGTCACGCAGGGGGACGCCGTCCCGCGGCAGGCGTTCGATCCGCGGCTGGAGATCGGCGACCGCACCCGCTTCGGCCGCGACCTCACGATCGCGTGCCTGGGCGAGGTCACCATCGGCGCCGACGTGCTCGGCGGCGACCGCATCCTCATCGGCGACACCTACCACGACTATCGCGACCCGGACGTGCCGGTCGCGCAGCAGCCGATGGCGGCGCCCCGCCCGGTGCGTATCGAGGACGGGGCGACGCTGGGAACCGGCGTCATCGTGAACCCGGGGGTGACGATCGGGGCGGGCGCGGTCGTCCGGCCGGGGTCGGTCGTGACGAAGGACGTCGCGCCCGGCGCCCACGTCGGCGGCAGCCCGGCGCGGCCGGTCTGAGCGAGCCTCGCGCGCCGGGACGGATGGTCCTCGCCCGGTCGCTGCGCCGTGTCCGGTCGGTCCGCGGCCGACGCGGCCCGCCGCCATCCCGGGGCCCGATCCGACCGGTCACTCGACGCCGCGCGCGCGAACCAGGGATCATCGGACCCGTCATGAGCGTCGAGGATCCCCAGACCACACCGTCCGCCGCCGACGAGAAGGAGGTGCAGTCGCCCTCCCCGGACGCGGCCCCCGCTCCCGCGGAGCCCGTCGCCGAGGTGCCGCAGCCGGCGCAGCCGGTCGTGACACCGCCCGCCGAGGCCCCGACGCCGGTCGTTCCGGAGACCCCGGGCCCGGCGACGCCGGCCGAGCCGGAGACCCCGCCCGCGCCCGCCGAGGCGCCCAACGTGCCGTCACCGGCTCCCGCCGAGGTCCCGACGCCCGACCCGGCACCCGCCCCCGAGCCGACCCCGACCCCGGAGCCCGCGCCGACTCCGGAGCCCGCCCCGACCCCGGAGCCCGCGCCGGCCCCTGCGCCCGAGACGCAGCCCGAGCCGATGCAGGCCGCGGAGACGCCGTCCGCCGCCGCCTCCCCGACCCCGGGTGACGCCCCGGCGGGCGACGTCCCGAGCGGAGATGTCCCGACCCCTGCTCCGATCGCCGCCGACGTGGCCCCGGTCTCCACCGCCGAGGATCCGTCGATCCCGACCCGGCCGATCGCCGTCGCCCGTCCCGGCGAGCAGCCGCGCCTGCGCGGCGCCGCCAAGAAGGCCGCGAGGGGCAAGCGTCCGGGTGGACCCGCCACGGGCCAGCCGGGGCAGCCCGGCGGTACGGGTGGTCCCGGTGCCGGTGCGAAGAAGCCGCGCCCCAAGCGCCCGCCGATGAAGCCGATCGAGGGACCGCTCCCCTTCGACGACCTCCGCGACGCGGGCCGCACCATCCTGGAGCAGTTCGGTGGCCGCCGCGCGTGTCGCGACGCGGTGACCGCGCTGCATCAGAAGGAGCGCGACACGTTCGCGAAGATGCTCCGCGAGGCCGAGGACTGGCGCAAGGAGCTGCGGCGCCGCGGCGGCGGCGCCCTGGCGCACCGCGCGCTCGACCGCGCACTCGCCTACCAGGTGCTGTCGACCGCCGAGAACCTCGACGTCTGCTTCTCGCTGCTCTCCAAGGAGGAGGCGGCCGAGGTCGCCGCCCTCCAGCCCGCGCCCCAGGGCCGCGGCGGCCCCCGCCGTGGGGGTCCGGGCGGTCCCGGTGGCCGTGGCAGCGGCGGTCAGGGTGGTCCCGGTGGCCGTGGTGGTCAGGGCGGCCGCGGTGGCGGTCAGGGCGGCGGTGGCTTCGACCGCGGTGGCCGTGGTGGCGGGGGCGACGGGTTCGACCGTCCGCGCCGCCCGCGTCGCGACGACAACGCCGAGCCCGAGACCTACACCTTCGCCGACGAGAAGCCGGCGAGCTCCCCGTTCGCCGCGCTGCAGATCGTCGACGCGCAGGCCGCGAAGGACGCGGAGAAGAAGGAGCGCGAGGAGCGGCGCAAGAAGGAGCGCGAGGAGCGCATCCGTCGCCGCGGGTACTGAGGGCGCGACGTGGGCGGCGCGCACGCTCCGCCCGTCGTCGTCTTCGAGGGGCGCAGGCGGGTCAGCGCTGCGGCGTCGCCCGCACCGCGGTGTGCGGGATGCCCTTGAGGCGGATGATCATCTTCTCGCGGCCGCCGGCCGTGAGCAGCTCGCGCCAGCCCTGGTAGACCGGGGGGCGCGGGTGCGACGCCCCGGTGGGCAGGAAGTAGATGCCGGTCTGCTCGACGATGTCGAACCCGGCCGAGCGGACCATGCGGCGGAACGCGGCCGCGTTGGGCTGCCACCACCAGGACTGGTCCAGACCCTCGAGCCGGGCGGTCGGCGTGCGCGGGCGCAGCAGCGACGGCAGCAGCTCGATGGTGTCGGCGATGACCGCCTCGCCGGAGCAGACGCTCCGCAGCGCCGAGAGCGCACTGACCGGGTCACGCAGGTGCAGGAGCAGCGAGCCGAGGAAGACGAAGTCGAACGTGCCGTGGACCTCGGGGTCGAGGTCGTAGACCGAGCAGTCGATCCGCTCGACGGACGACCCGAGGGCCTCCTTGGCGAGCTGGAAGCCGGCGGCGTCCTTCTTGTACTCGGCGAGGTAGGCGAGGCGGTCGGCGTCGCGGTCCAGCCGCAGGCGCGCCTCCGGGGGCCAGTCCCACCGGGACGGGTCGTCGAGGTCGATCGCGGTGACCGAGGCAGCGCCGCGGCGCTCCATCTCGAAGGCCCAGAAGCCGTCCCAGGTGCCGACGTCCAGGCAGCGCATGCCGTCCAGACGGGCGGGGAGCGGGACCTGTGCGACGGTCGGCCGCGTGTCGAAGTGCCCGGCGGTCTCGACGCCACCCGGGAGGTCGAGCGTGTGGTACCAGCTCAGCGCGGCGGCGCGCTCGGCGAGGGTCGCCTGCGCTGCTGCCGCGGTGGTGCCGTTGGTGGTGCTCATCGCTTCTCCCATCGATCCTTCATCTGGCGGCCGAACCGCTTCGCGCGGCGGACCGATGGTGCCATCTCCACGCGCGCCTTGAGCCGTGGCTGCGCGTCGGGCTCCTTCACGCGGTGATGAGCACGGCCGCCCCGGCCGCGAGGACCAGCAGGACCGTGAGCGCGATCGTTCCACGGACGGCGCCGTCGGTGCCGGGGAAGTCCGGCTTGGACATGCCGAAGGCTGACAGGAGGACCGCGAAGGCGGCGAGGACGGAGCCCAGGACGTAGAAGAGCGTCTTGGACGTCTCCGCGCCTTCGGTGGCGGCGATCGTGAGGAGCGCGTGCATGGGTGGCGAGCCTATCCGACCGTGCTGGTCGTGTCGTTCGAGGAAGCTGCCGCGCCCGGCCCGCCCTCGTACCGGGACTCCGTGGCGTCGACCTGGCCGTGGTAGTGGCTGCCGAGCTCCGGGTGGCCGTACGGGCGCTCGGCCGGGCGGTCGAGCGTCATGAACGACAGCTGCGCGATCGGCTTGCCCGGCCACAGGACGATCGGGACCCTCGTGAGGTTGGTGATCTCGAGGGTGAGCGTGCCCTTCCAGCCCGGATCGACGAACCCGGCGGTCGCGTGCACGATCAGCCCGAGCCGGCCGAGCGAGCTCTTGCCCTCGATGCGCGCCACGAGGTCGGCGGGCAGCTCCACCCACTCCTCGGTGCGGCCCAGCACGAACTCCCCGGGGTGGATGACGAAGGACTCGCCCTCCTCACACGTGACGAGCTCGGTCAGGTTGGTCGGCGGCTCGGCGAGATCGATCGCCGCGACGCGGAAGTTGTGGAAGACGCGGAACGACGAGCCGAGCTTCAGGTCGACACTCGCGGGCTGCACCATGGACGGGTCCCACGGGTCGATGCGCACCTGTCCTTCGTCGACCAGGCGCCGGATCGTCCCGTCGGAGAGCACGGAGGCGGTCATGGGCGAAGTGTCGCAGCCCGGCAGGCAGACGGCGTGGACCGCGAGCGAAAACCCCGCACGTTGCGGGCTCGCGGCGACGCCGGAGGTTCAGCCGCGCTCGCCGGCGCGGCGTCGCGCGACGGCGGGCGTCCGCGTCCGGGGAGGCGCGGGCAGCGGCGGCTCGCCGTGCGGTCCGCGGCGCGGCGGCCGGGGTCGCGACGACGGCCCGACCGGGCGGGGCGGGGTCTTGGTGCCACCGTCCTCGCCGTCGGCGACGGGCTCGTCGTCGACGTCCTTGATGGCACGCCACACGATCCAGAAGAGCCCCGCGATCGGGAGCTTCAGCACGACCATCATGAAGAAGAACGTCCAGCCCACGGGGCGAGCGTACCCGGGACGTGCAGGAGTATGGGGAAACCCGGCGCGCACCCGGTGGCGCGCCCGTCCGGGACGTCGGGCGCACCCGGCCTTGCGCGCACCCGACCCGGGAGGCCGGGCGCGCGCGGCCGGAGGGCTCAGGCGGCGCGGACCGCCACGACACCGGGCGTCAGCGAGCGGGAGCGCGTGCGACCGGAACTACGGGCCAGTCGCGCCGAGCGGACCCGCAGACGGTTCTGCCGCATCTCGCGCTGGGCCTCGGCGCGGGCCTGCGCCGAGGCCTGCGCCAGTGCCATGGCCTGCTGCTCCCGCAGGCCGGTCGCGGACGTCACGGCAGGGGAGGACGTGGCTGCGGGCGCGGTCCCGGGGGTGGGGGCGCCTGCATCCCGTGCGCGCCAGCGGTCGGCGGGGATGACCTGGCGCAGCGCGCCGGCCGCGTCCAGGGTCCCGCCCCCGATCGGTAGCGCGGTGCGGCGCGCGCCGCCCACGAGTGCGGCGCGCAGGCCGCGGAAGTCCGCGGTCGGGACGACGCTCGCGACGAGCGCGGCGACCCCGGCGGCCATCGGGGCCGCCATGGACGTGCCCGTGCGCCACTCGTAGCCGCCGCCGAGCGCGGTCGCGAGGATCAGGTCCCCCGGCGCGGCGAGGTCCACCGGCGCGCCGAAGTTCGAGATCGAGGCCAGGAGGCCCTCTGCGGTCGTCGCTGCGACGGACACGATGTTGTCCAGCGGCGAGGCGGCCGGCCACGACGGCAACAGACCCAGGTCACGGTGCTGGTTGCCCGCCGCCGCGACGACGAGCACGCCGGCGGCCGCCGCGCGGTCGAGCGCCTCGTCGAGCACGGAGCTGCGCTGGGTGCCCGCCAGGCTGAGGTTGACGATCCTCGCGCCCTGCGCGATCGCGTAGTCCAGCCCCCGGGCCACGCCTCCGGTGTCTCCGCCCGCGCGCGCATCGAGCACCTTCACGGGCATGAGCCGCGCACGCCAGGCCACGCCGGTCGCGCCGACGCCGTTGCCGCCCCGTGCCGCGACGATCCCCGCGACGTGCGTGCCGTGGCCGTTGTCGTCCTGCGGGTCGCCGTCGCCGGTGAGCACGTCGGCGCCGTGGACGTCGTCGATGAAGCCGTTCGCGTCGTCGTCGCGCCCGTTGCCCGGAACCTCACGCGGGTTGGTCCAGAGGTTGTCGCGGAGGTCCGGGTGCGCGAGATCGGCCCCGGTGTCCAGGATCGCGACGACGACCTCGCCGCCGGTGGTCTGGTCCCAGGCGGTCCGCACGCCCATCGGCCCGTCGCCGTCGAAGGCCCAGACCTCCGCGGCGCGGGGGTCGTCCGGTGTGGCCGCCGGAGCCGCGATCGGGAGCAGCGTCACCGTCGCGAGGGCGAGCATCAGGAACTGCGAACCGGTACGCAGACGCGCCCCAGCGCGGGTACGGCCGAGCATCGGGTGCCTCCTTGGCGTTCGACGAGCGACCGTCCGCGGTCGCGTTCCTGACCGATCGGCGTGGCGAGGTCCATCGCTCAAGCGACGCCCGTCGCCGTTGGCCGATCGATGTATCCGACCCATACCCATAGTTGGGGATGGTGGAAATGCTCTCGTGGGGTGTATTTTTCTTGTGGTTCTCCATTTCTATGAGCAATGAGGTCAGCGCAGCCATGACAGACATCGCCACCATCAGCCGCGGGCGCAGGGCCGACGCCGTCCGCAACGCCGAGGCGATCGTCGAGGCAGCCTCCCGTGTCCTTGCCGGGAACCCTTCGGCCTCCGTCCAGGACGTCGCCGCCGCCTGCGGTCTGCACCGCGCCACGGTGCACCGGCACTTCGCCTCCCGCGAGGAGCTCATCCACGCCGTGCGTGTACAGGCGTTCCGTGAGACGCAGGTCGAGGTCTCACGGCTCGCCGACGACGAGAGCCTGGAGCCGCTGGTCGCACTCGAGAAGGTCGCGCTCGCCCTCTTCGAGGTCGGTGACCGGTACCGGATCTACAGGTTCACCACGACGCTCGGTCCGGGGATCGACGAGGAGCGCGACAACGTGCGCGCCCCGATGCGAGCGGTCATCAAGCGTGCCCAGAAGGCCGGCGGGCTCCGCAAGGACATCAACGTGCAACTCCACGTCGCTGCGTTCGGCGGCCTGGTCTTCGGCATGCTTCCCGAGATCGCGGCGGGCAACGTGTCCCAGAAGAAGGCCGCACGGATCGTGCTCGCGATCATGCGGGGCGCATAGCTCCGGAACTCCGTGGCGGACGCGGCGCGCCGCGCCGCTGCGCTTCGCCATCATGGGTGGCGATGCGCCCGATCTCCGTCCTGTTCGCCCTCGTCTGCTGCGCCGTCGCGCCCGCGGGTGCGACGGCCGCCACCGTCGAGGTCCCCTCCGGCGGCTCCGTCCAGGCGGCCCTGGACGGCGCGGCGGCCGGCGACACCGTCCGGCTCGGACCCGGTCCGCACAGCGGTCCGATCGTCGTTGCGGTGGATCTGACGCTCACCGGGCCGGAGTCCGGCGAGGCGACCCTGTCCGCGGCCGGCGGCACCGCGGTCGTCGAGGTGCTCGACTCGTCCGCGACGCTCAGCGGGTTCCGGGTCGACGCCGGCGGCCGCGACGTCGGGGTGCTGGTCGACAACCCGTCCCTGGCGAGCCGGACCGTCACCGTCCGGGACCTCAGGATCTCCGGCTACGCCGAGACCGGCCTCGTCGCGAGATCCGGCGGGCTCGCGCTCGTCGCCGAGGGCAACGCGATCAGCGGCGCGGGCGTGGGCGCGCCGGGACCTCAACGCGGCATCACCGTCGAGCAGGGCGCGGTCGCCACCGTGCGGGACGGCACGATCGGCGGCAACTGCGGGAGCCTCTGCGGCCCGGGTGCCGAGGCGCCGACCGACCCGTCCTCTGCCGGCGTGCTCGCCCGCGGCTCGGGCGCCTCCGGCGTCACCGTCGTCGGCACGGTGCTCGCGGACAACCTCGTCGGCATCCGAGCCGCCGGCGCGCCCCGTCTCGACGTCCTCGGTGCGCGCCTGACGGACAACGGCACCGGGGTGCAGGTCGTCGACGCGGAGCCGGGTGTGGCGGTGGCCGCGACGCAGGGCGTGGTCCACGGGTCGACGATCTCGGGCGGGACGCGCGGCGTCGTCGTGCACGACGCCACACCGGGTGACGGACTGCGGCCCGGACCGGTGCTCCGGGCCGACCGGATCGTGGGTCAGTCCGGCCCCGGCGCGTTGGGGGTCTCCGCGAACGTGCCCGTGCAGGCGGCCGACGTGTGGTGGGGGTGCAACGGTGGTCCCGGCACCGCCGGATGCTCGACAATCACGACAGACGTCGCCGCAACGCCCCATCTCGTCCTGCGCCTCGGCGCGGGTCCGGGCACGATCGCCACCGGCGGTGGGACCGCGAGTCTCACCGCGGACGTGACCCGCAACGCCCAGGGCGCCGCGACCGGGGCCGCCTTCCCGGACGACACCCAGGTGGCGTTCGCGACCGACCGCGGGAGCGTGTCGCCCGCGACCGCACCGACCGCCTCCGGTACCGCGGGGGCGACGCTGACCTCCGGGGATGCCGCTGGACCCGCGACGACCTCGGTCACGCTCGACGGCCAGACGGTCACGGCGCTCGTCACGATCGCCGCGCCGGCACCGCCGACCACCGTCACGCAGACCACGACGGTCACGGCGCCGTCGCCCCCGCCGACGGTCGAGCCGACGGCGACGCCGGCTCCCACCCCCGCGCCGTCGGCGACCCCGACCGGCGCCGAGATGCTGGCCGCCGCTCGCCGGGCGATCGGCCGCAAGGTGGTCCGGCTGTCGCCGACGCTGACGCCCGGCGTCGGGTACGTCGACGGCTCCGTCCGCACGGGCTCAGGGACGATCACGATCGACGACGAGAACGTCGTGTCGCTGATGGTGCTCGCCTGCCCCGAACGGGCGTGCGACGCCGGCGTCAGCGCCAAGGTCGAGCGGACGTCGAAGGCGGGCCGCAAGCTGAAGCCCTACGCGCTGCGCCGTGCGACCTTCTCGCTGGTAGCCGGTCGGCAGCGGGTCGTCGCCGTACGGCTCACCGGGGCGCAGCGG
The DNA here is from genome assembly GCA_038257095.1 of Solirubrobacterales bacterium. Lineage (GTDB taxonomy): Bacteria > Actinomycetota > Thermoleophilia > Solirubrobacterales > Solirubrobacteraceae > Paraconexibacter. The sequence continues at coordinate 143,102 of JBBSJQ010000005.1, forward strand.
CAGGGCATCAGGCGGGCCCGCACCGCCACGATGGTCGTCGTCGCCGCGGTGTCGGGGCCGGGCGGGGACCGAAGCAAGAAGACGCTGCGTCTCAAGCTGCGGATCCGCCCGAAGGCGACGTGACCGTCCCCGCCCGGAGGGCTACTTGACGATGATCTTCCCGACCATCTGACCGTCCGCGAACCTGCCGTCCTCGTCGGCGGTCGCGTGAATCGTGCAGATGTACTTGTAGGTTCCGGCCCGCTTGAAGACGAGCGTCGTGATCGTGCCCTTGCTGCGGTCGCCGGTGCCGTTGCGTGTGCGGCCCTTCACGGTGAACTTGAAGGAGCGGCTGCCGACCGGCGTGACGTTGTGGACGACGCCGTTGTCCTGCCAGTTGAACTTGACCTTCGAGCCCTTGCTGATCCGCGTGGTCTTCGGGGAGAACGCGACGCCGGCGAGCCGGACGGTCTTGGTCGTGGCGGAGGCGGTCGCGGTCGGCGCGGACTCGGCGGTGGTGGCGAGGGCGGCGGGGACCAGGGCGACGGCGGCGGCGCCCACGAGGGCGGCGAATCGGGCGTGACGGTTCATGTACCGGTGTTCGGTGCAGTGGGGCTCGCGGATCATCGCGAGCACGACCGAGGCCGCCGCATCGTGCTGACGCGACGGCCTCGGGCCCTGCGGTCCTGCGACGGCTCTACGACTTGAAGAACGGCGACAGCGTCTTGGTCGCCTGGGCGAGCGTGACCGTGTCCGGGAGGGACTTCGTGACGCCCTTGCCACCGGACGCGAACGAGAAGAAGCCCTGGTGGGACGCCTCGTTGGCGGCGACCTGCGCGGCGACCAGCGTCGTGCCCGCGTCGAGTGCGCCCGACTTGATGGCGCCGAGGTACGTCGAGACGAACGCCGTCTCGAGCGCGAGGGCGAACTTCAGGACGGCCAGCGGCGACGCGATGGCCGACTTCGGCACCTGGAACTCGGGGAGGGCCGGCTTGTCGGCGCCGAGGGCCTTGCCGAGGAAGTCGCGGTGGTCCTTCTCGTTGGCGAGCGCGGCCTTCAGGTACACGGCGTTGCGGCCGGTGAAGAACTTCGCACCCTTCTTCGCGCCGGTCCTGCTATTGCTCTTGGCGAACTTCAGGCCTGCACCGGCGGTGTAGACGAACACGGCGAGGTTCTCGGCGATGAACGCCGTCTGGAGGATGTCCTTGGCGGTCGGGCCGGCGGACTGGGCGAACGTCGGGGTGCTCGACGCGAGGATCGAGCCGCCGGCGACGAGGGCGAAGCCGCCGCCTGCGCGACGAAGGAACTGCGCGCGGTTGGTGCCGTCCCAGTTGTAGAGGTCGAGCTTGGGCGCGTCCTCGACCATGTGGTCGACGGCCTTGAGGTGATCGGTCAACGGACCCTCCGAAGGTCTGAGTGTGGTGAACCTGCGGAGGGGCTTTCGTGATGGACCGGCTACCAGTTCAGTGACCACCCGGAAGTTGGCACCGCAAGACTCCGTCTCGGGGTTTGGCCTCGACCGGTACCGGGAAGGCTGCGCGATCAGCCGCGCAGGGCGACAGGGGCGTCGGTGAACGCCGTCATCGCCTGAAGGTCCGCGACGCGCGCGGTGATCTCGTCACCCGTCAGGCGGGCCACGCGCTCGGTGCCGAACTCCTGGACGTTGTAGGACGCGATCGCGGTGCCGTAGGCCATCGCGCGTACGAGGACGTCGTGGGAGATCTCACCGTCGGTCGCCGCGATGTAGCCCACGAAACCGCCGGCGAAGGTGTCGCCCGCCCCGGTCGGGTCGGCGACCTCGGCGAGGGGGTACGAGGGGATGCCGAAGGTCCCGTCGGCGGTGTACAGCTGTGCGCCGTACTTGCCCTGCTTGCCGACGACGGCCCTCAGGCCCCAGCCCAGGATCTGCTGGGCGGCCGCATAGGTGGTCGGCGCGCCCGTGAGCATCTCGAGCTCCTCGTCGTTGAGGATCAGGCAGTCCACCGCCTTGATCGTCTTCTCGAGCGACTCGCGGGCGATGTTGATCCACAGGTCCATCGAGTCCAGGGCGGTGAAGCGCGCCTTGCCGCACTGCTGCAGCACCCCGTACTGCAGGTCGGGCTGGATGTTCGCGAGGAACAGGACGTCGGCGTCCTGTGCGGCCTGCGAGAGCTTGGGGTCGAACGTCTCGAAGACGTTGAGGTCGGTCTCGAGCGTCTCGCGCGAGTTGAGGTTCTCGCCGTAGACGCCCTTCCAGAAGAAGGTCTTGCCGCCGGCGACGTGCTCGACGTCGTCGGTGTTGATGCCGCGCGTGCGGAGCGTCGCCCAGGACGCCTCGTCGAAGTCGTCCCCGACGGGTCCGACCACGCGGATCTCGTCGAAGAACGACGCGGCGAGGGCGAAGTGGGTCGCGGCTCCACCCAGCATGCGCTCGCGCTCCCCGAACGGCGTCTTGACGCCGTCGAAGGCGATGGATCCGACCACGGTCACGCTCATAGGGGCCTCAGGGTACGCGAGGCCCGGGCGCAGTAGCGTCCCGCCCATGGCGACGATGCGTGCTGTCCAGCAGACCGAGTTCGGCGGACCGGAGGTCCTGCAGGTCGTCGACCTACCGGTCCCGGAGCCCGGGCCCGGCGAGGTGCTGATCGAGGTCTCGTGCATCGGCATGAACTTCGCCGACACCCACACGCGGGAGAACAGCTACGTCACCGAGTCGGTGCTGCCGATGGTCCCGGGCGCAGAGGTGGCCGGGATCCGGGTCGACAGCGGGGAGCGGGTCGTCGCCCTGACCGGCGGCGCCGGCGGGTACGCGCAGTTCGCGGTCGTGCGCGAGGACCGCTGCTACCCGATCCCCGACGGCGTGGAGGACTCCACGGCCCTCGCGCTGCTCCTCCAGGGCCTCACGGCGTGGCTGCTGTTCGACCAGGCCCACGTGCGGGAGGGCGAGAGCGTCGTCGTGATCTCGGGCGCCGGGGGCGTCGGGTCCCTGGCGGTCCAGCTCGGGCACCCGCTCGGCGCGGGGCGCGTCATCGCGACGGCGTCCAGCGAGGGCAAGCGCGACCTGTGCCTCGAGCTCGGCGCGGACGCCGCGACGGCCACTGACGCCGAGGGCCTGACCGAGCGGATCCTCGAGGCCAACGAGGGGGAGCCGGTGGACGTCGTCTTCGAGATGTCCGGCGGGGACGTCTTCGAGGCGTGCCTCGACGCGCTGGCGCCGTTCGGCCGGATGGTCGCGTACGGCATCGCGTCCAAGGAGCAGAACGAGGTCCGCACCGGCAAGCTGCTGCGCCGGTCGCTGACCGTCACCGGGTTCTGGTTCGGGCACTGCCTCGACCGTCCCGGCCTGGTGGCCGGCGCCCTGGAGGACCTCTACGGCCACGCCGCCGCGGGGCGCCTGCGCGTCGTCGTGGGGGAGACCTATCCGCTCACGCAGGCGCGCCGCGCACAGGAGGACCTCGCGGGTCGCCGTACCCAGGGCAAGCTCCTGCTCGACCCGTCCCGCTGATCGCGGACCGACCGCACGTGCACTTTCGGCGCGCGCGAATCCCACCCGCGGCGGACGGAAAAGCCCGTCGCACCCTAAGCTGAGGGGGAGATGACGACCTTCGCAGACCTCGGGCTCAAAGAGGCGACCCTCAAGGGCCTCGCGGACGTGGGCTACGAGAAGCCCTCCCCGATCCAGGAGCAGGCGATCCCCGCCATGCTCCGCGGGCAGGACGTGATCGGGCAGGCGCAGACCGGCTCCGGCAAGACGGCCGCCTTCGGCCTCCCGATCGTGGAGTACGTCGACACGTCGGTGCAGGAGGTCCAGGCCCTGGTCCTCACACCGACGCGCGAGCTCTGCATCCAGGTCACCCAGGCCATCCGCAGCTACGGCGCGCCACACGGCGTCGGCGTCGTCGCGGTGTTCGGCGGGGCGCCGATCAAGACCCAGCAGGCGCAGCTGAAGAACGGCGGCCACGTCGTGGTCGGCACCGTCGGACGCGTGCTCGACCTCATCAGCCGCCACTCGTTGGTCCTGCACGACTGCCGCTTCGTCGTCCTCGACGAGGCTGACGAGATGCTCGACCTCGGCTTCCTCGACGACGTCGCCAAGATCCTCTCGCTGACCCCCAACAGCCGTCAGACCGCGCTCTTCAGCGCGACGATGGCGCCGCCGATCCGCAAGCTCGCGGACAACTACCTCTACGACCCGGTCCACGTGCAGGTCCAGTCCGCCACGCTCACGGTCGACACGGTCTCGCAGTACCAGGTCCCGGTGAACCAGAAGGACAAGCCGGCGAAGCTCGTCGAGGTGCTGCAGGCCGAGAAGCCCGACCAGGCGATCGTCTTCGTCCGCACGAAGATCCGCTGCGACCAGCTCTACCGCACGCTGCGCGACAAGGGCATGAACGTGAAGGCGCTGCACGGCGACATGAGCCAGGGCAGCCGCGACGGCGTCATGCTCGGCTTCAAGGGCGGCCGCGTGCCGATCCTCGTCGCCACCGACGTCGCAGCCCGCGGACTGGACATCTCGACCGTCACGCACGTCATCAACTACGACGCGCCCAAGCCCGACGTCTACGTCCACCGCATCGGCCGGACGGGTCGCGCCGGTCGCGCCGGTCGCGCCGTGACGTTCGTGGAGCCCAAGCAGGTCGAGGACCTCGAGGCGATCGAGGCCCACATCAGCCACACGATCGGCCCGTGGAGCGCCGGTGTCGCCAGCGTGGTGCAGGACGCCGACGGCAAGGTCACCGACGTCCCGCAGGCCGGTGACGCCGAGGTCGTCGAGGTCGTCGAGCTCGAGACGCCGGCCGCTGAGGAGACCGAGGCGAAGCCCAAGCGCACCCGGTCGCGTCGCCGCAGCAAGGCCGATGACGAGGCGCCCGTCGAGGTGGTGGAGGTCGACGCGGTGGAGCCCGAGCCGACCGAGCCCGAGCCCGAGCCGACCGAGCCCGAGCCCGAGGTGGAGCCCGAGCCCGAGCCCGAGCCCGCGTCGGACGAGGCCCTCGAGGAGGAGGCGCCGCGGCGCCGCCCGCGCCGGCACACCAAGCCGAAGCTCATCCCGCACGGCGACCAGCCGCCGGTCACCCTCGTGGCCGGACTCGGCAGCGCCGACGGGATCCAGGTGCTCGACGTGGTGCGGCACATCGTCAAGAACACCGGTCTCGACGGCGAGGTCGTCCAGGACGTGCGCGTCCTGACGCGGTTCACGCTGCTGAAGGTCCCGGGCGCCGAGGTCGACCGGGTCCTCTCCGAGGTCGACGGCTCCGAGCTCGCCGGTTCCCCGCTGCGCCTGCAGCGCGCCGCGGGCTGACCGCCGACGCCGACCCCCGGCGCGCCCGGTTGCGCGTTGCCGGGCGACGACGCGATGTGCGACCCTAGACAGGATGCGCCCCGTCCCCGCAGGGTCCGAGAGCGCCGCCGGCGAGGCGGCCTCGACGATCGAGCAGCAGCACGGCACGCCGCCCTCCGACGGCGGCGGCCCGTCCGTCGCGGCCACCGAGCTGCGCGTCTGCGACGCCTGCGGCTCGCAGATGGAGGTCGCGCAGGACTGGTGCCTGGAGTGCGGCACCGCAGCGCCGGGCCGCCTGGGCGCCCGCCCCGGGCTGCGCGCCATCGCGACGGTCGCAGCCGCGACGCTCGCGCTCGCCGGTGGAGCGGTCGGGGCGAGCTACGCCGCGCTGAGCGAGGACGCCAAGCTCGAGGCCGGGCAGGCTGCGCCCGCCGCCGGTGGGCCCGTCGCCCAGGTGGTCCCCGACCTGCCTCCCGCCTCCGCGCCGCCCGCGCCCACCGGTGCCGCCGGCGCCGTGACCGGGGCTGCCGGGCTGCCGAAGGTGACCGCACCCTCCGTGAAGCTGCCGACGCCGTCGGCGACCGTCGCGCCGGTCGCGCCGGTCACCCCGGTGACGCCCACCGACACCGGTGGCAGCAGCGGCAGCGGCGGCAGCGGGACGGACACGTCCAAGGACACCGACACCACGACGCCCGAAGAGGACGACACCGCCGACACCACGAGGTCGCTCACCGCGATCGAGCTCGGCGCCGATGCCGTGACGATCTACGACCCGTACACGCGGGCCGTCGCCAAGGGCGACCCGGCCGACGCGTACGACGGCGACCGCGACACGACCTTCCGGATCGCGACGGCGGACGCCGACAAGCCGATGGGCGTCGGCCTCGTCGTCGACCTCGAGAAGACCACGAAGATCCGCGCGGTCGAACTGCTGACCGACACCCCCGGCTACCGGGTCGAGCTCTACGGCACCACGGGGTCGGACATCCCCAGGGACGTCATCGACACCCGCTGGGACCACTACGCCGACCGGTCGAAGGTCGACGAGGGCACCAAGGACGGCAACGTCGCGGGCGACGACAAGGACCGGATCTCGCTCGGTGGCGCGCGCAACGCGCGCTACCTGCTCCTCTGGATCACGACGCCGCCCCAGAAGGGCCCGACGGTCCGGATCGCGGAGCTGAACCTCTTCAAGTAGGCCCGCACTCGCGGCCTCCCTGTAGGTTCGTGGCATGTCTACTGCCACCATGAGCACCACCGAGGGCGACATCACCTTCGAGCTGTTCGACGCCGATGCCCCCAAGACGGTCCAGAACTTCAAGGACCTGGTTGCGAAGGGGTTCTACGACGGCCTCGTCTTCCACCGGATCATCAAGGACTTCATGATCCAGGGCGGCTGCCCGCAGGGCACAGGCACCGGTGGCCCGGGCTACACGTTCGAGGACGAGTTCAACAGCCACAAGGTCGTGCGCGGCGCGCTCGCCATGGCGAACGCCGGCCCGAACACCAACGGCTCACAGTTCTTCATCGTCACGATCGGCGCCGCCGAGTGGCTCGACGGCAAGCACACGGTGTTCGGTCAGGTCACCGATGGCATGGACATCGTCGACGCCATCGAGGGCACGCACACCGACGGTCGCGACCGCCCGGTCGAGCCGATGGGCATCCAGACGATCGCGATCACGGAGTAGCACCCGCCGTCGTCCTCCCGCAGCGTCCTGGCCGTGTGGCCAGGACGCGGTACCGTTAGCGTCGACACGTTGTCGAGAACACTTTCGGAGAGGGACGAGGAAGATGGCGAGCGTCGAGGAGCAGGTCGTCGGGTCGAACGAGAACGGGGCGGCGGTGGCCGACCGGATCCCGGTCGAGAACCCCGCGACGGGTGAGGTGATCGCCCACGTCCCGGATCTGGGCGCGGACGAGGTCGCGGAGATGGCGCGCAAGGCGCGCGCCGTGCAGCCCGCCTGGGAGGCGCTGGGCTTCGAGGGCCGCGGCCGCATCCTGAAGCGGATGCAGAAGTGGGTCCTGGACAACAACGACGAGATCATCGAGGTCATCCGCTCGGAGACGGGCAAGACCTACGAGGACGCGCAGCTCGCCGAGATCTCCTACGGCGCCGCGGCCTTCGGCTTCTGGGCGGACAATGCCCCGAAGTATCTCGCCGACGAGAAGATCAAGTCGGCCAACGTCCTGGTTAAGGGCAAGAAGCTGCTGATGCGCTACAAGCCGCTCGGCCTGGTCGGCGTCATCGGTCCGTGGAACTACCCGCTGACGAACTCCTTCGGCGACTGCATCCCGGCGCTGGCCGCCGGCAACGCGGTCATCCTGAAGCCGTCGGAGATCACCCCGCTCACGTCGCTGAAGCTCCTCGAGGGCTTCAAGGAGTGCGGGGTGCCTGAGCACGTCTTCCAGGTCGCCACCGGCCGGGGCGGCACGGGCGCCGCGCTGACGGACGCCGTTGACATGATCATGTTCACCGGCTCCACGGCGACGGGCAAGAAGGTCATGACCAAGGCGGCCGAGACGCTGACCCCGGTCTCGCTGGAGCTGGGCGGCAAGGACCCGCTGATCGTCCTGTCCGACGCCGACCTCGAGCGCGCCGCCAACAGCGCGGTCTACTGGGGCATGTTCAACGGCGGGCAGACCTGCATCTCCGTCGAGCGCGTCTACGTCGAGGAGCCGGTCTACGACGAGTTCGTCGCGAAGGTCACCGAGAAGGCCAAGGCGCTGCGCCAGGGCTCCGGTGCGATGGGTACCGCGGACGTCGGCTCCATGACGTTCCCGCCGCAGGTCGACATCGTCGAGCGGCACGTCGAGGACGCCAAGGCAAAGGGCGCGAAGGTCCTCGTCGGCGGTCACCGCGGCAAGGGCAAGGGCTACTGGTTCGAGCCGACCGTCCTGGTCGACGTCGACCACACGATGGAGTGCATGACCGAGGAGACCTTCGGTCCGACGCTGCCGATCATGAAGGTCGCCGACGCCGAGGAGGCCATCCGCATGGCCAACGACTCGCCGTACGGCCTGGGTGCCTCGGTCTACGGCAAGGACGTCCACCGCGCGGAGGCCGTCGGCCGACGCCTGGAGAGCGGTGCGGTCTGCATCAACGACTCGCTCGTCAACTACACGGCGCTGGAGCTGCCGATGGGCGGCGCGAAGGCGTCCGGTCTGGGCACGAGGCACGGTGCGGGCGGCATCCGCAAGTACTGCCAGTCGCAGGCGATCGTCGTGACGCGGTTCGCGATGAAGAAGGAGCTGTACATGTACCCGTACAACTCCCGCACGACGAAGCTGCTCGGGAAGGCGTTCAACTTCCTGTACGGCCGCGGCAAGCGCGATTAGCGTCGCTCACCAGGGCGTGGGGGCGTCGGCCGACGCCCCCACCGGTCCCGGATTGCACGTTGACCCCCAGCTACGGGTGCGAACGTGCAATCCGTAGAGCGCACTGCGCGATGGCGCACGCTCGGCCGGTAAACGTGTGCCGGAGCTACGCGGCGCCCAGCTCGTCGACCAGCCGCAGCAGGTCGAGCGGGCTGAACGGCTTGGTGAGGAAGAGGTCGGCGCCTGCAGCCCGGGAACCCGCCTCGTACTCGGAGCCGGCCGCTGCGGTCAGCATCACGATCGTCGCGTCGGCGCCGGCGGGCCGCCGGCGGAGCTCCGCGCACGCGGAGATGCCGTCACGCCGCGGCATGTCGATGTCGAGGAAGACGATCGAGGGCGACGTCGCGTCGGCGACCTCGAGCGCCTCCTCGCCGTCGCCGGCCTCGTGCAGCTCGAACCCCGCCACGTCCTCGAGGGTCGTCGCGATGAGCTTGCGGATGAAGGGGTCGTCGTCGACGATCAGCACGGTCTTCGGCATGGTCAGCTCAGCTCGTCGTGGATCTCTCGGAGGCGCTCGTCGGGCACCTGGTCGTACGCGTCGACGGCCGCGGGGTCGAACTGTGTGCCGCTCCCCTCGCGCAGGATCTCGCGGGCGACCGCGAACGTCATCCCCGGCCGGTAGGGCCGGTCGGTCGTGAGCGCGTCGAGCGTGTCGGCGACCGCGAAGATCCGTGCCGCCGCCGGGATCTCCTCACCGACGAGCCCGTCGGGGTAGCCCTTGCCGTCCCACCGCTCGTGGTGCGAGCGGACGACCGCCTTCGCCTCGCCGAGGAAGTCGATCTCGCGCAGGATCTCGTCGCCGATCACGGGGTGGCGCTCCATCAGCGCGCGCTCGGCCTCGTCCAGCGGGGCCGGCTTGAAGAGGATCGCGTCGGGGACGCCGACCTTGCCGACGTCGTGGAGCAGGAACCCGAACTCGATCTCCGGGTCCTCCGCGAGCCGCAGCCCCGCCGCGCGGGCGATCTCGAGCCCGTACGCGGCGACCCGCTCCGCGTGCTTGCCCGTGTAGGCGTCGCGGCGCTCGACCGCGTTGGCGAGCGCACGGACGGTCGCCATGTAGGACGCGCGCAGCTGCTCGGTCCGGGCACGCTCCTGCTTGAAGGTCTCGCGCAGGTCCGCGGCGTACCGCTCGAGCTGGCGCTCCTTGTCCGCGGCGAGCTGCTCCTGGGCCTCCAGGCGCAGGCGCAGCGACGCGAGCTCGTCGAGGGTCTCGTCCATCCCGGCCCCACCCTACCCGTCGGACGGAGGCCCGCCGCCCGGTGCCTCCAGGAGGCCGAGCACGACGGCGCCGGCGTCGCGGAGGGCCACGGGCTCGGCGTCCAATCGCGCGTATCCGGCGACCTCCTGCTGGTCCGCGGCGAAGACCACGACCGACCGGCGCAGCCGCCGCCCGCGCAGGTCCAGGCGGGCGATCGCGGCCCCGGGGTCGTCCATCCCGCCGTCCACGAGCGCGACCTCGTAGTGACGCTGCGCGCAGCGTGCAGTGACCTCGTCCGGGGTGGCGGCCCACTCGTGCTCGATGCCGAGGGCGGAGAGGCGGGCGTCGAGCTCCTCGCGGATGGAGGGCCGGCCGACTGCGAGCACCCGCACGCGTCCGGCGAGCACGGCGGCCCCGAGCGCGTCGGCCAGCTCCCCCGGGTCGATCGGCTTGCTGACGACCCACTCGCCCGACAGGGCCTCGCGGCCGGAGAAGACGGAGACGACGACCACCGGCAGATCGGTGAGCTCGGGGTCGGCCCGCATCGCGCGCATGACCTCGAAGCCGCTCATGCCCGGCATGAGGATGTCGAGTGTGACGGCGTCGAACCGCTCGGTCCGCAGGCGCTCGAGGGCCTCCCGGCCGCTGTGCACGGTCTCGGCGACCACGCCGTACCCGTCGAGGCGCTCGGCGACGAGCCGGGCGACGTCGGCCTCGTCGTCGACGACCAGCACGCGCTTGCCGCGCAGCGCGTGACGCGCGGCGGGCGGGACCCCTGGCTGGGCCGAGATCGGCAGCCGGACGGAGAACGTGGAGCCCTGGCCGGGTTCGCTCTCGACGTCGACCCGGCCGCCGTGGAGGTCGACGAGCGACTTGACGATCGCCAGCCCGAGCCCGGAGCCCTGCGAGCGGTCGCCGTCGCCGGCCCGGACGAAGCGGTCGAAGACCCGGGCGAGCTCCTCACGCGACATGCCGCGACCGGTGTCGCTCACGTCCAGACGCACGGCGGAGCGTCCGTCTGTCCGGCCGGTGATCGTGATCGTGCCACCCTCTTGCGTGTAGAGGTGGGCGTTGGTGAGCAGGTTCGTGAGGATCTGGCGCAAGCGGGCCGGGTCGGCGTCCGCGAGCGGCAGGTCGGCGGGGACGTCGACCCGGAGCGTGTGGCGCTTGGCCGCGAGCCGCGGGCCGAGCAGCGTGCCGACCTCGTCGACGACCTCATGCAGCTCGGTGGGGCGGCGGTGGATCTCCAGGCGGCCGGCCTCGACCTGGGCGACGTCGAGCAGGTCGTTGACGAGGTCCACCAGGCGGTTCGTCGAGACGAGCACGATGTCGAGGAACTCGCGCTGGCGGGGCAGCAGGTCGTCCGCGGACACCAGGAGCTCGACGAAGCCCTTGATCGATGTCAGAGGGCTGCGCAGCTCGTGGGACGCGGTCGCGACGAACTCGCTCTTCAGCCGCTCCAGTCGTGCGCGCTCGGAGACGTCGCGGATGGTCCAGACGACCCCGGCGTCCTCGGGCAGCTGGGCGGCGGTGATCGCGAGGGTCCGGTCGTCCTCCTCGACGACGACCTCGCCGGCGAGCGCCTCGGCGAGGTCGGCGGGGGCGGCGTCCCCCTGCAGCCGCATGCCGGCGGCGAGGTCGGGCACGAGCTCGGCGGCCCGCGGGTTGAGGCTGACGATCACGTCGTTGCCGTCGGTCTGCACGAGGGCGTCGCCGAGACTGCGGACCGTCACGTCGAGGCGATCGCGTTCGCGGCGCACGCGGGTGGCGGCGTCCTGGACGTCGCCGGCCATGCTGTTGAACGAGCGGGCGAGCGCGCGCAGCTCGTCCGGTCCGTCCTCGCTGACGCGGGCGTCGTCGTCTCCTCCGGCGAGTCGGGCGCTCGCGCCCACGAGGTCGTCGAGGGGCCGGCGCACCGCGGCGACCAGCGCGGCGATCAGCACGAGCGCGACGAGGAAGGCGAGACCGCCGCCGGTGATGATCGCGATGGTCGAGCGGCGCGTCTGCGCACGGGCGTCGTCGCGGGCCTCCTCGATGCGGGCGGTCTGCCGGGCGCTCAGCTGCGCGAGCGGCGCGCGCGCGGCCAGCGGCGCCGTGGTGGACGTGGGTCGCTCACGCAGCTGCTGCTGGCCGGCGGCCGCCGCGAGGATCGCCTCGGTGCTCGCGCGGTCCCCTTCGGCGAGGCGGAGCGCCTCCTGGTACGCGGCCCGGTACGCGGCGCGTGCCCGGCGGCGCTCGGTCAGTCCGTCCGGTCCGCGGCGCAGCCGCAGGGTCGCCTCCTCGACCACGCCGCCGGCCAGCAACCGACCTGCGCTGGCCTGCAGCTGGAGACCCTCGGCGAGCCGATCCTCGTAGGTCTGCCGGCCGCCGTACAGGCTTGCGACGCCGACGGCGGCGATGGCGGTGAGCGCGACCGTCAGACCCAGGAGGGCGAGCTGGAGGGACCGCGCGATGGACAGACGCCGCATGCGCGATCGATCGTACGCCTGCAGGCTGTGGCCAGGAGCCTCCGGACCGACTACCTTGGAGGCGTGGGTCGCCGGGGGTCATGGTTGCGCAACCTCATCGGGGCCGCCGGGACGGCGGTCATCGTCCCCGTCGGCCTGCTCGTGGCGGTCGCGGTCGCAGCGGGCATCGGCGGCGGGGGGCTCGGCGGGCTCGGCCAGCTCGTCGGCGGGCCGACGCTCCCCGGCCAGGATCCGGTCGTCGTCGCGCTCGGCGGCGGGAACGGCACCGACCCGTCCCAGCTCCCCGCGGTACCGACGGAGCGCCCGAGCTCCCGCCGGGACGGCGCCGTCCGGCCCTCGGAGACGGGTGCGCGCGGGACGGGCGACGGCGGAGGCGGGACCAGCGATCCCGCGGGCGACCGCCCGCGCGACGCGACGGGGACGACCGGACCAGGACCGGCGTCCCAGCCGCCGCCGGATCCGTTCTCGACCCCCGGGGCGTCGCCCGCGCCCCCTGCCCCGCCGGACGGCGGCCCCGCGGCGCCGAGCCCGACACCGACACCGGGGCCCGACCCCCTCGGCGACCTCGTGCGCGGCGTCGGTGAGGTCGTCGACGACATCGTCCGGCCGCTGCCCGTCGCCGGGCCGCCGGTCGCCGACGCGGTCGGCACCGTGATCGATCTCGTCGCACCGCCGCGCACCGTCGTCCCGCCCGCCGCGGGCGCGACGCCCGCACCGTAGTCTCGTCCGTCCGTGACCAGCGTCTTCGCGCATGTCGGCGGCGTGCAGCTCGCCCCGCTGCAGCTGCTCCCGCAGCTGCTCGTCGCAGCCCTCTACCTCCGCCGCTGCCGCACCCTCGCGGGCACGCCGCGTGCGGTGCCGGCGTGGCGGCAGGCATGCTTCCTCGGCGGCCTCGGGCTCATCGTCGTCGCGCTCACGTCGCCGCTGGGGCACATGGCCGAGGAGCTCTTCGCCGCCCACATGGCCGAGCACCTGCTCATGGCGGATCTCGGGGCACTGCTGCTCGTCCTCGGCCTGACCGGCCCGCTGCTGGCGCCCGTCCTGCAGATCAAGGCGTTCGACCGGCTGCGGATCCTCACCCACCCGGCCGTCGCACTGACGCTGTGGGCGGCGAGCCTGGCGTTCTGGCACGTGCCCGTCTTCCACGAGGCGGCGATCGAGAGCGAGGTCGTCCACGCGATCCAGCACTTCTGCTTCGTGTCGTTCGGTGCGGCGGTCTGGATGCCGCTGTTCGGTCCGCTGCCCAAGCCGACATGGTTCACGAACACTTGGGCGCTCGGCTACGTCCTGATGGTCCGGATGGTCGGGGCCGTTCTCGCGAACGTCTTCCTCTTCGGCGGCGGCGCGTTCTACGACGTCTACCAACCCGGGCTGTTCGACATGACCGCCGACGGCGATCAGGTCACCGCCGGGACGGTGATGATGGTCGAGGAGTCGATCCTCACGATCTGCCTCTTCGCGTTCCTCTTCCTGCGGCTGGCCCGGCAGAGCGAAGAGCAGCAGGAGCTGCTCGAGTACGCGAGCGCCCGCGGCGTCACGCTGGACCCGGCCCGTGCGCGCCGCGCGGTCGCCGCCGGCCGTGGGGAGGAGTTGCGCGCGCGCATCGAAGGGCCGGCCGGACGGTGAGCGACCCGATCTTCTTCCCGGACCAGGCGTCCTGGCGGGCCTGGCTCGAGGAGCATCACGCGGCGGCCACCGAGATCCACGTCGGCTACTTCAAGAAGCACACCGGCAGGCAGACCGAGCTCGAGGCGGCCGGGCTGATGACCGATGCGGGACGGGCCGCGTTCGCGCTGCGCGACCCGGACGACGCCGGGTACTCGATCGCCGAGCAGGCCGACCAGCTCCCCGACGAGCTCGACGCGCTCCTTCGTGAGGACCCGGCGGCGGGCGCCTTCTGGGACGCGTGCACGCCCGGGTACCGCAGGCGGATCGGGTTCTGGATCGACACCGGCAAGCGGTCGGAGACCAGGGTGCGCCGGGTGGAGCAGCTGCGTGCCGCGTGTGCAGCAGGCGAGCGGCTCGACCGATGACGCCTCACCGCAACGGTCGTCCACCCGAGGACTAGATCTGCGCCGTTCGGGCATGCCAGCGGCACATCGTCTCCCAGGAGGTCTCACATGTACATCGGTCTCGGCACGCTGCTCGTCATCATCGTCATCGTCGTGCTCCTCACCTAAGGAGGTCCGGCGTCACGCCCCGAGCGTGACGCCGAGCACCTGCTGCAGCTCGGCGAGTGTGGTCGGCGCGTCCACGTGCAGCACGGTGTGCACGCCCATCGCGCGCGGCGCCTTGAGGTTGCCGCCGATGTCGTCCACGAAGACCAGCTCGTCGGCCGGCAGGCCCATCCGCTCGATCGCCAGCCCGTAGATGCGCGGGTCGGGTTTGCGCATGCCCTCCTCACCGCTGATGACGAGCACGTCGAAGAGCCGGTCGAAGCGGGTGCGGTCGTAGGACTCGTCGGCCCAGGAATTCGACAGCAGCCCGGTCTTCACGCCGGCGGCGCGGAACGCCTCGACGGCGTCGAGCATCGCGTCGTCCGGGCCGACGCCGGAGAACATCCGCGCGGCCAGGCCGTCCTTCCCGGCCTCTCCGAGGCCGAGCACGGCCGCGAACCGCGCCTCGAACTGCGCGACGGAGCAGCGCCCGCACTCGAGGTCGTCCAGCGCCGCGCGGGCCTCCGGGTCGGTGCGGAACGTCTGCTTGACCGTGCCGTCCGCCAGCCCGCTGGCGGCGTCGAACGCCGCGAAGGACGCGAAGAGCGACGTCGTCATCACGCCGCCCCAGTCCATGATGAGCCCCTTCCGCGGCTCAGCCACCCTGGGACACCTCCTCGGCGCGGCGCGCGAGCTCGACGACGCCGTCTCCGAAGGTCTTGAGGAACGGATCGTCCGATGCCCCGCTCGTGGCCCGCTTGTAGTTGCCCTCCATGAACACGATCGCCTTCCACAGCGCGAGCGTCGTGTACCAGGTGATGTCGGTCATCGAGCGGCCGCTGCGCTCCTCGTAGCGCGCCACCATCTCGGCCCGCGTCGGAAAGCCCTCGGCGCGCGTGACGCGGTTGAGCTCGAACATCCCGCCGTCCGGGTCGGTCGCCTCGCTCCACATCATCTGGAGGTAGCCGAGGTCGGCGAGCGGATCGCCGATCGTCGACATCTCCCAGTCGAAGATCGCGACGAGCCTCGCTGGCGCGGCGGGAGCGAACATGACGTTGCCCAGCCGGAAGTCGCCGTGCACGATCGTCGACTCGGCCTGCTCGGGCATGTGCTCGCGCAGCCACGCGCCGACGCGCTCGACCTCGGGGATCTCCCGGGTCTTGTTGTGGTCCCACAGCCCGAGGAACCGGCGGACCTGCCGTTCGAGGTACCCGTCGGGCTTGCCGAAACCCGCGCCCAGACCGGCGGACTCCCAGTCGACGGCGTGGACCTCGACCAGCGCGTCGACGAGCTCGAACGAGGCCCGGCGACGCTCGCCGGGCGTGTCGAGGACGTCGGGGACCGTGTCGGTGACGACGTGCCCGTCCATCTTCTCCATGACGTAGAACGGCGCGCCGATCACGGCCTCCTCGGCGCAGGTCGCCAGGACGCCCGGGGCCTTGACCGGCGTCGGGCCGACGGCGGTGAGCACGCGCGCCTCGCGGAGCATGTCGTGCGCGCTCGGGGGCAGCGGACCGCGAGGCGGACGCCGGAGGATCACGGACGCGTCCCCGCGGTCGAGGATGAACGTGTGGTTGGAGTGGCCGTCGCCGACGGGGGTGACGGCGATCTCGTCGACCCCGGCACCGATGCCGGCATCGTCCAGGAAGGAGCGCAGGGACGAGAGGACCAGCAGCGGGACGCGGTCGTTCGCGGCGCCCTCCTCGTGCGTCTCGACGACGTCGTCGGGGGCGAGTTCCATGGAGGCCATGACTAGAAGATGTCCCCGGTCGCCTGACGCGTGGACTGCTCCTGCATCGTGAGCTTGAGCAGCTCGCGCGCGATCGTCATGCGGTGCACCTCGCTGGCGCCGTCGTAGATCCGGGCGGCGCGCGCGTCCTGGTACCAGCGGGCGATCGGCAGGTCCATGGCGATGCCGGCGGCACCGTGGATCTGCACGGCACGGTCGACGATCCGCCCGAAGGCTTCGCTGACGAACGTCTTGGTCATCGCGATCTCCTGCCGGTAGGGCAGGCCGTTCTCGACCTTCCACGCGGCGTGGAGGACCATGAGCTTGGACGCGTAGAGGTCCATCGCGCTGTCCGCGATCATGAACTGCAGGCCCTGGTGTCGGGCCAGCTCCTTGCCGAAGGCCTTGCGCTGCAGGAGGCGCTCGGACGTCATGTCCAGCGCCCGCTGCGAGACGCCGATCCAGCGCATCGCGTGGGCGAGCCGGCCGCCTGCGAGGCGCTTCTGGGCGATCACGAAGCCCTCGCCCTCACCTCCGAGCAGGTTCCCGGCCGGGACGCGGACGTCGGTCAGCGTGATGACCGGGTGCCCGCCGGGGGAGTGCGAGCCCATCCACTCCGGGTGGCGCTCGAGCTTCCAGCCGGGCGTGTCGCACGGCACGAGGATCAGCGAGTAGTCGCGGTGGGTCGTGGGTTCGGAGACGCCCGTCTTCGCGACGACGATCGCGAACGCCGCGCCCTCCGCGCCGGTGATGCACCACTTCGTGCCGTTGAGGACCCAGTCGTCGCCGTCGCGGACCGCGGTGGTCTGCAGGTTCGTCGGGTCCGACGACGCGACGTCGGGCTCGGTCATGGCGAAGCAGGAGCGCGTCCGGCCCTCGGCGAGCGGCCGCAGGTACTCCTCGAGCTGCTCGTCGTTCCCGGCGATGAGGAGCGTGTGCATGTTGCCCTCGTCGGGCGCCATCGCGTTGAGCCCGAGGGAGGCGAGGCCGGAGACGCCGCACGCCTGCGAGACGAGCGACATGCCCAGGACGCCGAGCCCGAGGCCGCCCCACTCGGCGGGCAGGTGCGGGGTGTAGATGCCGAGTTCGCGGGCACGGTCGCGGAGCTGGTCGACGACGTGCCAGCTCGCCAGGATGTCCTCCGGGTCCTCGATCCGGGACTCGGCGGGGAGGACGTCCTCCCGGATGTAGGTCTCGATGCGGGAGAGGATCTCCTGCACGTCCTCGGGGATCGTGAAATCGATGGGCATGGGGTTACAAGAGGCCTTCCATGAGGGATCGGAACTTCGAGACCCAGCCGAGCTGGTTCTCCTGCGGCTCGAGCTGCTGGACCAGGAAGCCCTGCAGCGCGGCGTTGACGGTGAGGCCGACGGCGTCGGCGTCCAGCGCCGGGTCGATCGACCCGTCCTCCTGACCGCTGCGGACGCAGTCGATCATGTACTCGCGCTGGCGCTGCTGGACCCGCTGCGCGATCACGGCGAGGTGGGGCCGGGTGGTCCCGGCCTCGAGGTGCAGGCGGACGAGCAGCCCGTAGAAGGGGGTCCGCGAGCCGTACAGCCGGGCGCTCTCGTCGATCAGCGCGAGTAGGCGCGTGCGGCCGTCGCCGTCGCTGGAGCGGGTGATGACCTGCTCGCTGTGGCGACGGATCGTCTCGCGGTAGACGGCCTGGATCAGGCCGTCCTTGGAGGAGAAGTGGTGGTAGAGCGCGCCCTTGGTGACGCCGGCGTCGGCGGCGACCTGGTCGAAGCTCGCCTCGGGCCCGTCGGTCGCGAACCGGGCGATGGCCGCGTCGATCAGCCGCCCCCGCGTGGCCGCGGCGGTCGCGGCGCGCGACGTGGTGGCGGCGGTCGAGTTCACATACCCGACAGTATGCGAAAGGCCTCGGCAGCGTCAAGGCGGCCGCGACGCCGATCGTTCACGCCCACGGGCGCGTGCGGGGTAACGTTCGCGCTCTGATGTCCAAGCAGCTCTGGCTCCTGCGGCACGGCGAGGCCGAACCCCACGGCACGCGCTCGGACTCCGAGCGCCGCCTCACCGCGCGCGGCGAGGAGCAGTCCCGGTTCGCCGGCGTCGCCGTCGCGGCGCTCGAAGGTGCTCCCGTCCTCGCCTTCACGAGCCCGAAGGTTCGCGCCCGCGACACGGCCGCGCACGCGTGCGCGGCGCTCGAGGTGGACCCGGTCGTCCACGACGCGGTCGTCGGCCTGGACGCCGGCGAGGCGCTCGCGCTGCTGGAGGCCGTCGCGGACGGGGAGCGCATCCTGCTGGTCGGTCACGAGCCCGACTTCAGCCAGGTCGTGCACGACCTGACCGGCGCGCGGATCGACATGAAGAAGGGCGGCATCGCCGTCGTGCGGATGGACGGGTCCCGCGGCGAGCTCGCCGCGCTGCTGCGTCCGCGCGAGATCAGGGCGATCGCCGGCGCGCCGCCGGATCCGCTCTCGGCGCGGCGTCGCTGAGCTACTTCGTGACCGTGACCGTGCCGGTCATCGTCACCGGGTGCAGCGCGCAGAACACGCGGTAGACGCCGGTCGTCTCGAGCGTGCGCCGGTAGACGCGTCCGTCGTCCAGATTCGGCGAGGAGAACCCGCGCGGCCCGGAGGCGACCGTGACGTTGTGCAGGTCCGAGCCCTTGACGAACTTCCAGCGCAGCGTGGCGCCGCGGCGGATCTTGACGTTCGGGGCCTTGAAGTACTGGTCGCCGACGGTGATGGTCGAGCCCGAGCGCAGCTTCTTCGTCGCGCCCGGCGGCCGGGAGATCCGGATCGCGCGGCCGCGGGAGTCCAGGCCGGTCAGGGGGACGGTGAACCGCGGCGTCGCGGTGCGGTGGGGTCGGGTGGTCTGGATGTCCGCCGCGTCGGCGGGGAGCGCGCCACAGGGCGCGGCGACCGACGCGTCGGGCACGAGGAACACGACCATGATCCCCATCACGCGGGTGTGCGTGACGGTGTTGTCGTAGACCGAGGAGAGCCGCAGCTTCGTGCCCGCCGCGACCGGGATGCCGCTCGCGCTGCGTAGGCCGCTCATCGCGATCGGGCCGGGCTCGTGGAGGATCGGTTTGACGGTGTAGAACGGATCGTCCTTCAGACCCCAGGCAGGCCGCGAGCGGATGACCGTCCGGTCCCCGCAGGCGGGCTCGCTGACCCGCAGCTCCTTCGCGCCGCCGTGGACGTGTCCCGCTCCGGCGATGAGCCGGCCGGCCTGTGGCACCGTCCAGTCGGCGGTCTTCACGTGGGTCGCCCCGGCCTTGCCGCCGCCCGGGACGTCGTACACGGGGTCGGCCTTGCAGTTCGCGACGTCCAGCCAGTACGGGGTCGCGGGCACGACCTCCGGGGCGGTGTCGACCGTGACCGTGTAGCGGACGTAGGCGCTGTCGGAGATGCCGCGGTGGTTCATGACCATCCACGTCATGCCCCAGGTCTCGTCGGCGGTGGAGCGGTAGCCGTAGCCCTCCGGCATGTCCAGCACGGCGCGCTCCTCGCCCGCGGCGTAGAACCGCTCGCCGAATCCGGGCAGGGACGACTTCGCGTCCCACATCTCGAAGGCGCCGCAGGTGCTGTCCCGGCGGTCCCCGAGCTTGGCGCCGAGGTTGAGGAAGACGATGTGGTGCAGCATCAGCCGCTTGATCGAGACCGGGGTGCCGTCGCGGTCGGTGATGTCGACCGACATGTTCGTGATCGCGCCGTCGACGGGCGGCCGGGGGATGCCGAAGGTGACGTCCTGGCGGACGGCGTACGCGCCGACCTCGATCGGGCCCCAGGTGCACGCCCACGTCTGCTTCGTGCCGACGTCGGGGCCGCTGCGCACGCAGTCACTCGCCTTCGGCGCAGCCGAGGCGGAGGAGACCGTGAGGAGCGACAGGACGACGGCGAGCAGCACCGCCGGGGGGAACCGGAGCGCGGGCATCGTGGGGTATCGGCATCGCGGGGCGGGGACTTGAGAGTCGTCGCGGCGGAGCGGCTACTAGGCTGATGGCGTGAACCAGCACAGGATGCCCGCATGAGCCGCCGACGCCGCCCGCGGTCCGGACGGACCGATCCGCCCGACCGCGACGCGATCCGTGTCCTGCCCCTCGGTGGTCTGGGCGAGATCGGGAAGAACATGGCGGTCGTCGAGTACGACGGCCGGATCGTGGTCGTCGACGCCGGCGTCCGGTTCCCCACCGCGGAGATGCACGGAATCGACCTCGTGCTTCCCGACTTCACCTATCTGCGTGAGCGCCGCGACCAGATCGACGCCTTCGTGATCACGCACGGCCACGAGGACCACCTCGGAGCGCTCCCGTGGGTCCTGCGCGATCTCGCCTTCGACACGCCCCCGCCGGTGATCGGCCGGCCGCTGACGCTCGCGATGGCGCGCAGCAAGCTCGACGAGCACAAGCTGAAGAACGTCCCCACCGTCGTGCTGGAGGGACGCGAGACCACGACGGCGGGCCCGTTCGAGATCGAGCTGGTCCACATGACCCACTCGATCCCGCACTCCGCGGCGGCCCTCGTCACGACGCCCGGCGGGCGCGTGCTCTTCTCCGGGGACTACCGCTTCGACCAGACCCCCGTCGACGGGCGGCCGGCCGACTTCGCGCGGCTGGCGCAGATCGGTGACGAGGGGCTGCTGCTGCTCTGCGGCGACTCGACCAACGCCGACCGGCCGGGCATCGCGCCGTCGGAGACGGACATCGGGCCGGCGCTGCGCAACGTCCTGGCCGCCTGCGAGGGCCGCGCCATCGTCACGACCTTCGCCTCCAACATCCACCGCGTGCAGCAGGTGGTGACGGCGGCCGAGGCCCTCGGGCGTCGCGTCGCGCTGCTCGGGCGGTCGATGGACAAGAACGTGCGTATCGCGCGGAGCCTCGGACTGGTCGACGTGGCCGCCGGGACGCTCGTCGAACCCCGTCAGGTCGAGAACCTGCCGGACGACAAGGTCGTGCTCATGACGACCGGCTCCCAGGGTGAGCCGCTCTCGGCGCTGACCCGGATGTCCTCCGACGACCACCGGCAGATCAAGCTGCGCGAGGGCGACACGGTCATCTACTCCGCGACACCCATCCCGGGCAACGAGCGCGCGATCGAGGAGACCGTCGACCGGCTCGCCCGCATCGGCTGCCGCATCGTGACGGCCAAGGACGCGCCGATCCACGCGAGCGGACACGGTCACCGGGAGGAGATCAAGCTCCTGCTGAACCTCGTGCGTCCGAAGTACCTGATGCCCGTCCACGGCGACACGAAGCGGCTGCAGCTGCACGCCGACCTCGGCCGCGCGGTCGGCATCGAGGACGACCGGATCTTCGTCGGACGCAACGGGCGTCCGCTGGACGTCTCGAAGAACCGGGCGGCGTTCGGTGACGACGTGCAGGCGGGGATGATCCTCGTCGACGGCGCGCAGCTCGGAGGCGCCGGTGAGGCCGCACTGCGCGACCGCCGCAGCCTCTCCAAGGACGGTGTCGTGTTCGTGGTCGCGACGATTGCCGAGCAGGACGGGGACACGCTCGCGCCGCCCGAGGTCGTGCTCCGCGGCATGACGCTCGACGAGCCCGAGGACGCGCTCGTCAAGGCGATCCGGACCGCGGTCGAGGACGCGCTGGACCGCGCGTACGAGGCGGACATCACGGAGATCGCGGCGCTCGAGCAGCTCCTGCACGACGACGTCGGAGCGTTCCTGCACAAGCGCACCGGGCGCCGGCCCATGCTCCTGCCGGTCGTCGTCGAGGTCTGATCCCGTCGCCCGAGGTCGGTCCGCGCCCGTGAGGACCTCCGGACCGGTGGCGCGTCGGGCGCGCGCCGGACGCCCGTACGACCTCGTCGTCCTCGGCGGCGGGACCGGTGGCCTGGTGAGCGCGATGATCGCCGCGGGGGTCGGCGCACGCGTCGCCCTCGTCGAGGAGGACCGCACCGGCGGCGACTGCCTGTGGACGGGCTGCGTGCCCTCCAAAGCGCTGATCGCCTCCGCCGGACTCGTCCACGCGATGCGCACCGCCGACCGGCTGGGGCTCGCGGGGCACGATCCGCGCGTCGATCTCGGTCGGATCATGGACCGGGTCCGCGAGACCCAGGACCGGATCGCGCCCCACGACTCGCCGGAGCGTCTGGCCGCGGCGGGCGTGGAGGTGATCGCGGGCCGTGGACGGTTCGTCGGGGAGCGGGTGATCGAGGTCGCCGGGCGCCGTCTGAGGTTCCGCCGAGCGATCGTCGCGACCGGCTCGTCGGCGGCCGTCCCGCCGATCCCGGGCCTGGCGGACGCCGACCCCCTCACCCACGCGACGGTCTGGGACCTCCGTGAGCTCCCGGCGCGGCTCGTGGTCGTCGGCGCCGGCCCGATCGGCTGTGAGCTGGGTCAGGCGTTCGCACGCCTGGGCAGCGCGGTGACGATCGTGGACGTCGCCGACCGTGTGCTGACGCGGGAGGAGCCCGAGGCCTCGGCGAGGCTGCAGGCCGCCCTGGCCGAGGATGGGGTCGAGCTGCGCCTGAGCACCGCCATCACCCGTGTCCGCAGGGTCGCAGGGGCGGGCGGAGCGGTGGACGTCGAGCTGGCCGACGGCGTCGTCCTGCGCGCCGACCGCGTCCTGGTCGCCGCGGGTCGCGTGCCCCGCACCGCCGACCTCGGGCTGCAGTCGGCCGGAGTGCAGACGGACGAGGGTGGGGCGGTGGTCGTCGACCCGACCATGCGCACGACGAACCGCCGCATCTTCGCGGTGGGCGACGTGACCGGCGGGCCGGCCTTCACCCACCTCGCGGCGCACCACGCGCGCAGTGCGACGGTCGGCGCGCTCTTCGGGCTGCGGCGCCGGGCCGACCGCACGCCGGTGCCGTGGGTCACGTTCACCGACCCGGAGGTCGCGCACGTCGGCCTGACCGAGGCACAGGCGCGGGACCGCTGGGGCGACCGGGTCGCGGTGGCACGGTCGGACTACGCCGACCTCGACCGCGCGGTCACGGCGGCGGCGGGCCGCGGCGGCGCAGTGCTCGTCGCCGACGGCCGCGGCCGGCTGGTCGGCGCCACGCTGATGGGCCAGGGCGCCGGGGAGTCGATCGCCGAGATGGCCGCGTGGATCGGCAGCGGTGCGAAGCTCGAACGGGTCTCGCAGGTCATCCACGCGTACCCGACGTTCGCGGAGGCCGGTGCACGCGCGGCGGACGAGCATCTGCGCCGGCGCTTCGCGGCTCCATCGACGCGCCGGGCGCTCGCGGTGGTGCTCGCCGTGCGGCGCCTGTTCTGAGCGTTACGCCGGAACGCGCGTCCGGCGGCCCGCGACGACCGAGACGAGGACCAGCGCCAGGACGGCACCGAGCGACAGGAGGAACCCGGTCGAGCCCGGGTCGGTGATCGCGTCGCCGAGTGCGACGAACGCAATCGTGCCGGGCACGATGCCGACCGCGGTCCCGACCAGGTGATCGCGGCGGCCGACGCTGGACAGACCGAAGGCGTAGTTCAACGCGTTGAACGGGACCACCGGGACCAGCCGCAGGGCCAGGACACCGCGCAGCCCGCGGTCCCCGACCCAGGCGTCGGCGGCGAGGGCCCGCGGCCCGAGCACCCGGTGGAGTCGCTCACGGCCGAGACGGCGGGCGACCTCGTACGCCAGCGCGGCGCCGAGCGTGGCCCCGAGGAGCGTCAGGACCGTCCCCCAGATCGCGCCGAACAGCGCCCCTGCCGCGAGCGACGGGATCGTGCCCGGGACGAACGCGACTGTCAGAGCGACGTAGGCGACGACGAACGCCACGGGGCCCAGCGGGCCGGCGGCGTCCACGAATCCGTCGAGGTGCTCACGCACGACGGTCCTGGGGTAGCGGTCGGTGACGGGTGGGGAAGGCTCGTTCTCGGGGCACGGGCGTCTCTCCGTTCTGTGCGGTACCGGACGGCGCGCCGATCACCTACACGCCCCGGAGGTCTACGATCCGTCACGACCGCGGGGCAGCATCAGCACCGCAGGGTCGCCTGCGCGATGCGCGTCCGGGTCCGGCTCTTCCCGCCGGCCAGCGCATAGGTGAAGGCGCGGGTCCGGTACCGCGCCCTGCCCGTGCGGCCGCACGGGACGCGCACCCGGGCACTGAGCGCCGTCCCGGGACGGCTGATGCGGAAGTCGCTGCCGACGTGGATCCAGCGCCTGCCGCTGCGCCGCTCGAGCTCGACGATGATCATGCTGAAGGCGTCCCCGCGCGGGCAGCGCGCCCGGGCGGTGGCGGTCAGGACCTTGGATGCCACCTTCGGGGCCTGCGGCCTGACCGAGCACACGGCCGGACCGTCAGCGGCGACCACCGGTACGGCGCCGATGCTCCCGGCGGTCGCGGCGGCTGCCACTGCGACCCCGCAGATCAGGAGGTGGAAGGCCGGGTTGCGCTGGTGGCTCATCTCCAGAACCTAGACCGGGACCGAGCACAACACGCCGGTAGACTCCCTGCCGGTGAGCCGGGAAGACTGGTCGGCACGAGGTACAACCGACCCCTGAAGGAGCCCCGTTTCCTGTGACGTTCGCCATCATCCTCTTCGCTGTCGCGCTCGCGATCATCGCCAGCGAGAAGGTCGACCGCACGAAGGTCGCCCTCGCCGGCGCGGTCATCGCGCTGCTGACGCAGACCATCGACCAGGAAGCGGCGATCCTCGCGATCGACTGGGCGACGATCGGCCTGCTCGTCGGGATGATGATCGTCGTCAAGCTCACCGAGACGACCGGGCTCTACACCTATCTGGCCATCCGCGCCGGGCAGGCGAGCAAGGGCCGGCCGCTGGCGCTCGTGCTGCTGCTCGGCGGCTCCACGGCGATCCTCAGCGCGTTCCTGGACAACCTCACAACGGTGCTGCTGATGGTGCCGATCACCTTCCTGCTCGCCGACGCGTTGGACCTCGACCCGATCCCGCTGATTCTGATCGAGATCTTCATGTCGAACATCGGCGGCACCGCGACGCTCATCGGTGACCCGCCGAACATCCTCATCGCGGGCGCGACCGGGCTCAGCTTCTCGGAGTTCATCTTCAACCTCGCGCCGGTGGTGATCGTCACGTTCGCGGTCGTGATCACGCTCCTCTACTTCTTCTACCGGTCCCGGCTGCAGGTGGCGCCCGAGGCCCGGGCGCGCGTCATGGAGCTCGACGCGGACAAGGCGATCGAGGACATGGCCGAGCTGAAGCGCCTGCTGCCCGTGCTGCTCGGCACGATCGCGCTGTTCTTCGTCCACAAGCCGCTGCACATCGAGCCGGCGACCGTCGCGCTCGCCGGCGCGGCGCTCATGCTCCTCATCACGACGCAGGCGGTCGAGAAGACGCTCGCGAGCGTCGAGTGGCCGACGATCTTCTTCTTCGTCGGCCTGTTCGTCATGGTGGGCGCCCTGGAGGAGACGGGGGCGATCGGCGAGATGGCCGACGGGATCGCCGACATCACGGGCGGGGACCGGACCGCCGAGCTGCTGGGCATCACATGGTTCAGCGCGATCTCCTCGGGCATCGTGGACAACATCCCCTTCACGACGGCGATGATCCCGGTGGTCGAGCAGCTCAACGAGTCCGACGACGACGCCTACTGGTGGGCGCTGTCGCTGGGCGCGTGCTTCGGCGGCAACGCCACGATCATCGCGGCGGCCGCCAACGTCGCCGCTTCCGGCCTGGCCGAGCGCGCCGGCCGGCGGATCGGGTTCGTCGAGTTCCTCAAGGTCGGCATTCCCGTCACGTTCGTCTCACTGCTTCTCGCGACCGGCTACATCATGCTGCGCTACGTCTAGGAGGCACCACCATGCCCCGCTCCATCACCGAATCCACGATCCTGCGCGACGCGCCGACCGTGACCCGGGACCAGCCGGTCACCGACGCCCTCGCGATCCTCATCGAGTCCGAGCTGCCGGCCGTCCCGGTCGTCGACCACGACGGCACCTTCCGCGGGATCTTCGGCGAGCGCGAGTTCATCGGCGCACTGTTCCCGGGCTACCTGGACCAGCTCAGCTCCGCGAGGTTCATGACGCACAGCCTCGACGACACGATCGAGCGCCGTGCCGACTGCGTCGCCGAGCCGGTCGGCAAGCACGCGAACACCGAGCACATCGACGTCGACGTGGAGGCCGCCGACGCGCAGCTCGCCGAAGTGTTCCTGCATCACCGCGTCCTCATCGTGCCGGTGACGGAGAACGGCCGGGTGGTCGGCATCGTCACCCGCTCGGCGTTCTTCCGCGAGCTCGCGACGCGCGTCGTGGCCCGGGTGGACGACGCGTGAGCGACGAGCAGCAGGGCACGGTGGCCGCGGCCGCCGAGCGCGTCCGCGGCGCGGTCGACCCGCTCACGGAATTCCTCCACGACGAGGCGGCCGGCGGGATCGTCCTGGCGATCGCGACGGTTGTCGCGCTCGTCTGGGCCAACAGTCCGTTCAGCGACGCGTACGTCGATCTGTGGAACACGACGCTGACGATCGGCATCGGGGACGCCGCGATCAGCGAGGACCTCGGGCACTGGGTCAACGACGGCCTCATGGCGATCTTCTTCTTCGTCGTGGGCCTGGAGATCAAGCGCGAGCTGGTCTGCGGGGAGCTGCAGGACCGTCGCGCCGCCACCCTCCCGGTCGTCGCGGCGATCGGCGGCGTGGCGCTGCCGGCGCTCATCTTCACCGCGCTGACCGCGGGCACGTCCGCGGCGTCGGGCTGGGCGATCCCCGCCGCGACCGACATCGCGTTCGCGGTCGGGGTCCTGGCGCTCCTGGGCGACCGCATCCCGGCCGGGCTCAAGCTGTTTCTCCTGACGGTCGCGATCGTCGACGACATCGCCGCGATCGCGATCATCGCGGTGTTCTACGCCGACGATGTCGCCCTGGGCTGGTTGCTCGGCGCCGGCGGCGGCCTGGTCCTCATCCTGGCGATGCGCCGTCTGGGGGCGGTCCGGCCGTGGCAGTACGTCCCGGTCGCCCTCGCCGTCTGGGTCGCGATGTACGAATCCGGGGTCCACGCCACCATCGCCGGGGTCCTGATCGGCCTCCTCACACCGACGGGCCTGATCGGCGGGCGCAACGTGCTCGAGGCGCTCGAGGACCGGCTGCACAACTACAGCGCGTTCGTGATCGTGCCGCTCTTCGCCCTCGCGAACGCCGGCGTCGACCTCGGCGGCGGCGCGATCGGTGATGCCGCAGACAGCACCCTGGCGTGGGCGATCGTGGCCGGGCTCGTCCTCGGGAAGCTGCTGGGTATCGGCGGAGCCGCGATGCTCGTGCTGCGGATGGGCTGGGGAACGCTGCCGGAGGGCGTCACGCGTCCGCAGATCTGGGGCGTGGCCGCGATCGGCGGAATCGGGTTCACGGTGTCCCTGTTCATCGCGCCGCTGGCGTACGACGACCCGGCGTTGGTCGACACCGCGAAGATCGGCATCCTCGCCGGCTCGATCCTCAGTGGCGTGCTCGGCGTCGTGCTCCTGCGGCGGGACGGGCAGCCCTCGCGATCGGACGACCAGCTCCCGTGACGACGAGCGCGGGACGCGGATACTTGGGGCAGTGAGTGGTCCGCTGGACATCGGTCGTGCCCGCGTCCGCGCACCGGAACCGACCGGGACCGGCGGGTGGGTCGGCGGTGGTCCGCTGACACTGGCGGAGCTGCGCGGCCGGGTGGTGCTGCTCGACTTCTGGACCGGCTGCTGCATCAACTGCCTCCACGTGCTCGAGGAGCTCCGGGGTCTCGAGCGCCGGTTCGCCGACGTCCTCGCGGTCATCGGCATCCACACGCCGAAGTTCCATCACGAGCACGACCACGCGACCGTCGTGGCCGCGGTGGCGCGGCATCGCGTCGACCATCCCGTCCTGGACGACCCGCAGGCGCGGACCTGGGACGCCTACGGCGTGCGGGCGTGGCCGACCGTCGTCCTGATCGACACCACGGGTCGTGTGGCGGCGACGGTCTCCGGCGAAGGGCACGTGGTCGAGCTCGCCGCCGCGATCGAGGCCCTGGTGCAGGAGGGTCGCGAGGCGGGGACCCTTGCCGTCCCGGGGGAGCCGGGCGGTCCGGACGTCGGGCCGGAGGCGGTGGGCCGCAGCGAGCTCGCGTTCCCCGGCAAGGTCGTGGTCGGCCCCGGGACGGACGCGCCTCGGCTGGCGATCGCCGACACCGGCCACGACCGCGTCCTGGTCACGACGCTCGACGGCGTGGTCCTCCACGAGCTCGACGGCCTCTACCAGCCGCAGGGCGTGCGTTTCGACGGTCAGGACGCCCTGCTCGTGTGCGAGACCGCGCGCGACCGCGTCTGGCGCATCGAGCTGCCCACGGCCGGTGCCGGGGCCGGGCCGCCACGACGCACGCTGCTGACCGATCAGGTCAAGAGCCCGTGGGACGTCGTGCGCTGGCACGGGCACGTCGTCATCGCCGGGGCCGGTCGCCACGTGCTGTGCGCGATCGACGGCAGCGGCGAGCCGCAGGTCATCGCCGGGACCGGCGCCGAGGAGCTGCGCGACGGTCCTGCCCTCCAGGCGCTGCTCGCGCAGCCGAGCGCCCTGACGATCACCGCGCAGGACGAGCTCGCGTTCCTGGACAGCGAGACCTCCGCGCTGCGGGTGCTCGACCGGCCGGCGGGGACGGTCCGGACGCTCGCCGGCCAGGGGCTGTTCGACTGGGGCGACCGCGACGGCGACCGTGACCGCGCGCTGCTGCAGCATCCGCTCGGGCTCGCCGCCGCCCCCGACGGCTCGCTGTTCGTCGCCGACACGTACAACGGTCGCCTGCGCGTCTGGCGCGGCGAGCATCTCTGGACCGTGCCGGTCGAGGGCTTCCGGGAGCCGGGCGGGATCGACGTCCTCCCGGACGGCCGCCTGGTCGTCGCCGACACCGGCGCCCACCGCGTCGTGCTCGTGGACCCCGAGAGCGCGCAGGCGACCGCCATCGACGTCGGCCGCCCGCCGTCGCTCGACGAGCCGGGTGCGCCCGTCGTCGCGGAGACCGTGATCCTGGACGTGCACGGGGTCCTCGTCGCCGAGCTCGACGTCGCGCTCGACGGCGACGTGCTCGACGGCGCCGGGGGTCCACCCGTGCTCGTCACCGCCCGTGCGACCCAGCCCGGCATGCTGCCCGGGGAGCGGGCGTGGCGACTCGACACCCTTCCCGCACGCGTCGAGGTCCCGCTCGGCGAAGGCTCCGGCCGGATCACGCTCGAGCTGCGGGCCGCGACCTGCGGGCCCGATGCGTGCCGGCTGCGCCGCGCCGAGCGCGCCTACGACGTCATCCTGACCGACGCAGGAGCCTGAGAGATGCCCGAGCTGCCCGAGGTCGAGATCACTGCGCGACGGCTGGGCGAGGCGCTCGCCGGTTCCACCGTCGAGTCCGCGCTCGCGCCGGGGCTCAACACGCTGAAGACCTTCGACCCGCCACTGCATGGGCTCGAGGGCGGCACGATCACCACGGTCCGGCGGATCGGCAAGCACCTCGTCGTCGCCCTCGACGCCCCGGGGGCCGGCGGCGACGTGGCCTTGCTGCTGCACCTCATGTCCGCCGGACGCCTGCAGCTCTTCGAGAAGCGGGCATCGATGAAGGACCGCGCCAACCGGCTGCTGCTGCGCATTGCCGACGAGGACGGGAAGGCTCCGTCCCGCGAACTGCGCCTCAAGGAGTTCGGGACCAAGCAGGCGGCTTGGGCGAAGCTGCTGCGCGCCGACGAGCTCGCCGCCGACCCGGCGCTCGCGACCCTCGGGCCGGAGGCGTGGCCCGACCCGCCCGCCGACCTGCGCGAGGTGCTCGGCCCGCAGAAGGCGCGGCCCCTCCAGGCGGTCCTGCGCGACCAGCGGGTCATCGCCGGCATCGGGCGCTCGTGGGTCGACGAGATCCTCTGGGAGGCGAAGCTCTCCCCGTTCGCCCGCGCCGGCGGCCTCGCCGATGACGAGGCGGCCGCGCTACGGGGCGCGATCGTCGCCCGGATGGGCGCCGCGCTGGACCACTACGAGCAGACCGTCAAGCTCCCGATCCCGGACAAGATGCCGCTGCCGCTGCTCGTCCACCGCCACCACGGCGAGCCGTGCCCGCGCTGCGGGACGACGATCGAAGCGGTGCACTACGACGAGCAGGTCCTCTGCTACTGCCCGCAGTGTCAGACCGGCGGCAAGGTCCTCAAGGACCGCAGGCTGTCGCGCCTGCTGAAGTGACGCACGGGCCTCCAACGTGTCCGCAGATGGTTCGACCGCTACCTCGACGCGCTCGCTGCCGGGGCAAGGGCGAGTCTGACGACCTGCAGGGGATTCTCGAGTACGTGACAGGTCGACAGCGTGTCTCCCGGGTGCCCGCGTGACGCGGCCAGCGTCGGTCGTCGTCCTCAGACCAGGTCCGGGTCCGTGCGCACGTGGACGAGGACCGGTCCCTCGGGGTGCGCGAACGCGGTCGCGAGCGCGCCGTCGATCTCGGCCGCGGTCCCGACGCTGAGGCCGAGCGCGCCGCAGGTGCGGGCGTACTCGGCGAAGTCGGGGTTGTGGAGGCCCGTCTCCCATACGGCCCAATCGCCGGCGCGCTGCTCCTTGGTGATCTTGCCGAGTTGGCCGTTGTCGAGCAGGACGTGGACGATCCGCATGCGGTGCTTGACCGCGGTCGTGAGCTCGGCCATGTACTGGCCGAAGCCGCCGTCGCCGCTGATCGCCACGACGGGCCGGCCACCACGGACGGCCTGCCAGGCGCCGAGGGCGGCGGGGTAGGCGAAGCCGATCGAGCCGAGGTAGCCGGACATGAGGACGTCCTGCCTCTCCCGGGTCTCGAAGTAGCGGCCGAAGGAGTAGGCGTTGTTGCCGACGTCGACGCAGAGGACCGCGTCGGCCGGGGTGTGCCGGCCGAGCGCGGCGAAGACAGCGGCGGACGCGACCCCGGCGCCGCGGTCGTCAGCGGCACGCGAGGCCTTCTCCGCCTGCCACAGCGCCTGGCGGGCGGCGACGTCGGCGGCCTGGTCAGCACGCTCGGACGCGCCCGCGGCCGCGACTGCGGACGCCAGCGACGCGACCACCACGCCCACGTCCCCGAGCACCGGCGCCGCGACGGCGTGGAAGCGCCCGAGCTGCTCCGCGTCATGGTCGACCTGGACGATCGGCTTGCCCGGGTAGATGCCTGTGTGGTTGGAGAACGAGGCGCCGAGGACGATCAGGACGTCCGCCTCGTTCATGAGCCACGAGGCGATCGGCGTGCCGCTGCGACCCAGCACACCGCAGGCCAGCGGGTGCTCGTCACCGATCAGGCCCTTGGCCTTGAACGTGGTGATGATCGGCGCGCCGAGCTGCTCGGCAAGCGCCCGGATCGCGTCCTCGTGCCCGCGCGCGCCATGGCCGACGATCAGGACGGGGCGCAGCGCCGGCGTTACGAGCGCGACCGCCGCGGCCAGGGCGTCGGCCGGCGCGGCTACTCGGCGGTCGGGTAGTCGGCCCTGCGGCGTCCCCGCCGCACGGTCGCCGGCCGGGAGCGTCTGAGCGTCGTCGGGGAAGACGAGGTGCGCGACGCCAGGGCCGAGCAGCGCGTGCTTGACCGCGAGCGAGGCGAGCTCGGCCGGGTCGCTGCCCGCGGTGACCTCCGCGCTCCACGTGGCGACTCCGCCGAACGCCGCGCGCAGGTCGATGTCCTGGAAGGCGCCGCGGCCCTGGATCCGCGTCTCGACCTGGCCGGTCAGCGCGAGGACCGGGGCGCGGTCGACGTGCGCGTCCCAGAGGCCGGTGAGCAGGTTCGTCGCGCCGGGGCCGGCGATCGTCAGGCAGGCGGCCGGCCGCCCGGTGAGCTTGCCGTAGGCGCTGGCGGCGAACGCGGCCGCGCCCTCATGGCGGATGCCGACGTACTCGAGCTCACCGGCCGCGACCCGGCGGCGGAGCGCGTCGGCGAGCCCGAGGTTGGAGTGGCCGACCATCCCGAAGACGTCGGTGACGCCCCAGGCCACGAGCGTCTCGGCGACCACGTCGGTGAGCGTGCGCGCATGCGGCGGGTCCGGCTCGAGGCCGACGTAGATGCCGTCGTCGCGGACCTCGAGCGGGTAGGCCGGCACACCGTCCCCGAACTCCGAGGTCCCCGTCAGCGGGCAGTAGTCATACCCGTGCCACGGGCAGCGCAGGAGGCCGTTCTCGATCGTCCCCTCGCCGAGCGGTCCGCCCTGGTGCGGGCAGTGGTTGTCGAGCGCGGCGTACTGCCCGTCGACGTGGGTCACCGCGAGGCTGTGGCGGCCGGCCGTGACGGTCGTCACACGGCCCTCGGGCAACTCGCCCGGGTCGAGGACACGGACCCAGGTCAACTGATCGGCGGAGGCGGGCATTGAGGCTGCAGTCCCGCGGGGGCCGCCAGCGTTACGAGCGGGAGGTCAGGGGGACGCGCGGCGCCCAGCCGACCAGGCGTCGAATACCCGCATCAGCTCCGCGCGCGCGGCCTCGGGCAGCGTGTCCGGCGCGACGCGGCCGACGGCGTCGCGGGTGGCCTGGAGCTGCCCGAGGTACAGCAGGCAGGCCTCGCACTCGCGCAGGTGCAGTTCCAGGCGCAGCGTGTCCACGGGATCGAGGGTGCCCTCGAGGTACGCCGTCACGCACTCCACGAAGTCGCGGCAGGGTAGCTCGGGGAGGTCCGCCGGGTGATGATCGGTGTGGTCGGGGCCGGTCATGGGGTCAGGTGATCCTCCAGGGCGGCGCGCACCGTCGCGCGCGCGCGGTGAAGCAGCACCCGTTGGTTGGACTGGGAGATCGACAGGGCATTACAGATCTCGGCACCGTCCCACTCCTCCAGGTCGCGCATGGTGATGACGAGGCGCTGCATCGGCGGCAGCGCCTGGATCGCCCGGCGGACGAGCGCGACGGTCTCGCCGGACTGCAGCGAGCGCTCCGGTGACTCCTCCCAGCGGGCCGGGGGCGTGGCCCAGTGGTGGGGCCACCGGTCATGGTCGGCGGGGAGGAAGCGACCGGGTTCCACGGCGGTGAAGTCGCCGCCGGCCTCCTCGGCGGCGAGCGCGGCGAATGGCACGGTGCGCCGTTCGCGCTCGCCGCGCGTCTTCGCCCGGTTGGTGAGGATCGTGAAGAGCCACGTCTTCAGCGACGAGCGTCCTTCGAACGCCGCGAGACCTTGCAGGGCGCCGAGCCACGTCTCTTGTACGACCTCCTCGGCGCTCGCCCGGGTGGGGACGTGGAACTGCGCGACGCGGAGCATCGACGTGGCGTACCGGTCCACGAGGGTGGCGAAGGCCTCCCCGTCACCGTCGCGTAGGCGGGCGAGCAGCGCGGCGTCGCCGTCCGGGATGGCCGCGGCGCGGTCATGCGGGGAGGTGGGCAGCGGGGAGGCCGGCACGGTCGCCATCGTTACAGGGCACGGGCACCGTGTCAGCACCCTGCGGCGTCCTCGTAAGGCTCTGGCAAGCATTGCGGGTCGGGTGTGGCCGCTGCGAGCAACGTGAGCGACAGCAGCGGGAAGATCAGGACCGACAGCAGTCCGGCCGCGATCAGCCCGGCCGCCGTCGCGGCGGTCAGCAGGTCGAGGCTGAGCCCGATTGCGGTCGACGCGACGATGAACGGCAGCGACGTGGCCTGCAGCAGACCCGCGACGAGCGTCTGGCGATCGTTGCCGAGGTACCTGCGGTAGGCGAGCGCGGGCAGGCCGCGGACAAGGAGCAGCGCGAGCAGGAAGACGGGAACGCGGGCGATCGTCGAACCGCTGGACGTGAGGGCGTCCAGGTCGAACTGCAGGCCGCTGGTGACGAAGAAGGCGGGGATGAAGATGCCGTAGCCGGAGGCCTCGAGCTTGCCGCGCAGCTGCGGGTGGGTCATCTCGCGGTCGGGGTCCAGGACGGACAGCAGTGCGCCGGCGATGAAGGCGCCGAGGATGATCTCCAGGCCGAGCTTCTGCGCGACGGCGACGAACACGAGCAGCAGCAGGAACGCTCCGCGGACGCGGATCTGGGCGGTGGTGTCCTGCAGGCGCAGCACCGTCTCGCGTAGCCGGCGGGAGTGGTCGGCGATCATGACCGACGCGGCGACCCCGAGGGCCAGCAGCACCAGGCCGGCGAGCAGGAGCAGCTGCGCCGTCAGCCCGTCGCCTTCCTGACTGAACAGCAGGGACAGCAGCAGGATCGTGGCGACGTCGGCGATCGATGCCGCCGCGATGACGAGCTGGCCGAACGGGCTGGACGCCAGGCCGGCGTCCTTGAGCACGGGGATGACGACGCCGAGCGAGGTCGCCGAAAGGACGATCGCGACGAACACGGGGCTCGTGACGAAGCCCGCGGCCTGGAGGCCGAGCCCGGCGCCGATGCCGATTGTGAACGAGAGCGCGAACCCCGCCAGGGCGAGGCGCAGCAGGTCGCCGCGCAGGCGGTCGAACTCCACTTCCAGGCCGGCGAGGAACAGGAGGAAGGCGAGGCCGACGAGCGCCATCACCTGGACGGGCTCGTCGACGTGGACCCAGCCCAGCACGGCGGGGCCGACGACGATGCCGGCGACGAGCTCGAGCACGACTGCGGGGAGCCGCAGCGCTGGGCGCAGCCCGAGGAGGAGCGGGACGGTGAACGCAATCGCGCAGATCGCGAGCAGGTTGGTGAACTCGAGCTCGCCCATCACTCAGCCGGGCTCGCGCTGCAGCGCGGCGCGCCGCGCGCGAAAGAACCCGAGGATGGCCGCGGTCGGGTCGGCGGCGTCGCGCAGCTCCGCGTAGGTGAGCTCGGCGCCTGGGAACGCGGTCGCGTTCCACAGCGGCCCGGCGGGCGGAGGGGTCCACGGCCCGACGTAGGCGTACGGCTCCGGGTGGTTCTCGTCGCCGGGCGAGACCCCGTAGCCGGCGCGCCCGCCTGCAGTCTCGTCGCCCTCCTCGTAGGCGATGTCGAAGTGCTCGGGCCAGAGCCGGATCGGCGATGGTCGGTCGGCCGGGTCCGCCTCCGCTCGGAGGACCCGAAGTCCCGCGTCCGCGAACGCGAACAGGTCGGCCAGCACGCCGGCGGCGACCGGGTCGATCTCCAGCGGGACCAGCGTGGACGTCGCCGTCAGACCAGCGAACTCGGCGGCGGCCTGGACGGTGGACAGCCGGTGATCATGGAGCGTGCCGTCCGGGGCGCGGCGGATCAGCCGGTCCCCGTCGACGGCGACCCAGCCGCCGTCCGGGAACGCCGGTGACCCGAACCCGCCCGGCCGCGCCTCCAGTGCGATCTCGTTGCCCGTGGCATGGGTGCGGGCCGGGGAAACCACGTGTTCGGCGACGACGTGCAGGGCCAGCCGCGTCGCGGTGTAGGTCGGCGGAAGGGGCGCGAGGGCCGTGGAGCTCATGACGGTGTCGTCTGCGCCCGGGGCGCCGGCGTTACAGCGGCGCCGCGGCCCGCGCTGCCACTGACCGGTCTCAGACTTCACCAGGTGGTCAGCGTGACCGGTGCGCTACGGCCGGCTCCGGCGGGTTCGCGGGCGGGACGGTGGATCTGTCGGGGTGGTGATGGTGGATCCGCGGTTCTAGCGTGGTGGAGCTGTCGGGGTTGAGGAAGCGACCGTACGTATCTGATCAGATACACTCTTTCCGTGGCCGCCTCGGACATCATCTCGCGGGCTCGCCTGCGAGCCGGGCTGACGCAAGGTGGACTGGCGCACCTGGCCGGCACCTCGCGTCCGACGTTGTCCGCGTACGAACGCGGCCGCAAGTCTCCGACGTTGGACACCGCGGCGCGGATCGTCGGTGAGGCCGGGTTCGACCTCTCGCTCGATCAGCGCATCACGTTCGTCGAGTGCCCCGCGGGACGAGGGCGATCGGCGCTCGTGCCGACGGCGCTGCCGAGGTTGTCCGTCGACGAGGCGCTGCGTGTGGTCGCGCTGCCGTTGCGTGTCAGTTGGTCGGACCCGGGACGGCGGTTTGACCTCCGCGATCGTCGCCAACGTGCGCGCCTCTACGAGCGCGTGGTGCGCGAAGGGGCTCCCGAGGACGTGCTCGCGTTCATCGACGGGGCGCTCCTCGTCGACCTGTGGAACGACCTTGTCTTGCCTGCCGCGGTTCGCACCGCGTGGGAGTCCACGCTGCCGGTGTTGAAGCGCGATGAGTAGCGGACCACTCACGGCGTTCCAGGTCGAAGTCGGGCGGCTGTTCTTCTCGCTGCCGGAGGCCGAGGGATTCCTGCTCGCCGGTGGCGCCGCGCTCGCGGCGAGTGGATTGACCGACCGCCCGACGCACGACCTGGACATGTTCTCCCACGCCCCGACGACGTCGGTCACCGCGGTTCGTGACGCGTTCGTCGAAGCTGTGCGTATCCGCGGGTGGAGTACGACGACGGTCCGAGCGACCGACACGTTCTGTCGGCTCGTCGTTCACGGTGAGGAGGACCTCCTCGTCGATCTCGCCATCGACTCGCCGCCCTCCACGACTCCAGTGGTCACGATGCTCGGTCCGACGTTCGCGCCGGTCGAGCTAGCCGGACGGAAGCTGCTGGCGCTGTTCGACCGAGCCGAGGCACGGGACTTCGCGGATGTGTTCGCGCTCACGCAGCGCTTTGACCGAGAGACACTGCTGAGCCAGGCCGTGTCGATCGACCCGGGCTTCGACCTGGGCGTTCTCGCACAGATGATCCAGACGCTGGGTCGGTTCAGCGACGACGAGATCCCAGCGCCGGCCGACCTCGTGCCGACCATCCGAGCGTACTTCGTGGAGTGGTCCGCTGCCCTTCGGGCCACGGACTGAGAGGATCCGCGCATGCTCGAACCCGGCGCCAAGGCCCCAGCATTCACGCTGCGCGACCAGGACGGCGAGAAGGTCGCACTGACGTCGTTCAAGGGGCAGACGGCGGTGCTCTACTTCTACCCCAAGGCCGACACGCCTGGTCGTTGGAGCAGTAGACGACCCCGACTGCAGGTCGGGTACGAACCCCGGCACCTGCCGCTCGTCGCCCTCGAGGGCAGCGCCCAACGCCGGGTGGGCACGGGCCACGAGCAGTTGGCGGCCCGGTCGGTGCGTTCCTCGTAGAACGATCCATGCTCGACCGCCGTCGGCGCGCCGTTGCCGTTCAGGCGAAGCACTTCGACTTCGCCGGGGCGCCGCACTTCGGGCAGCGTGTGTTGGCCACCACGGCCGCGTTGAGCATGCGCTCCGGGTAGCGGCCGCCGGGAGCACGCCGCCCGCGACGACCTCGCCGCGCGCCTGCTGCGCGCCCTCGACGACAGCCGCACCCCCGAGAGGGCGACGTCGTCGAGCGGCTGCTGCTCTCCTGTGTGCTCAGGCCGCAGACGCTCGACAACCCTGAGCAAGCACGGGCGTTCGCCCTGCGCTGTCTGCGCCCCGTGCTCGTCGGGTCGACGCCGCGTGAGTGACTACCGCTTCAGCGTGATCCGGCGTGTGGCCTTGATCGTCGAGCGCCCGCAGACCGCCGTGACGTTCAAGGTGACCTTCGTGCTCGCCTTGCGGGCGAGGCGCTGGGCGAGCGACTTCGAGATCCTGAGGATGAGCGGCCTCGGAAGCCTGCCGGAGGTCGTCAGCCGGGTGCCAAGCAGTCGCGTCGTGACGGTCACCTTGCACCCCCGGGGCTCCACGGCGTCCAGGAAGATGGCTCGCGTGCGCGGGGTGATCTTGAGGGTGGTCTTGCCGAGGAACGTGAACGTCGGGCACCCGACGGGCTGTTCGCCCTTCGTGTCCGGGCAGCGGTCGACGTCGTTCCTGACCCCGTCGCGGTCGCGGTCGAGGTCCGTGATCACCCCGGTCGTCGTCGCGACGGCGTACGTGGTCGTGTCGGACGGGCCGACGTCGTGCTCGAGGTAGGCGCACATGCGGTACGGACCTGCCTTGGGGGCCGACGTCTGCGAGGTGACCGTGAACGCCCCCGAGGCGTGGATCGTGATCTGGCCGGTCCTGGCCAGCGGCCGCATCGCCTGCTGCGCGACGGTGGGCGCGCAGTCGGTCCCTCCCGGCTCGGTGAAGACCCTCAGCTTGGCGCGGTCGGTGCTGTGGCCGCGAAGTGTGTACGTCAGCGGGCCGCCGGCGGTCGCCGGCGGAACCTCGACGGTGACATCGTCGCCGCGATCGGCCTCGCCCACGGCGGCGTCCCCCTCGGCCAGCGCGCGGGGCGGCGCCGTCTTCGCGTCGACGCTGTCGATCACGTAGGCGCAGAGGCGGTAGTGGCCCGGGTTGCCGGCGCTGAAGTTGCTCGTGTGCTGGACCGTCTCACCGGGCGTCGCCACGCCGGTGTCGGCCTGGGTCGCGCCCGGCCGGCCCTCCATCTCGGCGACCGTCGGCGCGCAGTTGGCGGCTCTGCGCTCGGCGAAGGTGAACGTGATCCCCTGCGTGTCGGCCGTCACGGTGGTGGTCACCGGGACCTGCGCCGGGACGTTGCCGAGCGGCGTCGCGGGCGCGCTCACGGCGATCTGGTCGGCGGCCTGCGCCGCGCCCGGCGCGCCCATGGTGATGAGGGCGGCCCCGAAGGCCACCAACGTCTTCGCCTGCATGTGGTCCAGCCCCCTGTGTCGGCCGCCGACATCCATGCCAGCGAAATCCGCGAAAAGGTACCACTCGTGCCTTGAACGCACTGAATGTGGGTCATCGGGAGCCCGAAAGGCGCCGGTCCTACAGCTCCTTCCCGCCGCTGGTTGACCTCTCCGTCGGCCACCGTCTAGACCTTCGTCGCGCAGGGCCGCCGGATGGCCTCGCGCTGCGTCTCCGGGAAGCGGAGGGTCGGGTCACTCCGATCGCCCCAGTCGGGCGATGCCGATGGCGGGCTTCCGGTGGGTCGTAGTCGCGATGGTCATGCTGCCTCCATGAGCGATACGACGATGCCCGCCACCGGCACCCTCGCCCCCGACTTCACCCTCCCGAACCAGGACGGCGAGCCCATCACGCTGGCCTCGCTCAAGGGCAAGCC
Source organism: Solirubrobacterales bacterium (assembly GCA_038257095.1). Taxonomy (GTDB): domain Bacteria; phylum Actinomycetota; class Thermoleophilia; order Solirubrobacterales; family Solirubrobacteraceae; genus Paraconexibacter. Next base: position 182,010 of record JBBSJQ010000005.1, read on the forward strand.
CGTCGTCCTGTACTTCTTCCCTCGGGCCGACACACCGGGGTGAAACGACAGTAGACCGTTCCGCCATCCTGAGCCCGATTGAGCCCGGTCCAGGTGCCCTTCTGCTCTCACAGGTCGTACAGCGCGTACTCGTGTGGGAACACCATGCCGATCAGCCTTCGGCTGACGATGTCGAGGCGTGCTTCGTCGCACAACTCGTCCCACGCGGAACGAATGGTCTCGAGTTGTGCGTCCGCGATCTCTCGGGCTTCCCGTTCTTCGAGACCAAACGCGACGCAGCGCTTTATGCATTCGCCAACGTTCGAGAGGCGGCCTGGATCGTCGCCCATGCCGAGCCGCATCGCCTGCGTTGCTTCGCCGCTCTGTCTGATGTATGGGCAGATGTCGTAGGCGGGCGTCAACGTCAGCTCGCTGCCATTCCAGAACGCCGCGTGGTTTCGTGCGTGGTCGTCGGTGTTTCCGCATAGGACGTTGAAAACCATGCGAGAGAACAGCTCGCGGCGAGTGGCGCGGGGCTCGGTGAAGCGCTGACGCATCAGCTCCGCGAGGTCGCCGTAGGCGGCGGCCTGAGGCCACATCTCGTCCAGCTCCAGCAAGGTCAGGGCGGACAGAAGCGCTCGTCGTTCGCGCGTTCCAGCCACGCGGTCGAAGCGCTCGACGAGGAGCACGTCACGTTCGCCCACGCGCTCGAGATTCACTGATGCGACATCGAGGCCGCACCGTCTCGCCATTCGCATCGCGAGGAACTCCCCGCGGACGAGGGGCCACGTGTCTGCCGAAGCACTGAACTTCGCTATCAGGTGGCGATCGCCGTCCCGCAGCAGCGCCTTCGGCCGTGCGCCGCCGACCGAGGCTCCTGCTCGCATGGCGTCTTCCAGGTCAGGAGGTACCGGGATTCCGGCCTCGACGTTGGAAACGAGCGCCAGCAGGTCGTCAAGCGAGGACTCGCTACCTCCGCGCGGGAGGTACTCCGACGCCGACGGTTGAAAATCCAACGCGCCGATCCGGTCCGACCCGGCCTCCATCAGATAGGTCAGTGGCGTGAGGGCGTCGAAATCGTCGTCCCGACCGACCAGACGGTTGAGGATGACCCTGCGACCCCAGCCGTCGGGGCCGGCGTCGGCCAGGCAGCCCGGGATGCTGAGTCCCGCTAGCGGCTCCTTCAGCCCTTCGCTCAGCGGCAGTTCGGCGTCGTTGAGTGAGACGGCGTCCTCACGATCCCGGTACGCGTTGCCGTAGGCGAATGTCACGATTCCGCCGCGCTCACGGGCAAGGCCGGCCGGTACCGGCTCGCTCGCGCCCGGGAGCCAGACCCAGACGTAAGCGTTAGAAGTCAAGGTCTACCTTGGAGTCGTCCGATGTTGCACGGACGCGGGTGCCGAGCAGCGGAGCCTGTCCCCGCGCGGCCTCCGCCGCAAGGCGCCGCTGGTCTTCATAGAACAGCGGCACGCCCACGAGGGTCGCGCAGTCGAGCACCGTCCCGATCGCCACCCTCAGGTCGCCCTTCTCGACGTTCATGATTGTGACTCGGCTGACCTGCGCCCGCTCGGCGAGGTTCTTGATGGACCATCCGCGCTGCCGACGGCCAGCTTTGATCCTCGCCCCGAGAAGTTCGGCGGCATGACGAGCAGCGGGGGACACGTGCTTTACGGGCATCAGTAGTCAACTGTAGCTGACCTTATGGTTATAAGGTCAAGAATAATTGCCTTTGCAGCGTCAGGGCATCGATCACCGCGCTCGAGCACGCCCGCGCGCTGAAGGAGGGCCGGCGCCAGCGAAGACGGAGACCGACAGCCGCGCGGCGGGCCTTCGGACGTTTGACCGGGGTACTCACGGGCCGTCCTCGAACGACCGACCGGAGGCACCGATGCTCGAAGCAGGAACCCGCGCGCCAGCGTTCACTCTGGAAAACCACAACGGCGAGAAGATCAAGCTCTCCGACCATAAGGGCACGACGGTGGTCCTCTACTTCTTCCCGAAGGCCGACACGCCGGGGCAAAACTCTCCTCGTTCAAGAACAAAACAGTTGTTCTGTATGTTTATCCGAAGGCGGACCCGCTGGGGTGAAACTGCAGTACTGGGCTCGGGCGCGAGCCTAGGGCGCCGGGCGCCTCCAAGTGGCGTCCCGGCCGCGGCCGGCAGCGACGCGTCCGGCCGCGGCGAGGTCGCTCAGCGCGGCTCGGATGGTCGCGTGGCTGATGTCCGGCAGCGCGGCCTCGATCTCGGCGAAGCGAAACTCGATCGCCGCTTGATCGAGGACGTACGCCTTCACCTGCTCGCGCTTGGTCTTGCCCGACAGGTCACGTTCAGCGAGAGCGCGGCGCTCGAAATCGGCGTAGGCATCCTCGGCGACGCGTAGCAGGTAGGTGACCCAGGGCCAGGGGTCGTGCTCGGCCCGGTGCCAATTCCGCTGGGCTTCGCGCAACGCCAAGTAGTAGGAGTTCTTGCTCTCGTAGATCCGCTGCTCGAGCGAGGCGTAGCGCGCGACGCCGTATCCGTGACGCAGGAGTTCGCACGTGGTCAGCAGGCGGGCGATGCGGCCGTTGCCGTCTTCGAACGGGTGGATCGCGAGGAAGTCGAGGACCAGCAACGCGACCAGGATGGTGTTCGGGACCGTCTCGGCGCTGACGGCCCGCTCGTACCGGTCGACGAGTTCGGTGATGTGCCACTCGGTCTGCTCGCCGGCTGGTACGGGCGTGAAGATCTTCGTGACCGAGCCGTCGGGGTGGCGCTCACCGATGATGTTGTCTGAGGACTTGAGCCTGCCGGCGTGAGGGTCGTCGGTGTGCCGCAGGAGCGTTCGGTGCAGGTGCAGCAGCAATGGGACCGTCAATCGCTCAGGGGGCTTGGCAGCCAGGTAGTCGGCGGCATCGCGATAGCCCGCAAACTCCCGCTCGAAACGGTCGTGGTAGCTGGTCCCTTCGGGAGCGCGAATGAGCTCCAGTGCCCGATCGTGTGACACGACGACGTCCTCGATGGCGTTGGACGCGGTGATCGATTCGAACTTCGCCCGCGCGGCAAGCCGCTGCAGGACCTGCGGTACCTGTTGGAGGTTCAGCTCTTCTCGGCCGCGGGCCAGGTCGATCCGGGCAACCGCGACGGCGGCGTCGATCGGGACGGCGGAGATTGGGGGAGTGGCAAGAAACGATCGCAAAAGTGCTACCTGGTCAATAGAAGTAGCAGATTATTGGCCGCGAATAGCACATTGCCGGGGATCGCCCTTCGATCGGTGAGCATGAACGACTCGAGCGCGACATGGCCGACGTGCGTGACGGACTCGCCGGCGAGGAGTCCGATGGTCTGGGCCGAGCGGGCTTCGCAATAAGCGATGCCCGGCGCTCAGCGATCAAGGGAACGGGCGAACGCGACTTGGCGCATGAACGCGTGTTTCGAAGCGTCCGTCCGCCATCGAGCGCGCAAATGAGCAGTCTTCCCGTTGTGTTTTGAACGTAAACGTGGCTACATGCGGATTGCCGGGCGTCCGCGTCGGGGCACTCCGGGGGAAGTGATGACGGTCCGACGCCGTGTTCCTCGCTGGGTATCTCATCTCCGGAAGGAACCCTTTGCGCACGACGACGTTGGCCGGCCCCGCCGGAACCACGGAAGACGCGGGCTTGAGAAGCCGTGAGCTCGGAGTTGTGGCTCGCGGGGTGTCCGGGGCGCGGCTTCGGGTCGCGTCGACCCTGGTGGCCGTCGTGGCCGCCGTTGGAGCTGCTCCGGCGGTGGCCACTGGGGCTACGCCGATGGTCGGCGCCGGCGCCGCTCATTCCTGCGCGCTGACGAGCGCCGGGGCGGTTGAATGCTGGGGCGCCAACGGCAGCGGTCAGCTTGGTGACGGGACGACCCGGCGGTGTCGTGCAACCGCGAGTGGACGATCTTCGGCTGCCACTCGAGCTGCCGCGGCCCGTGCCCACCGCTCGAGCCGCTGCCCGATGACGTTGCGTCCGCCGAAGTTGTCGGCGACGCCATACCGCGCTGGGTGGTCGACTCATGCAGCATCGTCTCGCGCTGTTGCGCGTCCTCGAGGGCGGTGACACAGTGCTCGAGGCGCGGTCGAGAACACGGACGGGCCGCAGCATCCGGCTGCGCAGGGGCAGCGGGCCAGCGTGCGCGCAGCTTGGGATCATCGCCGCATGCTCGAACCCGGAGTCCGCGCCCCAGCCTTCACGCTGCTCAACCACGACGGCGAGAAGGTCGCGCTGACGTGCTTCGAGGGTACGACCGTCGTCCTCTACTTCTTCCCGCGGGCCGACACGCCAGGGTGCACCACGCAGGCGTGCGGCGTGCGTGACGCGTCGAAGGAGTACGCCGACCGCGACGTCGTCGTGCTCGGCGTGTCGCCGGACCCGGTCGACAAGGTCAAGAAGTTCCACGGCAAGCAGTCGCTGAACTTCACGCTCCTGGCCGACCCCGACCACGAGGTCTGCGAGACGTACGGCACCTGGGTCGAGAAGTCGATGTACGGACGGACGTTTTGGGGGAGTAGCCGGACGACATTCATCATCGACGGGCAAGGCAGGATCGCGGTCGTGCTTCCCAAGGTGCAGCCGAAGCAGCACGACGCCGCCGTGCTCAAGGCGTTGGACGCGCTCGCCTCGGCCTGAGCCGTGCCGGTTGCGCGGGCGGCGTAACCAACACTCACGTAGGTGTAGGGTTCAAAGAAGGGGCAAAGGGCGCCGATGATCGAGGCGCACGCCTCGCTGCGGCACACGCCCGTCAGGCCGCCCGCCCCGCCGGCGCGCCCCAGGCTGCTGCGAACTCCGAACCGAAACGAACCTCTTACGTGAACATGTCTGCTGGCGCGCGCGCCTTGCGCCGCCCCGAAATCCCCACGCCCGCCGTCCTGCGCGTGGAACTCCTCGCTGGTCTCGTCGTCGCCCTCGCGCTCATTCCTGAGGCAATTTCCTTCTCGTTGATCGCAGGTGTCGATCCCAAGGTCGGGCTCTACGCGTCCTTCACGATGGCGGTCACCATCGCCATCGCCGGTGGTCGCCCCGCGATGATCTCGGCAGCGACCGGCGCGATGGCGCTGGTGATCGTCGGCCTGGTCAAGGAGCACGGCGTCGAGTACCTCCTCGCCGCGACCATCCTCGCCGGTGTGATCCAGGTCGCCCTCGGCGTCCTGCGCGTCCCCCGACTGATGCGCTTCGTGCCCCGGTCGGTCATGACCGGTTTCGTGAACGCGCTCGCCATCCTGATCTTCCTCGCACAGGTGCCGTACATTCGCGACGGTGGCGGCCTGGGCCTGGTGCTGATCATCGCCGGGCTGGTGATCATCTACACGGTCCCGCGCATGACCTCGGCCATTCCCGCGCCATTGGTCGCCATCGTTCTGCTGACCGTCGTGGCTGTTGCCGGCGGACTGGACCTGCCCGACGTCGGGGACGAGGGCGAACTCCCGAGCGCACTGCCGTTCTTGGGCATCCCGGCCGTGCCGTTCTCCCTCGACACGCTCCTGATCGTGCTGCCCTACTCGGCGACGCTCGCCGCTGTGGGCCTGCTGGAGTCGCTGATGACGGCGCGACTCGTCGACGACATCACCGAGACCCACTCCGATAAGGACCGCGAAGCGCGCGGCCAGGGCATCGCCAACGTCGTCACGGGCTTCTTCGGCGGCATGGCGGGTTGCGCGATGATCGGCCAGACGATGATCAACGTCCGCGTCAGCAACGCACGCACCCGGATCTCGACCTTCAGCGCCGGGGTCTTCCTGCTCATCCTCGTCGTAGGTCTCGGGTCGCTGGTCGCCATCATCCCGATGGCCGCGCTCGTCGCGGTGATGATCCTCGTCTCGGTCTCGACGTTCGACTGGCACTCCATCGCACCGAAGACGCTGCGCAAGATGCCGACCTCGGAGACACTCGTGATGACCGTGACCGTCGCCGGAACCGTGGCCACGCACAACCTCGCCATCGGCGTCGGTGCCGGGGTCCTGACCGCGATGGCCGCGTTCGCCCGCAAGGTCGCCCACCTCGTCGAGGTCGAGCGCGTCCTTGACCCGGACGGCACCACCGCGTTCTACTCCGTCACCGGGGAGCTGTTCTTCGCCTCTGACCAGGAGCTGATCGACGCGTTCGACTACGCCAATGACCCCGAGCGCGTGATCATCGACTTCTCGCGCGCGCACGTCTGGGACGCGTCCGCCGTCGCCGCCCTCGATGCCATCGAAGGCCACTACGCACGCCACGACATCGAGATGACCATCACCGGCCTCAACGATCACAGCGCGGAACTGCACGAGACCCTCTCGGGTCAGATGGTCGGCGCGCACTGATGGTCGAGTCGGAGCACGCCGCCGCCACGCTCCACATCGGCGACGTCGCCGAACGTGTCGGCCTGTCGCTGCGCACCGTGCGCTACTACGAGGAGCAGGGTCTGATCGAACCGGCTGGCCGCACCTCCGGTGGGTTCCGGCTCTACACCGACGCCCAGGTCGACCGTCTGCTGCTGATCAAGCAGATGAAGCCGCTCGGATACACCGTCCGGCAGATGTGCGAACTGCTGGTCGCGCAGGACGATCTCGCGGACGCCGACCCCGAGCGTCGCGGCGAGGCAGAGGCGAGCGTCGCGGCGTTCGCGGCCGATGCCGCTGAGAGATGCGATGGCCTGCGCGAACAAGTTCGCAAGGCCGAGGAGTTCGCGCGGCAGCTCGAAGAACGTACGGTTCCGATACCCGGTGGCCGGGGAATCGGCTGATCGGGCCATGCGTCCAGCGATCGACGCCACCTACTGGGGCACGGCGCTGGACGACCTCGAAGGCTAGCTCGCGGCCGCGGCGAGCCTCGCGGGACGCTCCCGTACCGCGAACCGCAGGCCGCCGGTCGGGCCGAGGGTCGGGGTGGTGGTGATCCGCAGCGGGTCGCCGGGAAGCGGCTCGAACCGCAGCCGCTGCAGCAGGACCGCGGCCAGGGCGCGCAGCTCCACCTGACCGAAGCGCTTGCCCAGGCACATCCGCGAACCGCCGCCGAACGGGATGTAGGCGCCCTTCTCGCGGGCCGCGACGGCCTCGGGGAGGAAGCGCTCCGGCCGGAAGGCGAGCGGGTCCGGGTAGTGGCCGGCGAGGTGGTGGGTCGCCCAGGACGAGTAGTGCACGCCGATCCCGGAGGGGACGCGGACGCCGTCGAGCTCGACCTCGCGCGTCGTCCGACGAGGGCCCACCCAGGCAGGCGGGTAGCGTCGCAGCGTCTCGTCGAGCGCGCGCTCCAGCGCCGGGAGCGTCGCGCCGTCGAGGTCGCGGGCGGTCGGTGTGCGGCCATCCAGGACCGCGTCCAGCTCGGCCTCGACCTCGTCGCGGGCCGAGGGTGTGCGGCTGAGCTCGTAGAGCAGGAAGGTCAGCGTCGCGGTGGTCGTGTCGTGGCCCGCGAAGAGCAGCGTGACCGCCTGGTCGCGTACGGCGTCCGCAGGGAGCGGACGGCCGTCGCCGTCGGTGGCGTCCAGCAGCATCGCCAGAACGCCGGTGCCGTGGTCCCCGCTCGCGCGACGGGCGGCGATCTCCTCGTGCACGAACGTGTCGAGCTCGCGGGTGGCCGCCTGGGCCCGGGCGAACGGCGTTCGCGGACCACGCAGCGCCTGCAGGTAGAACGGGTGGCCGTAGAGGCCCAGGGCCTCCTCGAAGGCGTGGGCGAGCGGCACCTCCCGGGCGCTGCCGGCGTCGATCCCCAGCAGCGCGCGCAGGGCGATCCGCAGCGCGACGTGCCGCGTCCAGTCGTAGACGTCCACGGTCGTCCCGGCCTCCAGGCGCTCGGCAGCGGCGGTGGCCTCGGCGACCATCGTGTCCGCGCTCGCCGCGACCTGCTCGCGGTGGAACGCGGGGAGCATGACCTTCCGCAGCTCGCGGTGGTACCGGCCGTCGATGTTCAGCATGCCGTCGCCCAGCAGCGGCCAGAGGTCCCGGAACCGGCCGGTCCGCCAGCTGAACGCGTCGGCGTCGCTCACGAGGATCTGGTGGTTGGCCGCCGGGCTGATCGCCCAGACGATCGGCTCGTGCATCGTGCGGATGGTGAACACCGGGCCGAACCGGTCGTGGTGCTCCAGCAGGAGCTTCAGCGGGTCCGCGAGCGTCAGGAAGGTGTGGCGGACGCTGGCCCTCGTGCTGCCCGGAGGCAGCGTGGCACCGGCGCGCCGGATGCGGTGCTCGTGGCGCAGGTCGGCGGCGGCACCCGGCAGGAGGCGCAGCTCGACGGGGGGTGGGGGATCGCTGAGGACGGACGGCACGGGGGTTCCCTTTCCGGAGAACAAGTGACAGGACGTCCTGTCAAGTTGGCGTCGCGGAGCCTCGCAGATGACAGACCGCCCTGTCAAGATCGTAGGAGGCATGGCCCCCTCCGAGCGCACCTTCCGCGGGCAGACCGCCCAGCAGCGCCGGGACGAGCGCCGCGGGAAGCTCCTGGACGCGGCGCTCGACCTCATCGGGACCGACGGCTGGTCCTCCGCCACCATGACGGCGATCTGCTCGCGCGCCGGCCTCACGGAGCGGTACTTCTACGAGAGCTTCACGAGCCGCGACGAGCTCTACCTCGCGTTGATCGACGGCATCGGCGAGGACACCGAGCGTGCGGTGCTGACCGCGGTCGCCGCGACCGCTGCACAGGACGCGACCGTCCGCCTACGGGCGGTCGTCACGGCGCTGATGAGCGTCCTGCTCGACGACCCCCGCCGCGGTCGCGTCGCGCTGCTCGAGGGATTGGGAAGCGAGGTGCTGCAGCGCCGCCGCCGCGAGATCGTCCGCGGGCTCGAGCGGCTCGTCCGCGACCACGGTGAGGCCATCTCGGGCAGGCCGGTCGCCGACCCTCGCGGCCTCGAGATCGACGCCGTGATGCTCGCAGGGGCCGCCTCGGAGCTCATCTCCCGTCGGCTCGACGGCTCGCTGGACGTGGCGGACGGCGAGGTCGCCGACCGCATCACGGCGCTCGCCGTCTGGATGGTCACGCGCGACGCCTGAGGTGCTTGCACAGGCGCGGGGACGTGCGGTCGCTGACCCGTCGTACGTCGCGCTCAGCGCACGCCCGTCATCCGCCGCAGCCGGCCCGTCACCGCCAGGCCCTCGAGGTGCAGCACGGCCTCGGGGGCGAAGTGGCGGCCGGCCTCGCGGCGCACCTCGGCGAGCGCGTCATCGGCGTCGCGGGCGGCCTGGTACCAGCGCTCGCTGCGCATCGCGTCCCAGGCGTCCGCGAGGCCCAGCAGGGTCGCGCCCTCCGGGATGTGCGCGCCCGCCAGGCGGTCCGGGTAGCCCGTGCCGTCCCAGCGCTCGTGGTGCCCGCGGACCCACATGACCTGCTCGTCGTCCAGGACGCCGGACACGATCCGCGCGCCGATCGCCGCGTGGGTCTGCACGTGCTCGCGCTCCTCACGGTCCAGGGCGGTCGCCTTCAGCAGCACCTCGTCACGCAGCGCGACCTTGCCGACGTCGTGGACGAGCGCGGCGTCGCGCAGGCGCTGGGCGGCGTCCGGCGTCAAGCCCGCCTCGAGCGCAAGGGCGTGGGCGAGGGCGGCGACGCGATCGGCGTGGCCGCGGGTGGAGTGATGGCGATCGTCGACGAGCCCGCCAAGCGCCCGCAGCGACGCGAGCGCGCGGGCCCGGTCGCTCGTGGCGTCGAGGTCGGCGGCCGGCTGCAGCTCGGCGGCCACCTCGGGGGTGTAGCGGAAGGTCATGTCGCGGCCGTGCGCCTTGGCCCAGTAGAGGGCGACGTCGGCGAGGCGGTAGAGCTCGGTCGCCGAGCCCGCCGTGCTCAGGGCGCACACGCCCGCGGAGATGGTGAGCGGCCCGACGTCCGCAAACGGGCGGGAGGCGATCGCCTGACGGATCCGCTCGGCCGCCGCGAAGGCGCCGACCCCGTCGGCGTCGGGGAGGATGAGCGCGAACTCCTCGCCGCCGACGCGTGCCACATGCTCGCCCGTCCGGGCCAGCACGGTGATCCGCGCGGCTGCCTCGGCGAGGACGCGGTCGCCCGCCGGGTGTCCGTGGCGGTCGTTGATCTCCTTGAAGCGGTCGAGGTCGAGCACGACGATGCTCAGCGGGCGCCCATGGCGCATCGCCCGGCCGACCTCCTCCTCCAGCCGCTGGTGGAAGCTGCGGTGGTTGAGCAGCCCGGTCTGGGCGTCGATGGCGGCGAGCGTCCCGAGCCGGCCCTCCGTCGCCTCCCGGTCGGCGCGGTGGACCGCGGCGAGGCGGTGGGCCTCCTGCTCACCGCGGCGGGCGCGCAGCGCCAGGACGGCGCCCGCACACGCGAGCGCCCAGCCGACGATCGCGAGCACGAGCAGGAGCACCACTCCACTCGTCGGCACGCGGCGCCCCGGGCCACAACGATCTGGCGCACAAGCGCTCGTCGGCACCGATCCGCGACGATGCGCGGCGTGATCACACCACCGCCCGACGCCGTCGTCTTCGACAACGACGGCCTGCTCCTGGACACCGAGGAGGCGTGGACCCGCGCCGAGCTGACGCTGTTCGCGCGTCGCGACCGCGTCTTCACGGACGACCACAAGCGGGACATCATCGGGAGCTCGCGCACGACCGCCGCCGCCAAGCTCGAGCGGATGCTCGACCGGCCGGGCGAGGGGCTCGACCTCATGGACGAACTGCACCTGCTCGTCATGGAGGAGCTCCTCGGCGGGTGCCCGCCGCGACCCGGGGCGCTGGACCTGCTCGACGCGCTCGAGGCCGCCGGCCGCCCGTTCGCGCTCGCGTCCAACTCCTCCCGGGAGTTCTGCGAGCGCGCGCTCACGGTCGGCGGCGTCCGCGACCGGTTCGCGATCGTGCTGACCGCCGACGACGTCGAGCATCCCAAGCCCGCACCCGACCTCTATCTGGCCGCGGCCGTCGCGCTCGGCGCCGATCCCGCTCGCTGCGCGGCGCTGGAGGACTCGCCGCCCGGGGTCGCGTCGGCCCACGCGGCCGGCATGTTCGTCATCGGTGTGCCGTACCTGCCGGGCACCGTGCTGCCTGAGGCCGACCTGCTCGCCGGGTCGCTCGCGGATGCCGAGGTCCGCGCGGCGCTCGGGCTCTGACCGTCCCCGGAGGGCTACCGCACTCCGGAGGCGACCGACACCCGGCCCGCGGCGTCGACCGCGAGCGCCCGCGCCGCGTCGACGTCTGCCGCGCGCGCGAGCGCGACGCCGAGCCGCCGGCCCGGCCGGGACTCCGGCTTGCCGAACAGCCGCACGTCGACCGACTCATCGACCGCGAGCGCGTCCGCGACGCCGGAGAAGACCGGCGCCTGCACGGTCTCGGTGCCCAGGACCACGGCGCTCGCGCCGGGGGAGAGCAGCGGTACGGTGCCGTCCGGGACCGGCAGGCCGAGGATCGCCCGCGCGTGCAGCGCGAACTCGCTCAGCGCCTGGGTCGCCATCGTGACCATGCCCGTGTCGTGCGGTCGCGGCGAGACCTCGCTGAAGAGGACGTCGTCCCCGACGACGAACAGCTCGACACCGAAGAGCCCGTTGCCGCCGAGCGCCTGCGTCACCTTCCGGGCGACCTCCTCCGACCGGGCCGCGGCGGCGTCGGACATCGGCTGCGGCTGCCAGCTCTCGCGGTAGTCGCCGTCCTCCTGCACGTGCCCGATCGGCGCGCAGAACGACGTGCCGCCGGCGTGACGGACGGTCAGCAGCGTGATCTCGTAGTCGAACTCCACGAAGCCCTCGACGATCACCCGGGCGATGCTGGTGCGGCTGCCCTCCTGGGCGATGTCCCACGCCGCGCGGCCGCCGTCGGCCGAGCGGACGACCGACTGGCCTTTCCCGGACGACGACATGACCGGCTTGACGACGCACGGGACGCCGAGCTCGGCGACGGCCTCGTCGACCTCCTCGGCGCTCTCGCAGAAGCGGTAGGGGGAGGTCGGCAGGCCGAGCTCCTCGGCGGCGAGGCGGCGAATGCCCTCGCGGTCCATCGTCAGCCGGGCGGCCCGCGCGGTCGGCGTGACCAGCAGGCCGTCGGCCTCCAGCTCGACGAGGACGTCGGTCGCGATCGCCTCGATCTCGGGGACGACGTGCAGTGCTGCGCAGGGACGCGCGCGCTCCTCCTGGAGCAGCGCGCGCAGCGCCGCAGCGTCGGTCATGTCGACCACGTGGCAGCGATGGGCGACCTGCATCGCGGGGGCGCCCGCGTAGCGATCGACCGCTACGACCTCGGCGCCCAGGCGCATCGCTTCGAGGGCGACCTCCCGGCCGAGCTCGCCGCTGCCGAGGAGCACGAGGCGCGTCGCGCCCGCCGTGCCCGGGGTTCCGATCGTCTGCTGGATGCCCATGGGCGCGCGATGATCGCACGACCCGGCCACGTGACCGGCGGCGCCACCGCCGGATACCCTCGGGGCAGTGCCGATCGCCAGCATCAGCGACGACGTGGGGAGCTTCTTCGACGCGGTCGGGGAGTTCTTCGGGAACCTCGCCGACGTCAAGTTCCAGTTCCTCGCCCTCGGGCTCATCGCGTTCGGGATCTACCTGACGTTCCGCGCGCGGGCCTTCTTCCACGTGCTGCGCGCCGCGTACCCGACGGAGCACATCGAGTTCAAGCGGATCTGGGGCGCGTACGTCGCGGCCTACGGCTTCAACAACGTCGTGCCCGCCCGCGGCGGCGACGTGATGAAGCTGTTCCTCACCAAGACCTCGGTGCCCCGCTCGAGCTACCCGGCGGTCGGTGCGGCGTTCTTCGTCGAGGGCGTCTTCGACCTCGCCATGGGCGTCTTCATCCTCACGTTCGCGTTCACGCAGGGCGTGTTCCCCAAGCCGCCGGACTTCGCCGCGCTCGGCGCGTTCGACCTGAGCTTCTTCGCGAGCCACCCGCAGTTCACGCTGTTCTTCCTCACCGCGATGGGTGTCCTGGCCCTGGTGCTGTTCGCGGTGCTGTCGCGCCGGGTCCAGGCGTTCTGGGCAAGGGTCCGGCAGGGGCTGACGATCCTGTACGACCGCCCGCGCTACCTGAAGGAGGTCTTCGCCTTCCAGTTCTACGGGTGGTGCTTCCGCTTCGCGGCCTTCTGGTGCCTGCTCGAGGCGTTCAACATCGGCGGCTCGGTGAAGAACGTGCTGCTCGTGCTCGGCGTCAACGCGGTCGCCGCGATCGTCCCCTTCACCCCCGGCGGCGCAGGCGTCCAGCAGGCGTTCCTCGTGAAGGTCTTCGGCGCGGGCGCCGTCGCGTACTCGGTGGGCCAGCAGATCGCGATCGCCGCGTTCAGCATCGGTCTGGGCTTCATCGCGATCGTGACGATCTTCAAGTTCCGCTCGTTCCGCGAGGTCATCGACGCCGGGAAGGCGGCGCGCTCGGGGGACGCCGCGGAGGTCGGCTTCGTGCCCGCACAGGACACGACGGTGGTGGTGCCGGCGGGCGGACACCCTCCGGACGAGCCCGCGGCCGCCCAGCAGCGCGAGGAGCGCCGCGCGAGGCGGCGTGAGCGCCGGTCGCGCTGAGCGGCCCGGCGGCGGGCCTACTGCAGGCCCTCGCGCGCTTCGCGCACGAGCGTGACGGCCTCGGGGAAGACGACCGCCATCACCTGCCGGATCTGCTGGGCCTGGGCCTCCGCGTCACCCTGCAGATTGATCCGGTTGACCGCCGCGACCGTCATGTCCACCGCGAGCTTGATCGCGTTGTCCGCCCAGGCCAGGCGCTGCTGGCCCTGCATCTGGTCGGCGAGCTCCGCCATCCGCTTCTGAAGCTCGTCAGGATCACCGAAAAGACCGCCGAAACCTTCCATGACCAGATCGTCGCACATCCTCGCCCTCGGCCTGACGGCCTTCCTGCTCGCCCTGTCCGGGTGTGGGGACGACGGCCCTCCCGACAGCCCGACCGCGTCGACGACCCCAGCCGCGGAGACGCCCGCGGCGGCGGCCCCGCCCGCACCCTCCGCGACTCCGGGCCAGGGCGGCGTCGTCGTCGCCGCGCTCGGCGACTCGATCACCGCGGGCACGCCGCTCTACGACCCGGACCCGGAGACGCGCGAGCAGATCGGCGAGGCGCTGGACGAGCGCTCGCAGTGGGGGTACTGGCTCGAGCAGGCCGACCCGGACGTCGAGGTCCGCAACTGCGGCATCAACGGGCAGCGCACCGACGAGATCGCCCAGCGGCTCGACGACTGCGCGACGGGCGCCGACGTCCTCGTGGTCCAGGGCGGGATCAACGACATCGCGCAGGGTCGCCCCGTCGCCGACGCGGCGGACGACCTCCGCTCGATGATCAGGCGCGGCAAGGAGGCGGGCCTGCGGGTGGCGACCGTCGAGGTGCTGCCCTGGAACAACGGCTACCCGTCCGCCGCGCCGCTGATCGACGACCTCAACACGCGGATCCGCGCGCTCGCGCGGGAGGAGGATGTCCCGGTCTACGCCTGGTTCTCCGCGCTCGAGGACCCGAAGGCACCCGACCGCATGCGTGCGGACCTGACGATCGAGGGCGACCATCCGTCGGTCAAGGGGTACAAGCGGCTCGCCGCGCGCGTCCAGCTCCCCTGAAGCCGACCGCGCACCCGTCGAACAGCCGTTTCCTCGTCCATGGACGGCACGAAGGGCTGTTCGACGCGCTCAGTCAGGCGCGGCGCGCGACGACCGCGACCGTGCCGCCACGCCGCGCCAGGCCCGCCGCAGCCTCGACACCCGCTGCGACCGGCAGCAACGGCAGCGCCGCGACCGTCGGCAGGGCGTCGGCCGCACGCAGCGGCGCGACGCGCTTGAGCGCGTAGTAGAGCCACGACGGGGTCGGCGTCACGCGGGACACCGCCGACTGCCACAGCCCGAACGGGTTGTGCTCCAGCAGCAGATGCTGCTCGCGGCCGACGTCGAAGCCGGAGCGGCGTAGCAGGACGCGCAGGCCCGCGGCGGTGAAGTGCGTGCGGTGTCGCGGCAGGTCGAGGTGCCACCACCGCGGACCGCCGATCCGCGCCTGCCAGCTCGCGAGATTCGGCACGCCGACGAGCAGCACGGCGCCGGGCCGCAGCCAGGACCGCAGGACCGCGAGCGTCGCGGCGGGGTCCGCGACGTGCTCCAGGACGTGCCACAGCGTCACGACGTCGACCGTCCCGGGCGCGACCGGGGCGTCCTCGATCCCGGCCCGCAGGAGCTCGACGCCGTATCGCGACCGGGCCATCTCCACGCCCCGTGCGGTCGGCTCGACGCCGGTCGCGTCGTAGCCCGCGGCACGGGCGTGCGCAACGAACCGGCCGCGCCCCGCGCCGGCGTCGACGAGCGTTGCGGGTGGGGGGCAGGCCGCGCGCACGATGCCCAGGCGCTGCCGGTCGAAGGCCCGCAGCAGCGGCGCGGCCAGCGCGGCCCCGCGCGGTGCGATGGGGGCGTAGGCGCCGGTCTCGTGGAAGTCCTGCGCCTCGTCCGGTCCGCCGGTGACCCCGAGCGTCACGCCCGTTCCGCAGGCGAGGCAGCGCCCGACCGCCGTGGGCGCGACGCCGGGTTCGCCCGATGGGACGTCCCGCCACGGCGCCACCCGCGCGCCACAGGCCGGACACGCGGGCGTCGCGGTCACGCCACCTCGTAGCTGATGCCGTGCTCGCCGAGCGCGTCGAGGAAGGCGCGGGCGTCGAACGCCTCCGCAGGCGCGAGTGCCCCCGCCCGATCGTAGGAGGGGTCGGCCATGAGCCCGGCGGCGTGTGAGGTCGTGACCGCGGTGATGCCGTACACGTCGGTGCCGCGTAGGACGCCTCGGCGCGCGGGCGAGCCGTCGGCCGGGACCGCGTCGGCGACCAGCGTGTAGGCGACCGCGCGGCGCGCGTCCTCCGGCGGGCCTGCGGGCAGCCGGTCGATGCCCCTGTCCAGCGCGCGGCGCAGCGGGGTGCGCAGCAGCAGCGCGATCCCGGGGGTGAGGGCCGGGACGGCCTTGGCCATCCGCGGGTGCGGCGCGAACGTCGAGGCGGTGATGCGCGAGACGATCTCCTGCGTGTGCACGTGGCGCGGGACCGTCAGGACCTCGCCGGAGGGGTACCGCGCGACCGGCACGCGGCCGAGCCCCGGGATGTCCTCCGTCTCGCGGAGCGGCTGGCGCAGCGGGGCGGCCACCACGCGGCCGCCGGTGTACTGCCACTCCTCGCCGCCCATCATCAGCAGTGCGCTGTGCATCGTGCCGCGCGTCGCACCGAAGCCCTTGAGGGCGTAGGTGATCCGCAGCTCGCGCAGCGGTCCAAGGTCCTCGGCGGTCACCGCACACAGCAGGTCGCCCGGGAGGTAGTCGAAGCCCAGGCCGCTGACGACCGCGACGCCGGCGCGCGCGGCGCTGACGCCGTAGAGGTCCAGCGCGCGCTTGATGAACGGCTGCTCGCCGGTGGTGTCGACGTAGTGGGTGCCGCTGGCGATCGCCGCCCGCAGGACCGGCTCACCGACCTGCAGGAACGGGCCGGCACAGGCGATCACGGCGACGCAGTCGTCGAAGGCGCGCGCGAGCGCGGCCTCGTCATCGGCGGCCGCGACGCGGACCGCGTCGGCGGGCAGGCCGTTGGCGGCCGCCACGCGCGCCAGCGACTCCGCCGACCGGCCGCTGACGACCACGGGCCGGCCGCGCCGGACCAGTTCGGCCACGACCAGCTGGCCGGTGTACCCGGTGGCGCCGTAGACGGCGATGGGGGCGGAGGACGACTGCTCGGGCATCGCGGGACTGTATCCCGCGACCGGCGTAGGCCCGTGGCACGGCGAGTAGCCTCGATCGCATGCGCCGTCCCGTCACCGCCCTCGCCGCCGCGTCCATCCTCGTCCCGGGGGCCGTGCTGGCCGCCGGGTGCGGATCGGAGGACGTCGAGCGCGTCGCCGGCGTGGACGTCGCGCAGGCCGCGCAGAAGACCGCCGCGAAGGGCACGGCGAGGTTGACGATGACGATCAAACTCACCGGGGGCGGCATCCCGCAGCCGGTGAACCTGCGGGCGACCGGCGTCACCGCGCTCGACCGCCCGGCCGCGCGTCTCAAGCTCGACCTCGGCCCGATCGCCCAGGGCTTCGGCGTCCCCCTGCCCAGCGGGGCGGGCATGGTCGAGATGGTCTTCGAAGGCGGTCGGTTCGACGCGAAGGTGCCGCAGCTGCCCGGCATTCCGACGCTGCCCGGTGGCGCCTCCTGGGTGCAGGTGGACCTCGCGAAGATCGCCGAGGCGGCCGGGTTCGATACGAAGGGCATCGGCTCCCTCTTCTCGCTGGACCCGTCCAAGCAGCTCGAGATCCTCGACTCCATCGGCACGCTGAAGAAGGTCGGCGAGGAGGAGATCGCGGGGGCGAAGACCACGCACTACCGCGGCACCTACTCGCTGCAGGACACCATCGACGCGCTCCCGGCCGCCGAGAAGCAGGCGGTCCAGGAGTCGCTGGACAAGCTCGAGGACCTGACCGGGGACGAGAACGCGCTCGGCCTCGACGAGCCGGTCCCCGCAGACCTGTGGATCGACGCCGACGGCGTCGCCCGCAAGATGACCAGCACGGCGAAGATCCCCGCGCAGGGCGGGGTCCCCGGCGGCACGGTCCAGCAGGAGTACCTGCTCTCCGACTTCGGCGCCGAGCTCGACACCAGCGCCCCGCCGAAGAGCGACACGTACGAGGCCACGGACGCGCTGACCGGGCTGCTGAAGCAGGGCCTGGCCGGGATGGGCGCCCCGTCGGGCACGCAGATCGGCTGACCGGCGCCTACAATCCCTCGCCGTGGCGCGAGTGAAGAGTCCTGCCGAGACGGACGTCCCCGTCGAGGAGATCCTGGCTCGTGAGAGCCGGTGGCGCACCCGCGCCGGTATCGCCAGCGTCCTGGCCGGTGTCCTGACGCTCGGCGGCGGGATCGCCGCGCAGATCGCCTACACCGACTTCCCGCGTGTCCGCCTGGTCGAGGCGATGCGCGACGCGGCCGGGCTGGACATCGGCCGTGAGGGTCTGAAGACCGCGCAGCTGCAGTTCTACGACGACAAGATGGTCACGCTGCTGCTGCTCAGCTTGGCGCTCGCGATCGGCGCGCTGCTGATCGCCGCCCCGCTGTCGTACCTCGCGCGGGCCACGAGCGCGCGTCGGAAGGAGTTCCCGCGCTCGGTCATCTACGCGGTGATCGCGGGTCCCGTCCTCCTCGGCTTCAGCGAGCTGATGCTGCAGGCGGTCGTCGCGGTCAAGGCGAACGACTTTGTCAGCACCGGCGACTTCTCGACGCAGGCGGCCCACGACGCGCTGCGCTCCGATCTCCTGGTCGTGACCCAGGTCCTGCGCCAGGTCGGGCTGCTCGCCCTCGGGTTCGCGTTCGTCCTCGTCGCGCTCAACGCGATGCGCGCCGGTCTGCTGACCCGCTTCATGGGGACACTCGGCATCATCGTCGGCGTCCTGTTCGTCGTCCCGCAGCTGGTCGGCAGCGGTCTGCCGGTCGTCCAGTCGTTCTGGCTGGTGGCGCTCGGGTTCCTCTTCATGCACCTCTGGCCGGGACAGGGGGTGCCGCCCGCCTGGGTGACCGGCAAGGCCGAGCCGTGGCCGACGCAGCAGGAGCTGCGGGAGGCGCGCGATCGCGAGAAGGGCGGCAAGCCGGCGAAGGACGACGCGCCCGCTCCGCGGCAGAAGGAGACGCCGCCGCCGGCGCCCGGGACCCCTGGCCCCAGGCCGCACGTCTCCTCCAAGAAGAAGCGCAAGCGCCGCTAGCGCCCCGGCAGGCCCAGGCCCTCCGGGGCGTGGAGCGCGCGCAGCTGCCCCTCGATGTCGTGCGGCAGCCGGTCTGGGGTGCGCAGCGACACGACGATCATCGTCGTGAACGCGACCGGCACCGACAGGACCGCCGGCTGGGCCAGGAGTGCGTCCCAGGCGGTGACCGCCTCGCCGCCGCCGACGATCCCGGCGACGATAGCGACCGTCGCCGTGGCGGCGCCCGCGAGCATCCCGGCGGCGGCTCCGGGCGCGGTGAGCCGGGTCCACCAGATCCCGAGCAGGAACAGCGGGCAGAACGTGCTCGCCGCGAGGGCGAACGCCCAGCCCACGAGCACGGAGATGTCGACGCCCCGCGCGACGAGGGCCAGCCCGGCCGGCACCACCATTCCGGCGAGGGCGGCCACCCGGAAGCGCCGCGTCCGCAGGTCGGGTCCGCCGCCGCGCCGGCGCGGCCAGATGTCGTGGCTGATCGTCCCCGCGACGGACACGAGCAGTCCCGACGCGGTGGACAGGAACGCGGCGAACGCACCTGCGGCGACGAGGGCGGCCAGCAGCTCGCCGCCGAGGCCGGGCCATGCGACCTCCGGCAGGCGCAGGACGACCTCGTCCGTGGTGCCGGTCACGTACAGCTGCGGGGTCAGCGCGCGGCCGAGCAGGCCGTACACGACGGGGAACATGTAGAACAGGCCGAGGAGCCCGAGCACGCGGACCGTCGTGCGCCGCGCCGCGGGTCCGTCGGGGTTGGTGTAGAAGCGGACGAGGATGTGGGGGAGGCCCATCGTCCCCAGGAATGTGGCCAGCAGCAGGGAGCCGACGAACAGCGGGGAGGCGCGCCCTTCGTCGCTGATCGGCCGGGACCAGTCTGCGCCGGTCTGCGCCTCGATGCCGTCGGCCACCGGCACGACCGTCCCGGGCTCCAGGCGCAGCTCCCCGGCCGGAAGCATCCGGTCCTCGCCCGCGGCAGCCCGGCCGGCCACCCCGTCGACCGTGTAGCCCGCGGCGGCCGGGAAGGTCACGTCGGTCGGCGCGCCGAGCTGCACGACGAGCCCCGCCGCCGGCGCCCGTGGCAGCTCTTGGCCGAACAGGGCGCTGCGCTCCGGCAGACCGCCGAGGTGGATCAGCAGCAGACAGGCCGGGACCATGATCGCGAACGTCTTGACCCAGTACTGGTAGGCCTGCACGTAGGTGATGCCGCGCATGCCGCCGAGCGCGACGACGAGTGCGACGACGAGCGCCACGCCCACGACGCCCACCCAGTACGGGGCGCCGGTGACGACGCCGAGTGCGATCCCCGCCCCCTTCAGCTGCGGGACGAGGTAGAAGCCGCCGATCACGAGCACCACGCCCGCGGCGAGCAGCCGCATCCTCGGGGCGTCCAGACGGGCCTCGGCGAAGTCGGGGATCGTGTACGAGCCATATCGCCGCAGCGGTGCTGCCACGAAGAGCAGCAAGGCGACGTATCCCGCGGTGAAGCCGACGGGCAGCCAGAGGGCGCTCGCGCCGAGCTTCATCTGCAGGCCGGCGATCCCGAGGAAGGATGCGGCGGAGAGGTACTCGCCGCTGATGGCCGCGGCGTTCCACCACGGCGAGATCGCGCGGGAGGCGACGAAGACGTCGCTCGTCGTCCGCGCGAAGCGCACGCCCCAGGCGCCCAGCACGATCGCCCCGAGGGTGACGACCGAGACGGCGAGGATCGCCAGCACGGCGGGCTACTCGTCCTCGCGGACCAGATCGCCGAAGGCGTCGTCCAGCGCATCCGCGCGCCGTGCGTAGATCCAGCCGACACCGAGGAACAGCAGGAAGACCGGCGGGCCGAGCAGCACCAGCGCCCACGGCACGCCGAGGACCTGCGTCGCGCTGAGCGAGGGCACGACGTAGAGCGCGATGGGCAGCGCGCCGAGGAGACCGCCGAAGGCGACGAGCGACAGGAGGGAGAGCGTCAGCTGCGCGCGGACGAGCCGCCGGAGGTAGATGCCCCCGACCTGGGTCTGGTCGGCCAGCTCGTCGCGCGGCGGCCGGACGCCCCCCGGCTCCGGGCTCATGGGACGTGCAGCCGACGCCGGAGGTCGCCGACCTGTCGGCGGGAGATCGGGACCTCGCTGCCGTCCGCCAGGCGCAGGACGGCGGTCCCGTTGATGTGCGGCTGCAACTCCACCGCGCGGCGAAGGTTCACCAGGTAGGCACGGTGGACCCGGGCGAACCCGTGGGGCGTCCAGCGGCGCTCGATGTCGTGCAGCCTTGCGCGCAGGAGGAAGCGGCCATCGTCGCTGACGATCCGGACGTAGTCGCCCTGGGCCTGCAGGTAGAGGATCGAGCTGCGCTGCAGCAGTCGGGTGCCGCCGCCGCGGAGGTTGTCGACCGGCACGACGTCACCTCCGTCGTCCCACGGCACGTCGTCCGGGTCACCGGGCAGCGGTGCGGGCCGGTCGGAGGCGGCGGGCGCCGCCGTCTCCGCCACGTGGGCCTCGACCCGTGCGAGCGCCTCGTCGATCCGCGCCCGGCTCACGGGCTTCATCAGGTAGTCCAGCGCGTGCAGCTCGAACGCCTTGACCGCAGCGGACTCGTAGGCGGTCACGAACACCAGCGCCGGGGGCTGCGCGAACCGGCCGGCGACCCGCGCCAGCTCGACCCCGTCGAGCCCCGGCATCCGGACGTCGAGGAAGACGGCGTCGAAGTGCTGCCGGCTGAGCTCGAGCAGCGCGTCCTTGGCCCCGGACGCCGTGACGACTTCGGCGACGCGCGGCGAGCCGCGCAACATCCGGGCGAGGTCGTCGAGCGCCGGGCGCTCGTCGTCGACGGCGAGGACGGTCAGCCGGGTCATGAGGCGCGCACCCCTGCGCGGAACTTCGGCACGGTCATCACGACGGCGGTCCCGGCGCCGGGGGTGGACTCGATGCGCAGGCCGTAGTCCTCGCCGAACGCGGCGCGCATGCGCCCGTCGACGTTGGACAGGCCGATCCCGCCGTCCTCCCGGTCGCCGTGCAGGACGGCCCGCGCGCGCTCGGGCTCCATGCCCGGCCCGTCGTCGGTGACGCGCAGCTCGACGTCCGGGCCGAGGTCGCGGCCGAGGATCTCCAGGTGCCCTGTCGTGGCCTGTCGCTCAACGCCGTGGCGCACGGCGTTCTCGACGAGCGGCTGCACGCTGAGCACGGGGACAACCGCGGAGAGCACCTCGGGCGCGACCTCGATCCGGATCGTCAGTCGCTCGCCGAACCGCGCCCGCTCCAGTCGCAGGTACTTCTCCACGTAGCGCAGCTCGTCCGCCAGCGTCACGTACGGCCTTTGCCCGCGGAAGGCGTAGCGCGTGAACTCCGCGAAGTCGGTCAGCAGCTCCCGGGCCTCGTCGGGGTCGTCGTGGATCTGCGAGGCGATCGCGGCGAGCGCGTTGTAGACGAAGTGGGGGCTGATCTGCGCCCGCAGCGCCCGCAGCTCCGCCTCGGCCAGCCGCGCACCCTGCGCGTCGAGCTCGGCGAGTGCGAGCTGGGCGCCGACGAGCATCGCGGCGTCTTGCACCACCTGCGTGTCCTCCGGGGCGAGCCGCCGCTCGCGGGGATAGAGTGCGAGGAGCGTGCCGACGTGACGCGTCCCCGCGAAGAGCGGCGCGCTGACCGCGAGGCCGTGCTCGCAGCGGGGGTCCGGGCACTCCCAGTACGGCTCGACGTGGACGCGGTCGGCATGCGGCGCGGCGAAGAGCGGTGAGGCCGGATCGCCGGGACGGTGATGCCCGTCGCCCGGCCCGTCGTAGGCGAGCAGGACCTCGTGGTCGGCGAGGGCGAGCGCCGGAGATCCCACCAGGGAGCGCAGGTGTGCGACCGCCATCCCCGCGGTCTCGACGTCCAGCCCGCGACGCAGGTGCGGAAGGGTCGAGGTGACGGCGTGGAGCGCCGAGCGCATCGCGGCGCCCTGCGGGGAGAGGACGCGTCGGGGCGCGGCGAGCAGGCGGGACCCTGCCACCAGTGAGGCGGCGAGCGCGAGACCGAGCAGCACTCCCAGCAGGACGTCCATGTCTCGCTCGAGCCTAGTCCCGGGGGAGAGGCGCGTCGAACGGCGACCGCTCGTCGCGCCGCAGGGACCGTTCGTCGCACGGATCGGCCGTCGAGCAGATCCGGCCCTGGCAGACGAACGGGATCCGCGGGACCGTCGACCCAGGGTTTTCGTTCCGAGGAGAGGAGCAGTACCAATGCCAGCCACCACCAGCGGGCCGCCCGCCAGCGGCGCGCCGCCGCAGGGGCCGATCGGCACGCGGGAGCGCATCACCGGCCCGCCGCGTCGCGAGCCGGACTGGGAGGCCATCGAGGCGTCCCCGGAGTTTCGCGACCTCGTCGCCAAGCGGCGCAGATTCGTCCTGCCGGCCACCGTCGGGTTCCTGACGTGGTACCTGACCTTCATCCTGCTGGCGGGCTACGCCGAGGGATTCATGGGCGAGTCGGTCTACCAGGGCTTCACCGTCGGGTACCTCATCGCCCTGAGCCAGTTCTTCATGGTCTGGGGCCTGTCCGTCGCCTACCTGCGCTACAGCGAGCGGGTCCTCGACCCGCTCCGAGACGCCCTGCTCGCCCGTGAAGAGGAGAACCTCCGATGACCTCGTTCCTGCCGCTCGCCGCGGATCTCAACGAGCTCGCGCTCGCGATCTTCGGCGTCGTCCTGGCCGTCACGCTCGGGATCACCTTCTGGGCGTCCAAGCGCACCAGCTCCGCCACGGACTTCTACGCCGCCGGCCGCGGGATCACCGGGGTCCAGAACGGCTTCGCGATCGCCGGCGACTACATGTCGGCCGCATCGTTCCTCGGCATCGCCGGCCTGATCTACCTGTTCGGCTTCGACGGGTTCCTGTACTCCGTCGGATT
The DNA here is from genome assembly GCA_038257095.1 of Solirubrobacterales bacterium. Taxonomy (GTDB): domain Bacteria; phylum Actinomycetota; class Thermoleophilia; order Solirubrobacterales; family Solirubrobacteraceae; genus Paraconexibacter. Next base: position 205,430 of record JBBSJQ010000005.1, read on the forward strand.
CCTCGTCGCGTTCCTGACCGTGCTCTTCCTGCTCGCCGAGCGGATGCGCAACGCGGGCAAGTACACGATCGCCGACGTCCTGTCCTTCCGCCTCAAGGAGGAGCCGGCGCGCGTCGCCGCCGCCAGCGGCACGCTCGCGGTCGCGGCGTTCTACCTGATCGCGCAGATGGTCGGCGCGGGCGTGCTGATCCAGGCGCTCGTCGGCCTGAGCTTCAGCGCCTCGGTCCTGATCACCGGCATCTTCATGCTCTGCTACGTCGTCTTCGGCGGCATGCTCGCGACCACCTGGGTGCAGATCGTCAAGGCGGTCATGCTCATGGGTGCGGCGACCCTGCTGACGGTCCTGGTGATGATCAAGATCGGCGGAAACCCGATCAGCCTCTTCAACCAGGCGCGGGACGCGTCGCCGGCCGGTGACGCCTACCTGTCCCCGGGGCTCTTCTACTCCAACCCGATCGACACGGTCTCTCTGGGCCTGGCGCTGGTGCTCGGTACCGCGGGTCTGCCGCACATCCTGATGCGGTTCTTCACCGTGCCGGACGCGAAGGCGGCCCGCAGCAGCGTCGTCTGGGCCGTGTTCCTCATCGGCGCGTTCTACGTCATGACGACGGCGCTGGGCTTCGGCGCCCGGGCATTCCTCGGCACGGGTGCCGAGGAGGCGGCCGGCGCCGGCGGCAACCTCGCCGCTCCGCTGCTCGCCGAGAACCTCGGTGGCGGCGCCGGCACGTTCGGCGGCGACCTCATGCTCGCGATCGTCGCGGCCGTCGCGTTCGCCACGATCCTCGCGGTCGTCGCGGGGCTCGTCATCAGCGCCTCGGGTGCGGTGGCCCACGACCTGTGGTCCAACGTCATCCGGCGCGGAAAGGACTCCGATCATGAGGAGGTGCTCGTCGCGCGCATCGCCGCCGTGTCGATCGGCGCGATCGCGATCGCCGTCGCCATCATCGGTGGCGAGGGCCTGAACATCTCGTTCATGGTCGGTCTCGCGTTCGCCGTCGCGGCCAGTGCGAACTTCCCGGCACTGCTGCTGGCGCTGACGTGGAAGCGCTTCAACACCATGGGCGCCGTGACCGGTGTGCTGTTCGGCATCGTCAGCTCGGTGTTCCTGGTGATCATGTCGCCGAAGGTCTGGCCGGGCCCGGACAGTGAGGGCTCCCCGATCGGCTGGACGCTGTCGAACCCCGGCATCGTGTCGATCCCGCTCGGGTTCCTCGGCTGCTACCTGGGCACCGTGCTCTCGAAGGAGCGCGGGAACGAACGGACGTTCTCCGAGCTCAACGTCCGCGCCGAGACCGGCCTGGGCGCCGAGGAGGCCGCGGCCCACTAGTCCGTCGCGGGCAAGGTCCCGCGACGTCCCCCAATCACACCACTCGATCCCGGGGGCCGCTGAGATACGCGGCGCCCGGGATCGGGCATGATCGAGAGGTCCCCGCCGTGAGCACCATCGAGGAGAGTCGCATGACGGACGCCGGTCAGCTGGAGCAGGACCTCGAGGCCCTGCTGCAGATCGAGAACTTCCCGCCTCCGGCGTCGTTCGCCGAGCACGCGCGGATCCACGACGCCTCCGTCCACGAGGCCGCCGCGGCCGACCCCGTCGCCTGGTGGGCCGAGCAGGCCCGCGCGCTGGACTGGTTCACCGAGCCGACGACGACGCTCGACGACAGCAACCCGCCGTTCTACAAGTGGTTCCAGGGCGGCACGCTCAACGCGTCGTACAACGCGGTCGACCGCCACGTCCTCGCCGGCAACGGCGATCGCGTCGCGTTCCACTGGCACGGCGAGGAAGGCGAGCAGCGCGCCATCACGTACGCCGACCTGCACCGCGACGTCCAGCGCGCCGCGAACGCGCTGAAGGCCCGCGGCATCGGCAAGGGCGACGTCGTCGGGATCTTCCTGCCGATGATCCCCGAGGTCGTCGTCGCGATGCTCGCCTGCGCGCGCATCGGCGCCCCGCACAACGTCGTCTTCGGTGGCTTCTCGGCGGAGTCGGTGCACGAGCGCATGGAGGTCTCGCAGGCGAAGGCGCTCATCACCGTCGACGGCGCCCGGCGCAAGGGCAAGACCGCGCCGGTCAAGTCCTCGGTCGACGCCGTCATGGGCTCGCTCGACACCCTCGAGACGATCTTCGTCGTCCAGCACGGCGGCGGCGACTGCCCGATGACCGACGGCCGCGACGTCTTCTGGGGCGAAGCCCTGGCGGCCGCCGACCCGGAGTGCGAGGCGGAGCCGCTGGACGCCGAGCACCCGCTCTTCAGCCTCTACTCCAGCGGCTCGACCGCGAAGCCCAAGGGCCTCCAGCACACCACCGGCGGCTACCTCACCGGTGTCGCGTGGACGCACAAGCACGTCTTCGATCTCAAGCCGGAGGAGGACGTGTACTGGTGCTCGGCCGACGTCGGCTGGATCACGGGCCACTCCTACATCGTCTACGGACCGCTGATGAACGGCACCACCTCGGTGATGTTCGAGGGCGCCCCGGACTACCCCCACAAGGGCATCTGGTGGGAGCTCTGCGAGCAGTACGGCGTGACGCTCTTCTACACGGCGCCGACCGCGATCCGCGCGTGCATGAAGTGGGGCGCCGACAAGCCGGCGGCGCACGACTTGTCGAAGCTGCGGCTGCTCGGCTCCGTCGGTGAGCCCATCAACCCGAAGGCCTGGCTCTGGTACCACCAGGTGATCGGCGGCGAGCGCTGTCCCATCGTCGACACGTGGTGGCAGACCGAGACCGGCCACATCATGATCACGACGCTCCCCGGCGCCCAGTACGGCAAGCCGGGCTCCGCCGGCACGCCTCTCCCGGGCGTCTTCGCCGAGATCGTCGACGCGGAGACGGGCGCCCCCGTGCCCGACGGGACGCAGGGCCTGCTGACGCTGACGAAGCCGTGGCCCGGGATGCTCCGCACGCTGTTCGGCGACGACGACCGCTACGTGTCGACCTACTGGGAGAAGTTCGGCCCGGAGACCTATTTCGTCGGTGACGCGTCCAAGCGGGACGCCGACGACGGCTACATCTGGGTCATCGGGCGTGTCGACGACGTCCTCAACGTCTCGGGCCACCGGATGTCCACGGCGGAGATCGAGTCGGCGATCGTCTCGCACGGCAAGGTCGCCGAGGCGGCCGTCATCGGGCAGGCCGACGAGGACACCGGTCAGTCGGTGTGCGCGTTCGTCACGCTCGAGGGCGAGCTCGAGGGGACCCCCGAGCTCGAGGCCGAGATCCGCGAGCACGTCGCGGTGCGCATCGGCAAGCTCGCGCGCCCCAAGCGGATCGTCTGGTCCGACGACCTGCCCAAGACGCGCTCGGGCAAGATCATGCGGCGGCTGCTCAAGGACATCGCCGAGGGCCGCGCCCTGGGCGACGTGACGACGCTGCGCGACCCCGACGTCATGCAGCAGCTGCAGGGCAAGATCACGCAGGCGCAGGCCGACGAGGCCTGAGTCCCTAGAGCTCGGCGCTCTTTGCCTGCGGCGGCCCGCCCGGGCGGTTGATCTCGGCCCACGCCAGCGTGGTGGGGGCCGTGAACCGGACGTTGCGGATCTCGTCCCCGGCCTCGCCGAGGACGCGGGGAGCGAGGCCGTCAGGACCGACGGCGAAGAGCACGTTGGCCTTCGGCCCCGCCAGGCCGTCGCGCCGGCCCGTGAACACGACGACGCCGCTCTCCGAGACGGCGAGCTCGGCGTCCAGCCCTCCTGCTCCGAGGCCGTGGGTGGCGAGCGTCGTACGGGCGATGGGGTCGAGGACGGCAACGGTGTCCGGCGCGCCCGTGCAGTGGACCGCGACCCGGTTGCCCACGGCGACGACGCGGACCAGCCTCGGGACCGCCGCGCCGCACGGTAGCCGCAGTTCACCCGACGGTCGGGACGGGCAGGCCCGCGTGACCCCGGCCCGATCGGTCCAGGCCAGCAATTCGCGTCGTGTCGAGACGAAGCGCACGCCCGCGGGTGCCGTACCCGCCGAGCCCGGCGCGCAGATCGCCAGGCGCCGTTGCTCCGCGGCGACGTCGACCGAGGCACGCCTCGACGCCCGACCGAACGTCGCCACGGTGCCGTTGAAGGTCAGCGGGGAGCTCGAGGTGTCGGAGAACCCCAGGACGTCACGGCGGCCGTCAGGGGCGAGCGTGTACAGCACGCCCGCCGGATCGACGTAGTACGCCCGACCCGTCGAGCGCAGGACCGACTGCCGGGGGAAGTCGGAGAGCGGCACGCGCAGGCGGGTCTCCAGGTCGACGACGTAGAGGCTCTCGAACGGGTTGTTGGACGGACCGCGCGGGTGGTCGCGGAACCCACGGACGATGGCGCGCCTCCCGGCGCGCAGCAGGATCTCCAGGCGCTCGTCGGCGCGGGGCGTCCCCTCGACCGGAAGCCTGATCGTCCGGCCGAATCGCGTGTCGCACACGGCGATGGTGCTCCCGCCGGCCACCGGGTCCGACAGCCCGCGCAGCGTGCCCCGCCGATGCGTGACCAGCTCCCACGACTTGCCGCAGCCCTTGTCGAGACGGGCGTCGTACGTGGACGGTGCCCGCTTCGCAGCCTCCGCGGAGGCGGGGACGAGGGCGACCAGCACCACGAGGACCGGCGTGAGGGAGCGGAGCATCCCACGACGCTACGGACCGGAGCCCCACAGCGCCACCTCACGTGGCGTGCGGAACCCGGTTTGACCGCAGGACCCGCGGGGCACGACACTCGACCCCATGTCCCAGAGCTACGAGCAGGCCGTCGCGGATCACGTCTGGGAGGTCCCGGAGCGGTACAACATCGCCCAGGACGTCTGCGACAAGCATCCGGCCGACCGGCTCGCAATGGTCCACGAGCGCTTCGACGGCGTCACGCGCGAGCTGGCCTGGGGCGAGCTGCAGGACCTCGCCAACCGGGCCGCGAATCTGCTGGCAGCGCACGGGATCGGCAAGGGCGACCGCGTCGCCGTCGTCCTGCCGCCGACCCCGGAGACCGCGGCGCTCTTCTTCGGCACGTGGAAGCTCGGTGCCGTCCTGCTCTCGATGTCGGTCCTCTACGGCGACGACGGCATCCGCCACCGCCTCCAGGACTCGCAGTCGAAGGTGCTCGTGACCGATGCGGCCAACGTCGACCGGTTCGACGCTTCCCTCGTCGACGAGGTGCTGGTGCTGGACGCCGACCTGCTGGCCGCCGCCGACGCCACCCCGGTCATCCCCGACACGAGCGCCGACGACCCGGCCCAGCTCTACTACACGTCCGGCACGACCGGGACGGCGAAGGGCATCGTCCACGCCCACCGCTACCTCCTCGCGCACAACGAGTTCGTCCACTCCCACGACGTGCAGCAGGGCGAGCGCTTCCACGGCATGGGCGAGTGGGCCTGGGCCGCCGGCATCGCCCCGCTCCTCGGCCCGTGGCGCCTGGGCGCCGTGCAGTGCGTGCTGCAGCGTCAGGGAGGATTCGATCCGAAGCAGCAGCTCGAGTTCCTCAGCCGCAACGAGGTGACGAACGTCTTCACGACCCCGACCGCGATGCGCTCGATGATGTCGATCGCCGATGCAGGGACCACCTACCCGCAGAAGTTCCGGGTCGTGTGCAGCGCCGGCGAACCGTTGAACCCGGAGGCGATCCGCTGGTTCCGCGAGCAGTACGGCCTGACCGTCCTGGACTACTACGGCATGACCGAGAGCTACCCGATGGTCGCCAACTACCCGTGGATGGAGGTCCGGGAGGGCTCGATGGGCAAGCCGGTACCCGGGTGGGAGATGGCGATCCTCGACGAGGATTCCGTCCCGATCACCACGCCCGGAGAGCGGGGGGAGATCGCGCTGAAGGCCCGCTCCAACCCGCACTACCCCCTGGGATACTGGCAGCGGGACGAGGACACGCAGCGGGTCTTCGGCGGCGAGTGGTTCCGCACCGGTGACGCCGCGAGCGCCGACGAGGACGGGTACTACTGGTACGAGGGCCGCGCCGACGACCTCATCATCGCGGCCGGGTACCGGATCGGGCCGTTCGAGGTGGAGTCCGCCTGCCTGGAGCACCCCGCGGTCGCGGAGGCCGCCGCCGTCGGCTCCCCGGACGAGCGTCGCGGGCACGTCGTCAAGGCGTTCATCCTCCTCGCAGCCGGCCACGAGCCGTCCGACGAGCTGGCGGAGGAGATCAAGGCGTTCGTCCGCGATCGCCTGTCCGCGTACGCGTATCCGCGGAAGATCGAGTTCGTCACCGAGCTGCCCAAGACGCTCACCGGCAAGATCCGCCGGATCGAGCTGCGCCAGCTCGAGGAGGAGCGGGCGCGCCGGTAGGGCAAGATCCCGCCGGATGACCTCGCTGCGCACCCTCGTCATCTCCGACCTGCACCTCGGCTCGCGCGTCGACCGCGACGTCCTGCGGGCCCCGGTGCCGCGGGCGCGACTGCTGCGCGCGCTCGCGGACGTCGACCGCCTCGTCCTCCTCGGGGACGTGGTCGAGCTCGCGGAGGCCCGGCCGCGCGACGCGATGGCGATCGCCGAGCCGGTCCTGCGCGACATCGGCGAAGCCCTGGGACCCGGGCGGGAGATCGTCCTGCTCGCCGGCAACCACGACCGGCTGCTGCTGCGTGGCTGGCTGCGCGCGCCCGGCCGCCGGCTGCAGCTGGACAGCGTCGTCCCGCCGGACGCCTCGCCGCTGCTGCAGCGTGTCGTGACGTGGCTGGGCGGGGGCGGCGCGACCGTCACGGTCCGCTACCCGGGCGTGTGGATCGACGACCGCATCTGGGCGACGCACGGTCACTACCTCGATCGTCACCTGCTCCCGGAGTCCGCGTTCGGCATCGCCCGGGGACTGCTGGGACGGCTGCCGCGCGACGGTGCCGCGCCGATGGACTACGAGCAGCGCTCCAGCGTGACCGCGGTCGAGGGCCCGCTGCGCCGGCTGACGCCGCGGTGGCTGTCGCGGCTCCTGGACGACGTGGGCAACGCCACCCGGCGGGCGACCATGGCGGGCACCCGAGCCGCGGCGGGCACTCGCGCCGACAGCGCCTGGCGCGCGCGGCTGCGGACCCGGATCCTCGGCCTGCAGATGCTCCGCGCGAGCATCCCAGCGCTCGCCCGCGTCGTGCACCGGCTCGGTGTCGACGCGGACGACGTCCTCTTCGGCCACGTCCACCGGGCGGGGCCGCGGCCCGACGATGACCCGGCGCAGTGGCGCGGCCCGGACGGCACGCCCCGCATCTGGAACACCGGCTGCTGGGTGCACGAGCCGCTGCTGCTGCACCGGGCCGACACATCGCACGTCTACTGGCCCGGCGGCGCACTGCTCGTGCAGAACGGCGTCGTCACGCCGTTCGTGCTGCTGGACGACGTGCCGGCAGCTCAGCTGCGCAGCTGAGCCCGAGGTTCAGGCCCGCGGCGTCAGCGCGTCCAGCTTGGCCTGCGTGCGCATCTCCCCGAGGATGCGCTCGAGCCGCGGCTCGGTCTCGCGGTCCACGTGGCGCATCGCGCCGGCGACCGCGGGGTGCACCGCGGCGATCCGCGCGTGCATCTCGTGTGCGACCGCGCGGTAGGACGGGTGGCCCTCGCGGCCGGAGCGCAGCTCGATGAGCTGCATCGCCTCCCGCGCGTTGCAGTCGAGCACGTAGCGGATGCGGAAGCCGAGGCACAGCGCGTACGGCGCAGCCTTCTCGAAGCCGGCGTCGGCGAGCCGCTGGAACTCCGCGCGGGAGATCTCGAGCGCGCGGCGGTACTCGTCCCCGCAGCCGGCGGCGACGACCTCGTCGGGCACGCCGGCGCCGAGGTGCGGGCCGAGCGTCTGCCACTGCACGGTCAGCATGCGGTGGCGCTGCAGGTCGCGGAACGCGCCGTAGTCGCTGACGATCTCGAAGCGGTAGCGCAGCGCCTCGAACCCGCGACCCGGACGGTGGCGGCGGTTGCGTCGCTCGCCGATCAGGTCGGCGAGCAGGCTCGCGCGCTCGTCGGCGGAGAGCGTCGCGAGGCGGATGCGCGTCTCCTCCTCCCGGACCCCGGCGGCCTCGAAGAGCAGGGACGCCAGCAGCGCCTCCTCATCGCCGTCGACGTGCAGCAACTCGACCGAAGGGCGCGCCTCGGCGCCGGTGCCGGACGGCCGGTCGAGGCCCAGGCGGGAGACCCACTTCGTCGCCGCGGCCTCGCGCTGCTCCAGGAACGTGACCCACTCGCCGCCCCGGTCCGGGCGCTCGACGCGGGAGACGAAGCTCGGCATGGTCGCCTTGATCGCCTCGAGGATCATCCGCCCGTACTCGCGCGCCTCGGGCAGCGGGTGCGCCATCAGGTGCAGGATCAGCTGCTCGTAGGTCTGGCCGCTGGCGAAGATCCCCATGTGCGACAGGGAGGCGGCGGGCAGCAGGCCGCGCAGGAGGTCCAGGGCCTTCGCGGTGATCGCGCGGCGGTGCGCCGCGCTCGGCTCCCCGTCCGGCGGCGGGTAGGCGGTGTCGCACCACTCGATCACGCGCGGCAGGCAGGCGGCGTAGATGGCGAAGACCTCGTCCATCGCCGCCTCGTAGGCCGGGCCGAGCTCGTCGTCGCGGTAGTAGCGGTAGCGCGGCTCCGCCTCGGTCGCGTCCATCGGCGCGTCGTACGCGATGTAGCGCGTCGACTGCTCCAGGTAGGAGCCCAGGCGCGGGCGCTGGAGGATCTTCGTCAGGACGTTCGAGGTCCACTCGCAGGCGACGTGCGCGCCGCCCAGCTGGGCGACGGAGTCGTCGCCGTACCCCACGAAGATCCGCTCGTAGAGGTCAGCGGCGCGCTGGCCCTCGTCGCCCTCCCAGGCCGGCGTGCTGGTCGTCGTCCCGAGCGAGTCGGCGAACTCGTCGAGGAAGAGCCGACGCAGCGTGCCCTGGTAGCGGGAGTAGCGCGCGAAGAGCGCGCCCTTCACCGTCTCCGGAAGCCCGACCAGCGCGAACACGGGCTGATCGAGGTTGGTGACGTGGGGCGCGAGCAGCGCGCGCTCGTCGGGGGTGAGGGACTCGACCGGGTAGAGCACGGGTCGGTGAGCCTAGCGAGCCGGTCGGCCGCTTCGCCGGGACGCTGACCGACGGCTCCGAGGTCGCCGCGCTGATCACGCGGCACGAGGCGCAGGAGCTCGCGCTCCGCGCGGGCGACATCGTGTGCGTGCGCCCGACAACCGCCTCGCCGACGGTAGGTTCGCAGTCGTGAGACTGGAGAGCGTGATCGACGTCCCCGCCGTCGAGCGGTGGATGGCCGGGCAGGGCCTCGGCGACGGACCGCTCGAGGACCTCGCCGCCATTCCCGGCGGCAGCCAGAACGTCATGGTGCGCTTCACCCACGACGGGCGCGACTACGTGCTGCGTCGTGGGCCCGAGCATCTGCGACCCAGGACCAACACGTCGATCCTGCGGGAGGCCCGGGTTCTCCGGGCACTCGGCGACACGGACGTCCCGCACGCCGGACTGATCGCCGTCTGCGAGGACGAGTCGGTCCTCGGCGGCGCGGTCTTCTTCCTGATGGAGCCCGTCGACGGATTCAACGCCGGCGTCGAGCTGCCCGAGCTGCACGCGGGCGACGCCGTCATCCGTCACGCGATGGGGATCTCCCTCGTCCATGCACTCGCCACGCTCGGCGACGTCGACCACGTGGCCGTCGGTCTCGGGGACCTCGGCAAGCCGGACGGCTTCCTCGAGCGGCAGGTCGGCCGCTGGCTCTCCGAGCTCGAGTCCTTCCGCACCGAGACCTTCGAGCCGCGGATCCCGGGCGTGCAGGACGTCGCCACCTGGCTCGAGGACCGCCGACCGCAGACGTGGACCCCTGGCCTCATGCACGGGGACTACCACGCCGCCAACGTGATGTTCTCGCGGGCCGGGCCCGCGATCGAGGCGGTCGTGGACTGGGAGATGGTCACGGTCGGCGACCCGCTGCTGGACCTCGGCTGGCTGCTGGCGACCTGGCAGCTGCCGGGGGTGGAGGGCGTCTTCGCCGGTCCGTGGCAGCGCGCCGGTGGTCTCCCCGCGGCGCAGGAGCTGCAGGAGCGCTACGCCGCCCGCAGCCCGCGCGGAGACTCCGATGTCCGCTGGTACACGGTGCTCGCCTGCTTCAAGCTCGGCATCGTCCTGGAGGGCACCCTCGCCCGTGCACACGCCGGGCTCGCGCCGATGGAGACCGGCGAGCAGCTGCACACGACAACCCTGCGGCTGTTCGACCGCGCGCAGAACCTGATGGAGACCCCATGATCGACTTCGAGATCCCCACCGAGACCGTCGCCGTCCGCGACCAGATCGCCCGGTTCGTCCGGGAGAAGGTCCTCCCGTACGAGACCGACCCGCGGCTCACCCAGCACGGGCCGACCGATGAGCTCCGCAACGAGCTCGTCGAGCACGCCCGCGACGCCGGCCTGCTCACCTTCCAGGCCACCAGGGAGTACGGCGGCCTCGAGCCCTCGCACGTCGACCAGGCCGTCCTCTACGAGGCGGCCGGCTGGTCCACGCTCGGGCCGGTGGCGCTGAACTGCGCGGCCCCCGACGAGGGCAACATGTTCCTCCTGACGAAGATCGCCGACCCGGAGCAGGCGGAGGAGTTCCTGCGCCCCGTGATCGAGGGCCACCAGCGTTCCGTCTTCGCCATGACCGAGCCCGACGGCGCCGGGAGCGACCCGGGTCAGCTCAGGACGACAGCCGACTTCGACGGCGAGAACTACGTCGTCAACGGGCTGAAGTGGCTGATCACCGGCGCGACCAACGCGCGCACGTGGATCGTCATGGCCGACGTCCCCGAGAACCCGCACGGCGCGAGCGGTCCGACGCTCTTCCTCTGCGACGGGCGCACCCCGGGCATCGAGATCGAGCGGATCATGAACACGATGGACCGCAACTACGTCGAGGGCCACGGCGTCGTGCGATTCACGAACCTGACCCTTCCGCCATCCAGCCTGCTCGGCGAGGTCGGCCAGGCCCTCCGCTACGCCCAGCTGCGTCTCGCCCCCGCCCGTCTGACGCACTGCATGCGCTGGCTCGGCGCCGCCGAGCGCGCACAGTCCATCGCCACCGACTTCGCGAACAAGCGGACCGCGTTCGGCAAGCCGATCGGCGAGCACCAGGGCGTCGGCTTCATGCTGGCCGACAACGAGATCGCGTTGCAGCAGTGCCGCCTGGCGATCTGGTGGGCGTGCTGGACGCTCGACGGCGGCGCCAAGGGACGCCACGAGAGCTCGATGGTCAAGGCGACCGTCTCCGAGCAGCTCTACGCGGTCGCCGACCGCTGCGTGCAGGTCCTTGGCGGCATGGGCATCTCCGACGAGACCCCGGTCGCGATGATCTTCCGCGACATGCGTGCCTTCCGGCTCTACGACGGGCCGACCGAGGTCCACAAGTACGCGATCGCGCGGCAGATCCTCCGCCAGGGCGGCCGCACCTGACCGGCGGCGGGCCGCTGACCGGACCGCGCGTCGGCGCAGTCACCCCACCTCGGGCGTGAGCAGTCCCGGCCCGAGCTGCGCCGCCAGGTGGACGGCGACCTCCAGCGCGAGACGGTCGTGCTCGATCGGGCGGCCGAGCAGCTTCTCCGCCCGGGCGAGCCGGTGCCGCACGGTGTTGTGGTGCAGGCCGAGCTGCTTGGCGGCGCCGCGGTAGCCGCTGCCGGCGGCGAAGAACGCGGTGAGGGTCGTCCGCAGGCGTCGCGCCTCGTCGGTCTCGGCGGCGAGCGGGCCGAGCTGTGCGGCGACGAACCTCCGTGCCCAGACCGGCTCGCTCGAGCACAGCGCCGCGACCGCGACGCCGTCGTAGGAGGTCATCGTCGCGAGCGGCCGGCGGGCGAGGATCGCGACGCGCAGCGCCTCTTGCGCCTCGTCGTGGCTGCTGCGGAAGCCGTCGAGCCCCGAGGCGACGCGTCCATGGCCTCCCAGGACCGTGCCGGCAGGGGAGGGCACCGTCGCCGCGACGTCGTCGTGGACCGACAGCCAGCACCACGCGGTCGCGACGTCGACCCGTACGACGAGGGGGCGGGCCGGGGTGACGGTCGCCGCGATCTCCCGCGCCGCGATGTCGGGCGCGGGACCCTCTCCCGGGACGGCCTGGCGGACGACGAGCGCCAGGTGGTGACCGCCGAGGTCGTAGCCGAGCCGCGAACTCGCCGCCACGAGATCGACACCGGTCGCGGTCTGCAGGACGCGACGGACCTCCTCGACCTGCGCAAACACCCCCTCGCCGGCCAGCCGCTCCGCCTCGTCACGGGTCTGCTCGCCGATCCGCTCCAGCACGTGGTCGAGCCACTCCAGGAGGTAGACCGTGCCGGCGTCGCCGACCCCGAGGGCGACCGTCGGGTCCGGGCAGTGCTCCCGCACCGCCGCCATCCAGCGTGTGCTCCAGTACGCGACACCGAGGCGGTATCCCCGTTCGACCGTCGAGGCGGCGACGCCGCGTTGGATGAATCCCCGCGTGTTGCGGACGACCTCCTCGGCGGGCTCGAGGACCTCGACCGGCACGTCCCGCAGCAGCCCGTCGAGCAACATCGTGCTGTTCGCCTGGCAGGAGCTGCGGACCAGCTCTTCGGCGCCGTCGCGGGTGAAGCCCGGCTCCCGGGCGAGGATGTGATCGGCGACGCCGTCGCCGATCGACGGAAGCTCGGGCAGCAGCGCGCGGGCGACGGCGCGGACCCCGTCGCGCGTGGCGTCCCCCGTGGTGTCGCGCGTCACCTCGCCCAGCCTAGGCCCCGGGGCGCCAAATGGTCAATGGCGCCCACCGGATGACCGATGACGGCCCGTCGGGGCGGGCGTACGTTCATTCCCCTCAGCAACGGGTCACGGGAGAAGAGACATGCAGACGGATCACGACGTCGTCGTCATCGGCGCAGGCTTCGCAGGGCTGTACTCGGTGCACAAGCTGCGCGACGACCTCGGCCTGAAGGTCCAGGCTTTCGACGCGGGTGCGGGCCCCGGCGGCACCTGGCACTGGAACCGCTACCCGGGCGCGCGGTGCGACTTCGACTCCGTCTACTACTCCTACTCGTTCTCCGACGAGCTGCAGCGCGAGTGGCGCTGGAGCGAGCGCTTCGCGGCGCAGCCGGAGATCCTGCGCTACCTGGAGTGGTGCGCCGACAAGCTGGACGTGCGCAGGTCGTTCCGCTTCGGCACGCGCGTCACGTCGATGGTCTGGGACGACGCGACGAACGTCTGGACGGTCGGCACCGACGACGGGGAGTCCTGCACCGCGCGCTTCGTCGTGGCCGGTGGCGGCAACGTCGCCGTCCCGAAGCAGAACGAGTTCCCCGGGGAGGAGACCTTCAGAGGCGAGGTGTACCGCACGAGCAGCTGGCCGCACGAGCCCGTCGACCTCACCGGCAAGCGCGTCGGCGTCATCGGCACCGGCTCGACCGGCCTGCAGGTCATCCCGGAGGTCGCGAAGGAGTGCGCGCACCTCACCGTCTTCCAGCGCACGCCGAACTACGCGGCACCACTCGGCAACCGCACGCTCACCGAGGAGGAGTCCCGGCACAACGCCGAGAACCACGAGGAGGTCCGCGCCGGCTCGCGCCTGAACTTCCTCGGAGCGCCGTACGGGATGGCCCGGCCGTCCGCGCTGCTGGACTCACCGCAGGAGCGCAAGAAGCTCTACGACTCCCACTACTACCCGGGTGGCGGCTTCCGGCTGGTGATCAGCACCTACCAGGACCTGCTCGTCAACAAGGAGGCCAACGACACGCTCGCCGACTACCTGCGCGACCGCATCCGCGAGCGGGTGAACGACCCGGCGACCGCCGAGCTGCTCTGCCCGACCGATCACCCGTACGCCACCAAGCGCGCGCCGTTCGAGACCGACTACTACGAGACGTTCAACCGTGGCGACGTGGAGCTCGTCGACGTCCGGACCTCGCCCATCGAGGCGATCACCGAGAACGGTCTGCGCACCGCTGCGCGCGAGTACGAGCTCGACGTGATCATCCTCGCGACCGGGTTCGACGCCATCACCGGCACGCTGCTGCGGATGGGCATCGTCGGCCGCGACGGCCTGACGCTGGCGGAGGCCTGGAAGGATGCGCCCAGCACGTACCTCGGGCTGCAGGTCCGCGGGTTCCCGAACCTCTTCACCATCACGGGTCCGCAGAGCGCCGTCGCCCTCTACAACAACGCGCTGGCGATCGAGGACCACGTCGAGCTGACCGCGGAGGCGATCCAGCACGTCCTCGACAAGGAGGCGACGACGATCGAGCCGTCGGCCGAGGCGGTTCAGGCCTGGGGCCGGCTGGCGGAGGGCGTGCTGAACATGACGCTCCTGCCACAGTCGCCCAACTCCTGGTACATGGGAGCGAACATCCCCGGCAAGCCGCGGGCGGCCTACATCTTCCCGGGAGGCGCGCCGCTCTACCGGGCGATCTGCGACGAGATGACGGCGCTGGACTTCGCGGGCTTCGCGCTGGACGGTGCCGCGCCGCCCGTCCCGCCGATGGTCCGCCTGGACCCGGCGGTCGCGATGGTCATGGGCGCGCTGATCAGTCAGGGGGCCAAGCCGCTGGAGGAGCTGACGGTGGAGGAGACCCGGGCGACGGTCGACAGCCTGACCATGCTGCAGGCCCCGCCGCGCGACACGCGGATCGAGCACGTGACCTACCCGAGCCCGTCGGGTCAGCAGCTGCCCGCCCGGATCTACCGGCCCGACGCCGACGGGCCGCTGCCCGTCGTCACGTTCTTCCACCCGGGAGGGTGGGTGGCGGGCAGCCTCGACGTGGTCGACGAGCGCTGCCGCGTGCTGGCCCACGAGCTGCAGGCCGTCGTGGTCTCCGCGAGCTATCGGCTCGCGCCGGAGCACCCGTTCCCGGCGGCGACCGACGACACCTACGCGGCCCTGTGCTGGGTCGCCGAGACCATCGCCGAGCACGGTGGCGACCCGGACCGCCTCGTGGTGATGGGCGAGAGCGCCGGCGCGAACCTGGCCGCGGTCGCCGCGCAGCGGGCTCGCGACGAGGACGGGCCGTCGCTGGCCGCCCAGGTGCTGATCTACCCGCTCACCGACCCCGACGCGGACACCGCGTCGCGCAAGGAGTTCGCCGCCGGGCCGTTCCTGTCGGTCGCGGCCGTGGAGGGCATGATCGGCGCCTACCTGGGGGACCACGCGGATCGCGCCGACCCGCTCGTCGCGCCCGCGCGGGCGTCGTCGCTCGCCGGCCTGCCGCCGGCACTCGTGCTCAGCGCCGAGCTGGACCCCACCCGCGACGAGGCCGAGGCCTACGGCCACGCACTTGCCGCTGCTGGGGTCGACGCCGAGGTCCGGCGCATCGAGGGCATGATCCACGCGACGTTCCTGATGTCGGGCGTCGTCCCGCGCTCCCTGGAGTTCACGGCTGCTATCACGGAGTTCCTCAAGGCCCGGCTGCAGGCGCCGGTCGAGGTCTGACGGGCGCGACGCCGGGGTCAGCGGCCGAGGCCCACTCCGAGACCGGCTGCGACGTCGAGCAGCCGGTCGTCGAAGCTCAGGACTCCGGCGTCCGCGTCCTGCGCGGCGAGCAGGACGCAGCAGTCCGGCAGCTTCAGCCGGGTGCGGACGCGGAGGTCCGCCAGTCGCAGCGCGGCGTCGGGCGGCAGCGTCACCTCCGTGATGCCTAGCGCGTCGAGCATCCGGGTGACGACGGCGACCCGGGATTCCCGGACGGCGGCGACGAGCGTCTCGGACAGGGAGACCGTGCTGGTGACATGTGCACCGGGCCCGAGACGGGCGACGAGCTCGCGCGCCCGGGCGTGGTGCGCGTCGTCGGGTTCGAGCAACGCGATCAGCGCACTGGCGTCGAAGGCGGCGCGCTTCGGCGCCGTCGTCACTCGGGCCAGTCCTTGCGGAGCTCGTCGAGATAGCCAGGGGGATACATGCCCGCCCCCGTGCCCGCGACGGAGCGCACGCGCGCCTCCCAGTCCTCCCGGTCGGCCTCGGCCTGTGCGCGCAGTGCCGCTTCGCCCTGCGCGACAAGGCGCTTGAGCAGCTCACCTCGACGGTCACGGTCCTGCGGCCAGCGCTCGGCCGCGACGTCGATCGCCGCGGCGATCTCGTCCGTCTCGGTGATCGTGATCCGCGGACGCGAGGTCGGCATCGCCCGAGTGTAACACCGGTTCCGGCGGTGCTGCACCGGGATCCGCGGGATCAGCCGACGGTGACTCCCGGCCGGGCCGCGGCCCCGGTGGCGGCCGCCCGGTGGGTGCTCAACGACTGCTCCAGCACGCGCACGCGACGGCGGTCGTCGTTGAAGTTCGCACCGGCGACGGCGAGGTCGGCATCCGACATGTCGACCCGTCGCACCGCGACGCCGGCGGCCTGCAGCAGCGCGACCTCCTCGGTCAGGCGCCGGCTCATCACCGTGCGCAGGAGCAGCTCGCCGCGCCCCGCGAGCGTCCGTGGCCGCACGGGTCCAGAAGAGGCCATCGGCGCGACCACGACGACCTCGTCGAGGTCTGCGTGCAGGAGCAGGTCGACCGACGCGGTCGAGCAGACACCGCCGTCGGCGTAGCACCCGCCACCGATCTCCACCGGCGGGTACCACGCAGGGACGCACCAGGAGGCCCGCAGCGCCTGCGACAGCGTCGCGGCCGGCGAGCCTTCGCGGCCGAACACGGTGCGCGCGCCGGTGCCCAGGTCGACGGCCACGAGCCAGAGCTGCTTCCCGGTGACCCAGCCGTCCGGGCCGGAGAGCCGCTCCCCGAGCCGGTCCATCCGGTCGTCCCGGTCGCGGCCGCGGGGCAGCAGCCCGGTGAGTCCAGCCATGACCGGTGCCCGCCCGCGCAGCGCCCGCAGCGCGAGCCGCGGCGCGGTTGGCCACGGCAGCGGCACGGGCGGCAGCAGGCCGGGCGCGCCGGCGAGGTGCTCGAGCAGCCAGGCGGGCGCGTTGGCGTCGCCGCGCTGAGCGAGCAGCAGGTCGTCGACGCTCACGCCGGCGGCGAGCATCGCTCCGTACTCGGCGCCCGCGGACGTCCCGACGGTGATCTCCGCGGTCCGCGGATCCCACTCCAGGGACTCCTGCAGGCCGTGCAGCGCGCCCACGGTCCACGCGGCGCCGAGGGTGCCCCCGCACCCGAGGACCAGGCCACGCCTCATCGCGTGGTCTCCGCGGCGCCGGCGGCGGCCCGGGCGACACGCTCGTCGTACGCGGCCCGGCCGACCGGGTCGACGCGGTTCAGCGCCGCGTCCCCGCCGAACAGGCGGCGGATGGTCGACTCGACGATCGGGGGCACGAACGGCTGCAGCACGGGGTACGCGCCCATCCAGCGGGGGACGGGGACCTCCGACCGACGGTGCCCGACCGAGGCGACGACGGCGTCGGCGATCGCCTCGGGCTCGACGCGGACGACCCGGGTGACGATCGACGACATCGCGATGCCCGACGACAGCTCGGTGTTGACGATCGGGGGCAGCACCGTGGTCACCGTGACGCCGCTGCCCTCGAGCTCCGCGGCCAGGGTCTTGCCGAGCCCGACGACCGCGTGCTTGCTCGCCACGTACGTCGCGAGCCCTGGCAGCTGGACCTTGCCGAGCATCGACGCGACGTTGACGACGTGCCCGCGGCCGCGCTCGCGCATCTCGGGGAGGACGAGCCGCGTGCCGGTGATCACGCCGCGCACGTTGATGTCGAGGATCGCGTCGGTCACCTCGTCACGCTCGTCCTCGAACGCCCCGGCGGGCATGATCCCGGCGTTGTTGACGAGGACGTCGATCGGCCCGAGCGCGGCGCGGACGGCCTCCACGCAGTCCGTGAAGGACGAGCGCGAAGCGACGTCCAGCGTGAACGGCATGGCGAGCGCGCCGAGCTCCGCCGCGGTGTCGGCGGCGGTGTCGGAATCGAGGTCGCAGACCGCGACCCGGGCGCCCTCCTGGACGAACCGCGCGGCGGTCGCGCGGCCGATGCCGCGGGCGGCGCCGGTGATCAGGACGGTCGCGCCCTCGAGCGCGATGGGTGAGTGCGACATCAGGCGGTCTCCTGCAGGGTTAGAGGACGGGCTCCGGCGGGGCGCGCCGGGGTGAAGCGATAGTGGTCCAGCGGGAAGTGTGTGCTCGCGTGGCGCGCCTCCAGCAGGCTCGACGGGCGGATGTACGGCACGTCCCCTTGGGAGTTGACGTAGTACGTCCGGGTGCCCGCGTGGAGCTCGGTGAAGTACCAGCGCAGCGTGGCTCCTCGCTTGCGGATCCGCGCGTGGTACGTGTCGTGGGCCTCGGTGCTGACCTCGGCGACGTCCGCGCCGCGCTCCCGGGTGGCGGTGATCGCCCGGGCGACGTGCCGGGCGTTCAGCTCGACCAGGGCGTGCCAGCCGCTGCCCGTCCACGAGTACGGGCCGACGAGCATCCACCGGTTCGGCAGCCCGGGGAGTGCGACGCTCTCGTAGGCCTGCAGCCCTTCCCGGGTGTAGAAGTCGCCGAGGTCGAACCCGTCGCGCCCGACGATCGTGCCGGGCGGGTAGCTCTCGGGGTCGGAGAAGAGCTCGTACCCGGTTGCGAGGACGAGCACGTCCACCGCGCGCTCGACGCCGTCCGCGGTGCGGACGCCGGCCGGGGTGATCCGGTCGATCGGGTCGGTGACGAGCTCGACGGTGCGCCGGTTGAATGCTCCGAGGAAGCCGTTGGACATCGTCGGCCGCTTGACGACGACGCCGTAGTCCGGCATGAGCTCGGCGCGGGTCCGGGCGTCGCGCACGCGCAGCTTGAGCAGTCCGCGGTAGCCGGCGCGCGCGGCACCGTCGACCGCCCGCAGCGCCGGCCGTGCGAGCGCCGACGGCGTCTGGGTGAGCGCGCGCAGCGCGACCTCCACGCCGGCGAGGCCGACGCCGTGCAGCCCGGCGGCGACGCCCGGCACGCCGAGCAGGCGCTGGGCCACGGCCGGGATCGCGACGTCCGGCTTGGGCAGGCACCACACCGGGGTGCGCTGGTACACGTCGAGACGGGAGACGTCCGGCGCGATGGCCGGGACGATCTGGACTGCGCTGGCGCCGGTGCCGATCACGGCCACGCGCTTGCCGGTCAGGTCGACGTCGTGGTCCCAGGCGTCCGGGCGCTGGACCTCCCCGTCGAAGTCCTGGAGCCCGGCGATGCCCGGGTCGGCCTTGGCCCGTAGGAACGCGCCGACCGCGGAGACGACGAACCGCGCCGTGATGATCTTCCCGCCGGCGGTGTGCAGCTCCCAGTGACGATGGTCGTCGTCCCACGCCTCGCGCACGACGTCGGTTCCGAAGCGGATGAGCGGCCGCAGGCCGAAGCGGTCGACGACCTCCTCGTGGTAGGCGCGGACCTCGTCGCCCTTGGCGAACACGCGGGTCCAGTCGGCCTTGCGCGCGAAGGAGTACTGGTAGGCCAGCGACGGGATGTCGACGCCGACGCCTGGGTACGTGTTGTCCCGCCACGAGCCGCCGACGGCGTCGGCCCGCTCGAGGATCGCGACGTCCTTGATCCCGGCCTGCCGCAGGATCACGGCGGCGGCGATGCCACCGGGTCCGGCGCCGATGACGACGACCTCGTGGTCGGGGGCGGGCGGACGATCGGGCGGGGAGGCGGTCACGACGGTGAGAATAGTCATTCCGGTATGGAATTGCTATTCCATACCGTAGGCTCTGCCCGTGAGCCTGCCCGCCGATCCGACCGTCCCCCGCGCCGAGCGCCTGCGCGCGCAGTTGCGCGCCGAGGTGCTCGCCGCGGCCGCCGCCGCGTTCGCGCAGCACGGCTATCACCGCACCGGCATGGCCGACATCGCGCGGAGCGTCGGCGTCGGGCAGAGCAGCCTGTACGCGCAGTTCCCGAGCAAGCGCGCGCTGTTCGACGCGGTGATCGAGGACACGATGGTGCGTATCCTGGTGCTGCTCGTCGCCGAGAACGCTCCGGCTGCCGCCGACACCTTCGCGGCCTACCGCGACCAGGCCAGCCGGATCGCCGGCAGCTTCGCGACGGTCCTGCAGGAGGACCCCGTGATCGTGAAGCTGCTGCGCACCCTGCTCGTCGAGGCCGGCGGCGTCGACGCGGACCTCGCCGGCAAGGCCGACGCATTCACCGACGCATCGGCGGCGATGACCGCGGCCTACCTGCGTCACGGACGCGACCGCGGCTACCTCCGTGCCGACCTCGACGTCGACGCCACCGCGCGGGTGATCAATGTCCTGATCGTCTCGCTGGCGCTAGAGCAGTCACGCCGCGAGGCCTCCGCCGAGGAGAACCAGCGGATCCTGGACGCGGGGCTGCGGCTGTACCTCGACGGCATCGCGCCGACACCTAGCGGCGTCGAACGCATGGACGGAAGCGGCGGATCGTCCGGTACGAGCGGCCGTCGGCCCTCTGACCCGTGATCCGGACGACGACGGTCCCGCGGGGCCGGCCGCGGAGATCCACGCGCGCGGTTCCGCGCACGACCTTCACGCGCCGTCCCGCCACTGTCACCCGAGCCGCGCGCAGGCCGCGCGGCAGGTGAATCACGAAGGTCCGGCGCGAGGTGCAGGATCGCGAGGGCGCCGCACCGGGACAGTCCGCGAAGACGTAGCAGCGCAGCGGTGGCTCCGCGTCCGTGGTGGGGACACCCGCCAGGTTGACGCCGCCGGGGACCACGACCGCCAGCAGCGCCGGTGCCGCGAGAAGCGGTGCCAGGTTCGCCTGGACCGCAAGCGGATCCACCCCGGGCATGAACGCCTGAGAGCAGACCGTCGGGTCCACTCGCGCCGGGTCCGCCGGTCCGTCGTGGTCGAGCGCATCTCGTGCGAGGGCGTAGGCCACCGCGTCGACCGTCCCGACCTGGACGTGCTCGCTCCCGTTGGCCGGGCAGAGGTCCTGAACCGCGACGTTCGCGATGCGCCCCTCGCCGGTACGCAGCGACGAGGTACCCGTGTCATCCCGGGCTGGCTGCACGACCTCGTCGAAGTGGCTGTAGATCTCGGTGTACGAGACGCCGGAGAAGGTCTCTGCGAAGGAGTTGAGGGCAATGGTCCAGTTGCCCTTGTCCCGGTGCTGCCACATGGCCGGCGCGCAGGTCGTGACGCACGTTCCGTACGCGTCGACCGTCGTCGTGCCGTGGTTGTCGCCGGCGATGCCGACGACGTCATCCACCATTTCTCGCGTGTCCGGCCAGAAGCGCAGCGGCCAGCGCATGGTCATGCCGCCGAGGCTGTGGCCGAGGACGGCGATGCGCCGGCCCGCGCGTCGATGCATCGTGCGGATCGCGTTGACCAGATACTCGGACTGGACCTGCATGTCGCCCAGCGTGTGGTCGGGCATGGTCAGGGTGCACCAGGGGATACCGGCCTGATCGAACGCCGGGATGTAGTTGAAGCCGTAGTTCTCGCGGCCCGACACGCCGGTGCCGGGCGAGAGGAGCACGGGCTGGCGCGTCGCGTTCTCGACCGACGGACGACACTCGAGTGCGGCGTCGAGGGTCGCCTGCGGGAGCGTCAGTGCCGGGCCGGGGCGGTCAAGTGGCGCGAAGCTCCGTCCGGCGCCGGAAGCGGAGCCGCAGGCGACGACCGCTACCAGCAGCGTCAACGTGAGGATCTGGCACAGTCGCACTCGACGCTCCTGGAACCGGTCACTAGCCGACCATCGCATGCCGGGCTACCGCGTGACCCACGCCTCGGGGTCGGCGGCGAGCTTCGTCACCGACTCCGGGAGCGTGCCCGCGGCGACGTCGGCGAGCGTCACGACCTCGGCCACGCTGCGCAGCGCGGCGCGCACGGCGATCCACACTTGCTGCAGCGCCTCTGCGTTGCCGGCGTACTCGACATCCTCGGGCTTCTCGCCGCGCACGTGCGCCAGCGGACCCTCGACCGCGCGGATGATGTCGGCGATCGTCACCTCGTCGGCCGGGCGCGCGAGCAGGTACCCGCCCTCGGCACCGCGTTTGCTGCGGACGATCCCCGCCTGGCGCAGGTCGGCCAGGATGTTCTCGAGGAACTTCAGCGGGATGTCCTGCGCCCGCGCGAGCGCCTCACCCTTCGTCGGGCGCTCGTCGCCCGCGTGGGCCGCGAGCTCGATGGCGGCCCGAACGGCGTAGTCGGCCTTCGCGGTGATGCGCACGGCCGCATCATCCCCGATCGGCCCCGCCCCGGGCCGCAGCGGGCCGGGCGCCGCGACGCGCCGCCACCGTGCGTAGGACGAGTCTGCCCGGGTACCCCCGGAGCGTGACCCGTCACCTGGAAACCCGACTGCCGGTGGAGGGCGTCCTGAACGCCATCGGCGGCACCCCGCTCGTGGCGCTCCGCCGCCTGCTCGACCGTCGTGACGTCGAGATCTTCGCGAAGCTCGAATCCGCGAATCCCGGCGGCAGCGCGAAGGATCGGCCCGCCGCGGAGATGATCCGCGCCGCGCTCCAGTCGGGGAGGCTCGTTCCGGGCGACACGGTGATCGAGTCCTCCTCGGGCAACATGGGCGTCGGTCTCGCCCAGGCCTGCGGCTACCACGGCCTGCGGCTGATCTGCGTGGTCGACGCGCGGACCACCGACGTCAACGTCGCGACGCTTCGCGCGTTCGGCGCCGACGTCCGCGTCGTCGACAAGCCCGATCCCCGCACCGGTGACCTGCTCGCCGCACGGCTCGCGCTGGTGAACCACCTGGTCGAGACCACGCCGCGGGCGTTCTGGCCCGACCAGTACGCCAACGACGCCAACCCGCAGGCCCACGCGGCGGGCACGATGCGCGAGATCGACGAGGCGCTCGGTGGCGAGGTCGACGTGATCTTCGTCGCCACGAGCACCGCAGGCACCATCCTCGGGTGTCAGAACTACCTGCGCGAGCACGACCGCCCGACCCGCCTGGTCGCGGTCGACGCGGAGGGCAGCGCGCTGTTCGGCGGCTTCCGCGCACCGCGCCGGATCCCGGGCTTCGGGGCCGGTGTCGAGACCGGGCTCTCCCGAGCCGCCCATCCCGACGAGATCGTGCGCATCACCGAGCTCGAGTCCGTGGTCGGCTGCCGACGGCTGGTCGCCCGCGAAGCGATCTTCGCCGGCGGCTCCTCGGGCGCGGTCGTCAGCGCCGCGGAGCGCCTCGCAGACGGGTTCGCGGCCGGCACCCGCTGCGCGGTCATCCTGCCGGACGGCGGGCGCGGGTACCTTCCCACCGTGTACGACGACGCGTGGGTCGAGCGGGAGCTGGGCTGTGACACCGAGCGGCTCGCCGAGCTGGTTGCGGGCGAGGCCCGCACCCCCGCCGCCGCATGAGCATCCGGATCGCGATCGTCGGGATGGGGCCGAAAGGTCTGTTCGCGCTCGAGCGCGTGCTGCACCACGCCCGCCGCACCACGACGGCCGTCCTCGTGGACGTCTTCGAGCCACACCCGTTCCCGGGGGCGGGACCGGTGTACGACCCGCGTCAGCCCGCCTACCTGCGGATGAACTTCCCCTCCCAGCGCATCGACCTGTGGCCCGCCGGCAGCCTCGCCGTGCCCGCCGTGCAGCAGCGGTCCTTCAGCGAATGGGGGCACCTGGTCCCGGAGACGTACGCCGCGCGTGCGGAGGTCGGTCGCTACCTCGCGGACGGGTTCGCGCTGCTCGCCGCGTCCGCGCCGGCGATCGTCCGGTTGCTGCCCCGCCACGTCGCCACCCTGACGCGCGACGACGGCCGCTGGACGGTCGACGGAGGGACCGAGCGGTACGACGAGGTGGTGCTCGCGACCGGGCACCGACCCCCGGACACCGCGACCCGCTGGACGCACTCGGCGCCGCTGGTGCCGGCCGTCTTCCCGGTGGACGAGCGCCTGGGCTCGGTAGCGCCGGGCGCGTACGTCGCCGTCCGTGGCTTCGCGCTGACCGCCCTCGACGCGTGCCTGGCGCTGACCGAGGGCCGTGGCGGACACTTCGCCTCCACGCCGGACGGGCGGTGCGTCTACGCCGGCTCGGGCCGGGAACCCGCGCGGCTGCTGCCGTACTCGCGTACCGGGCGGCCGATGCACGCCAAGCCCGATCCCGATCTGTTCGCCGGCGACGAGCGTCTCGCCGAGGCGGTCGCCGAGGGGACCGAGCGGGTGCGACTCCTCCCGGACGGGTTCACCATCGACGAAGACCTCACGAGCGTCCTGGTCGCCACCGCACGCCGGGCCCTCGTGGCGGTGCGAGGGGCCGGGGAACCGGCGCTCCTGCTCGACGAGCTGCTCGCGCCGCGCCCCGGCGGCCCGACCGCACCGGACGCGCGCACCGAGCTGGCCGGATCACTGCTCATCGGGACGGGCCGGTCCGCGCCGGACGCCGCCTGGGCTCTCGGTCACGTCTGGCGCACGCTCTATCCCGCGATCGTCTCGCGCTGCGGCGGCGACGGCCTGGCCGACGACGCCTGGCCCGCGTTCCGCCGCCTGGCCCGGCAGCTCGAACGGGTGTCCTTCGGCCCACCGGCGGACGGCGTCCGCAAGCTGCTCGCCCTCGTCGATGCGGGGATCGTGGACCTCGCGAACGTCGCCGGTGGCGCCCTGCGCGAGGACGCCGGCCGTACGATCCTCGACGGGCCTCGTGGCCGATGCGACGTCGACGTCGTCGTCGACGCGGTCCTGCCGGGTCCCGGGGCGCGGGCGGCGGATCCCGGCGTCGTCGGAGGGCTCCTGGCCGCCGGACACGCGCGGCTGCGGCCCGGGCGCCGCGGCATCGAGGTGCTCGCGGACGGCGGTGTCGTCGGCGCGGACGGCCTCCCCGTCCCAGGCCTCGCGGCCGTCGGGCGGCCCACGGAGGACTGGGTCATCGGCAACGACACGCTCAGCCGGACGCTCCACCCGCAGATCGACCGGTGGGCGCAGCGCGTGGCCACACCGGTCGGCCGATGCCCGGCGGTGGCCGCGTGAGCGCTTCGGGACCGGCGTGTCACGGCCTGCCGCCGCTGACCGCCCGCCTGCCCGCCTGGCAGCAGCGCCTGTGTGAGGACCACGGATCGCTGACGCGGTGGATGGAGGAGCACGGCTCACCGATCAACATCCTCGAGCCGAGCGCGCTGGGGACGAACGCTGCCGAGCTGCAGCAGGCCGCGACCTCGGCGGGCGTCGACCTGCGGGTGTACTTCGCCCGCAAGGCCAACAAGGCGCTGTGCTTCGTCGACGAGGCCTCCCGGCTCGGACTCGGGGTGGACCTCGCGAGCGAGCGCGAGCTGGCGCAGGCCCTGGACCGCGGGATGCCGGGTCCGCGCATGGTCATGACCGCGGCCGTGAAGCCCTCCCGGCTGATGGACCGCTGCATCGAGGCCGACGTGACCGTCGTGCTCGACAACGCCGACGAGGTGCAGCGGTTCGTCGCGCGCGGGGGACGGGCCGCTGCGCTGCGCATCGCGCCGTCGATCCCCGATCGCCGGCCGACCCGCTTCGGCATGACGCCTGAGGCCGCGCGCGCGGTGGTCCGGGCCACCCCGGACCTGCAGGTCAGCGGCCTGCACTTCCACCTCGACGGCTACGCGGCCGACGACCGTGTCGCCGGGCTCGACCAGACGCTGCCGCTCGTGGACGCGCTCGTCGCCGACGGGCACCGGGTCGGGTTCGTCGACATCGGCGGCGGGATCCCGATGAGCTACCTCGACTCGCAGGAGCAGTGGGATGCCTTCTGGGTCGCGCAACGCGCGGCACTCGCGGGCGACGGCCCGTCGGTGACGTTCGAGGACCACCCGCTCGGGACCGTCTACCCCTTCCACCAGAGCCCGACCCGCGGAACCTGGCTGACCGGGGTGCTGGAGGCCGCGCTGGCCGGCGGCACCCGGGTCACGGAGGCGCTGCGCAGCCGTGGGCTGGAGCTGCGCTGCGAGCCCGGCCGCTCACTCCTCGACGGCTGCGGCATGACTGCTGCTCGGGTGGCCCATCGCAAGCAGCGCGCCGACGGCGAGTGGCTCGTGTCCCTGGAGATGAACCGCACGCAGTGCCGCTCGACCTCCGACGACTTCCTCCTGGACCCGCTGCTCGTCCGCGCCCCGGGCGCGGCGACCGAGCCGATCGAGGCCTACCTCGTCGGCGCGTACTGCATCGAGCGGGAGCTCCTGAGTCTGCGGCGCCTGCGGTTCCCGTACGGGGTGGGGCTCGACGACATCGTCGTCTTCCCGAACACCGGCGGCTACCTCATGCACATCCTGGAGAGCAGCTCGCACCAGATCCCGCTCGCGCGCAACCTCGTGCTGGACCCGGACACGACCACCGTGACGCTCGACCCGATCGACCGGCCGGGCTGACGGCCGGCGCCGCAGGGCCGTGGCACCGGCCGCGTCCTCGCGGTCCGGCGCCACGCTCCTTCACGACATCAGTGGCCGTGTGCGGCGCCGCGGTGGTGGTGGGCGCCGAGGTGCAGGTGCCCCATCAGCATGGGGAGCAGCATCAGACCGGCGAAGCCCACGACGACGTAGACGACGTCGGTGAACGAGCCTGTCCCGAAGATCTCGGTGAACAGGTTCGTGTCGAACAGGCCGATGATCGCCCAGTTGAGGGCGCCGGCCATCGCGAGCGCGAGCCAGACGGGCTCGAGCTTGGACAGGGACTGCATCATCGCTTTCCTCCTTCAGAGGAGACGACAGTGGGATGGAAGTGGATCGCTTCCGGGGCTGCAGTCACTCGTGACGATCCGCACGAGGTACACGTACGGCGCGCGGTGGTTACGCGCGTTCGATCTCCGACCTCAGCTTGAGGACTTCAGAACAGCCCGAGCCCTGAGCCGCTGTCGCGGACCAGGTCGAACAGCGGGCCCGGCACGATGCCGAGCACCAGCGTGGCGGCGCCGAAGAGCGCGGCCACGAGCGAGACCTCCCAGTGCTTCGCGCCGTCCGGCGTGAAGTTCGAGGGGCCGTCAGGAGCGGCGCCGGCGAGCGCGGGGAGGGGCCCGGCGCCGGTCGTGGCGGTCGCGGTCGCCTCGGTGCTCCAGACCGCAGCGACGACCCGCAGGTAGTAGGCGAGGGAGATCATCGAGCCGATGACGATGACGATGCCCAACCAGGCGTAGTCGCCGTCCACGGCCGCATCGATGAGGTAGAACTTGCCGATGAACCCGGCGGTCGCCGGGACGCCCGCCAGGCCGAGCATCGACAGGGTCAGCGCCCAGCCGAGCAGCGGGCGGTCGCGGCCGATGCCCTTGATGGCCTCGATGTCGTCCCCGTGACCGGTCTCCCGCTCGCGGGCGACGATCACCGCGAACGCGGCGAGGTTCATGACGAGGTACACGGCGAGGTAGAAGACCGTGGCACGGACGCCGAGCTGCGTGGCGACGATGACGCCCACGAGCATGTAGCCGGCCTGCGCGACGCTCGAGTAGGCGAGCATGCGCTTCAGCGACGACTGGCCGAGTGCGCCGACGTTGCCGACGAGGATCGTGAGGGTCGCGAGGATCGCCAGGAACGGCGCCCAGGTGTCGCTGGAGCCGATGAGCGCGACGTCGAACAGGCGCAGGAAGACGCCGAAGGCGGCGGCCTTGGTGGCGACCGCCATGAATGTGGTGACCGGCGTCGGGGCGCCCTCGTAGACGTCGGGCGTCCACTGGTGGAACGGGGCGATCGAGCACTTGAACGCGAGGCCGACGATCGTGAGCGCGATGCCGCCGAGCAGCAGCGAGTCCGTCCCGAGGCCGTCGGCCTCGATCGCGGCGGCGATGCCGGTGAAGTCCGTGTCACCGGTCGCGCCGTAGATCAGCGCCAGGCCGTAGAGCAGGATGGCCGAGCCGGCCGAGCCGATGATCAGGTACTTCAGGCCCGACTCCAGGGCGGTCGCGCGGCGCATCTCGGTAGCACACAGCACGTACAGCGGGATCGAGAAGAGCTCGAGCCCGATGAAGAGGGTCACCAGGTTCTGCGCCCCGACGAGGACGACCATGCCGGCGACGGAGGTGAGCAGCAGCGAGTGGTACTCGCCGTGCGCGCTCTCGCGCGGCGCATTGGCCCGCCACGAGAGCAGGACCGTCGCGAACGCAGCGGTGAGCAGGACGAGGTTCAGCGTCAGCGCCAGCGGGTCGAGGCGCAACGCCCCGCTGATGAGGTCCAGGCGTTCGTCCCACTGCCAGATCGTCAGGCCCGCGGAGGCGCCGATGGCGACGAGGGTGAGGAACGGCACGAGCTGCTCCCGCGCGAAGCGCGAGCGGAACAGGCCGAGCATCAGCACCACGACGGCGCCGCCGAGCAGCGCGATGAGAGGGGAGATCCCGCCCCAGTCGATCTTCGGCGCCTCGGCGGCCGCGAGGAGGGTGCTCGTCACGGGGTGACCTCCTGGCCGGTCGCCGGGTCCACGGGAAGCTGTTCGGGGTCGATCTGGATCGGCTGCCCGGTGTTCGGGTCGATCGGCAGACCCGTGTTCGGATCGATCTGGATCTGCTCGCCCCCGCCGCCGGTGGCCGGGTCGACGGGCTGACCGGTGCCGGTCGCCGGGTCGACGGGCGCGCCGGTCGCCGGGTCGATCGCGCCGCCCGCGGCCGCGGGGTCGACGCCGGACTCCGGGCGGCCGGGGGTCGCGGCCTGCGTCGGATCCTCGCCGTTCTCCCGGGCGGCGCGCTCCGGGTCGCTCCTCTCGAACGCGACGGCGACGGCGCCGACGACGTCCTTCTCGCCCTTCTCGAGCGGGAGCTGCGGGTAGAACGCGAGCGCGAGGATCGCGAGGACGAGCGGGACGACGACCAGGCCGTCGCGCACGCCGATCTCGCGGGAGTCGGTGTCGGCACCGGTGCGGTTGTGCATCGCGCGGATGAACAGCCGCAGCGAGTAGACCGCGGCGAGCGCGACGCCGGCGAAGGCGATGCACGCGATCGCGACCTTCGCGTTGAAGACGCCGAGCAGGATGAAGAACTCGCCGACGAAGTTCGCGGAGCCCGGCATCGCCAGGTTCGCGAACGCGACGATCAGGAACAGGACGGCCATGACCGGAGCCCGGAAGGCCAGTCCACCCATGTCGCGGATGTCCTCCGAGCCGCCGGCCCGTTCGGCCGCCAGCGCGGCGAGGAAGAAGGCGGGGGCGACGACGAGCCCGTGGTTGACGGCCTGGAGGATCGCGCCCTGGGCGCCCTGCGGGTTCAGCGCGAAGACGCCGAGGAGGATGAAGCCGAGCTGGGCCAGCGACGAGTAGCCGAGGATCAGCCGGACGTTTGTGGTGGTGAAGGCCAGTGCGGAGCCGTAGAGGATCGAGAGCAGGCCGATGATGAGCATCAGCGTCTGGAACTCGACCGCGGCATCCGGCAGCGTCGGGCAGACGATCCGCAGGAAGCCGTAGGCGGCGACCTTCGAGAGGACGCCCGAGAAGACGGCCAGCACCGGCAGCGGCATGGCCCGGTACCCGTCGGGCATCCAGCCGTGGAACGGGAACGCCGGCATCTTCACGAGGAAGGCGGCGGCGAAGCAGAGGAAGATCCAGTCCTGGGAGCCCTCGGGCAGCGTCGTCTTCGTGAGGTCGCTGATGACGAAGGTGAGCTCGTTGCCTGACGCGTCCTTGGTGAGCACCGCGAGGGCGATCGCCGCCACGAGCATCAGCAGCGAGCCGACGAGCGTGTAGATGACGAGCTTCAGGACCGCCGCGTTCTTGTTCTCCGCCGTCGACCACCCGATCGTCAGGAAGTAGAACGGGATCAGCATCAGGTCGAAGAACGCGACGAACAGCGCCAGGTCCTGCGCCATCAGGGCGCCGAGGACGGCGCTCTGGCCGATGCCGAGATGCAGCCAGTAGTGCCGCTCGCGCTCGATCGGCCGGCGCATCGACCACAGCACCGCCGCCAGGAAGAGCACGGCGGTCAGCAGGATCAGGAAGAGGTTCAGCCCGTCGACGCCGAGCTTGTAGTGGATCCCCAGCTCGGAGATCCAGCTGCGGTCCGTGACGTACTGCAGGCCGGCCTGGTCGCGGTCGTAGTCGACCACCGCGGTGATGGCGTAGCCGAGCGTGCCGAAGGCCCCGAGCGCGGCCAGGATGCGGGCGACCTTGTCGGAGCGCAGGAGCAGTCCGAGGACGCCGGCGGCGGCGGGCAGCCAGAGGAAGATCGAGAGATGAAGGGTCACGACTGCACGAGGAAGTAGAAGAGGGTGATGGCGACGCCGGCGAGGAGCAGCGCGGCGTAGGCGCGCAGGAAGCCGGACTGCAGCGCGCGGACCGCGGCGGAGCCGGCCTTCACCAGGCCGGTCGGCCCGCCGATCAGCGCGGCGCCGACGACGACGCGCTCGAAGGTCTGCTGGCCGAAGCGGCCGAACCAGGCGAACGGGCGGACGACCACGAGGTCGATGAGCTCGTCGAAGTACCACTTGTTCACGAACAGGCGGTGCAGGAAGGAGAAGCGGGCCTGGATCCTCGCGGGGGTCTCGGGCTGCTGCACCCAGAGGCGGTAGGCGATCGCTATGCCCACGAGGGCGACGAAGGTGCCGAGGATGAGGCCGAAGTAGAGGAGCCCGTCGTTGCTGGACAGCTGCTCGATCTTCGAGTCCTCGAAGGTCGGGTGCAGGAAGTCGTCGAGCCAGTGGTTGACCTTCGGGATCTGGATGAACCCGCCGATCACGGCCAGGACCGCGAGGCAGCCCATCGCGACCTTCATCGCCGTCGACTGCTCCGCGATGTGGTGCTCGGCGCCGGGGAAGCCGACCTCGGTGTCCTCGACCTCGCCGTTGGCCGGGTTGGTGTGGACGGCGGCGTGGTGCAGGTGGCCGCCCTCGAGCTCCTTGGCCTCCGGGCAGGCCTCGCCGAAGAACGCGCGGAAGATCATGCGCCAGGTGTAGACCGCGGTGAGCAGGGCGCCGATGTAGCCGACGACGTACAGGCCGATGTACCAGCCGCCGCGGTCGCCGAGGATGAGGAGGATCTCGTCCTTGGAGAAGAAGCCGGAGAAGGGCGGGACGCCGGCGAGCGCCAGGCCGCCGATGACGAAGCACCCGAAGGTGAACGGCATCGCCTTGCGGAAGCCGCCCATCTGGTCGAGGTCCTGCTTGCCGGCCATCGCGCCGATGACCGAGCCGGCCGCCATGAAGAGCAGCGCCTTGAAGAACGCGTGCGTCATCAGGTGGAAGAGGCCCGCCACGTAGGCGCCGCCGCCCACGGCCATGATCATGTAGCCGATCTGGGACATCGTCGAGTAGGCGATGACGCGCTTGAGATCGGTGACGACCAGGCCGATCGTGCCCGCGACCAGCAGCGTCACGGCACCGGTGATGGCGGCGACGTCCGCGGCCGCCGGCGCCTGCTCGAAGAGCGGGTGCATGCGGGCGATGAGGTAGACGCCCGCGGTGACCATGGTGGCCGCGTGGATGAGGGAGGAGACGGGGGTCGGGCCCTCCATCGCATCCGGCAGCCAGGTGTGGAACGGCACCTGGGCGGACTTCGCGAACGCACCCACCAGCAGCAGGATCAGGCCGGCGGTGAGGTCGCCGTTGCCCTCGTTCGCGAACTCCTCGGCGCTCTCGAACGTCTTGAGGAAGTCGAGTGTGCCGGTGTGCTTGAAGATGAAGTACGTACCGAGGACCAGGCCGATGTCGCCGACGACGTTGATGACGAACGCCTTGAGGCCCGCGGTCGTCGCCGTGGTGCGCCGGTACCAGTACGAGATCAGCAGGTAGGACGCGGCGCCGACGAACGCCCAGCCGACGATCAGCAGCATGAAGTTGCCGGCGAGGACCAGCAGCAGCATGGAGAAGACGAAGAAGTTCAGGTACGCGAAGAACCGCGCGTAGCCCTTGTCGCTCCACATGTACGCGACGGAGTAGAGGTGGATGAGCGTCGAGACACCACTGACGACCAGACACATCAGGATCGACAGCGGGTCGACGAGGATCGACATCTCCGCGTCGACGCCGACGGTGCTGGCGTAGTCGTAGAGGATGCCGGTGACCTGACGCGCCTCCTCCGGGCGGTCCTGGAGCTTGAACAGCGCCCCGACGGTCGCCAGGAACGCGAGGAAGATCGACCCGGTGCCGATGAAGCCGGCGGCCTTGCCGGGAAGCTTCGAGGAGAGCAGCCCGATGAGCACCGACCCCACGAGGGGGAAGAGCAGGATGAGCCAGCCGTAGTCCGTGACGTTCATGCGCTTTCAGAGGTCCTAGCCCTGCAGCTCGCGCAGCTCGTCGACGTCGATCGGGAGCTGGCGGCGGTACATGGCGACGATGACGCCCAGGCCGATGCAGACCTCGCAGGCGGCGACGACCATGACGACGATCGCGAAGATCTGGCCGTCGCCGTTGCCGTGCATGCGGCTGAACGCGATGAGCGCCAGGTTGGCCGCGTTGAGCATCAGCTCCAGGCAGAGCAGGATGACGAGGGGGTTGCGGCGCGTCAGGACGCCACCGGCCCCGATGGAGAAGATCAGCGCGCTGACCGCGAGGTACCAGCCGATCGCCATGGCGTCAGGCGTCCTCTCCGGTGGTGGCGTCGCCGGTGTCCGGGCGCGCGGAGGCGCTGGTGCCGGACATGGTCGAGGCGACGCCGCCGGCGTCCTCGGTGTGGCGGCCGACGCCCTCGGCCATCGTGCCGGTGCCCTGCGGCCGCCGGATCAGGTCCAGCGGGGTGATCACGCCGGGGTCCTCGCCGAGGCCCCCGCGGCGGCGGGCAAGGGTGACCGCGCCGACGGCGGCGATCAGGAGGAGGAAGGACGCGAGCTCGAACGCGATGAGGAAGCGGGTGAGCAGCAGCTCGCCGATGGCTTCGGGACTGCCGAAGCCCGGCACCGTCTCGGTGGCGGCCGGGAGGCCGGGGCCGTCGCTGTCGATCGCCTTCAGGCCGGAGCCCAGGACGGCGATGGTGATCTCGATGAACAGGACCACCGCGACGCCGATGCTGAAGGCGCGCGTGCCGGGGCCGGTCTGCGGTCCGGTCATCTCCTGCGTGCCGCCGACGTAGGCGACGACGAACACGTAGAGCACCATGACCGCGCCCGCGTAGACGATGACCTGGGCGGCGGCGACGAACTCGGCACGCAGCAGCAGGAACAGCGCCGCCAGCGAGAGCAGGTGGAAGACCAGCGCGAGGACGCTGTAGAACGGGTTGCGCAGGCTGACCGTTCCGATCGCGCCCGCGATGGCGCCGACAGCGGCGATGAAGAAGAGAACCTCGGCCATCCGCGCGGGAATCTATCGGTCCGGGGGTTCCGGCGTGGGCTTCCTGCCCCGAGGTTCTCCCACGCTGTTGCGCCCGTCACAAAGTCGGCACAATCCCACGGCGCATGTCCCACCTCCACCTCACCGATCTCGCCTACGCCCACCCGGGAGGCGACCTGCTGTTCTCGGGCGCCAGCTTCAAGCTGAAGGCGGGACAGCACGCCGGACTCGTCGGTGCCAACGGGGTGGGAAAGACCACGCTGATCAAGGTCGTCTGCGGGGCGCTGCAGGCCGACGGCGGCGAGGTCTCCACGGGCGGACGGCTGGCCGTCATGCCGCAGGACGTCGGGGTGGGGGACGACGAGCGGACGGTGCGCGAGCTCCTGCTCTCCGTCGCCCCCGAGCAGCTGCGCGAGGCCGGCACGCGCATGGCGGAGGCGGAGCTGCAGACGACCGACCCGGACGTCGAGGCCGCCACGCGGGCGGGGATGGCGTACGCCGAGGCGATCGACGACTGGGGTCGGGGCGGGGGCTACGAACTCGAGGCGCAGTGGGACGCCGCCTGCCGCCGGGTCGTCGGGAAGGGCCTCGCCGACGTCGGCGACCGCCCGGCGGTCACGCTGTCCGGCGGCGAGCGCAAACGGCTGGTGCTGGATCTGCTGCTCGCGTCCGACGCGCAGGTCCTGCTGCTGGACGAGCCGGACAACTTCCTCGACATCCCGGGCAAGCGCGGGCTCGAGGCCGCGGTCCGCGGCTCCCGCAAGACGATCCTCATGATCAGCCACGACCGGGAAGTCCTTTCGAACGCGGTCGACTCGATCGTCACGCTCGAGGCCGGCGGAGCGTGGGTCCACGGCGGCTCGTACACGACGTACCCCCAGGCGCGCGAGGCGCGCCAGCAGCGGATGGGCGACCGGCTGAAGCAGTGGAACGAGGAGGAGCGCCGGCTGCGCGACTACGTGCGCATCCTCAAGGAGCGGGCGCGCTACTCGCCGGACTTCGCCAAGAAGGCCGATG
Organism: Solirubrobacterales bacterium; assembly: GCA_038257095.1. GTDB lineage: Bacteria > Actinomycetota > Thermoleophilia > Solirubrobacterales > Solirubrobacteraceae > Paraconexibacter. Next base: position 239,286 of record JBBSJQ010000005.1, read on the forward strand.
CGGCCGAGACGCGGTGGAAGCGGTTCGTGGACGAAGGCCCACCGCCCGCGCCCGTCGTGGACCACGCGATCAAGGTCCGGTTGCGCGGCGGCGACAGCGCCCGGCGGGTGCTCGACCTCCGCAAGCTCGGCATCGACGGGCTGATGAACCCGGTGACCGACGAGGTGCACTTCGGCGAGCGGGTCGGTCTGATCGGACCCAACGGCTCGGGCAAGACGCATCTCGTGCGGCTCATCGCGGGGGAGGACGTACCCCACACCGGGTCGTTGGTGCAGGGCCCGCGCGTGTCGGTGGGCGTGTTCTCGCAGCTCAACGCGCGGACGGACTTCGCCGGCCGGCCGTGCCTGGACGTCGTGCACGAGCGGACCGTCGACCACCAGAAGGCGATGGCCGCGCTCGCGCGCTACGGCCTGGTGGATGCGGCGACGCGGACCTACGACACGCTGAGCGGCGGGCAGAAGGCGCGGCTGGAGATCCTCTGCCTCGAGCTCGAGGGCCACAATCTGCTGCTGCTCGACGAGCCGACCGACAACCTCGACATCGACTCGTGCGCCGCGCTCGAGACGGCGCTCGAGGGGTTCGAGGGGACCGTCGTGGCGGTGTCGCACGACCGGACCTTCCTGCGGGGGCTCGACCGCTTCTGGCTGCTGGGCCACGACCGGCGCGTGCGCCCGCTCGCGACCCCGGACGACGCGATCGCGGCGCTCGAGGCGGGCGTGGGGTCGGGGCGAGGCTGAGGGCGCGATGCGGGCAGTAGCTCGTGGCTCGGCGCCTACGCCGCGGCACTCGCGCTCGCTCGAGGCGAGGCGCGTGAGATGGACGACGCTGGAACACCCGCTCGATCACGCACCTCGCGCGCGTCGGCCTGTTCCCGCGCGGGGCGGGTGAGGCGGGCGACGCTGGAACACCGCTGGATCACGCGCCCCGGACGGGCCGGCGGGCTCCGGGGGCGCCGGGTAGCGCACGCAGCGCACCGGTTGTGGGATCGTCGCCCGTGTGAAAGCGATGTGCACGTCCCTCGCCTCCGCCCTGCTGCTGGCGCTGGTCCTCGCGTCGGGCGCCTTCGCGCAGGTCGACGGCGCACCCGACCAGCCCGAGGGACCCGGCTGCCACAGCATCAGCCCGATCGCGCTGCCGTGCGTCGCACTGCAGAAGGTCACCGAGGCGGTCGTCGCGGCGACCCCCGCGGTCGACGCCTACCGACGCACGTGGGAGCACCGCGCCGCGGTGTTCCAGTCGCGCCTGGGCGACCGCGTCCCGCTGCGCGAGGCCGCGTTCATTGGGACCCACAACTCGTTCAACAGCGTCGCCGAGGGCCTCACGGTCAGCCACGGCGACAGCAACCAGCGCATGACGCTGACCCAGCAACTGGACAGCGACGTCCGATCCCTGGAGCTCGACCTGCACCTCGTCGGCGGGCAGGTCCTCGTGTGCCACGGCCGCGGCCGGGAGGAGCTGCACTTCGGCTGCACCAACGAGGCCGGCTTCGCCGACGTGCTCGCCCCGGTGGCCGCATGGCTCAAGGCCCATCCGGACGAGGTCCTCGAGCTCTACCTCGAGGACCACATCGAGGACGACGCGGGCTACGCGGACGTCGTGAAGACGCTGACGTCGAGCCTGTCGATCTTCCGGCCCGATCCGTCCAAGGCGACCGACAAGGGCTGCACGCCGCTACCCCTGGACGTCTCCCGCCGCCAGATCCGGTCCGCGGGCGCGCAGGTCTTCCTCGTGGGCAACTGCGCCAAGGGCTGGGGCTCGGTCGTGCACGAGTGGAACTCCGTGCACGTGGAGAGCGGGAGCACGGCCGCCTACCGTCCGTTCCCGGCGTGCGACGCGACCTACAAGCGGTCGGTCTACACCTCCAAGCTCGTGCGGTACTTCGAGGACTCGACGCTGGTCGCCGTCACCATCGATCCGACCACCCCGGCGACGAACCCCGATCGGCTCACACCCGCGAAGGTCCGGGCGATGACCGACTGCGGCGTCACGCTCGTCGGGCTCGACCAGTTGCTGCCCGACGACGGCCGCATCGAGGCCACCCTGTGGAGCTGGGCGAAGGACGAGCCGCGCGCCGGCAGCGGCTGCGCCCGGCTGGACACCAAGGGCCGCTGGGTCGGCGCCGCCTGCACCGAGCGCCACCGCGCGGCGTGCGCGCGGGACGGGGCATGGACGCTGACCCCGAAGACCGTGACCTACGCCCAGGCCGCAAAGGCGTGCCGCGCCAGCCGCAGGACGCGCCCGACGTTCGGCCTGCCGCTCACGGGGAACTCCAACGCCGAGCTCGCGCAGCTCGCCGACGGCGCCCCGGTCTGGATCCACTACCGCATCGGCAAGGCGACGCCGGCGGCGCCCTGACCGCCCCGGCGACGGCGCGCCTGCGTCACGACGATCAGGACCGTGCCCGCGATCGCGCCGAGGAGGAAGACCGCGAAGCCGCCGACGATGATCCGCACGATCCGGCCGCCGAGGCCCGGGCCGATCGCGAGCTCCGCCCCGGGGCTCGCGCCGTCGGCGCCGAACACCACGCGGTAGCGACCGTCGCGAGGGACCCGGGCGCTCGCGACCGACTGGCCGGTATGCCCGCTGATGGAGTACGAGACCGAGCCCGAGTGGTCGCCGACCTCCGCGCCGACGACCGCGAGCACGATCAGGGCACTCCCGAGCCAGTAACCGGCCAGGGACGGCTAACGGCCGGGCGCGGCGGCGCCGAACGCCGCCTGCGCCTCGCCGCTCACCTCACTCGCCGTCGGCGCGGAGCGGCGTCCGCTCCATCGGCTCCGCGAGGAGCATCTCCTTGGTGAAGATCAGGTCCGAGCGGTTGTAATCGCTCATCTCGTAGTCGTGCCCCATGGTGATCGCGTCGAACGGGCACGCGACCTCGCAGTAGCCGCAGAAGATGCAACGCGAGAGGTTGATCTCGTAGACCGCTGCGTAGCGCTCACCGGCGGACACGCGGTGCTCCGGCGTGTTCTCGGCCGCGACGACGCGAATGCAGTCCGAGGGGCACGCGGCGGCGCACAGCGAGCAGCCGACGCACTTCTCCAGGCCCGTGTCCTCGAAGCGGTGCAGGCGGTGCCGGCCGCGGAAGCGCGGGTAGACCGGCACCTTCTCCTCCGGGTAGGAGATCGTGTTGACGCCCTCCACGACCCGGGAGAACGTCGTCTTGAGGCCGCGCAGCGTCTCGCCGAAGACGCGGTACGCGCCGCCGGCGCCGCCGGGCTGCGGGCCGCGCTGGACGGCGGTGACGCCTTCGTCGGGGGTCCATTCGATCGGCATGTCGTACCTAGTTCGTCGCCACGACGACGATGGCCGTGACGAGCGTGTTGAGGGTGGCGAGGGGCAGCAGGACCTTCCAGCCGAAGCTCATCAGCTGGTCGTAGCGCAGCCGCGGCAGCGTCGCTCGGATCCAGACGAACAGGAACACGAACAGCGACATCTTCCCGAGCACGACGAACGGGTCGACCCAGGTGGGCGGGTCGATCCCGAACGGGAGCAGCCAGCCGCCGAGGAAGCAGGTCACGGTGATGCCTGAGACCACGAGGATGTTCAGGTACTCGGCGAAGAAGTACGAGGCGAAGCCGCCGCCGCCGTACTCCGTGTTGTAGCCGCCGACGAGCTCGGCGTCCGCCTCGACGAGGTCGAACGGCGCGCGGTTGGTCTCGGCGAAGGACGCGACGAGGAAGATCAGGAAGCCGACGAACTGCGGCACGACGTACCACATGCCCTCCTGCGCGTAGACGATCTCCGTCAGCGACAGCGTGCCGGCGGTGATGACCACGCCGACGAGTGCGAGACCCTGCGCGACCTCGTAGGAGATCAGCTGCGCGGCGGCGCGCATGGCGCCCAGGAACGAGTACTTCGAGCCCGAGGCCCACCCGCCGAGCATGATCCCGTAGAAGGCCACGGCGCCGAACGCGAAGAGGTAGAGCGGCCCGATCCCGACGTCCACGCCGTAGAGCCCGACCTGCGTGCCGAAGATGTCGACCGTGTCGCCGAACGGGATGACGCTGAACGCGGCGACCGCGGTCATGATCGAGATGATCGGCGCGAGGCGGAAGAGCCAGCCGATCGACGTCTTGGGCCGGAACGACTCCTTCGTCGCGAGCTTCACGATGTCGGCGAGCGGCTGCAGCAGGCCGAACGGCCCGACGCGGTTGGGGCCGTAGCGGTGCTGGAAGCGACCGAGGAGCTTGCGCTCGACGACGAGCACGATGGGGACGATCTGCAGGCCGACCGCGAAGATCACGATCGACTTCAGGATCTGGATCCACCACGGCTCGTAGTAGTCGACGACGGCGAGCATCAGGCGTTGTCCTCCGGGCCGGCGCCCTCGGTGGGCGAGGGCTCGGTGCCCTCGGGGGTCACGTCGACCTGCGAGGACTCGTGCGCGTGGGTCTCCTCGGGCGTCTGGGGCTCGGGGGCGAGGGTGTCCGTGTCGGACGCGCGGTCGGAGGCGTTGGAGGCGTCGGACGCCTCCGACGTGGCGGGCGCGCCGACGGCCGCGAGCTCGCGGCCCTGGATCGGGACGAGCGGGCCCTCGAGCACGTTCGCGGAGCCGTCCGAGATGCCGGTCTGCAGGAAGACGCTGCCCTGGGGGGCGGCGTTACGCAGGTGCACGGTGGCGCTGACCGACGCACGGCCCTCACCGACGGTGACCTGCTCGCCGTGCCGCAGACCCAGGTGCTCGGCGTCCGCCGGGGACATCTCGATCTGCTGCCGGGGCACCAGGAACTTCAGCGCGGGGCTGATCTCGACCTCGGGCGACGCCCAGATCGAGCGGTAGGTGCCGAGCCGCAGCTCGCCGTTGGGCGACGCCAGGGCCGGCAGCTCGCTCGCGGCAGGCAGATCGGCGGGCTCGGGGAACGCCTGCACGCCCGGGTCGGTGGACGGCCAGCGCAGGCCCGTGCCGCCGAGGGCGTCGAGCGTGACGCCGGCGTAGAAGGGGACGGCCTCGACGAGCTGCGTCGTGGCCATGGCGCCGGTGAGGACGCCGAGGTCCAGGCCGAGGCGACCGGCGAGGTCGTCGAGCACCTGCCAGCCCGGGCGGATGGAGCCCTGGCGCCCGATCGCCGGGCGAAGACGCTGGACGCGGCCGTCGGGGTGCGTGACGGTGCCCTCCTTCTCCGCGTAGCTCTCGGCGGGGAAGACGACGTTGGCGTGCTCGGCGATGCCCGCGGTGAGGTACTTCGCGTGGGCGACCACCATGGAGGCCTTCTCGAGCGCCGCGTCCCACGCGACGGGGGAGGCGCTGTCGCGGACCGGGTCGGTCCCGACGAGCAGCACCGCGGTGAGGTCCCCGGACTGCAGGCCCTCGGCGATACCCGCCGCGTCCCGGGCGCCGTCGGCACCCGGGGTGTACCCGGGGCCACGGCCGGCGAGGGCGCCGGACTCGGCGATCCCGCGGCCGTTGGTGTCCTGGGGGACGGCCAGCAGGCCGGCGCCGTCACGGCCGGCGAGGTTGAGGCCGCCGGCGAGCTTCAGCAGCGCGGGCGCCACGGCGGGGCCGCCACGGAGGATGTTCTGGCCGTAGAGGACGACGACGTCGCCGGGGGTGGGTGGGCCCCCATCTCCGCCACCGGTGCGGAGCATCTCGGCCAGGGAGCGCACCGCGTCGGCGTCGGCCCCGGCGGAGCGGGCCGGGCCGTCGACCTCGCCGCCGAACAGCGCGGCGCTGAGCGCGGTCACGAACGCAGCCTCGCCGCCGGGCGCGTAACGCACCGACAGGGCGGCGTTGGGGTCCAGCGAGGACGGGCGCGGGGTCGCGACCGCGAGCTTGACGCGGTTGCGGCGCACGCCCTTGCGGAGGCGCAGGTCGATGATCGCCATCTCGTCGACCGGCTCGGTGCCCAGGACCAGGACGGTGTGGGCGAACTCGAGGTCCGGGACGGTGGCCTGCAGGTCGGGGCGGGCGAGCGCGTGCAGCGCGTCGGCGGGCAGCCCGGCCGCGGTGTCGACGGCCTGCGACCCGAGTCCCTCGCGGACGAGCCGCTGGACGAGGAAGGCCTCCTCGTTGGAGCTGTCGCCGCCGACCAGCGCGCCGACCTTGCCCTTCATCCGGCCCAGCGCCTTCGCGGCCTCCTCCAGCGCGCGCTCCCACGGGACCTCGCGCAGGACACCGCCGTCGCGGACCATCGGCGCGGTGATGCGCTCGTCCGCGTGGATGGCCTGGTAGGCGAAGCGGCCCTTGTCGCACAGCCAGCCGTCGTCGACGCCCGGGTGTTCGCGGTCCAGGACGCGCAGGACGCGCTCGTCGCGCACCGTGAGGTGCACGTTGCACTGGCTCGGGCAGAGGGTGCAGATCGTGCCGCCGCCCTCGATGTCCCACGGGCGCGCACGGAAGCGGTACGGACGCGAGGTGAGCGCGCCGACGGGGCACAGCTCGATGATGTTGCCGCTGAACGGCGCGACGTACGGGTGACTGTCGAACGTGCCGACGTAGGTCGCGGCCCCGCGCTCGTGGAGGACCAGCTGGTAGTCCTCGGAGACCTCCTGGCTGAACCGCACGCAGCGGTAGCAGAGGATGCAGCGCTCGCGGTCGATCGCGATCAGCGGGGACAGCGCGAGCGGCTTCTCGAAGTGCCGCTTGGGCTCGATGAACCGGCTCTTGCCGCCGCCCCATCCAAAAGAGATGTCCTGCAGGGGGCACTCGCCGCCCTTGTCGCAGACCGGGCAGTCCAGCGGATGGTTGACGAGCAGGAACTCGACGACCGCCTCCTGCGCGATCTTCACGCGTTGGGTCTGCGTCTGGACGACCATGCCGTCCTTGACCGGCGTGGAGCACGCGGTCTGGAGCTTCGGGATGCCCTCGATCTCCACGAGGCACATGCGGCAGGCACCGACCGGCGCGCCGATCTTGGGCTCGTAACAGAAGACGGGGATCTCGACGTCGCCCAGCTTGGCGGCATCGACCAGCATCATGTTCTCGTCGGCTTGGACCTCGCGGCCGTCGATCGAGAACGTGATCGACTTCGGGGTGGGGCGCGGCATCAGGCGGCGGCTCCGACGGAGGGGAGGATCGAGGCGAGCAGAGCGGCCTCGGACTCGGCGCGCGCCATCTCGATGTACTCCTCGAACTCCCCGCGGAACTTCGCGACCATCGAGCCGACGGGCATCGCCATGGCGTCGCCGAGGACGCAGAGGCAGTTGCCCTGGATCTGCTCGCAGACCGAGGCGATGATGTCGAGGTCCATCGGGGTGGCCTCGCCGGACTTGATGCGCTGGAGCATCTTCACCGTCCAGGTGGTCCCCTCGCGGCAGGGGGTGCACTTGCCGCAGGACTCGTGCTTGTAGAACGCCGCGGTCTTCAGCGCGACGTCGACCACGGAGGTCGTGTCGTCCACGACGATGATCGCCCCGGAGCCCAGCATGGTGCCGGCCTTCGCGAGCGTGTCGAAGTCGTAGCTGAGGTCGAGGTCGTCCCCGGTGAGGACCGGGGAGGACGAGCCGCCCGGGAACCACAGCTTCACGCTGCGTCCCTCGCCGGGGCCGCCGGCGAGGCCGTAGATGATGTCCCGCGAGCTCATCCCGAGCTCGATCTCGTAGTTGCCGGGCCGCTCCACGTGGCCGGAGATGGAGACGAGCTTCGTGCCGCTCGAATTCTGGACGCCGATCTTCGCGTACTCCGCGCCGCCCATCTCGACGATGAACGGCGTGGTCGCGAGGGTCTCGACGTTGTTGATCAGCGTGGGGCCCTGGTAGAGGCCCTGGTTCGCCGGGAACGGCGGCTTGAGGCGTGGGTTGCCGCGCTTGCCCTCGAGCGCGTCGAGGAGGGCGGTCTCCTCGCCGCAGATGTAGGCGCCCGCGCCGCGGTGCACCCACATGTCCAGGTCGAACCCGGTGCCGAGGATGTTCTGCCCGACGAGGCCGGCGGCCTTCGCCTCGACGATCGCGGCCTCGAGGATGTCCGCCTGCTGGGCGTACTCGCCGCGGATGAAGATGAACGACCTCGACGCGCCGGCCGCGTAGGCGCCGATGATCATCCCCTCGATCAGCAGATGGGGGATCTTCTGCATGAGCTCGCGGTCCTTGAAGGTGCCGGGCTCCGACTCGTCGGCGTTGCAGACGAGGTACTTGTCCATCGCGCCCTTGGGCATGAACGACGCCTTCATGCCCATCGAGAAGCCGGCGCCGCCACGGCCGCGCAGGCCGGACGCCTTGAGCTCCTCGACGAGGGCCTCGCGCGGCATCTGCAGCGCGCGCTTGAGCCGGTCGCCGTACCCGCCGCGGCTGCGGAACACGTCGAGCGTGTGCAGTCCCGGCTGGTCGATGTCCTTGAAGATCAGGTGCTGGCTCACGAGTTCGCTCCCGGGTCGGCGGTGCGGCGCTTGACCAGCTGCTTGTCGGGCAGGGGATCGGCGCCGTCACGGATGTGCTGCGCGAGGACGGGGATCTCGTCGTCGGATACGGGGCCGACGTAGACGCCGTTCACGGACGCCATCGGGGCGATGTCGCAGGCGCCCAGGCACTCGAAGCCGCGCAGGTTGACGTCGGGATCGTCCCCGAGCTCGCCGTGCAGCGCGGCGAGCAACTCGTCGCCGCCGCGCAGGGAGCACGAGATGTTGGTGCAGACGTAGACGGTCTTGCGGCCGACGGGCGCCGTCTCGAGCATGTCGTAGAACCCGGCCACGGCGATGAGGTAGCCCGGGGTCAGCCGCATGATGCACGCGACCTGCTCGACGGCCTCCGGCGAGCACCAGCCGTGCAGGCGCTGGGCCGCGGCGAGCGCCGGGATCGACGCGCTGCGCCGGTCCGGGTAGCGCGTCATGAGGTCCTCGATCTCCGCGCGGAGGTCGGCGGGGACCGCCGTCGTCGCGGGGTCCGGGATGACCGACGGGTCCTTGTCCAGGTCGACCGCGTCGTCCCAGCCGGGGACGCGCGAGCCGGTCTTCGGGTCGCGGACGGGCGCGGGCTCGAAGGCCGCGACCTTCTGGCCGAGGTCGTTGGGGTCGCTGACGCCGCGGAGCTTGGGAGGGGTCATCGGTCGATGCCTCCCAGGACGGGGTCGAGCATGGCGAGCGTCGCGATGAGGTCCGCGATGTACGCGTCCTTGCACATCGGCGCCGTGGCCTGGAGGTTCACGAACGAGGGATCGCGCATGTGCACGCGGGCCGGCTTGGACGACCCGTCGGAGCGCACGAAGCAGCCCAGCTCGCCGCGCGGCCCCTCGCAGGGGAAGTAGACCTCGCCCGGCGGGACCCGGAAGCCCTCGGTGACGAGCTTGAAGTGGTGGATCAGCGCCTCCATCGACGTCGCCAGCTCGTGACGCGGCGGCAGCGCGACCTTGCGGTCGCCGGTGATCGTCGGACCGTCCGGCAGCTGGTCCAGCGCCTGGTCGATGATCGCCACCGACTCGAGCATCTCCTGGACGCGGACCATGTAGCGGTCGTAGTTGTCGCCCTCGGTGCCGACCGGGATCTGGAACTCGAAGTCCTCGTAGGAGCAGTACGGCATCGCCTTGCGGAGGTCCCAGGGGTTGCCGGCCGCCCGCAGCAGCGGGCCGGTGACACCGAGGCCGAAGAGGGTCGCCTCGTCCAGCGGGCAGACGCCGCGGAGGCGCTGCAGGAGGATCTCGTTCTTGTTCAGCAGTGCGCGGTACTGGCGGACACGCTCCGGCATGTCGGCCGTGAACTTCCGGACGTTCTCGATCCAGCCGTCCGGGATGTCCTCGATCACGCCGCCGACCTGGAAGTAGCGCGTGTGCATGCGCTGGCCGGTCGACTGCTCGAAGAGGTCGAGGACCTTCTCGCGCTCGCGGAAGCAGTACCAGAACATCGACATGGCGCCGAGGTCCAGCGCGGACGTCCCGAGCCACACCAGGTGGCTCATGATCCGGTTCAGCTCCATGTGGATGACCCGGAGGTACTGGGCCCGCTTGGGGACCTCGACCTCGAGCAGGGTCTCCACCGCGCCACAGAACGCGTAGGAGTTGAAGAAGTAGGAGAGGTAGTCCATCCGCTCGACGACGGGGATGACCTTCCAGTAGCTCTTGTCCTCGGCGGTCTTCTCGATGCCGGTGTGGACGTAGCCGATGATCGGCTTGATGTCGCGGACGATCTCGCCGTCGAGCTGCACCAGCAGGCGCAGCACGCCGTGGGTGGCCGGGTGGTGCGGCCCCATGTTCAGCGTGAGCAGCTCGGTGTCGAGCTCACCGACCGGGTGCTGCAGCGCCGAGAGGTCGACCGAGTCCTCCATCTGGCGGTAGGCGGACTTGCCGGCGTGCGCCGGGGTGGTCGTCACGTCGCTCATCGTGTCCATCCGGGGTTGGAAGGCTCGTTGTGCGTGAAGATGATCGGCTCGCCGCCGATCGGGAAGTCGCGGCGCTGCGGATAGCCCTGGTAGTCCTCGGGCATCAGGATGCGACGCAGGTCCGGATGGCCGTCGAAGACCACGCCGAACATGTCGTAGACCTCGCGCTCCTGGTGGTCGGCGGTCGGCCAGTCGGCCGTGACCGACTCCACGTGCGGATCCTCGGTGTGCACGCGGATCTTCACCGTGAGGCGGTCCTGGCGGCGCATGCTCAGCAGCTCGTAGTGGATCCCCAGCCGGGGCTCCTCCGGGTAGTAGTCCACGCCGTGGACGCTCGCGAGGAACGTCCAGCCGTCGTGCTCGCGCAGGTGCAGCAGCGTCGCGCGGAGGTGCCGGGGCTCGATCAGCAGCGTGCCCTTGCCCCGGAAGTGCAGCGTGCCCAGGACGGCGTCGGGGAGCGCGTCCCGCAGGTCGCCGGCGAGGAGCTCCAGGCCGGTCGCGTCAGGCACCCGTGGTCTCCCCGGGCTCCATGACGGTCAGCTCGTCGGCGCGCTTTAGCAGGGCCTCGCCCTCGTCGGGGAGCACCTCGATCGTGTCGGTCGCGCCGTAGCGCGCCCGCCAGCCCTCGGCGGGGTCGAGCTGGATCTGCTGGCGCAGCTTGAGGATCCCGTGCATCAGGGCCTCGGGGCGGGGCGGGCAGCCGGGGACGTGCACGTCGACCGGCATGAACTTGTCCGCCGGGACGATCGCGTAGTTGTTGAAGACGCCCATCGACGACGAGCAGGCACCCATCGCGATCGCCCACTTGGGCTCCAGCATCTGGTCGTAGATGCGACGGACGACCGGGGCCATCTTGATGCTGACCCGGCCACTGAGGATGAGCAGGTCCGCCTGGCGCGGGGAGGCGCGGAACGCCTCGAACCCGAAGCGGGCGACGTCGACGCGGGCGGCGACGATGCTCATCATCTCGATGGCGCAGCAGGCGAGGCCGAAGGTGGCCGGGAACATCGCGTTCCCGCGCGCCCAGGCGACCGCCTTGTCGAGCGTGGTGGTGATGATGCGGGACTGGACGTACTCCTCGAGCTCGGGGCCGTCGAGGTCGCCGCGCAGCATGTCGCGGGCGCGTAGCTGCTGGCTGCGGAAGTCCGTCGGGCCCTGGCCGGGGCCGTTCAACGGCTGGCGGATGATCTCCATGGGTGCTCGTTCATTCCGATCCGGCGCTTCAGCGCCACTCGAGCGCGCCGCGGCGCCACACGTAGATGAAGGCGACGAACAGCAGGGTGATGAAGACGATGACCTCGATGAGGGCGAACGTCCCGAAGGCCTTCAGCTGCACCGCCACCGGGTAGAGGAAGAGGACCTCGATGTCGAACAGGATGAACAGCATGGCGATCAGGTAGAAGCTGATGCCGAAGCGGAAGTTCTGCTGCACCTCGGACGGCAGGCCGCACTCGTACGGGTCGGTCTTGTTGTTGACCTTCATCTTGCGCCGGGGCCCGAACATCGTGTTCAGGAAGGCGAAGGCGACGCCCACGAACGTGCCGAGACCGAGGAAGACGAGGGCTGGGGCGTAGGAGCGCAGCACGAACCCGGTTTCTATCACCTTCGGAGGCTTGGCCGCGCCCGCTTGTGCGTCCTTGTCACAAAGTGGCAGACGGCACGTGGCGATGCGGGAAATCCGACCCTCGTGGTCGGTCAAGGGCGACGGTCGCGCCGCGTGCGACGATGCCACGCGTGAAGACCGTCGTCGAAGTCGCCGCGCTCACGGTCGCCGGCGTCAATCTCGTCCCGGGGGCGGTCGGTGCCCTGCGCTGGTGGCAGGTCGAGCAGAGCGCCATCTTCTGGCGGCTCGTGCGGGTCGCGCAGGTGGCCTGCGGGCTCCTCGCGGTGATTGCCGGCGTCGCCGCCGCGTCGGGTGCCTCACCTGACGACGGGCTCCTCTGGCTCTACCTCCTCCTGCCGGTCGCGGTGAACGTCGTGGCCGAGCAGCTCCGTGCCGTGTCGGCCCAGACCGTGCTCGACGATCGCGAGCTCGAGGGGGCCGACGCGATGCGCGAGCTGCCCGAGGAGACCCAGCGGTCGATCGTGGTGCAGATCCTGCGCAAGGAGATGGGCGTGATGACGGTCGCGGCCTTCGTGGTCGCGTTCCTGTGCCTGCGTGCGTGGGGCGTGACGGGCGGGCTCTGAGGGGCGCGGCGTCGCGTGCGTGGCGCAGCGCGCCGGACGGGCGGGCCGGGCGGGCGGGCCGGGCCGCGCTGGGCCGCGCTGGGCCGCGTCGCGCTGGGCCTTGCCAGGGGGAGTCATGGGTCGTGGATCCAGGGACTCAGGACTCCCGCTGGCGCGTCGGCGCCCCATCGGCCGGCGTCCACCAGCGCGCCACGGCGTCGAGCAGGATCGCCCACATCTCGGCGGCGAGTGCGTCGCGTCGCACCGGCGCATCGAGGTCCGCGCCGGTGCAGCGAGGCGTCGACCAGCCGGCCGCCATCAGCCGGCGGCTGATGCGTCGGTCCTCATCGAATCGCTCCTCGCCGTCGTGGGTACTGCGGTGGTCGGCCTCCAGGCAGCAGCAGGCCCAGCCCCACACGAAGTCGGCGAGCGTGAGGACCTCGCCGTCGTCGAGGTGGAGCAGGAAGTTCCGGTCGGCCGGGGGGAAGCCGTACTCGACGAGGAAGTCGGTCAGGCGTCGCTCGAGCGCCGACCGCGTCTCGCCCCGGTTCGGGTCACGCACCGTCAGGGCTTCGCGCACGCGGTGGGCGCCCGGGTGCCGTCGGTGCCGATCGAGCGCCGTGCTCAGGACCTTGCGGTCGAGCAGGCCCTTCTCGCCGGCCTTCCGCACCACGACCGGCAGGAGCGAGGCTGGTTCCTGGGCCGCCAGATCGAGCAGCATGAGCGGGACGGAAACACAGCGCAGGCGGCCGACATCGACGACCTCTCCCTCGCACAACGTCGTTCTGTGGGGCCTGATCCCCGGACGGGCGCGTCGGCTCGTGGGTAGCACGACGTGCACCGTGGCCCCGAGGTCGGAGATCAGGCCGCGGGCGACGGCGGCCGCGCGGCCCGTCAGGGCGGACTGCTCCCCGTAGGTGAACAGGGCGACGTGCAATCGACCGCGGGCCGTCCGGGGGTGTCCGGTGACGAGATAGGCGCGGTACTGCGCACGGACCAGCCAGGTCGAGTCGACCAGCCGGGCGATCTGGTCGCCGTGCAGGCCGAGCGCGTTCAGCTGCCCGGTGGAGATCGCGCCGCCCTGCCGCTGTGCGACCTCGCAGACACGGGTCGGGAGGGACACCGGGTTCCCCCACCGGTCGCGAACGTCGGCCATGCCCGGAGCGTCGGGCGAGCCGCGTCACGGAACAAGACCTGATCGTCACGGATGCGTGCCGCGACGGCATCTCTTCCGGGAACGACCGCGGGGCGCCCGCGAGAACCGGGCCGGGAGCACTGGCTCGTGGATCCAGGGACCCAGGACTCCCGCTGGCGCGTCGCCGCGCGCAGACTCAGCCCAGCGCGCGGTAGCCGCCGCCGAACCACAGCAGCGGCGATCCGTCGGGCTCGTGGTGCACCGCGGTCACGCGGCCGAGGCCGATCGTGTGGTCCCCGCCGGGGAGCAGGTCATGCAGGTCGCACGCGAACCAGGCGAGCGCGTCGTCGAGCACCGGGAGGCCGTGCTCCACGCGGTGGGTGACGTCGGCGAACTTCTCGTTCGGCGCCGCCTTGGAGGCGAACACGGTCGCCAGGTCAGTCTGGTCGTCGCGTAGGACGTTCACCGCGAACCGGCCGGCGTCCCGGACCACGTCCAGCGTCCGTGACGTGTTGTCGAAGCACACGAGCAGCAGCAGCGGGTCCAGCGACAGTGAGGTGATCGCGTTCGTCGTCAGCCCGGTCGGGCCGTCGGGACCCGCGCACGTCACGATGGTGACGCCGGTCGCGAACCGGCCGATGGCGTCTCGGTAGTCGCGGGGGTCAGGCACATCGGGCACGACGCGAACCGTAGACCTTCGAGCACGCCTGAAGGCGAGTCGGGTGCGCGACGTGCTGTGGTGCCGCCGTGGAGCGACGGACGAAGAAGGTGACCCGGCGTCAACCAGTGGTTGCCGCCGTACGTGAGCGATCGCGAAACTTGTGAGAGCGACCGGTCGCGGGTCGACGCCGGGTCGCTGATGGAGTTCGCCGCGCGGGCGGCGAGTCCTCCTGGCTGCGACTCAGGAGCCGTCGCCGACGATGAGGGTGCCGGTCTGGCCGAGGTCGTCGTGGTTGCCGATCGTGCAGACGAGCTCGAACGTGCCGGGAGGCAGGGTGACCTCACCCGTGATCCGGCCGCCGGGGAAGGCGGTGGCGGAGAACTGCCCGAACTCCTCGACCTCCTCGCCGCGCTGGCGGTCCAGCGAGCGCACCCGGAGGTTGTGCGGCTGGCGGCCCTCGCTGCGGGCGATGATCCGGATCCGGCCGGGGCGGACGCGGATCACCTGCGGCTCGATCCGGTACTCCGTGAGGCTCAGCCGCAGGACGGCGTCGCGGTCGACGACGGGGTCGGGTTCGCCCCCGCACGCGCCCAGACCGAGCGCTGCGGAGGCAGCACCGATCAGGAGAACGTGCCGCAGCGGCATGGACGTGGCGCCTTGCTCGGGCATTCCTCTCGTATGATGCCGCGGCCATGCGTCATCGCGTCGTCACCGCCTTCGCCATGCTCGCCGTTGCGGGCGGCATCTCCGCCTGCGGGTCCGAGGGCAACAGCCTCCAGAGCGCCTCGGGCAACGAGGGCAAGGGAGCCAAGCTCTTCGCCGAGAGGTGTGCGGGCTGCCATACGCTCGACATCGTCGGCGCGCAGGGCGGCGCCATCGGCATCAACGACCGCGAGCGCGTCGACGGGCCGAACTTCAACGTCCGCAAGGAGGACGTGGAGACGATCCTCTACGCGATCCAGAACGGTGGGTACTCCGGCGCGATCATGCCGGAGAACCTCGTCGTCGGCGAGGACGCGCAGGCCGTCGCCGAGTTCCTGGCCAAGTGGGCCGGCTACAAGGGCGCGACCACCTCCGGCCCCAACGGCTGAACCGCCGCCCTACTTCCCGGGCTCGAAGCCCAGGGAGAGGGAGTTGATGCAGTACCGCTGACCGCCGCGATCCTGCGGACCGTCGTCGAAGACGTGCCCCAGGTGGGAGTCGCAGGTCGCGCAGAGCACCTCGACACGCAGCATCCCGAGTGAGGAGTCCGACTTCAGGACGACGGCGGACTCGTCGGCCGCCTCGACGAAGCTCGGCCAGCCGCAGTGCGACTCGTACTTGGCGTCGCTCCCGAAGAGCGACGCACCGCAGGCGCCGCACGTGAACGTGCCGTCGTCCTTCACGGTGAGGAGCTCGCCGGTGAACGGCGGCTCCGTGCCCGCCCGGCGGAGCACGTGGAAGCGGTCGGGCCCGAGCTGCTCGAGCCACTCCTGGTCGGTCTTGCGCACCTTGCTGTCCATGGGTCAAGCGTACGCAAGAGATCCAACGAGTCGGTGAACGCGCCCGGATGGCGCGCGGGGTACCGTCCCTCCCGATGCTCGACCTGAAGCTGCTGCGCACCGAGACCGAGACCGCACGCGCCGCCCTGGCACGCCGGGGGGACGCCGACGGCCTCGACGCCGTGCTGGCGCTCGACGAACGTCGCCGCGCCCTCATCCCGCAGGTCGAGGGACTGAAGGCCGAGCAGAACGCCGCCGGCGCCGCGATCGCGAAGGCCAAGCAGGCGGGGGACGACGCCACGGACGCCCTCCAGGCGATGAACGACGTGAAGACCCGCGCCCGGGAGCTCCAGGAGGAGCTGACGGCCGTCGAGGCCGAGCTCCAGCCCGCGCTCGCGAAGCTGCCCAACCTCCCGGACCCGACCGCCGCGCCCGAGGACACCGTCGTCAGGGAGGTCGGGGCCCCCGAGGGTCCCGTGGCCGAGCCCAAGGACCACCTCGAGCTCGCCGGCGCCATGATCGACATGGAGGCCGGCGCGCGCCTGTCCGGCTCCCGCTTCGCGTACCTCAAGGGCGACCTCGTGATGCTCGAGCTCGCGCTCGTGCGCTGGGCGCTGGAGAAGGTCCGCGGGCACGGCCACGAGCCGGTCATCCCGCCGGTCCTCGTCCGCGAGGACGCGCTGTTCGGCACCGGGTTCCTGCCCGACACCGAGCAGCAGATCTACCACCTCCCCGAGGACGACCTCTACCTCGTCGGGACCAGCGAGGTCGCGCTCGCGTCCCTGCACGCGGGCGAGATCCTCGAGGCCGACGCGCTGCCGATCCGGTACGCCGGCTTCTCCCCGTGCTTCCGCCGTGAGGCGGGCGCCGCCGGCCGCGACACGCGCGGCATCTTCCGCGTGCACCAGTTCGACAAGGTCGAGATGTTCTGCTTCGTCGAGCCCGACGCGTCGCAGGCCGAGCACGAGCGGTTGCTGTCGATCGAGGAGGAGATCCTCACCGACCTGGGGATCCCCTACCGCGTCGTCAACATCGCGGTCGACGACCTTGGGGCGAGCGCCGCCAAGAAGTTCGACTGCGAGGCGTGGCTGCCCGCGCAGGGCAAGTACCGCGAGCTGACCTCCTGCTCCAACACGACCGACTACCAGGCGCGCCGCCTGGGGATCCGGGTGCGCGGCGAGGCGAAGAAGCCCGAGACGCTCCACACGCTCAACGGCACCGCCGTGGCGGTCGGGCGGACGCTCATCGCGATCCTCGAGAACCATCAGCTCGACGACGGCTCGGTCGCGATCCCGCAGTGCCTGGTGGACGCCGGCGCGCCGGCGGTCCTGCGCGCGACGTAGCGCCCGGGGCCAGGCTACCTCTGCAGCCGGAACCGCAGGATCGCGCCGACCGCCTTGAGGCCATCGCGCCAGGTGATCTTCTTGCCCTCCGCGACCGTCCGGCCGTAGTAGGAGATCGGCACCTCGTACAGACGGATTCCAGGAATCCGCAGGACCTTCGCGGTGACCTCGGGCTCGAAGCGGAAGTCGTCGCTGACCAGGGGGATCCCGCGGATGAGCGGGCCCTTGAAGGCCTTGTAGCCGACTTCCATGTCGCTGATCGTCGTGTTGAACAGGAGGTTCGTCAGCAGCGTCAGGAACTTGTTGCCGACCGCGTGCCAGAACATGTGGGCGCGCTGCGGGCGTCCGCCGCGGAAGCGCGTGCCGTAGACGACGTCGGCGTGGTCCTCCAGCAGCGGCTGCAGCAGCGCTGGGATGTCGGCGGGGTCGTACTCCAGGTCGGCGTCCTGGATGAGGACGAAGTCGCCGCGGGTCGCGGCGATCGCGTCGCGCACGGCCGCGCCCTTTCCGCGGTTGGCGGCGCCCGTGAGCGCGATGACACGGCCGGGGAAGTCCTGCTCCAGTGTCCGGAGGATCGCGGCGGTGCCGTCGCTCGACCCGTCGTCGAAGGCGACGACCTCCAGGTCGATCGGCAGATCCAGGACGCGGCGGACGACCGCGTCGATGGTGCGTTCCTCGTCGAACGCGGGGACGACGACGCTGAGGAGCGGCATCAGGTGAGGTGCCGGACGGCATGGACCCGCAGGTCCTTCGGTGCGCCGGCCGCCCGCAGGCGCTTGGCACGGCCAACACGGTACGTCCCGGCCGGCAGGCGCTCGAACGCCGGCGCGGATACGAGCAGTTCCCCGGTGCCGGCCTGGTCGGCCACGCGCGCCGCGATGTTCACGTCCACGCCGAGGTAGTCGCCGCCGATGTGCCGCGGTCGTCCGACGTGCACGCCGGCGCGCAGCCGCGGACGGTGCCCGGCGACCTCGACCCTCGCGAGGCCCGCGTTGGCGTCCAGCGCGGCCTCGACCGCGGCGTCGACGGTGGGGAAGACGGCCATGAGCCCGTCGCCGAGGCGCTTGACGAGCGTGCCGCGCTGGTCGGCGACCGCGCCCTCGACCACGACGCCGACCTCGCGCAGAAGCTGGACGGCGGCCTCGTCGCCCGCCCGCAGGGCCCAGGACGAGAAGCCGACCAGGTCGGTGAACAGCATCGCGACCTCGCGGTCGCCGCGCCCTCGGCCGGTGCTCTCCGACAGCGCCTGCCAGACCTGCAGCGCACTGAGCCCGAGCTCGCGTGCCACGCTGGGCCGCTCGGACGAGAGGACCTGCACCTGCCGGCCGACGACCTCGGCGGGCGAGGTCCCGGCGACCGAGAGCGGGTCGCCGAAGCGGTCGTCACCGGGAAGGCGCCGGCGCAGCCGGTCGGCCATCCGCAGCAGCAGCGGCTGCTGGTCGATCCGGCGGACGACCGTGAGGACGCGCAGTGGCTCGGCGGGCCCGGGGCGGAGCTCTGGCGGGTCGGGGTCGGTCATCGACCCCGGATCGTACGGGGCGGCTCAGGCCGGCGGCTCCGCGTGGACGAGCCGGTCGCCCGGCTCGAGCCCGAGGCGCGCGCAGGTGCCGGCGGGCAGCTCGACGACCGACCGGGCACCGCGACACATGGCGGCTCTCCACGGGGCGAGCTCCGCGGTGATCCGGACCACGCGGTCCTCGCGGTCCAGGAAGACCGCGTCGATGGCGTAGCGCATGAAGAACATGTGGATCGAGTTGGACGGCCGGATCCAGAGGCCCGCGTCGTCGGAGAGCTCGTGACCCAGCAGACCGCGCAGTCGGGTCCACGGCGTCTGCGCCACGCGGCACGCGGCGACCAGCTCCCGGCCGTCCGTGGTCCGGACGGTCACGACCGACGGCAGCTTCTGACGCGCGCGGGACACCGGTGCAGCATCGCGTCCGGGGCGGTCGGGACCGGCGGTGTGGGGAGCTCGGCGTCGCCCCGCCCGGATACGGTGGGCCGGTGAGCGAGATCAAGGAGCAGGTCTACCGGGACCCGCGCTCGGCGGCGCAGATGGCCCCGTTCCACGAGTACGCCCGCACCCACGAGCCGGGCTGGACGTACGCCGCCGCCCGGGTCCTGCTGACCCCGGTCGCGCTGCTGCTCTACCGGACGCGCGCGGTCGGGCGGCAGAACGTCCCGGCGACGGGCGGGTTCATCCTCGCCCCGAACCACTTCTCGAACATGGACCACTTCTTCTGCGGCGTGTACCTGCGCCGGCGGATCCGGTTCATGGCGAAGTCGCAGTTCTTCGGCGGCCAGCCCGTGCTGAGCTACGTCTTCCGGGTCGCCGGGCACTTCCCGGTCCGCCGCGGCGAGCGGGACGACGAGGCGTTCCGCACCGCGCACACGATCCTCGAGCGCGGCGGCTGCGTCGGCATGTACGCCGAGGGCGGCCGGTCGCGGACCGGGGGACTGGGCGAGCCGAAGGCGGGCATCGGCCGCCTCGCGCTGGAGTCGGGCGCGCCGGTCGTGCCGGTCGCGATCCACGGGTCGAAGGACGTGCGCGGGTGGCGGCGCGGGCGCCTGCCGAGGATCACGGTGAGCTACGGGGCGCCGCTCACGCTGGAGCGAGTGCCTGACCCGACCAAGGAGCAGGCGCTCGAAGCCGCGCACGCGATCTTCGCGCGGGTGCGCGAGCAGTACGAGGCGCTGGGCTGAGGTCGACGGCGCGGCTCAGCGGGGGACGGAGAGTCGCCCAGGCGCCTGGCGCCAGCCGGCGACAACGCGTCGCTCGTGGGCCAGCAGTGCGGCCACGGCGGCAAGCGCGAGGCTCGCGGGCAGTCCGACGCCGAGCGCGGGACCGATCGCCAGCGCGAGACCGACGAGGACGACCAGGCGGATCACCGTCGTGCGGATCATCACGTGGCGAGCATCCTCGCGGACGCCCGGTCTGGATATAGGTCATGCGTCCAGACGGACCGATGTCAGGGCGTCGTGAACGTCGTCCGCGTCACCGCGCCGACCCGCCGGACGATCGCCCGCCCGCTGCCCGAGATGAGGCACGTGGTCCGCCCCTCCTCGCCGTTGAACGAGCCGAGCGCCTGGAGCGGCTGCGTGAAGCTCGTCTTGACGAAGTCGTCGCGGCGCGCGAGGAACGGCTTCATCTGCATCGCGTTGCAGTCGCCGCCGACGGAGATCTTCACGGTGAAGGACGGACGGGCGTTCTTCTTGCCTTGCGCGAGCTTCAGCAGCTTCGGCTTCAGGCCCGGGATCGGCACCTGGATGAACGTCGACTTCAGCAGCAACGCGATCTCCGAGTCCTGCCCCTCGCCGGCGATGTTGTGGAGCGTGCGGAGACACCGGGCGCCCATGGTGCCGCCGGGGCTTCCGACGTTCGCCTTCCGGGCGCGGCCGAGGATCAGGGAGCCGTCGCCGCCGGCGGAGCTGCCCCCGCCGTCGGGGTCCTCCACGGTGTTGGCGATGAGGCTCGCGAGCACGCGCTCGTTGACCGGCTTGCAGGTGGGGGAGGTCGCCCACTCGGGTGGCGCGGGCGCCGGGTCCGGACCGCACTCGGCCCCGGGCGGGTAGGCGGTCTGCAGCTCCCAGGGGGCGGAGACCATGCGCTGCTGGAAGCTGCCGGTGTCCCCGATGGTGCTGGTCGCACCGTGGGTCTGCGGCGTGATCGTGGCGGCGCCGTTGCGGACCGTGGAATTCGCGCCCTTGGGACTCGTGTCGACGTCGATCGTGTAGGTCGCGTCGAAGTTCTCGGCGGGGGCGAAGCAGCCGTCGCGGATGCCCTGCCAATGCGACTTCTCGATGAGCGTCAGGTCGACGTCGACCGAGGTCTTATAGGAGATGAGCGTCGTGGTCCGGGCGGCGGCCGGCGTGGCGGCGACGGCGGTGGTGAGCGCGGCGAGCGCCGCGAGGACGAGCGGGCGGGAGGACACCCGGCGACGGTACCCCCGCGATGGCCGCGGTCGGTCTCAGTTCGGTCGCAGTCCGAGCGTCCGGCGCATGGCCGCGCGCGTGCGGTCGAGTCCGGTCGCGTCGCCCAGCAGGCGGCCGGCGACGCCACCGCCGGAGGCGAGGCTGTGCAACTCGAACGCGACGTCCGCGGGGTCGCGGTCGGGCGGGAGGTCGCCCGCCTCGCGGGCCGCAGCCGCCTCCACCTCGAGCACGCCGAGCCACCGCTCCACGACCGCTACGACGTCGTCGCGCAGCGGACCCGGGCGGGCGTCGTACTCCACCGACGCGGTGGTCACGAAGCAGCCGCCCGGGAAGACGCCGGCGCGCAGATGGCCGATCCAGGCGTCGACGATCGCCTCCAGCCGGGGGAGCCCCGTCGGGGCGCCCTGGGCGGGGCGCCAGACCGCGTCGGTGAACCGCTCGACGGCCGCGGCGAGGACCGCGCGCTGCAGCGCCTCCTTGTCGCCGAAGCGACCGATGAGGCCGCTCTTGCTCATCGACAGCTGGTCGGCGAGGCGCCCGATGGTGATGCCCTCGAGACCCTCGACCGACGCGAGGTCGACCGCGGCTTGGACGGCGGTCGCGCGGCTGTCGGCGACGTCTGCGGAGGAGCGGCGAGGCACCGCGTGAGCATACCGGTAATACGAACGAACGATCGTTCTGTATAATTCCTCGACATGCGACTGACATGGACGGGGTGGGCGGGCGTCGAGCTCGAGGCGGACGACGGCACGACGGTGGTGATCGACGCGCTGCAGGACGCGGCGGCCGTGTTCGCGCCGCTGGGCGACCGCGCGGCGGGGACACCTGCACCCCAGGTCGTCCCCGCGCCGGGTGCCGGCCGTGCGGTCGCCGGGTTGGTGACGCACCTTCACCTCGACCACGCCGACGCCGCCGCGCTGCAGGCCGCGCTCGCCCCGGCGGCACCGATCCTGGAGCCGCCCGCCGGGGGCGGAGGCCCGCTGGAGGAGCTCGCGCTCGTGCAGGCGGACCAGGCGCTCACCGCGACCGGGCGGGAGCGCGTGCAGGTCGCGCCCTGGGAGACGATCGTCGCAGGGGGCTTCACGCTGACCGCGCTGCCGGCCGCCGACGGCATCGGGGACCCGCAGATCGCCTGGCTGGTCGAGGCCGACGAGGTACGGGTACTGCACCTCGGCGACACGATCTTCCACGGCGGCTTCTGGCGCATGGCGCTGCGCCACGGGCCGTTCGACGTCGTCCTGGTGCCGGTCAACGGCGCCGTCCTGCACTTCCCGCACCGCACGCCGGCGAGCCCGCTGCCGGGCGCCCTCGATCCGGCAGCCGCCGCACTGGCGGTCGAGATCCTCGGCGCCCGGCTGGCGGTACCGATCCACGCGGAGGGCTACGAGATCGACGGGGTCTACGAGCCGGTCGCGGGGGCCGCCGAGGCGTTCGTCCGCGAGGCGGCGCACCGGGGTGTCGCGACGCACCTGCCCCGGCTCGGCGAAGCGCTCGAGCTCGGTCAGGCCGCCGCTTCGTCCGGGTCGGCGTCCACGTTCAGCAGGATCTCGCAGTCGCAGTAGCCGCCGTGCTCGTCGAAGTAGTCGAGCGTCGCGAGCAGGTCGAGGTCGGTCGCGCCCATGTCGCGCAGGATGCGCGCGGCCTGGTCGCGGGTGTGGGCGTTGCAGGTCCAGGTCATGTCCCCGTCCGGGGTCTCGCGGAAATCGCAGGCCTCGGGCCCGCCGAGACGATCGGCGAACTCGTCCCATCGCCGGTGGCGGATCGTCATCACTCCGAGGCTCATGGGCCAAGGGTGCCGCGGCGGCCGGACGGAGAGGGGGGGATTCGAACCCCCGGTGGGCTTGCACCCACGCCAGTTTTCAAGACTGGTGCATTCAACCGCTCTGCCACCTCTCCGGAGCCGCGGATACTGACGATTCTGCTCCCACTGTGGGCTCCACCAGCCGGTGCTCTGTTTCTGCTCGACTCCCGAGGGGCCCGTCGGCACGCCCTGCAGACGGCCTGTTGCGAGTTCGCGACCGACCTGGGATGGTCTGGGGGTGAGGCGCTGGGTAGCCCGAGCGGTGGTGCTGTTCGCAGTGGGATGGGCGACTGCGGTCGCCGTGGCGCAGGGTCCCGAGGGCGGTCAGACGACCAGACCGCCGGTGACGACCGCCACGACGCCCACGGGGACGACGCCCACCTCCACGACGACGACGACGTCGACCGCGACGACGACGCCCACGCAGACGACGGCCCCGTCCACGACGCCCACCGGGACGACGTCCCCCCCGCCGCCGGAGACGACGACCACCCCACCGTCTCCGCCCCCGGCCGGCACGGAGCCCGCTCCCGCAGCTCGCCCGCCCGCCACGTTCGCCCCGCCGCGCAGCGCGTCCTCCCTCGACCGCGACGGCGACAAGACCATGGACGGGGTCGACCTCTGCCCCGCATCGCTCAAGGCGCAGAAGCGGGTGTTCCGTGGCTGCTCGATCGCGGACGTCGTGGTCGATCCGGCGCGCGTGCTCGACTGGGCGAAGGCCGAGGTCGACGACGCCAGGAAGGACGTCCGGAACGTCCGGGCGCTCCGACAGCGCGCCGCGCCGGACATGCGCAGGCTGGCAAGAGGTCTGACCGGACTGCGGAAGGCGGCGCGGTCGGCACTGGAGAATCCGTGCAAGGCCGACAAGGGTGCCGCCGCGGCGATGCGCCAGGCGCGGGCCGGGCTCGCGGGGTTGAAGAACGACGTGCGCCTCCAGCAGCGCGTGGTCGTCCAGGAGGGAACGCGTCGTCTGAAGCGGGCGCCGAAGACGGGCGGCGACAGCGACGCCCTGGACATGCGCTTCCACGACCTGGCAGCCGCCGGCGATCAGGGGACGGACGCCCTGAAGCGGCTCGAGCGCATCCGCGGCCTGCTCAAGGAGGCCTGTCGGACCGCCGCCCCCCGCCGTCGGTATTCCGGCCGCATCACGAAGGTGGACGGCTCCACCGCGACGCTGGACGGCGGCGTCGAGGTCGTCCTCAGCGGGGCGAGCTCGATGGGCAGCATCGCGACGGGACGCCTGACGACCTTCTACGGCCGCAAGGTGGCGGGCGGACAGGTGGTGGCCTCCTCGGGCCGTCCGACGGCGCAGCAGGCACCGCCCGACGTCACGAGGCCCGCGGAGTGCGCGTTCGTTCCGCTCGTCGCGCCGGTCCAGGACTTCACCGTCGGGTCGGCGGTCATCTCCTACGACCCGTTCGACGGCTTCCTGGCCGGCGGCGACGTCCGGCTCGAGGGTGGCATGGGGATCAACGCGCGCCGCACCGGCCTGTGCGGCGCGGGCGCGGACACCAAGCGCGTCGTCGTGTACCTCGGGTACACCAGTACGTCGGGCCAGGTCTTCGCCAAACGCTTTCTCGGCGCCTTCCAGGGCCTGCCCGAGTACCAGGACCCCGCGCTGATCCCACAGGACATCGATCCTTCCGCGACCGGGAGGTTCTTCTTCGAGACGCAGGACGGGCCCACCACGACGAAGGTGGAGGAGTGGCGTGGGCGGCTCGGCCCGACGGGGCACTGGGCGGAGGCGGTCTACGACCGAACCCGCTTCGCCGTCCCCGACGCGGGGGCGATGGCGAACCGCTTCGGCGTCGCGACCCTGGTGGAGCTCGAGGGGACGCTGAAGTACTCGGCGGAGATCTTCGGGGTGGGCTACGGCGTGATCGGCGGCGCGTCGACCTACCCGAACCGCCAGTTCATCGTGGCCGGGCAGCAGTTCGCGGTCCACGGAGGCACCCCAATGCCCGAGGACCCCGGCGGCCTGGCGTGGGCATACGCCTACGGATTCACCGGCGGATCGGTGTTCCACTACGTCGCCAGACAGCCCACGGTCGTCACGGACATGATCACGGACTGCCCGCCGGGAACACCGGACAGCTTCTACCGCCTGCCATGGAAGAGCGGGACGATCCACAAGGTCACGCAGGGCAACAGCACCAGCTTCACGCACCGGACCGGGGGCTCGCAGCAGTTCGCCTTCGACTTCGTCATGCCGGCCTTGACGGTCGGTCGAGCGACCCGCTCGGGAGAGGTCATCTACGTGGACGAGCTCCGGTCCAAGAACAAGGATCCCGGCGATGACTCCGTTCCGTGGATCCCCGGGAACACGGTCAAGATCCGCCATCAGGACGGCACGGTCGGCTACTACACGCACATGGTCAGGGGCGGCGTGTTCCCGGAGGAGGGCGACGTGGTCGCCCGCGGTGCCAACCTCACGATCACCGGCAACACCGGCAACTCGTCGGGCCCTCACCTGCACCATCACGTCTACGACCCGGCCACGGGCGATTCAGTACAGATGTCCTTCGAGGTCGGGGTGGTCGCCGACATCTCGGCACCCTGCGTTGGCCTCGTCGACGATGCGACGTACCTGTCGACCAACGGCTGATCTCTCGGTCCCGACCGCGGCGGAGCGTTCGGGTCTCTTCGGTCCTCGAGCAGGAGACGCGTGGCGCAGGAAGCCGCCCGAAGGGTAGGGGGCGCCGCTCAGCGTGCGTCGTCGAGGCGGCGCTCGATCGCGCGGGCGCTCGCCTCGAGCGTCGCGGCGTCGCCGATGCGCCCGGTGGAGTCGATCGTCGCCGCCTTGGCGCGCAGGGCATCGCACTCCGCGCGCAGGTCGGCGATCTCCTCGGGGGTCAGCTGCTCGTCGCTCACCTCCGCCACGCTAGCTGCTGTCCCCCGAAACCCCAAACTGCGACAGTGCGGGCGTGCGCTGCTACGACGGATGCGGGCAGGAGGTCGTCGGTCTGGGCCTGCGGGCCGCCAACCGCCAGGGCACGAGGGCGACCGACGTGCTGACCCGCCTCGACGAGGCCCGTGCCGCGGCCACGGACGCCGCCGCCTACGGGGCTCGGCCGGCCGCCGCGCTCGACCGGCTCGCCCACCACGAACGGTTGCTGAACCAGGTGCTGACCTCCTGTCACGAGGTGCTCCACGGCGAGCGCCCGTACAAGGAGATCGACTGGAAGCTCGTGCGGATGACGATCAAGGAGGCCGACCGGTTCGTCCGGCTCCTGCGCCTGCCCGGCGACCAGCTGCGCGACGTCGCGCGTGACGCTACTCGGGCGTCACGTACGCACCGCTGAGTCCGCCGTCGACCAGGAACGTCGTGGCGTTCACGTAGGTGGAGTCGTCGCTCGCGAGGAACAGCACGCTCTTGGCGATCTCCTGGGCGTGCGCGAACCGTCCGATCGGCACGTGCACCATCCGACGCGCCGCCTTGACAGGGTCCTTGGCGAAGAGCTCGCGCAGCAGCGGCGTGTCGACCGGCCCGGGGCACAGGGCGTTCACCCGTAGGCCCCGGCGGGCGAACTCGACGCCGAGCTCGCGGGAGAGCGCAAGGACGCCGCCCTTGGAGGCGGTGTAGGAGATCTGCGACGTCGCCGCGCCCATCACGGCGACGAAGGACGCGGTGTTGATGACGCTCCCGCCTCCGCCCTCGAGAAGGTGCGGGATGCCGTGCTTGCAGCACAAGAAGACCGACTTGAGGTTCACGTCCTGCACGCGCTGCCACGCCTCGAACGTGGTGTCGAGCACGCTGACGTCGTCGTCCGGGCTGATCCCCGCGTTGTTGAAGAGGACGTCGATCCGCCCGAACTCGTCGCGGACCCGCTGGTACATGCCCTGGACCGCGAACTCCTCGGTCACGTCGACCGCCAGCGACAGGTGGCCCGGCGCGCCGTCGAGCAGGTCGACCCCGACGACCTTCGCGCCCTCCGCCGCGAACACCTCGGCGGTGGCGGCGCCGATGCCGCCGCTGGCTCCGGTGATGACGGCGACCTTGCCCTCGAGACGTCCGGCCATGGCGATCAGCGCTCCTGCGTGGCGTAGAAGATGGTCTTCACCTCGGAGTAGTGGTCGAGCGCGTGGGGCCCGAGCTCGCGCCCGATGCCCGACTGCTTGAAGCCGCCGAACGGCGTGGTCACGCGCACCGAGGAGTTGGAGTTGATGGAGACGACGCCGGTCTCGATCGCCCGCGCGACCCGCAGCGCCTTGGCGCCGTTGCGCGTCCAGATCGAGCCCGACAACCCGTAGATCGTGTCGTTGGCCAGGCGGATCGCCTCGTCCTCGCCGCGGAACGGGATGACGACCGCGACCGGGCCGAAGATCTCCTCGGTCGCCGCGCGCGCGGAGGGGTCCACCGGGCTCAGGACGCGCGGGGCGTACCAGTAGCCGGGCCCGTCGGGGGCGAGGCCCTCGATCGCGACCGGGGCGTCCGCATCGACGAACGAGGAGACCGACGCGAGGTGGGAGGCGCTGATCAGCGGGCCCATGGTGGTCGCCTCGTTCAGCGGGTCGCCGACGACCATCGCGGCGACCGACTCCTGCAGCGCCTCGAGGAAGCGGTCGAGGACCGTGACCTCGACGAGGATCCGGGAGCGTGCGCAGCAGTCCTGCCCGGCGTTGCCGAACATCGCAGCGGGCGCGGCCTCGGCCGCCTGCTCGAGATCGGCGTCGGCGAAGACGACGTTCGCGCTCTTGCCGCCGAGCTCGAGCGTCACGCGCTTGATGGTCTGCGCGGCCTTCGCGGCGATCTCGCGGCCGACCGCGGTCGAGCCGGTGAAGGCGACCTTCGCGACGTCGGGGTGCTCGACGAGGCGCGCGCCGACGGTCGAGCCCGGGCCGCAGACGACGTTCACCACGCCTTCCGGAAGTCCGGCCTCCAGCGCGAGCTCCTCGAACCGCAGAGCGGTCAGGGGCGTGAGCTCGGCGGGCTTCAGGACGACGGTGTTCCCGGCCGCCAACGCCGGCGCGAGCTTCCACGCCGCGATCGTCAGCGGGAAGTTCCACGGGGTGATGAGCGCGACGACGCCCAGGGGCTCGCGCACGGTGAAGCCGAGGCCGCCCGCGACCGGGATCGTGTCGCCGAGCAGCCGTTCGGGCCCGCCGGCGTAGTAGCCGAACGTGTCGACGACCATGCCGATCTCGCCTCGGGCATCGCCGATCGGCTTGCCGGCGTTGCGTGCCTCGAGGACCGACAGCTCCTCGTGGTGCTCGGCGATCACGTCCGAGAGCCGGCGCAGCAGGGCCGCGCGGTCCCCGGGGGAGACCGCGCGCCACGCGGGAGAGGCGGCCTTCGCGCGGGCGACGGCGGCGTCCGCTTGCTCGACGCCCGCGCGCGGAACCTCCGCCAGGACCTGTTCGGTGGCCGGTTCGATGACCTGCAGCATGCGGTGGAACCTAGACGTCGATCTCGGCGTCGAGCTCGCTGACCGTGTGTTTGGGACCGGTGAAGGTCTTCTTCGCGCTCACGAGCCACCAGATGCCGACCGCGAGGATCACCCCACCGGTCACCAGCGGCGCGTAGTTGACGGCGTTCCAGTCGAACTCGTCCCGCCAGGGAACGCCCGCCGGGGTCGTGGGAAGGACGAAGATCACGGTGATGATCGCCACCCAAACGGTGGCGAGCGGGTTCATCCAGCGGTACTTGGCCCCGTTGTTCCACGGGCCGGCTTCGAACTTCGCGTCGTAGCGCCAGCGCAGGTAGATGGGGATCACGTAGGCGATGTACAGGCCGATGACCGCGATCGACACGACGGCGAAGAACGCCACGGGGATCCCGTCGGCGTTGCCGAACGCGGCCGGGACCGAGATGGCCGCGGCGCAGACGGCCATGAAGATCACGGCGTTGAACGGGATCTTGCGGTCGTTCACGCGGCTCCAGATGCCCGACCCGGGGATTGCCCCGTCGCGGCTGAAGGCGTAACACATGCGTGACGCGCTCGTCAGGCACGCCGCACCGCAGAAGACCTGGCCGATGGTCGAGATGATCAGGACGAGCTTCACCCAGCCGACGCCCAGCGCACTCTGCAAGAGGGGGATGGAGCCTCCCGAACCGGCCTCGATCTGCTCCGGTGTCGCTGCGAGGAACGTGATCGCCAGCAGCAGGATCCACCCGATCAGGGCGGAGTAGAAGATCGACCGCCAGACGCCCTTTGCCGCCGCGTCGCTGGCGCCCTGCGTCTCCTCCGAGACGTGCGCGCAGGAGTCGTAGCCGGTGATCGTGTACTGCGTCAGCAGGAAGCCCAGCGGCAGGACGTAGAACCAGTACATGTTCTCGCTGAAGCCGCTGTTGTTGATCCGCTCGGTGAAGACGAAGTCGGCGCTGGCGTGCTGGTCGGGCACGAGGACCAGGACGGCGAGGATCACCGTGACGCCCGCGACGTGCCACCAGACGCTGATCGAGTTGATCCGGGCGACGAGGTGGCTGCCGGCGATGTTCATGAACGTGTGCAGCGCGAGGATCAGCAGGAAGAGGACGAAGGTCCCCTTGAGGAAGTCGCCGGAGACCGCGTTGAACAGGTTCACGTCGTACAGACCGAGGACCGTGTTCATGAACGTCGCGGCGCCGTAGTCGACCGACGCGGTCACGGCGATCAGGCCGATGAGGTTGAACCAGCCGGTGAACCAGCCCCAGGCCGGTCCGCCGAGCTTTGCCGCCCACCAGTAGATGCCGCCCGCGGTCGGGTACGCCGAGACGAGCTCGGACATGCAGAAGCCGATCATCAGGATCGGGATCGAGATCAACGGCCAGCCCCAGGAGATCGCGACCGGGCCGCCGTTGTTGAACGCCTGGCCGTAGGTCGTGAAGCACCCCGCCAGGATCGAGATGATCGTGAAGCTGATCGCGAAGTTCTGGAATCCCGTCCAGCTGCGATTCAGCTCCTGCTTGTAGCCCAGCTGCGCGAGACGTTCCTCGTCGCTCGGGATGGGTGCGTCGACCGTCGACATGCGCACAAGCTCCTCTGATGGGGTGACGAAACCACTAAAGGTCCGACCTTCCGTCCTCTGCGCGGCGACACTACGCCGGTCGGCGCACCGCAGTCAACCGACCGCAGGTCCAGGCCGGGTCAGCCGCCGCGTGGGAGCAGGCCCGCGAGGACGTGCTCGGTGCCCTGCAGGTGCTCGGCCATCACGTGGGCCGCGTGCCCGGTGTCGTGCGCGCGGATTGCGGCGAGCAGCCGCGCGTGCTGCGCATTGGAGTGTGCGAGCACCTCCGGCGGATGTGCGATGTGGTGGATCAGGTCGCCCATCGCGCCCTGGCACTCCGTCATCGCGGCGACCAGGCGGGCCGACCCGGTCGCCTCGGCCAGCGCGACGCGGAAGCGTGCGTCGGCCTGGCGGTAGGCCGGGTAGTCCTCGAGCCGGTCGTCCATCGCGACGACGAGCTCGTCGAGCGGGGCGAGGTGATCCGGCGTCGCACGGGTGGCGGCGAGGACGGCCACGCCGACCTCGATCGCGAACCGCTCGTCGCAGACCTCGTGCCACTGGACCAGAAGCTCGTCCGTCGCCTTGGCCGAGATCGGCGGCTCGTCGACGACGAACGTCCCGCCGCCGCGGCCGCGCACCGCGTGGAGGTGGCCGCTCTGGGCCAGCGCTGTCAGCGCCTGGCGCAGGGTCGACCGGGCGATGCCGAGCATCTGGCACAACTCGCGCTCGGCGGGGAGGCGCTCTCCGGGCGGCAGCAGCCCGAGCTTGATCGCGGTGCCGAGCCGATCGACCGTCTCCTCGAAGGCGGTCTGCGAGCGGACGGGCGCGAAGACCGCCTCCAGCGAGCCGGGCTCGGCCAGGATCGAGGCGTTCGAAGGAGGGTCGGCGTCGCTCACAGGCGCTCGAAGCCTCTCACGCGCTCCCAGTCGGTGACCGCCGCGCCGAACGCCTCGAGCTCCACGTCGGCGGCGTTGAGGTAGTGGGCGATGACCTCCTCACCCAGCGCCTCCCGGGCCACCACACTCCCGGCGAGCAGGTCGCGGGCCTGCAGGAGCGTCCGCGGGACGTGCGGGACCTCGTCGGCGACGTACGCATTGCCGGCCAGCGGCTCCCCCGGGGTCAGGCCGGCGTCCACGCCATGGAGGCCGCCGGCGATGAGTGCCGTGAGGACGAGGTAGGGATTGGCGTCGGCGCCCGGGACCCGGCACTCGACGCGCTTGGACGGTCCGTGCCCGACGACCCGCAGCGCGCAGGTGCGGTTGTCGTTGCCCCACGCGACCGCGGTCGGCGCGAACGACCCGGCCGCGAACCGCTTGTAGGAGTTGATGTT
This sequence comes from Solirubrobacterales bacterium, assembly GCA_038257095.1. Classification (GTDB taxonomy): domain Bacteria; phylum Actinomycetota; class Thermoleophilia; order Solirubrobacterales; family Solirubrobacteraceae; genus Paraconexibacter. The sequence continues at coordinate 270,305 of JBBSJQ010000005.1, forward strand.
CGGCGCGAGCAGCAGCGTCAGCTCCCGCAGGGTTGCCAGGAGGCCGCCGAGGAAGCCGTCGAAGACCTCGGGACGGTCGGCGAAGACGGGGGCGCCGTCGGTGTCGGTGAGCGAGAGGTGCACGTGGCAGGAGCTGCCCTCGCGCTCGTCGACCTTCGCCATGTACGTGACGCTCATGCCCAGCTGCGCAGCGATCTCCTTCGCCCCGTTCTTGTAGATGACGTGCTGGTCGGCGGTCGTCAGCGCGTCGGCGTAGCGGAAGTTGATCTCGTGCTGGCCGAGGTTGCACTCGCCCTTGGCGTCCTCGACGCGCAGGCCGGCGCCCGACATGTGGTTGCGGATCGCGCGCAGCAGCGGCTCGACCCGGGCGGTCCCCAGGAGTGAGTAGTCGACGTTGTAGCGGTTGGCCGGGGTCAGCCCCTTGTAGCCCTTGTCCCAGGCGGCCTCGTAGCTGTCCTCGTAGACGATGAACTCGAGCTCGGTCGCGGCCTGGGCAGTCCACCCGCGCTCGGTGAGGCGTTCCAGCTGGGCCCGGAGGATCTGGCGGGGGGAGGCGAGGACCGGCGAGCCGTCCGCCCAGGCGACGTCGGCCAGGACCATCGCGGTGCCCTCCTGCCACGGGACGTCGCGCAGGGTGCTCATGTCGGGGTGCAGTCCGAAGTCCCCGTAGCCGCGCTCCCACGACGACATCGCGTACCCGCCGACGGTGTTCATCTCGACGTCTACGGCCAGGAGGTAGTTGCAGGCCTCGGCCCCGTGCCGCGCCACCTCGTCGAGGAAGTGCTGCGCGTGCAGGCGCTTGCCCTGCAGGCGGCCCTGCATGTCGGTGAACGCGAGGATCACCGTGTCGACCTCTCCCGAGGCGGCGCGGGCGGCGAGATCCTCGAGCGAGAGCATGCGGCTGAAGGTATCGCCGCCGTGCCATTCGTCGCAAGCCGCGGGATGGACCGGCCGACGGGCTGGTCGCGCAGTACCCCGTCCGCTGCGTGCGGGTCTGACCCGCCGCTACCGCAGCCAGTCGCGCACGAGCCGGTAGACCTGCGGGTCGCTCGGCAGGTCGAAGTGCGTCAGCCCGCCGATCGTCGCGCGGTGCTCGTCCTTGATGCCGAGGCCGTGCTTCTTGTGGTCGCCTGAGGCGCTGTCGAGCCGCACGAGGATGTCGCCGAACGCGGAGCTGATCGCGTGACGCGGGTCGGTCGCCAGGGTCGCGCTGATCGCGTGCAGCGTGACGTGACCCGGCAACGCGATCGCCTCGCGGTAGTCCGCGAGGAGGGCGCTGCCGTCGCGGTCGCGCCAGTGCTCCTCGGCGATGACGCCGAAGGCGAGGTCCTTGATCCCGACCGACCGGGTGTCGAGGACGGACGCGATCGGCGCGGCCTCGGGCACGCTGCGCAGCGCGTAGGACGCGAGGTTCACACCCTTCTCCAGCGGCGACCCGTGGTGCGGGGTGCCCAGGCCGACGATGTGCTCGCAGCGCTCGACCCACGGGTGGCCGCCGAGGTCGCCGGCCCGGATCGCGGCACGCGAGACGAGGCCGCCCATCGAGTGGCCGACGAGCGCGATCTCCCGGACATCGACCGGCCAGGCGTCGCAGATCGCGTGCAGCAGGGTGGCGAGGCGGGCGCCGTTCTCGCTGATCCGCAGTCCGGTGTTGTAGCGGACGTGCAGCGAGGTGAAGCCGAGCTCGATCTGCAGCCGCTCGCTCATCGGAATGACCGGCCCGAGGCCGGCCTTCCGCGCACGCCACCACCAGACCCCCTCGCTCTCACCGAGCCCGTGGACGAAGACCACGATGCGCGGTGTCGCGTGCGGATACGCCTCGGCGAGCAGCGCGGGGGTCGGCGGAACGTCACGGCCGGCGAACCGCACGGCCATCGGGATCGCCAGCGGGCTCTTCTCCTCCTCGAGCAGATCGCCCAGCAGGCCGTTGATCGCGGAGCGTGCCGCGGAGCCGGAGGCGGTCTCGGTCAGCGGCTCGGCGTCCTGCGGGGTGAACCGCGCGACCGCGGCCGCCACCCCGCGGGCCGCGGCCCCGGACGCCACGCGGACGCCGCCATAGATCGCGGCGCTGACGGCGTCGTGCACCGCGCGGATCGGCTCGGAGACGGGGCCGGTCGCGTCGAACGAGCGGCGGGAGACGGCGTGGTGCAGTTCCTCGATCCGGTCGGTCACGAGCTCCAGCCCGAAGGCGCCCAGATCGCCGAGCGCCTTCAGCTCCTCCTGGCGGGTGATGTCGGGCGCGGTGCGGCGGGCGAGCGGGCCCGCGGAGTCGTGCGGGACGGGGAGCTGCGACGGCGACGGCATCGGTGAAGGCTACACCGATCCATGTCGCATCCGGTGTGCGTCCGTCACACGAGGACCGCTGGTTTTCGCCCGTCCGTGCGTTGGGGATTCCATGTCGCCCGCCCGTACGCTGGCCGCCGTCGTCGGCGCCGCCCTGTTCGCCCTGCCCGTGGCCGTCGCCCCCGCCGCGGTCGCCCCGCAGCCGGCGCCGGACATCACCAACCTCAAGTACGAGCCCGTCGGACATTTCAAGGGGACCGACGCGATCGCGCCGGCGGACACCGGCTGCGACAGCGTCATGAAGCCGCTGCGCAAGGGTGAGATCTTCAACCCGTCCGGCAGCTGGAACGCGTACGACAACAACGTGTTCGAGGTCCTCTGCCTGCCGTTCCGCGGCCCGGGCGACACGACCGACAACGACCCGCTGGGCAACAAGGGCGCGGCGACGCACGGCATGTGCGGCGGCGCCTACGACCCGGCCATCTACGGCAACCTCGCCCCGGTCGCGGGCGTCTGCGACAACCACCAGCTCGAGTACATCCGGTACTACGAGGCGACGATGCTCGAGATCCTCAAGGACTTCGGCGCGACCGCCCATCGCTACGAGTTCGACGTCCCGGACCCGGGGGTCATGGGCAACACCCGCTTCGGCAAGGGGATCAACCCGGCCATCGTCATCCCGGGGGCCGACAACCCCGAGGAGCAGATCGTCGTCGGGGCGCACTACGACAAGACCAACGACGGCCCGGCCTCCTTCTGGGACTCCCAGGAGGGTCACGGCGAGATGATCCGCATGGCCAAGCTCATGGCCGACTACTGGAAGGCGACCGGCACCCGCCCGAGCGCCACGATCAAGTTCATCCCGTGGGACGCGGAGGAGTCCGGCACCTTCGGCTCGCTGGACTACTCGCTGAACAACATCGTGCCCGGCGAGGAGTCGAAGGTCCGCGGCTACTTCAACACCGACCCGTGCGCCGGTGGCTACCCGTCCTTCCGCTACGGCAACCCGGCCGACCGGCTGCGGATGGGCATCCAGCTCGCCGATCCTGGCGCGATCGGCGGCATCAGCGCCGGGGACGCCGCCCGCATCACCGCCTTCAACAACCGCGCCCGGCCGCTGATCGAGGAGGTGCTCGACCACATCGACGACACGCAGATGACGCTCAGCGGCCCGGTCGAGACGTTCCTCTCCACCAAGGAGGGCAGCCCCGACCTCGACAAGATCGGCGGCATCGCGCTGGGCACCGACCGGCCGGTCCTCTTCTCCTCGGACTGGCGCAACTTCGAGGTCCTCGGCATCCCGTTCTTCAACCCGGGTCCCGAGGTCACCGGCCCCAACCAGGAGTCCGACGGGAGTCCGAACTTCGGCGTCGACCAGAGCGCCGACGCCCTCACGTTCTTCCACACGCCCAACGACAACATCGCGTCGATGTCGCGCTTCACGGGCGTCGACCCGCTCGGGGCCAACTACAGCGAGAACTACGCCAAGGGCATGGAGTTCTGCGCCCACATGCTGAGCTGGGGGATGCTCCAGCCCGACCAGGGCGGCGCGCAGAAGACCTCGACCGACCCGGTCGCGTACTACGAGGCGCTGCCCAACGAGGCCATCGAGGACCAGAAGGTCGTGTTCGACGCGGCCGGCTCCTACCAGTACGCCAACGCCACGACCCGCGCCCTCGTGCCGGACGCGCAGCTCGAGTACAGCTGGGACTTCGGCGACGGCACCACCGGCAAGGGCCGCAAGGTCGACCACGCCTACGCGCAGGTCGGCAAGTACCCGTCCAAGCTGACGGTCCGCAACACGCGGACCGGCAAGACCGACGAGATGGCGATCGGCATCACGGTGCTGCCGAACAAGGTCGCCCCGCCGACGCTCACCAGGCCCGCGGACACCGACGAGGACGGCACCTTCAACCTCTCCTTCGACTACAGCGGCCCGAAGGCCGGGCTGACCGGCTACTCCGTCGAGGAGTCCACCAACGCGGTCACGGCGCTCGCCGAGGACGCCGAGAAGCTCGACCGCTGGACCGCGGGGGAGGCGCCCGCCGGGACCGCCCCGTGGCAGCTCTCCACGTCCGACACGCCGAAGTACTTCGGTGCCGGTCCGGCCGGCGGCGCGGCCGCCTTCTGGACCGGGGTCGCCAACGGCGCCGACCAGTACAACGCCGGCCCGACCAGCGGCGAGTCGGTGCTGACGCTGAAGGACACGATCACGGTCGGCAAGGGCGGCAACGTGTCCCTGTCCTACGCGTCGTCGTTCGCCAACGACGACGGCGACACCGGCATCGTCGAGGTCGCGATCGACGACGGCTCCACCCCGCAGCTCGAGTGGATCCCGATCGACACGATCAAGAACGGCTCCGGTGACGAGGACTCCCTCTCCGCGGCCGAGCAGCTCCAGGGCGACCCGTCGCGTCCCGCCTATGCGGCGCGCTTCGTGGACCTCACCCGTTTCGGCGGCCGCAAGCTCAAGGTCCGGTTCATCTACCGCCTCGGCGCGCACGACCCGACGTTCCCGACCGCGCGCACCGGCTGGTACGTCGACGACGTGAAGATCCTGTCCGGCGCCTACCGCGAGATCGGCACCACCGCCGACAAGCAGTTCACGGTGAGCGGCCGCAGGAAGGGCACGTTCGGCTACCGGGTCAAGGCGATGTTCACCGACGGCGTGAAGTCCAGCGCCTCCAACGCGGAGAACGTCACCGTCACCGTCGGGGCGCCCGTCGCCGCCGAGGGCTGCGCCACCAGCGCGGGCTTCAAGCGGGCGTCGGTCAAGCTCCTGGGCGGTGGTCTGGGCTTCGACATCGAGCCCGTCGGCGGGCCGGCGACGGTCGAGGTGTTCCGCGCCTCCCTGCGCGGCACGGCGAAGAAGACGTTCCGCCGCGTGGCGCGGTTCACCGGGAAGACCGCCGGCTTCCGCTGGAACGGGCGGACGGCCGGCAAGGTCCTCCCGCCCGGCGTCTACTTCGTGCGCCTGCGCGCGAAGAACCCGGACGGGAAGACGACCGACACGCGCAGCGCGGTCGTCGAGCGCCGGGGCGGCAGGTTCATCCGGCGCAAGGCGTTCCAGAGCAAGGGCTCCTGCCAGCTGCTGAGAACGTTCCGGCTCTCATCGCCCGTGTTCTCCGGCCGGGTTCCGCTCGGCATCTCGGCCTCCACGACGCAGCCCGCGAAGGTGGCGGTCAGCGTCTTCCGCGGCAAGGCGAAGAAGGCCGTGAAGACCTTCTCCCGCACGACGCGGTCGGCGAGGAGCATCCGCTTCACGCTCAAGGCCGGCAGCCTGCCGCGCGGCAGCTACCGTGTGCGGGTGACCGTCACGAAGGGCAGGACGAAGGTGACCCGGACGCTCTACGCGACACGGCTGTGAGACGGACGCTGGCCGGCGGCCTGGTGGCGCTGGCGCTCCTCGGGGGCGTCACGCCGGTGGTCGCCGGAGCGCATCCGTCCGACGCGCTGGACACCGACCACGACGGGTTCCGCGACGTCGACGACAACTGCCCGGACGCGTTCAACCGCAGCCAGGACAACACCGACGGTGACGGCGGGGTCGGGCCGCTCGCGGGCAACGGGCTGAACGAGGGCGGCGACGCCTGCGACATCGACGACGATGGCGACGGCGTCGACGACGCGGTCGACACCTGCCAGTTCGTCGCCGACCGCGAGCAGCGCGACACCGACGCCGACGGCCTCGGGGACCTCTGCGACGAGGACGACGACGGGGACGGCGTCCTGGACAAGGACGACAACTGCATCAAGCAGGGCAATGCCTCCCAGGAGGACGCCGACGGCGACTTCATCGGCGACCTCTGCGACCCCGACGGGGCGCCCGCCCCGCTGCGGCCGACCGCCGTGCCGCTGGGCAAGCGTGACCCCGCCGACAAGCGGGCGCCGGTCGTGCGACTGTCGGTGCCCGCCCGGATGGCGGCCGACGAGATCGCGGGCGGCGTGCCGGTGGCCCTCACCTGCGACGAGGCGTGCGGGGTCGACGGGGAGTTGCGGGCCTCCGGCACGGTCGCACGACGCCTCGGGTCCAGGAAGGCGGTGCTCGCGGTCGATCGCGCCGCCATCGCCGGTGCTGGCACCACCTACGTGTTCCTTCGGCCGTCGAAGCTCGTGCGTACGCGCCTGGCCCGGCAGCGCCGGACGGTCACGTTGCAGTTGGCCTTCGAGGTCGTCGACGCGTCGGGCAACCTGCGGACGCTGCGGCGCATTCTCAAGGTGCACGCATGAGGCGGGTCCTGCTCGCGACCGCCGTCGCGCTGCTGACGGTGCCCGCCTCCGCGGCGGCACACTCCATCGTGCGGGTCAACGGGGCGGAGGTGACCTACCTGTCCTCCGACGCGACGTCGTTGAACGACCTGACGCTGCGCCAGGTCGGCCAGGACCTCGAGCTGCGCGATCCCACCGTGGACGGCGGCATCGACCCCGGGACCTGCCGCCCGGGGGAGACGGACTCGGGCGGCTTCGTCGTGCAGACGTTCTGCCCGCGCTCCGGCCTGACGCTCGTGCGGATCGACCTCGGCGAACGGGAGGACAGGCTCGACGTGCAGCTGCCGATCGCCGTGCAGGCCATCGGGGGCGCCGGCGCCGACACCCTCAAGGCCGCAGGCCTGAACGACGTCCTGGTCGGCGGCACGGGCGACGACGAGCTCGACGGCGGCGCGGGCGACGACAAGCTCATCGCCGGGGACGGCAACGACCGTCTTGTCGGCGGGGCGGGCAACGACCAGCTGCAGGCCGGTCAGGGGCTCGACGAGGTCGACGGGGGCGAGGGCGACGACGACCTGCGGACCCGGGACGGGCTGCGGGACGTGCTCAGCTGCGGTCCCGGGACGGACACGGTCGACGCCGACACCGTCGACCAGATCCCGGCCGACGGCTCGTGCGAACGGGTCACCCGCACCCAGACCGCGCCACCGGCGGGCAGCACGCCCACCGAGAAGGACACCGCCGCGCCGAAGCTGAAGGTCGGCGCGACCACCCGCCAGCGCCTGCGGTCCTCGGGCGCCGTGCGGCTGCTCGCGACCTCGTCGGAGGCGGGCACGCTTGCGGCGTCGGGGTTCGTGGAGATCGCGGGCGTCCGGCTGCCGCTGAAGACCGTGCGCCGCAGGGTCGCCCTCCCGGGCGCCGGGGTTGCGATCGACCTTCGGATGACCGCGACGCAGCGGGCGCAGGCGCGCCGGGCGCTGGCGCGCGGGCGCAGCGTCCGGGTGGTCGCCGCGGTGGTCGGCACCGACGCGACCGGCAACAGCAGCGAGCGCGCGGCGCCCGCGATCCGCGTCGTGCGCTGAGCCGCCGGCCGCGCGGCGGCTCAGGCGGCGGGCTCGGTGACGGGGGCCGGGGTCTTCTCAGGCCGGAAGAGGTCCTTCCACGTCGTGCCCCCGTCGGCGGACTCGAGGATCGCGCCGTCCGACAGCGCCATCAGCAGCGGCCCGTCGGGGTCGTGCACGATCTTGTACGGCTCGCCCCTGACCGTGGTGACCGGCTGCCAACTCGTCCCGCGGTCGGTGGACCGGTAGACCTTGCCGTCCTTGTCGGCCCGCACGATGCCGCCATCCTGCGGCCAGTCGAGCCGGATGCCGGTGCCGCTGAGGAGCGCACGCCAGGTCCGGCCACCGTCGGTCGACCGGTAGAGCTGCTCCTCGGTCGCCGCGACGATCGTGTCCTCGTCCTGCGGGTCCACGACGAAGTCGATCACCAGTCCGCGCGGGGTGAAGTACTCCTTGAACGTCTTGCCCTCGTCGGCGCTGACGAGCAGCGCGCCGAGCACCGCGTCGAAGGCGTAGAGCTTGTCGTGACGCAGGATGAGCTTGTGGAGGTCGGCCTCGCCCAGGCGCGCGAGGACCGTCCACGAGGCTCCGCCGTCCTTCGACTCGATGAAGCCGAGGAAGGTGGGGAGCGCCGAGCTGTCCGGGTGGCCGGAGCCGATGAGCCGGCGGCCGCCGTCGACCTCGAGGAACGCGAGGAACTCGCCCACCGGGGCGGTGCGCTGCCCGGCCTTCACCGTCGCCGCGAGCTTCGTGACCCGGCTGCCGTCGCGGGCGACGCGGAAGAAGCCGCGATTGGTCGTGAGCAGGAGGTCGTCGGACTTCGGGTCGAACCCGAGCGAGTTGACGTACGGCGGCTCGAGGGTGAAGTCGACGAGCCGGTCGGACCGCTGCTTGGTCTCGCGCGGGGCGTCGCCGCCCTTGGAGCCGGCGAGGCGGTCCGAGCCGCAACCGGTCGCGCCCGCGAGCGCGAGGATCGCGGCGACGGCGAGGGCGGCGCGCGCGCTCATGCGCCCGCCTGCGCGAGGAGCCACAGCGCCAGGGTCGTGAAGCCCACCATGACCGAGAGCATCCAGTACTGGGACCGTGCGGCGCGCCGGGCGTCCCCGTAGAGCACGAGCGCGCGGTCGTGCGCGAGCGCGAGCCCGGCCATGTGGCCGAGCACCACGAAGCCCACCTGCAGATACCACGTGAGGTTCTGCCCGAGGAAGTAGCTGATGGACGACGAGGCGGTGCCGAAGAGGTCCCAGCCGCGACCGAGCGGGTCGGACGCCAGGTACAGGGTCGCCTGGCCCTGGAACGCGAGAAGCGTCAGGTAGTGCGCCGCGACGTAGACGACCGCGATCGGCACGAGGGAGTGCACGAACGCGCGGGAGAGCCGCTGCGCGTCGAATCCGCCGCCGACGCTGCGCATGCCCAGGACGCCGAGGCGGTAGAAGCCCGCGACGAGCAGCGTGCAGGCCACCAGGCCGACGGTCGCCGACGCCTTCAGGCCGCCCGCGACGCTCAACCCCAGCGGCTCCCACAGGCCGTCCAGGGCCTTCTGGATGTCCTGCCAGAGCCGACCGCCGCTGAGCCCGTCGTACGTGACGGTGCCGATCATCACGGCGACGACGGCGATGAGGCCCGGCCCGACGTCCAACCGCGTGAGCGCCTCGAGCGGGCGGCGGGTCCCGAGCCGGCCGTCGCGGACCTCCAGCGGTGCGATCCGTGCGAAGAGGCCGAAGTAGACGCTGAACGCCTCGCCGTGTCGCAGCCACGGGCGGATGCCGTACGCCGCCATCCCGGCGAACGTGATGACGCTGTAGACGATGGTGGCGGTCGCCAGGGTGCGCGGGTTCTCACCGGCGCCCTCGGCGAGCTCGAGCCACGTGAACCCGAGGAGGCCGGCGGCCGCGGGCCAGCGACCGAGACGCTCGGGGTAGGGACGCGTCGCCCACGCGCGGCCGCCGCGGGCGCGCGCGACGACCGTGCCGGTGGCCCGTCCGATCGCGCGCCACGGATTCAGCGCGTGGAAGATGTCGCCGAGCAGGATGCTCGCGAAGACCAGCCCGACCCAGAACACGACGAAGACGAACGTCGGCGTGATGTTGGCCTGTGGCGTGTCGGTGCCGGCGAGGCCGGCCCAGAGGACGAGCGCCAGCAGGAGCGTGCCGACCACCTGCGCCGCCGTGTCGAGCACGGGTGAGCCGAGCGTTCGGCCGACGGCACCGGGCAGGGGTCGCCAGGCCGCCGGCTCGCCGGCCGGCGCACCGCGGCGCTCGTAGCGCGGCTGCTGCCAGAGGACCGCGAGCGCGACGAAGGAGACGACGAGCACCACCGCCGCGCCCCAGCCGAAGAGCCACTCGGGGATCGGCAGATCGGCGCGCTGGACCAGGCCGTGCGCCTGCGCGACGGCGACCGGGCCGAGGGCCAGGAGCGTCCCTGTCGCAGCGAGGGGCAGGGCGAGGCGGCGGGGCGTCGGTCGGGTCAACGCTTGATGGCGAAGAAGTTCCGGGCGCCCTTGACGCAGCGGAACTTCAGCTTGGTCTCGGCGCCGTACCGCGTGCAGCGGTAGCCCTTGGGCTTGCGCGTGGTGCTCGTCAGGTAGTTCTTCGAGAACGCACGCGCATCGCTGCACGACATCTGGTCGGCCTTGATGTTGTACCTCTGGGCCTTGACCGTGAGGAAGCCGCAGTCCCGTGGCGGCACGATCGCGCTCGCGGGCGCCGCCGCGATCGACGAGATCACCAGCGCGGCGCCGAGCGCGGCGAGGGTGGAGGGCCGCCGGGTCATGTCAGCAGCAACGGTCATCCGGGGCGGAACTTGCGTCGGCGGTCGCGCTCACCCGCCGGACGGTACCGGCAGAGGCGGCTCCCCATCCAGTGGGGGCGGGCTCGTGTCGAGCACCGAGAGGAACGCGGAGACCACGGCCGGGTCGAACTGCGTGCCGGAGGCGCTGAGCAGCTCGGACCGCGCGTCCGCGGCGGGCATGGCGGCCCGGTAGGGCCGGTCGCTGGTCATTGCGTGGTAGGCGTCGCAGACGAACACGATCCGCGCGCCGATCGGGATGTCGTTCCCCGCGCGGCCGTCCGGGTAGCCCGTGCCGTCCCAGCGCTCGTGCTCGTGCCGGACGATCGGCAGCACGCGGGCCAGGAAGTCGACCGGCGCGAGGATGTGCTCTCCCACCACCGTGTGGGTCTGGATCACCGACCACTCGTCGGCGTTCAGCGGGCCACGCTTGTTGAGGATCGCCTCCGGCACGGCGATCTTGCCGATGTCGTGGAAGATCGCGCCATAGCGCAGGTCGCGGCGCGCCTGCTCGTCGAGCCCGAGCCGGATGCCGGTCTCGTCAGCCCACCGGACGATGGAGTGCGCGTGACTCGCCGTGTATGCGTCCTTGGCCTCGAGCGCGGCGGCGAGCGCCTCGGCGGTGCCGAGGTAGGCGCGCTCCAGTCGCTCGTAGAGCAGCGCGGAGCGCATCGCCGAGCCGACGTGGTCGGCGAGCGTCGCGAGCAGGCGTGCGTCGTCCTCGTCGAACGCGCCGACCTCGAGCTCCTCGATGTTGAGCGCGCCCCACAGCTCGCCCCCGACGAAGAGCGGGGTGCAGAGCTCACTGCGGACGTCCCCGGTCTCCGGCGTGGACGCGTACCCGGCCTCCGTCGTCACGTCGGACACCAGCACCGTGCGCCGCTCCCGCAGGCAGCGCCCGATCACGCCTGCCTGGCGCGGCTGGGACCAGGCCTGCTGGCCGAGACGCTCGAAACGGTCGCCGCGCACGCTCATCGCCTCGACGTAGTCGTCGTCACGGATCCGGATCACCGCGCAGAGGAAGAAGCCGAACGCCCCGAGCAGCTCGTCGACGACCGCATCGGCGATCGCCTGGACCTCCGTCAGCTCGGCGACCCGGGCGCCGAGCCGGCCGGCGAGCACCAGCTGGCGGGCGCGCTTCTTCAGCCGGTCGTCTTGGATCGCGGCCGCGGACCGTCCCGTCTCGTGCGGCCCCATCGGGGACGCGTTGGGGGCCGCGATCCGACGGCGGACCGGGCGGTCGGCCTCCGGCAACTCGCCGGCGCGCACGACGCGGCCGCGGCGGCCGCGCTGCTTGCCGTCCAGGAGTGCATGGTCGGCGCGCTGCAGCAGCGCGGTGGCGGTCTCCTGGTCCTGCAGCTCGGCGACCCCTGCGGTCGCCTGCGTCCCAGGAACGTCGGCGAGGTCGTCGAGGCCCGTCGCGATGCGGGCGAGCGCCCGCTCCGCGATCTCCGCGGCCTCCTCCTCGCCCGAGCCGGTGGCGACGATCGCGAACTCGTCGCCGCCGTAGCGGGCGACGAGGTCGTAGGGGCGGGTGACCATCCGCAGCGCGTCGCCGACGCGGCGCAGGACCTCGTCGCCGACCAGGTGGCCCTCCACCTCGTTGACCGCCTTGAAGTCGTCGAGGTCCAGCAGCACCACCGAGACCGCGGCGCCGGACCGCTGTGCGCGCTGGACCTCGCGGCGCAGGCCGTCCTGGAACGCCGCGTGGTTCAGGCAGCCGGTGAGGCCGTCGCTGCGCGCGGCCATCGCGAGCGTCGTGGCCGTCGTCGCGTTGCGGGACGCGGCGGCGGCGAGCTCGGCGAACGCCTCGAGCAGTGCGAGGTCGCGCGCGTCGACGACGCGCGGGCGGAAGAAGCCGACGGAGAGGACCCCTTGCAGCTGGCCGTCCCAGGTCATCGGTACCGAGAGGCAGGTCTGCACCTTCGCGAACGGCCCGTCCGCGGGCGGAGCGGCGAGCTGCTGGTAGTCGTTGGTGAGCATCGCGCGGCCCGACGCCGCGACGCGGCCCGAGAGCCCCGCCCCCGGCTCCATCCGCGACCCGAGGAACTCGGGGGCCATGCCGAGCCCGTACTCGATCGTCAGGCCGGCCTCGCCGTCGCCGCGATAGACCGCTGCGGTGTCGCCGTCGAGGATCGCGTTGGCCTCGCGGCAGATCGCGTCGAGGGTCTGCGCGAGGTCCAGCGAGCGGTTCAGGACCTTGGCCGCCCGGGCCAGGGAGGACTGCTCGGCGACGCGACGCGCCTGCTCCTCGGACAGGCGTAGCTGGGCCAGTGCCGAGCTGGCGGCCGCGGCGAACGCGCACGCGGTCTCGGTCTCGTCGGGCAGGAACACGCGGGTCTCGTCGGCGACGAGGACCAGGACGTGGTCGGTCGTCTCGCGCGAGCGCAGCGGGAGCAGCAGGGCCGACCCGGTGCCGTGCGTCCAGCCGAAGGCGCGTGCCAGCACCCGGGCCTCCTCGCCGCGCGCGGCCGCGTGGTCGAGGCGGCGGGCCACCAGGTCACGGATCGCCATGGACGCCGCGACGGGCAGCCGCGCGGCGTGGTGGTCGCCGGCCGGCATCGCGGCGACGACCTGGGCGTCGAGCGCCCCGGTCGGCAGGGTGAAGAGCCCGGCGCCGTGGACGGCGAACAGGTCGCGCGCCTCGCGCACGAGCGCGTCGCGCACCCCGCCCGGGCCGGGCGCATCGAGCCCGGCGGCGAGCACGCGGGAGACCGCGTTGATCGCGTCGCTGGCGCGGCTGGGGCGCTCGTGGAACAAGATGCAGAAACCTGGGAGGACGGTGGGGGGCCGCCTGAACATCGGCAGGATGCGGTCGCGGCTTGACCGCGGATACACTGCGCGCTGCACTGGAGAGGTGGCCGAGTGGCTGAAGGCGCCCGCCTGCTAAGTGGGTATAGGGGTGAAACCCCTATCGAGGGTTCGAATCCCTCCCTCTCCGCTCTGTCCTGTCTCGGGACATGTGTCACGCATGTCTCGCGTCATGGGTCCCAATAGTTCAGGAGCTCGGCCAGCGGCCGGGCTCTTTGTTTTGGTTGCGCCAGTAGCTCTTCTCCGGCTGGATGCGGTGCGTTGAGAGGACCTC
>JBBSJQ010000006.1:0-268896 GCA_038257095.1 Solirubrobacterales bacterium
ACCGACCACCCCTTCACCGCCCTCACCTCGATCCATCCGGATCAAGCGAGCGTCGGCAACACCCCGGACGCCTCCGCCAACCACCCGAGGGGGTCAGATTTCAACCGGCGAAGAGGGGTCAGTCTTCACCCGGCGCCGACATCATCAACGGGCGATCGCGTTACGGCCGCGGGACCCACGTCGAGCCGATGCGTCGCGAAGGCCACCTTGTCCGTCACTGGGGAGAACCGATGGCCGCCCCTGGGGAGAAACCGATGACCGTTGACACGCCACGCATGGAGCCCTCTCCAATCGTTCGGTTGCCTTGAAACCAAGCTAGGCGTGCCAGTGGCGCGGTACATCGGCCAGATGGCTATTTCGCCGCCGACGCGGTCCTCGTTCGGAGCGGGCGATCGCACGCGCGATACGGCGGGCGTGGCGGCGCATGTGGAACATCTGGCCGGCGACTGACACGTGAAAGCCGTTGAAGTACAGCCCGGGGGCGTCCGGGTGGGTCTGGTCTGCGATCGGCGTGGGGTTTCCTCGAGCGTCGAGTACGCCGAGATGGCCGACAATCGGTTCGAGGGCGCGGGAGTAGCCGGTCGCGGCGATCACGGCGTCGGGCCGTAGCCGGCTGCCGTCGACGAGCACGACGTCGTCCCCGTCGAAGCCCGCGACCGCTGCAACCAGCTCGAGGCGCCGGTCCTTCAGCGCTTGCACGAATCCCTCGTCGAACAGCGCGCCCATGTGGAGGACCTTGGCGCTCGTCTGGGCGCCGATCGGTGAGGGCGGGAGCCCGTGGCGTGAGAGGTTGCCGAACATCAGCCGCTGGCCGATTGCCGCGATGCGGTCGGCGACGGAGATCGGAAGGTGATCAAGCAGGATCCCGGTAAAGTTGACCGGCACGCCGGGGGGCCATTCGCGCTTGGTCAGAAACGGTGGCGTGCGCATCGCGACTCGCACGCGGCTCGCGCCGCCGCACACCAGCTCGTACGCGATCTCCGAACCGCTCGTGTTGGGAGCGACTACGAGCACGTCGCGGCCGCGGTACGGATCTGGAACGCGGTAGTCGGCTGCGTGGGACAGCTTGTCGCCGAAGGCTTCGTGACCCGGCCAGTCGGGGAGTTTGGGCTCGGCGTCGTGGCCCGTCGCGATGACGACGTGTTGAGCGCAGATCTCGCCGCGTGATGTCTGCAGACGCCAATGGTCGTGCTGGCGGTCGACGCGCTGCACCTCGGTCCCGAACGAGATCTCGCGCACGTGGCGCCGGGCGTATTCCTCGAGGTATTCGATCGTCTGGGCGAGCGTCAGCCAGCGCCCGTAGCGCCGCGGGATGGGGTACCGCGGCATCGAGGCTATGACCCGCGGGGTGTTGAGGCGCAGGCTCTCGTACCGCCCCTTCCAGCTCGAAGCCACCGTGTCGGTCCGCTCGAGAACGAGCGGGCGGATTCCGTGCGCGTCGAGCGTCGCGGCGACCGCGAGTCCCGCCGGCCCTGTGCCAACGACCACGGCTCGCTCCTGGACGGTGGTCATGAGGCGCTCGGTGGCACGTTGTGGTTGAGATGGAAGAGGTTGTCCGGATCGTACGTCCGCTTGATCGCGGCGAGTCGCGGATAGTTCGGGCCGTAGGCAGCCTCGATTGCGTCCGCGAGATCGTCGTCGTCCAGATAGCCGACGTAGCGGCGAGAGCGGAGCTGCGGCGTGATCGCGGCGTAGGTCTCGCGCGTCCACTCGATGTTCTCGTCGCTCTCCGCCGGGTCGGTCCAGACCGACGCGATCAGGCAGTTGTAACCAGGCTCACGGTGTGGGACCGCCGTGTGGTCGACGGGGATCCGCGTGGCAGCGCCGTGCAGGTGCTCGAACACCACCTGTGTCATCGCGGAAGGCGCGGACGCGAAGCGATCAACGATCGTGTCGACGAGCCCGTCCTCTATCCCCTGCACGAAGCTCGACTTCCAATAGTTCAGCGCGCCCTTCGGGAAGCCGTCGTCGAGCATCGCGTTGATCGCGGGGTAGGACATCCGCCCGAGCTGCGTCATCACCGGCGCCCCGAACTCGAGCAGCGGGCGCAGGTCGTCCTCGCAGCGCTCGGGCCCGCCGGCGTGGCAGACGGCGAACGCCGCGAGCGGCACCCCGGAACCGTCCGGGGCGTGCACGAGCGCGGCGAACACCGTCAGGTCGTCCGGCACCGACGCGGTGAACTCGCGATGGAACCGCAGCAGGTCCCCGGCCGCGCTCAGCGGGTGAGCGACGAGGCCGCCGTAGACCGACGCCAGCTCGTGCAGCCGGAACTCGAAGGACACCGCCACGCCGAAATTCCCGCCGCCGCCGCGCAGCGCCCAGAACAGGTCGGGATGCTCCGCGTCACTGGCGGTCAGCACCTCGCCGGAGGCGGTGACGACGTCAACGGAGAGCAGGTTGTCGACCGCGAGCCCGTGGATGGACATCAACCATCCGAGCCCGCCACCGAGCGTCAGGCCTGCGACCCCCGTCGACGAGACAACGCCGCCCGTCGTGGCCAACCCGTGTGCCGCGGTGGCGTCGTTGAGTTCGCTCCAGGTGGCGCCTCCCTCGACGCGCACGGTGCGGGCGTCCGCATCGACGTCGATGCCACGCATCTCGGCGAGATCGATCATGACACCGCCGTCCGTGACCGCGCGCCCGGCGACGTTGTGCCCGCCGCCGCGCACTGATATCTCGAGGACGTTGGCCCGGGCAAACCGCACCGCCTCGACGACGTCTGCGGCGGTGCGACAGCGCGCGATCAATGCCGGCCGCTTGTCGATCATGCCGTTGTGAACGCGGCGCGCGTCGTCGTAGCCCGGATCACCGGCCGTGAGCAGCGTGCCCGCGAACTCCGCCGCAAACTCTTGCATCGTGCGCTGTGTCATGGGCAGACACTACGTCGGCTCCGACGTCGTCGCTATTAGGGAAACCCTCACATTTTGAGCTCGGGGTGCCCGGACGCCGCGAGCTCGCTGCGGGACCGAATCTCGAGCTTGCGGTAGACCCGCGTGAGGTGAGCCTCTACGGTATGGATGCTGATCACGAGCGCCGCCGCGATCTCCTTGTTGGACTTGCCCGCCACCGCCAGCGAGGCGACGCGCACCTCCGCCTCGGTCAGCACCGCGCCGGTCGTGCGCCGCCCACTGATGCGAGCGAGCTCTGAGCGCGCACGGTCCGCCCACAGGGCGGCGCCCAGCTCCTCGAAGATCGCGAGCGCCTGCCCCAGCGCCTCGCGCGCGGGTCGCTTCTGGCGTGCCCGCCTTCGCACGGCGCCCGCGACGAGCAGCGTTCGAGCGCGCTCGAACGGCGCTGCTGTGCGCGCGTGATCGGCCAGCGCCGCGTCGAACGCGGCCAGCGCCTCGGACAGATCGCCGTCTGCGGCCGCGAGCAGCCCCTGGCAGCGCCCGGCGATCGCGAGCACCCAAGCGCTCGCGGACCGCTCCGCCATATCCGCGTAGCGCTCGAGGTACGCCCGCGCAAGCACGAAGTCGTCGGTCGCGACAAGGGCCTCGATCGCGTCGCCCCACAGTGGGTCTGCCGGATCATGCCAGCCGATCTCCAGCAGCCGGCCCGGAAGCTCGCCGAGACGCCGAGACGCGACGTCGACGTCCCCGCGGGCGAGATCGAGGTGCCCAAGGATGCCAGCGTTCCAGATCGGGAAGATCTCGTCGCCCGCAGACCGGGCCATCGCGTCGGCCTCGGCCGCGTGCGCCCGCGCCGCCGCCTCGCGGCCCATGTGCGCCTCGACGATGGCGCGCGCGTGAAGGACCATGCCCCGGTACTGGTCGTCGTCGAGTTGCTCCGCCAGCTCCATCGCGGCGTCCGCCGTCTCCAGAGCGTTCGTCCAGCGCCCCGCGAACCAGTCGACGAGGATCAGGTGGAAAAGCACGTGCCCGCGCGTGCCCTCATCGCCCGCGGCGCGAGCCTTCTCGGCCGTCTTGTGCAGCACGTCGCGCGCCCTGTCGAACTCGCCGAGGCAGATCAGACGCCGTCCCAACGCGACCAACGGGCTCTCGTGGAACTCGAGCCTGCCCCCAAGCTCGATCTCGATCTCGACGCCCCGCTCGACGAGCCCGGGCGTCATGTCCAGCGCCCACGTCTCCGCCATCGCGACGCGCGCGATCGCGCGCGCGACCAGCTCGGGATCACCCACACGCTCGGCGCGTACCAGGCCCGCGCGCGCGTCCGCCAGCGCACCGACGACATCGCCGCGGAGCAGACGCATCCAGCTCAGGAACGCGACGATACGGGCGAAGCGCTCGTCGTCATCGGGGACCTGCTCGAGCGCACGTTCACACAGCGAAGTAATCGTCGGAACGTCCGCGTGCCGCACGGTCGCAAGCGCGAAGAGCACGTCCGCGCGCTCGGCCCCGCCCGGCACACGCTCGACGAGGTCCCCGAGGATCCGGCCCGCGCGTGCGCGATCCCCTGCGAGCCGGTGGAGATCCGCCGCACGCAGCAGCCGTTTCCACCGCGCCCGCAGCACGTCCGGGGGTGTCAGCGCCGCAGCCAACTCGGCGAGCGAGGCGGCCGCCGTGGTCGCGCCGCGCGCCGCCGCACTCGCAGTAGCAAGATCGAGGGTTGCGGCAACCCCAGCGTCCGGCGCGGCGGCCGCAAGCGCGAGGTGGCGGGCATGCTGTTCGGATTCACCGACGGCGAGCGCGAGCCGGGCGTGAACCTCACGCCGCCGCCACGGCGGCGCCTGCCCGTAACAGAGGGAGGCCAGCAGCGGATGCGTGAACCGCACCCGCTGGTCGTCGACGGTGACGATGTCCTCCGCGGCCGCTGCCTCGAGCGCGGCCGTGACACGGCTGGCATCCCCGAACGCCGCGATCAGCACCTCAGGCGCAGGTTGCGCCAGCGCGGCAGCCGCAAGGAGCACGTCCCACGCCGCGTCAGGAAGGCGGGCAAGGCGCCGGCTCAGCAGCCGGCCGAGGCTGCTCGGGACCTGAAGCGGCGCCTCCGGTGTCGGCCGGCTTCCCGCCCGCTCGAGCTCGCGGACCAACTCCAGCGCGAACAGTGGATTGCCAGCAGTGAC
Organism: Solirubrobacterales bacterium; assembly: GCA_038257095.1. Taxonomy (GTDB): domain Bacteria; phylum Actinomycetota; class Thermoleophilia; order Solirubrobacterales; family Solirubrobacteraceae; genus Paraconexibacter. Next base: position 5,024 of record JBBSJQ010000006.1, read on the forward strand.
GTCGTGAAGATACAGGAGCTCCGGTCGGCTCAACTCGATGCTTAGGCGCGAGCCGACGAGATGATGCAGCGCGCGGGGGTCGAGCGGTCCGAGCTCGATGTGCGTACTCAGTTCCTGGCCAATCCAGCCGCGAACGTCGCCAGCGGTGTACGTCGCGGGAGCGTCGCGCACGGCGCAGAACAGCCCGATCGGCTCGTCGCTCAGCCGGCGAATCGCGAAGTCGAGCGCTGCCGCCGACGACTCGTCGAGCCACTGGACGTCGTCGATCGCGATGAGGACGGGACCCGCGCGCGCGAGCGCTCGCAGCACGTCGAGCACCGCGAACCCGATCGCGCGGGCGTCGGGCGGCTGAGCGCCCGGCTCCTCGATCAGCAGGGCGACCTGCAGCGCGTGGCGCCGCGGCGCGGCGAGCTCGGGCAAGGTCTCCTCGAGGACCCCCGCGAGGACGTCGGCGAGCCCGACCATCGACAACGCAGACTCCGCCTCGACCGCACGATGGCTCAGCACGTGCGAGCAGCGCTCGCCGCCGCGCCAGACGGCGGCTTGCCACAGCGTGGTTTTGCCGAGCCCCGTCTCCCCAGCGATGGTTAGACCCGCAGAGCCGCGCGGCAGCAGCGCGAGGAACTCGTCGATCGCACCAAGCTCCGGCTCACGCCCGATGATCTCGGTAGACATCATTGCCATGTTTCCACCGCGCACATCCCTATGACCAGGCCACCTGGTGGCGCGAGGTTGTCCCGTAGCTCGTAGAAGTTCGTAGGTGGTCCTCCCGCCTCGTCCGGTCCCGTTGGGACCGTGGCGAGTGCGAAGTCATCCAAGAGACGAGAGGACCACCTATGAGGACCGTAGAGCAGGAGCAGGTCGCCAGTGTCGAGCTGGCGTTGCCGCCGAGTGTGCAGGCCGCGCTCGGGGAGTTGGTGAACGCGGCGAAGGACGGTCTGATGGCCGTGTGCGTCGCGACCGGCTTGGGCGTGTTAAACACGCTGATTGAGGAAGAGGTCGCCGACGTCGTCGGCCGAAGCACGCGAAGTTCCCCGACCGCGCGGCGGTGCGTCACGGTCGCGAGGCCGGGGAGGTCACGCTCGGCGGCCGGCGCGTCGCCGTGGAGCGCCCGCGTGTGCGCAGCCCCGACGGGACCAGCGAGGTTCCGCTGGCGACCTACGCGCATTTCGCCGACCGTGACCCGCTGACGCGGGTGGTGCTGGAGCAGATGCTGGCCGGCGTGAGCTGCCGGCGATTCGAGCGCACCCGCGAGCCGGTCGGCGAGGACGTGCTCGCCGCCGAGCGGTCGGTCTCGAAGTCCGCGGTCAGCCGCGAGTTCGTCGGGCGCCCCCGCGAGCACCTCCAGGCGCTCATGTCGCGGCCGCTGCACGATGTCCGCCTCGCGGCGTTGACGCTCGACGGGATCGAGCTGAAGGGCCGCTGCTGCGTCGTCGCGCTGGGCGTGACGAGTGACGGGATCAAGGTCCCGCTCGGGCTCTGGGACGGCTCGACGGAGAACAAGACGATCACCGTCGCGTTGCTCGCGGACCTCGTCGATCGCGGCCTGGACGTCGATCAGGGCGTGCTCGTCGTCCTGGATGGCGGCAAGGCGCTGCGCGCCGCGGTGAACGACGTGCTCGGACCGGTCCCGGTCCAAGGATGTGTTCGCCACAAGGAACGCAACGTCCTCGATCACCTGCCCGAGCGCGACCGAGCTGCTGTGAAGGCCCGGTTGCGCCGCGCATGGGCGACCGACGATCACGAGCTCGCGCTCGACGGCCTGCGCCAGCTCGCCGGCGAGCTCGAGCACCACTACCCCGGTGCCGCTGCGTCGCTGCGCGAGAGCCTCGAGGAGATGCTCACGCTGACCCGGCTGGGGATCCGCGGGAACCTCCGCACGACGCTCCAATCGACGAACCCGATCGAGTCGATGATCGAGATCGTCCGCCGCACCAGCCGCAACGTGAAGCGCTGGCAGAACGGCGACATGTGCCTGCGATGGACCGCCGCGGGGATGCTCGAGGCCGAGACCCAGTTCCGCAAGATCATCGGCTACGCCGATCTCGCCAGGCTCGCTGTCGCGGTCCAACGCGACCTCGCCGCCAACCGCGCCCAGACCACATCCTCGACGACCAACCGGGAGGCCGCTAGGCTCGCGCACGCCTGACCATCACCGGACCACGCTGCTCCCTTCAGGCGTGGTTACGCGAGCGGGCGAAGCGTGTTCCGCGTGACCGGGATACCGCCTGGCGTTGGGATGGCTGCCAGCTGGCCTGAAGGCGACTCGAATGGGCGGTGTCTCGCGAACCGAGCCGGCCAAGCATCACGCCCGCAAGGGCGACAACGCTCTCATCAGCCTCTCGCCTCAGCGCGACGCGACACTCGTGTCCGTGCTCGCATATGCGGGGCTACGACCGTTCGAAGCGCTGCGCCTGACATGGGGACACGTCCAGGAGCGGACGCTGGTCGTGACCGCGAGCAAGACCGGCCAGCGGCGAAGTGTCCGGCTCCTCGCACCGCTGGCCGCCGACCTGGCTGCCTGGAAGCTGGCGAGCGCTGACACACGCCCGGATGCCCTCCTCTTCCCGGCGATGACGGAGACGTCTGGACCAAGGCGGCGTACCAGTCGTGGGGGCGGCGAGCGTTTGCACGCGCCGCTGCTGCGACCAGCCGCCCTGACGCGACTCCGTCCACAGCGCGGCACAGCTTCGCCTCGCTTCTGCTGCACGAGGGCCGGAGTGTCATCTACGTCGCGCGCCAGCTCGGGCACGGCGCGAACCTCACGCTGCTGACCTACGGACACGTCATCGATGAGCTCGACGGAGCCCCGCAGGTCGAGGCCGAGTCGGTGATTCGGGCCGCGCGCCGGCGAGGTTGTTCCCTCTCAGTTCCCCCGGAGCGCGTTATTCGTGGCCGGTCAGGACACCTGAAATAAAAGAGGCCCGCGATTGCGGGCCTTCTCCGTGAAGCGGGCGACCGGGTTCGAACCGGCGACATTCAGCTTGGAAGGCTGACGCTCTACCAACTGAGCTACACCCGCGAGCGTCACACGAGCCTAGCGCGAACCGGGGCGGCCGTGTCGTCGTGCCGGGCCGAAGCGGGGGAGCCGGGATTCGAACCCGGGTTCACGGTTTTGGAGACCGCGCGAATAGACCGCTAACTCACTCCCCCAAGGGGGCGCGGAGCATAGCGGGAAGACCATCGAATCCGTCCGCTCATTATGCGAACATCTGTTCGTGTCAGACCGTCGATTCGTCGAGCGCTTCCACCGCCCCGCCGACGATCGCGCCTACGCGTACCTCCTCGGGATCTACCTCGGTGACGGCCCCGTCGGCCGGGTCCAGCGCGGCTTCCAGCTCCGCGTGACCCTCGACTCCGCCTACCCAGGCATCGTCACCGAGGTCGGTGGCGCGATGAAGGCGGTCCTGCCGAGCGGCGACGTCAGCGTGCGCCTGCGTCCCGGTTGGAACGTCCGTCTCGTCGAGATGGCCTCCGTGTCGTGGCCGCTGTTGTTCCCCCAGCACGGCCCCGGCCGCAAGCACGACCGTCTGATCGCGCTCGAGCCGTGGCAGCAGGACATCGTGGACGACCACCCACGGCAACTGCTGCGGGGACTCATCCACTCCGACGGCTGCCGGACGATCAACCGATTCACGACGACACTCCCCTCCGGGCGCGTCGCGGAGTACGCGTACCCGCGCTACTTCTTCGCCAACTCGACGGGTTCATCGGGCCGAAGACGTGACCGTCGAATCCACCAGGGGGCCGGTGCGGTGCGCGATCTGCTCGGACAGGGAGATGTACGAGGTGGACCGGCGGACCGCCGGGGTGCCGAGCACCTCGTTGATCACCTGCTGCAGATGGTCGGTGTCGCGGGCGACGATGCGGACCAGCAGGTCGCGCGGACCGCTGACGCCGTGGGCCTCCACGACCTCCGGGACGTGCTCGAGGACGTCGACCGCTTCCTGCAGCCGGCCCTGGGAGATCTCCAGGAAGACGAAGGCGAGGATCGGATAGCCGAGGCGGACCGGATCGATCTCCGGGCCGAAGCCCTTCACGACGCCCCGCTCCTGCAGTCGCTCGAGCCGAGCCTGCACCGTCCCGCGCGCAGCGCCCAGCCGACGCGCGGCCTCGGCGATCCCTACTCGCGGGTCCTCCCGCAGGAGCGTGAGCAGTCGGGCATCGAGCTCATCTATCGCACTGGGCATGATGCACAGCATACGACGTCCAGTGCGAGCAATACTGGACAGTTCGCGTGATCGAGCTGGACACTATCGACAGGAAGCCCGCCACGTGCTGTGCTAGTAGCGACCAGCACGAAAGGCCGCCATGTTCGAGGAAGCCCAGCTCTACTCCCCCGTCACGACCACCGCCGACGGGACGGTCACGGTGCACCTTGCCGACGACCACCCCGGCGCGGGCGACCCGGAGTACCGCGAACGCCGCAACGCGATCGCCGCGCTCGCCATCGCCTGGGAGCCGGGCACCCCGTCTCCGCAGGTCGACTACAGCGACGATGAGCACGAGGTCTGGCGGCGCGTCTGCGCCGAACTCGCGCCGAAGTGGGATCGCTACGCGTGTCGCGCCTTTCTGGAGGCACGCGACCGGCTCGATCTCCCGACCGACCACATCCCGCAGCTCGACGAGATCAGCGGCCGCATGCGACACCTCACAGGGTTCACCTATGTGCCGGCCGCGGGCGTCGTCGGGCTGCGCGAGTTCTACGCGAGCCTCGGCGACGACGAGTTCCACTCGACCCAGTACGTCCGCCACCACGGGGCGCCGCTGTACACGCCCGAGCCGGACCTGATCCACGAGGTGCTCGGCCACGGAATCGGCCTGGCCGATCCGCAGATCGCGGAACTGACGCGACTCGCCGGTCGCGCGGCGCAGCGCGTCGAGACCGAGCGGGCACTGCAGTTCCTCGCCGACGTCTTCTGGTTCACGCTCGAGTTCGGCGTCGTCCACGAGGACGGCGAGCCCCGGGCCTACGGGGCCGGGATCCTCTCGTCGTTCGGTGAGATCGAGGAGTTCCGCCGCATGGAGATCCGCGACCTCGACTTCTGGGACATGGGGACGCTGGCGTACGACATCACCCACTACCAGCCTGTGCTCTTCGCGGCCGCGTCGATGACGCACCTCGTCGATCGCGTCGGCGGATTCTTCGCCGCGTTCGACGACGACACGCCGCGGCGCCTCGAGCAGGCGGCGACGGCGATCGGCCGGGATGCGGGCGGAGGGACTCGAACCCCCACAGCTTGCGCCACCAGGACCTAAACCTGGCGTGTCTACCAATTCCACCACGCCCGCAGGGACGGCAGTCGGAGTGTCGCACCGGAAGGTGCTGCACGTGGCCGCCGCCGGAGGTATGGTCCTCTCGTCATGGCTGAGTCAGCGAAGCGTCAGAACGTCATCATCGAGCACCCGAACCGGGACAAGGCCTCGAGCAAGGCGACGAAGGCAACGGTCATCCTGCTGCTGCTCGCCTCGGCGGGCCTCGTGGGAATCATCACCGTGGGCGGCTGGGACGCGCTGCAGGGCGCGCAGTCCGTGCAGATCGCCTACGTGATCCTGTACCTCGTGATGGCGTACTTCGTGGGCGTCTGGAACCGGGGCATCCTCCCCGTCGCAGCCGCCCTCGCGATCATCATGCTGATCTTCGCCGGCGTCGCCGCACCCGAGTGGTTCGCGCGCGACAAGGACGGCTACACGGACCCGGCGCTGTCGGCCGAGCTGCTCGGGCTGCTGACCGTCATCGTCATCCCGGTCCAGGCGCTGCTCATCGCGTTCTCGATGCGCGGCTTCACGCAGGGCTGGAACGTCGAGGTCGAGCGGTACCCCGACGGCTCGACGCACGCGCCCGCGACCTGACGGACCGGTAGGATCCGGGCAACCCGCCCGGGTGTCGGAACGGTCTACGAGATGGCCTCAAAAGCCATTGTCCTTAGGGGCTTGCGGGTTCGAATCCCGCCCCGGGTACTGACCGACCTTCCTGAAAGACTGCGAACATGCGTTCGCGTCAGGAGGTCGAAACCGTTCGCGCTCTCGTCGCCGAGGGCCTGAGCTATTCCGAGGTCTCGCGCCGTACCGACATCTCGCGAGCGACCATTCGAGGATGGGCGACTGGCACGCAACGGCTCCAGCTGCCACGCCACCCCGATGGCTGCTCTGAGTGCAGGTCGCCCCCGCACGACTTCGCGAACCTGCCGAGCCGCGAGTACACGTACCTCCTTGGCCAGTACCTGGGTGACGGCTGCATCTCCCGGTATCAGCGGTCGACGTTCCTGAGGATCGCTTGTTGTGACGCCTACCCCGACGTCATGGACGAGACGGCCGCGGCCGTCGGTGCGATCGTCCCGACTTCCAAAGTCGGTCGGACGCAAGCAGTCGGTTGCACGCACGTCCGCAGCTACTCCCGCCAGTGGCCGTGCCTGTTCCCCCAACATGGCCCCGGCCGCAAGCACGAGCGTCCGATCGTCCTGACCGACTGGCAGATCGAGCACTGCGAGCGTCATCCCGAGATGCTGCTGCGCGGGCTCATCCATTCCGACGGCTGCCGCGGCATCAACCGGATCATCAGCAAGGCCGGCAAGACGTACGAGTACCCCCGCTACTCGTTCAACAACGAGAGCGACGACATCCTCCTCATCTTTGGAGCGGCCTGCGAACGGGTAGGGGTCCGCTACACGTGGTGTCGGAACAACGCGCTCGCCGTCTCCCGCCAGGAGGACGTCGCGCGACTCGACACCTTCATCGGACCCAAGACCTGAACCAGAAGAGAGACGTCATGCCCGCGATCGAAGGCCGCGCCAAGGACCTGCTGGAGGCCAAGAACTTCGCCCACGTCGGAACGGTCCGTGAGGACGGCACCGCGCTCGTCGTGCCCGTCTGGGTGGATACCGACGGCGAGCACATCCTCCTGAACTCCGCCGAGGGTCGTGCCTGGCCCGCGAACCTCCGGCGCACCGGCCACATCACCGTCACGGTGACCAACAGCGAGAACCCCTACGAGTTCGTGTCGTTCACCGGCAAGGTGGCGGGGGACACGCACGAGGGTGCGGACGACCACATCAACGCGATGGCGAAGAAGTACCTCGGCGAGGACGAGTACCCGTTCCGTCAGCCAGGCGAGGAGCGCGTCCTGTTCGCGATCACGCCCGAGCGCATGAAGCATCACGGGGCCTGAATCAGGCGACGAGCTCCGCGAGGGCGTCCGCGATTCCCGCGGGCGCCGCGAGCACGCCCGCCGGCAGCACGCCGTCGGGCTCCAGCGCGCGCACGTCCAGGCCGACGCCCGCGCACAGCAGGGTCCCGGCCGCCACGTCCCACGCCTTTACGCCCCGCTCGAAGTAGGCGTCCACCCGGCCGGCCGCGCACCAGGCGAGATCGAGCGCGGCGCTGCCCGCCCGGCGCACGTCGCGCACCCGCGGCAACACGCCCGCCAGCACGGCGGCCTGCGCCTCACGCACGTGTGCGTCATAGCCGAAGCCGGTCGCGACGAGCGCACCCGGAAGGCCCAGCGGCGGGGCGGACCGGGAGCCGAGCGGCAGGCCGTTCAGCGTCGGGACGCCGCCCGCGGCAACCGTGAAGAGCTCATCACGCACGGGGTCGAACACCACACCCGCGCGGTCTTCGCAGGCCACCGACACGCACCACATCGGGATGCCGTAGAGGAAGTTGACGGTGCCGTCGAGAGGATCGACGACCCAGCGAAGCCCGCTGGTGCCCGGGGTGTCCTCGCCCTCCTCCCCCATGATGGCGTCGTCCGGCCGGCGGGCGGCGAGGACCGCGCGGATCGCGTCCTCCGCATCGCGATCGGCCTCACTGACCGGGTCCGTGCTCGTCGACTTCGTGTCGACGTTCAGCTCGTCCAGCGCACCGAAGCGCTCGAGCAGCAGATCGCCCGCGGCGCGCGCGGCCGCGACCGCGACGTAGAGCAGCTCGTCGTCGTTCACGCCGCCAGCGCCGGCCGGTGCTGCGCCCAGGGCCGCTCGCGCTCGAGCTGCCCCGCGAGCGACAGCAGCCGCTCCTCCCCCGAGTGCGGGCCGAGCAGCTGCACCGCCACCGGCAGGCCGTCGGCGTCGAAGCCGGACGGCACCGAGCATGCGGGTAGGCCGGTCACGTTCACACCCGCTGCGTACGCGACCCACCGCGGCGCCTCCGTCAGCAGGCGCGCGACGCCGTAGTGCTGCCAGGCGCCGACCGCGAACGGCCCGCGCGGCATCATCGGCATGAGGACGACGTCGACGTCGTCGAAGATCGCCTCGATCTGCCGCGTCATCGCCGCCTCGGACGAGCGCGCCCAGCGCACGAGGCCCGGAGGGATCGCCTCCCCGATCCTTGCCGTGATCCGGACGCGACGCTCCAGACGATGGCGGTTGGGCATCGACTCGGCGACGTCGTCGGCGATCCCGCGAATGATGCGCAGGTTCACCGCCTGCCAGAGCGGCGCCGGCCACGAGACGTCCTGCTCGACGACCGTGTGGCCCAGCGACCGCAGCATCTCGGCGGTCTCGTCGAGGGCCCGACGCTGGTCCGGGCCGAGCGACGGCGGGAAGACACCGGGCGGCGTCGAGGTCGAGAGGGCGATACGTAGCGCACCGGGCTCGGACGCGCTCGCCCCGAGGAAGCCGCCGGCAGGGGCGGGAAGCGTCGTGGTCGCGTCGAGGAAGAGCGCCGCGTCGGCGACCGTCCGTGCGAGCGGGCCGTTGACGCTCATTCCCTGCCACGCGTCCCCGTGCGGCGCGAGCGGCACGCGGTCGCGCTGCGGCTTGATGCCGAACAGCCCGCAGAACGCCGAGGGGACGCGGATCGAGCCGCCGCCGTCCGAGCCGAGGCCGACGCCCACCAGCCCGGCAGCGACAGCAGCCGCTGTCCCCCCGCTGGACCCGCCCGGCGTCCGGTCGAGGTGCCAGGGGTTGCGGGTGGCCCCGAAGGTCAGCGACTCGGTGTAGGGCATCGCGGTCATCTCCGGCACGTGGGTCTTGCCCAGCACCACGGCGCCCTCCGCGCGCAGGCGGCGCACGACCTCCGCGTCGGTCGTCCTGGCCGGCCCGTGGGCGCTGGTCCCCCAGGCGGTCGGCTCGCCCGCGAGGTCGGCATCGTCCTTGATCGCGACGGGGACGCCGTTGAGGATCCCCGGGTCCGCGGAGCCCTTGCGACGGCGGCCGGTCGAGGTGTGCGCCTTGCGGCGGCGCTCGTCGGCGGCGTCGGCCTCCTGGAGCGCCCGCTCGGCGAGGACCACGCGGAACGCGTTGATCTGCGGGTCGATGCGGGCCGTCCGCTCGAGCAGGACCTCGGTCAGCTCGCGCGAGGTGATCTCCCCCGCGGCGATGAGCTCCGCCTGGCGGGCGGCGCCCGCGAAGGCCAGATCGGTGGCGTCCATGCCCGGGACCCTACCCAGGCTCCCCCAAAGCGGGCTCGGGGTGCGTGCAGCGGCGCCGGCACGCACCCGACTAGGATCGCCACCGCATGGGCGCCCCCGATGACCTCGTCACGCGGCTGGCCGCGATCGGCGGCCGGCCTGCGGGATCCGACGCCGAACGGCGCGCGGCCCGCCTGCTCTCCCGGGAGCTGCGGACGCGCGGTCGCCGACCGCGGGTGCAGACCGTCTGGGTCCGGCCGTCGTGGGCCCCGGTGCTCGCGCTGATCTGCGCCTCGGGGATCGTCGGGACGGTCGTGAGCGTCGACGAGCCGCGCATCGGCGCGTCGATCTGCTTGGTCGCGCTGGTCCTCCTCGCCGGGGACCTCTCCGGTCGCCTGCCCCTGCTGCGCCGGCTCACGGTCGCGCGGGCCACGCAGAACGTCATCGCCCTCGACGAGCGGGACGCGGCGATCCGCCTCGTCATCACCGCTGCCGTCGACTCGCCCCGGGCGACCGCCCTCACTGCCGGCCGTCCCGCCCGTCTCGCCGCCACGGCGCGCCGGGTGCTCGGACCGGTCGCCCCCGGCGGCTTCGGCCTCGTCGTCGTCGCCCTGCTGGCGAGCGCCGGCCTCGCCGAGCTCCGCGCCCACGAGCTCGACGAGACCCTGCTCGGCACCCTGCAGCTCCTTCCGACCGCGGTGCTGATCGGCGCGATCGGCGTGGCACTTGACCACTGGACCAGCGACACCGGCCCCGGCGCGGACGCGGACGCGAGCGCCTGCGCCACCGCGATCGCGCTCGTCGAGGCGCTCGACCGCCGCCCGCCGCGCAACCTGTCCGTCGACCTCGTGCTCGCCGGTGCCGGTCAGGCGCACGCGCTGGGTCTACAGCGGTGGATCGCCGCGCAACGTCGCGGCGGCCGCCGCCCGGAGGAGGTCGTGGTGCTGCACGTCGCGGCCTGCGGCAGCGGTCGGCCGGCGTGGTGGACGCGGGACGGGCTGATCCTGCCGCTGAGCTTCCATCCGCAGCTCCGCGAACTCGTCGCACTGGTTGCCGCGGACGAGCCCGAGCTCGGAGCACGTGCCGTCCAGGGCCGCGGCCGGACGGGCGCACGGGCCGCGCGCGGCGCGGGCTGGCCCGCGATCGCCGTCGGCTGTCTGCCCGACGGCGACGTCCTGGCCGCGCCGGGGCGCGCAGACGACACCGCCGACCGGGTCGATCGCGATGCGATGGCCGCCTGCCGGACGCTCTGCCTCGGCCTGGTCGACGCGCTCGACGACGAACTCGAGCGCAGCCTGCCGCAGGTCTGAGCACTCCGACGGTCGTCCAGGGAGACCCTGACGGCGTGGTCTCCCGTCGCCCGCGAGCCGATGGGTCCCCGGACCCATGCCCCTTCCGTTCCCCTGCCTCTCCACCGTCCGCCGCGCGGCGCTCGCCACCGTCGCGACCGCCGCGCTGACCGCATCCGTGGTGCCCGCCATCTCGCCCGCGGCGAGCGCCAGGGCAAGCGAGGTCGCCACCGGCGCCACGGCGCGGACCGCGGTCGTGTCCGTCGCCCGGCCGTCGCTCGGGCGCGCCGGGGGGCGGAGCACGCGCAAGCAGCGCACCCCGACCGGGCGTCGGGCGCGGGCCGCCCGCCGCCGGGCCGCCACCGTCGAACGCCGGACACGTCGCGCGCATCTCCCGCAAACGGTGAGGACCGGCAAGCTCCCGGCTGCCCGTGCCCCGCTCGGCGGCCTGGCCACCGCGGTGCCCGGCCTGCTGACGCCCGCCGTCGACGCGGTAACCGGTGCGCTGCTCCCCACGGGACCGACGATCGGGAGCCCGAGCACGCCGCCCGCGCCGACGCCCGAGGCGACCCCGACGCCGGTGCCCGTCCCGGCCGTGGGGGTGCTTCTTCGCGAGACGCCGTCCTACACGGCCACGCTCTCCCGCACGACCGTCCCCGCCGGGCAGGTGCGCCTGCAGCTGCAGAACGCCGGCGAGGACCCGCACGATCTGCGCGTCGAACGCACGGACGACGGTTCGACCGCCGGGACGTTCACCTCGACCGACCCCGGCTCGAGCCGGACCAGGACGCTCACGCTCGCAACGGGGAGCTACCGCCTGTACTGCTCGTTCACCGCGCCGGTCGTCCACGCCGGCGCCGGCATGCGCGCGACCCTGGTGGTCTCCGGCTGATCGTGTAGAAACGGGGCCTGTCCCACGGCCGTTCCACCCCTTACGACCATTGGAGCCCTCAGTGGCCTACCCGATCACCTACCACGCGGACTTCGCCGAGGACCGCAGCCGCCTGACGACCTTCTTCCGGATCTTCCTGGTGATCCCGCACTTCCTCGTGCTGCTCGCCTACGGGATCGCGGGATTCTTCACGATCATCGGCGCCTGGTTCGCCCTCGTCCTCACGGGCCGCTACCCGCAGGGCCTCTACGACTTCAACGCCGGTCTGCTGCGCTACATCACCCGCCTCAACGGCTACATGTACCTCGCGACCGACGCGTACCCGCCGTTCAGCACCGCGGTGGACGACCAGTACCCGGTCCGCGTCGACGTCGGTCCGGCCAAGCCGGAGTACAGCCGGCTCAAGGCGCTCTTCCGGATCATCGTCGGCATCCCCGTCTTCGTGATCTTCTACGTCATGCAGATCGTCTTCCAGGCCGTCGCGGTCATCAGCTGGTTCTGGATCGTCGTGACCGGCAAGCAGAACGGGGCGCTGCACGGTGCGCTGAGCTTCTCGCTGGCGTACGCCACCAAGGCGACCGGCTACATCTACCTGCTGACCGAGAGCTACCCGCCGTTCGACAACGACGGCGCCACCCTCGGTGGCGTCCCGCCGACAAGCACGCTCGCATCCCCGGAGTCCGTCGGATCCCCGACCGCCCTCACGACGGAGCGCTCGACGCTCGGATCCGACATCGGCCTGCCGGACATGCCCCCGCCGCCCCGGCGTGACGACGGGCCGGACGGATTGCGCAGCGGCGACCCGCTCGCCTAGGCCGCGATGACGCACGTGCCCGGCACGACCCCGCCGATCCTCTGGAAGCCGTCCGCGGAGCGGATCGAGCGGGCGGCGATGACGACGTTCGCCGCCTGGGTCCAGGAGACCCGCGGCGTGCCGGTCACCGAGGACTACCACGCACTCTGGAGGTGGTCGGTCGATGACATCGACGGCTTCTGGGGCGCGATCTGGGAGTACTACGAGGTCCAGGCCGACGGATCGCCCGAGCCGGTCCGCGGCGTCCGGGAGATGCCCGGGGCGACGTGGTTCCCGAACGCCCGGGTCAGCTTCCCCGAGCACGTGTTCCGGGGGAAGGATCCGGAGGCGGTGGCACTGCACCACGCCTCGGAGCTCCGCCCGCTGGACCGCTGGACCTGGGGCGAGCTGGCGGAGCGGACCGCCAGGATCGCCGCCGGGCTCCGGGCGATGGGCGTGGGCGAGGGCGACCGCGTCGTCGCCTACCTGCCGAACATCCCGGAGACCGTCGCCGCGTTCCTGGCGTGCTCGTCGCTCGGTGCGACCTGGTCGTCCTGCTCCCCGGATTTCGGGGCCCGGTCGGTCGTCGACCGGTTCGCGCAGATCGAGCCGAAGGTCCTGCTCGCGGTGGACGGCTACCGCTACGGCGACAAGGACTTCGACCGCGTCGCCACCCTGGCCGGCCTGCAGGCCGAGCTGCCCACCGTGCAGCACACGGTCGTGCTGCCCTACCTGGCCGACGCACCCGACCTCGCCCCGCTGCGCGACGCGCGCACGTGGGACGACGCGTTCCCCTCGGGACCGCAGGCGGAGGAGCTCACCTTCACCCGCGTCGCGTTCGACCATCCGCTCTGGGTGCTCTACAGCTCCGGCACGACCGGGCTGCCGAAGCCGATCGTCCACGGTCACGGCGGCATCCTGCTCGAGCTGCTGAAGAAGCAGCACCTACACCTCGACGCCCAGGACGACGACCGCGTCCTGTGGTTCACGACCACCGGCTGGATGATGTGGAACTTCCTCGTCGGCGTGCTGCTGACGCCGGCGTCGATCGTGCTCTTCGACGGCAACCCGGGCCATCCGGACCTCGGGACGCTGTGGGACCTCGCCCAGGACGCGGGGGTCACGACCTTCGGAACGGGCGCGGCCTACCTCGCCGGCTGCCAGAAGGCGGGCCTGCGTCCCGGCGAGGGACGCGACCTGTCGTCGCTGCGCGCGGTCGGATCGACCGGCTCCCCGCTCTCCCCCGAGGGCTTCCAGTGGGTGTCCGACGAGCTCGGGAGCGACACCTGGCTGTTCTCGACCAGCGGCGGGACCGACGTCTGCACCGCGTTCGTCGGGGGCGTGCCGATCCTGCCTGTCTACCGTGGCGAGCTGCAGGCGCCGTCCCTGGGCTGCAAGGTCGAGAGCTGGGACGAGGACGGCCGGCCGCACGTCGGGGTCGTCGGCGAGCTCGTCCTCACCGAGCCGCTGCCCTCGATGCCGGTCGGCTTCTGGGGGGATGAGGACGGCTCGCGCTACCGCGAGGCGTACTTCGAATATTTCCCCGTGGAGCCCCCGGTCTGGCGCCACGGCGACTGGATCGAGCTGACCGACCGCGGCACCACGATCATCTACGGCCGCAGCGATTCGACGATCAACCGCGGCGGCATCCGCATGGGCACCAGCGAGATCTACCGCGCCGTGCTCGCGCTCGACGAGATCGTCGACGCGCTGGTGGTCGACGTGGCCGGGCGCGAGGGGCACCCGGACGGCTGGATGCCGCTGTTCGTGGTCCTGCGCGAGGGGGCGGAGCTCGACGACGACCTCGTCCGGCGCATCGCCCGACGGGTGCGGGAGGACTGCTCCCCGCGGCATGTCCCCAACGAGGTGCACGTGGTCGCCGAAGTACCGAGGACGCTGAGCGGCAAGGTGCTCGAGGTGCCGGTCAAGCGGATCCTCATGGGCCAGCCCGCCGACAAGGCCGCGAGCCGCGACTCGCTGGCGAATCCGGCGGCGCTCGACTGGTTCGTGGACTTCGCGGCGGCGCTGGAGGGCTGAGCGAGGGCCGAGCGGCCTGCGCGGCTCCCGTACGCGTGGTGCGCCGGATCCCAGGTCAGCCGCGGTCGCGTCGCCACGGCAGCGGCAGCGGCGCGTCCGGCAGCACGGGGTCACCGGGCGGGGGCGGCATCGGGGTCGACGGCCGCAGCCCGACGATCAGCAGGAACCCCGCGCCGATCGCCAGCACGAGCGGCCACCCGAGGAGTCCGCCGTCGACGCCGACGACGGCGATCCATTCGACGAGCAGCAGGATCCCGACGAGGACCGGGCCGCGGTGCTCGTCGACCGCGCCGTACGCCACGAGGCCGAAGCCGGCCGCGAGGCCGAGCAGCTCCCAGCCCGTGCCGAGCCCGGTGGTGACGGCGACGGCGTCGGTGCCGACGAACCGCGTGAAGACCGCGAAGCCCTCGAGCGCGACGCTGCCGAGGATTCCCGCGATGGCGATCCCGCCGGCGTTGGCGAGCTGGGCGGCGTGGGTGGGCCGGCGGTCTCGGCGGGCGAGCGCGACGAGCCCCAGCACGGTGGCGCAGCCGAGCAGCAGCCAGCGGTACGTCCCGTTGCCCGGATCCCCGGCGGTCTCGGCCGCCGAGAGGACGACGACGATGCCCGAGAGCGCCGCGAGCAGCGTGAGCGCCGCCGTGTAGCGCGTGCGGGCCCAGGCCAGGGCCACCGCCATGAGCACCGTGGAGGTCCAGAGGAACGTCCCGGCGGTCGTGAAGTCCGCTCCCACGGCGTCCACGACGTCGCGCAGCGCAAGCAGCACGAGGAACCAGGTGCACAGGTACAGCGCGACCTGGTAGCCGCGCGGGCTGGTCGGCTCGGTCGGCGACCGGGCGGCGACGACGGTGAGCAGCGCCAGGACGACGAGCGTGATCGCGAGCCGGGCTCCGGCGTCGACCTCGCCCTGCAGCCGCAGGTCGAGCAGCCCGACCAGGACGGTGAGGACGACGGACCCCGCGGCGATCTGGTCGCCGCGGAACGGCTCGGGGGTCAGGAGGCCCAGCACGGCGGCAGGCTATCCGCCGGGGCGGTCCACGGGCGCGCCCGGCGCGACCTTCCAGCCGTTCAGCGGTGCCAGTCGACCGGACCGGCGACCAGGGTGTGGCTGCCGAGCGGCCGCCCGAGCACCTCGGCGACGGCGCGGGACGCCTCGAGGAGCCGGACCAGGTCGACGCCGGTGTCGACGCCCATCTCGTGCAGCATCGAGACGAGGTCCTCGGTGGCGATGTTGCCGGTGGCGCCCTTGGGGACCGGGCACCCACCCAGTTCGCCGAAGCTCGACTCGAAGCTCGTGCAGCCGGCCTCGAGCGCGGCGAGCGCGTTCGCGAGTCCCTGGCCGCGCGTGTTGTGGAAGTGCGCGGTGATCTCCACGTCGTCCCCCAGCCGCTCGCGTGCCGCGGCGAAGAACCCACGCACCTGTCGCGGGTTCGCCATGCCGGTGGTGTCGCCGAAGCCGAGCTCCTGGGCACCGGCGTCGCGTAGCGCGACCGCGAGATCCAGCACCTTGTCCTGCGGGACGTCGCCCTCGTACGGGCAGCCGAAGGACGTCGCGATGACCGCCTCGACCTGCTTGCCGGCCTCCCGCGCGCGCGGGATGACCTTCTGCAGCCCCGCGAGCGACTCGGCGATCGTGCGGTTGACGTTCTTCTTGTTGTGCGTCTCCGACCCGCTGAGGAAGACGCCGCACTCCTCGAACAGGTCTGCGACCGCCAGCGCGTTGTCGAGGCCGCGCTCGTTGGGGATGAGGACGCTGCGCGAGACGCCCTGCGGCACGTCGATGCCCGCCAGCACCTCGGTGTTGTCCGCGAGCTGCGGCAGGACGTCCGGGCGCACGAACGAGGTGACCTCGATCCGCTTGACGCCGGTCCGCACCAGCAGGTCGATCAGCCGGATCTTGTCGGCCGTGGAGATGCTCTCCGGCTCGTTCTGGAAGCCGTCGCGCGGACCGACCTCCCGGACGTGGACGGACGACGGCAGCTCGGGGAGGCTCATGCGCGGAGAGGGGTCTACTTCTTCTTCCGGGGGTCCGGGACCGTCTTGCCGATCTTCGTGCCGATCTCGAACGACGCGTACGCGTTCTCGTGCTGGACGTCGAAGCCGAGCAGGTCGGTGGACCGGTTGAGGCGCTTGGGCAGCTTCAGCCGCCAGCGCTTCGCGGTCCTCGTCACGCGCTTGGCCTCGCCCAGGGCGGTGATGACCTCCTCGCCCTTGCCGTCGATACGGGCGGCACGCCAGCGGACGAACGTCGCCGGCACCTTCGTCAGCACGGTGACCTCGCCGTTGGGCCGGATCGTCACCGTGTTCGCGAACTTCAGCGGGTACTTGACCTCGGGCGTGCACTCACCCCCGATGCCGTCGGGCGCCGGCACGCAGTTGTAGCCGACGGTCGCCGGCGCCTTCTGCTTGTAGGACTGCACGATCATCGTGCGGTAGTCCTGGGCGGACGGAGCCGCGGTGCTCTGCGCGAGGGCGAGCGTGGTGAGAGTGAGCGTGATGCTCACTCCCCCCGCAAGGGCCGTCCGCGCTCTCCTGCCAGTGAGTCGCATGGGACACGAAACCTATACTCCTGCGCCCATGGCCGACCCCATCTCCATCATCGGTGGTTCCGGTGCACTGGGCTACGGACTCGCTGTCCGGCTCGGTCGCGCAGGCATCCCCGTCATCATCGGATCGCGTGAAGGGGAGCGTGCGGTCGAGGCCGCGGGCCGCGCTGCGGCGGCGATCCCCGACGGCTCGTTCCAGGGTCTCGCGAACGCGGAGGCCGCCACGAAGAGCGAGATCGTGATCCTGTCGGTGCCCTTCCGCAACCAGTCCGAGACGCTGACGAACCTGAAGACGACGCTGCAGCCCGGACAGCTCGTCATCGACGCGACCGTGCCGCTCGCCGCCGCCGTCAGCGGCAAGGCGACGCGCATCCTGGGCGTCTGGCAGGGCTCCGCCGCGCAGCAGGCGCAGGAGATGGTCCCGGAGGGCGTCACCGTCGTGAGTGCGTTCCACACCGTCGCCGCCGCCCACCTCGGCGACCTCGAGTGGCAGCTCGACGAGGACATCCTCGTGTGCGGCGACAAGAAGGCCGACAAGGCCAGGGTCCTCGAGCTGATCGGGAAGATCGACGGCCTGCGCGGGGTCGACGCCGGCAAGCTGGAGATGAGCCGGATCGTCGAGTCGCTGACGCCGCTGCTGATCGGCATCAACGTGCGCCACAAGACCCACGCCGGGCTGAAGATCACCGGGCTGCCCACCGCGTGAGCGCGGACGGGGCGCGCGGCGGAAGCGGGCCGGTCGTCGTCCTCGCGGGCGGCACCGGCGGGGCCAAGCTCGCGCGCGGCATGCTCGACGTCGTGGGCGACGACCTGGTGGTCGTCGCGAACACCGCCGACGACGTCGAGCTGTACGGCGCGCACGTCTCGCCGGACCCCGACCTCTGCACCTTCTGGCTCGCCGACCGGATCGACGAGCGCGGCTGGGGCCTGGCCGGGGACACCTTCAACGTGATGGACGGCCTGCGCGAGCTCGGGCAGGACATCTGGTTCAACCTGGGTGACCGCGACCTCGCGATCGGCCTGCGGCGCGCCGAGCGTCTGGCTGCCGGCGACCGGCTGACCCAGACCCTCCACGAGCTCACGACCGCCCTCGGCCTGCGTGCGCGCGTGCTGCCGATGACCGACGCCCCGGTGCGCACGCGGGTGCGCGCGCGCGACGCCTGGGCGCCCTTCCAGGACTTCATGATCCGCCAGCAGGGCGCGGGTCCGATCCAGGACGTGGCCTTCGACGGCATCGAGGAGGCGACCCCACCTCCGGAGGTCCTCGAGGCGATCGCGTCCGCGCGGGCCGTGGTCATCGGGCCGTCCAATCCCGTGATCTCGATCCGGCCCATCCTCGACGTTCCCGGGATGCGCGCGGCGCTCGAGAACGCGGACGCGCCCGTGGTCGCGGTCAGCCCCGTCGTCGCAGGCGCCGTCGTCAAGGGACCGACGGAGACGTTCCTGGCGTGGGCCGGACACCCCCTGAACGCGTCTGGGGTCGCCGCACACTACGGTGGTGTTCTCGACGGCCTCGTCTCGGACGAAGCCGGTCACGGAACCAGCGTGCCGATGCTCCAGACCGACACCATGATGGGCGATGCCGCCGCGCGTCGGCGCGTCGCGCACGAGACCCTCGACTTCGCGACGGGACTCGCATGACGACGATCGCCGTGGTCCCCGTGAAGCGCTTCGGGGACGCCAAGCAGCGCCTGGCCGATCACATCGGCGAGCCGACGCGCAAGGCGCTCAGCGAGGCGATGGTGACGGACGTGCTCATCGCCCTGCGCCGGTCCAAGAGCATCGACCGCGTGATCGTCGTGACGAACGAGCCAGGCGCGGAGGCGCTGGCCAACGGCTACGACGCCGAGCCGGTCCTCGACGACGAGGGCGAGACGTCGCACAGCGGGGCCGCCCTGGTCGGGGTGCGGTCGGCCCGCGAGCGCGGCGCCCGGCGCGTGCTGCTCGTTCCCGGCGACTGTCCGGCGCTGGACCCCAAGGAGGTGGACGCCCTCGTCGGGAGCGCAGGCGACGCCCCCGAGATCCTCGTGGTCCCCGACCGCCACGGCACCGGGACCAACGCCCTGCTGCTCACCCCGCCCGACGTGATGGAGCCGTCGTTCGGTGTCGGGTCGGCCGCGCGCCATCTCGAGCTCGCGCGCGCCGCCGGTGTCACCGCGCAGATCCGCGAGGTTCCCTCGCTGGCGCTCGACGTCGACACCTTCGAGGACCTGCAGGCCCTCCGCGACGCCCTCGCCGGGGTGATCGGCGGCGCCGCGCACACGCGCGGCATGCTGAACCGCCTCGCCCGGCGGTGAGCGGGCTGCTCGCGACCCCGGTCGCGGGCCTCCCGGCCCGGCTGCGGGCCGGCGACGACCTCGCCGCCCTGATCGTCGCGGCGCACCCTCGCGGCTGGCAGGAGGGCGACGTCGTGGTCATCGCCCACAAGGCGGTGTCGAAGTGCGAGGGCCGGGTCGTCCGCCTCGCGGACGTCGAGCCGTCCGCCCGCGCCGTCGAGCTCGCGAAGGACCATGACAAGGACGCCCGGCAGGTCCAGGTCGTCCTCGACGAGTCCGTCGAGCTCCTGCGCGCCGACCACGGCGTGCTGATCAGCCGCACGCGGCACGGCTTCGTCTGTGCGAACGCGGGGGTCGACGCGTCGAACACCGGGGAGGACGACGTCCTGGTGCTGCTGCCGGTCGACCCCGACGCGTCGGCGCGCGAGCTGCGCACGCAGCTGCGCGCGGCGACCGGGGTCGACCGCCTCGCGGTCGTCATCACCGACTCGTTCGGCCGCGCGTGGCGCAACGGCCAGTGCGACGTCGCGATCGGCGTCGCCGGGCTGGCCCCGCTGGACGACCGCCGCGGCGCCACCGACAGCGACGGCCGGGAGCTCCGGGCGACGTGGATCGCGGTCGCCGACCAGGCCGCCGCGGCCGCCGACCTCGTGCGGGACAAGACCTCCGGGACCCCGGCGGTCGTGCTCCGCGGCCTCGGACGGCACGTCGTCGACGGCGACGGCCCGGGCGCCGCTGCCCTGCTGCGCCCGCTCGACGAGGACCTGTTCCGCTAGCGGCGACGCGCCCCGTTGGCGGGTAGACGCTCGAAACGCGTTGCCGCGGAAACGTCCTGGCGCGTCGACGCGCTCCGGCGCCGGCCTCAGCCGATGCCGACGACGACCATCGGCCGGCCGCCGCGCGGGGTCTGCACCTCGACGGTGTCTCCCGCCCGGGCACCGATCAGCGCCATCGCGACGGGCGACTCGGCGGACAGCTTGCCGGAGGGCGCGTCGGCCTCGGTCGGTCCGACGATCGTGTAGGTCGCCTCCTTGCCGGAGGTCTCGTCACGCACCGTGACCGTCGACCCGAAGCCGACGATGTCCCCCTCCGTCACCTCGACCACGACCGCGTTGCGCAGCCGCTCCTGCAGGCGCAGGATCTTGGTCTCCAGGTGGCCCTGGTCCTCCTTGGCGATGTGGTACTCGGCGTTCTCCTTGAGATCGCCCATGTCCCGGGCGAAGGAGATGCGCTTGGAGATCTCCTGGCGGGCTGTCGTCTCGAGCTCGTGCAGCTCGGCCTTGAGGGCGTCGAGGCCCTCGGCCGTGATCGCCTCGCCCCCGCCGCTCATGCGGTCACCAGGTCGAAGCCGTCGAGCGTCATGCCGACGGGCGTGCGGCGGCGTACGTCGTACAGCGTCGTGCGCTCGGCCGCCGGGCGCCCCGCGGCGTGCGCGGCCTCGACGAGGTCCTCCGGGTCCAGCCGGACGCCGTGACGGCTGCCCGCCATGCGGCTGATGGACTCTTCCATGAGGGTTCCTCCCAGATCGTTGACACCCCACCGCAGCGACTCGGTCGCCGCGTCGAGGCCCATCTTGACCCACGAGGCCTGCAGGTTGCGGATCGACCGGCCGAGAGCCAGGCGGAAGACCGCGGTGTGCTTGAGGTTCTCCTGCGCCGAGAGCTCCTCGACGCCGTGCGTGCGGCCGAGCATCGTCATGTACGGGATGAAGCTCAGCGGAACGAACTCGGTGATGCCGCCGGTGCGCTCCTGCAGCTCGCGGACGACCCGCAGGTGCTCGGCGAGCTCCCAGGGCTCCTCGACGTGCCCGAACATCACGGTGGAGGTCGAGCGCAGCCCGGCGGCGTGCGAGGCCTCGATGACCTCGACCCACCTCGAGGCGGGCAGCTTGTTCGGGCTGATGCGCTCGCGCACGCCGTCGTGGAGGACCTCCGCCGCGGTGCCCGGCGTGGAGCCCAGTCCGGCGTCGCGGAGCCGGGCGAAGACCGCCGACAGCGGTAGCCCGCTCACGCGCGCCATGTGGTCGATCTCCATCGGGGAGTAGGCGTGGAGGTGCAGCTGCGGGGCGATCTCCTTCGCGAAGCGCAGCCAGCCGAGGTAGTCGTCGAAGTCCCAGTCGGGGTGGATGCCGGACTGGATGCACAGCTCGGTCGCGCCGAAGTCGACCGCGTCGGCCACGCGCGCGGCGAAGTCCCCGCGGGAGTGCTCGTAGGCCTCCGGGGACCGCTTGGACTGGCCGAAGCCGCAGAAGGCACAGCCGACGATGCAGACGTTCGAGACGTTGATGTTGCGGTTGACGACGTAGGTCACGTCGTCGCCGGCGAGCTCGGCGCGCAGTTCGTCGGCGGCCTGGCGCAGATCCTCGATCGCTTCCGGCCGAGTCTCGGCGAACAGCGCGGTCAGCTCGTCCGGCGTCAGCCACGCGCCGTCGCGGCCGCGGGCGATCGCACCCGGCACGAGGTCGCGACGGATCGGCCGGGGCGGATCGGTCCGGCCCGACCCGCGGCGCGGGATGAAGGACCAGTACTTCTGGCGGATCGCGTCCATGACCCCGGGCGCGATCCACTCGGCGTCGATGTAGGAGCCGTAGACGCACAGCCGCTCGGTGAGCGCGTACCCGCGCGGCGCGAGCTCCTTGCGGACCTGGTGCGGGGACGGGAACGGGTGCTCGGGACTGATGTGGTCGCCGTTGGCCGACAGGCCGCCGAGGTCGGTCGCGCCGGCGTCGATGAGCCGCGGCCACCAGTCGGCGAGGTTCGGCGGGATCTGCACGCCGACGTCGGGCATGATGCGCCGCGCGTACGTGACGAGGTCCTCCATGTCCTCGATCGTCACGCCCGTCGCCCAGGCGGGCAGATCCTTCGCGGGCCGCGCGTCCTCGCCCTCCCACAGCCCGGTGGCCCAGGCACGCCGCGCCGATGCGTCGGCGATCTCCGCGACCTCCTGCCCGTAGTAGGCGTCGTGCGGGACGAAGTTCTGGAGGATGACCTCCTGGAGGTGCCCGTGCTCGGCGTGGACGGCCGCCAGCGCGTCGAGCGCCGCGAACCGGTCCTGCGGCGTCTCGCCGATGCCGACGAGGATCCCGCTGGTGAAGGGGATCTTCAGCTCGCCCGCCCACCGGATCGTCTCCAGCCGGCGCGCCGGCGACTTCGTCGGCGAGCCCTGGTGGGCGACCAGGTCGTCACGGACCGACTCGAGCATCAGGCCCTGCGAGGCGGTGACCTCGCGCAGGCGTGCCAGATCGTCCTTCGACAGGACGCCGAGGTTCGTGTGCGGCAGCAGCCCGCGCTCCAGCGCGCGCTCGCACGTCCACACCACGTACGCCGTGAAGTCCTCGTGGCCGTACTCGGCCAGGCGCCGCGCGACCTCCGCGTTGACCTCCGGCCGCTCACCCGTCAGGACGAGCAGCTCCTTGACGTTGCGACGCGCCGCGGCGTCGAGCTGCTCGAGCACCTCGGCCGGCGAGTACAGGTGCGCCTTGTGGGTCTTGAAGGCGCAGTACTTGCAGAAGCACTGGCACGTCCGCGAGAGCGACAGCGTGACGTTCCGCGAGAAGGTGACGCGACGGCGCATCCCGGGCAGTCTAGTGGGGCCGCCGCGCCACCCATTGCGGGCGCTTATCCTGCGGCGTCGTGCTCCGTCGACTGCTCGTCCTGCCCGCCCTCGCCGCGGTCCTTCTGCTCGCCGGGTGCGGTGGCACCGGCGACGGACGCCCCGAGGAGGACGCCTCGCTGCTGCTCGACTTCACCCCCAACGCGGTCCACGCCGGGCTCTTCCTGGCCCGCGCGCGCGGGTTCGACGAGGCCGAGGGCGTCCGTCTGCAGGTCGAGCCGCCGTCGGACTCCACGGACGCGGTCAAGCTCCTGAGCGCCAACCGCACGGACTTCGCGATCCTCGATCTGCACGACCTCGCGCTGGCCCGCGAGAAGGGCCAGGACCTCGTCGCCGTCATGCCGATCGTGCAGCGGCCGCTGGCGAGCGTCATCACCGGTCCGGAGATCCGGCGCCCGCGTGACCTCGAGGGCAAGAGGGTCGGCGTGACCGGCCTTCCGAGCGACGTCGCCGTCCTGCGCTCCATCGTCGAGGGCGACGGCGGCGACCCCGACCGCGTCCGGACCACGACGATCGGCTTCACGGCGGTGCCCGCGCTCATCGGCGGCAAGGTCGACGGCGTGACCGCGTTCTGGAACGCCGAGGGCGTCGCGCTCCAGCGCGAGAAGCCCGACGCGCGGATCTTCAAGCTCGACGACTACGGCGCCCCGGCCTACCCGGAGCTCGTGCTCACCGTCACCCGCTCCACCTACCAGGAGCGCCGTCCGCTGGTCCGGGCCGTGGTGACCGCCCTCAAGCGCGGCTACGAGGAGACGATCATCGACCCCGAGTCGTCGGCCAGCGCGCTCGTCGAGGCGCAGGAGGGCCTGCGACAGGAAGCGGTGCTCGAGGAGCTCGAGACCGTCGCCCCGGCCTTCGTCAGCGGGCCGACCGGGTTCGGCGTGTTCGCGCGACGCAACGTGGAAGCCTGGGCCGCCTGGGAGGCGCAGGTCGGCATCACGAAGGAGCCGGTGAACGTCGCGCTGGCCTTCGGGCAGCCCTGAGCGGACCGCCTGGGCGGCCACGCGCGGCTACTGCGAGCGCAGGCGGCGGAACTCGTCGCGCACCGACTGCGGACGGCCCCACATCGAGGTGACCTCGACGCGGCCGCTGCGCACCTGCCGCACGGCGAGCTCGCCGGCGATGCCGGCGTCGTCGAGGAGCCCCAGCGCCGTGCTCACCGCGGGAGCGGAGGCGGCGTGCCCGAAGCGGTGGGCGACCAGCAGGCGCCAGTGCCAGTCGTGCTTGGAGTACGGCTGGGCGTTGCACGTCACCAGGTAGACCGCGGCGTCGATGTACCGCTCCTCGTCGTGGATCCGGAGATCCAGCTCGATGTCGGTCCAGTCGTCGGGCAGCGAGTCCACGACCCGCGTGAAGGTGTCGGCGAGCGCCATGGGGCGGAATCTACCTTGTGCCATCCTGGGACGACGATGACCGTGCTCGCCTCCTCCGAAGCCGACCACGCCGTCCTCACCACCGGTTGCGGCGTCGTCGACCGCTCCGAGCGGGGCAAGCTCGCGCTCACCGGCGACGACCGGCGGTCGTTCCTCAACGGGCAGGTCACCAACGAGATCGAGGCGCTCGAGACCGGCGGCGGCACCTACGCGGCGTTCCTGACCCACAAGGGGAAGATGCTCGGCGACGTCCGCGTGCTCGAGACCGGCGAGGAGCTCCTGCTGGACACCGAACGGGTCGCGCTGCAGGCACTGTTCGACCTCGTGCGGCGGTTCAGCATCGGCTACGACGTGCAGCTCCACAAGCGCACGCTCGAGTCGGGGCTGCTGTCCCTCGTCGGCCCGCGCGCCGACGAGGTCGCCGGTGCGTCCGGGCTCCCGACCGACGAGCACGCCCACCGCGCCGCGGAGCTGGGTGGCGCACCGGTGCGGCTGGTCCGCACCTGGGCCGGCATCGACGTCCTGACCGACGCCGGGCATCTCGCCGCCGTCCGTGAGTCCCTCCTGCAGGCCGGTGCGCGCGACGTCGACCCCGCCGCCGCGGAGGTCCTGCGTGTCGAGGCCGGCGTGCCCCGCTACGGGATCGACCTCGACGACACCGTCATCCCGCAGGAGGCCGCGCTCAACGCGCGCGCCGTCAGCTTCACCAAGGGCTGCTACGTCGGCCAGGAGACGGTCGCTCGCCTCTTCTACAAGGGCAAGCCCAACCGTCACCTGCGGGGGCTGCGGCTCTCCGGGCCGGCCGCGCCCGGGACGCCGCTCGTGCTTGCCTCGGAGTCCGGCGAGCGCGAGGTCGGACGCCTCGGCAGCGTCGCGCACTCCCCCACGCTGGGCACCATCGCCCTGGCGATCGTGCGCCGGGAGGCCGAGCCGGGCGCCGAGCTGCAGGTCGGCGACGACGGGACGACGGCCGTGGTGGCCGCCCTCCCGTTCGTGTCCTGAGCCGCGATCAGGTCAGCGCGGGGCCGCTACGTCGTGCGGCCCGTGCTCGCGGCGGCCGGCACCCGGACGGGCAGGGATGGGGTCGCGACCTCATCCGGAATGCCGTGTCCGCGCAGGAACGCCGCCACCCGCCGACGCGCCGGCGGCGGCTCGAGCTCCAGCGTCGGGACGACCCGGTCGCGCAGCCAGGTCTCGGTGGTCCGCTGCGTCGCGGCGTCCCCGGGCGCGAGGTGTGGGATCCGTCCGCCGGCCGCCGTCGTGAGCGCGCGCTCCGTCCGCAGGACGCCGTCCTGGACGTCGTCCAGCGGCCCGTGGTCGGCCAGACGCCCGCCGACGAGCCAGAAGGCGTCCCAGCCGTCGACGCCCGGGTGCGAGGCGAGGATCAGCCGCGGACGGGCGTGGGCGGCGGCGACGTCGTCGCCGAGCCCCGTCAGCAGCTCCTCCAGACGCACGCGCCGACGGCGCAGCCAGGCCGCGCGCTCGTACCGTCCCTCCCCGGCGGCGGCGCGCATCTGCCCGTCGACGTGCCGCAGGAGCGGATGGGTGGTCGACCGCACACCCCCGACGAGCTCCGTCCGCGTGAACAGCGCGAGCGCCTCGTCGAGCTGCCGCCGGTAGGCGTTCGGATCGAGGTCACCGAGGCAGGGCGAGGCGCACCGGCCCATCTGTCCGTAGGCCGAGGGGTGCGGGCGCCGGGGCAGCTTGCGACCGCAGTGCCGCAGGCCGAACAGCGAGTTGAGCTGCTCGACGAGCTCGAGCGCCCCCGCCCGCGACGCGAGCGGCCCGACGTTCACCGCATGCCCTGCCGCCGGCTCGGAGGCGACCTCGAGCACGGGGTACGGGATGTCGAAGCGGCAGCGCAGGTACACGAACCGGTCGCGGTGCTTCTCGCGCACGTTGCCGGGTGGCAGCAGCTCCTCGATGAGCCGCCGCTCGTGGAGCAGCGCCGCGAGCTCGGAGCGGGTCTCGAGGTGGTCGACGGTCTCCACGCGCGCCGACCAGTCCCCGTCGGCCGAGGAGGGCGCGAAGTGCGCCCGGGCCCGTCGGCGCAGCGAGACGGACTTGCCGACGTAGAGCGGCTGCCCGCCGTCGTTGCGGAAGATGTAGACGCCCGGGGAGTCGGGCAGGTGCGCGGTGGATGGCGCGCGGCGCCGGATGCCCTGCAGGGTCGCCCCGCCATCGGTCCGGCCCGCTCGCGGGCGCCGCGGTCGGGCCGGCCGTAGGAGCGCCATCGCGTCCTGCACCGTGATGGCGTTGGCGCACAGCTTGGGGAACAGGGCGCAGAAGACCCGGGCGCACGTCTCCGCGTCGGCGAGGGCCCGGTGCGACACCTCGACCTCGATCCCGAGCGTTCCGGCCAGCAGCGCGAGCTTGCGCTGCCGGGCCAGCGGGTGCAGCCGCCGGGCGAGCGCGACCGTGCACAGCGTCGGCGGCGAGGGCCACTCCAGGCCCGCGCGGTCGAACGCCTGCCGCAGGACGCGCGTGTCGAACGACGCGCTGTGCGCCACGAGGACGCGGCCCTGCAGCAGCTCGGCCAGCTCGGGCAGCGTGGTCTCCGCCGCCGGCGCCGCGTCCACCATCTCCTGGCTGATGCCCGTGAGCCGCTGGATGCCCCGCGTCAGCGGAGCGCGCACGGCGCAGAGGGTCTCCCAGCGGTCGTGCAGCTCCCCCCCGCCCACCAGCACGGCGCCGACCTCGGTGAGCTCGCACGCCTCCCCCGCCTTCCCGTTGGTCTCGGTGTCGACGACGAGGAACTCCTGGGTCTGCAGCGGTGCGATCACGGTACGAACACATGTACGCCTCACGTCGGACGGCGTGCAGGCGACCGTGCAGCGGGTCCGACCGCGCGGACGGCTACCTTCGGCGACAAGCACCGCACTCCAGAGAAAGGCAGCGCGCATGACGACCTTCGCCTCGCACCAGGAGTCCTTCCGGCGGCTCGAGGAGCTCGACGCGCTGGTGCGCGACGCCTGGGAGCAGTACCAGGCGGAGGTGCAGCTCCTCGGCGGGAACGCCTACGCGATCGCGGAACCCGCGGCGTGGGACGCGCTGCAGCTGACCCTGGGCGAGGTCGAGGCCGAGCGATCGACGCTCGTGGAGCCCGAGGCGCGGGTCGGCTGAACGTCCGCGTTTGGCTGCCATTGACCCGGACGCCGGGTGTTCGGTTAGGGTTGGCGCCGGGGCTCGCTGTGTGCCTCGAGGGTCTTGGGATGGAGAACGATCGTCACGTGACTATCAGGATGCGCCGAGCGGCCACCGCACTTGCGGCTACCGCCTTGCTGACCGCCGCCGGATGCGGCGAGGACGACGACTACCCCAACGAGGCGCGACCTCCCGCGCCGATCGTGGTGACGGCGGCGATCACGGCCTCCGGGATCTCGGTCTCGCCGGAGGAGTTCGGCGCCGGGCCGATCAACCTGATCGTGACCAACCAGACCGAGACGTCGCAGCAGATCACGCTGGAGACGGCGGACACGTCCTCCGGTCCGGGGATCACGCAGTCGACCGGGCCGATCAACCCGCGCGACACCGCGACACTGAAGGCCGACGTGCCGACAGGGTCCTACCGCGTGTCCACCGGCGGCGGGTCCATCGACGCCGCGACCCTCGAGGTCGGCGCCGAGCGCCCCAGCGCGCAGAACGAACTCCTGCAGCCCTGAGCGGGCGCATCTGGCACGATCGCGGGATGCTTCGCCCGCGTCGTGCCGCGATTCTGGCTGCCTGCCTCGCCGTAGGTGGGCCGGCGACGTACGCCGTCGCCCAGACGACCGTGACGCCTGAGCAGGAGCAGACCGGCACGAGCGACCCGCAGGCGTTCTTCGCGCAGGAGCTGCGCGCCGACGCGAAGACCAGCTCGGCGATCCGCCGGCTGCTGAGCAGCAAGGCCGGATTCGTGGACGCCCGCAGCGGCTTCGTGGACGTCACCGGCGACGGCAAGGCGGACGCGATCGTCCTCGTGACGATGCCGGGTGCCGCGGGCACCGTGGCGCTCTACCTCTTCTCCACCGACGGCGGGACGAGTGGCCGCCCGACGTCCAAGCTCCGCGCCGTCTTCCGCACCCAGCAGCTCTACCGCGGGACGTTCAAGCTGCGCAACGGGACCCTCGTCGTGCGCACCCCGCTCTACGCGAAGGGCGACGAGCCCCACGCGCCGTCCAAGCTCCAGGAGCGGGACTACGTGTGGGCGCCGTCGTCGACGACGATGCGCCGCGTCGCCCGTCGCGAGCTGCCCGGGCCGGGCGCGAAGCCGCCCGCCTGACGGCGGCACCGCAAGGCGCCCCGTTCCCCGGGTACTCTCCCGGGCTATGGCAGTCGATATCTCCCAGGTGTCCGTCGTCGACACCGAACCCGGCGAGCTCCCGGCCACGATGGCCGCATGGGTCATCCGCGAGGACCGCTTCGGCGAGCCGCGCGACGCCTTCCAGCTCGAAGAGATCGAGGTCCCCGAGCCCGGGGCGTTCGAGGTGATCGTCCGCGTCATGGCCGCAGGCGTCAACTTCAACAACGTCTGGGCTGCGCTGGCCGAGCCGATCTCGATCTTCCGCTACGGCGACCACCCCGAGTTCGGGCACCACATCGGCGGCTCCGACGCCTCCGGTGTCGTGTGGAAGGTCGGCGACGGCGTCACCCGCTGGAAGGTCGGCGACGAGGTCGTCATCCACTGCAACATGGCGTCCTACGAGGATCCCGAGGTCCACGGCCTCGACCCGATGGCCGCACCGTCGCAGATGATCTGGGGCTACGAGACGACGTGGGGCTCCTTCGCGCAGTTCACGAAGGTCCAGGCCCAGCAGCTCCTTCCCAAGCCCAAGCACCTCAGCTGGGAGGAGGCCGCGTCCTACGGTCTCACGTACTTCACCGCCTACCGCATGCTGCTCAACCGCGGTCAGCTGACCGCGGGCAAGAAGGTCCTGATCTGGGGTGCCGCCGGCGGCCTGGGCGTCTTCGCCGTGCAGCTGTGCAAGGCCGCGGGCGCCGAGTGCGTCGGCGTGGTGTCCTCGGAGGAGAAGGGCGAGCTCGTCAAGGAGCTCGGCGCCGCCGGCTACATCAACCGCAACGACTTCAAGGGCATGATGCGCAAGGGCGGCGAGACGCCTGAGGAGGAGAAGGCGCGGTTCAAGGAGTCGCGCCGCTTCTCGCAGGCGGTCAACGAGATCCTCGGCGAGGCACCCGACATCGTCTTCGAGCACGTCGGCACCGCGACGTTCCCGACCTCGGTCTACGCGGTCAAGACGTTCGGCAAGGTCGTCATCTGCGGCGCGACGTCCGGGTACAACCTCGACTTCGACGTGCGCTACCTCTGGATGCGCCAGAAGGAGATCCTCGGCTCGCACTTCGCGAACGCCTGGGAGTGCACCCTCGCGAACAAGCTGATCGAGGAGTCGAAGATCCGCCCCGTGCTGTGGAAGACCCTCGGGTTCGACGGCGTGGCGACCGCGCACCAGATGATGCGCGACAACGAGCACCTCGGGAAGATCGCGGTCCTCGTGGGCGCGACCGAGGAAGGACAAGGCCGGACCGCTGAGGGTCCCGGCGCGATTCGAGCAGAGGTTGGTGCCTGATGGCCGCTGGAGCCGTGCAGATCGGCTGGTACGCGACGGGGTTCCGTGGCGACCAGCTCCAGGAGGCGCTCGAGGAGATCTCGGCGATCGCCCCGCGCTACGGCGCGACGCACTACAGCGTGTACCGGTCCATCGACGACCGCTACAAGTTCAACCAGTTCTTCCACTTCGAGAGCAAGAAGGACTGGGACGCGTACTGGAGCGGCCCGGAGTTCGTGCGCTTCCGCGTGCTGACGTCCGGCTGGTGGCAGGTCCCCGCGCTGTACGTCTGGCAGGAGATCGCCGCGTTCGGCTTCGCTCCCGCCGTGGAGCCCGCCGAGGCCTGACCCGGTAGCGGGCCTGAGGGCCCGCTCAGGCCTTCTCGAGGGGGGCCATCGTGAGGCCCGCGTCCTGCAGCTGCGTCCAGTAGTGCTCCGCCAGCTCCTGGTGGCCGGACCAGACGATGGCCTGGCCGGTCTGATGGATCTGGTCGGCGATCCGGTAGCCGCCGTCGAGCGTGATGCCCGGGATGAACCGGGCGAGCGTGCTCGCGACACCGTCGAAGGTGTTGTGGTCGTCGTTGCGGACGATGACGCGCCAGGCGCCTCCCAGACCGCTGTCCGGGCCGCTCGTCTTCGGTAGCTCGATGGTCTGGCTCACGCCGACGGACGTTACCGGGATTCCCTGCGTTTCGCCCAGTAGCGGGCGAGTCCCCCATGGTTCATCGACGGGCGGTACGCCTCCTCGTAGGCGGCGCGGGCGACCGGATCGTCGGTCTTCTCGTGGATGAGCGCCCGGGCCGCGGCGGAGAACGCGTCCTGGTCGGAGTCCTTGGCCAGGGCGGCGAGCCGCGGGAGGGTCTCGCGCAGCTCGTCGAGCTGGTGCTCGACGTCGTCGCGCAGCCCGAAGTGCGTGATCGCCAGCCGCGCCGGGGCCCACTCCTGCACCACGTCGATCGAGCGCAGCCAGAGCTCGACGTCGATGTCCGGCGGCGGGGTCGGCGGCATCGCGGGGCCGCCCTCGATGCGCACGCCCGCGACGTCGCCGGTGAAGGCGGTGCCCGTCTCCTCGTGCAGGTAGGAGACGTGGTGCTTGGCGTGCCCGGGGGTGTACGCGACGCGGAAGCCGTCCACGGTCTCCCCGCCCTGCAGGATGCGCACGTTCTCCTGCGGCACGGGGACGACCTCGCCCCATAGCCGGTCGAAGTCGTCACCGTAGATGCGCCGGGCGCTGCTGACGAGCCGCTCGGGGTCGACGAGGTGCCGGGCGCCCTGCTCGTGGACGAACACCTCGACGTCGGGCCACCGCTGCACCAGACGGCCGGTCGCGCCGGCGTGGTCGAAGTGGATGTGGGTCAGGAGGATGCGCCGCGGCGCCGGGCGGTCCTCGCCGCGCCCGTCGAGCATCGTGCGGTGCGCGACCTCGGGTCCCGGGTCGACGAGCACGTCGTCCCCGACGGCGTAGCAGCAGACGGCTCGGGCGACCCCCATGTGGTGGACGTCCAGCTCGCGGATCTCGGTCATGCGTTGGCCTCTCGTTCGGCGACGACGATGTCCTGGAACGACACGTGCTCGGCACGGCCGCACCACGAGCCCGGGTGCACCGCGGTACGGGTCAGCCCGTGGCGGTGCAGGCTCGCGGCCACCCACGTGTCGGCGTAGGCGACCGCCTCCTCGGGCACGGCCTCGTCGAGCACGGCAACGTCCCCTCCGGGATCCGGGAAGGAGAAGTGCGCGGCACCACGGGCGATCAGCGCGCGGGAGGTGTCGTCCAGCAGGAAGAAGGTGGCGAGCAGCCGACCGCCGGGCGCCAGGCAGCGCGAGATCTCGCCCAGATAGTGGTCGGCCTCGTCCTCGAGCAGGTGCGTGAGGACGCTCGTGGCGAGCGCGACGTCGAAGCTGCCGTCGTCGTACGGGAACCGGTAGCCGCTCGCGGTCCGGGCGCCGGCCGGGTTGTAGCGCGCGTTGCGCAGGTCGGCGACCTCGAAGCGGAAGTGCGCGTGCCGGGCGTAGCGGGATCGGCACCACGCGATGCCGTCACGGTTGACGTCGAAACCGTCGTAGCGGCCTCCCTGCTCCGGGTCGAGGACGGCCGTGAGCGGGCGGGCCATGCGGCCGATCCCGCAGCCGACGTCCAGCACGCGATCGGAGGGGCGCAGGCCGGCGAGGGCACGGAGGTGGCCGGCGAACTCGTCGCCCGTCTGCACGAAGTCGGAGTGCCCGACGAACTGCCGGCGACGGGGCGGGACGAGACGGTCGGACCGTCCGGCGAACCGGTCCTTCGTGTCGAGGAGCCGCAGGCGCGCGGACGTGGCGAGGCGGCTGGACACGGGGCTGCAGGCTAGTGGATCGAATGTGCGGGACAATGCGCGCATCGACCGTCCACGGCGCCCCCACCCCCTGCGCGCCGTCGGCCGCCCGCTGGCCCGTTTCTGGCGCAAGGCGTACGACGACGGCATCACCGGGCTCGCCGCGATGGTGGCCTACAACCTGCTGCTGTCGATCTTCCCGCTGGCCCTGATCGCGCTGTTCGTCGCCGGTCAGGTGCTCAGCTCGGAGAACCTCGAGCAGTCGGTGCTGTCGGACCTGCAACGGCTCTTCCCCAGCGCGGCCGACAGCACGCTGCGCAGCGCTCTTCGGAGCATCGAGGAGCGTTCGACGACCACCGGCATCGTCGCGCTCGTCGCGAGCGTCTACATCGGCTCCTCGTTCTGGGGAGCGCTGGACACGGCGTTCGGCCGGATCTACGAGACGGACTCGCGGCCGTGGGTCCGCCAGAAGCTGTTCGCCATCAGCATGCTCGTCGTCGTCTTCCTCTTCTTCGTGGCGTCGCTGGCGATCCCGTTCGCCCAATCGACCCTGTCCAAGGGGGCGCGCGGCCTGCCGTTCGGCCTCGACGACGTCAACGAGATCATCTTTGGCCTGACGCTCGCAGCCGGTCTCCTGCTGCTCTTCGCGACCCTGTGCCTCGTCTATTGGCGGGTCCCGCGGGGAGCCATGCCGTGGCGGCGCGTCTGGCCCGGCGCCCTCGGGGCGACCCTCGCGATCGGCGTCGTCGACTACGCGTTCCCGCTGTACCTGTCCAACGTCTCGACCATCGCCGGCGTCGGCACGTCGGTGGTCTTCGCGCTGATCGCGCTCGTCTGGTTCTACGCGCTGGCGATCATCCTGCTGGCCGGAGCGGTGGTGAACGCGCTGCGCCGGACGCCCGAGGAGAAGCTCCGCGACCGCGCGGCCCTGGAGCTCGGCGAGCTCGGGCCCGCAGCGGACGACTTGGGCCCCGTACCCGGTTCCGCTCTAGAATCCGCGCATGTCCCACCGCCTGCCTGAGCGCGACCGCCCCTGGATGATGCGGACCTACGCGGGTCACTCCACCGCGCAGAAGTCCAACGAGTTGTACCGCTCGAATCTGGCCAAGGGTCAGACGGGTCTGAGCGTCGCGTTCGACCTGCCCACGCAGACGGGCTACGACCCCGACCACGAGCTCTCGCGCGGCGAGGTCGGCAAGGTCGGCGTGCCGGTCGCCCACCGCGGGGACATGCAGACGCTGATGTCCGGGATCCCGCTGGACAAGATGAACACGTCGATGACGATCAACGCGACGGCGGCGTGGATGCTCGGCCTGTACGTCGTCGCGGCGGAGGATCAGGGCGTCGACCAGGAACTGCTCCAGGGCACGACGCAGAACGACATCATCAAGGAGTTCCTCGCGCGCGGGACCTACGCGTTCCCGCCCGGCCCGTCGATGCGGCTGATCGCCGACATGGTCGCCTACACGGTGACCGAGGTGCCGAAGTGGAACCCGATCAACATCTGCAGCTACCACCTGCAGGAGGCGGGCGCGACGCCCGTGCAGGAGATCGCGTACGCGATGAGCAACGCCATCGCCGTCCTGGACGCGGTCCGCGACCGGGTCGACGAGGAGCTGATGCCGAAGGTCTTCAGCCGCATCTCGTTCTTCGTCAACGCCGGCGTCCGCTTCGTCGAGGAGCACGCGAAGCTCCGCGCCATGAGCGTCCTCTGGGAGGAGCTCGGCCGCGAGCGCTACGGCGTCACCGAGGAGAAGCACCTGCGCTTCCGCTATGGCGTCCAGGTCAACTCCCTCGGACTGACCGAGTCCCAGCCCGAGAACAACGTGCAGCGGATCGTGCTCGAGGCGCTCGCCGTGACGATGGGGCGCAACGCCCGCGCCCGCGCGCTGCAGCTGCCCGCGTGGAACGAGGCCCTCGGTCTCCCCCGCCCGTGGGACCAGCAGTGGGCGCTGCGCATGCAGCAGGTCCTCGCGTTCGAGACCGACCTCCTGGAGTACCCCGACATCTTCGAGGGGTCCGTCGTCATGGAGGGTCTCGTCGCCGAGCTGCTCGAGGGCGCCCGCGCCGAGATGGCGGTCGTCGCGGAGCACGGCGGCGCGGTGCAGGCCGTCGACTACATGAAGGCTGCGCTGGTCGACTCGCATCGCGAGCGCATCCGCCGTATCGAGGCGGGCGAGCAGATCGTCGTCGGCATCAACAAGTACACCGAGACCGAGAAGTCGCCGCTGGTCGACGAGGAGGGCGGCATCATGACCGTCGACCTCGCCGTCGAGGCCCAGCAGCGCGAGGCCGTCGCCGACTGGCGCTCCTCGCGCGACCAGGCAGCGGTCGACGAGGCGCTCACCGAGCTCACCCGCGTGGCCGGCAGCGACGAGAACATCATGCCCGCCACGATCGCCGCCGCCCGGGTGGGCGCGACGACCGGTGAGTGGTCCGCGGCGCTGCGCGAGGCGTTCGGGGAGTACCGCGGGCCGACCGGCGTCGGCGAGGCCGCGGCCGGCGCGGACGATCCGGACATCGAGGAGCTGCGCGAGGAGATCGACCGCGTCAGCGAAGCCCTCGGCCGCCGGCTGAAGATCCTCGTCGGCAAGCCCGGCTTGGACGGGCACTCCAACGGCTCCGAGCAGATCGCCGTCCGTGCCCGCGACGCCGGCATGGACGTCGTCTACGAGGGCATCCGCCTGACCCCTGCGCAGATCGCCTCGAGCGCGCTGCAGGAGGGCGTCCACGTCATCGGCCTGTCGATCCTCTCCGGCTCGCATCGCGAGCTGATCCCGGACGTCATCGACGCCCTGCGGGCCGCCGGGGTCGACGCCCCGGTCGTCGTCGGCGGGATCATCCCCGAGGCCGACGAGCAGCCGCTCAAGGACGCGGGCGTCTCGGCGGTCTACACGCCGAAGGACTTCGACATGCGCAAGATCATGCGCGACATCGTCGCGCTGGTCGCCTCGACCAACGGCGTCGAGACGACCGCGTAGGAGCCCGTGAGCCCGGACGGCGCGCAGCTGGGCGCACGGCTGCGCGACGGCGACCTGACCGCCGCGCCGGCCGTGCTGAACCTCGTGGAGAACCGCACGCCCGCCGCTCGGGAGGAGATCGCCACCCTGCTGCGCGAGGTCGCCCCGGCCCGGCTCGGCGGCGAGGCGCGAGCGCACGTCGTCGGCGTCACGGGACCGCCCGGGGCGGGCAAGTCCACGCTGCTGAGCGAGCTCGTGCGGGAGTGGCGCGGGCGGGACCGGTCGGTCGCCGTGCTGGCGGTCGACCCGTCCTCACGCCGCTCGGGAGGCTCGCTCCTGGGCGATCGCGCGCGGATCAGCTTCGACCCGGCCGACGCGGGCACGTTCATCCGCTCGACCGCCGCCGGGGAGCGCCTCGGCGGCCTGGCGCCCGCCACCCGCGCGGCCGCGCACGCGCTGGCCGCAGCGTTCGACGTGGTGGTCATCGAGACGGTCGGCGTCGGGCAGTCCGAGACCGAGGTCGCAGAGGTCGCCGACACGGTCGCGGTCATCGTGCAGCCCGGCTCCGGCGACGCGCTGCAGTTCCTGAAGAGCGGGATCATGGAGATCCCGGACGTTCTCGTGGTCACGAAGGCCGATCTCGGGCAGATCGCGCTGCGGGCGCGCCGCGACCTGACCGCGGCGCTGCGTTCGGCAGGCTCGCGCGACACCGCCGTCGTCGCCGTCTCCTCGATCAGCCCGGTGGTAGGGGTCGACACGCTCGTCGACGCCCTCGACGCGCACCGCGAGCGGCTCGACGTGCCCGCCCGGAGGCTCGCCGCACGCCGCCTGAGCGCCCTGGCCGATTTCACGGTCGAGCACGGCGAGCGCGGGCTCCGCGCGCTCGGTGGCCGGCGGGCGGCGCAGCGCCATCTCGACGAGCAGGCGTCCGGGGCCGAGGTCCCGGCACTGGTCGTCGCGCTCGAGCAGCGTGCGAAGATCGCTCCGTGAAGCTCGACCTCCTCCTCCTCCTGGCCGCGTTCGCCCTCGGCACGATCGTCGCCGAGCTCGCCGGGGCCACGAACCTCGGTACCGCCTTGGCGTTCGGCCAGATGACGTTCGCGGTGGTGTTGGTCTACGTGCTCGTCAAGCGGCCGTGACGTCACGCCGCTCGGGCTCCGGCGCCATGCGGTGCCGGCAGTACGGGCACACGCGCGCCGTGATGCGGACGCTACGGTCGCACTCCGGGCACTCCTTCATGCCGTAGCGGTCCGCGCGGTCGGCGGCGCGCTCGAGCTCATGCAGCGTGGCGGCGGCCCGGGCCAGCACGGCGCGGGCACCCTCGCGGTCGTCGGCAGGGGCCGGCGGGCCGGCCTCGTGCGCCGGGGCCGACGGGTCGCGCCCGCCTGTCCGGCTCGGCTCGGGGGTGCGGGGCACCGGCGTCTGGGGTCCGGCCGGACGTGCGCTCGTGCAGCTGGCCGCGACCGGGCGGCCCTCCACGTCCTCGATGGCGCGGGCCGGGCGCGGGGCCCGCGGTGGCAGGCCGTGCTCGGCGCGGACGCGATCCTCCGCGCGGCCCTCGATCCAGCGCACCAGGATCAGCGCGAGCGAGACGCCTGCGAGCACCAGGGGCGTGAGCACCGCCAGGCCGTACAGGAGGCTGGTCACCGGATGGACGGTAGGTCGAGGCCCGGACGGAGGCGGAAGCGACCGCGCCCACCAGCGCCCTGACGGCGACGACGAAGCCGACCTCGCGGGGCTAGGGGGCGGACGTCTGCGGCGGCTGCGGCTGCGCCTTGGCGAGCGACGAGATCTTCCAGTCGCCACCCTGCAGCGTCAGCTCGAGCGTGTCCTGCGAGGCGGGCTGCCCGTCGGCGGTCGACCGGACGTCGACGAGCGCCTTGGACTTGTTGATCTGGACGTCGCCGACTTCGACCTTCGGGTTCTTGACGTCCTGCAGGCCCCGCTTGAACGCGAGCTCGCAGGGCAGCCCGACCGACTCGACGCTGCGCAGCAGCTCCTGCGCGACGAGCTCGTCGCAGATGCGCTGGTAGTCCTTCTTCGCGGTGGCCTGCCCGTAGTCGGCGACGGCCCGGCGGACGAGCTCCTCGTCGGACTCCGCGCCACCGCAGCCGGTGCCGACGAGCGCCGAAGCGACGAGAACGGCGGCGGCGACCTGCTGCATGCGTGTGCCCATCGCGGCGCAGAGTACAGTCCCTGCATGGGTCGAGAGGCACTCGTGGACGGGCATGGACGCCGGATCGGTGACGTCCGCGTCTCCGTGACCGACCGCTGCAACTTCCGCTGCCAGTACTGCATGCCCGAGGAGGGCCTGCCGTGGCTCGAGCGCGAACACGTCCTGACGTTCGAGGAGATCACGCGTCTGACGCGACTCCTCAGCGAGATGGGAGTCCACGCCGTCCGCCTGACCGGGGGCGAGCCGCTCGTGCGCCGGGACCTCCCCACCCTCGCCGCCATGATCGCGGAGCTCCCGCACGTGCAGGATCTGGCGATCACGACCAACGGCTACCTGCTGGAACGCGACGCGCAGGCGCTGGTCGACGCGGGCGTGCGCCGGTTCAACGTCTCGATCGATTCACTGCAGCGCGACCGCTTCTACGAGCTCACGCGACGCGACGCGCTCCCGCGCGTGCTCGCGGGGCTTGAGGCGTTGGCCGCCATCCCGCAGGCGCATCCGATCAAGGTCAATGCGGTCGCCCTGCGCGACTTCACCGAGCAGGAGGCGCTGCCGTTCGCGGAGTTCGCGCGCACGCACCCGTTCGAGGTCCGCTTCATCGAGGTGATGCCGCTGGACGCGGACCGGCGCTGGACGCCGGAGCAGGTCCTCACCGGCCAGGAGCTGCACGACATCATCCACGCGGTCCACCCGCTCGAGCCGCTGCCCCGCCCGGCGTCCTCGACCGCGCGGGTCTACCACTTCGCGGACGGCGGCGAGGGGCGCATCGGGTTCATCAACCCCGTCAGCGAGCCGTTCTGCGACGACTGCAACCGCCTGCGACTCACCGCGGACGGCAAGCTGCGCACCTGCCTGTTCTCCCTCGGGGAGACCGATCTGCGCGCCCGCCTGCGCGACGGTTCGACCGACGACGAGATCGTCGGCGTCATCCGGGACGCGGTCTGGCGCAAGGAGCTGAAGCACCGCGTCAACGACCCGGGCTTCGTGCAGCCGCCGCGCTCGATGAGCGCCATCGGCGGCTGAACCCGGTCGGGTCCCGGCTCGACCGGCGTCCCGTGCTGATCCTCACCCTCTTCGCCTTCGTGGCGGGTGCCGGCACGGCCGTCAGCCCGTGTGTCCTCCCGGTCCTTCCCGCGCTGCTCTCCGCCGGCGTGACGGGCGGGAGGCGCCGGCCCCTCGGGATCGTCCTGGGCCTCGCGCTCACGTTCACGATCACGATCGTCGGGTTCGGGGAGGTCGCGGACGGCGTCGGTCTCGGCGACGGCACGGTCCGGACCCTCGCCACCCTGGCGCTCCTGGCGTTCGGCCTCGCGGTCCTGCTCCCGGCGGTCGGCGACCGGTTGGAGGCACGGCTGTCCCGCCTGGCGCGGTTCGCCCCGGCCGCGGGGCGCCCCACCGACGGCGACGGGCTGCGGTCCGGGGTCGCGATCGGCGCCGCTCTCGGCTTCGTGTACGCGCCCTGCGCCGGGCCGATACTCGCATCGGTCATCGCCGTGGGCGCCGCGACCGGCGAGACGGTCGTGATCGCGCTCGCGTATGCGGCCGGCACGTCGACCGTGCTGCTCGGCCTCGCGCTCGGCGGCCGTGGTCTCGTCGATCGCGTCCGCACGCGCGGGCGCGGACCGCTGATCCGGCGCGTGGTCGGCGCGGTCATGGTCCTGACGGCCGTCGCGATGGTCGCGGAGCTCGACCTCCGCTTCCAGACGGCGATCGCCGACGACCTGCCCGCCGCGGTCGTGAACCCGACCAAGGCCCTGGAGGAGTCCGCCGCGGTCGAGGACCGGCTCGCGGACCTCCAGGGGCCACCGCGGTTCGACTCCGACGCGGTGGCCGCGAAACCCGCCCCCGACGCTCCCGCGGCCGGTCCCGCGCAGCGTCCGTCCGACGCCCGCGACCCCGGCCTGCCGGGCGTCGTGACCCCGCAGCTGCCGATGCTCGGCCCGGCGCCGGACTTCACGGGGACGCAGCGGTGGTTCAACACACCGGGTGGCCGGCGGCTCTCCCTGCCGCAGCTCTCCGAGCAGCGCCGCGTCGTCCTCGTCGACTTCTGGACCTTCACCTGCATCAACTGCATCCGCACGCTCCCCCACCTCAAGGCGTGGGACCGGGCGTACCGCGACCAGGGCCTCACGATCGTCGGCGTCCACTCGCCCGAGTTCGCGTTCGAGAAGGACGCCGGCAACGTCCGGGCCGCGATCCGGCGCAGCGGGCTGCGCTACCCCGTCGCGCAGGACAACGACTTCGACACGTGGGACGCCTGGGGCAACCGGGTCTGGCCTGCGAAGTACCTCGTCGACGCCGACGGACAGGTCCGCTACACGCACTTCGGCGAGGGTGAGTACGAGGAGACGGAGGCGGCGATCCGGGCGCTCCTCGCCGAGGCGGGGGACGACGACCTCGGCGCGGGCGCCCGCGCCGTCCCCGGCCGCACCCCCTCTCGACGGGCGACACCGGAGACCTACCTCGGCTCGCAGCGCGCCATGGGCTTCGCGCAGCCGCCGACCGACGGGACCAGGGCGTACCGCTACGCCGGCGCGCTGCCCCAGAGCGGCTTCGCCCTGAACGGACGCTGGACCGTCGACCAGGAACGGGCGACCGCGGTGACCGACGGGGTCGTGCGCGCGAAGGTCGTCGCGAAGGACGTCTACCTCGTCCTGAGCCCACCGAAGAACCGCAACGGCCTCGTCACCGTCGAGCTGGACGGCCGGCCGATCACGCGGGCCCAGGCCGGAGCCGACGTGCGGGACGGCCGCGTCCCCGTCCCGCGGCAGCGCCTCTACCACCTGGTCGCGCTGGACGCCGCGCGGGAGCACGAGCTGACCCTGCGCCTGCGCGACGGGACCAGCGGCTACGCCTTCACGTTCGGGTGAGCCCGCCGCGGGCGCTACGAGGCTCCTAGCCGGGGAAGCCGTCGCGGCGGTCGAGCATCCCGGTTGCCTGCAGCAGGTCGTCCGGGGTGTTGACGTTGAAGTACGGGGTGGCGTCGGACTCCGGCAGCTCGACGATGCCGAGCGCCTCCACCGCATCGGTCGCGCGTCCCTGCGGGTCGAACGCCGCGAGCCCGCTCAGGGCCTTCGGCGCGTAGAGCGCGCAGAGCGGCTGCAACTGTCCCGCCACGCGCGGGACGACCGCCGCGGCATCGCCCCGGTCGACCGCCAGGATGCGCCGCACCGTCGCCCGGTCCAGCAGCGCCAGGTCCCCGGCGGCGACGAAGACCGGTCTCCCGGCGGCAAGGCGGAGGGCCTGCACGATCCCGGCGAGGGGGTGGCGGGGCAGCGGAGGCTCGATCCACACGGCGACGCGCGGGTCCAGGCCGGGCAGCTCGGTGTCGCGCTTGGCGACCACCGCGACCTCGTCGAGCACCTCGAGGACCGCCTCGAGCGGATGGTTCAGGAGCGCGCGGCCGCGGAGTTGCACGATCGCCTTCCCGCCACCCAGGCGCCGCCCGAGCCCGCCGGCCAGGACCACGCCGACGGGCGACGCCGTCGCGGTCACCGGCTGTGCGCTGTGCAGGACACGTGCCTGAGCCTACTGCGGTCCGCGCCGTAGACTGCCCCGCATGGAGGGCTCTTTCGACTCGCGACCCTGGCTGCGCTGCTACCGGTGCTGGTCGACCGACCTGGAGGTCCAGGTCCACTACGACGGCGTCCACAAGATCGATCTGGAGACCGGCGAGCGCGCCGAGCCCATCGAGCAGATCCAGGAGGCCGTCGTGCAGTGCGTGGACTGCATGCACGACCAGCCCCACCTGATGTTCCTCAACGACCGGGTCGAGCCGATCGAGGACCGCTGGGAGCGCATGGTCGCCGGCACGCCCTGGGTCGCGTCCTGCACGGTCGCGGTGAACACCGACGAAGTGGAGACGTGTACCGGGCCCGAGGCCGCGGACGCGCTCTCCTATGCGGCGTTCGGCGACCACGGCACCCGCGAGTTCTTCACGCACGTGCGGTTCCACAAGCACGAGGACGACAACCGCGTGATCGTCGTGCACCTGCTCGTCGAGCTCTACGCGCGCTCCCAGGACGAGGCGTCCGACGTGCTCGAGGACGCGGCGCGCGGCCCGCTGGCGATCACCTCGCTGGCGGAGGAGTCGCGCCCGCCGGCCGCTGCCTCCGGCGGCGGCGGCGACCTGCACTAGGGCCCCTCCCGGCGGTCACCCGCCGGCGACGGTCCGCAGGCGCCGCGCCACGAGCGCGAGACCGGCGATGTCGGCGCCCTCCCCCGCGACCATCCGCGCGAGGGTGGTGAACCGCTCGACCTGGACGGCCCGCTCCTGCAGCGCCGCGGCGACGGCCTCCGCCGGCCCGAGGGTCCCGTGCTCGTGCAACGCGACGACGGCGAGCTGCAGCGCTAGGTCGTGCAGCTCATCGGTCACCGACTGCGCCGCCCAGCGCTGCGCGCGTCCGGACGGCGCCAGCTGGACGACCGCGGTGTGCAGCGCGCTCAGCCAGAGCGCGTCCTGGACCGCGACCAGCCCGCCGGCGGCCGCGGCCACGTCGCGGCCGACGCGGTCGGCGAGCACCACGAGCGCGGGTGCGTGGACCAGCTCGGGGAGCAGCGCGAGCTCGGCCGCGAGGTCGCGGGCGATGCCGTGCTCCTCGAGCTGCGCGGCGCGCAGCTCCTGCGCGGTCGCCCGCTCGTGGCCGAGGACCCCTGCGACGTCCTGCCGGACCACGGCAGCGGCCTTCGCGGCGGCGTCAGCGAGGGGCCCGATCGGCGCCGTCGGCGCGTGCCGCAGGACCCAGCGGCTGCTCACGCGCACCGCGTCGTCGACGAGCGCCATCGCGGCCCACTGGTCGGCGGTGTCGAGCTCGTGGAGCCGCTCGACACGTGCCCACAGCTGCTCGGCGCCGAGGCTGTCGCGGGCGATCC
The DNA here is from genome assembly GCA_038257095.1 of Solirubrobacterales bacterium. GTDB lineage: Bacteria > Actinomycetota > Thermoleophilia > Solirubrobacterales > Solirubrobacteraceae > Paraconexibacter. The sequence continues at coordinate 47,044 of JBBSJQ010000006.1, forward strand.
GCTGCGCCCGGACGACGTCGGCGGCCGGAACGCCCAGCTCGGTGACCCGGCGGGCAACGAACGTCGGGCCGTGCGCGTCGACGACCTCGTTGGCGACCCGGGTCGCGATGAGCTCGCGGCGAAGCGGGTGGGCCTCGATCCGGTCGCCGACCCGGTCGAGCACTCGCGGCGGGAAGGACGCGCGCAGGTCCACCCCGAGGGCGGGGTCGTCCAGCAGGTCGTCGGCGAGGAGCGTGTCGGCCAGGTGCTGCTTGGCGAGCGCAAGCAGCACCGCGATCTCCGGGCGCAGCAGGCCGATCCCCGCGGACCGCCGCTCCGACAGGTCCTCCGACGACGGCAGCCGCTCGATCCCGCGGTCGAGCACCCCTGCTCGCTCGAGGTCGAGCATCAGGTCCTCGTAGGCCAGGAGCTCGCCCGCGCTGCGCCGCTCCTCCTGGGTGATGATCTGGGCCTGCAGGAAGGAGTTCTGCAGCACGTGGGCGGTGACGTCGTCGGTCACCTCGGCCAGCAGCACGTCGCGGCTCTCGCGGGTCATCCCGTCCTGCGGGTCCTGCTCCAGCAGGCCGAGCAGGATCTTCAGGTTGACCTCGTGGTCGGAGCAGTCGACCCCGGCCGAGTTGTCGATGAAGTCGGCGTTGATCAGGATGCCGCCGCGCGCCGCCTCGATGCGCGCGCGCTGGGTGAAGCCGAGGTTGCCACCCTCCCCCACCACGCGCACGCGGAGCTCGCGGGCGTCGATGCGGATCGCGTCGGAGGAGCGGTCCTGCGCGTCGGCGTCGGACTCCGTCGACGCCTTGACGACGGTGCCGATCCCGCCGTTCCACAGCAGGTCGACCGGCGCCCGGAGCACCGCGCGGATCAGCTCGGCCGGGGCCAGAACCTCGTCCTCGATCCCGAGCGCCTCGCGGATCTCGGGCGTGGTCGGGATGCGCTTCGCCATCCGCGGGAAGACGCCGCCACCCGCGCTGATGAGTGACCGGTCGTAGTCGTCCCAGCTCGAGCCCGCCAGGTCGAAGAGCCGCTTGCGCTCGGCCCAGGACGCGGCGGCGTCCGCCGGGTGCGGGTCGATGAAGACGTGCCGGTGGTCGTAGGCGGCGATCAGCCGGAGGCTCTGCGACAGGAGCATGCCGTTGCCGAACACGTCGCCGCTCATGTCCCCGATGCCCACGGCGGTGACCGGGTCCTGTCCGGGGTCGACGCCGAGCTCACGGAAGTGCCGCTTCACGGACTCCCAGGCGCCCCGGGCGGTGATGCCCAGCACCTTGTGGTCGTAGCCGGCGGAGCCGCCGCTGGCAAACGCGTCGTCCAGCCAGAAGCCGCGCGCCTGGGCGATGGCGTTGGCGACGTCGGAGAAGGTCGCGGTGCCCTTGTCGGCGGCGACGACGAGGTACGGGTCGTCCTCGTCGTACCGGCGCACGCCCTCCGGCGGGACGACCGTGTCGCCGTCGCGGTCGTCGGTGACGTCGAGCAGCGCGTTGATGTAGGTCTCGTACCCGCGGCGGACGGCGGAACGCAGCTCGCCCGGATCGGTCGGCGGGCGCCGCAGGTAGAAGCCGCCCTTCGCCCCGGTCGGGACGATCACCGCGTTCTTGACCATCTGCGCGCGCATCAGACCCCAGACCTCGGTCCGGTAGTCCTGGCGGTCGGACCACCGCAGTCCGCCCCGGGCGATGTGGCCTCCGCGGATGTGGATGCCCTCGACCTCGTCGCCGCAGACGAAGATCTCGACCAGCGGGGCCGGCTGCGGGAGCGCCGGCACGTCCGCGCTGCGGAGCTTGAACGCGAGCGCGCCTCGGCCCGGCCGGTACGCGTTGGTGCGCAGCGTCGCGTCGATCACACCGAGCTGGTTGCGCAGGATCCGGTCATGGTCCAGGGACACGACCGCGTCCAGCCGCTCGTCGATCTCCTGGCGGAGCGCCGCCTCGGCCGCAGGGTCCGGCTCGCGGGCCGGGTCGAACCGCAGCTCGAACAGCTCGACCAGCCGCTGGGTGAGCTCGGCGTTCTGGGCGATGACCTCGTTCTGGTAGTTCTCGGTGAACCGCGAGCCGATGCGCTGGCGATACCGGCGGTACGCGCGTAGGACCTCCAGGCGCTCGTGACCGAGGTCGGTCAGCACGACGAGCCGGTGCAGCTCGTCGCTCTCGGCCTCCCCGCGCAGCACCGCCGACACGCAGGCCGCCACGCGCTCGCCTGAGCTCTCGAGGTCCAGCGGGGCGTCGTCGGGGCCGAGGACCCCGAAGTCCTGCAGCCACGCCTCGTCGTCGTGGGCGAGCCGGGTCGGCCGCTCCTCCACCACGCGCAGCCCGAGGTCCTCGAGGACCGGCATCACGGCGGACAGCTCCGCCTTGTCGCCGCGCCGCACCACGGTCAGCCGCGTGAGCGTCGGGTCGTTGCCGACCCCGGCCTCGGTGCGCAGGTGCACGGCGAGGTCGGCGCTGCGCCGGCGCAGGTCCTCCAGGGCGTCGACGTCGGCGACGGCCGCCTCCGGGTCGGTCCGCGCCTTGTAGGACGACGGCAGCCGCGCCGCCCAGCGCGCGTGCACGAGCCGTCCGCGCTCGTCCCCGTGGGCCTGCACGAGCACGTCGCGCAGCCGGTCGTCCCACGTCCGGGACAGCGCCGCGACACCCCGCTCGAGCTCCGCCAGGTCCAGCTCCGGTAGCCCTCCGGCAGCGTACGCACCGACGTGCAGGCGAACGTGATCGCCCTCCCCCAGCACCTCGTCGACCGCGACCTCGTCGGCCCGCAGGACCTCGGCGACCAGATCGCGCACCGCGTCGCGGACCCGTGCGTCGTACGAGGACCGGGGCACGACGGCCAGCAGCGCGGCATGCCGCATGTCGGGCTCGCGCCGGCCGAGCACCCGGACCGCGCTCGGCGCCAGGCCCAGCAACTCGACCACGAGCTCGCGCAGGGTGTCGGTCGGGGCGCTGAACAGGAGATCCTTCGGGAACGACTCGTAGAGCGCGACCGCCGCCTTCCAGTCGTGGGAGCCCGACGCGAGATCCTCCGCCTCGAGGATCCGCGCGAGCTTCTGCCGCAGCAGTGGGACCCGGCCCGCGGACTGCGCGTCCGCGCGGCTGGTGAACAGCCCGACGAACACGCCGGCGTCGCGGACGTGCAGCTCGTCCAACCGCGCGCGGCGGTGGATCGGAGAGCGGTCGGCGCCCTTGCGCACGGTCACAGGCCCGCCGGCGACGTCGGCGGGCGGACCCTCGTGGAGGTCGACGGAGACCGGGCAGTCGGGGGCGAGCACACCCAGGGCCGCCGTCTCGGGACCGCTGTGCCCGATGAGCACGAAGTGCTCGTCCGCGACCCAGCGCAGGAACTCCGCGGCCTCCGCGTCGTCGGCGTCCCCGCTGCCGGCGAGCTCGTCGGCAGCGGTCAGGAGGCTCTCGCACATCGCCGGGAAGTCCGCGACCGCGCGGCGTACGGCGCCCAGGACGCCGGTGACGCCGTCCTCGAGACGCGCGAGCTCCTCGGGGGTGAGGCGACGCTCCAGCGCGACGTGGATGACCGACTCCGCCGGGAGCCCGTCGGTCGGTGCGCCGATCTCCAGGATCCGGCCGCTCGACGGGTCGCGCCGGATCCCGAGGATCGGGTGGGACGTCGCGCGCACCGGCACGCCCTGCGCCTCGACCTCGGCGACGACCGAGTCGACGAGGAACGGCAGGTCCTCGGTATTGGTCTCCAGGACGCTGCCGCCCGCGTCGTAGCCGTCGTTCGCGACCGAGGGCGTCCGGGCCCGCACCGCGTCGGGTGCCCCGCCACGCCGGTCGGCGAGCTCGTACGCACCGCGAACCTCGGCGGCGACGGCGTCCGGGTCGTCCAGACCCGCGCTCCGCCGGCGCAGGTAGCGCTCGGCGAACGCCACGAGGGCGTCGTGGTCGATCTCGTGGCGCTCCGCCTGCGTGACCAGCGCGGCGGTGACCGGTTCCTCCATGAGCGCGAGCCTACTCCCGCTCTCCCGGAGGTTGTCAACGGCTGGTGGACAGCCGTCATCGCGACCGGCGTCAGACCAGGCGGGCCTTCAGCGCGTCGAGCTGCGACGTCATCTCGGCCGGCAGCCGGTCGCCGAACTTCGCGAGGAACTCCTCGACCTGCGGCAGCTCCGACCTGACGAGCTCGTTGTCGACCGCGAGCAGCGCAGCGACGTCCGCCTCGCTGATGTCCAGGCCGTCGAGGTTCAGGGCGCCCGGTGCCGGGACCAGACCCAGCGGGGTCTCGACGGCCTCGGCGTTGCCATCACAACGGTTGAAGACCCATTCCAGGACGCGCGAGTTCTCGCCGAACCCGGGCCACAGGAACTTGCCGTCCTCGTCCTTGCGGAACCAGTTGACGTAGAAGATCTTCGGGAGCTGCGCCCCCTCCTGCTCGCCGAGCGTCAGCCAGTGCTGGATGTAGTCGCCGACGTTGTAGCCGGCGAACGGCAGCTGGGCGAACGGGTCGAAGCGCAGCTGGCCGACGGCGCCGAAGGCCGCCGCGGTCATCTCCGAGGACATCGTGGCGCCCAGGAACGTGCCGTGCTCCCAGTCGAACGCCTCGCGGACCAGCGGCACGACGCTCGCGCGGCGGCCGCCGAACAGGAACGCGTCGATCGGGACACCGGCGGCGTCCTCCCACTCGGGCGCCATGACCGGGCACTGTGCGGCGCTGACGGTGAAGCGCGCGTTGGGGTGCGCGGCCGGGGTCTCGGAGTCCGGCGTCCAGTCGTTGCCGTGCCAATCGACGAGGTGCGCGGGCTTCTCCTTGGTGAGGCCCTCCCACCAGATGTCGCCGTCGTCGGTCAGGGCGCAGTTGCTGAAGATCGTGTCGCCCTCGATCGTCGCGATCGCGGACGGGTTGGTCTCGACGCCGGTGCCCGGCGCGACGCCGAAGAAGCCGGCCTCGGGGTTGATCGCGTAGAGGCGGCCGTCCTCGCCGAACTTCATCCAGGCGATGTCGTCGCCGACGGTCTCGACCTTCCAGCCAGGGAGCGTGGGGACGAGCATCGCGAGGTTCGTCTTGCCGCACGCGCTCGGGAACGCGCCGGTGACGAACTTCGACTTCCCCTCGGGGTTCGTGAGCTTGAGGATGAGCATGTGCTCGGCCATCCAGCCCTCGTCGCGCGCCATGATCGAGGCGATCCGCAGCGCGAAGCACTTCTTGCCGAGCAGGGCGTTGCCGCCGTAGCCGGAGCCGTAGGACCAGATCTCGCGGGTCTTCGGGTAGTGGACGATGTACTTCGTGTCGGCGTTGGTGGGCCAGACGACGTCCTCCTGACCCTCCTCCAGCGGCGCGCCGATGGAGTGGACGCAGGGCACGAACGTGCCGTCCTCGCCGAGCGCGTCGAGGGCCTTCTGGCCCATGCGGGTCATGATCCGCATCGAGACGACGACGTAGGCGCTGTCGGTGAGCTGGACGCCGACGTGCGACTTGTCCGAGCCGACCGGGCCCATGCTGAACGGCACGACGTACATCGTGCGGCCCTTCATCGCGCCCTCGAAGATCTCGTCCATCTGCGCGCGCATCTCGACGGGGTCGCGCCAGTTGTTCGTGGGGCCGGCCTCGACCTCGGTCTCGGCGCAGATGAAGGTGCGGTCCTCGACGCGGGCGACGTCGGAGGGGTCGGTCCAGGCGAGGTAGCTGTTCGGCCGCTTGGCGTCGGACAGCCGCTTGAACGTCCCGGCGTCGACCAACTGCTGGGCGAGGCGGTCGTACTCCTCCGCGGAGCCGTCGCACCAGACGATCTGGGCCGGCTGGACGAGCGCTGCGACCTCGTCCACCCATGCGAGGAGCTTCTCGTTCTTGGTCGGCACGGTGGTCTCGCTCACGGGTACGGCTCCTGGATCGATGGCGGCGGCAAGGGGACTGCGGCGCAGGGACAGGCGCAGTCCGACGCGATCCGAGGAGGGTACCGCCTGGACGGGCGGGACCGCTCCCCGGTGAAACGGCGGTTTCGTACTAGGTGCCCGGGTTCTTCTTCGGGACCAGCACGAGCCGCTTGAACTCGGCGACGAGCACGCCGTCCTGGTTCAGCACGCGCGTGTGGACCTTCACGACACCGCGATCGGGCTTGGACTGGGAGGGCTTCGCCTCGAGGACCTCGGTCTCGGCGAACAGCGTGTCGCCGTGGAAGACCGGGTTGGGATGGCTGAGGCCCTCGGTCGCCAGGTTCGCGATCGCCTTGCCGGAGATGTCCGACACGCTCATGCCCAGGGCCAGCGAGTAGACGTACGGGCCGACGACGACGTTCTTGCCCTGCTGGGACTGCTTGGCGTACACGTCGTTGAGGTGCAGCGGGTGGTGGTTCATCGTGATCAGGCAGAAGAGGTGGTCGTCGGACTCGGTGACCGTCTTCGCGGGCCAGTGCTTGTAGACGGCGCCGACCTCGAACTCCTCGAAGTAGCGGCCGTAGGCGTGGGCCCCGGAGGCCTCGCGCTCACGCTGGTCGGTGGTGAAGTTCTCGCTCATAGGACCGATCATGGTGCCGGATCGCGGCTCGACGCGGCGTCGTGGAGGCCGCTCCGGATACCGTTCCGCCCCTATGCGCTCCCCCCGCGACTTCCTCAAGCCCCTCTGCGTCGGCGCCCCGGACCCGATCACCGAGGTCCCGTTCCCGCCCTCGCGGATGATCCACTTCTTCGACGCGTCCAACGAGAAGATGCGGGCCAAGCTGCCCGACATCGCCGCCAAGGCGGACATCGTCCTGGGCAACCTCGAGGACGCCGTCCCGGTCGACCGCAAGATCGCGGCGCGCGACGGCCTGGTCACCGTCGGCAAGGAGATCGACCTCGGCGGCACGCAGCTGTGGACGCGCATCAACGCACTCGACAGCCCGTGGTGCATCGACGACCTCACGACGCTCGTCGGCGAGATCGGCGACAAGCTCGACGTGATCATGGTCCCGAAGGTCGAGGGTCCCTGGGACATCCACTACATCGACCGCCTCCTCGCGCAGCTCGAGGCGAAGGCCGGCGTGACGAAGCCGATCCTCGTCCACGCGATCCTCGAGACCGCCCAGGGCGTCGCGCACGTCGATGAGATCGCGGCCGCGTCCCCGCGCATGCAGGGCATGAGCTTCGGTCCGGCCGACCTCGCCGCGTCGCGTCGCATGAAGACCACGCGCGTCGGCGGCGGCCACCCCGGCTACCTGTCGATGAGCGACCCCGAGGTCGACGCGGACGGCGCGATCGTGCCCGACCAGGTCCGCCTGACCGCCCAGCAGGACCCGTGGCACTACTCGATCGCGCGCATGGTCGACGCCTGCACGACCAACGGCTGTCTCCCGTTCTACGGCCCGTTCGGCGACATCAAGGACGTCGCCGCCTGCGAGGCGCAGTTCCGCGCCGCGTTCCTCCTGGGCTGCGTCGGCGCCTGGTCCCTGCACCCCGTGCAGATCGACATCGCCAAGAAGGTCTTCTCCCCGCCGGTCGACGAGGTGCTCTTCGCCAAGAAGGTCCTCGAGGCGATCCCGGACGGCAAGGGCGTCCACATGATCGACGGCAAGATGCAGGACGACGCGACCTGGAAGCAGTGCAAGGTCATGGTCGACCTCGCGACCATGCTGTCCGAGAAGGACCCGGAGCTGAAGGCGGCCTACGAGTTCTGACTTCTGACTCGGCGAGTGGACGGACGTTCCCATTGCGGCCTGCTCCACGCGAGCGTACGGTGGGCTCTCCCCACCCTCCAGGAGAGGAGCAGGCCATGTACGCAAGCATGCGGACCTACCGCATCGATGCAGGCTCTGTCGATGACCTCATGCACCGGATCGACCGCGATTTCGCCGAGGCGATCGCGCAGGAGCCGGGGTTCGTCGCCTACGAGTGCATCGACATGGGCAGGGGCAAGATCTGCACCCTGAGCATGTTCCGCACGCAGGAGCAGGCGGAGGAATCGAACGAACTGGCGGCCGCGTGGGTCGCCGAGCATCTGACGGACTTCTCGATCGAGCGCATGGGCGTCATGTGCGGCGACGTGATGGTCAGCCGCGCGAACGCGGAGATGCTGGTACCGGCCCACCACTAGACCGCACCACGACGCGTCCGACGCGCTCCTGCGGCTAGGGTTCGCCCGCCGCTGTTTCGCCCCACCATCCCGCAGGAGCGCGATGAGATTCTATGAGTACGAGGCGCGCGAGATCGTCAAGCGCGCCGGCATCCCCGTCACCGACTACGGATTCACCAAGGACCCCGCCGAGGCCGCGGAGATCGCGACCCGCATCGGTGGATCCACGGTCATCAAGTCACAGGTGCTCTCCGGTGGCCGCATGAAGGCCGGCGGCGTCCAGTTCGCCGACACGCCCGACGAGGCCCGCGCGCACGCCGAGACCATCCTGCAGCTCGAGATCAACGGGCTCATGCCGCGCGGCGTCCTGGTCGACCCCAAGGCCGACGTCAAGCAGGAGTACTACATGGGCGTCGTCTGGGACGGCGCCGCCAAGAAGCCCCTCATGCTCTTCAGCGACATGGGCGGCATCGACATCGAGCAGGTCGCGGAGGACCACCCCGACCACGTCGGTCGCGGCCACTTCTCGACGTTGCAGCCGTTCAGCGACTTCATGGCCAAGCAGGTCATCGCCGACGCCGGCGTGACGGGCAAGGCGCTGCAGCGCTGCACGCCGATCCTCGCCCGCCTCGCCCAGCTGTTCCTCGACAACGACATGCTGCTCGCGGAGATCAACCCGATCGCCGAACTCAAGGACGGCACCTTCGTCGCCCTGGACGCGCACATGGAGATGGAGAACGAGGGCATGGGCCGCCAGAAGGCGCTCATCAAGGCACTCGGCATCGGGCCCGAGGAGGGCACGCGCGAGACCTACGTCCCGTCCGCCTTCGAGGAGGCCGTCCACGCCGTCGACTCCGCCGACCACCGCGGCGTCATCCAGGGCAAGGACAACGGCTTCGACGGCAACATCGGCCTGATCATCGGCGCGGGCGGCGGGTCCCTGACCCTCACCGACGCGGTCCGCCAGCAGGGCGGCAAGCCGGCCAACTACTCGGAGATCGGCGGCAACCCGTCGGTCGCGAAGGCGTGCGGCCTGGCGAAGGCGGTCCTGCAGAAGGACGGCGTCGAGCAGATCGCCGTGATGATGTCGATCGTCTCCAACACCCGCGTCGACATCGTCGCCCGTGGCGTCATCAAGGCGTGCCTGGAGCTCGGCAAGGACCCGGCGGAGACCATCGCGATCTTCCGCATCCCGGGTGCGTGGGAGGACGAGGGCTTCAAGATCCTCGACAAGTACGGCATCGAGTACTGCGACCGCTCCGTGTCCCTGTGGGATGCCGCGGGCCGCGCGGTCGAGAAGATCCAGGGAGCAGCCGCATGAGCATCCTCATCAACGAGAACACGACGTTCATCATCCAGGGCATCACCGGCCGTGAGGCCATCAACCTGACAAGAGAGTGCCTGGACTACGGCTCCAAGATCGTCGGCGGCGTGACCCCGGGCCGCAAGGGCCGCGAGGTCCACGGCGTGCCGGTGTTCGACACCATCGCCCAGCTCGTCGAGGCCGTCGGTTCGGTGCCGGACGGCTCGGTCGTCACGGTCCCGCCCGCTGGCACGAAGGACGCCGTCTTCGAGGCGCTCTACGCCGGCATCAAGACCATCGTCATCGTCACCGAGCGCATCCCGCGCCGCGACGTCGCCGCGATGGTCGAGCTCGCCGACCTGCATGGCGCCCGGATCATCGGCCCGAACTGCCTCGGCCTGATCGTCCCCGGCGTCGCCAAGATGGGCGGTATCGGCGGTCCCGCGAAGAACGCGGCCCAGGCCTACCAGCCGGGTGCGGTCGGCGTGATGAGCCGCTCCGGCGGCATGACGACCGAGATCTCCTCGACGCTCACGGCCGCCGGCCTGGGCGTATCGACCGCGGTCTCGATCGGCGGCGACGCGATCATCGGCTCCACCTACGCGGAGCTGATGCCGTACTTCGAGGCCGACGAGCAGACGCAGGCGATCGTCATCTACACCGAGCCGGGCGGCCGCATGGAGGCCCAGCTCTCGGCGTGGGTGAAGGACAACAACTCGCGCCTCCCGATCATCGCGTTCATGGCCGGCAAGTTCATGGACGACGACGAGATGCAGGGCATGTCCTTCGGGCACGCCGGCACGATCGTCGAGGGCAAGGAGGACAGCGCCACCGAGAAGATCGCGCGCCTCCAGGAGGCCGGGATCCCGGTCGTCGAGCGGATCGACGAGATCCCCGACATGGTCAAGAAGCTGATCGCCGAGAGGAGCGCCGCATGAGCCTGCGCAAGGACGACGTGTTCATCGCCGTGGAGGTCAGCGACGACGTCGCCTCCGACGCGGCGCTCGGCGCGAAGCTCGACGAGGTCTGCCCCGTGAACATCTTCAAGGGAACCGCCGACGGCGTGGACATCGTCCAGGAGAACCTCGACGAGTGCGTGCTCTGCGGGCTCTGCTACGACGCGGCCCCGGCCGGCGGCGTGACCGTGCTGAAGCTCTACGAGGACGGCGCCGCACTGCGCTAGCCGCCCGTCGGGCCGGGTGGCGTGGCTGGTGCGGTCCTTCCCGGGCCCGCCGCCACGTCCACCGCGTGTGCCTCGGGGGCGAGGGCGTCGACGGTGGCCGCCGCGGCGGCGGCAGGAGACGGAACGGCGTGCGCCGTATGCCCATCGTGCAGGCCGTGCTCGGGGCTCGCCAGGGGGCCGCACCCCTCCCTGTTGTTGGTCTGGCACGATCCGACCCGCATGCCTGAACTGCCGGAGGTCGAGGCGGCGCGAGCGCTCATCGAGGCGCGCGCGCTCGCCCGCGAGATCGCGTCCGTCGACGACGCCGACTCCTACGTGTGCCGCCCGCACGCCCCGGGCGAGATCGCGGCGGCGCTCGTCGGCGCGCGCCTGACGGCGGCGAAGCGGATCGGCAAGTCGATGTGGTGCGAGACCGACGGCGGTGCCGGACCGGCGCTCGGGCTGCACCTCGGCATGGCGGGCCGGATCGTCATCGACGACCGCTACGCGGGCGACCCCGAGGGCGACCAGGGCGCGACCGGGTACGCCGGCCACCCCGACCCGGCGTTCAGCGCGAACCCGCAGTGGGCGCGCTTCACGATCGGGTTCGCCGACGGCGGCACCCTGCTGCTCTTCGACAAGCGACGGCTCGGCCGTGCGGTGCTGAACCCGGCGCTGGATGCCCTGGGGCCGGACGCCCTGGAGGTCGGACGGTCCGAGTTCGCCGTGCGCGTCGGTCAGGGCGCCGCGCCGCTGAAGGCGCGGATCATGGACCAGGGCGTCGTCGCGGGTGTCGGCAACCTGCTCGCCGACGAGGCGCTCTGGCAGGCCGGGCTCTCGCCATTGCGCCCGGCCGGCGAGCTCGACGACGAGGAGCTCGCGCGCCTCTGGAGGGTCCTGCGGGCGTCGACCCGCCGGGCGATCAAGCGCGGGGGCGTCCACACCGGCGACCTCATCGAGCACCGCAAGCGCGGCCGTCCGTGCCCGCGGTGCGGAACGGAGCTCGTGCGGGCGACCGTCGGCGGGCGCACCACCTGGTGGTGCCCGCAGGAGCAGCCCGGTCCGTCAGTGGTGTGAGCCGTTGCTCGGCGTGCCTGTGCCCGTGCCGGTCACTGGCGGGAGCGCCTTCGTCTCCGCCTTGGCGATCGGCAGGCACGTGACGCAGAAGTCTTCGCCGAACGGGGTCAGCGCGATGCTGCGACGCACGACCTTCGCCACGCGACCGGCCGCCTTGGAACCCTCCAGCGCCTCGGGCTGAGCCTCGAGCACCTGGTACTTGTGCATCTCCTTGACGGGCTCGCGCGAGAACCACACGAGGCCGAGGCGGAAGAGGTTGTTGAGGTACTGCGGCACCCGCTCGACGTAGCGCACGCCGGCCTGCGCACCGATCATCGTGATGCCGGGCGAGATCAGCTCGGAGCCGACGTTCAGCGGGCGGGCGGTGCGGATGTCGATCGCCGCCTGGGGGCCATCAAGCGCCATCAGCCGCAGGATCCGGGCCTCGTCCGGCGCAAGCTCGCCGAGGATGCGCTCGTACGCCGGGTGCGTGTGCTCCTCGTGCATGACGTCGGCGGAGGCGACCAGCAGCGCGCTGCCCCGGTCGCGGAGGCTCGCGCGGCGGACCTCGGACGGGTCGGGCGGCGCCGGGCGCCCCGGATGGCGGGCCGCGCGCTCCTCGCGGGCGTGCGCGACACCCGCGGGCGTCACCCAGTCCGACACGCCGCGCACACGCTCCTCGAGGTCGGTGACGCCGAGCAGCGTCCGGGCCTGGGAGCGTGCGCCCTCGCGCACCTCGGTGATGAGCTCTGCGGCGGACTCGCCCGACGCGGCGGCGCGCAGCAGGCGGGCCGAAGAGCGCACGCCGGTCTCGACGGACCACTGGGCGGTGCGCAGCCACGCGCCGGCGGCCAAGCGCGCCAGTCCCGGGACGGCCTTGAGGGGGCTCCCGGCGCCTCCCCCCTCGTCCAGGTCCGCCGCCATCGCGGTCAGGTCGTCGAACTCCTCCTGCGGCGGGGTCATGGACGCAGGGTAGCCGCCCGTCAGCCGCCGCGCTCGAGCTCGCCCAGACGGCGACGGCACGTCCGCATCGAGGACGCGCGAAAGTCCCCGTGAGTCTGCTTCCGCACGCGCGCCACGCGCTCGCGGTGGCACGGGCTCGACAGCGACTCGTCGCGCCCGATCACGTCGCCGCGCGCGATCCCCCGCGCGCGTGCAGCCACGAGGTCAGCCCCCAGCTCGGGATCGACGGTGTTCGGCGCGAACGTGTTGCGGACCGCGCCGTAGGTCCCGGCGACGGCGACGTGCTGCACGATGACCTTCGGGTCCTTGAGCCCGGGCGCGGGGGTCGACCCGGGCGCGGGGGTCGACCTGGGCGCGGGGGTTGACCCGGGCGCGGGGGTCGGCGCCTCGGCCTACTGAGGGGCCTCGGCCTGCGCCGTGGCCGGGCCCGGAGCCCGCGCGCTACCGCAGCCGAGCGCGAACCCGACCGCTGCGGCGCGCGGCGCAACGGTCACGTGCCGGGCGGGGCGGTGAGCGGCCCGTAGGCGTCGGGCCGACGGGTCGTGAGGAACGGGAAGAGCGTCAGCCAGTCCTCGCGCGCGTCGAGGTCGAGGTCGGCGACAAGCACCGCCGGTTCTCCTCGGGGGGCCTGGACGAGGATCCGGCCGTACGGGTCCGAGATGAACGACGAGCCGTAGAACGTGATGCTCGTGGCGTGTCCGTCCGGGTCCCCCTGCGCCGGCATCATCTCGGTGCCGATGCGGTTGACGGCGACCATGAACGTCCCGTTGGTGATGCCGTTCCCGACGATGACGTGCTGCCATAGCGGCTGCGTGTCGAACTCGGGGTGTCCGGGCTCCGTGCCGATCGCCGTCGGGTACACGAGCACCTCGGCGCCGGCCAGCGAGTAGGCCCTCGCCAGCTCGGGGAACCACTGGTCCCAGCACGTTGGGAACCCGAATCGTGCGTCGGCGATCGGGACGACCGGGAACGCGTCGTCGTCTGCCGGCCCCTGCCGGAAGTACCGGTTCTCGAAGTACCCCTCGGTCACCGGGATGTGCAGCTTGCGGGTCCGGGCGACCAGCGTCCCGTCGGGTGCCGCGACGATCGCCGTGTTGAAGCCCAGCCCGTCCTCGGCGTCCGCCCGTTCGTAGAGCGAGCCGTGGACGTACGTCTCAGTCTCGGCGGCGAGCTCGCGCAGGAGAGTGGCGGTCGGCCCGGTCTCGAGGTCCTCGGGCTCGGCGCCGACGGCGACGGGGCCGTCGGGCCGGATCGCGAAGTACGGCGAGAGCGTGAGCTCCTGCAGGCAGACCAGCTGGGCGCCCTCCTGCGCGGCCATGCGCACCCCCTCGCCCAGAACCTCCCGGTGCTGCTGCGGATCGGCGTGCCAGCGGTGCTGGACCGCCCCGACACGCAGCGGCGCCCGGGTCGGAGCGTCGACCCGCGCGAGCGACGGCGGGGTCGATCCGGTCGCCGTGATCAGCCGGTAGGCGCTCATCGCGTGAGTCTAGGACGCGCCGATCGCCGGCACCTGCTGCGTGATGCAGTGAGGCCCTCCGCCGCCGGCAGCGATCACCTCGGCGCGCACGCCGACGACCTCGCGGCCCGGGAATGCGGCGGCAATCGCCGCCAAGGCGTCCGCGTCGTGGTCCTGACCCGCGATCGGGACGATCACCCCCCCGTTGCAGAGGTAGAAGTTCATGTGCGACACGACGACCGGCACACCGTCGACCACCGCCGAGCCCAGGTACGGGAACGGCAGCACCTCGATCCCGCAGGCTTCGAGCCGCCGACGGTTGTCGACCATGTTCTCGTGGTTGGGGTTCTCGGGTCCCACCTGCTGCAGCAGGACCTGCCCCGGACGGGTGAACGCCGCGATCAGGTCGACGTGGCCGTCGGTATCGAGGTCCTCGACCAGGCCCTGCCCGAGCCAGACGATCGTTTCCGCGCCGAGGGCTTCGCGCAGATGCCGCTCGATCTGGTCGCGGGACATCGACGGATTGCGGTTGGGGTGCAGCAGGCACTGCTCGGTGGTGATGAGGGTGCCGCGGCCGTCGACCCCGATCGACCCTCCCTCGAGGACGAGCGGCGCAACGACCGCGTCGCCTCCCACATGGGCGACGAGCCGGCCGGCGAGCGCGGCGTCGCTGTCGTACGGGGTGAACTTCTCGCCCCAGGCGTTGAAGCCGAAGCACACCCCGACCCGCGTGTCCCCGTCCACGACGAACGCGGGACCGTTGTCGCGCAGCCAGGAGTCGTCGGCCGGCAGGCGTAGGAGCTCGATCCGGGGATCGAGCAGACCCCCGGCCCTGGCGGCCGCCCGGTCGTCGGGGACGACCATCGTGAGCGGTTCGTGCGCCACGATGGCGTTGGCAACGCCCGCGTACTGCGCCTCCGCACGGTCGAGCAGAGCCCCCCACATGTCCAACCGGCACGGCCAGGTCATGAGCGTCCGCTCGTGTCTGGTCCACTCGGCCGGCATGCGGAATCCCGTCATGCCGGGGGAGGCTACGCGGTCGGCGGATCAGCGTTCCCTCCCCGGGAGGAAGGGCCCCGGAAGCGATGCAGGAGCGACGCGACGGACAGCGCGAGATCGAGCCGCTGCCCGGTCTGACCGGAGCGGGTGACGTCCGGCTCAGGAGCCACGCCGCCCATGTTCGCCACCCCGCAGACGGAGCCGGCCGTGGTACCGGGAATCGGCACAGTTCCGTGACTGCGTTGGCGCGTCGCCGCTCAGAAGACGTTTCCGCGGAAACGTCCGTCGTCTACTCGAGGTCCTTGGAGCGCCGCGCGGCGCGCTCCGACTCGAACCGGCGCCGGTCCCGCTTGGTCGGTCGGCCCCCGCCGTCGAACCGCAGCGGCTCCGCGAGCTTCCGGACCGCCGCGGCCTCCTCGCGCGCCGCGACGCTCTCCCGGGTCTCCTCGAAGAGCGTCTCCGCGACCGCGGCCGACACGCGGCGGCGGACGACCGCACGGACCTCGACCGTGCGCCGCACCGGGCCGGACACGACCTCGACCACGTCGCCCACGTTGACCTCGCGCGAAGGCTTCACGGTCGTGCCGTTGATCTTCACCCGCCCGCCGCCGGCCGCCTCGTTGGCCAGCGCGCGGGTCTTCGCGAACCGGGCCGCCCAGAGCCAGACGTCGATGCGGACACGCTCGTCCATCTACTTCCGCGCGCGCTTGAGGCGGTTGCGCTCCTCCTGCTTCTCCACCACCTGCCCGATGAGCTTGAGGTACTGCGGCACCCCGCTCGCCTTCGCCTTGCCGTCGTAGAAGGCGTCGTGCCAGTCGGCGACCTTCGCCTCGTGCTCCAGCATGAGGTTGAAGAAGTCGCGACGCATGTTCACCCGGACCTTGGCGTCGGCGGCGATGTCCTTGGTGACCTTCACCTCGGGCATCTCCAGACGGAACATCTGGACGTCGGAGCGCCCGCCGACGAGGTCGATGCCGATGATCATCTTCAGCGGCTTGAGCGCCGGCACCTCCTCGAGGAAGCGGTGGACGGCGGTCTCGATGAGCGCGGGGGCGTCGGACGACATGCGTGGCACCCTACCGGGGAGACATGCGCTGCTTCGGAGACGACCACGCCGACTATGCCGCCTACCACGACGACGAATGGGGCGTGCCCGTGCGCGACGAGCATGGGCTCTACGAACGCCTGTGCCTCGAGTCGTTCCAGTCCGGTCTGAGCTGGCTCGTCATCCTGCGCAAGCGGGAGAACTTCCGCACGGCGTTCGCCGGATTCGACCCGGAGATCGTCGCCCGGTTCGGCGAGAAGGACGTCGATCGTCTCCTCGGGGACGCCGGCATCGTGCGCAACCGGGCCAAGATCGAGGCCGCGATCGCGAACGCCCGCGCGACCCTGGACCTCCGCGATGGACCGCAGCCGCTGCCCGAGCTGATCTGGTCGTTCGCGCCGGACCCGGCCGATCGACCGGGCCCTCCCGTGACGTGGGCCGAGGTCGCGGCCGTCACGCCCGAGTCGACGGCGCTTGCCAAGGCGCTCAAGAAGCACGGGTTCCGCTTCCTCGGGCCGACCACCGTCTACGCCGGGATGCAGGCGTGCGGCTTGGTGAACGATCACCTGCGCGACTGCCCCGTGAGGAGCAGCCGCGCGGGCTAGGCGCCTCGAGGGGTCCTAGATCTTGTGGCGCTGGAGCAGCTTCTTGCCGATGACCATCTTCTGGATCTCGCTGGTGCCCTCGCCGATCAGCAGCAGCGGCGCGTCGCGGTAGAGGCGCTCGATCTCGTACTCCTTGGAGTAGCCGTACCCGCCGTGGATGCGGAACGACTCCTCGACGCAGAAGCGACCCGCCTCGGAGGCGAACAGCTTGGCCATGCCGGCCTCGAGGTCCGAGCGCTCGCCGGCGTCCTTCAGGCGCGCGGCCCGGAGGGTCAGCAGGCGGGCGGCGTCGATCTGCGTCGCCATGTCGGCGAGCTTGAACTGGATCGCCTGGTGCTCGGCGATCGGCTTGCCGAACGTCTTGCGCTCCTGCGAGTAGCGCAGGGCGAGCTCCAGGGCGCGCTGGGCGATGCCGACGCCGCGGGCGGCGACGTTCGCACGGCCGACCTCGAGCGCATCCATCATCTGGGCGAAGCCCTTGCCCAGGCCGTCGTCCTCGCCGCCGAGGATGTTCTCCGCCGGGCATTTGTAGCCGTCGAAGACGAGCTCGGTGGACTCGACGCCCTTGTAGCCCATCTTCTTGAGCTTGGGCGGGACGGTCAGACCGGCGTACTCGCCGGTGTTCTCGCCGACGCCGCCCTCCTTCTCGGCGATGAAGCACGTGAAGCCCTTGTGGCGCGGCTGCGCGTCCGGATCGGTCTTCACGAGCACGAAGACGAGCGAGGACATGAGGCCGTTGGTGACCCACATCTTCTGGCCGTTGATCTCGTACGTGGCGTCGTCGATCTTCTTGGCGGCCGTCTTGATGGCCTGCACGTCGGAGCCGAGCTCCGGCTCCGACAGCGAGAACGCGGCACGGATCTCGCCGGTCGCCATGCGGGGCAGGTACTTCTGCTTCTGCTCCTCGTTGCCGAACTTCATCAGCAGGTAGGTGCCGATGAAGTGCGTGTTGATGACGCCGGAGATCGAGATCCAGCCGCGGGAGAGCTCTTCGACGACCATGCAGTAGGTCGTGAGGTCCAGGCCGAGTCCGCCGTACTCCTCGGGGACCGTGATGCCGAAGAGCCCGAGCTCCTTCAGCTGCTCGACGATCGGCTCCGGGTACGTGTCCGTGGCGTCGTAGTGCTCGGCGTTCGGGATGATCTGCTCGTCCGCGAACTGACGGACCATCTCGATGATGGCCTTCTGCTCGTCCGTGTAGTCGGACGCCGAGGGGGTGGCGATGGCCATGCGGGCCTCCTGCTCTGGGCTGGTTCGAAGGTGATCGACGGGGATCGGGTCTACCAGGATACCCCGCTCGTGGCCTGCGGGATCAGCCGCCGGGCCTGCTCCGAAGCGCCAGGTCGCGGCACGGGCCCGGCTGCACGCCGCGTGGCAGACTCCCGCGCACCCATGAACTTCGCTCGCGACATCGTCGGCGCCGCCCCGCCCGAGGCGATCGCGCTCATCGAGCTCGCCCGCGACGGCACCCGGACCGAGCACCGCTTCGCCGACGTCGCCGACCGGGCGGGTCGCCTCGCCGGGACTCTGGCGGGCCACGGGATCGGGCCTGGTGACGTCGTCCTGACGCTGATCGGCAACCGGCCGGTCTGGGTGGAGACGATGGTGGCCTGCTTCCGGATCGGGGCCGTGGCGCTCCCCTGCACGGAGCAGCTGCGCCCCAAGGACCTGCGCCTGCGGCTGGACGTCGCGCGCCCGGCACTGGTCGTCTGCGACGCACGCAACCGCGGGGCGCTGGACGGCGCCCTGGCGCTGCCCGCAGCGGCCGGGGTCGAGCCGCCGATCGTGCTCGCCGTCCCCGACGCGGTGGTCTACGCCGCCGACGTCCCCCCGGCCGCCGAGCTGGCTGCCACCGACCCGTGCCTCATCACGTTCACCTCCGGCACGTCGGGAGAGCCGAAGGCCGTCCTGCACGCGCAGCGGTACCTCGCCGGGCAGACCGTCCAGGCCGAGCACTGGCTCGCCGCCGGCCCCGGGGACGTCGTCTGGTGCACCGCGGCGAGCGGCTGGTCCAAGAGCGCGCGCAACGTCTTCATCGCGCCCTGGATCCGCGGTGCGACCGCCCTGCTGCACGACGAGCGGTTCGATCCCGCGCAGCGCCTGGACCTCCTCGAGCGCGAGCGCGTGAAGGTGCTGTGCATGGCGCCGACCGAGTACCGCGTCATCGCCAAGCGCGCGACGCTGCGCCCCTTTCCCGACCTCCGCGGTCTGGTCGCGGCCGGGGAGGCGCTCAACCCGGAGGTCCTGCACGCCTGGCGCGACGCGACGGGGCTGACGATCCGTGACGGCTACGGGCAGACCGAGACCGGGCAGCTGACCGGCACCCCCCCGGGCGCCGAGGTCCGGGCCGGCTCGATGGGACGTCCGCTGCCGGGTGTGCGGCTGTGGCTCGACGACGACGGCGAGCTGCTCGCCGACCCTACGACGGTCCCGACGTTCTTCCTGGGCTACCTCGGAGACGACGGTGCACTCCCGCGGCGCGACGCGGCGGACGACGGCGGCGGGCCCTGGCGCACCGGCGACAAGGTCCGTGAGGACGAGGACGGCTACCTCTTCTTCGAGGGCCGCACCGACGACGTGATCATCAGCGCCGGGTACCGGATCGGTCCGTTCGAGGTCGAGAGCGCGCTCGTCGCGCATCCGGCCGTCGCCGACGCGGCCGTCGTGGCGGCGCCCGACGAGGAGCGCGGGAGCGTCGTGCGCGCGGTCGTCGTCCTCCGCGAGGGTCACACGCCGAGCGCGACGCTCGCGCGCGAGCTCCAGGACCACGTCAAGGGCCAGACCGCGCCGTACAAGTATCCGCGGATCGTCGAGTTCAGCGCAGAACTGCCGAGGACGACGAGCGGGAAGGTCCGGCGGGCGCTGCTGCGCGAGCAGGGCTGACACGCGTCACGCGGACGGGCACGCCGTATTGCGGCGCGACGGTGATCCCGCGCAGGACGAGCGGGTCCGGCTTGCGGCGCAGCGGCTCCAGGTCCACCGCCGGAAGGATCGCTCGCAGCACCTCGGTCAGCTCGGCCTGGGCGAGTGCGGCACCGATGCACCGGCGGATCCCGCCGCCGAACGGCAGCCAGGAGTAGGACTGCGCCGCGTCCTGGGTGAACCGCTCCGGCCGGAAGGCCAGCGGCCGATCGTAGAGGTCGGGGCGGCGGTGGATGAGCGCGATCGCCGGGTAGACCTTCGCGCCTGCCGGGAGCTCCCACCCGGCGACCTCCCGCGGGCGGGTGAGCGTCCGCTCGGCCGCGTCGATCACCGGACGCAGCCGCAGCGTCTCGCGGCCGACCGCCTCCAGGTGGGCGTCGTCGCCCTCCAACGCCGCGGCCCGGGCCCGCCCCCAGGCCCCAGGGGTGCGGAGCAGCAGCTCGAAGGCGAAGACGAGCGCGGTCGCCGTGGTCTCGTGACCTGCCGCGAGCATCGTGACCAGCTCGTCGCGCAGCTCGGCGTCGGTGAGCGCCCCACCGTCCTCGTCGCGGGCGCGCAACAGCAGGGAGAGGACGTCGTCGCGCTCCTCGAGGTCGTCGGCACGGCGCCGCCGCACGATCTCCTCGTGGACCAGGGCGTCGGCGGTCGCCAGCCGCCGCGCCAGCCGCCCGCCCGGACTCCACGGGCCGAGGTCCGTCCGTAGCCGCGGACTGACCAGGAGGATGCTCGCGCTGTCCATGACCGCTCCGAGCGCCACCTGCAGCGCCGCGACGCGCGCGGGCTCCGTGACGCCGAACACCGCCCGGCAGATGACCTCGAACGTCAGTGCACGCATGCGCTCGCGGAGGACCAGCTCCTCACCGCCGCGCCAGCGCGCGACCTCGCGCTCCGCGACCTCGCGGATGATCTCCCGGAAGACGCCGACGCGGGAGCCCTGGAACGGCGGAAGCAGCAGCCGGCGCTGACGCAGGTGCCGCGGTCCGTCGAGCACGAGCACCGAGTGCTCCCCCAGAATCGGGGTCAGGAAGGAGTTCGCCTCGCCGGCCAACAGGTCGGACTGGTCGCCGGTGAAGAGGTCTCGCACGGCGTCCGGATCGGCCACGTACACCCCCGGACCGAAGCCGGTGAGGCGGACCGTGAACGTATCGCCGTAGCGCCGGTGCCAGCGCGTCAGGGAGCCGATCGGGCGGGCGGCGAATTGCGCGGTGATCAGCGCGGACGGGCCGGAAGGGCCGGGCGGCAGCGGCATGGCCTCAAGCCTACGCCGCGACGACGCACCGAGCGACCCGGCCCGGCGCCGCTCAAGCCGTGAGCTCGGCCGCCATCTCGCGGAAGACGTCGACGTAGCGGTCGACGTGGTCGGCCTGGTGGGTGACCGAGAGTGTCCACTCCTCTTCGCGGCCCGGCGTCATGAAGATGCCGCGGTTCATGTTGAACAGCCACGCGAGGTCGCAGAGCGCCGCGTCCTGGTTGGCCTTGAAGGACTCGTAGTCGACGACGGGGACCGGCGAGAACGTCACGCAGCCCTTCGAGCCGATGCCCACCGCGTAGCCGGGCAGCGAGAACTCGGCGATGACCTCCCGGCACCCGGCGAGGATCCGGTCGTTGAGCATCGCGAGGTGCTCGTAGGCCTCGTCGGTCATGACCTCGAGGAGGTTCGCCCGGGCCGCGGCCATCCCGAGCGGGTTCCCGTTGTAGGTGCCCACCTGGTAGACGCTGCCGTCCTCGACGCAGGCCATCACCTCATCGGTCCCGCCGATGGCGCCGACAGGCATGCCGCCTCCCAGGGCCTTGGCGAGGGTCACGAGATCGGGCGTGACGCCGAACCGCTCCGTCGCGCCGCCGGGCGCGATGCAGATGCCGGTCTTGACCTCGTCGAAGATCAGGACGACGCCGTGGCGCGCGGTGATCTCACGGACGGCCTGCAGGTAGCCGTCCTGCGGCAGAACCACGCCGAGGTTCATCATCGCCGCCTCCATGATCACGCAGGCGGGCTTGCGTCCCTCCTCGGCCAGCGCGACGATCTTGCGCTCCATCGACTCGGCGTCGTTGAAGTGCACGGCGTGGACGTGGTCGATCGTCGATTGCGGGATGCCCGCGCCGTAGGGCAACGAGGCGAGGTGCTCGCGGTCGCCGATGTCGTCGTAGGCGACGCCGATCGAGACCATGACCGTGTCGTGGTGGCCGTGGTAGCTGCCGAAGATCTTCAGGACGTCGTCGCGGCCGGTGTGCGCGCGGGCGATCCGGATCGCGTCCATCGTCGCCTCGGACCCGGAGTTCGTGTACCGCCACTTCGGCATTCCCCAGCGCCTGGCCAGCTCGGCCCCGACGGTGATCGCGTCCTCGGTCGGGGCCGCGAAGTGCGTGCCCTGCGCGTAGCGCTCGGCGATTGCGCGGCCGATCGCAGGGTGTGCGTGGCCCTGGACCATCGAACCGAAGCCGTTGTGGAAGTCGAGCATCTCGTTGCCGTCGACGTCCCAGACCACCGGTCCGGCACCGCGCTCGAGGTAGATCGGCCACGGGTCGCGCGCCTGGTACGAGGACGCGACGCCGCCGGACAGGACCTCCTGGGCGCGTCCGTAGACCTCGCCGGAGCCGGCGGTCCGCTCGTTGAGCGCCGCCTCCTCCCGCTCCGTCAGCTCCCTGATGCGCTCGCGGTCGATCTGGACGGGCGTCGCCGTGCTCATGCGACGGATCGTCGCACGCTCCCGCGCGCCGATCCGATGAATTACCGGTCAGCGCACCACCCGCGCGGCGTATCCCGCGCCCGCGATCGCCTGTTGCACGGCGTCGGCGTGCGCCGCGCCGCGCGTCTCGAGCACCAGCTGGACCGCGGTCTCGCGGACGTGCAGGTCGACGCCCTCGCGGACGTGATCGACCTCGACGAGGTTCGCTCCCGTCCGCGCGACGATGTCCAGCAGCCGTGCGAGCGCCCCCGGGTGGTCGGGCACCCGGGTGAACAGCACGACGCGCCGGCCGGCCTCGGTCTCGTGCCGGCGGGCGACGAGCGCGAGGGTCCCCGCATCGACGTTGCCGCCGGACAGCACGACGCACGTGGTCCCGGACACGCTCGCCGGATCGAAGGCCCCGCCGGTGACGGCGGCCACCCCGACCGCGCCGGCGCCCTCCACGACGAGCTTGGCCTTCTCCATGAGCAGCACCATCGCCTCGGCGACGTCGTCCTCCGGCACGACGACGATCCGGTCCACCCAGCGGGCGATGAGGCCGAGGGTGAGGACGCCGGGGCGCTTGACGGCGATCCCGTCGGCGAGTGTCGGGGCCGCGCTCGCGGCGGCCAGCGGCTCGCCCGCGGCGAGCGACCGCGGGAACGGCGCGCACGCGGCGACCTGCACACCGATGACCTGCACGTCGGGCCGGGCGGCCTTGACCGCGATCGCGACCCCCGAGCAGAGGCCGCCGCCGCCCACCGGGACGACGACCGCCCCGAGGTCGGGGACGTCCTCGAGCAGCTCCAGGCCCAACGTGCCCTGGCCGGCGACGATGTCCGGATCATCGAAGGGGTGGACGAACGCGAGCCCGTACTCGTCGGCGTGCGCGCGAGCGGCGGCGACCGCGTCGTCGACCGTGTCCCCGGCGAGGCGCACGTCGGCGCCGAGCTCGGCCGCGCCCTCGGCCTTCTGGATGGATGCCCCCGCGGGCATGAAGACGACGCAGGGAACGCCGCGCTCGCGGGCGGCCCAGGCGACGCCCTGGGCGTGGTTGCCCGCGCTGCCCAGCACGACCCCGCGCGCGCAGCCGTCCCCCAGCGCCGCCAGCTTCGCCAGCGCTCCACGGACCTTGAAGGCGCCGGTGCGCTGGAGGTTCTCCGCCTTGAGCACCACCTCTGCGCCGCTGTGCTCGCTGAGCGTCGCCGACGGCAGGACCGGCGTGTGGCGCGCGACGCCCTCGACGGCCTGCCGGGCTCGGCGGACGTCGTCGGGCGTGACGGTCAAGACCTAGGCCGGGAGCGCGACGACGGCGTCGATCTCGACCTGCGCACCCTTGGGCAGCGCGGCCACGCCGAACGCGACCCGCGCGGGCGGATCGACGGGGAAGAACGTCGCGTAGACCTCGTTGACCTCGGCGAAGGCGCCCATGTCGACGAGGTACACGGTGACGCGCACGGCGTCGACCAACTGGGCGCCCGCTGCGGCGACGACCGCCTGGAGGTTGAGCAGGCACTGCCGGGTCTGCTCGGCAGGGGTCGGGCCGACGAGCTCGCCGGTCTCGGGGTCCAGCGGGATCTGCCCGGAGCAGAACAGCAGGCTGCCGGTGCGCACAGCGTGGCTGTACGGCCCGACGGCGGCGGGCGCTCCGAGTGCGGTGATCACTTCGCGGTGGGCGGACACCCGACCAGCGTACATCGCGTCCCTGGAGGGTACGGTCGGCCCATGCGCTCCGTCCGCACCGCCGCCCTCGTGCTCGCGCTCGCGCTCGCCGCGCTCCCGGCCGTCGTCGCCCCCGGCGCCGCCCGGGCGGCCGCCACGTTCGGCGCCTGCCCGGACGGCGCGGCAGGCTTCGAGTGCGCGACCGTCCCCGTGCCCCTGGATCGCGCCGGGGTGACACCGGGGGCCATCGAGCTGTCCGTGCGCCGTGCCCGGTCGCCGGCCGGGACGCCGACCACGACCGCGGTGGTCCCGCTGGCCGGCGGCCCCGGGCAGGCGGCCACCCCCTTCGCCGGCTCCTTCAGGACCGCGCTCGCGTCCGCCCTGACGTCCCGCGACCTCCTCGTCTTCGACCAGCGGGGCACGGGTCGCTCGACCCCGCTGACCTGCAGCTCGCTGACCCGGCCAGGTCTGAGCGAGTCCCAGGCCGTCGAGCAGTGCGCCACGCAGATCGGGCCGGCGCGCGCGTTCTTCCGCACGGCGGAGTCGGTCGCCGACATCGAGTCCCTGCGGATCGAGGCCGGTTACGAGAAGCTCGCGCTCTACGGCGTCTCCTACGGCACCAAGGTCGCGCTCGCGTACGCCGCCGCGTACCCGGCCCGCGTGGAGTCGCTCGTGCTGGACTCGGTCCTGCCGGTGGACGGACCGGACACGCTGCGCCGCGCGACGTTCGCCTCCCTCCCCCGCGTCCTCGGCGAGCTCTGCGCAGGTGGCGCCTGCTCCGGACTGCGGTCGTCCGCGACCGGCCTGCTCTCCCAGTCCGCCAGGCGCCTGGCGCGCGCCAGCGCCCGCGGCCGGGTGACCGCGCCGAACGGCCGGCGTCTGAGCTTCCGCGTCGTCGAGCAGGACCTCTTCGACATCCTCCTGGCGGGCGACCTCAACCCGGCGCTCCGTGCCGAGCTGCCCGCGTCGCTACGCGCGTACCTCGACGGCGACCGCACGCCGCTGACCCGGCTGGCCGTCCGCGCGCAGGGACTCACGGGGGTCGCGTCCCAGCAGCTCTCCCTGCCTGACAACGACGCCCTGTTCCTCGCGACCCGGTGCGAGGAGTCGCTCTTCCCCTACGACCGTGCAGCCCCGCGCGCGACGCGCATCGAGCAGGCGCGCGCTGCCGTCGCCGCCCTCCCGCCCGCGAGCTTCGCGCCGTTCAGCCGCACCGTCGCGCTGAACAGCGAGATGACCGTGCCGTGCGCGAGCTGGCCCGTCGCCTCCCCTGCGCCGGTCGCTTCCGGGCCGCCCCCGGCGGTGCCGACGCTGGTCCTGGAGGGCTCGGCCGACCTGCGCACCCCGCTCCTCAATGGCCAGGCCGTCGCCGCGCAGATCCCGGGCGCCCGGGTGCTGAACGTGCCGTTCGCCGGACACTCCGTGCTCGGCGCAGAGCCCGCGGGCTGCGGGACCCGCGCGGTCCAGGCCTTCTACGGCGACCAACCGGTCGCCGACTGCCCGGCGATCGCCAACCCGTTCTCGCCGACCGTCAAGCCACCCACCCGCCTGAGCCGGGTCAGCGGTCGCACCAAGGCCACCCGCACGGTCAACGCCCTGCTCGCGACGCTGACCGACGTCCGCCGCCAGTTCATCGGCGACGCGCTCGCGGCCGGCACCGGCATCCGGGTCGGCTCACGTACGGGCGGCCTGCGCGCCGGATTCGCGGAGGCGACGCGCACCGGGTTCCGGTTCCGTCGCGTGGCGTACGTGCCGGACGTCCGCGTCACCGGGTTCCTCGCCGACCGCGGCACCTCGAAGTTCACGATCAGCGGCGGGGGCGCGGCCCGCGGCAGCGTGTCGATCACCTCCTCCGGGCGGATCAGTGGCCGCCTGGACGGCAAGCGGATCAGCGGCTCGTCCGCTCGCGCCCTCGCAGCGTCGACCCGTCGGGCGCTCACGCAGCGACCCGGTCCGATCGGTCCCGTGCCGCGTGGGACGAAGCCGTTGGCGGGCCTCGCCCGCTGAGCGCGGGGCCTCCGGGCCGGACCGGCGACCTGCAACGCTTGGCGCGTGCCGAACGCGCTCCAGCACGAGACGTCCCCCTACCTCCTGCAGCACCGGGACAACCCGGTCGACTGGCTGCCCTGGGGCGCGGAGGCGCTCGCGCGGGCGCGCGAGCTCGACCGGCCGATGCTCGTGTCGATCGGCTACAGCGCCTGTCACTGGTGTCACGTGATGGAGCACGAGTCGTTCGAGGATCCGGCGACCGCCGAGGTCATGAACCGGCACTTCGTCTGCGTGAAGGTCGACCGCGAGGAACGGCCCGACGTCGACGCGATCTACATGGACGCGGTGCAGGCGATGACCGGGCACGGCGGCTGGCCGCTGAACGTCTTCCTCACGCCGGACCAGGTGCCGTTCTTCGGCGGGACCTACTTCCCGCCGAAGCCCGGCCAGGGCATGCCGTCGTGGACCCAGCTGCTCGAGGTGCTGGCCGACGCGTGGGCGACGCAGCGCGAGGAGATCGAGGAGCAGGGCGGGCGGATGGTGGCGAGGATCTCCGGGGGAGCACGGCTGCGGCCTTCCGGGGAGCCGCTGCGCCTGCACGACGTCGAGGCCTCGGTCGACCTGCTGCAGGGGTCGTTCGACAGCGTCGACGGCGGCTGGGGCGCCGCGCCGAAGTTCCCGCAGGCCTCGACGATCGAGCTGCTGCTGCGCCTCGGCGAGACGCGGATGAGCGGCTACACGCTGCGGGCGATGGCCGGGGGCGGCATCAACGACCAGGTCGGCGGCGGCTTCGCGCGCTACAGCGTCGACGCGCGATGGACCGTCCCCCACTTCGAGAAGATGCTGTTCGACAACGCGCTGCTGGCCCGCTGCTACCTGCACGGCTGGCAGGCGACCGGCGACGAGTTGCTGCGGCGGACCTGCGAGGAGACCCTCGACTGGGCCTTGCGCGAGATGCGCGCCGACGACGGCGGCTTCTTCGCCGCCCTGGACGCCGACAGCGAGGGACTGGAGGGCGCGTTCTACGTGTGGACGCTCGCCGAGCTGCACGCCGCGCTGGATGGCGACCCGGCCGCTGAGGACGCGATCGCGTGGCTCGGGGCCACACCGGACGGGAACTTCGTCGACCCGCACCAGCCCGACCTGCGCGGGCGCAACGTCCTGGAGTCGCGGGGCGTGGAACCGGACCCCGAGGTGCGCGCGCGGGTCCGCGCACGGCTGCTGGAAGCTCGCGCGTCCCGGGTCCGACCGGCGACCGACGACAAGCGGCTGACCTCCTGGAACGCCCTGATGATCGCCGCCCTCGCCGACTCCGGCGTGGCGCTCGGCCGCGAGGACCACGTGCGCGCCGCGCGCGAGACCGCCGCCTTCCTCCTGGAGCGGCTGCGCGACGCCGACGGCCGGCTCCTGCGGACCTTCTCCCGTGGGCAGGCGAAGTACCGCGCCTACCTCGAGGATCACGCCTACCTGCTCGAGGCGCTGCTGACGTTGTACGAGGCAACGGCCGAGCCACGCTGGTTCGCCGAGGCCCGCGCGCTCGGCGAGGTCCTGCTCGCGCGGTTCCTTGACCGTGAGCACGGTGGGTTCTTCTCCACCGCCGACGATCACGAGGCGCTGGTCACCCGGCGCAAGGACCTCGAGGACGCCCCGATGCCTGCCGGGGCCTCCGCCGCGGCCCTCGGGCTGCTGCGCCTCTCGGCGCTCACCGGCGACGCGCGCTACGCCGACGCGGCCGCCGGGCAGCTCGCGCTGCTGAGCGCCATCGCCCCGCAGCACCCAG
Source organism: Solirubrobacterales bacterium (assembly GCA_038257095.1). Lineage (GTDB taxonomy): Bacteria > Actinomycetota > Thermoleophilia > Solirubrobacterales > Solirubrobacteraceae > Paraconexibacter. The sequence continues at coordinate 74,635 of JBBSJQ010000006.1, forward strand.
CCGCCTTCGGCCATCTGTTGCAGGCCGCCGACCTCGCGCTGCGGCCGGTCCGTCAGGTCGCGATCGTCGGCCCGGACCCGCTGGAGGTCGCCGCGCTCGTCGCGGTCGTCCGTGAACGCCGCAGGCCGGACGTCGTCCTCGCCGTCGGCGACGGCGATGTGGAAGGCGAGGCCGCCAGGACGGTGCCGCTGCTCGCGGGCCGCCCACCCGTCGACGGTCGAGCGACCGCCTACGTGTGCGAGCGGTTCACCTGCCGGGCCCCGGTCACGCGGCCCGAGGACCTGCAGGCCCTTCTGGGCGCCTGACCCGAGGGGCGCTGAAGGGATAGCCCTCCTGGCGCGCCCGCGCTTTCGCGGCGAGGATCCCGACGCGCCACGACCCCGTAACCGGAACTGTCGTTCCCGTTGCGTAGACTGCGCCGCGCGCACGCCCACCCCTCCCCCTGGACCGTCCATGACCCGTTTGCTCGCCTACCCCGCCGGCCGCCGATCGAAGTGGATCGTTCTGGGCGTGTGGTTCGTCATCCTCGCCGCCGTCATGGGCACGAACCTGCCCGGCAAGTTCGCTGACGCGGAGAAGAACGAGTCGAAGTCGTTCCTCCCGGGCGACGCGGAGTCGACCAAGGCCCTCGAGGCCGTCGAGTCGCTCCAGGACGGCGAGCAGGCTCCGACCGTCGTCGTCTACCGGCGCGGGGACGGCCTGACCGACCAGGACAAGGCCACGATCACCGGGGATCTCGCGAAGCTCAACGAGCTGCGGTTCCGCAACACGTCGGCGTTCGGCAACCCGCAGGGCCCGGACACGGGCTCGCCGTTCCAGCTCTCGCAGGACGGCACCACCGCGCTGATCTCCAACACCATCGAGGGAGACGGGGAGGCCGAGACCCTCATCGACCCCGTCGACGCCTACCGGGAGATCGTGAGCTCCGACGGTGGCCCAGGGCGGCCGGAGGGGCTCGAGGTCAAGGTGACCGGACCGGCCGGGATATCGGCGGACGCGATCAAGGTCTTCGAGAACATCAACGGCACCCTCCTGGGCGCCGCCGTGCTGCTGGTGCTGATCCTGCTGATCATCATCTACCGCAGCCCCATCTTCTGGTTCTTCCCGCTGTTCAGCGTCATCGTGGCCGAGCTCGTCTCGCGTGGGCTCGGGTTCGGCGTCAGCGAGCTCGGCGTGACGATCAACGGCCAGTCCTCGTCGATCACGTCGATCCTCGTCCTCGGTGCGGGAACCGACTACGCCCTGCTGCTGGTCTCCAGATACCGGGAGGAGCTCCGCACGCACGAGGACAAGCACGAGGCCATGGCGCTCGCGCTGAAGTCCGCCGGCCCGGCGATCATCGCCTCCGGCCTCACGGTCGCCATCGCGCTGTTCGCTCTGATCCTCGCGAAGGTCAACGGCACCGCCGGGCTCGGCCCGCTCGGTGCGCTCGGGGTCATCACCGCGATGGTCGTGCAGCTGACGTTCCTCCCCGCGATGCTCGTCGCGGTCGGCCGCAAGCCGTTCTGGCCGCGCGTCCCGCACTTCGGTGACGAGGGCGTCGACTCGACGCACGGCGGCTGGCGGCGCCTCGGCGAGCGCATCGCGCTGAAGCCGCGGCGGATCTGGGTCGGCACCGCAGCACTCCTCGCGGTCTTCTGCTTCGGCCTGCTGAACTTCTCGACCGGCCTGACGCAGGGCAACTCGTTCCGCGACGACGTCGAGGCGATCGCCGGACAGAAGCTCGTGGAGCAGGGCTTTCCGGCCGGCCAGAGCGCCCCGACCGACGTGGTCGTCCGTGATCCGGCGAACGTCGACGCGGTCGCACGGGCGGTCGGCGAGGCTCCCGGCGTAGCGAACGTCGTGAAGACGCCCTTCACCGGCGAGCAGGGCACGCTGCTGGCCGCGTTCCTCGAGGACGACCCCTACTCGACCCAGGCGTTCGACCGCGTCGACGGCATCCGTGCAGCCGCCCGGAGCGCCGACCCCGAGGCGGTGGTCGGCGGACCGACCGCCATCGAGAAGGACCTGCGGGACGCCAGTGCCGACGACACGAAGCTCCTGATCCCGCTGACGCTCGTGATCGTCTTCCTCATCCTCCTGGTGCTCCTGCGGGCGGTCACCGCCACGCTGCTGCTGATGGGCACCGTGCTGCTGAGCTTCGGGGCCGCGCTGGGCGTCGCGTCGATCGTCTTCGACGTCGCCTTCGGGTTCCCCGGGGCCGACCCGGGCTTCCCGCTCTTCGCCTTCATCTTCCTCGTGGCGCTGGGGGTCGACTACAACATCTTCCTCATGGCGCGCGTACGCGAGGAGACGATCGTCCACGGGACGAGAGACGGCATGCTCCGCGGCCTCGCGGTCACCGGCGGGGTGATCACGAGCGCGGGGGTCGTGCTCGCCGGCACCTTCGCGGTGCTGGCCGTCCTGCCGCTGGTCTTCCTCACCGAGATCGGCTTCACGATCGCGTTCGGCGTGCTGCTCGACACGTTCATCGTGCGGTCGATCCTGGTGCCCGCGCTGGTGCTCGACATCGGTCCGAAGGTCTGGTGGCCGTCGTCGCTGGCCCGCGACGAGGAGGCGCCCGCGCCTCACTGAGTTCACATGGTTCAGCGACGACGATCGCGGTCAGGGTGCGTGCATGACCACACGCCCGCTCATCGCTCTCGGAGCGCTCGCGGCCGCCGGCCTCGGTGCCGCCGCTCCGGCGAGCGCCGCCGTCATCGGCACGGATCGCCCCTGCTACGTCAAGAACCAGCCGATGCAGATCGGCGGCCAGCAGTGACCTGCCGCACCACGTGGCGGATGAGCGGGTTCATCCCCCGTCGCAACATCTACGTCCACGTGCGCCGCGGCGGCAAGACGCTCGCCAACACACGCCTGGGCAAGGGCGACGCGCGCTGCGGCCGGCTCAGCACCAAGCAGCGCCGCATCCCCGGCGTACGCGCCAGCCGCCTGCGGTCCGGCAGCTACGACATCTACGTCGACAACAAGCCGACGTTCAGCCGCACACAGCGCCCGCAGTTCCAGTCGCGCGTGACGATCTTCACGACGTTCCGCTAGGCACGGGGCGCCCTGCGCGCCCGCTCCTCTCTCCGCGCCTGCCGGCGGTCTACAGGATCGGCAGGTAGCGGTCGAGCTCCCACTGCGTGACCTGCACGCGGTAGTCCTCCCACTCCTGGCGCTTGATCTCGATGTACCGGTTGAACATGTGCTCGCCCAGCGTGCGCAGGACGAGCTCGGACTCGGCGGTCAGCTCGATCGCCTCGCCGAGCGTCTCCGGCAGCTGCTCGATGCCCAGGCGGCGCCGGTCGTCCGGCGACAGGTGGTACAGGTTCTTCTCCATCGGCTCCGGCAGCTCGTAGCCCTTCTCGATGCCCTCGAGGCCGGCGTGCAGCAGCGCCGCGAACGTCAGGTACGGGTTGCACGCCGGATCGGGGCAGCGCAGCTCCATCCGCGTCGCCTTCTCCTTGCCGGGGTGGTAGAGCGGCACGCGCACGAGCGCGGAGCGGTTGCGGCGCGACCAGGCGACGTAGACCGGGGCCTCGTAGCCCGGGACGAGCCGCTTGTAGCTGTTGACCCACTGGGCGAAGATCGAGCTGAGCTCGCGGGCGTGCCGTAGCTGGCCGGCGATGAACGCCTTGCCGACATCCGAGAGGAAGTACGGGTCGTCGGCGTCGAAGAACGCGTTGCGGCCGTCCTTGAAGAGGGACATGTGCGTGTGCATGCCCGAGCCGTTCTCGCCGAACAGCGGCTTGGGCATGAAGGTCGCGTGCCACCCGTACTTCATGGCGTACTCCTTGACCGTGATGCGGTACGTCATGCAGTCGTCGGCCATCTTCAGCGCGTCGGCGTAGCGCATGTCGATCTCGTGCTGGGACGGGCCGACCTCGTGGTGGGAGTACTCGACCTTGATGCCGAGCTGCTCGAGCGCCAGCGACGTCTCCCGGCGCACGTCGGAGCCCGCGTCGAGGGTCGTGAGGTCGAAGTAGCCGCCCTCGTCGAGGACTTCGGTGCCGTTCTTGTCCTTGAAGAGGAAATACTCGAGCTCGGGGCCGACGTTGAACGTGTCGAAGCCCATCGCGTGCGCGCGATCGACGGCGCGGCGCAGGACATGCCGCGGATCGCCCTCGTACGGGGTGCGCTCCGGCGTCTGGACGTCGCAGAACATGCGGGCGACACCCTGCTCCTCGGGCCGCCACGGCAGGATCGAGAACGTCGTCGCGTCCGGCACCGCGATCATGTCCGACTCCTCGATGGCGTTGAAGCCGGTGATCGAGGACCCGTCGAAGCCCATCCCGCCCTCGAACGCGTCGTCGAGCTCGTCGGAGTTGATCGAGAACGACTTGAGCTGACCGAGGATGTCGGTGAACCAGAGTCGGATGAAGCGGATGCGGTGCTCGCTGACGAGCGCTTTCACATCCTCACGGGACTTGGGCTGGTCGGGCATAGGCGCCCACCCTAGCCGACCCCCGACCGCCGTTCGGTCGAGGACCGGTTGTACGCGGTGGCGGGTCTCCCGGAGGTTTCTAGTTGAGCCAGCGACGCGCCCAGGCCTTCAGGGCGAGCACCGCGGGCTCGAGCGATCGTCCCATGCCGGTCAGCTCGTAGGTGACCTGCACCGGCGGCCCCGGCTCGACGTGCCGCGCGACGACACCGCGCTGCTCGAGCTCCTTGAGACGCTCGGAGAGCAGCCGGTCCGACAGCTGCGGGACGGCGCCCGAGAGCTCCTTGTAGCGCAGTGGCCGATCGTGCTGCAGCAGGACCTCGACGATCGCACCGGTCCACCGGCGGCCGATCAGCTCGACCGCCTCCCGGTAGAGCGGGCAGCAGGCCGGCGCGGTGGCCCGGTGGGTCTTCGACTCTCCGGGCATGTCGCGCGCCAGCCTACGCCGTGTCGCGGTCGGTGCCTACGCGGCGCGGAGCGTCCGCGTGTTCTCGGTCGACCCGTCGACGGGCACGTCACCGGCGACGTTGATCATCGCGGTGAAGGACTCCATCGAGACGAACGCGATGGCCTCCAGCAGCTGCTCGTCGGTCCACCCGTCCTCGCGCGCCTCCTCGTGGAGGTGCATCGGCGGCTTCTGCCGGTCGACGACCAGGATGCGGACGTAGTCGAGGAGCTTCTGCTGGTGCTCGTCACGGGACTTCCACCCGCGGGCGAGCGCGACCTCGTCGAGCCCGAGTCCCGCCTGCCGGGCGGTGCGGCTGTGCATGGCGATCCCCGGGGCCGAGGCGTAGTGCTCGGCGACGGCGAGCGCCAGGCGCTCCAGGGTCCCGATCGGGAGCGTGCCGTGACGCAGCTCTTGGCGGAACCGTGCGTAGCCGCGCAGTGCAGCCGGCGAGCCGGCGAGTACCCCGAGGAAGTTGGGGAGCTGGCCCGCGGTCGAGAGTGCGCCCTTCAGGATCGGCATCGAGCCGTCCGGTGCCGTGAGGTCGTCGTGGATCTGAAACCTGCTCATCGCTGTCTTCATGTGCGGCCTTTGGGGAGAGGCGGGTGGTGTCCGGCTAGTGCGTACTGCCACGTCTTTAGCTTCACTTTATGAAGCGGCTTACGTGTCGTAAGTGTACTCCCAGACCGTTGCTCGCGCAAGGATCTTTTCCGTCCACGGACGAGTACCCGCCGAAGCGGGCACGTACGCACAGGTCTCGCGGGTGCGGGCGCGCAGGCGCGCCCGCCGATGACGGGCTAGGCCCCGCCGGTGAGCGCGGCGATGAGGATCAGGACGAACCCGAGCCCCACGGCGTACAGCGCGATGCGGTCGGGCCGTGACACGGCCTGGTCGACCGGGCTGCGCGACGGGCGGCGACGGGGCTCGACCTCACGCAGACGCGGGGCCGGCCGCACGTCGGCGGGGCGGCCGGTGATCGCGACCGTCCGGCGCTCGCCCTCGGCGACCTCGACGGCACGCAGCGCAGGGCGCGCGACGGCGGCTGCGGACGTCGGAAGCGCACCCGCGTCCTGCTCCAGGATCACGGTCCTCGGCGTGGCGCGCGTGCGCGCTTCCCCGTGGTCGGCGGCCGCCGGCCGGACGACCTGGTGCTCGCCGGTGATGCGACGGCGACGCTGACGGACCGTGAAGTCGAGGTCGTCACCGGCGGTCCAGTCGTCGACCTGACGGCCCTGCGGCAGCAGGGCCTCGGAACCCCAGTCGACCAATGCGCGTTGTGACATGCGTTCGGTGTCCTCTTTCGTCGGCCTACGGGGTTAGCTGACGGGCTCGTGCCGGAAGATGCACTACGCCGAAGACGGCGATTCGCCCCACATCCTGGGTCCCCCGCTCCCCGGGCTTCCGGAGATTGAGCGGTGTCGAACTGCCGGGCATCGTAGCAGGCCTCGTTTGGCCTGCATCTGCAAGGAATCCTGCATGTCCGGCAACGCTAGCGGGCTGACCGGACGGTCAGCGCACGACGTGGCTCAGCGACCGGCGACGGCGCTGATGTAGTCGGCGACGTCCTCGGCGTCCTCGCCGTCGACGAGCGCGGCGGGCATCTGCCCGCGGCCGTTCGCGCGACCGACCTGGATGGCGTTGAGCGTGAGCTCCTTGGCCGGACGGATCACGTCGAGGTCCGGACCGACGCGGCCGACCGCGTTGGAGGCGCTCAGCGCATGGCACGTCGAGCAGAACTGGGCGAAGACCTCCCGCCCGTTCTTCTCGCCGGCCGTCAGCTCGACGCCGCCCTTGGCGCTCTTGCTGTCGTTGTTGAACGCCATGACGACGGCGGGGATGGCGATGCCGAAGGCGAGGACCGTCGCCCCGATCAGCAGGCCGCTCGAGCGGCTCGCGCCGCGGCTCTGGCGGTGCAGGAGGTTCTGGCGGACGTTGCCGGGGCCGCCGCTCATGGCGACGAGCACGACGGACACGCCGACGACGATGAACCCGATGATGAATGCAGCGGTAGCGACCACGGGCAGGAAGATACCGGTCCGGGCGGCGATCGTGTCAGCGGCGACGTCCCTGCGCGAAGCTCATGACCGGCGGCGCGACGGCCCGGAACCCGGAGGCGGCCTCGCCTGGCGCGCCGTCGGTACCCGTCGGTGCGAGCGGGCGCCCCTCCTGCCCGTCGTAGGACGAGAAGTCCCGGACCTCGACCAGCGAGCGAATCGCGGCCAGCGGCCGGTCGTCCGGTGCCTCGAGGGGGGCGAGGCTGCGGACCAGGATGTTGATGCCCCCGCCGGCCGCCGGGTGCCGCTCGAGGATGCCGTCGGCCACGATGAGCGGCTCCGTGCGGACGGTCAGCCGGTGCTTCTCGTAGATCTTCGAGGGCACCACCAGGTTGATCGTCCCCTCCTCGTCCTCGAGCAGCATGAAGACGATGCCGCTGGCCGTGCCGGGGCGCTGACGCGCCGCGACCAGCCCGCCGACGCGGACCGCCCGGCCGTGGCGGACCGTCGCGAGCGCGCCGCTGGGGACCGCCCCCTTGGCGACCAGGTCCTGGCGCAGGAGCCCGACGGGGTGCGCGGCGGTCGTGAGGCCGGTGGTGGCGTAGTCGGCGATCATGGCGTCCCAGGCCCCGAGGCCCGGGAGGTCCGGGGCGTCCGGCGCGTCCAGCGGGAGCGCCAGCTGCGTGCCGTCCTTGCCCAGCGCGCGGCCGGGCGCGACGATCCCGAACCGCCAGAGTGCCGCCCGGCGCCGGTGCCCGGGCGAGGCCACCTCGTGGGCCAGCAGCGTGTCGCAGGCGCCCGCCCACGCCAGCCGCTCGAGCGCGGGCCGCCCGGCACCCGCCCGGCTCGCGAGGTCGCCGGTGGAGCGGAACGGCCCGCCGGCCGCGCGCGCGGCGACGACCTCCGCGACCTCGGCGGCCCGGACGCCCAGCACGTAGCCCATCCCGACCCGCACCGCGGGGATCCGCTCTCCGTCGCCCCCGGGCTCCCGGCCCAGCAGCGCGGCGGCCTCCTCCCGATCGATGTCGACGACCGTGCAGCCGACGTCGCTGGCGTTCACGTCCGGCGGCAGCACCGGGACGCCGCGTCGCTGGGCCTCGTGGATCAGCGCGTCCGGCGCGTAGAAGCCCATCGGCTGCTCGTCGAGGAGGGCGCAGAGGAACTCGGGCGCGTGGTGCACCCGCAGCCACGTGGACTGGTAGGCCAGCAGGCCGAACGCCGCACCGTGGGCCTTGGGGAAACCGAAGCCCGAGAATCCGACGATCATGTCGTAGACCCGTTGGGCGGCCGCCTCGTCCGCCCCGTGCAGCTGGATCGCTCCCTGCACGAACCGCTCGTGGTAGGCGCGCATCGCCGCCTCCGAGCGCTTGCGGCTCATGGCCCGGCGCAGCCCCTCGGCCTCGCCGGGCGTGAAGCCCGAGAACGCCATCGCGACCTCGATCACCTGGTCCTGGAAGATGATCGTCCCGAGCGTGTCCTTCAGGACGGGCTCCAGCGACGGGTGCTCGTAGGGGATCCGGAAGCCCGGGTCTTCCCGCACCCGCTGACGGCGTTCGATGTACGGGTTGACCGCCCCGCCCTGAATGGGGCCCGGTCGCACGATCGCGACCTGGATGGTGAGGTCGTCGAGCGTCTCCGGCCGTGTCCGCAGCAGCGAGGCCATCTGGGCGCGGCTCTCGATCTGGAAGACACCGGTGGTCTCGCCGCGCTGGATCGCCCCGTAGGTCTCGGGGTCGTCGAACGGGATCCGCGAGAGGTCGATCGTCTCGCCGTGCCGGGCGGCGATGTGGTCGACGCAGCGCTCGACCGCGGAGAGCATGCCGAGTCCGAGGAGGTCGATCTTCAGGAACCCCGCGTCCGCGCAGGAGTCCTTGTCCCACATGACCATCTGCCGGCCCTCCATGGCGGCGGGAACGACGGGGCAGCAGTCGACCAGCGGGCGGGTCGCGACGATCATGCCGCCGGAGTGCTGGCTGAGGTGCCGCGGGAGTCCGTAGGCCTCGTGGGCGAGCTCGACCAGCCAGCGCCAGCGACCGGGGGTTCCGTGACCGTCGTCGGCCATCCGCTCCTCCCCGATGACCTGACCGACATCGCGCTCCACGTTGCTCATCCCCCAGCCCTCGGCCGACCGGGCGACCCGCTCGATCTCCCCGGGCGGCAGGCCGAGCGCCTTGCCGATCTCGCGGATCGCCCCCCGGGCGCGGTAGGTCGGGAAGGCGGCGACCAAGGCCGAGTGCCGGGTCCCGTAGCGCTCGTGGATCCGCGGGATCAGCGCGGCCCGGATGTCTCGCGGGAAGTCGAGGTCGATGTCCGGCAGCGACGTGATCTCCTCGTTGAGGAACCGCCCGAGGAACAGCTCGTTCTTCACCGGGTCGATGTGCGACAGGCCGGTGAGGTGGCAGACGATCGAACTGACGCTGGAGCCGCGCCCGCGGCCGGGCGGCAGGAGCGACCGGGCGTTGCCGGTCCCGCGGACCTCCAGCGCCACCTCCTGCGCGAGCTCCAGGAGGTCGTGGTGCAGCACGAAGAACCCCGACAGCCCGAGCCCGTCGATGAGCGCGAGCTCCTCGTGCAGCCGGGAGGCGGCGCGCTCGCGCAGCGGCCGGTCGCTCAGCGGGTAGCGCTCGTCGAACCGCGCGTGGCAGACCTCCTTCAGCGTGTGCGCCGCCTCGCTGTCGTCGGAGCCCGGGTAGCGGTAGCCCAGGTCGAGGGTGAGGTCGAAGCGCAACTCGTCCGCGAGCCGCCGGGACTCCGCGACCGCCTCGGGGTGGTCGGCGAAGCGGCGGGCCATCGCCGCCGGCGCGGCGAGGACGTGGGCGTGGTTGCCCCGGCGCACCGGCTCGGACGCGTCGAGCGTCGCGTGCTCGCGGATCGCCACGAACACGTCCTGCAGCCGCGCGCGCTCGCGCGTGTGCGCGTGGACGTCCCCCGTCGCGACGCAGCGCAGCTCCAGCCGGCGGGCGAGCATCTCCAGGCCGCGGTTGCGCGCACGGTCGTGCCGCGCGAAGGGCCGCTGCAGCTCGACGCGCAGGTTCTCCGGGCCGAAGCCGTCGCACAGGGCGCGCATCGTCGGCTCGTCCCGGACGCCGTGACGCGCGCAGCCGCTGAGGCAGACCAGCCCCTCGGCGTGCTCCAGGACGTCGGCGAGCGTCGCTGACGGCGGCCGTGCGATGCGGCGCTCGGCGCCCGGCCCCTCGCGGGTCAGCGCGTGCGCGCGGGTGAGCAGGTGGCACAGGCTCCGCCACCCCCGCGCGTCGCGGACCAGCAGCGTGAGGTGCCGGCCGTCGTCCAGCGTGATCTCGGACCCGTGCAGCGCCCGCAGCCCCAGGGCCTTCGCGGACTGGGCGAACTCCATCGAGCCCGAGACGGTGTCGTGGTCGGTCAGCGCGACTGCGTCGTAGCCACGCTCGAGCGCCGCCACCACGAGCTCCTCGGGCTGTGACGTGCCGTCGAGGAAGGAGAAGCCCGAGTGGGCGTGGAGCTCGGCGTACGACACGAACAGATGTTCGCATCGTGGCCGGACGGCGTCAACGGTCGACGCAGTCCGTGCGCTCCTGCCAGACGCCATCGGGGCCGCGGGTCATGGCGGCGAGCAGCCGGCTGGTCACCTCGTGCTTCTCCTTCGCCCCATCCACCACGACGAACGAGAACCCCTTCTGCGAGCTCGTCCGGTCCACCTCGTAGGTCCGCGTATGGACGGTCCCGTTCTGGAACAGCCGCTCGGCGAGCAGCTGTGTAGGGACGAGCTGCTGCACACCACTCATCACCATCTCGAACCCGAGTGCTGCTGCGATGACCGCCTCGGTAGGCCGGCGGTTCTCCGGTCGCGTCAGGTCGAGGTGGCGCTCCACCTCATATCGACGGGCGAGGCGTGAGGGCACCCCGAGGTATCCGGCGACCTCGCTCGCCACACCCGGGAGGCTGAAGCTCCCTGCGTAGTCGCCCGACTCCAGCATCATGAGGTCCACGGGCTGACCGTTCCGGTCGAGCTCAAGCGCCATGACAGTCGAGCGTCCTGCGTCTCCGCCGGCCTCGGCCTTGCCGATCGGCGTTCCGGTTTCGAGCGCGAGCGCGATCGCCTCGGCGTTCTTGAGGTAGATGACCGCATGCCCCGTGCGGCGGTTGTAGCGCGCGCCCCCGAGCATGTCCCGACTCAGCGCGACCTTGCCGCCGACCCGCGAAGCCTTGACGTCGGAGGAGAGCTTGATCGACAGGCCGGCCTCCAACGAGACCTCGTCCGGGTCGGAAACGACATCCCCGTCGTCCACCGAACGCAGTAGCTCGCTGCTCACGCTCCCGACCCGGTCGATCAGCTCCTGCGCCTCCTTCAACGATCCGACCGTCCAGCTCATGCCGCCCTTGGCCTTGACCATCGCAGCGAGCCGCGCCTCACGGCCAAGTGAGCGGTCGACCCCTGCCTCCAGCCCGTCGGTCAGCGTCACATCGACCTTCCCGTCCGAGCGCTCGGCGACGAGCGCGGTCCGGGTAGCGCCCAGACGGACCACCAGAACCCGACCGCCGAGCGACGTCGTCTTCTCGTTGGACCCCACCACGCACGGCGCCCGGTCCCGGTCGCAGTCGCCGCCGGTGACGATGCACAGCGCCCGCACCATCTGGCCGGTGACGGCGCCGGCAAACGCAGGCGCCTTCGCCATCGCCACGCCGGTCCCGGCGGCCAGGGCGACGCCGGTGACCGCGAGAACCGTGACGTAGTCGATCGAGGCCTGACCGAGGTCGTGACGCAGGAGGCGACGGAGCATCGCCCCACCGTGCCGGGCCCCGTGTCACGGGGAAAGACGCGGGTGTGCCGGTTGTGCGCGGACTCCGCGCCAACCGCCGTGACAGGTCAGGCGGGTGGGGCCGGGAGCGCCCCGAGGCGCGTCCCGCGGCCCAGCCGGGAGCCGGACAGGCGGACGAACGCCACCCCGCGGGAGGTCTCCTCGCGCGCGACGAGCGACGCCAGGTAGAGCGCCTGCCACAGCCCGACGAGCAGGCAGCCGCCGGTGATCCGCAGGCCCGCGTCCCAGCCGGCGCCGAAGCCGAACGGCAGGGCGAGCGCCGCGACGACGAGCGGCAGGTGCCACAGCGGCGTGGGCTCGCCCGACCCGGCGTCCGCGGAATCGTCCAGCGGCTCGGCGGCGGCGAGCCAGCGAGCGACCGACCGGCGTCCCAGGACCAGCAGGAGGACGGCGACGAACGCCAGCTGACCGAGCGTGTTGCCGGGCAGCCGGGTGGCCTCGTCGACGGCGACGAGGAGCACGGCGGAGCCGAGCGCGCCGCAGAGCGCCAGCGCGGCGCCCTCGAGCCGCAGGCGTTCGCGGTAGGTGGGGATCTGGTGGGCGGGCACGGTGCTGGACCGTACGTGTCCGGTCGCGGCCCGGGTCACCGCTGCCGCCACCAGCGGCCGTCGTGGAGGTCGCGGAAGACGACGAGATCACGTCCGCAGTCCGTCACCACCTCCCAGTAGCGGCGGCGCAGCGGCGTCGTGGTCCACCAGCGGTCCTCCACGAGCCACGACTCCCGGACGGCCTCCACCGCGCGTCCGTCGATCCGCTGCGGCCGGCCCGTCGCGCCGTCGGCCCGGACGGTCACGGGGACGGGTGCGCCGAGCCGGCGGGCGCTGCGGCCGGGGGCGGTCACACCTCGAACGGGGTCAGGACCGCGCGGCGCTCGGGCACGCGTGAGTCGGGGTCGACGGTCAGGACGCGCAGCGCCGCGTCGGGCCCGGCGGCCGCACGCGCCTGCCGGACCGCCTCGCGCAGCCGGGCCGCCCGCGCGGCCCGCGCGTCGTCGAAGAGCGCGTCACCGGGAGCGGCGGCAGGACCGAACCGCTCGACCGACAGCCGCACGGTCTCCGCCGGAGCGGGGAGCGTCGCCAGGCGCGGCGCCAGGACGAGCAGCATCCGCTGCGGATCGCTCACGGGCTCCCGGAACACCACGCGCTCCCGCCAGGTGCCGCCCTCGACCAGCCGGGCGCCGAGGACCACGACCCGCAGCGCCCGCCCGTCGCGCTCGCGCCGGGCCAGCAGCCGGTCGATCAGCAGCTCCAGCGCCCGGCCGAGCTGGCTGCCCGAGGCGGCCTCCGGCAGCTCGAGCGTCTCCTCCAGGCGCTCCCCCACCGTGCGGGGGCGCAGCGGCGCGTCGACGCCCACCGCGAGCTCGCGGGCCCGCAGCCCGGCCGGGCCGAAGCGATCGGCGACGCTCGCGCGCGGCAGCTGCGCGAGCTGCCCGAGCGTGGTGATCCCGAGACGCTCCAGCGGGTCCACCACGCCCACGCAGGCCGGGTCGCGGCGCAGGAGCGTCACCGGGGCGTCCACCAGGTCCTCGGCCCCCGCGACGATCTGCGCGCGCCGCGACCGCGCCTGGACCGCACCCGCGACGGCGCAGAACCGCGACGGCCCGGCCCCGACGCGCGCCGGGCGGCCGATCGCCCCGCGGGTGGCCGCGACGATCCCGTCCAGCCAGCCCGGCGGCTGCGCGCGCCGACCCGCCAGACGTCCACGCAGCCGGGCGGCCGGGTCGTCCCGGACGCCCGCGCCGTGCAGGCGCCGCAGCGCCCCGCCGTCGAAGCAGACGAGGCCGGAGGACTGGGCCTCGACTTCCGCCCCGATGCCCTCCAGCGCGCGCAGCGCCGCCTCCCAGGCGTCGGCGACGCCGAGTGGGTCGGGCGGCACGAGCGCCAGCGCCGGGCACCGCGAGAGCGCCTCGCCCAGCCGCATGCCGGGGTGGATGCCGAAGACCTCGGCGGCGGCCGAGACCTCCCCGACCTGCTGCTCCCGGCCGGGCTCGGGTGCGAGCGCCGCCGGCCCCTCGAGCAGCGCGGCCCGCCCGCCGGCGGCGACGGTCAGCTCCAGGCGCGGGAGCAGGACGGCGACGATCATGCGGGGACTCGGATCATGGGAACACATGTTCGCACGACCCGCGGACGGGGTGCCCCGGTCAGCCCACCTCGCCGAACATCTCCCCCAGCCGCGTCGCGACCGCGAAGTCGCCCTCGAGGTCCAGGCGCCCGGTCAGGAGCGCCTTCCCCGGGTCCAGCTCGCCGGCGGCGAGCCGCACGAAGTCGGCGAGCGCGAGCTTGATCGTCACCGCCGGGTCGGGACGCGCGGACGCGACCGCGCTCGCCCCGTCCAGCCGGCAGGTGACCGTCCAGGTGCGCAGCCCTCCGTCACCGCCGCGCAGCTCGTAGCGCAGGTCGCCCGTGAAGCCCGCGGCCGCCTCGGGCTCGAACCGTGAGGCCATCGCGGAGAAGACCGCGGCGAGCCCGCGGGAGGAGCCGACCGTCCGCTCCAGCCGCCGGTCGTCGCTGCGCTGCACGAACGTCTTCAGCGCCCGCGTGCCGTGCGCCTGCGCCGCCGTGCGCAGCGTCCGCACCCGATCCGTGCGCCACGTCTGCGCCGGGGACGACGGCTGCCCTCCGGGCACCGGTCGCGCGGCGGCCGGACCGGGGCCGGGCCCCGAGGAGGAGCTGGCCGGGGCGTCCGTCCCGGAGGCCGCGGCCTCGTCCATCGGCCCGAACGCGTAGCCGCCGTCGGCGAGTGGCCGGGCCGGACGCCGCGCGAGCGCGGCGGCGATCGCTGCGGCGGGCACCGCGTCGGCGCGCGACGCAGCGTCCGCGAAGCCGGGCAGGACCGTGCTGCCGAAGAGCTCCAGGGACGCGAGGACGTGTTCCGGGGCCGTCCGTCCGCTCTGCGCGACGAAGACGAGCTCGTCGACACCGGCCTCGGCGTAGCGCGCGACCAGCTCGCGGACCTGCTCCGGGGTCCCGATCGCGCCGCGCAGCGACGCCCGGCCGTCCTGCAGGAGCTTCAGCTGCAGCGGGCCGCCCTCGGCCCGCACCGCCTCGCGGGAGAACCCGACGTCCTCGCGGCGTTCCAGGAACTCGGCCCAGAGGTCGCTGGTGCCCGGGCGGTGGTCACCGAAGGTCTCGTAGTGCTCGCGCGCGTACGCGTCGAACTGGGCACCGTCGATCCCCCGGTCGATCGCCTCCTGCTCGTCCTCGTGCACGTGCAGCGGCAGCACCACGGCGAACGCCGGGGAGATCACGAGGCCGCACGGCACGCAGCGGTCGGAGCCGAGCACCTCCCGGTACTCGCGCACCCACTCGGCCGCCTCCTGCGGCTCGGGGAGCCAGTGGGCGAGCACGCCGAGCCCGCGCTCGGCCGCCACCCGCACGTCCTCCGGGCGGCCGCAGGCCATCCACAGCGGTGGGTGCGGCGCCTGCGCGGGCGCCGGGACGACCGCCCGCGGCGCCATCCGCACGTGCCGGCCGTCGACCCCCGTGAACGGCCGTTCGGCCAGCAGCCGGGCGACCACCTCGAGCTGCTCGCTCCACTGCGCGACAGCGGTCCCGCGGTCGACGCCGAAGGCCCCGACCTCGGCGCCGACCGTGCAGGGCGACGTCGCGAGGTCCACCCGGCCATCGGCCAGCACGTCGAGCGTCGCGATCTCCCCGGCGAGCACGCCGGGGTGGCGGATCGCGGTCGCGAGCGCCAGCGGGCCGAGGCCCAGGCGCAGCCGGTCGGTGCGCTGCGACGCCGCCGCGAGCACGGCGACCGGTGCGCTGGAGTGGGAGCGCTCCTCCTGGAAGTGGCGGCCGCCCACCCAGGCCCGGTGCAGGCCGATCCGGTCGGCGACGGCGAGCTGCTCGAGCGTGGCGGCCAGGAGCGCGGCGTCGTCCCCTGGGGTCCAGGGTCGGGGCAGTTGCTGCTCGTACAGGAGGCCGAAGCGCATGGCCGCGATGCTACGGCGCACCGGACCGTCGCGGTTTCGACCGTGTGAACCGCCGGAGCCCCTCTGGACTGTACGCTCGCGTTCATGGGACGAGAGAGCCTCAGGCACGCCGTGGGCGGCGGCGCAGCGACGATCGTCGCGCTGATCGCCGTGACCACCTTGACCACGGGAGCGGCGTCCGCGGGGGTCCTCCAGGCGGAGGGGGTCCTGCCGCCCGGGCAGAGCGGGTTCGTGTCGCTCGCCGGGTTGACGTCCGGTTCGGGGTCGCCGCACCTCTACGACCAGAACCAGATGTTCATCGACTTCCGGCGCAAGCCGCTGACCTTCCAGATCGACAAGCCGGTCGGCACCGTGGAGTCCCCGCGCGCCGGGGTGACGATCACCCGGGACGCGGCGGGTGTGCCCGCCGTCCGGGCCGGGAACGAGAACGACGCCTGGTTCGGCGCCGGCTACGCGATCGCGCAGGACCGGCTGTTCCAGCTCGAGGCGTTCCGTCACGCGACGAAGGGTCGGCTCGCCGAGCTGACCGGCTCCGGTGCGCTCGACGACGACCTCGTCGCGCGCCGCGACTACTACACGGAGGCCGAGCGCCAGAGGATGTTCGAGGCGCTGAGCCCCAGGCTGCAGGCGCGCACGCTCTCCTACCGCGACGGCATCAACGCCTGGATCGACCAGGTCCTCCGTTCCCCCGCCGACCTCCCCGGCGAGTACGCGGCGACCGCCGTGATCCCGACCCCGTGGACCGTCGACGACACGATCGCGGTCGGCATCTTCCTCGCGCGCACCGTGCCCTCGGGCGACGGCAACGAGCTCGCCAACCTCCGCACGGTCCAGCAGTCCGGCGTGCGCGCCCTGCAGCGGATCCTGCCGCTGCGCACCGCCGGCCGCCGCCCGACGATCCCCGCCTCGGAGCAGTCGTTCTCCCAGGGCCGCAAGCGCACCGCCAAGGAGGAGCAGGCCGCGCTGAAGCGGTCCGCCGCCTTCGCCGCCACGCTGCCGAAGCCCAGTGCGAGCGACGCCTCCGCGTCCGCGCGCAAGGCCGGACTCGACCCGGGGCGTATCGGACGGACCGGCGGCTCCTACATGTTCGCCGTGCGCCGCAAGGATGGGCACGCGTTCCTGTTCAACGGTCCGCAGCTCGGCTTCTCGACCCCAGAGCTGTTCGTCGAGGTCGAGGTGCACTGGCCGGGTCACGACCTGCGCGGTGTGACCGCCCCCGGCGTCCCGGTCATCGGCATCGGGCACAACGGCAAGGTCGCCTGGGGCTTCACCTCGGGCCTCAGCGACGAGGACGATCTCTACGCCGAGAAGCTCGTCCCCGGCAAGCCCGAGTCGTACATGTTCAAGGGGCAGGAGCGGCAGATGGAGTGCCGTGACGAGGTCTTCCAGTTCAAGGCCGTCGCGACCGCGGTGCTCGGCGGCGGCGTGCCCGAGGCCGGACAGCGGACCGAGCGGATCTGCCGCACGATCCACGGCCCGGTGCAGTTCCGCGAGGGCGACGTCGCCTACGCCCGCAAGTACGCGATCTGGATGCGTGACGTGGAGACGATCGAGGGGATCTCCGCGCTCAACGACGCGCAGTCGATCCAGGACGTCGACAAGGCCATGAACCTGGTCACCTGGAACGAGAACGTCATGGCCGCCGACTCCGCCGGCAACATCGGCTACTGGCATCCGGGCCTCTTCCAGCAGCGTCCGAAGGGCTGGGACGACCGCCTGCCCTACCCGGGGACCGGCGAGGCCGAGTGGCCCGGCCTGGTCGACCGCACCACGACACCGCGCGTCATCAACCCGAAGCAGGGCTGGCTGGCGAACTGGAACAACGTGCCGACGCAGGACTGGACCAACGGCGACGGCGAGTCGCCCGAGCGCATCAGCGGCGCCTATCACCGCGGCTCGTTCCTCATGGACCTCGTGCGCCGCCTGCACCGGGCCCCGTCGTTCGACGCCTCGAAGGCCACGGTCCAGCGCGCCGGCAGCACCGCGCAGCAGCGGGTCCTGAACGTCACCCGGACGAAGCTGCGCGCGGCCGCCAGGGGCGCGAGTGGCGACGCGAAGGTCGTGCTCGACACGATCCTGCGCTGGGACGGGGACTACGTGCGCACCGACGACAAGGGGACCATCGACCCGGGTGTCGCCGCGTGGCTGGAGTTCAAGAAGCAGGCCGCCACGATCGCGCTCGACCGCCTGGGTGCCGGCACGAAGCGGTTCGACGGCGGCCCGAGCCGCAGCCACGAGTACGACATCTCCCCCGGCGCCGCGTTCGCGCTGCGGACGCTGAAGGCGGCCGAGTACCGTGCCGCCGCCGCGACCGCGCACGCGAAGCTCGCCGAGCGGTTCAAGACGAGCGACGCGGCGGCGTGGCGCGACCCGCGCAAGCTCTACGACGTCGGCGCCCAGGGCGCGGGCTCGGCCCCCGACCTGCCGTTCTTCGACCGCGGGACGTGGGAGCAGGTCATCGAGGTCGGGCCGGGCTGAGCCTCGGTCCTGCGACAGGACGCCGTCGACCCGGCGCCAGAGCCCGAGCGGGTTGCCGTCCCGCAGCGCGGGAGGCAGCACCGCGTCGGGCGCCGACTGGTAGGTCACCGGGCGCAGGAACCGGTCGGTCGCGGTCATGCCGACCGAGGTCTGCGCGCCGACGCCGCCGGCCACGGCCCGCCGTGGGTCACCGACGACGTGACCGCCGCGCCCGTCGGAAAGCCGCCGAACGTCGACCGACACAACTACGCCCAGCAACGAGCCCTTGGACGAGAAGCGCAACGCCAAGCCCTCACGCGACGCCCGCGTCCGGCGGCGCCTCCGTCGCTAGTGCTTCTGCCTCGAAGCTACAGTCGCTACGCCTCCTGCTGCTGCTCCTTCTCTGCGCGGCGAACGTCCCCTTCGGCGACGCCGTATGCGTGAGCCTCCCCAGCGGCGTAACTCTGGGCTTCACCCGTAGCGCCCTTGGCGTCCCGTTCGGTGTACGCCTGCTCCACTCTGCCCGTCAAGGTCTCTCGCAGCCGACCCAGCACCCTCTTGATCTCGGTGAGCACGGGACTCCTTTCGCGCGATGTATTCATAGAGCCTACCCCGAGGTTCTGGGCCGATTCGGGCGCGGTAGGTTCGTGGTGGCTTCCTGGTGGTTTCTCGGTGGGTTTCTGGTGGGGGTCACCGGGCGTGTCATGAGCCCGGGCAACACCACCGTTGCCTGGGACCAAGAGAGCTCGCTGGCGGATCGACTCGACGACCCCGCCCGCGGGCGGTGGTAGCGGCCCGGGCGCGGTCGTGCCGTGCCGGGGTTCTCCTGGCGGCCCGGGCCGAGCGGTTCCACAGAGATCGCCGTAGGTCTTCGTCATCCGCGAAGGTGACGAGTCCCAGGGGTATCGAGGCATAGAAAAGACCCGCCGGAGCGGGCCTTTCCCGTAGCACGTCGATAAGCCGGATTCTGTCGTTGAGCAACCATCCATCTTTGCGACCTACCTGGACCTCGGCGGGCAGCCTACGAGCGGTCCTGCTCGGTCTTGCATCCGGTGGGGTTTACCTGGCCGCCGTGTCACCACGACGCCGGTGCGCTCTTACCGCACCATTTCACCCTTGCCTGTGCGTCGCGAACGACGCCATCGGCGGTGTCTTTCTGTGGCACTTTCCCGCGGGTTTCCCCGGGTCGGCTTCCCGACCACCGCGCCCTGTGATGTCCGGACTTTCCTCGAAGACGGCGAACCACCTCCGCGGTTGCCTGACGTGCACCGTCACGGTACCGCGCCCGCGACGGCCACAGACCTACCGCACGCGCACCTGCACCGTCTTCGCCGCCCGGGTGTTGCCTGCCGCGTCGCGGGCGACCGCGCCGAGCACGTACGAACCCTTCTTGCGCATGGCACGGTGGAGCTTCGCCTTGAGGCGCCTGCTCGTCGTGCCGGCCCGCGCCGTGAACGTCATCGAGGCGAGGGCCTTCACCTTGGCCGCCTTCCCGCGGCCGGTCCGGCGGGCGAGCGTCAGCTTCACGGTCGCCTTCTCGGTCAGCGAGAACGTCACGCGGGCGGGCGTGCGCCTCGCCCCCTTGCCGATGCCCCGGAACAGCTTGAGCTTCGTCAGCAGCGGCGCGACCCTGTCGCCACCCACGACCGGCTCGCCGGTCGACCCTGCCGCAGGGATGCTCCCGCCGAACGGGTCCTGCGAGCCGGGACCGAAGCCGGTGAAGACCTCCTTGTTCGCGTCGAGGTGGCTCAGGCCCTGGCCACGCTCGAGCGTCTCGATCCGCCGGCCCGCGACCTTGATCAGCGCATAGGAGCTGTTGTCGGTCTCGTCGCTCTCGAGCGTTACGTTCCCCTTGTCGACCGTGGTGCGCACGACGAAGTGGCCGTCGGTGTTCCCGGCCCACTCGACGAACTGCCCAGGGCGTTGCCAGCGGTACACGTCACCCCAGCCACGGGTCAGCGCGAAGGTGCCGTCGTCGGGCGAGAAACACGAGCCGGTGGCGCTGTCGCCTTCGCTGAACTGGCCGGTCGGGTCCTGGGTGAACCTGCGCCACTCGCCGAAGAGCTGGTCGGCCGGGCAGAAGCCCGACTTCGTGCCGACGCCGGCGGGCCGCAACTCCTTGCCGTCGAAGCCCTCGACGACGCGGAAGAGCTCGTAGGTGAGGATGCCCTCGTCGTGGAAGTGTGCGTGAGTCTTGTGGAAGGAGTAGCTCCCCGCGGGCCGTGTCGAGGTGGACCCGTCCGCGTGGTAGATCGTCTGGATCGCCGGCCCGCGCTGCGTGATCGGATCGGCGACGCCCGCCGCGGTGTCCGCGGCGTAGAAGAACTTCTTGACGAACGGGCCGTCCCCGACGTTGATCGGCCCCGAGGTGAGCCGCAGGCAGTCGACGGCACCCTGGCCGCCGGCCGCCTCCGGGGCCGTCTCGTCCGGCGAGCAGGAGACGGGCTCCATGCCGCCGGCGGAGATCGGCGGGTTGACGGTGTCCGGCGGGTAGAGCCCGTTGCCCGGGTTCGCGGGCGCCGTGAAGTTGAACTCGTAGGGCGGGACCGCCTTGAGGTTCGGCAGCAGCGCGCGCTTGGGATCGACGAGTGCGGCCGGCGGGGCCTCGAGCTTGACGCGGAGGCGGAAGAACGCGTCGGTCACCTGCGTCGGGACCACCCTGATCCGGTATGCCCCGGCCTTGGGCTCCTTCAGGAACGCCTCGCCGTTGAACGCGTTGGACGCCGCTCCGGACGCCACCACCGCGCCAGAGGCGTCGAGCACCTCGACGGTGAAGCTGTCCTCGCGCGACGGCGTGTCGATCGCGACGCGCAGCCGGTGTCCGGGGTCGGTGAGCGTCAGCGCCCAGCTCGGGCACGGCACCGTCGTGTCGCAGAAGCTCGAGTCGCTGATGGTGCCGTCCGCGATCTGCCCGCCGAGCCAGAACCGCGACTGGCCGACGCCGAGCGTCATGCCGCCTTCCGGGGTCACCGACTCCTCCGCGTACCCGCTCGCCGCTAGGCCGGTCACCCGGACCGTCCCGTCGTGGCCGACAGCGGGCGTGGTGGCGGCGAAGGCGAGCAGACCGGCGAGGCCGCTCAGGACGGTGGTGGCGCGCATGGTTCCGTCAACGCGCGGGCATGGCCCAAACATGCTGGACCCGGCGTCCGAACCCCTCCGACCGTCAGTCCAGATGCGTGGCATCGCGCACACCGCGTTGTCGGTGCACCGTCCCGCGGGTACGGTCGAGCGCGATGGCGTGGTCGGAGGTCTTCCTGGTCCTGCTCGTCTGCCACTGCGCAGGCGACTTCCTCCTGCAGACGGAGTTCCAGGCCACGCGCAAGCAGGGCGGGCTCGGCGCCGACCCGGTCGCGCGGAAGGCGCTCTTCTGCCACCTGGGTGCGTACGCGCTGCCGCTGCTCCCGGCGTTCGTCTGGATCGCCGCCGAGACCGACCCCGCGCGCGCCGCACTCGTCGCGGCGCTCGTGCTCGTCACCCATCTCGTGCAGGACGACGCGCGGCTCCTGGTCCACTACGTCCGCCTGGTCAAGAAGACCTCGACGCCGTTCGGCTCACCGCTGTGGATGGCGATCGACCAGAGCTTCCACCTGGTCTGGCTGTTCGCCGCCGCGCTCGCAGCGGGCGCCTGAGCTACGAGAGCGTCGAGTCGCAGCGGTCGCAGCGACCGCCGCTCGGCACGCCGACGGTCGCGCCGTAGCGCGGCCGCAGCGATCCGCGGCAGACCGGGCAGGAGACGGTGCGGTGGGCGACCAGGCCCTCCCAGGCGTCGACGAGAACGTCGTCGAGCGACTGGCCACCCACCGCGGGCGTCTCCGGCAGCTTCGCCTCGCGTGCGACCGGGCGGGCATCGCGGGCGAGGATCCTGGTGCCGTCGTCCCCTGGCACGAAGGCCGGCGGGCGGACCCGCTGATCCGGGGAGAAGAGGGAGAGCGTCGCGACCGACACGTCACACGCTCCGGAAGAGACCGACGACCCTGCCCATGACCCGCACGTCCTTGCTGCGGATGGGCTCCATCGTCACGTTCTCGGGCTGCAGGCGCACGTGGTCGAGCTCCTTGAAGAACCGCTTGACCGTCGCCTCCTCGCCGACCAGCGCGACGACGATCTCGCCGTCGTTGGCCGTGTCCTGGGGCCGGACGACCACGTAGTCGCCCTCGAGGATGCCGGCGTCGATCATCGACTCGCCGCGCACCTTCAGGACGTACTCGCCCGACTCGCCGCCGGCGGCGGCGGGGACGTTCACGTACTCCTCGATGTTCTCCTCCGCGAGGATCGGCTGACCGGCCGCGACAGAGCCGACGACCGGAAGACCCGGGCGGACCAGGCTCTTGACGTTGTCCATCGCGTCCTGGACCGATTCGCCGACCCGCTCGCCGACGCGGTCGAGCAGCTCGATCGCCCGCGGCTTGGAGGGGTCGCGGCGGAGCAGCCCCAGCTTCTCGAGATTCGAGAGGTGCGCGTGCACCGTGGACGAGGAGGCAAGACCCACGGCCTTGCCGATGTCCCGGACCGTCGGCGGATAGCCGTACTTGGCCGAGTACCGCTTGATGAAGTCGAAGATCTCCTGCTGGCGCTTGGTGAGGTCCATGGCGTTGGCTCCTTCGCCTGTCGGTACTGCGTCGAACACGTGTTCGTAAGGTAGCGCGAGCTCTGGACGGAATCAAGGCGGGTGCAGGGACGTTCGCCGTGACGACGGTCCCGGTCGCCCTCTGGCATACTGCGCGACCCCCACTGCGCCGGTGGCGGAATTGGTAGACGCGCCAGCTTGAGGGGCTGGTGAGCGCAAGCTCGTGGAGGTTCGAGTCCTCTCCGGCGCACTTCTCAGGACCAGTCGCCCGACGTTGAAACCCCGAGGCCATCGCGCCGAGGGGTTTTCTCGTTCGTGGAGGATCGCGTGAAACGACCGGGGCTCCCGGGGAGCTACCGCGGTCCACGAGGGAGTGCATCGAGACGATCCCATCGCGGGTCGTCAGCACTCACGAACTGGCCGAGCCAGTGGGTCATGTAGTCGTAATCGAGGTCACCGACCTTCGTACGAACCACCGCCTCGATGTCGACCCAATCCTTTGGTCGATCGAAGATCGCCTTGCAGACGAGCAGATCCTCGATCGAGAGCACCATGATCCTGCCATCGGCAAACGGCTGGGAGTCGACGCGTCGGGACATCGAGAGGTGGAAGTCCGTGTTCGCGAAGAACAGGTCGACGTACGTACCCTCCCAGAGGGTGCGGGCCTGGCCCGTCCTGGCGATCTCGTCGCGAAGACGGACCGGGTCCGCGATCTCGTACACCCCGGCGAGCGCTCGGAGTCCAGCGTCCTCGGCCCCCTCGGTGAGGAAGACGTTGACGTCGATGTCGAGCGTCGCTCGCGGCTCCCGGTGGTAGTTCATGGCGATCGCGCCACCGAACGCGTGCGGAATGCCGGCGTGCTCGAGGCCCGCACCAAGCTCGAGCACCTTCGCCGACCACCTACGATCCAGGACTCCCGGCCCGTCCCCGTGCTCGGGGCTCACGCCACCCCTCGTCCGCCGCCTGCCGGTGACGGAAAACCCGGGAAGAACTCATCGGGATCCTTGCCGAATCCGGTCAGCTGCACCATCTCCGCTGCGTACTCGGAGAGCTGGATCATGGCGCGAGCGTGCTCGCTCGGGGAGGCGCTGCGCCAGTACGCAACGACCTCAGCATCCCGCTCGGCGATCGGCCCGACGAATCGGCGCAGCCGCTCCTCCCGAGCGCGCTGCTCGGGGCCTGATGAAGTGCTGCCGGAGGTTTCGTGACGACGCATATCTACTTTGTGGTACATCGCACAAGCTTGCCAACTCAAAGCCTACCGCCATCCGACGAGCGGCTCCGCCGGGTTCATCGGCGACGTTCGACAAAGAGACGGACCAGGGTCCCATGGTGATCTTGACGGTTTGATGGTCGTCCACCGTCTTGCATCGGGACGAAAGGCTCCGCACCGCGGGGCCTTTCTCGTTCCCGCGGCCGTCGCTCAGGAACCGGGATCGTGCGGCAGCACGTCACAGGCCCAGTCGGCCCGCTTCCAGTCGGGCACTGGCGCGTCACCGGCCGCGTCGGGCACGTACGGCGAGCGACCGGCCGGCGTCATCCGGTGGATGTACCGCGGGCAGTTGGGGAACACCTCGGTCACGGAGACCCGGACCGCGAACTGCGCACCCGGCCACTCGGCGACCCCGTCCGGGGTCGTGTCGATCCCCGCCGTGCCGTTCACGCGCAGCCGCGCGGGGCGCTCCGCCGCGAAGTCGATGAACAGCATTCCGACGTGCGGGTTCACGGCGACGTTGCCCGCGGAGAGGTACATCCCGTTGCCGTCGTAGGACGGGAAGGCCAGGGTCCGGGCGTCGAGCACGCGGACGAACCCCGGGTCCCCGCCCTTGTAGGAGCACTGCGGATGCCCGGCGTCATCGGCGGTGGCGAGGAAGAACATGTCCATCCGCTCGATGAACGCGCGGGCGTCGTCGTCGATCACCGCCCGCTGCAGGAACCGCTCGTCGAGCCGGTCGGCCAGGCGACGGCTGTCGAAGCGGTCCTGGAGCTGCCGCGCCCCGTGGTGGTAGGAGGAGCTCATGTGCCCGAGTATCCGCCGTCGGTCAAGGGGCCCCGCGGCCGCTGTACGGTGGCCTGCGTGCGCCTCGTCACCTTCCGCGACCCCGCTGGCAGCACGCGCGTGGGTCGGATCGACGGCGACCGGGTCGTCGAGCTCGCCGCCGCGTCGATGCTCGACTGGCTGCACGGGGTCGGCCACCAGGAGGCGGGCCGCGACCACGGCCTCGAGGCGATCGCGCTGCTCGCTCCCGTCCCCGAGCCTCCGAGTGTCCGCGACTTCTACGCCTACGAG
Organism: Solirubrobacterales bacterium; assembly: GCA_038257095.1. GTDB lineage: Bacteria > Actinomycetota > Thermoleophilia > Solirubrobacterales > Solirubrobacteraceae > Paraconexibacter. The sequence goes on from JBBSJQ010000006.1 coordinate 99,544, forward strand.
GAGCACGTCGCGACCGGGTGGCGCCTGCGCGGCGGCGAGGTGCCCGCCGCCTGGTACGAGGCGCCGACCTTCTACTTCTCCAACCCGGCGTCGGTCCACGGCCCGGGCGTGGCGGTGCGACGACCGGCCGCCACGCGGCGGCTGGACTTCGAGCTGGAGATCGCCGCGGTCCTCGGCACGGATGGGCGGATCGCCGGCTTCACGCTCCTGGACGACTGGAGCGCACGGGACGTGCAGCGCGCCGAGATGACCGTCGGCCTCGGCCCGGCGAAGGGCAAGGACTTCGCGCTGAGCCTCGGACCGTGGCTCGCCACCCCCGACGAACTGCCCTATGAGAACGGCCGGCTGCACCTCGACGCGTCGGTCTCGCTGAACGGCGAGGTGCTCTCGACCACGCCGGCCGCGGCTGCGCACTGGACCTGGCCGCAGATCGTCGCGCACGCCGGCCGTGACACCCGGCTGCGCCCCGGGGACGTGCTGGGGAGCGGGACGCTGGGACGCGGGTGCCTGCTGGAGCTGAACGCCGGCCGCGAGGACGGCCGATGGCTGGAGCCGGGCGACGTCGTCGCGCTCGAGGCACCCGGGCTCGGACGCCTGGAGACCCCGATCGTCTGAGCGCGGCCGCACGGCCGCCTGCACCACCGTTCAGGAAGCCAGCGCGAGCTCGCGCCGGCCCTGACCGAATTCCGCGCACACCTCGGTGAGGACCTCGAGCATCGCGTTGGTGGCGGGCGAGCAGTAGCCCTCCTTCAACGTCGCGGCGAAGATCCGGCGGACCGGCGTCGCGCCTGTGAGCGCGCGTACGACGACGTCGTCGCGCACCGCGACGAGCGCCAGGTCGGGCACGAGCGCGACGCCCAGCCCGGACGCCACGAGGCCCTGGATGGCCAGGTAGTCGTCGGAGTGGAAGGCGATCTGCGCGTCGAAGCCCGCTCCGAGGCAGGCCCGCAGGAGGATCTTCGTGTCCGGGCACTTGCCCGTCGACCCGAGCATCCACCGCTCGGCACAGAGATCCGCGAGGCGGAGCCTCGGCTTGCTCGCGTGCGGATGGCCGATCGGGAGCATCGCGTACATCGGGTCGTCGAGCAGGTGCAGCAGCTCGACGCCCTCGTACTCGGGCGGCGGGCCCTCGTCGAGGATCACGGTGGCGAGGTCGATCTCCCCCGCCTTCAGTGCGGCGACGCTCTCGTCGGGCTCCATCGGCTCCATGCTCAGCTCGACCGCCGGGTGCTTCGCGCGGAAGCTCGCGATCGCCCGGGGCATGACCGTCGCCGCCGCGGTCGGGAAGGCGCCCATGCGCAGCCGGCCGCCGCGCAGACCGGCGATGGCCTCGAGCTCGGCCTCGGCGTCGGCGAGTCGCGCGAGGATCGCCTCGGTGTGCCGGACGAGGGCCTCCCCTGCCTCGGTGAGACGCACGCCACGGGCGGAGCGGTCCACCAGCGTGGTCCCCGCCTCGCGCTCGAGCGCCGCGATCTGCTGGCTGATCGCGGACTGGGTGTAGCTCAGGGAGTCGGCCGCTGCGGAGAAGGAGCCCCGCTGCGCGACCTCGCGAAGGACACGGAGACGCTTGACGTCGAGCATCAGCTGATCTTATACGAGTTACCTCTCAATGTCATTTGTGCTTATCGCAGGCGGGCAGCACACTGGATGCATGACCAACCTCGCCGCCCAGACCATCGCCATCCGCCCGGCTGTCGAGGACGACCACGCGGCCGTCAGCCGTCTCGCCACCCTCGACAGCGCGCCGATGCCCACCGGCCCGCTCCTGCTCGGCATCGTCGACGGCGAGATCCGCGCCGCCGCCCCGCTGACCGGCGGCCGCGTCGTCGCCGACCCGTTCCACGCCACGGCGGAGGTCGTCGACCTCCTGCGCGTCCGCACCGCCCGCCTGCGCGGCGACGTCGAGCCCACGCGCGCTGGTCCGCAGGCCGCGGTCGCGGCCGCGCGGCGCCTGAAGCGGGCGACCGCGCTGCGGACCTGACCTGGTGCTCAGGCCACCGGCCGCTCGAAGAGCGCGCTGAGCACGACCTGGGTCTGGGTCCGGCTGACGCCCGGCGTGTCGCGGATCCGCTCGAGCGCCTCCTCCAGGTGCCCGGTGTCGCGCGCGAAGACGTGGAGGATCGCGCTCGCCTCGCCGGCCACCGTGAACGCGGCCGCGACCTCCGGGTGCCCGGCGACCGCCGCGCGGATCTCCCCGCCGGACATGCGGCCCTCGCAGTACAGCGACACGACGGCATGGGTCGGCCAGCCCATCGCCGTGTGGTCGACGACCGCCGCGTAGCCACGGAGCACCCCGTCGGCCTCGAGTCGGTCGACGCGGCGCTTCACCGCCGGAGCGCTCAGAGCCACCCGCCCACCGATGTCCTGGAAGGAGCGTCGCGCATTCTCGCGCAGCAACGCAACGATCCGCCGGTCCATTTCGTCCATACGAGCCAGATTAGCGGCGTGGACGCAACGGATGTGTATTGATACGGGCCATCGACAGGCGGATCATTGTGTGCATGCTCTCCCCGACCGTGACCCAGCCCCTCGACGCACCCGTCAAGACGGTCGACCACATGCCGCTGCACGGTGTCGACCACGTCGAGCTGTACGTCGGCAACGCCTTGCAGGCCGCCTACTACTACGCGCACGCCTTCGGCTTCCGCCGCGTCGCATACCGCGGTCTGGAGACCGGCAGCCGGGACAGCGTGAGCCACGTGCTGCAGTCGGGCCGCATCCGGCTCGTCCTCACCGGGGCGCTCGCGTCGTCCTCCCCCGTGGCCGCCCATCAGCACCGCCACGGCGATGGCGTGAAGGTCATCGCCCTCGGCGTGCCGGACGCCACACACGCCTACGAGGAGGCGGTCCGTCGGGGCGCTCGCGGCATCGACGCCCCGCACACGACGAGCGACGAGCACGGCACGGTCGTCCTCTCGTCCATCCAGACCTACGGCGAGACCGTCCACCTGTTCGTGCAGCGCGGCGCCTACGACGGCGCGTTCCTGCCCGGCTACGCGGCGGTCGTCGACGGACGGCCCGATGACGAGGACCCGATGCTCCTGGCGCTGGACCACATCGTCGGCAACGTCGAGCTGGGCCACATGGACGAGTGGGTCGGGTTCTACGAGCGCGTCTTCGGGATGACGGAGATGCTGCACTTCTCCGACGAGGCGATCAGCACGGAGTACTCCGCCCTCATGAGCAAGGTCGTGTCGAACGGCAACGGCCGGATCAAGTTCCCGATCAACGAGCCGGCCGAGGGCAAGCGCAGGTCGCAGATCGACGAGTACCTCGACTACCACGAGGGAGCGGGCGCGCAGCACCTCGCGGTCGCCACGCGCGACATCGTCGCGACGGTCACGGAGTTGCGCTCACGCGGCGTCGAGTTCCTCACGATCCCCGACAGCTACTACGACGAGGTCCCGGAGCGCGTTCCCGCGGTGGCCGATCGGCTCGCCGACCTTCGCGCCCAGGGGATCCTGGTCGACCGGGACGACGAGGGGTACCTGCTGCAGATCTTCACCAGGCCCGTCGGGGACCGGCCGACGGTGTTCTTCGAGATCATCGAGCGCCACGGCGCGCGCGGCTTCGGCGAGGGCAACTTCAAGGCGCTCTTCGAGGCGATCGAGCGCGAGCAGGATCTGCGCGGCAACCTCTGAGAGGGTCGGGGCATGCGCTACGTCTCTCTCGGTGAGGTCCCGCCCAAGCGTCACGCCCAGACTCGCGGGCCCGGCGGTGGCCTCCTGGTCGAGGAGGTCCTCGGCTACGAGGGCTTCAGCGGCAACGAGTCGATCCTGTACCACCTGCAGTCGCCGTGCCGGATCGCCGACACCAGGCCGTTCGTGCCGATCACCCGGACGGAGTGGCTGCCCGACACGCACGTGCACCGGCTCGCGGACGTGAACGCGGTCGCCCCCGGCGGCGACCCGCTGACCGGCCGGCACCTGCTCATGTGGAACGCCGACATCGAGGCCCACGTCTGCAAGCCGACCGAGCCGATGGCCGGCTTCTACCGCAACGGCGAGGGCGACGAGGTCGTCTACATCCACCGCGGCAGCGGCAAGCTGCGCACGGTGTTCGGGCCGCTGCGCTACGCGGAGCGCGACTACGTCGTGATCCCGCGCGGCACGACGCACCGCTGGGAGCCGGACGCCGACAGCGCGCAGTTCTGGCTCGTCTTCCACACCCCCGGGGAGATCGAGACCCCGAACCGCTACCGCAACCGCTACGGGCAGCTGCTGGAGCACGCCCCGTTCAGCCAGCGCGACTTCCACGGGCCGACGCAGATGGAGACGCACGACGAGGTCGGGGAGTTCGAGGTGATCGTGCGCGTGCGCGACGGGCACCAGAGCTACCTGCTCGACCGCCACCCCTTCGACGTCGTCGGCTGGGACGGCTACGTCTACCCGTACGCGTTCAACGCCGACGACTTCGAGCCGCGCGCCGGCCGCTTCCACCTCCCCCCTCCCGCGCACCAGACGTTCCAGGGCCCGAACTTCGTGATCTGCACGTTCGCGCCGCGGATGCTCGACTGGGACCCGACCGCGGTGACGCTCCCCTACCACCACTCGAACATCCAGTCCGAGGAGGTCATGTTCTACGCCGACGGCGACTACGCCGCGCGCAAGGGCGTGGACGTCGGGATGGTCACCCTGCACCCCAGCGGCCTGCCGCACGGCCCGCAGCCCGGCGCCGTCGAGAAGGCGCTCGGCGCGACGCGCACCGACGAGCTCGCGATCATGTGGGACACGTTCCGCCCGCTGAAGCTCGCCGCGCTCTGGGAGGGCATCGACCGGCCGGACTACGCGTACTCGTGGAACCCGGACCGGGCGGGGTGACAGAGCGCTGCGCGCGTGGCAGAGTCCGCCCATGCGCACGCCGACGCACCTGACCGTCGCGCTCGTCGCCCTGATGTTCGCGGGCTGCGACGGTGGGGATGACGCAGCCGAGCCCGCCCAGCGACCGGAGGCTGCGGCGTCGGTCACCACCCCGACACCGGGTGCCGACGGGGCCTTTCCCACGCAGGACGTCTTCCCCCTCGAGGCCGGAATGGCCTACACCACCGCCGCCTTCAGGCCGCGCCTGGAGATCACGGCCGGCACCGGCTGGACCGCTGAGACCGCGGACCGCGCCGACCACGTCTCGGTCGCACGCGACGTCACCCGAGGTCAGGCGATCCTCGCCTTCCACCACTTCACGAAGGTCTTCGATCCGCGCCGGGGCGGCGAGAAGCCCGGGGACATGGTCGACGGTCCGCGCGACGTCGTGACCTGGCTGCGCGACCATCCGCACCTGCGGATCATCGGCGATCCCCGCCCCGTCTCGGTCCTGGGACTCGAGGGAACCAGCCTGGATGTCACCGCGCAGTCGTCGCCTCGGACGGTCCCCGGGGACTGCGGCAAGAGCGGCGACGAAGCGTGCGTCCCCCTGTTCCACGACGGCTTCGACTTCGCGTTCCTCGGCAGTGACGGGCGCTCGCGGTTCATGGTCCTCGGCGAGCCAGGGGAGCAGCTGGTCGTCGAGCAGTACGTCGATCCGAAGGAGCGATTCGCGTCCCTGATCGAGGTCCTCGACGCGCAGCTCGGCCGCGTGCGCGTCCTCCCGGGCGGGTGAGCGGGCTCAGTCGACGGCGAGCAGCACGTCACGCAGCGACAGCGCCGGGCGACCGAGCAGCCGCGGCACGTCGTCGCTCACGCCGTCCATCTCGCCGGCGGCGATCGCGGTGTAGGTGCTGACCCACGCCTCGAGCTGCCTCCGCGCCGCCCCGTAGGGCGCACGCGAGGCGTACGCCTCCTCGAGCGTCTCGTCGTGGAAGCCGAAGGGGACGCCGAGGACCTCCGTCCTGACCTGCGCCGCCACAGTGAACGTGAGGCTCTCGGGCCCGGTCAGGAGGTAGGTCTGCGCGGCGTGCGCCTCGTCGAGCAGGGCGAGCGCCGCGACCGCCGCCACGTCGTCCCGCGCGACGCCCGCGATCCGGCCGTCGCCGCCGGGCCGCGCGGACGGCGGAGGCGTGGTGCGCCACCCGGTCGGCGGACTCGGCGCCCGACACGAGCAGCAGGACCTCGACGCCGTCGAACGCTCCGCGGAGCTCCGGCTCGTCGGCGTACCCGCCGGGCGCGACCGCGATCGGCAGGCCGTGCAGCCCGGTCTCCAGCCGGGCCTGGTCTCGCACGATCAGGCGCGGATCGTGGCCGTCGGCGGCGAGCGTGCGGGCGACGCGGCTGCCGATGGCGCCGGTGGCTCCGGTGATCCCGATGCGTGACATGTCGCGAGCCTACGAGGGCAGCGGTCTCGACCCGGTCTCAGCGTGTTGCGCGCGCCCGCCCTCGGCGCGAGGGTCGCGAGCATGCGCCTTCCCGCGATCGTCCTCACCACGTCCCTGCTGGTCCTCGGCGCGGCCTCCAGCGCCCAGGCCGCGCTCTACCGCGCGACCTTCAGCGGCACGCAGGAGCTGAGCTGGAAGGTGGACGGCACGAGCGGCAACTGCGAGATCCGCCGCGGGGCCGGGCAGGGCGCGGTGAAGCTGACGATCAAGGGGGACCGCTCGGCCCTCCTGACCGCCGGCACGCGGCGCCTGGACCTGCTGGGCAGCATCCCCTCGACCGCGCGGGGCACCATCACCGGCAGCTTCACCGAGACGGTCGTGACGCCGTGCGAGGGCTTCGAGCCCGGTGCACCCATCACCGCGAAGACCGACGGCTGCGGCGCCGTGAAGTTCGGCGTGCGCCTCGACCTCAAGCCGGTCGGCGCGTTCACCTACCTCTTCGGTCCCGGCTCCCCCGGCCCCCGCAGCGGCGAGTGCCCGTTCTACATCGACAACGCGCTCGCGAGCTCCAGCGACCTGAGTGCGTGTGGCGACAGCGTCACCCAGCAGCACCGACGCAACTGGGCGGTCTCGAGCTCCGGCGGCCAGGGACTGTTCGGCGGCCGCCTCACCGCCGCGCAGGCGAAGCCGCTGAAGAAGGGCCGGTCCCGGACGCTCACGGTACGGATCCCGGTCAGCTGCACGGTCCCCTCGACCTACACCGGCGGCGTGAAGATCACCGGTGTCGCGAAGTACCAGCTGAAGCTCAGGCGCACGAGCTGAGCCCGCGCGCCGGGCCGGTAGGTTGACCGGCATGCCCGACGAGCGGAACTTCACCTGGCAGGACGGCGAGCGGACCATCCGCTTCGGACGCGGTGCGATCGCCGAGGCGACCGACCACCTCGGGTCCGGCTACGTGCTGCTGACGACCCCGCGCGGTCGGAAGGTCGCCCCGCGGGTCGTCGACGCCGCCGACGAAGTGCATGACGTCCCGGACGGGTTCGTGGACGAGCTCGCCGGCGATCTGGTGGAGCGCCTCGGCGTGACCGACGCCACGCTCATCGTCGCGCTCGGCGGCGGCCGGATCATCGACACTGCCAAGGCGGTGGCCGCCGCGACCGGCCGCCACGCCGCCGCGATCCCCACCACCCTTTCGAGCGCGGAGATGACCGCCGTGCACCGGCGCGCGGCCGGGACGAAGCAGGACGTCGCAGGCGTGCGCCCGCGGGTGGTCATCAACGACCCGGACGTCTGCGCCTCGCAGCCGCTCGCCGACCTCGCCGCCAGCAGCGGCAACGCCCTCGCCCACGCGGTCGAGGGACCGCTCACGACGCAGGCCGCGCCGGTGCCCTCGCTCGCCGGCCGCGAGGCCGCGCGGCTGATCGCCGACGCCTGGATGGACGACGAGCACCCCGACCGCGAGGCCCTCGCGCTGGCGTCGCTCCTGGCGGGCTACAGCATCGACGGCAACTGGTACGGCCTCAGCCACGTCTGCTCCCAGACGCTCGTGCGGGTCGGCGGCGCCGGGCACGGCCAGGCCAACGCGGTCGTCCTGCCCCACACGACCGCGGCGTTGCGGCGCCGGTTCCCGGCCGAGCTGACGAAGCTCGACAAGGCGCTCGGCGGTGGGGACGGTGCCGCCGAGGCGCTGGCGGTCGAACTGGCCCGGCTCGCGGGCGCGTCGCGCATCCGCGACCTCGGCGTCGCCGAGGAGGCGCTGGACGCCTGCGCCGACGCAGCGGCCGGACGCGGCGAGCTCGACCTCACGCCGCCCCGGGCGGACCGCGACGAGCTCCGCGCCATCTATCAGGCCGCCTGGTGAGCGCGGTCCTCGCCCTCCTCGTCGACGTCTGCGACGCGGCCCGCGTCCTCGGCGTCCACGCGGAGGCCCGACACGTCGAGACCCGCGACGAGGCACTCGCGGTCCGCAACGGCGAGGTGTCGGAGGTCGCGACGGACATCGCCGCCGGGATAGGCATCCGTGTGCGCGTCGGCGGCGGCTGGGGCTTCGCGGCCACCCGCGAGGTCTCGCAGGCCGGCGTCGAGGCCGCCCTGACCCGGGCGATCGCGGTCGCCCGAGCGCAACCCGTCGGCGTCGCCGGACCGTTCGCGGAGCTGGCCCACGAGCCCGCGCGCGGGCACTGGGCGGGGCCGTGCGAGGTCGACCCGTTCGCGCTCTCGCTCGAGGAGCGGCTCGCGCACCTGCACGCCGCCGAGGCCGCGCTGCGCACCACCACCGACGACCGCCTCGTGGTCACGACGGCGCACACCCGCTCGCGCCGCACGCGCACCGCCCTGGCGACCACCGACGGCGCGGCGTGCACGCAGGAGCGCGTCGAGACCGGCGCCGGTATCCAGGCGGTCGCCGCCGATGGCGACGAGACGCAGGTGCGGTCGTACCCCATGTCCCATGACGGCGACGTGCTGCTGGCCGGCTGGGAGCTCGTCACGTCGCTGGACCTCGTCGGCAACGCCCCGCGCGTGGCGCAGGAGGCGATCGAGCTGCTGAGCGCACCGGTCTGCCCGGAGGGCGTGCGCGACATCGTGCTGCACGGCGAGCAGCTCGCCCTGCAGGTGCACGAGTCGATCGGACACGCGCTCGAGCTCGACCGGATCCTGCTCGGTGAGGCCTCCTACGCGGGGACGAGCTGGGTCGGCGCCGACGCGCTGCGTCGCTCCGGCACGCTGACCTACGGCTCCGAGCACCTCCACGTGATCGCCGACGCGACGCTGCCCGCGGCTCTGGGCTCCTTCGGCTGGGACGACGAGGGCGTCGCCGCCCGGCGCGTGCCGCTGATCGAGGAGGGCGTTCTGCTGTCGGCGCTGTCCAATCGTCAGTCGGCCGCCGAGGTCGGGCTCGCGGAGTCCGGCGGCTGCGCCCGCGCCGACGGCTTCGCCCGCCAGCCGATCGTGCGGATGACCAACGTGTCGCTGGAGCCGGGGAGCGCCGGGACCCTGGGCGACCTGCTGGCCGACACCGAGGACGGCCTGTACCTCGAGACCAACCGCTCGTGGTCCATCGACGACCGCCGCCTGCAGTTCCAGTTCGCCACCGAGGTCGCCCGGGAGATCCGCGGCGGCGAGCTCGGCCGTCTCTACCGCAACCCGTCATACGCGGGCGTGACCCCCGAGTTCTGGGGCGCGATGGACGCGGTGTGCTCGGCGTCGGAGTGGCGGCCCTGGAGCTTCACGAACTGCGGAAAGGGCGAGCCCGGGCAGGTCATGGCGGTCAGCCACGGCACCGCGCCGGCGCGCTTCCGCGGCGTGCAGGTCGGTGTCGCATGACCGGCGTGCTCGAGCTCGGCGCCCGAGCGCTCGGACTCGCCGCCGGATGCGGCGACGTCCAGATCACGGTGACCCGCGAACGGTCCCTGCTGTCGCGGTTCGCGCGCTCGGTGCCGACGCAGGCCACGGCGGTCGACGACACGTCCGTCTCGATCCTCGTCGTCCGCGACGGTCACACCGGGAGCGTGGAGACCAACGACCTGAGCGACGACGGCCTGCGGGCCGCGGCGTCCCGTGCGGCCGCGGCGGCGCTCGCCGCCGCGCAGGCGGCCGGCGGCCCGGGCGAGCACCCGGGCCTGCCGTCCCCTGGCGAGGCCGGCACCCCGTCCTCCCACGAGGGCTTCGACGCCGCCACCGCCGACCTCGATCCCGCGGTCGGCGGCGCCGCGCTCGCCACCGCGTTCGCGATCACGGCGGAGCACGACCTCGAGGCGTTCGGCATCTGGACCGCTGGGCGCGTCGAGACCGCCATCACCACGACGACGGGCTTGCGCGTCGCCGACGACGTTACCGACGCCTACCTCAAGGTCATCGCGCGCGACGCCCGTGCGCGGTCGGGCTGGGGTGCCGCGGCCGCGGTCGGGATCGACGGCCTCGACGCCGACTCGGTGACCCGGCAGGCGGTCGCCCGGGTCGCCCGGGTGGACCCGGTCGCCCTTGCGCCCGGCGCGTACGACGTGGTGCTCGAGCCGGACGCGGTCGGATCGCTGCTCGACATGCTCGGCGGGCTCGCCTTCGACGGGCTGGCGCACGCGGAGGGCCGCAGCGCGCTCACCGACCGTCTCGAGAGCGTCGTGGCCGCACCCTGCGTCACGGTGACCGACGCACCGCTCATGGTTCCTGGCCTCCCCCGGGCGTTCGACGCCGACGGCGTCACCAAGGGGCCGCTGACGCTGCTCGATGCCGGGGTCGCCCGGGCGGTCGTCCACGACCGCCGCAGCGCTGCCCGCGCGGGCGGCGACGCCGTCTCGACGGGGCATGCGCTCGCCCCGGGCGGCTCGCCCTACGGCGCGCGCCCGACGAACCTCGTGCTGGCCGGGGGCTCCGCAACCGGCGTCGACGAGCTGATCGCGGGCGTCGAACGCGGCCTCTACGTGACCCGGCTGTGGTACCTCAACGTCGTGCACGAGCGGTCGACGACGCTGACCGGGACGACGCGCGACGGCACGTTCCTCATCGAGGACGGCCGGATCACGAAGCCGGTCCGCGACGTGCGGTTCACCGACTCCGCGCTCGGCATCCTCGAGCGCACGCAGGCACTCACGGCCGCAACGTCGCTGGTGTGCGAGGCCGACTTCTACGGCCGCCGCGCGGCGCACGGCTGCGTCGTCCCGGCGCTGCGCGCGAGCGGGTTGCGCGTGACCGGCCAGACGACGGGCTAGCCGACGCCCCGCAGCTAGATCTTCAGCAGGACCAGCGTGTTCAGCACGAAGAGCAGCGCGAACCCGACGGTCCAGCGGTTCAGGTTGCGCTCGACCATCGAGCCGCCACCGAGCGAGCCCTGGCCGGAGCCGACCCCGAACGCGCCCGAGAGGCCTGCATCCTTGCCCGAGTGCATGAGCACGAGGAAGATGAGGACCACCGAGATGACGACCTGGACGACGGAGAGGATCGTTTCCATACCGCTGCGATGGTAGCCGGTCAGGCCGGCGTGTCGCGCGGTGGCTCGTCGGCGCCGTAGCGGTCCAGCTCGCGCAGGATCACCAGCGCCTCGGCGCGCAGCGCGCGGTCCTGCACCTTGAAGTCGCCGTCCTGGAGCTTGCCGGTCTGGTGGTCGAGCTCGAGGTCGCGGATCTCGCGGTACTTCGCGTCGCGCGCTGCGAGCAGGTCGGCGACCCGCGAGGCGTCGGCCGACTCGGCGTCCAGCGCGCCCCCGCGCAGCGGGCGGGACACCGCGGCGACCACGGCCCCCAGCAGCAGGATGATCACGAGCAGCGCGACGACGTCCACGACGACCCTCTCGACCCCGGAAGCGGCGGGCTAGGCCCGGCCGAGCTCCCGGGAGACGCGCGCGAGCAGCTTCGCGTCGGCCCGCCTGGTAGCGCCCTTGGGCGGCGGCCACATGGAGACGATGGCGCCCAGGAAGACGATGATGCCGCCGAGCCAGATCCAGGTGACCATCGGGCTCGCTATGACCCGGAAGGTCGCGGGCGGCGGGTCGTCGGTGTAGCTGCGCAGCACGCTGTTGAGTGCCTGGCCGATCAGCGCGCCGACCTGCGCGGGGGCAATCTGGTCGCCGGCCTGCGCGATGCCCTTCGTGAAGCCCTCGTCGAGCGCCCGGATGCGGCCGTCCAGCGCGCCGACGTCGGGGGACACCGCGGTCCACAGGTCCTTGCGCAGCCCGGCGTCCATCGCGACCTCGCTGGTCGCCTCACCCTCGAAGAAGCTCGCGATCGGGTTGGCGGCGAAGGTGCGGTCGTCCGGTGGGTAGAAGCCGCGCGAGGGCTTCAGGACGCCGACGGCCTCGCCGTCCTTCGTCACGCGGAGCTCCGCGCCGAACACGATCCGCTCGATGCGGCCTGCCTCGCTGTCGATCCGTGCGGTCGGTTTCGCGTAGGTGAGCGTGTAGCCGTCGACGTTCACGGCCTGTCCGGGCGACAGGCGGGCGTCCTTGGCCTCCTCGAACGCGCTGCTGGCGGCGACGCCGACGAACAGGAGCGCCATCCCGAGGTGGATGATGTAGCCGCCGTAGCGGCGGCGGTTGCGCCGGACCAGGGAGACGAGCGCGACCGGCACCGACTCGCTGCTCATCGCCCGCCGGGCGCGGACGCCGCGGGCGAACTCCTGGACGACCGTGCCGGTCACCAGGGCGCCCGCACCGAACATCAGCCAGGCGGCCGGGCGGTCGAAGACGCCGAAGGGCAGCAGCACCACCAGCGTGCCGATTCCCGCGACGGCCGGCCAGAGGAAGCTCTTGCGCGCGGTGGCGCGGGTCTGCCGGCGCCAGGCGATCACGGGCCCGATGCCGCTGAGGAACACGAGGGCGATCACCAGCGGCACGGTGTACTGGTCGAACCACGGCGGGCCGACGGCGCTCTTGGTACCGGTGACCGCCTCGGAGATCAGCGGGAAGAACGTCCCCCAGAAGACGACGAACGCGACGCCGACGAGCACCACGTTGTTCGCGAGGAACACGGACTCGCGCGAGAACGCGGAGTCGAGCTTGTGCTCGCTGCGCAGGACGTCGCGACGGGTGGTGACCAGCCAGACCGAGCCCGCGATCATCAGCCCGATCAGCGTCACGAACGGGACGCCGAGCGTCGAGGCGCCGAACGCGTGGATCGAGTCCAGGATGCCCGAGCGCACGAGGAAGGTGCCGAGGACGCAGAGCACGCCGGTCGCGAGGACGAGGGACGCGTTCCAGACCTTCAGCATCCCGCGCTTCTCCTGGATCATCACGGAGTGCAGGAACGCGGTGCCGGTCAGCCAGGGCAGCAGGGACGCGTTCTCGACCGGGTCCCAGGCCCAGTAGCCGCCCCAGCCGAGCTCGGAGTACGACCAGCGCGCCCCGAGCAGGATCCCGATGCCCAGGAAGAACCAGGCGGCCAGCGAGTAGCGGCGGGTGACGCCGATCCACTCGGCGTCCACCCGGCGGGCGATCAGCGCGCCGGCGGCGAACGCGAACGGCACGGCGAACAGCGTGTAGCCCGCGTAGAGCATCGGCGGGTGGATCATCATGCTCGGGTGCCGCAGCAGCGGGTTGAGGCCCGCGCCCTCGGACGGCGCGACCCCGAGCGTCTGGAACGGCGACGCGGAGAAGACGAGCAGTCCGGCGAAGAACGCGCCGAAGCCGAGCAGGATCGCGGTGGCGTACGGCGCGACGTCGCGCATGCGGCGACGGGTCGCGAAGAGGATCGCCGCGCTCCAGAGCGACAGCAGGAACAACCACAGCAGCAGCGATCCCTCCTGCGAGGACCAGGACGCCGACGCCTTGTAGAACGTGGGCGTGGTCGTGGATGAGTGCTCGGCGACGGTCTTGAAGGTGAAGTCGCTGCGCAGGAACGCGACCTCGAGGAGGACGAACGCGAGCGTCGTCAGCGCGGCGAGCGCGTAGACCGCGTTGCGGCCGGAGTCGACGAGGTCGCGCCGGCGGGTCCTCGCCCCGACCAGCGAGACGACGACGCCGTACACGGCGACCGCCAGGGCGAAGATGAGTGCGGCCTTGCCGACGGTCGCCACGAGCAGTGCCTCCCGGCGCTCTAGTAGGTGAAGCCCTCGGGCGGCGCCTTGCCGTCCGGGGACTTCTCTTCGTTCGTGAACTTCGACGGGCACTTCGTGACGAGCGAGTCACGCTCGCCGACGAACATGTTCCCGGCGTCCTTGCGAACGGTGATGATGATCTCGCGACCGTCGCGGAACGGGTCCGGCACGGCGCCGGTGTAGCTCACGGGGACCGACTGGCTGCCCTCGCGCTCGCGCACCCGGAAGGTCATGCCGTCCCGGTTCTTGTCGATGGAGCCGTCCACGACCTTGCCGGTCAGCTGATAGCTCTGCCCCGGCTTGGCGGAAGCCAGGAGCGTCCTGGGCGTGACCGCCTCGCTCGACGCGCTGAAGCTCGTGTACATGAGCGCGCCGGCCAGGAGCACGGCGCAGGTCAGCGCGGTCGTGAGCCGGATCTGTCGCTTGCGGGCCGGATTCATACGTGACGAAGTATGCCGGACGGGGCTGGCGCACGACCGTGCCCCGCGCGCCGTGTTTCCCCGAAAGGGATGCGTCCACTGAACCGGAAAGGCACTCAAGACGCAGCTGCATGCACCGATTCAAGGGAAACCTTCTGCCCTCGAACGCGTCCTTATGGAAGAGACCATGAGACTTCACCGCCAGCACCGACACGACGACGACGACGAGCATCAGCACGAGTCGGCGGCCCCTGCGCCCCCCCGTCTGCGGCTCGTCCCCGCGGACCCCGCCCTCGCGGCGGAGCGGCGGATGCGCCGCGCCGGCGGCCCGCAGGACACCGCCTTGTACGGCTGCGGCTGCGGCTACGTCTTCGACGCCCCGGTGTCGACGACGGTCAGCTGCCCGCACTGCAGCACCGCGCTCGCCTGGTAGAGCACTACGCGCCCTACACTCGGGGCCATGCTCGGTTCGGGATCGCCCGTCACGAAGGTCGTGGCCATCCTGCTCATCGCCCTGATGGCCGTGGGCAGCATCCTGATGTGGCTCGGCGTCCCGTTCCTCTGGATCTACGGCGTCTCGCAGTCCGTCGAGAGCTCGCAGCCGCAGATGGGGCCCTACGTGCTCCTGCTGTTCGGCATCCCCGCCTCGATGGTCGTCGTCGGCAAGCTCCTGGGCCGGCTGAACCGCATCTACGGCGAGGTCACCGACACCACGCCCGAGGTGAAGGTCGTGCTGCCCTGGCACCGGTCGATGCGCGGGGAACGCGACGCCGGCCACCCGCGGACGATCCTCGACGTCGTGATGGTCCTGTCGGTCGCCATGGCGATGACCCTGATGGGCATCTGGTTCTTCTTCTTCGCCGAGGGCGGCGGGATTTGAGCTCGCCCGCCGGGCGGGACGGCGTCGCGCAGTGGCCTTGGGCGCTGGTGCCCGCCACGATGTCGGACCTCCTGCGCCCGCACCTCGGCGGGGTCGTCACGACGGTCGTGAGCGCGGTCCGCGACGAGATCCCGGAGTACGACCGCCCGCTGGAGGGCGAGTTCGGCCGGCTGATCTCCGAAGGGGTCGGGGTGGCGCTGCACCAGTTCGTCGACCTGCTCGGGCGCGACGCCCCGCTGCCCGACCTCTCGATCTACGAGGCGATGGGCCGCGAGGAGCACCGCCAGGGGCGCACGCTGGACGCGCTGCAGTCCGCCTACCGGGTCGGGGCGCGGGTCTCCTGGCGGGCGTGCGCCGCGTTCGGCGAGCAGGCGGAGGTGCCCCCGGACGTCATGTACCGCCTCGCCGAGGCGATCTTCGCGTTCATCGACCGGCTCGCGGCCGCGTCGGTGGCCGGCTACGCCTCCGGGCAGTCGCTGCGCGAGGGCACGCTGCAGGCGCGCCGGCAGTCGTTGCTGGAGCTGCTGGTCGGCCCGCAGCCGCCGAGCGAGGACGAGCTGCGCGACGCGGCGCACGCCGCCGGGTGGGCCGTGCCCGTCCACGTCGCCGTGCTGGCGCTGGCGTCCGGTGACCCCGTCTCCCTCGCCCGTCGCCTGCCGGAGGGCACGCTCGCGGCGGCCCACGCCCCGGTCGGCCTGCTGCTGGTGCCGGAGCCCGAGCGGCCGGGGCAGCTCGCCGCGGTCCAGGACGGCCTGCGCGGACGCCGGGCGGCGCTCGGGCCGGCTGTGCCCGTCCTCGAGGCGGCACGCTCGGCCGCACGGGCCCGCGCGGGCTGGGCGCTGCACGCCCAGGGTCGACTCGGCGAGGCGGCGGTCGCCCGCACGGACGACCACCTGCTGGAGCTGCTGGTCGCCGGCGACGAGGACCTCGCACGCGAGCTGGCCCGGCGGCGGCTGCGCGCACTCGACGACCTTGCCCCGGGCGCACGGGCCCGGGCCTACGAGACGCTCACCGCCTGGCTGGACGCGCACGGGGACGTCGCGCGCGCCGCCGAGACGCTGCACGTGCACGCGCAGACGGTCCGCTACCGGCTGGCGCGCGTGCGCGAGACCGTCGGTGACGCGGCGCTGGACGACCCGCAGGCGCGGCTGGAACTCCAGCTCGCGCTGCGGATCGGGACCGCCTCGGCCACCTGAGGCCGGGCCTCCTGGATCGACGCTCAGGCCGCGACGGCCAGCGGCTCGCGCTCGGCGGCCGCGACGTCCGGCAACTCGGTCGCGTACGGCGCGGGCGCCGCCTCGCCGCCGCCCGGGAAGGACAGGCGCAGGATCTTGCGCCAGACCTGCGCGTACTGCGTGAGCAGCGGCCCCGACGTGTAGGGCAGGTCGTACCGCTCGCACAGCTCCTTGACCCGGGGCGAGATCTCCGCGTAGCGGTTGCTCGGGATGTCCGGGAAGAGGTGGTGCTCGATCTGGAACGACAGGTTGCCGCTCATCAGGTGCATGAGGTCGCTGCCGTCGATGTTGCAGGAGCCCAGCAGCTGGCGGACGTACCAGCCGCCGCGGGTCTCCTCGTCGAGCTCGGACTCCTCGTAGTCGAACGTGATCGCGCCGTCGGGGAAGTGCCCGCAGAAGATGATCGTGTGCGACCAGACGTTGCGGGCGAGGTTCGCCGTCAGGTTCCCGGCGAAGGCGGGGATCGCGCTCGGGCCGGAGAGCAGCGGCCAGACCACGTAGTCCTTGGTGAACTGCTTCTTCGCCTTGCGACCGATGTCCTGGAGCTCGCGCTTGACGAGGTCCCACGGCTTGCGGCCCTTGCGGACCTCGGCGATCTCGAGGTCGTGCAGCGCGATCGCCCACTGGAACGCCAGCGCGAGGACGACGTTGTAGACGGGCTGGCCGAGGTAGTACGGCATCCACTTCTGGGCCGGGTCCAGGCGCAACGTGTCGTAACCGATGTCCCGGTCCTTGCCGACGACGTTCGTGAACGTGTGGTGCATGTAGTTGTGCGAGTGCTTCCACGACTCGGCGGTGGAGGCGGAGTCCCACTCCCACGTGGTCGAGTGGATCTCCGGGTCGCGCATCCAGTCCCACTGGCCGTGCAGGACGTTGTGGCCGATCTCCATGTTCTCGAGGATCTTCGAGACGCTGAGCATGGCGGTGCCCGCGACCCACGCGGGCGGGAACAGAGAGACGAGGAGCGCGGCGCGGCCTCCGGCCTCGAGTCCGCGCTGGGCCTTGATGACGGTGCGGATGTAGTCCGCGTCCTGCTCGCCGAGGTCGGCGAGGACCTCGTCGCGGATGGCGTCCAGCTCGGCGCCGATGGCGTCGAGGTCGGCCGGCGTGAGGTGGGCGATGGGGCTGTCGATCGTGGCGGTGGCGGTGCTCATGTTCATGGCTCCTCCTAGAGGTCGATCTCGACGTCGCCGGCGGCGGCGGAGATGCAGGTGCGGATGAGGTCGGGCTGGTCGGGGTCGGCGGAGATGAGGTCGCCGGTGCGCAGGTCGATCACCGAGCCGGAGCACAGCGCCCCGACGCAGGTGTGGCAGATGCCCATGCGGCAGCCGCTGGGCAGCAGTGCCCCGGCGGACTCGCCGGCGACGAGCAGCGGAGTCGTGCCATCGGCGTCGACCTCCTTGCCCGCCCTACGGAAGGTGACGCGCCCGCCTGCGGCGCCCCCGGCGGCGGGCGACGCGGATGCGATCCCACCCACCCGGAACCGCTCGAGATGCAGCGCGTCGGGGACGCGCGCCTCCTCGTAGCGCGCGGTCAGCGCGTCGAGCAGCCCGGCGGGTCCGCAGGCCCAGGCCTGACGCTCGCGCCAGTCCGGGCAGCGCTCGTCCAGGAGCGCGACGTCGAACATGCCGCCGACGTCGTCGTGGTGCTCGACGAGGGTGAGCCCGTCGTGCTGGGCGTGCAGGCGGCGCAGCTCGGCGCCGAAGATGACGTCGTCGCGCGACGGGGCGAGGTGGACGTGCACCACGTCGCGCAGCGCGTCGCGGGACGCCAGGTCGCGCAGCATCGACATCACCGGGGTGATGCCGCTGCCCGCGGTGACGAAGAGCAGCGGCCCGCCGTCGGCGGCCAGGCGCGCCGGCAGGGCGAAGTCTCCCGCCGGCGGCGCGAGGCGCACGATGGTGCCGGGGCGCGTGCCGTGCACCAGGTGCCGGGAGACGACGCCGTCGTCCATCGCCTTGACGGTGATGGCGATGCGGCCGTCGGGGCGGGGCGCCGGCGAGGTCAGCGAGTAGGTGCGCCAGTGCCGCACGCCGTCCACGTCCACCCCGACGCGCACGTACTGCCCCGGGACGTGGGCGGGCAGGTCGCGGGTCTGGATCCACAGCGTGGCGCTGTCGGGCGTCTCCGGGAGGACCGCATCGATGCGGCCGCGTGGCTCGCGCGTGGAGAACAGCGGGTCCAGATAGGAGAGGTAGTCGTCCGGCAGCAGCGGCGTCGTCAGGAGGGACGCGGCGCGCATCAGTCGGTCGCGGGTACGGGGCATACCTGGACGATAGGCACGCTCCGCGCCGATCTCTCTGCCACAATCAAGAACTTCTGGACCGAATCTGTTGCGATCGCGCAAGATCGATGAGTAGACGGCGCGCGCTTCCTGAAGTTCTCTCGCGGCCGAAGAACCGCTCATCGCTCCAGCCGGCTACGCGGGTGCCGATGGATCGGGTATGCGACCTCGCGCAGGCCACCCCCGTCGTCGCTCCCGGGGCGGGGTCGCACTTCCCGTCGTCGCGTGGCTGGTGATCGTCGGGGCCCTGGCCGCGGTGCTGGCGGGGTCGCAGGCGGACGCCCGTCGCGCCGTCGCGCAGCGGCTGGAGCAGCGGACGGCTTCCGGCGCGCAGTTCGCGTCCCTGTACGTGCGGGACATCCTCGCGCGCGAGCGTCGTCAGGCCGCGACCTGGCTGGCCGCCCCCAGGACCACGCCCGGTGCCCTGCAGCGCGCCTCCGACGCCATCGGCGTCAGCGCAGCCGTGCTGCTGGACCGCGACGGCCGGGTCCTGCAGGTCCTGCCCGCCAAGCCGGCGCTGCTGGGGCAGGTCATCACGGGCAAGTACCGGCACCTGGCCGCGGCAGTCGCCGGAAGGCCGGCGGTCTCCAACGTGGTGCCGTCCGCTGCCCGCGGCGTTCCCGTCGTCGGGTTCGCCGAGCCATTCGGGACGGTCGCGGGACGACGGGTGTTCAGCGGTGCGTTCGACGTGTCGGCCACACCGCTGGGCCGGTACATGAACCATCTGGTCGTCATCCCGGGCCGACGCGTCTACCTCGTCGACGCGAAGCAGACCCTGATCGCCAGCAGCGGCCGGCAGCCCCGGGGAGGCGAGACGCTCGGCCAGCTCGACGGGCGACTGGCGCGCCTCGTACGTTCGCAGCCGACCGGCTCCTACCCTTCTGCGCGCGGCAGTCAGTCGTTCGTCAGCGCTCCGGTTCCGGGGACCCCGTGGCGCGTCGTCGTCGCGGTGCCCGAGTCGGCGCTCTACTACGCGGTGAACGGCGCCAGCAGATGGCTCGCGTGGGCAGCCCTGACCGCACTGGCGATCGCCGGTCTGCTGATCATCGGCATCGGGTCGCGGCTCCTGCGGAGCCGCCGCGAGCTCGACCACGTCGCACGCGTGGACTCGCTGACCGGCCTGAGCAACCGCCGTGACATCGAGGAGACGCTCCTGGCCACGATCGGAGCCGCCCGGCGTCGGCAGAGAAGCTTCGCCGTGCTGCTGATGGACATCGACCACTTCAAGAGCGTCAACGACACCCTCGGCCACAAGGCCGGGGACGCGGTCCTCGTCGACATCGCGCAGAACCTCCGATCCGCGATGAGGACGGAGGACGCGCTGGGTCGCTGGGGCGGCGAGGAGTTCCTCGCCGTGCTCCCCGACACCGACCGCGAGGGGGCCCTGGTCGTTGCCGAGCGTCTGCGCGCACGGGTCGCCGATCAGGCGGCCGACGCCTCCCGTCCGACGGTGACGGTCACCATCGGCGTTGCCGTGTGGGTCACCGGCAGCGCCGAGGCGCTGGTCGGCCGGGCGGACGCCGCGCTGTACGCGGGCAAGGCCGCCGGTCGCGACAACGTGCAACTTGCCGCACCCGACCCTGACCCCGAGGCCCGGCAGCCCGCGGTCTCGAGGTAGCCGCGGGGCGACCCGCCGGGTCAGGCGGCGAGCGCGGTCTGGGAGCGGGCGGCCTGCAGCGGCGCGCCGACCGCCGGGAGGTCGAAGACCAGCCGGTCCTCGAGCGCCCCGATCATCGCCGGGACGAGCCGCGGGTGCACGTGCTGCTCATGCGCGCGCCCCGCCATCCAGCCCGCGTAGTCCTGCAGGATGCGCTCGTCGCAGAGCACGGCGGCCTCGAGGAACACGAGCAGGTTGTGCAGGTCGCTGCGTAGGGACGCTCGCGATCGCGGCCCCCGCGGGAGCATGTGACCGCACTGGTACTCCAGGCGGTCGGCGAGCTCCTCGGTGAGCATGCGACGGATCGCGAACAGCTCCTGGTGCTGGGCCAGCTCGGCGTTCGACGCGCGCAGCGCCGGGCGGGCGTCCCGGAAGCGGTCGACGGCGTCGCGCACGTCCTCCAGCCGGCCCGCC
This sequence comes from Solirubrobacterales bacterium, assembly GCA_038257095.1. Taxonomy (GTDB): domain Bacteria; phylum Actinomycetota; class Thermoleophilia; order Solirubrobacterales; family Solirubrobacteraceae; genus Paraconexibacter. Next base: position 120,204 of record JBBSJQ010000006.1, read on the forward strand.
CACGTGTCCGCGCCGAGCCGGTGGCCGCGGTGCTCGTCGGGCCCGAAGCCGTGGCCGCCGACGATGACGGGCACGTCCACGGCGTGGGCGGCCGCTGCCAGCTGCGGGACGCACGGCAGGTTCATCGGCAGCGAGCACGAGATCAGGAGGGCGTCGGCCTCGAGCTCCTTGAGGACCTTGGTGACGCCGACCGTGTTGGTCGGCCGGCCCAGGAAGGCCACCTGGTAGCCGTAGGAGCGCAGCAGCTCGCACAGCACGCGCGACGGCAGGTTCTGGTGCTCGCGCTCGGTCACGCAGACGACCAGGCGGCCCTGCTCCGCGCCGCGCGGCGTGTTTCCGGCGGCGACGCCCAGGACCGTGTCGGCGATGTCCGTCGCCACCTGCTGGAAGGCCGGGGTGAGGCGGTTCTCCCGGGCGGCGCGCTCGCAGATCTGTACCTGCGCCGGCGCGAGGACCCCGAGGACGAAGTCCCCCAGCGACATGCCCTCGTTGAGGTGGGTGACGGCCTGGCGGATGACCTCGCGGCGGTCGCCGCGGTCCAGCAGGGTCGCGAACTCCGCGACGTGTCCGGGGGTGACCAGCACCGTGGTCAACCCGGCCGCTTGCCGGTGCGGGGGCCGACGCCGACCCAGGCCTGCCGGCGCAGCTCGTCGTAGTGGGCCAGCGAGGACTGCGTGCGGGCGAGCATCCGGTTGAACACCTCGGCGAGCTCGCCGAGGTCGGCGTCCTCGTCCTCGCCCACCAGGGGCTTCGTCGCCGGGGTGATGCGGCGGGTCAGGTCGGTGCCGCTCGCGACGGCCTCCAGGCCCTCGTCGAGGTCGCGCAGGCAGTGGCGGTGGAGGCTCGCGAGGCTGCGGCGCAGCTCTTCCAGGCAGGACCGGTCGCCCAGCGAGACGCGCAGCTCCTCACGCATCGTGTCGTAGGAGTGCAGCGCGGTGCGCGAGCGGGCGAGCATCTGGTTGAACGTCTCGCCGAGATGCCCGAGGCGGGAGTCGGGCGGCGGGATGAGCGGGCGCGTGACCGGGTGGGCGGCGCGGGTGAGGTCCCCGTCGACGACGGCCTGGAGCCCCTCGTCGAGGTCGGTCAGGCAGTGCTCTTCGAGGCTCGCGAGCCGGGTGTAGAGCTCGGGGAGGCACGACCGGTCGCCCAGGGCGTCGGAGAGGTCGCCGCGCAGCTGCTCATACGCCACGAGGGTCGCCTGCGACCGGGCGAGCATCGCGTTGAAGAGGTCGATCAGCCCACGGACCTGCGGGTTGTCGGAGTGGGTCTGGATCGGCTCGGTGACCGCGCAGGCCCCGATGGTGAAGTCGCCCTCGACCATGCCGATGAGGCCGACCTCGAGGTTCGTCAGGCAGTGCTCGTCGAGGCTCCGCAGCCGCTGCCGGAGCTCGTCGAGGATCGGGTCGAACTCGAAGGCCTCTCCGGCATCGAGGATCTCGATCTCCGGGACGACGGTGACGGTTCGGGCAGGCGTGCTCACGCCCGGAGGGGTCGGCCGCCCGGGGCGCGGCTTGAGGCAGCTGGCCGTTCGTCCGAGCGGCGCGAGGTTGACCGCGGTCCGTGGCGGGCATGATTCGTCGTCGTGCGTGTCTTCACCTGCTCGACCTGCCATCAGCTCGTGTTCTTCGAGAACACCCAGTGCGTCCGCTGCGGCTCGTTCCTCGGCTTCGATCCCGCCTCGCGGGAGCTCGTGACGCTGCACGACGGCTACGGCGGCGCGGAGGGGTGGCATCCGTGCGCCAACGCCGGCGTCGCCCAGTGCAACTGGCTGGTGCGCGAGCCGGGCGCGCTGTGCGAGAGCTGCGCGCTCACCCGCACCCGCCCCGGGGACGGGGACGACGTCGGGCTCGAGGAGTTCGCGGTCGCCGAGTCCGCCAAGCGCCGGCTCCTGTTCGAGCTCGGGGAGCTCGACCTGCCGGTGGAGGGCGTGGAGGAGCGCGAGAACGGCCTGGTCTTCGACCTGCTCTCCAGCGAGCAGAAGCCGGTCTCGACCGGCCACGCGAACGGTGTCATCACGCTGGACCTCGCGGAGGCCGACGACAGCGACCGCGCCGCCCGCCGCGAGGAGATGGACGAGCCCTACCGGACCGTGCTGGGGCACTTCCGCCACGAGATCGGCCACTACTACTGGCCGGTCATCGTCGAGCCCTTCCCCGAGCTGCTGCAGGAGTGCCGCACGCTGTTCGGCGACGAGCGCGAGGACTACGGTGAGGCGCTCGACCGCCACTACCGCAACGGTGCGCCCGCCGACTGGGCCCAGCGGCACGTGAGCGCCTACGCCACGATGCATCCCTGGGAGGACTGGGCGGAGACCTGGGCGCACTACCTGCACATCTCCGCGTCGATGCAGACCGCGGCCTCCTACGGTCTGCAGATGCCGCTGTCCCAGCCCCAGGAGGCCTCCGCGTGGGGCTTCCGCGCGGTGCTCGACGCCTGGATCCCGTTTACCATCGCGCTCAACGCGATCAACCGCAGCATGGGCCGCAGCGACCTGTATCCGTTCGTCCTGACCGCCGCGGTCATCGACAAGCTGGCGTTCGTGGACCGCTGCGTACGGGCCACCGCCCGGTCCTGATGTATGTCAACCTCGGCCGATGGGTCGAGGAACGGTCGTACTGCTCGCGCTGCTGGGCGCCCTGCTGCTGGGTGGCGCCGCGGGCGCCGCACCGGCCTCCGCGGAGGTCGTCTGGCTGTGCGAGCCCGAGCAGACGCCCAATCCATGCCGCGACACGCTGCGCACCACGGAGATCGACGCGAGCGGCGGCAGCCGGGTCCTGGATCCCGCGCTGCCCGAGCGTCCGGCGGCGGACTGCTTCTACGTCTACCCCACCGTCAGCGAGCAGCCCGGGACCAACGCCGACAAGTCCCGCGACCCGGCCCTCGTGTCGATCGCGCAGTACCAGGCGTCGCGCTTCTCGCAGGAGTGCCGCGTCTACGCGCCGATCTAACGGCAGCTCACGCTCGCGTCGATCGTGACCGGCTCCGTCGAGCAGCGTGCGGCCGGGTTCAAGATCGCCTACGGCGACGTGCTCGAGGCGTGGGAGGCCTTCCTGGCCCGCACCGACGCCACGCGGCCGATCGTGCTGGTCTCCCACTCCCAGGGCACGCGGATGCTCCGCAAGCTCGTCCGCGAGGAACTCGACCCCGACCCCGCCCTGCGCGCGCGTCTGGCGTCTGCGGTGCTGCTCGGGCAGAACGTCGCGGTGCGCAAGGGCCAGAAGGTCGGCGGCGACTTCCAGCAGATCCCCGGCTGCACGCGGGTCGGCCAGATCTCGTGCGTCATCGCGTTCTCGACCTTCGACGACGTCCCGCCCGCGAACGCGCGGTTCGGGCGTGTGCCGGCGACCGACGACACCGGCGGCGGCTTCCCGGCCGGCCCGGACTTCGAGGTCCTGTGCACCAACCCCGCGTCGCTCGCCGAGAACGTGCGCTCGCCGCTGACCTCGCTGGTGCGCACCGAGCCGTACCCGGGCATCATCGGCGCCGGCCTGCTCGGGACCTACGGCGGCGCGCCCCCGACGGCGGACACGCCCTGGGTGCAGCCCGCCGAGCGGTACACCGGCAGGTGCGAGAGCTACGACGGCGCCAACGTCCTGGACCTCGGGCCGATCGGGAACGCCCGCAAGCTCAACCCGTTCCCGGACGCGACCTGGGGCGTGCACATCACCGACGGCAACATCGCGCTGGGCGAGCTCGTGGAACTCGTCGAGGCGTCGGTCCGCACCGCGACCGCCGCCGCGCCGGACGTCCAACTGCGGACCGTCTTCACCCGGGACCGCGACGGCCGGGGGCGCGCCTGCGCCCGCCGGGACGCCCTGGTGACCGTCCGCGGCGCCGACGCGGCCTCGGCCACCGCGACGCTGCGCGGCCGCCGGGTCGCCCGGGACACGAGCGCCCCCCTGCGGCTGCGCGTCCGGCGCACGTCGCTGCGGCGCGGCACCCTCAACGCGGTGCGGGTCACCGTGACCCTGCGCGACGGCCGGACCACGACGCTCGTGCGCCGGGTCCGGGCCTGCCGCTGAGCGTCCGGCGCTACAGGGTCGCGAGCGACGTGATGAACGTCGGGCTCGGCCGCATCGCGTCGTCCGCCTTGGTCGTGTCCGGACGGAAGTACCCGCCGATGTCGACCGGCGCGCCCTGCACCTTGTTCAGCTCGTCGACGATCGTCTGCTCCTCGCGGGCGAGCCGCTCGGCGAAGCCCTTGAACTTGGAGGCGAGCTCCGGGTCGCCGGTCTGATTCGCCAGCTCCTGCGCCCAGTAGAGCGCGAGGTAGAAGTGGCTGCCGCGGTTGTCGAGCTCGCCCGCGCGCCGCGACGGCGAGCGGCCGTTGTCCAGCACGCTGCCGGTCGCGCGGTCCAGCGTGTCCGCGAGCACCTGCGCGCGGGCGTTCTGCGTCTTCTCCGCGAGCATCTCCAGCGAGACCGCGAGGGCCAGGAACTCACCGAGGGAGTCCCAGCGCAGGTGGTTCTCCTTGACGAACTGCTGCACGTGCTTGGGGGCCGAGCCGCCGGCGCCCGTCTCGAAGAGCCCGCCGCCGTTCATCAGGGGGACGATCGAGAGCATCTTCGCGCTCGTGCCCAGCTCGAGGATCGGGAACAGGTCGGTCAGGTAGTCGCGCAGCACGTTGCCGGTGACGGAGATCGTGTCCTCTCCCTTTCGCGCGCGCTCGAGGGTGAACGTCGTCGCGTCGGCGACGTTCAGGATCTCGATCTGCAGGCCGTCGGTGCCGAGCTGCTCGAGCGCCGGACGCACCTTCTTGAGGACCTCGGCGTCGTGCGCGCGGGTCTCATCGAGCCAGAAGACCGCCGGAGCGCCGGTGGCGCGGGCGCGGCCGACGGCGAGCTTGATCCAGTCCTGGATCGGCGCGTCCTTGGCCTGGCACATGCGCCAGATGTCGCCGGTGTCGACGTCGTGCTCCATCAGCGTCGAGCCGGAGGACACGTCGACGACGCGGACCTGGCCGGGACCGGCGATCTCGAACGTCTTGTCGTGCGAGCCGTACTCCTCGGCCTTCTGGGCCATCAGGCCGACGTTCGGCGTCGTGCCCATGGTCGCCGGGTCGAAGGCGCCGTGCGTCCTGCAGTGGTCGATCGTCTCGGCGTAGAGCGCCGCGTAGGACGAGTCGGGGATGACGTACTTCGTGTCCTGCTGCTCGCCGGCGGCGTTCCACATCTGCCCGCTCGTGCGGATGGCGGCGGGCATGGACGCGTCGATGATCACGTCGGACGGGACGTGGAGGTTCGTGATGCCGCGGTCGGAGTCGACCATCGCGACGGCCGGGCCCTCGGCCAGGCGCGCGTCGATCAGCGTCTGCGCCTCGGGCTTGTCGGAGACGAGGCTCGCGAGCCCGTCGTTGGGGCTCTCGTCGGGGAACGCCGTGAAAACGTCGGGGAAGAACGCGCGGACCGCGTGGCCGAAGATGATCGGGTCGGAGACCTTCATCATCGTCGCCTTCATGTGGATGGAGAAGAGGACGCCCTCCGCCTTCGCCGCCTCGATCTGGGCGGCGAGGAACGCCTGTAGCGGCTTGGCGCGCATGACCGAGGAGTCGACGATCTCGCCGGCCAGGACGTCGGTCGACTCCTTGAGCACGGTCACGGTGCCGTCGGTGGCGACGTGCTCGATGCGCACCGCGCCGTCGGCCTCGACCGTCGTGGACTGCTCGGTGGAGCGGAAGTCACCGTCGCCCATCGTCACGACGTGGGACTTCGACTCCGGCGACCAGGCGCCCATCGAGTGCGGGTGCGCCTGCGCGTACGCCTTCACGGAGGCGGGCGCGCGGCGGTCGGAGTTGCCCTCGCGCAGGACCGGGTTGACGGCGCTGCCCTTGACCTTGTCGTAGCGGGCGCGGATGTCGCGCTCCTCGTCGGTCGACGGGTTCTCGGGGTAGTCCGGGATCTTCAGGCCCTGGGTCTGCAGCTCCCTGACCGCGCTCTTGAGCTGCGGCACCGAGGCGCTGATGTTCGGGAGCTTGATGATGTTCGCCTCGGGCGTCTTGGCCAGCTCGCCGAGCTCGGCGAGCGCGTCCGGGACGGCGTCGTCGCCGAGGAGGTCGGGGAACTGCGCGAGGATACGGCCGGCCAGCGAGATGTCGCGCGTCTCGACGTGGATGTCGGCGGCGCCGGCGAAGGCCTCGATGATCGGCAGGAGCGAGTGCGTCGCGAGCGCGGGCGCCTCGTCGGTGTACGTGTAGATGATCTTCATGCGAGCTCTCGGGACGGTGTCGGGGTCGGTCGCCTTCACGCTATAGGTCGCTGGACATCGCTGGGAGACTCACGGCATGAAGAAGGTTGCAGTCCTGACGGCCGGTGGCGACTGCCCCGGGCTCAACGCCGTGATCCGGGCGATCGTGCACCGGTTCCACGACGCGGGCGGCGAGGTGGTCGGGCTGCGACTCGGCTACCAGGGCCTCGCGGAGCGCCAGTTCCTCCCCCTCCCCCTGCCCGCCGTCTCCGGCTTCCTCACCCGCGGCGGCACGATGCTCGGCACCTCCGCCTTCGACCCGACCCGCGAGCCCGAGGGCGTCGAGCGGTGCCGGGCGACGATGGCGGACGAGGGGATCGACGCGGTCATCGCGATCGGGGGCGACCACACGATGCACATCAGCCGCAAGCTCGTGACCGAGCACGAGCTCCCGATCGTCGGCGTGCCCAAGACGATCGACAACGACATCGTCGGCACCGACTGGACCTTCGGCTTCGACACCGCCGTCCACGTCGCCACCGAGGCGATCGACCGGCTGCGGACCACCGCGGCGTCCCACGACCGCGTGATCGTCCTCGAGGTCATGGGCGCCGACGCCGGCTGGATCGCCGTGCACGCGGGCATGGCGGGCGGCGCCGACGCGATCCTCATCCCCGAGCTCGCGCTGAGCGTGCAGGACATCGCGGCCGCCATCCGCAAGCGCCACGCGCGCGGGAAGCGGTTCTCGATCGTCGTCGTCGCGGAGGGCGCGCTGCTGCGTCGCGAAGGCGAGGCGGAGGGGCACCAGGTGCTGCACGAGGGCGGCTCGGGCCGGTACAAGTTCCGCCGGCTCGGCGGGATCGGCGAGGCGCTGGCCCTCGCGCTCGAGGAGGAGCTCGAGGTCGACACGCGCGCCGTCGTCCTCGGCCACGTCCAGCGCGGCGGCGTGCCCACGTCGACCGACCGGATCCTCGCCACGCGCTACGGGATCGCGGCTGCCGAGATGGTGCTGCGCCGCGAGTACGGCGGGATGGTCGCGCTGCAGGGCGGCAGCTACGTGAGCGTGCCGCTGGCCGACGTCCAGGGGATCAAGACCGTGGACGAGGCGACGCTGCGCGACCTCGAGCTGCTGCTGGTCTGATCACGCCGGCCGGCGGGCGACCACCAGCAGGTGGTCGGCCGGGTCGACGCCGAGCACCCGGGCGAGGGCGCGCTGGAGCGGTGCGCGCGCCGCGTGCGCCCGCGAGACGACGTGCTGGATGCGGTGGACGTCCACCCGGTCGAAGCCGACACCGACGCACAGCCCGCGTAGGTCGGCCGCCGGCCAGGGACGCACGTGGGTGAAGTCCGACGCCTGGTAGCTCGTGGGGTGCGCGGGGTTCGGCGTGCTGAGGAGCAGGACGCCGCCAGGCCCCAGCAGCCCGCAGGCGTGCTCGACGAACGCGACGCCGGTGTCGGCGTCGAGGTGCTCGAGCAGGTCGAGCATGAGGACCGCGTCGACCGGCTCGCGCACGGCGAGGAACTCGCGCTCCTCGTGCACGTGCGCGGTCTCGGTGTCGCAGCTGCGGTAGGCGGCGGTCACGCCCATCCGCCGGAGGAGTCCCTCCCAGGCGCGGTCGCCGGCGCCCACGTCCAGGATCGTCCGCGAGGAGCGCAGCGCTGCGGCGACGTGCGTCGCCCACGGGCCGGACGGCGGCTCGTCCCGCCGCCAGGCCGCGGCGCTCGTCTCCACCCGCGGCCGCGCGTACGACGCCCGGTGTCCGACGATCTCCCAGTACCGCCGCTCGACGGGCGAGGGCATCTACGCCGCGCGGACGTCGTACCGGTGGCCAGCCGCGCGCAGGCGGTCGGTGAGCACCGTGCCCATCGCGGTGGCCGGGGTGAGCACGCCGCCGGCGCCGGGCAGCTCCTCGCCGTCCAGCGCGAGGGCCAGCGCCGCCTCGCCGAGCATGACGGCGGTCGCCTTGTACCCCGGATCGCCGGGGGCGCGGATCTCGCAGACCAGGCGGGTGCCGTCGCTCGTGGTGGTGTGCACGTCGATCGCGAAGAAGCCGCTTTGGCGGGCCTTCTCGGACGGACCCTCACCAGGGTCGGGCAGCACGCGGTCGAGGACCAGGCGGGTCGGCGGGATGGCGAGCCCGGCCACGAGCGCGGCCGTGCCCCCGGCGATCGCGGCCGCCTTCGCCGGCCCGAGCGGCAGGCCGCCGCCGAGCATCAGCTCCCGGTAGCGCAGGCGCCGGCCGTAGGCGTGGCCGAGCAGCGCATTGCTGCGACGCACGACGCGGGTGTTGATCGCACCCATGAAGAACGGGGCGAGCCAGCCGCCGAGGGCCTCGTCGCGGACCACGCCCTGCGGGTCGCGCTCGTTCCCCAGGTCGGTGGGCTCGGCCTCGCGGTCCGGGCTCAGGCCGTAGGGGTCGAGCATGATGCGCCGTCGGGCCTTGTCGCCCTTGGCGATGTCCAGCTGGCCCCGCAGCGACGCGACCGTGCCGCCGCTCACGCCGCCCTTCGCCGCCTTGACGACGAACGTCGTGTCGGTCAGGTCGCCGAGCCCGTGCTCCCGCGCGTGGACGTGCAGCGCGTGGACACCGAGGTCCGAGGGGATGGAGTCGAAGCCGCACGTGTGCACGATCCGGGCCCCGGAGGCCTCGGCGGCCTCCTGGTGCAGGTCGATCGCGTCGCGGATGAAGAGCACCTCGCCGGTGAGGTCGGCGTAGTGGGTGCCGGCCTGCGCACAGGCGCGCACCAGCGGCAGCCCGTACTCCTGGTAGGGACCGACGGTCGTCGCCACCGTCCGGGTGGACGCCGCGACACGGTCCATGTCCGCGTCCGACAGGGAGTCCGCGACGACCAGCGGCCAGTCCGCCGCCCGCCCGCCGAGCTCCTGGCGCACGCGCTCCAGACGCTCCCGCGACCGGCCGCCGAGCGCGATCCGCGCGCCCTCGGGGGCCGCGTCCGCGAGGTAGGCGGCGGTGAGGCGTCCGACGAACCCGGTCGCGCCGAGCACCACCACGTCGTGCTCGCGGCCCTGCGTCTGCTCGGTCATGGGCGGGACGCTACTGCGTGGCGTGCGGGCCACCGCCGCCGTGCGTCACGATGGGCGCATGCCCGGCTTCCTGGAGCGCGAGGTCCTGCTCGGCCCCGACCTCGTCGCGCGGGCCGCGTCCGCCCTGCAGTCGCCGAGGTGCTCGCGAAGACCTGATTCAGCGGATGATCGTGATCGTCGTCTGCGGCTCGCCCAGCGGCAGCAGCGTCAGGGCCAGCGCGAGGACGGTGCCCAGCGCGATGCCGATGACGGCCAGGCTCCAGCGCGGGATGCCCGGCACCCGCCCGGTCGCGAGCCCGTCGAACGTCAGCGCCACGGCGGCCGGCAGTCCGGCCGCGGCGCCCGCGGCACCCGGACCGACCTCGAGCGCCTCCTCCCCGAACCCGGTGAGGAGCGCGGCGACCTGCGCGGCCCAGACGAGGGCGACGATCCCGACGGCGAGGGAGCCGTCCCGGTCGGACAGCAGCATCCGGACCGCGGCGGCGATCAGCGCCAGCGCCGTGGCCATCAGGACCGCGCCGCTCCAGGCGGCCAGGTAGCTCACGCTCGGCCCCCCGGACGAGAACCAGTCGCCGGAGATCCCCAGCAGCGTGGAGAGGACGACCAAGCCAGTGGCGATGGCGATCCCGGTGCGGCGGGTGAACAGGACCACCGACGGCTCGGGCTCCGGCGCGTCCGGCCGGGGCTCCGGCTCGGTCGAGCGCTGCGGCTCGGGGCGGCGGGGCGGCGGATCCACCCACAGGGAGCGCTCAGCCACGTCGGACCTGCGTCATCGTCATGGGAGTGATGGTGGCGCATGGTGCGCCGGCGGGGCGGCACCGTGGTGCGGCCTGGCGCGCACGCTGCCCACGCTGCAAGCGGGCGACGAGGTTCGAACTCGCGACCTTTGGCTTGGGAAGCCAACGCTCTACCAACTGAGCTACACCCGCGCTTGCCACGCCAGCATACCGCCCGACGGGGCCGACGACGGCCCCCGACCACTACCCTGGAAGGTCGTGAAGCGCCCCGCTGTTCCTGTCCTGGTCATCGTCGTCGCCGCCCTGCTCGTCGGGCTTCTCAGCTACGGGCTGGTCGCCGGCGGCAACGACACGACGATCGACGACGCGATCCGACGCGGGGAGCGACCGGCCGCCCCGCAGGCCTCGCTGAAGCTGCCGCTCAACGACGGCACCGGGTCGCGCAGCCTCACCGACGTCCGCGGTCAGATCGTCGTCCTGAACTTCTGGGCTTCCTGGTGCGAGCCGTGCAAGGACGAGGCCCCGGTGCTGGAGAAGATCCACAAGCGCCTCTCCAACGCAGGAAAGGGCATGGTCCTCGGCGCACTGTTCGACGACGCGATCTCCGACGCGAAGGAGTTCGAGCGCGAGTTCGGGCTGACGTACCCCAGCGTCCGCGACGTCGGCACCGAGCTCTACCAGGGCTTCGGCGGCACAGGAGTGCCCGAGACGTTCGTGCTCGACCCGCAGGGCCGGATCACCGCGATCTCCCGCGGGCAGGTCAGCGAGGAGTTCCTGGACCGCGCGCTGAAGAAGCTCGGAGCCTGAGCATGCGCCGTCTGCTGCTCCTGACTCTCGCCGTCCTGCTCGCCGTCGCCGCCGCGGCCGGCGCCGCCACGCCCCGGACGTCGCTCATCGACATCGAGGACGAGGTCATGTGCACGTCGTGCAACGTGGCCCTCAACATCGCCGAGTCGCCGCAGGCCTACGCGCAGAAGGAGGAGATCCAGCGCCTGGTCGACCAGGGCCTCACCAAGGACCAGATCAAGGACCGCCTGGTCGAGCAGTACGGCAAGCGCGTGCTGGCCCAGCCCGAGGGCCAGGGATTCGACCTCGCGGTCTACCTCGTGCCCCTCGGCGTCCTCGTGCTGCTGCTCGGCGCGGTCGCCGTGCTGGTGCCCCGCTGGCGCCGCAACCGTCGCGACGACGATGACGATCCGGGCACCCCGGGGCCCGAGCTCGCCCCGCAGGACCGCGACCGTCTCGACGCCGAGCTCGCGGCCTTCAACCGATGATCGCCGCGCTCCTGCCGCTGGCCGCCGAGGCGGACACGACGGTCCTCGCGGCCTTCGCCGTCGGCTTCGTCTCCTTCATCAGCCCGTGCGTGCTGCCGCTCGTGCCCGGCTACCTGTCCGCGGTCAGCGGCATCTCCCTGAACGAGATCCGCACGCACGAGCAGGGCATGTCGAAGGTCCTCTGGCCGGCGATCATCTTCTGCCTGTCGTTCACCGTGATGTTCGTCGCCCTGGGCATGACCGCCACGGGCATCGGCTCGACGCTCCGGGACAACCAGGACCTGCTGAACAAGATCTCCGGCAGCGTCATCGTCTTCATGGGCGTCTTCTTCCTGCTGACCCCGTTCATCACGCGGCTGAACAAGGAGTTCCGCCCCGAGGCGCTCATCCAGAAGGCCGGGGCCGGCGGACCGGTCGTCGCCGGGCTCGCGTTCGCGGTCGCGTGGACACCGTGCATCGGCCCGACGCTCGCGTCGATCCTCGCCGCCGCGTCGACGTCCGACACCGTCGGCAAGGGCGGCGTGCTGCTGGCCTTCTACTCGCTTGGCCTCGCCGTGCCGTTCCTCGCCACCGCCGTCGCCTTCGACCGCGCGACCACCGTGTTCCGGTGGCTGCGCGACCGGCACGTGATCGTCACCGCCGTCAGCGGCCTGATCCTCATCGTGATGGGCCTCCTGATCCTGACCGGCGAGATGACCCGCCTGAACCGCGAGGCGCAGGACCTGCTCGAGACGGTCGGCCTCGACTTCATCTACTCCCTCTGATGCGGTCCTCGGTCCCGCCGGTCGACTGGACCGACCGCACCGCCGCGTCGCTGGCGGCGTGTCTGGCGTCGGTGCTCGACGTCGAGACGACCGCCATCGACGTCCCTTCGTTCGACCTCGACCCGACGAGCGCCTACCTGCGCGGCTGGCTCGCCCAGCGCGGGCTCGGCCTGGTCCCGGTCGAGGATCCCGAGAGCTTCGCCTGGGCCGGCCCGTGGATCGCGGCGATCCCCGACCACGACCCCGAGGCGGTCCGCTGGGTCGTCGCCTTCGGCTCCCCTGCGCCCGCCGGCATCGTCTGGGACCCGCTGCGTCCCGACCGGCACGACGGTCCGGCCGACGAGCTGCTCGAGGGCTACGTCGTCGCCTCGCTCACCCCCGGAATGGCCCCGCGCCGTCGCGGCGGCGCCGCCGAGCCCGGCACGATCACCGCGATCATCGTCTCGCCCGACGCCGGTGCCCCCGCCGTCGAGGTGCCCCACGCGCTCGCGATCCCCGGACGCGGCCTGGAGGGCGACCGCTACGCCTCCGGCCGCGGCACGTTCTCCCGCGGCACCGGGTACGGCCGTGACCTGACGCTCGTCGAGGAGGACCTGCTCGCCGCGTCGCTGGTCGACGGCATCGCGATCACACCGGTGCAGGCGCGCCGGAACATCGCGGTCCGCGGGCTCGTGCTCGACGATCTGATCGGCGAGCGCTTCATGGTCGGTGCGGCCGAGTGCATCGGGCGTCGCCGCTGCGAGCCGTGTGCGCACCTGCAGCGGCTCGGGCCGCCCGGCATCCTGCAGGCGCTCGTGCACCGCGGCGGCCTGCGCGCGGACATCGTGCTCGCGGGCGAGATCGCCGTCGGCGACCTCGTGTATCCCAAACGGTAGCCCGGCCGGGCGACGCTACATCTCCCGCGGCGCGCCCACGCCGAGCAGCCCGAGCGACCGCTCGAGCGTCTCGCGCGTCACGACGCAGAGCGCGAGGCGGAACGACTTCACCGTCTCGTCGTCGGCGGCCTTGACCGGGCAGTCCCGGTAGAACGCCGAGAACTGCTGCGCCAGCTCCGTCGCGTAGGTCGCGACGCGGTGCGGGGCACGCCGCTCCTCGGCCTCGGCGACGACGTCGGGGAAGTCGAGGACCGCCTTGACGAGGTCGCGCTCGGAGGAGTGCAGCTCCACCCCGTCGAGCGCGGGCCCCGTGCCGACCGCCGCGACCGCGGCGGCGACCCGCTCGTCCCCCTGCCCCCGCAGCACCGACGCGATCCGCGCGTGGGCGTACTGCACGTAGTACACGGGGTTCTCCCGGGACTGCTCCCGGGCGGCCGCGAGGTCGAGGTCGATCTGCGTGTCGTGCGAGCGATTCAGGAGGTACCAGCGCGCGGCGTCCACGCCGATCGCGTCCACGAGCTGGTCGAGCGTCACGAGCGTGCCCGCCCGCTTGCTCATCGCCGTGAGGTCCTCGCCGTTCTTCAGCTGGACGAACTGCATGATGAGCAGCCCGAGGTCCTCCCGCGCGCCGCCGAGCGCCTCGAAGCCCGCGTGGACCCGCTCGACGTAGCCGTGGTGGTCGGCACCCCAGACGTCGAGCAGCAGCTCGAAGCCGCGCTCGCGCTTGTCGAGGTGGTAGGCGATGTCGGAGGCGAAGTAGGTGTGGTCGCCGGTCGAGCGGCGCAGCACCCGGTCCTTGTCGTCGCCGAACGCCGTCGTGCGCAGCCACAGCGCGCCGTCCTGCTCGAACGTGCGGCCCTGCTGCGCGAGGACCTCGAAAGCGTGGTCGACCTTCGACGGCTCGCCGTCGTGCAGCGTCTTCTCGCTGTACCACGTGTCGAACACCACGCCGAACCGCTCGAGGGACGCCTGGGCGCGGGCGCGCATGAGCTCCACGGCCGTCGCGCTGGTGGCCGCGAGGTCGTCACCGTCGGCCCCGGGGATCTCCGCCGCGATCTCCGCGACGTACGTCCCCCGGTACCCGTCTTCCGCGACCTCCTCACCGCGCGCCCGCGCCTGGACGGACTCGCCGAACTTCACGACCTGCGTGCCGTGGTCGTTGACGTAGAACTCCCGGGAGACCTCGTGGCCGCGCAGCTCGAGGATCCGGGCGAGCGCGTCGCCGTAGGCCGCGTTGCGGGTGTGACCGACGTGCAACGGGCCGGTCGGGTTGGCGCTGACGAACTCGACGTTGACCTTCCGGACCGGGTCCGCCCCGCCCGCGCCGAACCGCTCGCCCGCGTCGAGGACGCCCGCGAGCGCCGCGGTGAACCAGCCGTCGGCCAGCACGACGTTCAGGAATCCAGGCCCCGCGATGTCGACCCGCGTCACGGCGTCGCCGAGGTCGTCCTGCAGCCGCTGGGCCAGATCGGCGGCGATCTCGCGCGGGGGCCGCTTCAGCGCCTTGGTGAGCACCATGGCGGCGTTCGTGGCGAAGTCGCCGTGGCCGGCCTGCTTCGGCCGTTCCAGGCTGGCCTTGCCGACGGCCGCGCCCCCGGCGTCGCCGGCGACGGCGGAGGCGGCGGAGCGGACGGCGGCGTGGAGATCGGTCAGGGCGGTCATGGCGAGGGGTCCCGGCGACGGGTCGTCCCGCAATCTATCGACGGTCAGTGGTGGTAGGGCTCCCCGGCGAGGATCTTGTGGCCGCGGTAGAGCTGCTCGAGCAGCACGACGCGGGCCAGCTGATGGGGCAGCGTCATGCGCCCGAGCGAGAAGCGGTGATCGACGCGGTCGTCGTCCTCGAGGTCAGACCCGTACGCCCCTCCGATGACGAAGCAGAGGTCCAGCGCGCTCATCCGCCGGGCCTCGAGGAACCGGCTGAAACCGATGCTGTCGAACTCCTCGCCACCGACCGCCAGCAGGCTCACGAACGCCCGCTCGGGGATCCGCCGCCCGAGCTTCTCGTCTTCACGGACCTCGATGAGCTCGACCCTCGCGTGGCGCGCCAGCAGCTTCTTGTAGTGCTGGACGTCGTCGGCGTACGGGGGCCGCAGGCGGCCGACGGAGAGCACGGTGATGCGCACCGCCGCGATGCTATCCGCGGGGTCACGTCAAGAAGCGCGGGCCGCGGCCGATCACCGAGATCGAGCCTCCGGTAACCGGACCCGCCCGAGGCTGCCGCGCTCACCGACGGGTCCGTAGGAGCAGTCCCATGCGTCAGCGCCGCGTCCTTCTCGCCGTCCCCGCCGCCATCCTGGCCTTCGCGCTCGTGGCCGGTATGGCTGCCAGCCTCGGCGGGCTCTCGAGCACGAACCTCGGAGCGGACGACACCGTCGTCGCCTCCTGTGACACCAACGGGGTCACCACCGCCTACACCAGTGTCTACACCACGACGCCGACCGCCGGCTTCGAGGTCGACGACGTGACCGTCGCCGGCATCGACGATGCGTGCGACGGCGACACGATGACCGTCACGCTGACCGGCGCCGCCGACGCGTCGCTGGGCGAGGTCACCCAGGCCGTCCCGGTGAACGCCGCGTTCACGAACGTCCTCGACTTCTCGGGCGAGGACGTGCTGGCGGAGTCCGTCACCGGCGTCCACGTCGTCATCACCGGCTGAGCGTGAGGCCGCGGCCCCGCCGCGGCATCCCGACATGGCCTTGCGCCGCCCCGCGCTCGCCGTCCTGGTCGCCTGCACTGCCGCCGCGGTGCTGCCGGGGCTCGCCGCGACCCTCGGCGGGGTCGTGGCCCAGCAGCTCGGGGCCGGTGACGCCGCGGTCGCCGCGTGCGACGGGAACGGCTTCACCGTGTCGTACACGACGTCCGCCGGGAACGTGACCGCCGTGACGCTGGGCGCCATCGCCGACCCGGCCTGCGAGGGCGGCATGCTGTCCCTGGTCCTGGCCGGTGCCGGTGGCGTCTCGGTCGCCGCGGCCGGTCCGACCGCCGTGCCGACCGACGGTGACGCCGTCGACAACGCGATGACGCTCGCGGTCACGCCGACCCCCGCGGCCGCGACCGTCACCTCGATCCACGTGGTGGTGAGCGGGCCGTGAGGCGCCCCGCGATCACGGTCCTCACGGTCGCCGCTGTCGCGGGCGGCTCGCTGATCGCCGGGCACGCGGCGTCGCTGGGCGTGACGTCGCAGCGCCTGACCGGCTGGAAGAGCGCGACCGCGGTCACGTGCACACCGTCGAGCGTCACCGTGGCCGCTGCGGCGGACGCGACCGTCGACCAGGCCAATCCGACGACTGCCTACGGCGGCGCCGCGACACTGAAGGTCCGGGCCGAGACGCTCCTGCCGCTGCTCACCCTCCTGGACACCAACGCCCGGACCCTCGTGCGGTTCACGCTCCCGACGGTCCCGGATCTCTGCACGGTCACCGGGGCCACCCTGCGCCTGAACGCGAGCGCCGCTGCCGGGTCGCGCACGCTGGAGGTCCGGCGGGCGTCCGCGTCGTGGACCGAGGGGACGGTGACCTGGGCGACGCAGCCGGGCGCCACCGGGACGGCCGTGACGACGACCTCGGGCACCGGCTGGCGCAGCTGGACGGTGACCGCGCACGTGACCGCGCTGTACTCCGGCTCCAACACCGGCTTCGTGGTCCGCGACGCGAACGAGTCGCCGCTGCTGCAGTCCCACGAGCAGGTCTTCGCCAGCCGCACCGCCGGCGCGAACCAGCCCGAGCTGATCGTGACCTTCGGATGAGGGTCGCCGGTCACGTCCTCGTCGCTGTGCTGGCCGTCCTCTGGGTGCTGGAGCTGCGGCCGGGGATGCTCGGTGGCCCGGCCGCCTACGTCCGGGTATCCGGCGAGAGCATGGAACCCGTACTGCGCACCGGGGACGTCGTCGTCACCCGTCGGCGCGACGGCTACGACGTCGGCGACGTCGTCGCCTACCGCGTCCCGGCCGGAGACCCCGGCGCCGGGCACGTCGTCATCCACCGCATCGTCGGCGGTGACGGGCGCGTCGGCTACCGGCTGCGCGGCGACAACCGTGACGAGGACGATCTCTGGCGCCCGCGCGACGGTGACGTACTGGGCGAGCAGCAGGTGCGGCTGCCCGGGCTGGCGTGGCTTGCGGGACTCGTGCTCAGCCCACCCGGGCTGGGCCTCCTGGCGGCGTTCGCGGCGTTCATCCTGGTGGCGACCCCGGCTCCGACCGGGACCGCTCGTACGCCTCGCCGATCCCGAGGCGGTCGAGGGTCGACGGGTGCGTCCCCAGGAGGAACCGCGTGACCCGCGGGCCCTGCGGGTCACTCACGTTCTGGACGGCGATGCGCCGTGTGAAGGACAGGAACGCCTCGGGCGTGTCGGTGAGCCGCAGCGCGTAGCTGTCGGCTCGCGCCTCGACCTGGCGGCTGAGCTGGTTGCTCACGACGCTCACCGACGTGGCGACCACGGCCAGCGACAACGCGAGCGCCGGCAGGACGGCGACGGTCGCCGGGGCGTCCCGGGTCGACGTGGGCGCCAGGCCGTCGGTGAGCCGCCGGACGGCGAGGAACCCGGCGGGCGCGACGAGCAGGACGAACAGCAGGCCTCCCGGGACGTCGCGGTAGCGCACGTGCGCGAACTCGTGGGCGATGACGAGGCGCACCTCGTCGCGGGTGAACTTCTGCAGGAGGGTGTCGTAGAGCACCACGCGCTTGGTCGATCCCAGGCCGGTGACGTAGGCGTTGGCCGCCGTCGTCCGCTTGCTCGCGTCCATCACGAGGACGTCGCCGACGTCCAGGCCGGCCCGGCGCGCGAGCGTCAAGACATCGTCGCGCGTCTGCCCCGCCGGCAGCTCCTCGAAGTCGTTGAACAGGGGATCGATCACCGCCGGACCGGCGTACACGTAGCCCGCCCCGGCCAGCACGACGCCACCTGCGCCGGCGATCCACCAGCCGCGCGGGAAGCGGCGCATGGCCGCGACCGCCAGCGCGGCTCCGCCCGCCGCGAAGCCGGCGCCGATGAGCGACGACAGTGCGACGTCCTGCGCCCAGCCGGGCCACGACCGGGTGCTCAGCCCGACGTCGACGGCGCGCTGCCGGCCGATCGCCGAGACGGGCAGCGTGACCGTCTCCAGGGCGAGCACCAGCGCCGCGCCCCCGGCTGCCGCGGCGACGACCGGGCGCGCAGGGAGACGGGCGAGGAGGCGCCGCGGTGGACGACGCACCAGAAGCAGGAGCAGACCGCCCTGCAGCACCAGCGTCGCGCCGTACAGCGCAAGCTGGGGACGGCGGAAGTCGCGGGCACGCGCCAGTTCCGCCTCGCTGAAGTACGATTGGGCGCGCACCGGGTCCGGCGTGATCACTCCCTCGCGAGGCCGCAGCAGCAGCACCGCGGCCTGCGCCACCACGACGGCGGCGATCACGGCGAGGGGGTACGCAGCACGCCTCAAGACCATCTCCACCACTGTCGCAGATGCACGTCGCCGTCCTGTCCGACATCCACGGCAACCGTCACGCCCTCGAGGCGGTGCTCGCCGACGTCGCGTCCGGTGCCGTCAAGGAGGTCTGGTGCCTCGGCGACATCGTCGGCTACGGCGCCGATCCCAACGACTGCTGCGCGCTGGTGCAGGAGCACGCGCGTCTATCGCTGGCGGGCAACCACGACCTCGCGGTCACCGGCGACATCTCGACCGAGGACTTCGCGCGCGGCGCCGGGATCGCGGCCGACTGGACCCGCGAGGTGCTGCACGACGAGCACCTCGCCTGGCTGCGCACGCTGCAGGCGTCCGGGACGCGCGGCGGGGTCGGCCTCTACCACGGGAGCCCCCGCGACCCGGTCTGGGAGTACGTCCTCTCGACCCTGCTGGCCGAGATGTGCCTCGACACCCAGCCGGAGCGCGTGGCCCTCATCGGGCACTCGCACGTCGCCCTGAGCTTCCACCGGCCCGAAGGCGAGCCGGCGTCCGGTGAGTCCCGCCGCGACGGGGACGTCGTCGCGCTGGACACCGGTGAGTGGCTGCTCAACCCGGGCTCGGTGGGCCAGCCGCGCGACGGCGACCCGCGGGCGGCGTGGCTCCTGCTCGACCTCGAGCGCGCGACCGCCACGTGGCGACGCGTCGAGTACGACGTGGAGGGTGCGCAGGCGGCCATCAAGGCCGCCCGTCTGCCGCACTCCCTGGCCGACCGCCTCCAGTACGGTCAGTGACCTTGCCCCGCCCCGTCCCCGCACTCGCGGCGCTCCTCGCCGGCCTCGCCCTCGCGGTCCTCATGGCTGCCTGCAGCGGCGAGCGGGACCGCAGCGGCCTCCTGCCCTCCGGCGACGCGGAGGCCCTGCTGGACCGCCTGGACCGCGTCCGCGGCCGGGTGGACGACGGGGAGTGCTCAGCCCTCACGGGCGACCTCGCGCAGCTCCGCGGCGCCGTGCTCAACCTGCCGCCGACGGTCGACGAGCAGCTCCGCGCCCGGCTCGAGGAGGGCGTGCAGAACCTCGTCGAGATCGCCCCGCCGGAGTGCACCGGTCAAACGGTCACGACGGAGGAGCCTGAAGAGACGCCGACCCCGGACACCGAGACACAGACCCAGACGATCGAGACCACGACCACGCCGGAGCCGACGGCCACGCCGACCGTCGCGCCGACCGTCGCGCCGACGCCGGACACCGGCGGCGTGGAGCCGGTCGAACCCGACGCGACCCCGACCCCCGACCCCGGCGGCGCGGGCAGCGAGGAGGACCTCCCGTGAGCGGCAAGGTGCTGGCGAGCCGCTACGAGCTCGGCGACCGGCTGGGCGTCGGCGGCATGTCGACGGTCGTGACGGCGTTCGACCGCCGCCTGGAGCGGGACGTCGCGGTGAAGCTCCTCGCGGAGCACCTCGCCGAGGACGCGCAGTTCGTCTCGCGGTTCAAGCGGGAGGCCCTCGCCGCCGCGCGGCTGGTGCACCCGAACATCGTGCAGGTCTTCGACTTCGGCCTCGACGAGGCCAGCGGGCGTCACTACATCGTGATGGAGCGCGTCAGCGGCAAGTCCGGGGCCGAGATCCTCCGCGAGCGCGGGCGCCTGCCGGTCGCCGAGGCGATGGACCTCGTCTCGCAGGCCTGCCGCGGCCTCGACTACGCGCACCGCGGCGGCGTCGTGCACCGCGACGTCAAGCCCGGCAACCTCCTGCGTTCCGACGACGGAGTCATCAAGCTCGCGGACTTCGGCATCGCCGCGGTCACCGACGAGTCGTCGATCACGCAGGTCGGCTCCGTCCTGGGCACCGCGTCCTACCTCGCGCCGGAGCAGGCCACCGGCGAGGAGGCCGGCCCGCGCGCGGACCTCTACGCCCTGGGCGTGGTCACCTACCAGCTGCTCTCCGGACGTCTCCCCTACGAGGCCAACTCGCTCACCGAGCTCGCGCTGAAGCAGCAGCGCGAGGCCCCCACCTTCCTGCACGAGCTCGTCCCCGAGGTGCCCGAGGCCCTTTCGCATGCGGTCGACCGGGCGCTGTCCCTCGACCCCCGCGCGCGGTACGAGAGCGCCGAGGCGATGAGCCAGGCGCTGCGCGAGGGCATGCGAGGGATCGAGCCGCCCGACGCCGCGACGACCGTCGGGGAGCCGCCGACCACGGTGGGCGGCCCGCGGACGGGTGCGACGAGCGTCGCGTCCTTCGATCCGCCGACCGCCGCGGGCGGCGGATCGCAGGCGCGTCAGCCACGACAGCCCCGTCCCGGCGCCGCACCGCAGGCCCCGCTGCCGCCCGAGCCGCGCCGCGCCGCCCGGGCCGAGCGCTCGCCGCAGCGCAAGGGTCGGCTGCGCCGGACGCTCGGCATGCTGACCGCGCTCGTGCTGCTCGGCACCGGCGTGGCCGTCGCCTACGTCGCCACCCAGGACTCCGACAGCGCCGTCCAGCTGCGCGACGTCGTCTACGACGAGGTCGACAAGGCCGTCGACGAGCTCCGCGCGCTCGTCGAGAACAACACGCAGTAGGAGGCACCCATGCCCGTGATCCACCAGCTCAACTGCGGCACGATGTGCCCCCATGCCGGCCGCGCGCTCGGGCTGGTCGACCGGGACGCGGGCCACCTCGTCGCCCGGTGCCTGCTCATCGAGTCGGGCAACGGCCTCGTGCTGATCGACACCGGCTACGGCACCGGGGACGTCGCCGACCGCAAGCGGCTGGGCCCCGCCCGGTTCCTGCTCGGCGCGAAGCTCGACCACGCGGAGACCGCGGTCGCCCACGTCGCGGCGCTCGGCCACGACCCCGCCGACGTCCAGCACGTCCTCGTCACCCACCTGGACCTCGACCACGCCGGCGGGCTCGGCGACTTCCCGAACGCCACGGTCCACCTGCACCGCCGCGAGCAGGACTTCGCCACCGGCGGCTCGCTCCCCGCGAAGCTCCGCTACCGGCCGGCGCAGCTCGCCCACGGGCCGCGGTACGCGGCCCACGACGTCACCGGCGAGGCCTGGTTCGGCCTCGAACGCGTGCGCCTGATGGACGAGCTGGACGTCGAGATCGCGATGATCCCGCTGCACGGCCACACGCCCGGGCACACGGGTTACGCGGTCAACACCGGCGACGGCTGGCTGCTGCACGCCGGGGACACCTACCTCCGCAAGGAGGAGATCGCGCCCGGCGCCCCGACCTCCCGGGGCCTGCGCTTCTACCACCGCTTCAACTCGGTCTCCGAGAGGGACCGTCGCGCGAACGTCGCGCGCCTCGCCGAGCTGGCCGCGACGCACGGCGACCAGGTCACGGTGTTCTGCTCGCACGACGCGACCGAGTTCGCGCGCGACACCGCCTGAGCGCCGGTCGCGGCTCAGCCGGCGCTGACGAGCACGACGCCGGCGAGCGCCACGGCGATGCCGGCGGCCTGCGAGCGCGCGACGCGCTCGTCCAGCAGCGCCGCGGCCAGTACGACCGTCATCACCGGGTAGAGCGAGCCGAGCACCGCGGCGACCGAGTCGCTGCCCTTCGTGGTGGCGATCGCGAACAGCGCGTTGGCCCCGGTGTCGAAGACGCCGGCGACGAGCAGCGGTCGCAGGTCCCCGCCGCCGACCGCGATGCTCCGCCGCCGAGCGGCGATCACGGTGAGCACCACCACGACCGAAGCCGCCCGGGCGGCGACGACCGCGGTCACCGCGCTGGATCCGTCGATCTCGCTGGCGTGCTGGATCAGCGTCAGCAGCAGCCCGATGAGGACGGCGCTGGAGATCGCCAGCATCAGCGCGCGGCGGTCCAGTGGCGCGCTGGATCCGGGACCGGTGCCGGGTTCGCGGGCGACGAGCGCCCCGCCCCCCAGCGCCAGGACGAAACCGCAGAGGACGATCGCCGACGGTGACTCGCCCCCGGCGATCGCGACGACCGCCGGGATCACCGCGCCGCACGCCGCGAGCGGGGCCACGAGGCTCATGGCACCGGCGGCCAGCGCGGCGTAGAACATGCCGATCGCCGCGGCTCCGACGACGCCGGCGAGCGCGCCCCAGAGCAGGCCCTCCCCCGAGGCGTCGGGCGAGAACACGACGAAGACCAGCGCCGCGAACGTCACGCCCGCGAGTTGCACCCACGCCAGGACGACGAGCGTCGGGAGCTTGCGGGCCCCCTGCCCTCCGAGGAAGTCCGCGATGCCCCACAGGGCCGAGGACAGCAGCGCGAGACCGACGGTCACGGCAGCTCGCCGGCCCGGAGCGCCGCCGCGGTGGCGGTGAGCGTGCCGTCCGCCACGGCCGCGCGCAACCGCGCCATCAGGCGCGCGAGGTACGCGAGGTTGTGCAGCGTCAGGAGCCGCTGGCCGGTCAGCTCCCGGGCGTGCACCAGATAGCGGATGTAGCCCCGGGTGTAGCCCAGCGCGCAGGAGGGACAGGTGCAGCCCTCCAGCAGCGGCTCGTCGGAGTCCTTGAACCTCCCGGCGGTCAGGTCCACGCGCCAGCGCCTGGCCGGGTCGTTGACGATCGCGACGCCGTGGCGCCCGAGCCGCGTCGGCATCGCGCAGTCGAAGGTGTCGATCCCGAGCTCGACGCCGCGGATGAGGTCGTCGACCTCCCCGATCCCCAGGAGGTGGCGCGGCCGCGGATCGCGGCCACCGTCGAGGGCGCGGACGGCCCACTCGACGACCTCGTACATCTGCGGCTTGTCGGCGCCCAGCGAGCCGCCGATCGCGATGCCGTCGACCGGCCGGGCAGCGACGGCCTGGGTGCTCTCCTCGCGCAGGTCGCGGTGGACGCCGCCCTGGGAGATGCCGAAGATCAGCTGGTCCATCCCGCCGCCGGCTACGCGCTCCTCGTGCCAGGTCAGGCAGCGGTCCAGCCAGCGGTGTGTGCGTTCGGTCGAGCGCTGCGTGTACTCCCGGGACACGTTGAAGGGGGTGCACTCGTCGAACACGAGCGCGATGTCGCTCCCGAGCGCCGCCTGGATCGCCATCGACGTCTCCGGCCCCATGAACAGCGTCTCGCCGTTGATGTAGGAGCGGAAGGCGACGCCCTCCTCCTCGATGGCGAGGATCTTGCCCATCCGCTCCTGACCCATCGGCGCGCGGCCCTTGACCTCGTCGGCCACCGTGCCGTGGCCCATGGAGAAGACCTGGAAGCCGCCGCTGTCGGTGATGATGGGCTGCCGCCACCCCATGAACTCGTGCAGGCCCTTGAACCGTTCGATGCGCTCGTGCCCGGGGTCCAGGAACAGGTGGAACGTGTTCCCGAGGACCATGTCGTAGCCGAGGTCGGCGACCTCGTGCGGCAGGAGCCCCTTGACCGTGGCCTTGGTCGCGAGGGGCACGAACGCCGGGGTCCGGATGTCACCGTGCGCGGTACGCAGGACCCCGGACCGCGCGAGCGACCCGGGGTCGGTGTGCTGGATCTCGAGGGCGCTCATGCGCCGCGGAGACTAGAGATCTTCCGCGCACGCCTCCTCGACGCAGCAGGCCTGCCCGTCGATGGGGACCACCCGGGTCCACAGCGCGCCGAGCACCTCCTGCTCCTCGACGGACAAGCGCTCGAGGAAGCGCTCCCGCACCCCGGCGAGGTGCGTGCGGCGCGCAGCGGCGACCCGCTCCACGCCGAGATCGGTCAGCACGGCAAACGCACCGCGGGCGTCGTCCCCGCAGACCTCGCGGACGAGCAGGCCCTCGCGGGCGAGCCGGTCGACCAGCCGCGTCAGCCCGCTGCGACTCAGGATCACCGCGCACGCCAGATCGCTCATCCGCATCCGCCGGTCCGGCGCGTCGTGGAGGTTCATCAGGACCTCGTAGGACGTGAGCGGGAGTCCGTGCTCACGCTCCAGGTCCGCGCCGAGCGCCTTCGTCAACGCTGCGTGGGCGCGGAGCAGCCCGCGCCAGGCGCCGAGTTCGAGAGGAGAGAGCGCATCGCCCGAGGGGGCGGCCGGCTCGGCTTCGATGGAGGACATGGGACTGCTCCTTGACGCCGCGGTTTCGTAGTCGCTTGCGCGCGCAACGACAACCGTAGCAGCGCGGTCGCGCCAGCGCGAGGGGTTGCTTGCGCACGCAACTTCGTTTATAGTTGCGCACGCAACCATTGACCTCGTTCGTCCAGGATCATCACCATGACGAGAGAAAGGACCGACCATGCAGCTCGAAGGCCTCCACCACCTCACGGCGATCACGGGAGACGCCCCGCGCAACGTCGACTTCTACGCCCGGGTGCTCGGGCTGCGGATGGTCAAGAAGACCGTCAACTTCGACGCGCCGGACGTGTACCACCTGTACTACGGCGACGAGACCGGCACGCCGGGCTCGATCATGACGTTCTTCGAGTTCCCGAACGCCGCCCGCGGCACGGCCGGGGACGGCATGGTTCACACGATCCTGTGGCGCGTCGGGTCGCCGGCCGCCCTGGAGTTCTGGGCCGACCGCCTGGCCGCGGAGGGCATGGAGGTGACTCGCGAGGGTGACCTCCTGCGCTTCGCGGACCCGGAGGGCCTCACCTCGGAGCTCGTCGTCGCCGACGTCGCGGACGGGCCGCTGGCCGCCACGGCGTCCGAGGGCATCCCGGCCGAGCACGCCATCCAGGGCTTCCACGGGGTGCGGGCGTACTCGTCGCGTCCCGAGGCGAGCCGCGACCTCCTGGTCACCCTCGGCTTCATCCGGCGCGACGACGGCGTCTGGGTCACCGGCGAGGGCACCGCGCGCCACGCCGAGCTCCACTCCGACGCGCCGACCGGCCGCGGGCGCGACGGCGGGGGGACCATCCACCACGTCGCCTGGTCCGCGGCCGACGACGACGAGCTGGCCCGGTTCCGCATGCTGGCCGCCGGCGGCGGTGCCCGGCCGACACCGATCATCGACCGTCAGTACTTCCACTCGGTGTACTTCCGGGAGCCGAGCGGCGTGCTGTTCGAGCTGGCCTCGCGCGACGTCGGCTTCGCCGTCGACGAGCCGCTCGAGACGCTGGGGCAGGCCCTGCTCCTCCCCCCGCAGCACGAGCACCTGCGGTCGCAGCTCGTCGACATCCTCACCCCCATCGAGAACCCCAGGACCGAGGTCACCACATGAGCGCCCCCCGCCACCCCGGACCGCTCCCCCACCGCGTCCGGCCCGCCACCGGCGAGTCCGCGGGCACGCTCGTGCTGCTGCACGGGCGGGGCGCCGACGAGCACGACCTCTTCGGGCTCTTCGACGTCCTCGACCCGCAGCGGCGCCTCACCGGCATCACCGTCGGCGGTCCGCTGGCGCTGCCCCCCGGCGGACGCCACTGGTACGTCGTCCCCCGGGTCGGATTTCCCGACCCGGCGACCTTCGGCGCCACGTTCGCGGAGCTGACCTCGCTGCTGGACGACGAGCTCGGTGTGGACTGGTCGACGACGGTCGTCGGCGGGTTCTCCCAGGGCTCGGTCATGTCGTACGCGCTGGGCCTGGGCGCCGGCCGCCCCTCCCCGGCCGGAATCCTCGCGATGAGCGGGTTCATCCCGCAGACCGACGCGTGGACCGCGGACCTGGAGTCCCGTGCGGACCTGCCGGTCTTCGTCGCCCACGGCAGCCAGGACCCGGTCATCTCGGTCGACTTCGGCCGAGACGCCCGGGACCGGCTGCAGGGAGCCGGCGTCGACGTCACCTATCGCGAGTCCGCGATGGCGCACCAGATCGACCCTCGCGTGATCCCCGACGTGCAGCTGTGGCTGATGGACCGGTTCGCGGACCGGTCGACACCGGAACTTTCGGGCTCCTGAAGCGTCTCTTGGTGTGAGGCGTCGCGTCCAGCGGCGCCTCTGTCACGTCCCACACGACCCCTCGCCCCAGAGGAGGCCCCCGCTCCGTGCGTCTCATCTTCCCCCTCGCGCTCCTGCTGTCCCTCGTCCTCGTCGCGCCGGCGTCCGCCTCGGTCTCGCAGTTCACGATGTTCGAGGCACCGTCGGCCCTCGTCGACCCCGCGCAGCGCGATGCCACGCTCGACGAGATCGACGCCCTGGGCGCCGACGCCATCCGCGTCCTGGTGCCCTGGAACCGCATCGCCCCCTCCCCGCAATCCAAGACCCGCCCCGCGGGCTTCCAGGCCAGCGACCCGGCCGCCTACGGCGCCTCGTGGGGCCCGTACGACGCGGTCGTCGCCGCGGCGAAGGCCCGTGGGCTGCGCGTGCTCTTCACGGTCACGGGCGGCGCGCCCTTCTGGGCCACCGCCAAGGGGATGGACGCCATCACCCGCCCGGACCCCGACGAGTTCGAGGCGTTCGTCGCCGCGCTCGGGTCCCGCTTCCGGGACGACATCGACATCTGGTCGATCTGGAACGAACCGAACCAGCCGCAGTTCCTCGCCCCGCAGTTCGTGGGCGGCAAGCCGCAGTCGCCGAAGCTCTATCGCAGGCTCTTCGTCGCCGCGCGCCGCGGCCTGGCCGCGTCGGGCAACGCGGACGACACCGTTCTCGCCGCCGAGACCTCGCCGCGCGGGAACCGAAGGATCGTCGCCCCGCTCGCCTTCCTGCGCGGGTTCCTCTGCCTGGACTCGAAGTACCGCAAGTCCAAGAGCTGCGGGAAGATCGACGCGGACGGCTGGGCGCACCATCCGTACACGACGAGTCTCGGCCCGTACTTCAAGAGCCCGAAAAAGGACGACGTCACCATCGGGACCCTCTCCCGCCTGACGTCCGCGCTCGACCGGGCAGGCCGGGCAGGCGCGATCCGCAAGGGCATGCCGCTGTACCTCACCGAGTTCGGCATCCAGTCGTTCCCGGACCGGATCAGCGGCGTCCCGCTGTCGACCCAGGCCGACTTCCGCTCGATCAGCGAACTGATCGCGTACAAGAGCTCCCGGGTCAAGGCGTTCTCGCAGTACCTCATGCGCGACTCCGATCCCGATCCGCCGGGAGGCTCGCGGTTCAGCGGCTTCGAGTCGGGCCTGCGGACCTTCGCGGGCAAGGCGAAGCCGGCGTACGAGGGCTTCCGTCTGCCGCTGGTCGCCGACCGCTACGCCGGCGGGAAGATCCGGCTGTGGGGGCTCGTGCGGCCCGCGAACGCCGTCACGTCGGTGACGATCACCTACGCGAACAAGGGCTCGTCGAAGTGGCGCAAGCTCGTCACGCTCAAGACGGACCGTCGCGGCTACTTCTCGACGAAGCGGTCCGCTCCGTCGACCCGCCGCTACCGGGTCGCGTGGACCGCGGCGGACGGCACCACGTTCACCGGCCCGGTCACCGCGTCCCGCCGGGTGCCGTAGGCCCTGGCGCGGCCGACCGGTCTCAGCGCCCGGTGTCGCCCGGGCGCAGGAGACCGGCCTCGTAGCCGAAGATCACCGCCTGGATCCGGTCGCGCAGGCCCAGCTTGCGCAGGCTGCTCACCTGGCGGTCGACGGCCGCGTCAGGACGCGGCCGTTGAACGCCGGGGAGGTTCAGGCGGCCGGGGCGTCGAACGTCGCGTCGTCGTCCTCGAAGCCCTCACGGCCGGCGGTACGCGCGGCGACGTAGTCGGGCTCGACGTCGGGTCCTGCCTCGGACGCATCCTTGCGCTGATCGCGACGGGCCTTCTTGTCCATGCGCTTCTCGCGCATCCTCTGCTCGCGCTGCAGCTTCGCCATCGTCGTCTTCTTCTTGCCGTTGGAAGCCATGTCGGTCCTTGGTGTCGGTGAGGAGGAGATCCGGAACGACGACGGGGGACCCGGGCGCACCCGGGTCCCCCGTCGTTCAAGCTCGGGTGTCGCTAGAGCGCGACGACGTTCGCGGCGGCGGGACCCTTGGGGCCGTCCTCCGCGTCGTAGCTGACCTTGGCGCCCTCGGCCAGCGACTTGAAGCCGCTGCCCTGGATCGCCTTGTGGTGGACGAAGAGGTCCTTACCGGACTCGTCCGGCGTGATGAAGCCGAAGCCCTTCTCGTCGCTGAACCACTTCACGGTACCTGTTGCCATCTTGCTGCCCTCCGGGGATGTGTGAACTGCGAGACGCGGAGTGCTGCGAGGCAACGACTGCGGTAACGCTGGACACTGCTTACGGCCGAGCACGTGCTCGACCCGTCTGAGAAGGGTAGCAGAGGAGGCGGCGCCGCTGGGCGAAGCGTGCTACGCCGCGTAGCGGTGGTGCAGATCCAGCGTGTTGCCCGTGGGGTCCAGGAAGATCGCCTGGTGACAGACGCCGCTGTCGAACGCCTCGGTCACGAACGTGACCCCCTGGGCGAGAAGGTGCTCCCGCGCCGCGGCGACGTCGTCGACCGCGAGCGCCAGTGGCGAGGTGTGCGGGCCCTGGTACTCCTGGCCGAATCCGGTCGGGTCCATGATCGCGATCGTCAGGTTGCCGGCCTGGTACTCCGACGCGGGCCGGTCCCCCCAGTTCTTGACGAACGGCAGGCCGAGCACCTCGCCGTAGAAGCGGCGCGACGCCTCGATGTCGTTCGTCGGGAGGGTGACGAAGTCGACGCCGGTGATGTTCAGGCCCATGGCCGCGATCCTACTCCGCGGGTTTGCGGGCGACCAGCAGGAGCGTGTGCCCGAGCCGCGCGGTCGCCGGGATCGATCCGATCGCGCGGTCCGCACCGTGCAGGATGCGCTGCACGCGCGGCGGGAGGCGGCGCCAGGAGTACGTGATGGCGTGCAGGCGCGGCTCCAGGCCGGCGGCGCGCACGTGCCGGGCCAGGGCGCGCGGCGAGAGCGGGACGTCGTCGGGCGTGCCGTGCACCTTCGTGCCGAGCCCGAGGCGGTTGGCGGCCGCCAGAGCGGTGCCGACCGGATGCCAGAGCCCCGGCTCGACCGCGATGGCGACGCCCCCCGGGCGCAGGAGCCGCGCCGCCTCCGCGAAGACGCCGTCGAGGGGCTGCTGGAAGACGATGTGGTGCAGGACCAGCCGGTAGAGGATCGCGTCGAACGAGCCGTCGGCCAGGTCGTCGAGCTCGCCGGCCCGGCCGAGGGCGGCGACGTCGGCCCGCGGTGGGTGGGCCTGATTCACCACCCAGTCGGCGCGCGCGGCGTCGAGGTCGTTCGCGGTCATCCGCCACGCGGGCGCCGGGAAGAGGTGCCGGCCCGGATGCCAGCCGCAGCCCACCGACAGCACGTCCCCCCCGGCCGCGAGGTCGACGTGCCGGCCGACCAGCGCCCGCTCGCGCGTGGCCATCCAGTCGTAGTGGATCTGCAGCGTCGACGCGTCGGAACGCCGGTCGAGCAGGTTGTCCGGCTGGTAGTCCTCGGACATGGTCCCGCCCGCCCGCGCCAATCAACGCTGCAGCAGCGAGGTGCCGGTCATCTCCGGCGGTTGGGGCACGCCGAGCAGGTCCAGCACCGTCGGCGCGACGTCCGCAAGGATCCCGCCGTCGCGCAGCGCGGGGGCGGCGTCCGCGAGGGCGTCCGGCCAGACGACGACGAGCGGCACCGGGTTCAGCGAGTGCGCGGTGTTGGGCGAGCCGTCGGGCTCGAGCATGTTGTCGGCGTTCCCGTGGTCGGCGGTCACGATCAGCGCGCCACCGCCCGCGGTGACCTTCGCGACGACATCCGCCAGGCAGCCGTCCACGAACTCGATCGCGGTCACGGCCGCCGGGATGACCCCGGTGTGCCCGACCATGTCGGGATTGGCGAAGTTGATGACCCCGAACGCGGGACCGTCCGCGTCCCAGGCGGCGAGGAACTTGTCCGCCGCCTCGCGGGCGCTCATCTGCGGCTTGAGGTCGTACGTGGCGACGTCGCGCGGGGACGGGGCCATCTCGCGCCGCTCGCCGGGGAAGATCGCCTCCTCGCCACCGTTGAAGAAGTACGTGACGTGGGGGTACTTCTCGGTCTCCGCGACGTGCAGCTGCGGACGACCGGTCGCCGCGATCGTCGAGGCGAGCGTCACGCTCGGCCGGTCGGGCGCGTAGGCCACCGGCCAGTCCCAGGTCTCGTCGTACTGCGTCAGCGACGTGTACCGGGCGACGTGTGGCGCGATGGCGGCGGTGAGCTGCCGCATCCGGTCGGGCCGGAAGTTGAACGCCAGGACGCTGTCGCCCGGGCGCACGAGCGCCCCCGGCCCGACGGTCGTGGCCGTGACGAACTCGTCGGTCTCCCCGCGCCCATAGGCCGCCTCGACCGCCGCGCGACCGGTCTCGGCGTGGTGCTCCGCGCTGCCGCGGACGAGCAGGTCGACCGCCGCGGCGGTCCGCTCCTCGCGATGGTCGCGGTCCATCGCGAAGTAGCGACCGATCACGGTGCCGATGCGGGCGTTGCCGGCCTGCAGGCACCACTCGTCAACCTCTGCGGCGAAGGCGGCGCCGCCGGTCGGCAACGTGTCGCGCCCGTCGGTGAACGCGTGCACCACGACCTCGGGCACGCCGAGCGCCGCCCCCAGGTCGATCAGCGCGCGCAGGTGCTGGTCGGACGAGTGCACGCCGCCGTCGCTCACCAGCCCGACCAGGTGCACGCGGGAGAAGCCCTCGAACGCCGCGCGCAGCGTCTCGTTCTCCGCGAGCGAGCCGTTCTCGACGGCCTCGTCGATCCGCGTCAGGTCCTGCCGGACGATCGTGCCGGCCCCGAGGTTGAGGTGCCCGACCTCGGAGTTGCCCATCTGACCTTCCGGCAGACCGACGGCGCGCCCGCAGGCGGTGAGCTGCGTGTGCGCAAAGCGCTCGCACAGCCCGTCGAACGTCGGCGTCGCGGCGAGGGAGACAGCGTTGCCCGGTCCCGCCGGGGCCAGACCCCAGCCGTCGAGGACGACCAGGGTGACCGACGGGACCGTCGCCATCCTCAGCCCTTGGGGCCCTGCGCGACCGCGGCCTCGACGATCGGCACGAACTTCGCCGGATCGAGGGAGGCGCCTCCGATCAGGCCGCCGTCGCAGTCGGGCAGCGCGAGCAGCTCCGTCGCGTTGTCGGCGTTCATCGACCCGCCGTAGAGGATGCGGGTGCGCTGAGCCTGCTCCTTGTCGCGGTCGGCGACGAGCGCGCGCACGAAGCTCAGCGCGTCCTGCGCCTGCTCCGGGGAGGCGGTCAGGCCGGTCCCGATGGCCCAGACGGGCTCGTAGGCGATGACGACGTCGCCGAGACGGTCGTTGGCGAGCTTCTCGAGCCCCTCCTGGACCTGGTGGCGCAGGCGCCGCTCGGTCTCGCCGTTCTCGCGCTCCTGCTCGGTCTCGCCGACGCAGAGGATCACCTTGAGCCCGGCGTCGAGCGCGGCCGGGACCTTCAGGGCGAGCGCCTTGTCGGTCTCGCCGAAGTACGTGCGCCGCTCGGAATGCCCGAGCACCGCACCGTGGACGTCGATCTCGCTCAGCATCGCGGCCGAGATCTCGCCGGTGTACGCACCCTGCTCCGCCTCATGCATGTTCTGCGCGTAGACCTCGACGCGCGAGCCGCGCGTCGAGTCGACCATCGCCTGCAGGTCGAGGTACGGCACGCACAGCGCCACGTCGGCGCCGTCGGACGCATAGAGCTTCGGCAGGAGCGCCTGGATGAACTGCTCGGCCTCGTCGACCGTCTTGTGCATCTTCCAGTTGCCCGCGATCAGGGGGATACGGCTCATGACAGGACCTCCACGCCAGGAAGGGTCTTCCCTTCGATGAGCTCGAGCGACGCGCCGCCGCCCGTTGACAGATGGGTGACCTGGGACTCCAGGCCGAACTGCGCGAGCGCGGCGGCGCTGTCGCCACCGCCCACGACCGTCGTGCCCTCGCAGGCGGCGACGGCCTCGGCCACGGCCTTCGTGCCGGCCGCGAACGGCTCCAGCTCGAAGGCGCCCATGGGCCCGTTCCAGAACACGGTGCCGGCCGCCACGATCTCCGCCGCGTAGCCCGCCGCGGTGTTCGGGCCGACGTCCAGGCCCATGAGGCCGTCGGGGACGTCGACGCCGGCCAGCGGCGTCACCTTCGTCTCGGCGTCGAACGCCTCGCCGAGCACGAGATCCACGGGCAGCAGGATGCGGCAGCCCTTCGCCGCGGCCTCGTCGAGCGCCCGCCTGGCGACCGGCACGCCGTCCTCCTCGCAGAGCGACGCGCCGACGGAGTGCCCCTGCGCCTTCAGGAAGGGAAAGCACATCGCGCCCCCGATGAGGATGGCGTCGGCGGTGTCGAGGAACGCGTCGATGACGCCGATCTTGTCGGTCACCTTCGCGCCGCCGACGATCGCGACGAGCGGCTTCTGCGGCGCCTCGAGGATCCCCTTCAGGGTCTGCACCTCGCGCTGCAGCAGCCGGCCGGCGGCCGACGGGAGCAGCTTCGCGACGCCGTGCGTCGAGGCGTGCGCACGGTGGGCCGCCCCGAACGCGTCGTTGACGTAGACGTCCGCGAGGTCCGCGTACCGCTGCGCCAGCTCGGGGTCGTCCTTCGTCTCTCCCGCCTCATAGCGGACGTTCTCGAGCATGACGACCTCGCCGTCCGGCAGGTCCGCCGGATCGAGCGTCTCGGCCACGGGGACCTCGAGCTCGAGCAGCTCGCCCAGGCGTGCCGCGACGGGCTTCAGCGACAGCGCGGGGTCGCGCTCCCCCTTGGGCCGGCCGAGGTGGGCCATCAGGACGATCCTCTCCGCACCGCGCTCGCGGAGCTCCGCGAGCGTCGGCAGCGCACCGCGGATGCGGGCGTCGTCGGTGACATGGCCGTCGGCCGCCTGCGGGACGTTGAAGTCCACGCGGACGAGGACGGTCTTCCCCGCGACGTCGAGGTCGTCGAGCGTCTTCATGCGTGGGCGTCCCCTAGAGGACGCGCTGCACCAGGTCGACGACGCGGTTCGAGTAGCCCCACTCGTTGTCGTACCAGGACACGACCTTCACCATGCGGCCGTCCATCGCGAGGGTCAGCAGCGAGTCGAAGATCGAGCTGTGCGGGTTCGTGACGATGTCGCTGGAGACGATCGGGTCCGCGGTGTACTCGAGGATGCCCTTCATCGGGCCGTCGGCGGCGGCCTTGACCGCGGCATTGATCTCGTCGACCGTGGTGTCGCGGTTCGTGCGGATCGTCAGGTCGACGACCGAGCCCGTCGGGACGGGAGCGCGGACCGCGAAGCCCGAGAGCTTGCCGTTGAGCTCGGGGAGCACGAGGCCGACGGCCTTGGCGGCGCCGGTCGAGGCCGGGACGAGGTTCGTCGCGGCGCTGCGGGCACGACGCAGGTCGCTGTGCGGCGCGTCGAGCAGGCGCTGGTCGCCCGTGTAGGCGTGGATCGTCGTCATCAGGCCGTGCTCGATGCCGACGGCGTCGTTGATCGCCTTGGCGAACGGCGCGAGGCAGTTCGTCGTGCACGACGCGTTGGAGATGATGTGGTGGCTGTCCTTGTCGTACTGGTCGTCGTTGACGCCGAGCACGAGCGTGATGTCCTCGCCCTTGGCGGGCGCGGAGATGATGACCTTCTTGACCGAGCCACCGAGGTGCTTCGCGGCGTCGTCGCGGGCCGTGAAGAAGCCGGTGGACTCGATGACGACGTCGACGTCGAGCGAGCTCCAGTCCAGCGCGCCGGGGTCGCGCTCCTCGAACACGCGGATCGCCTGCCCGTCGATGACGAGGTTGTCGCCGTCGACCTCGACGGTGCCCGGGTACGGGCCGAGGATGGAGTCGTACTTGACCAGGTGCGCCAGGGTGGCGTTGTCGGTCAGGTCGTTGAAGGCGACGAACTCGATATCGGCGTTCGCTGCCTTGGCGGCACGGAAGACGTTGCGGCCGATGCGGCCGAAGCCGTTGATGCCGACGCGTACGGACATGGGATCAGGACCTTCCTGGGGTCTGGGCGATCGGGGCAGAGCCGGACGGTCACGACGAGCCCGGCAGGACGTCGAACCCTACCTGTGATGCATGTGGGATGGCCTCCTCCACCGGCTCATGCCGCGGCCGCGAGCGGCGGGGCGCGGTCGGGGGTCGCGTGCAGCCGACGTCCTTGACGGTCGTGGAACTCCGGGGCGCCCTGACGGTGTCGTCGAATGCTGAAGCCCTCTTCGTGGAAGAGCCGGTGGTGGAACGCGCAGAGCAGGACGAGGTTGTGCAGGTCGGTGGCGCCGCCGTGGGCCCAGTGGGTGATGTGGTGGGCGGCGAGGTTGTGCCGGCGGTCGCAGCCGGGCATCGCGCAGCATCTGCCGTCCCGGGCCTCCAGCGCCCGGCGCTGCGCGGGCGTGACGACGCGCTGGGTGCGTCCGAGGTTCACGCCCGGCACGGAAACGTCGGCGTCACAGGTGAGGCGGCGGGCGAGGTCCGACGGAATTGCGGGACCGTCGTCCAGGGCGCAGAGATGCCCGGCGCGCGGCTCGGTACCGGTCGCACGACAGGCCAGCGCCTGCGGGTCGACGTGCAGCACGACATGGGTCCGTGGGCTGCCGCTCAGGGCGATCTCCGCCAACGCGTCGGCCCGACGCGCGACCCGAGACGGACGCCGCACGCCGTCCGGCTCCGCTGCCGCGCCCGACTCGGGCTCGGGGTGCAGCGCCGCAGCCGCGGTCTCGACCGCCTCTACGAACGCCACACCGACTTCGCCGGCCAGACGCCCCCAGAACCGCAGGGTCCCGTCCACATCGTGAAACCACTCCACGCACCGCCGCGCATGCGCCTCGCGCGCCGCGTCGAGGTCCGACGACTGAGCCGACCGCAACGCACGTACGTGCTGTTCCAGGTGCGCCGCCGTGCACCGTCGCGCAACCTCCAGCAGCGCCGCCTGGTCCTCCGACACGTCGGCCCGCGTGATCGCTCGCACCTGCGAGTACGACAGCTCCCCCCGCGCAAACGCGTCGGCGACCGACTGCCACTCGACCAGCCGCCGCGCGACTCGCACGTGATCGCGCGCGGTCCGGGCGGTCAGGTCGCACTCGAACGCGAGCCACTCCGCCGTTCCCGCGAACCGCGTCCCGTCCACGCCGCCCCGTGCGTCGAACTCCCCGACCAGTACCAACCACTCCGCCACCCGCGAGCGCATCCCGCGGGCCAGATCGACAATCCGCCGCTCCAGTTCCCGCAACGATGCCACCTCCGATTGCACGAACACATGTTCGCACGACCGTCGGACGGAACACCCCGCACGCGGTTCCGCTGAACCGCAGCAGCCACCCCGCGCGGGCGAGCGACGGCGGTTCCGCTGAACCGCAGCCGCGGCCGACGACTCAGCTCTCGCCGCTGACGATCTCCACCCGGTAGCCGTCCGGGTCGAGCAGGTAGGCGGCGTAGTACCGGGGCCCGTACTGGCGGCGCGGGCCTGGCGGGCCGTCGTCGCGGCCCCCCGCGTCGAGGCCGGCCCGGTAGGCGGCCTCCACGGCGGCCTTGCCGACCGCCTCGAGCGCGACGTGCCCGTAGCCGGGCGCCGCCATCCGCGTGCGGTGCACGATCCAGAACCGCGGGTCGATGCGTCCGTAGGCGACCGCGCCGGGACCCTCGAACTGCCGCCGGCAGCCGAGGGGGAAGAACAGCGCGTCGTAGAAGCGGGCCGAGCGCGCGAGGTCGGCGACCTCGAACCCGATGTGGGCGAACACGCGCGGCATCGTCGCGGGCGGACCGGACGGTCAGGTCGCCGACCCTCCCGGCCACGGGGTCCACCCGGCCGCCGTGAGGGGTCTGCCGTACTCGCGCAGCCGCCGGCCCGGCCCCGTCACGAAGCCCCGGAGGTCGGTGAGGACCGCACGCACGAGGTCCTCCCCCGTCGCCC
Source organism: Solirubrobacterales bacterium (assembly GCA_038257095.1). Taxonomy (GTDB): domain Bacteria; phylum Actinomycetota; class Thermoleophilia; order Solirubrobacterales; family Solirubrobacteraceae; genus Paraconexibacter. Next base: position 156,032 of record JBBSJQ010000006.1, read on the forward strand.
GTGCGCCCAGGGCGAGCGGGGCCGCGAGGTCGAGCAGAATTCGCTGGTCGTGGGCGATCGCCGTGCGGCGCAGCGCCGGGATCGCCGCGAGCGCGACCGGCTCGCCCGTCGGGCAGAACGCGCCGAAGCGGCTGGCGAAGACCAGCGGCCGGTCCACCGGCGTCCCGTCGTCGGCGGTGAAGCGCGCGGCGTCGAGGCGGCCGAGCCGGTAGGTCAGCTCGGTCCAGGTCAGGTGGGTCAGCTGCCGCGACGTGACCCACAGGACGGTGCTGCGGACCGCGGTGCCGGCGCTGGCGAAGAGCGTGGCGGGCAAGGACCCGTAGGCGGTCGGGTGCGCGGACACGCCGACGTCGAGGTCGTGCAGCTCACCCGGGCTGACCGGGAGGACCCGGTCCTCCTCGGGCAGCGAGGCGAGCTTCAGCTCCAGGCGCGCGGGCGCGGCGTTGGAGCCGATCGCCAGCAGCGGGTACCGCCCGTCCTCTCCCGCCCCGGGCGGGCCGGCCGCAACGGTGTCGCCCCCGGAGTGCCACGGATACTCCTGGGCGCGGACGACGTCCTCCTCGCGGCAGGTCCGCCGCCCCACCTCTTGCGCGGTGCGCAGGAAGAACGCGTCGAACGCCTCGTCATCCATCGAGAGCCGCTCCATCAGGAGCGGCTCGGTGACGGGCGGCCAGGTCACCTGGCCAACGTAGCGTCCGTGGGGGCCCTGGTTCAGGGCTTTGCGCGACCGATGTCGCGGTGGACGATCTCGGTGTAGAGGTCCTCCCGCTCGCCGTAGCGCGCGCCGAGGTGCTCGGTGATGGCCACCGAGCGGTGCCGGCCGCCGGTACAGCCGATCGCCACGACCAGGTGCGTCTTGCCCTCGGCCTGGTACTGCGGCAGGAGGAAGTCCAGGAGCGGGATGAGGTGCCCGTAGAACTCCGCGAGCTTGCCCTCGCGTGAGGCGTACTCGACGACCCCCGGGTCCTTGCCGGTGAGCATGCGCAGCTCGGGGATGTAGTGCGGGTTGGGCAGGAACCGCACGTCGAAGGAGAGGTCGGCGTCACGGGGCGGCCCGTGTTTGAAGCCGAAGCTCTCGAACGTCACCGCGAGCTTCGTGACCTTCGTCCGCGGCAGGAACTCGTCGGCGATGCGCTTGCGAAGTGACGCGCCGTTGATCCCCGTCGAGTCGACGACGGCGTCCGCCCGCTCCTTGACGCCCGCGAGCAACTCGCGTTCGGCTGCGATGCCCTGCGCCACAGAGCCGCGCGGGGACAGCGGGTGACGCCGGCGCGTCTCCTTGTACCGCGTGATCAGGGCGTCCTCGTCGGCCTCCAGGAACAGGACCTGGTGCGGCATGTCCCGGGCCGAGAGGTCCTCGAGCACCGCGCTGAGCGACTCGAAGTACGACCCGCCGCGGACGTCGCTGACGACGGCCGCCCGCTCGACCTTCGAGCCCTCGTGGAGGAACAGGTCCACGAGCGAGCGGATCATCTCCGGCGGGAGGTTGTCGACGCAGAAGTAGCCGGCGTCCTCGAAGACGTTCATCGCCGTGGACTTCCCGGCCCCCGAGAGGCCGGTGATGATGACCAGGTCCTCCAGGCGCGGGGCGGTCTCGGTCACTCCAGGGATCCTAGCCAGAGGTCCGGTGCAGGAACGTGTACAGCTCGCGCGCCGTCTTTCCCGGCAGGCCGGGGACGCCCTCGAGCTGCTCCCGGCTGGCCTCGAAGACCGCATCGGGCGAGCCGAAGTGCTTCAGCAGCGTGCGCTTGCGCGCGGCGCCGATGCCCGGGAGGTCGTCGAGGATCGACGTCGTCATCGCGGCGTCGCGGCGCTGGCGGTGGTGCGTGATCGCGAAGCGGTGGGCCTCGTCCCGAACCCGCTGCAGCAGCTGCAGCTCGGGCGTGTCGTGCCGCAGGAGGATCGGGTCGGAGCGCTCCGGGAGGAACACCTCCTCGATGCGCTTGGCGAGGGAGATGATCGCGACGCCGCGGTCGCGGAACCCCTGCAGGGCGGCGGCACCAGCGGAGAGCTGGCCCTTGCCGCCGTCGATGACGATGACGTTCGGGAGGGTCGCGAAGCTCTCGTTGCGCGACGGGTCGTGCGGGCTCAGCTCCTGCTGGGTCGCCCACTGCGCGTAGCGCCGGCTCAGCACCTCGTTCATCGAGGCGAAGTCGTCGGGCCGGCCGATGCCCTCCTCCCCGCGGATCTTGAAGCGACGGTAGTCGGACTTCTTCGGCGCGCCGCCCTCGAAGACGACCATCGACGCCACGGTGTGCGTGCCCATGAGGTTGGAGATGTCGAAGCACTCGATCCGCAGCGGCAGCGTGTCCAGACGCAGCGCGGTCTGCAGGCCGTCGAGCGCCTCGACGCGCTGCTGGCGGCGGCGCTCGCTCTTCAGCTTCTCCTGGTCCAGCGCGAGCTTGGCGTTGCGCAGCGCGAGGTCGAGCAGTCGGCGCTTGTCGCCGCGCTCCGCCGCGCGGACCTCCACCGCCGCGCCCCGCCGCTCCGCGAGCAGCTCGCCCATGACGTCGAGGTCCTCCAGCTCGTGCTGGACGATGACCTGCGGCGGGATCCCGATGCCGTCTCCGTAGTACTGCAGGAGAAACTCGAGGGCGACCTCCCCCACGTCCGCCTCCGCGACGTTCTCGAGGTAGAAGCTCTGCCGGTCGCTCAGCACGCCGTCGCGCACCTGGAAGACCTGGGCGTTGGCCTCCGTCCCCTCGAGCGCGATCGCGACGACGTCGAGCGTGCCGGTCGCGTCGTTGGAGACGCGCTGCTTCTCCAGGAGTGCCTGGACGGACCGCAGGCGGTTGCGCTCCAGCGCGGCCTGCTCGAACTGCTGCGCGGCGGCGGCCGTCTTCATCTTCGCCTCGAGGTCGCGCTCGACGTCCTTGAAGCGGCCCGAGAGGAACGCGACGACTCCGTCGATCGATTCCCGGTACTCCGCCTGCGAGACGTAGCCGACACAGGGCGCCCCGCACCGCTTGATGTAGTAGTCGAGGCACGGCGAGCCGCTCCGCCGGCCGGGCTCCGTGCCCGTGCACGAGCGGAACAGGAAGATCTTGGCGAGGAGGTCGAGCGTGTTGCGCACCTTCTTCGCGCTCGAGTACGGACCGAAGTACAGGCGGTTGCGCCGGTGCTTCTCACGCGTGAAGTACACCCGCGGGTACGGCTCGTCCATGCTGATCGCGATGAACGGGTAGCTCTTGTCGTCGCGCAGCCGGATGTTGAACTTCGGCCGGTACTGCTTGATGAAGTTCTGCTCGGTCAGGAGCGCCTCGGTCTCGCTGGAGACCAGCAGGCACTGGATGTCCTCGACCAGTCGGACCATGTCGGCGTGGCCGGCGGACTGCGGGCGTCCCGACTGCTTGGTGAAGTGCGACGAGACGCGCTTGCGGATCGACTTCGCCTTGCCGACGTAGATGACCTTGCCCTTGCCGTCCCGGAACAGGTAGACGCCCGGCCCGTCGGGCAGGCCCTTGCGCTGCTCCGCCAGGCGGGGCTTCTTGGAGGACGTCGTCGGCATGCGGCCTATCGAGGATACGAACCGCGGAGGGCAGGCCCTGTCCTGTTGCCGCTGCGCAGGCGGTAGGTCCCGTCGGGATCTGCCGTGACCGTCGCCTCGAAAGACCCGTCCGGCCTCGTGGTCCAGGCGCCCAGGCGTTCCCAACGGCCGCCGCGGCGCTCCTCGACGACCGCCTCGCGCGGCCCGTCGCCGGGGCGGACGAGGCCCCAGACGGCGATCGTCCCGGGGTCGCGTGATCGCCGGACGCTCAGGGCCAACGCGAACGCCGCGTGCGCGGGCTTCGCCCGGCCGTCCTCGTACCGCAGACCGGACTGGTAGTCCCGCCAGCGGGCCCGGAGGTCTCCGGCGTCCGGACGCTCGGGGAGATCGCGGACGAGGAACTGCGACGTCGCGCGCACCCGCGGGTCGGCCCGGGCGATCCGCTCCGCCTCGGGAAGCCAGCGCGCCTGGTCCGCGGTCGTCACCTCCCAGGTCGGGTCCGGCGGGTTCGTCTGGTACCCGAACTCGGTCAGGTACATCGGCAGCCTGCGTGCCGTGCGTCCCCGCTCGTGCAGGGCGTCGAGGAGGTCGCCGAGACGGTCGAGGTCGCCGATCCGGACCGTCTCGGGCCGCGGGTCGCGGGCGTCGGGCGGCAGGTCCAGCGCGTACGGGTGATGCGACCAGCCGTCGCCGGGCAGCGGCGCGAACGGCGGCGCGCAGCCGGGGTGCGTGGGCGTCGGCCGGAGCTCCTCGTCGACGCACGCGAGCTCCCGCGCGAAGGTCAGCGGGGACATCCGCTCGGTCGGTCGCTCCGGGTCCGCCGCGGTCCCGACCGAGGAGGTCGCACCGATCAGGACCAGCGCGTCGGGCGCCGCCCGCTCGATCCGGGGTACCGCCGCCCGGAGCATCGCGCGGTAGACGGCGGGAGCCGCCGGGTCGCCGTCCGGCGTCCACTGCGGCAGCAGGAACGCGTTGTGGTTCGGCTCGTTCCAGACCGTGAAGGCGGCGGCGCGGGCGTAGCGGCGGGCGACCGCCTGCGCGAAGTCGGCGTACTCGCGCGGGTCCGGCGCCTCGCGCCGGCGGTCGTCGCGTCCCGGCATGTCCCTGTCGGCGACCGCCCAGCGCGGCGCCCAGAAGGCGATGTCGACGTTCAACCGCATGCCGCGTTCGCGGGTCATCCGCGACAGGCGGTCCAGCGCGTCCCAGGCCCCGCCCGGGTAGGCCTCGGGGTCGGTCGCGTCGAAGCGCGCCGGCTTCGTCCGGGCCGACGGCTGCGGGGCGATGACCGACCAGCCGGCGGTGACGCGGACCCAGTCGACGCCGAGGGCCTGCAGATCGTCGAGCGTGCGCGCGATGCGCTGCGGCGTGCGGTGCAGCAGCTCGGCGTCGTCCTGCACGACGGTCACGACGGCGGGCACCGCGGTTGGCGGTGCGGGGCTCCCGCCGCACCCGGCGACGAGCACGCCGCAGACGACGAGGACCGCGGCGAGCAGGGCCGCGAGACGGGCGTGGACGGGCAAGAGCCGAGGGTACGGACCCCGTCGGGCCGGCGAGCCGGGGGCGTCAGGCGGCGGCGGACACGGGCGCAGCAGGCGGGGCGAGCTCGACCCGGCCGCGTCCGGCGCGCTTGGCGTCGTAGAGGGCGGCGTCGGCCACCGCGATGAGGTCGTCCAGGAGACGGCCGTGCTGTGGCGCCTCCGCGATGCCGATCGACAGGCCGACCAGCGGGAGGTCCGGACGATCCGCGAACGCCCCTGCGAGCCGGTCGAGCAGCTCGATCGCGTGCGCGTGGGCGGTCGCCAGCGGCGCGGGCGTCCAGAGCGCGAACTCGTCGCCGCCGAGCCGCCCTGCCGTCCCGTAGCCCTGCAGCAGGTGACCGATCTCGCGGAGGACGAGGTCCCCGGTGGGGTGACCGTGCCCGTCGTTGACCGCTTTGAAGCGGTCGACGTCCGCCAGCAGCACGCAGCCGGCTTGCGCGTCGCGTTCGACGGCGGTGCGCCCCGTCTGCAGCCAGTGCCGGCGGTTGGCGATCCCCGTCAGGTCGTCGCGCTGCGCGAGACGCTCGAGGTGCGCGATCCGCTGGGCGGTGCCGCCGTCGGCGAGGGTCGCCGAGGCGAGCGCCGCCTGGGTCGCGAGGCCGTCGAGGACGTCGGCGTGCAGCTCGGCCCGTTCGAGCGCGAGCTGCAGCAGGGCCTGGTCGGCGTCCCCGGAGGTGAGCATCGTCGCGACGATGTTCGCGAGCTGCACGCACGCGACCTCCGCGCTCGGCGAGACGTCGCAGTCCGGCCCGCCGTGGTGCCAGGCGATCGCCGCGATGACCGGATCGGGCATCCCCCAGCGTCGCGCCAGCAGCGCGCCGGCCTGTGCGTGGTCGATCCCGAGCTGCTCGCGCTCCAGCAGCGCCCGCCGCCCGCCGCCCGGAGCCACCGTCGCGATGGCGTCGAGCGCCTCGTCCCCGAACGCGCGCGGGAGCACGAGCTTGCCGACGTCGTGCAGGAGGCCGGCGAGGTGCGCCAGGTCTCCCCCGTGACCGGCGTGGTCCGCGGCGGTCGCCGCCCCGAGGGCGACCGACAGCGCGTGGAGGTGGAGCTGGCCGCAGGCCGCCCGGCCGTTGCCGCGGCTGCGCTCGAGGAAACGGTAGGTCGCCGTCTCCAGCGTGAGGCGCCGGAGCGCGTCGCGGCCGACGAACATCACGGCCTGCCGGATCGAGCGGGCACGGATCGGGTGGGAGCGGCTCGCGGAGTTCGCGAACCGCAGCAGGTTGGCGGCGAACGTCGCGTCGCACTCCAGGGCGGCGATCAGCTGGTCGTTCGTGGCGTCGACGTCGTCGACCACGGCGAGGATCCGCTGCACGGTGCCGTTGAAGACGGGCAGGCGGCCGAGGTCGTCCAGCGCCGCCTCGCAGCAGGCTGCGGCCTTCTCGTCCAGCGTCCTTGTCCAGTCCTGGTGCGTGCCATCCATGGCACTCCCTTGCATCGTCCGCAGGCCGGTCGATCTTGAGCGCGCGGTGTGGGAAGGTGGACCTATGGGAGACACGACCACGGCATTCCGCACCTGTCCGCTCTGCGAGGCGACCTGCGGGCTGGAGCTCACGATCGCCGACGGCGCGGTCACCCGCGTGCGCGGCGACGAGCTCGACGTGTTCAGCAAGGGCTTCCTGTGCCCCAAGGGCGTCTCCCTGCGGGAGCTGCACGACGACCCCGACCGGCTGCGCCGCCCGCTGCTCAAGCAGGCCGACGGCACGCACGCCGAGGTCACCTGGGACGAGGCGTTCGCCGTGATCGCCGAGCGCCTCCCGGCGATCGCCGCCGAGCACGGTCGGGACACCATCGGCGCCTACCTCGGCAACCCGTCGGCCCACAACCTCGGGGCGATGGTCCACGGCCGGGTACTGCTGAAGGCGCTCGGGACGAAGAGCGTCTTCTCCGCCAGCACGGTCGACCAGTACCCCAAGCAGCTCGCCGCCGCCCACATGTTCGGCACGGCGACGTCGGTGCCGATCCCGGACCTCGACCGCACCGACCATCTCCTGATCCTCGGCGCCAACCCGCTCGCGTCCAACGGCTCCCTCATGACCGCCCCGGATGTCCGCGGAAGGCTGCGGGCCCTGCGTGGGCGCGGCGGCCGGCTCGTCGTGATTGATCCGCGCCGGACCCGCACAGCGCGCGAGGCGGACGAGCACCACTTCATCCGTCCGGGGACCGACGCCTTCCTGCTCGCCGCGATGGCGCACGTGCTGTTCGAGGAGGACCTGGTCACGCTCGGCCGAAGCGAGGGCCGGGTACGCGGGCTGGACGAGCTGCGTGACGCCGTCGCCGCGGTGACCCCCGAGCGGGCGGCCGCCGCGTGCGGCATCGCCGCCGACGAGATCCGGCGGCTCGCCCGCGACCTCGCGGCCGCGCCGACGGCCGCGGTCTACGGACGGATCGGCACGACGACCCAGGCGTTCGGGACGACGACCAGCTGGCTCGTCGACGTGCTCAACGTGCTCACGGGCAACCTCGACGTGCCGGGCGGCGCGCTGTTCACGACGCCGGTGGCCGGCGGACCGACGACGACCGGCGCCGATCAGGAGCAGCCCGGGCACGGTCGCGGCGCCCGCCCGTCGCGCTGGGCCAGCCGGGTGCGCGGACTGGGCGAGGTGCTCGGCGAGCTGCCGGCAGCGGTCCTCGCCGAAGAGATCGAGACGCCCGGCGAGGGACAGATCCGGGCGATGATCACGCTTGCCGGGAACCCCGTCGTGAGCACGCCCAACAGCGAGCGGCTCGACGCGGCGCTCGCCTCGCTGGACTTCATGGTCAGCGTCGACATCTACCTCAACGAGACGACGCGGCACGCCGACGTGATCCTGCCGGTCCCGTCGCCGTTCGAGCGGTCCCACTACGACGTGGCCCTCTACGGCTTCGCGATCCGCGACGTCGCGAACTACTCGGCTCCGGCGGTCGAGAAGCCGGCGGACATGCCGCACGAGTGGGAGACGCTCCTGCGGCTCGTCGGCGTGGTGACCGGGCAGGGTCCGGGCGCCGACGTCGACGCGATCGACGCCTTCGTCACCGGTGAGGCGGCGCGCAAGGAGACCATGACGGCCGGCTCACCCGCCTTCGGGCTCGACGCCGCCGAGGTCGCCGCGACGCTCGCGGGCGGGCGCGGGCCGGAGCGCATCCTCGACCTCATGCTGCGCTGTGGCCCGTACGGCGCGGGCTTCCCGGAGCTCGGGGCGCCAGGTCCGGGACTCGGCCTCGTCGATGACCGTGAGGCGCTCGTCGCCCCCGGGGACGCCGTGCCGACCGACGGCCTGTCGCTGGACGCCCTGCTGGCGGCGCCGCACGGCGTCGACTGCGGTGCGCTCAAGTCCCGGCTGCCCGAGGTGCTGCGGATGCCCGGCGGCCTGATCGACCTCGCCCCCACGCTGCTGCTGGGCGACGTGCCGCGCCTCGTGGACGAGCTCGACGCCCAGGGCGCGGCCACGGCGGCCGACCAGTTGCTGCTCGTCGGCCGGCGCGACCTGCGATCCAACAACTCCTGGATGCACAACCTCCCGCTGCTCGTCCGCGGCCGGGCGCGCTGCACGCTGCACGTACACCCGGAGGACGCCGACCGGCTGGGCCTGGCGGACGGCGGCGCGGCGGTCGTGTCCGCACGGGCCGGCGAGGTCGAGGTGCCGGTCGAGGTCACGACCGACGTCATGCGCGGCGTCGTCAGCCTGCCGCATGGCTGGGGCCACGGCGTCGACGGCACGCGGATGGGCGTCGCGGGCGCCCACGCGGGCGTCAACTCGAACGTCCTGACCGACGAGCTCGTCGTGGAGCCGTTGTCGGGCACTGCCGTGCTCAACGGCATTCCGGTGACGGTCGGGCCGGTCTCGACCGCCGCCGTCGGCGATCCGGAGCGCGTCGTGTCGCGAGCTTGACACTGCGGGCGTCGCCGCCCGGTGCTGCGCGACGAGCCGCACCGTCAGCTGCGCCGCACCGAGCCCGGAGACGTCGGGGCCGGCCGCGCCCGGCTCAGCGCGTCGCGACGCGCCGCACCGTCTGGGCGCGCATGCGCGAGTCGCCGCTGTAGCGAACGGTGAGCACCGCGCGACGGACCTTGCTCCGTGTGCGAGGAAGCGCGCGGCGGACGCGGATGCGTCCGCGGCTGACCTTCGCCGTGAACCGCGTCGTGCGACCGGCCGCCCAGACGGTGATCCGTACGCGTCCTTTTGCGGCTCGCGAGATCGGGGCGACGAGGTCGAGCGTGCTCGTCCCGACGAGGGTCGCCCGGGAAACCCGGAGCCTCGGGCTCCTCTTGACCTTGCCCGGTGCCGGCGCCGGCTCGACCGGGGTCGCGGAGATCGGCGTAGGCGTTGTCGGCGCTGGCGCAGGCTCCGTCGGCGCAGGCGCAGGCTCCGTCGGCGCAGGCGCAGGCGCTGGCGCAGGCTCCGTCGGCGCAGGCGCAGGCTCCGTCGGCGCAGGCACCTCGCCTTCCGGGCGTGAGACGGCGTTCTTCAGGACCGCGAACGCGGGCTTCGCCGAGTAGTCGTCGCGAAGGAGGCCGTAGCCGTTCTCGAGCTGTCCCGACGCGGTGTTGCCGTCCCGGAGCGCGAAGGCGTAGAGGTCGGTCACGCCGTAGAGGCCGCGGACGGTCTCCACCTCGTCGACGACGGTCCTCAGGACCATCTCCTGGGTCGCCTCGGTGCGCGTGGAGCTCGTCGGGTATCCGGTCTCACCGACGATGATGTCGGCGCCGCCGACACCGGCGGCCGGCATGTGCCGGGTCCGGAGCGCGTCGAGCGTCGCGCGAACGGTCGAGGCGACCTGGGTCGCGGTCGGCGGCACCAAGGCGGACGGCGGCGACCAGGTGCCCGGGTAGACGTTGACGCTGACGAAGCCGACGGCGGAGGTGAACGTCGTGCCGCCGGCCTGCCGCAGGGCCGCCCACATGGGCTCGGTGGTCGTCGGGAACGACCCCGCCGCCCAGTTGAAGCCGACGCGAACACCGGAACGTCCTAGCGCGTCGAGCTCGGCGCGCGCCGCGGGCACGCCGGCAGCGATCGCGTCGATCACGCCGGGGTACGAGCCGTCTCCTGCTCCCGGCGAGAGGTTGTTCGGCTCGTTGCCGACGTGGATCGAATACAGGCCGGTCACAGCGGCCAGCCGCCGCGTCTGCGTCCGGACCCAAGCCGGGTAGCCGGCTGCCTTGCTCTTGTCCGCCGGGCGGTAACGCAGGACCGCCGACACCTTCATGCCGTTGGCCGACCACCACGACGCCTCGCTGAGAAGGCCATCCACGGACGCGTTCGAGACGCCGGTGTAATCGCCGTACACGTGGACGACGAACGGGCGGTCGCCCTTCACCGCGCGGACGGCCGCCATCGACTTGTCGGCGTTCTCCGGGACCGACGGCGCGATCGAGGTCGTCGCACCGGCGGCGCCCCACGGATAGATCCCGAACTGCAGGCGCGGCGCGACGTTCGCCGAGGCGGAGCTCATCACGACACTGAGCATGACGAGCATGGCGGCGAGAGCGGCGAGCGATCGGCCGAGGAGGCGGGGACGGACGCAGAGCGGGGACACCCTCTCCACGTCGGGCGCCGGAGCGTCGACCCCGCGCGGCTGGACGCAGCCCGGACGAATGTTGGCGTACGGGAGGCCCGCGGCGCGGGCTGCCGCCCCGCTCCGCGCCTCAATCCGCTGGAAGAGCGCGTCGTGTCACGAGCTTGACACTCCGGGCGTTGCCACCGGGACAGACCGGGCGGCGTTCCTCCCCGAAGCTGGATCCATCAGCGGAGAGCACCCGGCTCACCGCACAGGATCCCAGGAGGATCACCATGCGCTCCATCACCACCACCCGCCCCACCCCGGCCTTCGTGCTCGCCCTCGTGGCGCTGCTCTTCTCCATGGCCGGCACGGGCTACGCCGCTGCACAGCTCAGCGGCAAGCAGCTGAAGAAGCGGTCGGTCCCGGCCGACCGCGTCATGAACAACTCGCTCACCGGCACCCAGATCAAGGAGTCGAAGCTCGGGCTCGTCCCGCTCTCGAGCCGGGCGCTGCTGGCCGACCTCGCCAAGGTGGCGGAGACCGCGAAGACGGCCGACACGGCGAAGACCGCGGACACCGCGACGACCGCGACGACCGCCGACAGCGCGAAGACCGCCCTCGCGGCGGACACCGCCAAGTCGGCGGACAAGGCGCTCGACGCCGAGAAGCTCGGCGGCCGCGCCCCGGCCGAGTACCTGCGGTCCGTCCGCACGGTCCGCTCGCTGCTGAGCAGCAACGTCCCGGTCAACAACGGCGCCGAGCTGACCGCCTCCTGCGCGACCGGCGAGGTCGCGATCTCCGGTGGCGGCGCCTGGTACATCGCCGGCACCGACACGACGGTCGGCTCGGGCACGCTGAGCTCGCTGCTCCCCGTCGTCAACGCGCAGGGCGTCATGACCGGCTACCGCGCCGAGGGCAAGAACACCTCGACCGTGGCCCGGGACTTCCGCGCCTTCGTGGTCTGCGCGGCACCTGTCGCGTAGCCCCGGCGAGGTTCCACGACCACTCCCGCGCTCCCGGCCTTCCTGGGCCGGGAGCGCTGCTGCGTCCGGCCCTAGGCGATGAGGCGCACCGTCAGCTGCGTCGCGCCGAGCCCGGTGACGTCCCCCGTCCCCAGGATGAGCGCCAGGATCCTGGCGACGTAGTCGCGGGTCTCTGCATACGGCGCCGCGCACCGGCACGCCAGTACGGCGCCGCCACCCGCGTTGTAGGCCGCGAGCGCGAGCGGAACCGCCCCGAACTTCCGCAGCAGGTCGCGCATCAGTCGCGCCTGCGCGTCGATCGCCGCAGCCGGATCGAAAGGATCACGCAGCCCGTACTCCCGCGCCGTGCCCGGCATGAACTGCGCGATGCCCTGCGCGCCCGCGCGGGAACGGGCGCGCGGATCGAAGCCGCTCTCGGTCCGCAACTGCGCGGCCAGAAGGACGGCGCCGACGTTCCAGCGCTGCGCCGACCGGGCGATCATGGGCCGGTAGACCGCCGGGACCCAGGCCGGGAGGCCGGTGCCTGCCCGGCCGTCGCCGCCGGTCCCCGAACGCGACACGGACGCGGCTCCGGAGCCGCCCCCGGAGCCGCGGATCCCCGCCGACCGGCCGTATCCGACGGAGGCGGTGCCCGCGTTCCGCACGTAGCCGTAGTGCCAGGCCTCCCACGCATAGCGCTGAACGAACCCGAATCGCCTCCCGTTGCGCGCGAGCCAGCCGTAGGCCGCCGCCGGTCCGAGGTCCAGCTCGGTCCCGAGCCGGTGCAGGCTCTTCCCGGGTGGGGCCACCCACTTCGGGTCGGGGTTCCGCGCGAAGAGCACCGCCTGCTCCGCGTCGCTGCGGAAGCCGGAGACCACGACGAGGGTCACGCCGTCCGCGCGGGCCGCGGTGCGCATGCGGTCGTAGGCCCGGGCGACGTCGGGGCGCATCGGCTTGCCGTCCCGGTGCTCGAGCGGACCGGTGTACTGGCCCGCCCCGGCTGCGCCGGCGGGCAGGACGGTCGCCGCGGGCGGCGACGCCTCGGCCACCGCCTCGAGCGCGGCGTGTGGCCCGTCCTTCGCGCCTCCCCTGGTGGCCCGGACCCGGACCCGCAGCGGGACCACCCCCGGGGCCGCGCCCGGGAAGGACACCTCCACCTCCTCGAGGCCGTTGCGCGCCGCGGTCTCCGCGGCGGCCCCGCGGGCGGCGGCGACGTAGGCGTCGCGGTGCAGCCCCGCACCCGACGGTGCCGTCGGCTCCCCGCCGTGCCCGTCACCGATCGGGTCGACGACCTCGGCGTAGCGGTCGGCCATCACCCGGGCGGCCGCGAGTGCCGCGAGGTCCAGCGCACGCTGGTCGTCGGCGCGCGAGCCGAAGTCGCGGGCGAGTGCCCCCGCGGCGATCGCGAGCGAGAGCATCAGTAGCAGCGCGCCCACCATGAGCAGCAGAGCCTGCCCGGACTCCTCCCGGACCCGGCTCATGCGGCCCCTCCCAACGCGGCGCCGAGGTCCCGCAGCGGGCCGAGCACGGGGACGCCGGTCAGGGCGAGGCCGCGGGCAAGTGCCGGGACGCCCAAGCTGACGACGTGGCCGATCCCGGCCTCCCGCGCGAGCGCCTCGAGGCCCTCCGGCGGCTCGGCGGGGAGCAGCGCGACGACCTCGTCACAGCCGGCCAGGAGCGGCTCGTGCACGTCGTCGCGCGTGCCTGCGAGCACCACCACGACCGGGACGTCACACGCCGCGGCGACTCGCTGGACCTCGGCGGTACCGACCGCCGGTGCCTCTGCCAGCCGGACGAGCACGAGCCTCCCGCTCACCGTCGCGTCGCTGCCCCGCAGACGTAGCGATGCCGCCAGCCGGCGGGCGGCGGCGCGCCCCGGGACGGTCGCGGGCGCCGCGGCGCCGCAGGCCGACCCCGGCAGGACCGCGACGACGACGGCCGCGTCACCCCGCGCGCCGCGCAGGCCGGCGGCGAGCGCCGCGCCGGTCGCCGCGGGCGCGCCGTCGCCGCAGAGCAGCGCCACCAGCGGAGCGGGCGCGCTCATCGTCCACCGCCCGGGGCCCCGGCGTCGGCACGGGCCTCCGCGATCAGCAGCCCGGCCAGCGGTCCGGCCACGGCCCGCGGGCGCACCCGGACCGTCACCCGGCGGCCCTGCACCCGGACGGTCACGTCGCGGGACGATCGCCCAGGGATGGCCGCGCGGGCCTCGGCGACGGGATCGCCGTCCTGCAGCAGTGCGGCGGCGCCCGCCGTCGCGGCGGCGCCCGCCAGCTCCTCGGCGCTGCCGGCGGCGATCAGCTGCGCGACCGCGACGGCGATGACCAGCGCGAGCGGCAGGATGGCGACGAGCTCGACGCTCGCCTGCCCGGACTCCCGCGCACGGCTCATGCGCCGCCACCCTGTGGCGTGAACCGCGACCGGGCCTCGACGGTGCCCAGCGGGACGCCTCCCACGAGTCGCGGGACCCGGACCCGGACGCGCACCTCCTCGCCATCCGTGCGCACCGACACCTCCTCGCGCAGGCCGGCCGGCAGGGCACCGCGCGCCGCCGCCAGCGGCGCCGCCCCGATCGCCTGCGCCCGGGCGGCGGCCCGCGCACCGGCACCGGCGGACCACAGCGCCCAGCCGGCCAGCACGCCCTGCACCAGCAGAGCACCGAGCAGGACGATCAGCGGCAACAGCGCGACGAGCTCGACGCTCGCCTGGCCCCGCTCGTCGGTCCTGCGCCTGCGCGTGAAGCTCGTGGTCGCCATGCTCCCGACGATCCGGGAGCACGCGTCACGGCGCTACCACCAGGGCGTGACGGACCTGCGGAGAAGCTGCGTCAGAACGAGTAGCTCTTGTAGTACCGGTAGACGGTGACGAGCGCGTACGAGGCCCCGCCGATCATCATCATCCAGAGCAGCAGCCCCGGCCCGGACTCCCACAGCTCGCGCCGACCCGCCATGGCGAGCACGGCGATCCCGAGTGCCCCGTAGAGCAGCGTGCGGTGCCGATCCCCCAGCGAGAAGATGGCGACGCGGTTCTCGCGGTACAGACGCGCCCCGATCAGCACGAAGCTGACCGTGATCGCGATCGAGAGCAGCGCACCGATCGTGTCGGCCGTCGTCCCGCCGCCCGGCGTGAAGTGCACCGCGGCGGCGATGGCGAAGACGATCAGCGTGTTGCGGAGCCCGGTGCTCATGCGGTGAGCGTACCGGGCGAGGTCCCGCGGCTAGCGCAGTGCGGCGGCGAGCACGTCGGCGTCGTCCGCCGCGGGCTCGGGCACGACGCGGAGCTCGGCCCGCGGCACGGGCGGCTCGCCGTCGGCGGGCTCCGGCGCGAACCGGTACCCGACGCCGAAGTGCGTGTGGATGTAGCGCCAGTCCGGCGACGCCTTCTCGAGCTTCTGACGGAGCTTGCGGACGAACACGTCGACCGAGCGGTCGCCGCGCGCCATGGCGTAGCCCCAGACGCGCTGGTAGATCTCCTCGCGCTCCAGGACCCGGCCCTCGGCACCGGCGAGCAGCTCGATGAGCTCGAATTCCCTCCGCGTGAGGTCGATCGAGCGGTCGCCGACGAACGCCTGGAAGCGGTCGGAGCGGATCTCGATCTCTCCGGCGGCGATCGGCGCCGCGGTGCGGTCCTCGGCGCGGCGGCGCCGGCGGACGACCGCCTCGATGCGGGCGATCAGCTCCTCCGGGTGGCAGGGCTTCCCGAGCCAGTCGTCGGCGCCGAGACGCAGGCCGCGGACGCGCTGGGCGACCGTGGACTGCCCGGTGCACACGACGACGCCCAGGCTGGGCAGGCCGGTCGTGAGCTTCTCGAGGTACTCCCACGCGGCGGGACCGAGCGTGGCGAGGTCGACGACCACGGCGCTGAGGCGCATGGCGACGAGTGATTCGACGGGAACCGCGCCGGCCAGGACGCGGTGCTCCCAGCCGAGGCGCTCCAGGCGCTTCCCGAGAACCTGCAGGAAGCCGGAGTCGGTGTCGATGACCGCGATTCGGAGTGGGTCCGAACCGGAAGGGATCAGGTCGTGCATGACGCGCTGCATGGTAGCCCCTACCCGTGACCGAAACCGATGTTTCGATCTCCGGTCACGACATTTTCACAGGAACCGGTGCCGTGTGCCGAAGCGCACACAGTGTCGCGCCGGACTCCGGTGGGTCAGTTCTCCTGGGGATGGGAGGAGTCCGAGAACTCCCGGAACAGCCCGGTGACGACGAACGCCGTCTGCTCGCCGATGTCGACGGCGTTGTCCCCGATGCGCTCGAGGGCGCGGGCGATCATCACCATCGACATGCCCCACTCGCGCAGGTCCTCGTCGGTGCCGACCTCGATCGCCAGGCGGAACAGCTCGCGGTTGATCAGGTTGATCTTCGCGTCCTGCTTGACGATGTCCTCCGCCAGCGCGGTGTCGCGCATGGCGAACGCCTGCTTGGACTGCACGACCTCCGACCGGGCGAGCTTGCCCATGTGGAGGATCTTGCCCTGGATCTCGTCGTTCACCGGCGGCTCGTGCCCGAGCAGCGGCAGGAGCTTGCAGATGTTCACGCATTGGTCGCCCATGCGCTCCATGTGCTTGACGACGTGCAGGAGCGCAGCCACGAGGCGCAGGTCGCCGGCCACCGGCGCCTGCAGGGCCAGCAGCGACAGGATCGACTGGTGGACCTCGAGGTAGCGGCCGTCGACGCGGTCGTCGTCGTTGATCACCAGCGCGGCGAGCTCCACATCATGGTGCTCGAGCGCCTCGAGCGTGCGGTCGAGCTGCGAGACGACGATGTCGAGCCCGCCCATCGCCGCTTCCTCGACCGCCTGGAGGTCCTGGCTGAACTGTGCTCGGTTCTCGTACGGCATCCGATCAGCCGAACTTGCCGGTGACGTACTGCTCGGTACGCTCGTCGCTCGGGTTCGTGAACATCTTCTGCGTCTCGTCGTACTCGACCAGACGCCCGATGCGCTGATTCTCGCCGGCGCTGAGGTCGACGATGAAGAACGCCGTGCGGTCGCTGACGCGAGCCGCCTGCTGCATGTTGTGCGTCACGATCACGATCGAGTACAGGTCCTTGAGCTCGAGCATGAGCTCCTCGATCTTGCCCGTGGAGATCGGGTCGAGGGCCGAGCACGGCTCGTCCATGAGGATCACGTCGGGCGACGTCGCGATGGCGCGGGCGATGCAGAGCCGCTGCTGCTGGCCGCCGGACATGCCGAAGGCGTTGTCCTTGAGCCGGTCCTTGACGTCGTCCCAGAGCGCCGCCTGACGCAGCGACTTCTCGACGATCTCGTCCATGTCGCCCTTCATCCCGTTGACCCGGGGGCCGAACGCGATGTTGTCGTAGATCGACTTCGGGAACGGGTTGGGCTTCTGGAAGACCATGCCGATGCGCTTGCGCACGTTGACCGGGTCGACCTTGGCGCCGTACAGGTCGACGCCGTGGTAGAGCAGCTCGCCGGTGACGGCCGCCGACGACACGAGGTCGTTCATGCGGTTGAGGCACCGCAGGACGGTCGACTTGCCACAGCCCGACGGGCCGATGAACGCGGTGATCTCCTTCTCCGCGAGATCCATCGTGACGCCCTCGACCGCGGTCTTGCCGCCGTAGGAGACACCGAGGTCCTTGAGCTTGAAGACGGCCCGGGTGGACGCGGACGGCGTGGTGCCGGCGCGGAGCCCGGAGCTCACGCCCGTCCTCGTCGGCGGGGTGACGGGGGCCCCGGGCGCGTCCTTGGCGGACGGGGGGACCTGGGTGGACTCCTCGGGCTGCATCTCGTCGGAACTCCTCGGGTCAGGCTCGGGGGTGGGGTCGTTTACCACTTCTGCTCGTATCGGTTGCGCAGGAAGATCGCGACGCTGTTCATCAGGATAAGGATGACGAGAAGGACGATGATCGTCGCGGCCGCGAGCGGACCGAAGGCGTCCTGGTTCGGTTCGCCGACGAAGTTCAGCACCTGGACGGGCAGCGCGGTGAACGCCCCGTCGATCTCCGGGTTGAAGCGGACGAACGCCGCGGCGCCCACGAGGAGCAGCGGAGCCGTCTCGCCGATCGCGCGGGAGAGCGCGAGGATGACGCCGGTCGCGATGCCCGGGAGCGACCCCGGGAGGACCTGCTTCCAGACCGTCTGCCACTGCGTCGCGCCGAGCGCGAGCGACCCCTCGCGGATGGACGGCGGGACCGCGCGGATGGCCTCGCGGGCGACGATGATGACGACGGGCAGGACCAGCAGCCCGAGCGTGAGGGCGCCGGCCAGCAGGGTGGGGCTGCCGGTGCCCATGTTCAGCGGCAGGCTGAAGGACTGACCGAACAGCTCGCCGCGGACGAAGATCGCGAGGCCCAGGATGCCGTAGACCACCGAGGGCACGCTGGCGAGGTTCTGGATGTTGACCTCGATGATGCGGTTGATCCGCTTCTCGCTGTCGGCGTACTCCTCGAGGTACACCGCGGCGGCGATGCCGATCGGGATGATGAACACCGCGCACAGCCCCATGAGGTACAGGGTCCCGCGGAAGGCCGACGCGATGCCGGCGGTCTCCGGGTTGAACCGGGACGGGAAGTCGGTGAGGAGGTCGAACGACAGGCGGTCGACGCCGTCGGACGCGACCGTGATGAGCAGGGTCGTCAGGAAGACGACCGAGACGAGGAGGGTGAGGACGAGGGCGCTGAGGAAGATCAGGCCCTTCGTGTCCTCGCCGCCGGAGGACCGCTCGACGGCCTTGCGTGTGATCTCGACTTCGGCAACGGCCATGACAGTCCCCTACTCGTAGACCTGGCGGTACTTGCGGACGAACCGGATGGCGATGAGGTTCAGCGCGAAGGTGATGACGAACAGCGTGGCGCCCACGACGAAGATCGTGTTGTAGGCGGTGCTGCCGGCCGAGATGTCGGCGCGGGCGGTGTTCGCGATGAAGGCGGCCATCGTCTGGTGCGCCTCGGTGAGGTTGAGGCTGAGGTTCGGCGAGTTGCCGGCCGCGATGAGGATCACGACCGTCTCGCCGATGGCGCGCGAGGCGCCGAGGACGAGTCCGGCGACGATGCCGGAGAGCGCCGCCGGGAAGATGACGCGGGTCACGACCATCCGCTTGGAGGCACCGAGTCCGTAGGCGCCCTCACGCAGGGAGGCGGGGACCGCGGACATGGCGTCCTCGCTGACCGACGCGATGGTCGGGAGGACCAGGAAGCCGAGCACGATGCCGGCCGAGAGGCCGTTGAAGATCTGGACGTCGAGCCCGAGGAAGCCCTGCAGGAACTCCTGCGTGAAGAACTGCAGCGCGAAGAAGCCGAAGACGACGGTCGGGATGCCGGCGAGGACCTCGATGATCGGCTTGAAGATCTTGCGGATCCGCTGGGAGGCGTACTCCGACAGGTAGACGGCGACGCCGAGCCCCAGGGGGATCGCGACGATCATCGCGATGACGGTGAGGTACAGCGTGGACCACAGCAGCGGCACGACGCCGAAGGACTGCGACTCGCCGCCGGCGAGCGGCTGCCACTCGGTGCCGAAGAGGTAGTCGGTGAACCCGACGTCTCCGAAGAACTCCACGGCCTGCGTGCCGAGGCTGATGACGATCCCCGCGGTGGTGAGCACCGAGATGACCGCCGCGGCGGCGAGCAGGACCTTGATGGCCTGCTCGCCGACCGAACGGGGCGTCCGGGCGTGGTCGAGGTTGATGCTCTCTGCGCCCGGACGCTCCATGACTACTCGCCGAGATCCGCGGCCGTGATGGCCTTGGCGGCGTCGAGGGAGGCCTGCGCGGCCGTCTTCAGCTCGTCGGTGAGCGGCACGTAGTCGGCCGCACCGTTGACGGCCTCGTTGTTGTCCAGGATGAACTGGACGAACCCCTTGACCTCCGGGCGGGCGATGGACTCGACGCTCGGGTAGACGAAGAGCGGACGCGAGAGCGGCGCGTACTCGCCGGCCGCGATGCTCTCGAGGGTCGGCTCGACGCAGCCCTCACCGCCGTCGACCTTCAGGATCTTGACCTTGTCCTTGTTCTGGTCGGCGAACGCGTAGCCGACGTAGCCGATCGCGCCCTGCGTGCCGGAGATGCCGGTGATGATCTGGTTGTCGTCGGCCGAGGTCTGCACGCCGTCCGTCCGCTGCTCCGCGTCGGTCTCGAGGACCGACTCGGTGAAGTAGTCGTACGTGCCGGACTCGGTGCCGGGGGTGAACGCCGAGAACTCGGTGTCCGGGAAGCCCTCGCCGAGCTCGGAGTAGCTCGCGACCTTGGAGCCGGGAGCAAGCAGCTTCTTGAGCTGCTCGGTGCTGATGCAGTCCTCCGGGACCGCGAGGTCCGGGTGGGCGATGACCGAGAGGCCGTCGATGCCGACCTGCACCTCGACCGGACCGGTCTTGGTCCCGCACGCCTCGACCTCGTCGGCCTCGATGCGACGCGACGCCTGCGCGATGTCCAGCTCGCCGCGGCAGAACCGCTCGAAGCCGTCACCGGTGCCGATGCCACCAACCGTGATCTTCACGTTCGGGGCCTGCTCGTTGAACGCCTCGGAGGCGGCCTCGGCGAGCGGCTGAACCGTCGACGAGCCGTCGGAGCGGATGCTGCCGCTCAGGCCCGAGAGGTCCGCGGCGGGCGCCTCGGCGCTCTGCCCGGTGGGCTCGCCACCGGTCGCCGTCGTGTCCTCGTCGTCATCACCGCAGGCCATGACGCCGAACGCGAGTGCGCCGGTAGCCAGGGCGGCGAGAAGCTTGTGTGACCTCACTGCATCTCCTTTGGGTTGTTCATGCGAACGGCAGCGTGCCAGTGGACCCGCTGCAGTCTGTTACCGAGCTGTGCCTTCGCTGTGAAAAGGATGTGAAGTGCCCGTTATCGGCTCGAACTCGAGCCGATAGCCGAATCCGACGTGCGTGTGGATGGAGCGCACCTGCGGCAGGGCCTCCTCGAGCTTCACGCGGAGCTTGTGGACGTAGACGTCGACGCTGCGGTCGCCGCGGCGCAGTTCACCGCCCCAGACCTGCTCGTAGAGCTCCTCGCGGCGGACGATATGGCCGGCGCGCCCTACCAGGGCGACCAGCAGGCCGAATTCGCGGACCGAGAGCATCAGCGTCCGGCCGGCGACGGCTGCGAGGCCCTCGCGAGGGCGGACTTCGAGGTCCCCGACGCGGAGCACGGGGTCGGGATCGGAGGCGGCCTGCATCGTCCGCGATCGTCGCCGGGGACGAGGCGCCAGCTGTGACGCAGTCGTGAACTGCATGTGAAAGACCCGTGAAGCGACGTGGCGGCGGCGCGCCACTCGTCATAGGGTCATCGGTGAATGTCTCCCCTCCTGCGCCGCGCCGCCCCCGACGAGGAGCTCCTTGGACTCCTGGAGGAGTCCGGGGACAACGTGCAGCGCGCGGGCCTGCTGCTGCGCGACCTCCTGCAGGACTACCCGGAGCACGACGAGCTCGCCCGGGAGCTCGTGCTCTGCGAGCACGAGGGCGACCGGATCACCCACGACGTCATCCACCGACTGAACGCGATCGGCTCGGGCCGCCGGCGCCCGGCGTTCGACCCGGCCGACGTCCACGCGCTCGCGACGGCGCTCGACGACGTCGTCGACTACGCCGAGCAGACCGCCGACGCGCTCTCCGTCTACCGGGTCGAGGCCCCGATGGAGCAGGCTGTCGCCTTGGCGGACGTGCTCGTCGGAGCGGGCGAGCAGGTCGCCCGGGCGCTGCGCTGCCTGCGGAGCGGCAGCGACATGGGCACCCACCTCGTGGAGATCCACCGGCTGGAGAACGAGGGCGATCGCCTGGAGCGCGACGGCATCGCCTCGCTGTTCGTCGGCGGCATCGACCCGATGGTCGTCATCCGCTGGAAGGACATCTTCGCGTCCCTCGAGGCCTCGGTCGACGCCTGCGAGACCGTCGCCCATCTGCTGGAGGGCATCAGCCTCAAGCGGCGCTGAACGGGGCCGGGCCGTACCCTGGAACGGTGACCGTCGTCGACTCGTTCCAGGACCAGCAGGTCCGCCGCCAGGCGGAGCGGCGCCGCACGTTCGCGATCATCAGCCACCCGGACGCCGGCAAGACGACGCTCACCGAGAAGCTCCTGCTGTACGGGGGCGCCGTCCGCGAGGCCGGCCAGGTGGGCGCCCGCGCGGGCCGCAGCAACGCCGTCTCGGACTGGATGGACATGGAGCAGCAGCGCGGCATCTCGATCACGTCGACGATGCTGCGCTTCGAGCACGACGGCGCGGTCCTGAACCTGCTCGACACCCCGGGCCACCGTGACTTCAGCGAGGACACGATGCGCGTCCTCGCCGCGGCGGACTGCGCGGTCATCCTCCTCGACGCCGCCCGCGGCGTGCAGGAGCAGACGCGGATGCTCTTCGAGGTCGCGCGCGCCCGCCGCGTGCCGCTCATCACCTTCGTGAACAAGTGCGACCGCCCCGGCTTGGAGCCGCTGGAGATGCTCGACCACATCGAGCAGGAGCTCGGCCTGACGCCCACCCCGTTCACCTGGCCGGCGGGCGACCCCGGCGCGCTGCTGGGGCTGATGGACCGCGAGGAGGGCCGAGCGCTGGCGCTCGAGCGCACCGCCCGCGGCGCCCACGAGGCGCCCGAGTCCGACCTCGACCTCGACGCCGTTGACGAGATCGCGCGCGCGGCGTGGGAGCGCGCCCGGGAGGAGGTCGAGCTCGCCGAGGGCGCGGGTGCCACGCTCGACCCCGAGGCGTTCCTCGCCGGGACGGCGACCCCCGTGCTCTTCGGCTCCGCCATGTGGACGTTCGGCATCCGCCAGCTGCTGCGGACGATCGTGGCGCACGCCCCGGCCCCCGGCCCGCGCGAGCTGCGCGACGGCGGTACGCGGCCGATCGACATGCCCTTCTCCGGCCAGGTCTTCAAGGTGCAGGCGAACACGGACAAGCGCCACCGCGACCAGATGGCGTTCCTGCGGATCTGCTCCGGCCGGTTCGAGCGCGGCATGCGCGTGAGCAACGAGCGCAGCGGCCGCGACATGACGATCGCGCACGCGCACGAGCTGTTCGGCCGCGACCGCGAGGCGGTCACCGAGGCCTTCCCCGGGGACGTCATCGGCATCTCCGGGGTGCAGGACCTCCACGTCGGGGACACGCTCGGCATCGACCCCGAGGCGTTCTCGGCGATCCCGACCCTCGTCCCCCAGTCGCTGCGGACCGTGCGGCCCGCCCTGGCGTCGCAGCGCAAGCAGTTCCGCAAGGGGCTCGAGCAGCTCGACGCCGAGGGTGTCGTCCACGTCCTGTCGCGGACGTCCGTCGACGACCCGGTGCCCGTCCTCGGGGCGATCGGGGACCTGCAGTTCGAGGTCGCCGTCCACCGGATGGAGACGGAGTTCAACTGCCCGATCCGTCTGGAGCCGACGCCGTGGACCGTCACCCGGCGGATCACCAGCTCCGAGGGCCTCGAGCTCACGCCCACGACGGGCACCGAGATCCTCCGCCGGCACGACGGCGCGCTGCTGGCCGCGGCGGCCGATCAGTTCCGCCTGTCGCGGTTCGAGGCGGCGCACCCCGGGATCGGGCTGTCGAAGCTCGGCGCCGACCTGGACGAGGCGCGCGCGGCTCCGTGACCCAGCACCCCCAGCAGCCACGCGGCGGGATCTCGCTGCAGACCCTGATCGTCGCGAGCGTCGCGTCCGCCGCAGCGTCCTTCGCGGTCTCCCGCATCTGGGGACCGGGGACGATCATCAGCGCGGCGGCGACGCCGATCTTCGTGGCGCTCGTCTCCGAGTTCCTGCGCAAGCCGGTGGAGACCGTCGCCTCGGGTGCCCGGCGCGTGCCGGCGCAACGGACCGGGCGGGCCACCATGGGCGACGAGCTGGCACCGGGGCAGCCGGGTCCGCGGGCCCGGGCGGCGGGGCCGGGCGACCCGTCCCCCGCGTCGCCGGGGCTCTCGCGCGTCCGGGTACGGGCGGCCGTCGCCACCGGCCTCGCCGCGTTCGCGATCGTCGTGGCCTTCTTCACGCTCCCGGACCTGGTGACCGGCCGCTCGATCACCGGCAGCGGCGACTCGACGACGTTCTTCGGCGGCGACGAACCCCGCCGGCGTACGACGGAGACCCCCACCACGACGGTGGCGCCGCAGACGGTGACGGTCCCGCCCGCCGTGACGGTGACGGCGCCCGACGCGACGGCGACGCCGCCGCCCACGGTGAGCCCAACCCCGGCGCCGTCGGCGACCCCGGCCCCGACGCCGACCGTCACCCCGCCGGCAGCGTCACCGACCGCCGTGCCCTGACGTCGCGCGGCAGCGACAGCGACAGCGCGCCGGCGGTGAGCACGAAGGCGGCCGACAGCCACAGGCATGCCTCGAGCCCCTGCCACTGGTAGATCACGCCGGACAGCACGGTCCCCGACAGTCGTCCGAACGCGTTGGCCATGTAGTAGAAGCCGACGTTCATCGCGACCTTGTCACCGTCGGCGTAGGCGAGGATGAGGTAGGAGTGGACCGCGGAGTTCAGCGCGAAGACGACGCCGAACACGATGAGTCCGGCCACCAGCACGGTCGCCGGGTCCACCGAGGATGCGAGCGCGGCAGCGATCCCGGCGGGGAACGCCGCGAGCACGAAGGCGAGCACCGCGGCGCTGCGCCCGTCCGGTGCGCCGACCCAGCGCGGCGCGGACGCCTGCACGGTGCCGTAGCCGATGACCCAGACCGCCAGGAACGTGCCGACTTCCCAGAAGCTCCAGCCCAGCTCGGTGCGTAGGAACACCGGCAGGGCGACGACGAACCAGACGTCGCGGCTCGCGAAGAGGAAGATGCGTGCAGTGGCCAGGCGGTTGACCGCGGCGTTCTGGGAGAGCATCTGGCGGAACTTCGCCTTCGCGTCCGGCCGGCCGAGTTCGCCCTCCATCATCACGAGCACCGTGATCAGTGCGGCGCCGACGAGAGCGCCGAGGACGCCGAGCGCTGCGCGGAAGCCGACGAGCTCCAGCAAGGCGCCACCGAGGAAGAAGCCGAATCCCTTCAGGGCGTTCTTCGACCCGGTGAGGATCGCGACCCACTTGTACAGGGAGCCCTCGTCGGGCACGACGAGCTTGACCGCGCTCTTGGAGCTCATCTTGGTCAGATCCTTGGCGATGCCGCTGAGTGCCTGGGCAGCCATGACGTACGCGACGACGAGCCACGCCTCGGGGGCGAGCGCGAGCATGCCGAGGGCGAGGAGCTGCGTCGTGAGGCCCGCGAGCAGCGTGCTGCGCAGGCCGAAGCGCGCTGCGACCCAGCCGCCGACGAGGTTCGTGATGATTCCGAAGACCTCGTAGAACAGGAAGAGGGACGCCACCTCCAGCGGCGAGAACCCGCGGTCGTAGAAGTAGAAGAGGACGAGCATGCGGCTCGCCCCGTCGGCGATCGTGTCCGCCCAGTACGCCCCGGTGACCAGGACGTAGTTGCGCATGTCCCCCTTCATCGCGCCGGCATGCCCCGCGCGACGATCGCCGCCAGCTCGACCATCCGGTTGACGTAGCCCCACTCGTTGTCGTACCAGGCGTAGACCTTGACCTGGGTGCCGCCGACGACCCGGGTGCACGCCGCGTCGACGATGCCCGAGCGCGGGTCGCCCTTGTAGTCGACGGACACGAGCGGCCTGGTCTCGTAGCCGAGGATCCCGTGCAGGGCCCCGCCGGGCGCCGCGGCGGCCGCGAACAGCGCGTTGACCTCCTCGACGGTCGTCTCGCGCTGGACCTCGAACACCGCGTCGGTGAGCGACGCGTTGAGCAGCGGCACGCGCACCGCGAGGCCGTCGAGGCGGCCCTGCAGCTCCGGGAAGATCAGGCCGATCGCCGTGGCCGAACCGGTCGAGGTCGGGATCAGGGAGACCGACGAGGCGCGGGCGCGGCGCAGGTCCTTGTGCGGCGCGTCGACGATGACCTGCGTGTTGGTCAGATCGTGCAGCGTCGTGATCGAGCCGTGCCGGATGCCGAGGCCCTCGTGCAGGACCTGGACGACCGGCGCCAGGCAGTTCGTCGTGCAGGACGCGGCGGTGACGACGTCGTGCACGGCCGGGACGTAGCGGTGGTCGTTGACGCCCACCACGACGTTCAGCGCGCGGTCGTCCTTCACGGGCGCGGCGACGACGACCTTCTGCAGGCCGGCGTCGAGGTAGGGCTGCAGCGTGTCCATCGTGCGGAAGCGGCCCGTGCACTCCAGGACGAGGTCCGCGTCCCAGGCGACGGCGGCCGGCGCCGGCTCGCTGGTGTGCGGGATCGCACGACCGCCCAGGACGAGCGTGTCCCCCCGCGCGGACGCCTCCCCCGACCAGGGGCCGTGGATCGAGTCGAACTGCACGAGGTGCGCGGAAGTCGCGGCGTCGGCGTGCAGCTCGTTGACCTGGACGACCTCGAGGTCGTCGCGCTGTTCGAGGACGCGCAGGGCCAGGCGGCCCATGCGGCCCATGCCGTTGATGGCGATGCGAGTGGGGGGCACGGCCTCGAGGATAACCAGATGGTTTTGACATTGCCAATCGGTTATGCAAATCTTCACGCGTGCCAGCGACCACCGAGCGCCTCCGCGACACCAGCTGCTGCCCCGGACTGGTGCCCTCGCTGGACGAGGACGCCACCACCGCGCTCGCGCAGGTGGCGAAGGCGCTCGGCGACCCGACGCGCCTGCGCATCGTCGACGTCGTGCGCGCCGCCGACGACGCGGTCTGCCAGTGCGAGCTGCTGCCCCTCTTCGCGATGTCGCAGCCGGCGCTCTCCAAGCATCTGAAGGTGCTCGTGCACGCCGGCATCCTGCACGCCGAGCGCCGGGGCACCTGGACCTACTACACGCCCGCGCACGCGGGCCTCGAGGAGCTGACCTCATGGCTGACGTGAAAGACACGGACACGATCCGCGACCAGGTCCGCGAGCGCTACGCCGCCGCGGCCCGCGCGAGCGCCGCCGGCACGAGCGTGGGCTCGAACTGCTGCGGACCGGCGGCGGTGTCACTGGACGACGCGTCCGGCACGCAGGTCTTCGGCGATGCGCTCTACGCGGGCGCCGACGTCGACGGCGCGCCCGACGGCGCCGTCGGTGCGTCGCTGGGCTGCGGCGTTCCCACCGCGGTCGCCGACCTGCATGCGGGCGAGACCGTCCTTGACCTCGGGTCCGGCGCCGGGACCGACGTCCTCATCAGCGCCCGCCGGGTCGGCCCCACGGGACGCGCCATCGGCCTCGACATGACCGACGAGATGCTCGCGCTCGCCCGCGCCAACGCGTCCGAGGCCGGCGTGGAGAACGCCGAGTTCATCCAGGGCCACATCGAGGAGATCCCCCTCCCCGACGCCTCCGTCGACGTCGTCATCTCCAACTGCGTCATCAACCTCGCGGGCGACAAGCAGAAGGTGCTCGACGAGGCCGCCCGTGTACTTCGTCCGGGAGGCCGCTTCGCGGTGTCCGACGTCGTCGCCGACGTCGACATGGACGAGGCGACCCGCGCGGACATGGCCCAGTGGACCGGCTGCATCGCCGGCGCGCTCACCGAGCAGGAGTTCCGCGACACGCTCGCGGCGGCCGGCCTCGTCGACGTCGAGATCCGCGAGACCCACCGCGTGCACGAGCACGCCGGCGCGGCGATCGTGCGGGCGCGCAAGCCGGTCTGAGGCCATCCGAACGTCCACGCCGTGACGGCGGCCCTGCAGCACGACGTCGCATCCGCCGACTACCATGCCACGGGCGTTCCCGTCAGGCCACATGTCGTTCGTCCACGCACACATTTCACGAGGACCCTCGTGAGCGATCGCTCGCGCATCGCCGCGGGTCTCGCCGCGGCCGGGCTGCTCGGTGCGACGGTTGGATCTCCCGCCCTCGCGAACACGCCGACCGGCCCCACGGGTCCGACCTCCGCGTCCCCCGCGCCGACGGCCACGCCCGACGAGGGCCCCGCCGTCGTCGGTGCGCCCGACCCGACGCCCGGGCCCAGCAGCGCCGAGAAGGACGAGGCGCCCGCCGTCGTCGGCACACCGACGAAGAAGGACCGCGAGCGTGAGCGGCAGCGCGAGCGGACCGCCGAACGCGAGGACGTCGCCGCCGACGAGGCGGAGCAGGACGAGCGGACCGCCGACGAGACCGACGAGGCCGCCGCCCGCGCCGTCGAGGCGCAACGCCTCACCGGGGACGGCCGCAACCCGGACGGCTCCCCGTCCGCCGACAACCCCGGCTTCACGCTGGCGCTCCCCGGTGTCGCGCCGGTCGGCGTCCCCAACTTCCTGATCGAGAAGTTCCGGATCCCGCCGTTCCTGCTGCCGATCTACCAGGCCGCCGGCATCGAGTACGGGGTGCGCTGGGAGATCCTCGCCGCGATCAACGAGATCGAGACCGACTACGGCCGCAACCTGAACGTCTCCTCAGCGGGAGCGCTCGGGTGGATGCAGTTCATCCCGTCCTCCTGGAAGGCGTTCGGCGTCGACGCCAACCGCGACGGCGAGAAGGACCCCTACAACCCCGTCGACGCGATCTTTGCCGCCGCCAACTACCTCAAGCAGCACGACGCGGCGACCGACATCCGCAAAGCGATCTTCGCCTACAACCACGCCGACTGGTACGTCGAGAGCGTCCTCATGCGCGCGCGGCTCATCGGAGGCCTCCCCGCCGATCTCGTCGGCTCGCTGACCGGTCTGACGCAGGGCATCTTCCCCGTCGCCGCGGAGGCGACCTACGCGGACGACCTGTCCGAGCGCGACGCCACCGAGCGGGTGGCCAAGGGCGCCAACGCGGCGAAGCTCGTGGAGTCCACGGCCGGCCGTCGCGGCATCGACGTCTTCGCCGACGCCGGCTCCCGGGCGGTCGCCGTGCAGGACGGCACGATCGTGAAGCTCGGCAGGAGCGAGCGGCTCGGCCGGTTCGTCCAGCTGCGCGACGTCTACGGCAACACCTACACCTACGCGCATCTCGGGCGGGTCGCCCGGACCCACGTGGTGCCCCAGGGCGACGCCGCCGGGAAGACCGCCGCCTCCGACGAGACCCGGGCGCCCGAGGCGGCGCCGCGGACCTCGCGGGACGCGGCCGGGAAGGGCCGGACCGCCGGCACGCCCGCGAAGGAGCGGCTCTTCGCGAACCCGTCGCGCCCGGCCGCCTACGACGCCAGAGGTGCGCAGCAGCTCGCGGGGTCCGCCCCGGCCGACGGCTCCGCCGTGCGAGAGTCCGCCGCCGGTCTGCAGGTCGCCGCCGGGACCAAGCTGCGCCGCGTGGCCCTGCGCAAGGGCTCGCGCGTGATCGCCGGTTCGACGCTCGGCGTGATCGGCCGGTCGTCGAAGAAGGTCGCCCCGCACGTGCGGTTCGAGATCCGCCCGGCGGGCCGGGGCGCGCCCCGGATCGATCCCAAGCCGATCCTCGACGGCTGGAAGCTGCTCGAGTCCACCGCCGTCTACCGTGCGAAGGGCCAGAACCCGCTGTTCGGCCCCGACGCCAGGACCCCGAGCATCGGCCAGATCCTCCTGCTGTCCAAGGCGGCGCTGCAGAGGCGCGTCCTGGAGAACCGGCGCCTGGACATCTACCCCTGCGGCCGCGAGGACATCGAGGCCGGCGCGGTCGACCGGCGCGTGCTCGCGACGCTCGAGTTCCTCGCCGCCTCTGGCCTCGAGCCGACCGTGACCTCCCTGCGCTGCGGCCGCGCATCACTGCTCACCGCGTCGGGCAACCTTTCGGCGCACCCGTCGGGCGCCGCGGTGGACATCGCGAAGATCAACGGCATCCCGGTCCTCGGGCATCAGGGCGAGGGGTCGATCACCGACCTGGCCATCCGGCGCCTGCTGACGCTGCAGGGCACCATGCGGCCCGACCAGATCATCAGCCTGATGACGTTCGACGGGGCCGACAACACCCTCGCGCTCCCCGACCACGCCGATCACCTCCACATCGGCTTCCGGCCGCAGATCGCGGGCACCGGCGAGCTCGGCCGCCAGTTCGACACTGTGCTGAAGCCGGGGCAGTGGACGAAGCTCATCGAGCGTCTCGGGCAGCTCGAGAACCCCGCCGTCGCGACCACGCCGTCGGACGTCGCGATCCCCGTGGCGCCCGCGCGCGGCGCGGACGCCGACGCCGGCTGACCGCTCCCGGCCGCCCGGGGTCAGTCGGTCGGTGCCGGTGGCGTCACGTCGTCGGCCACCGGGCCGTCCTCGTTCTTCTGGACGGCGCCCTCGACCTCGGGCGGGCCTTCGATCCCGGCGGCCTTCAGCCGGATCTTCTTCCCGTCCTTCGTCGTCAGCTCGAACGGCTTGCGGTCGTACGGATCGCCAGGGATCGGGGTCATACGTGCGAGGGTACCGCCCGCAGTCCCGCCAGCAGACAGGACCAGCCGAAGCCCTTGGCAGCAAGGCCCTTTCCGTGACGCGGGTCGTAGTACTCGCGCATCCCCTCCCGCTGTGCGGCGGCGGCCAACCCGTCGACGACGTGATCGGCCTCGTGCTCGTATCCGAGCTCGCGCATCGCCGGCGTCAGCCACCACGCGGTGTTCACCCACGACGCGCCGCGCCAGGTGCGCCAGCGATCGAAGCCGGGGTTGAAGGTCGGCTCCTCCATGCTGACCGACGGGATGCCGACGGCCGCGCGGTAACGCCGCGGATCGAGCAGGTGCTCCTCCACCAGCCGCCGACGGACGTCGTCGGGGATCCCCGGCAGCGCCAGCGGCGTGAGCGCCGCCCACGTGGAGACGGGCACCGGCGTGCGAGCCCGGCCCGCCAGGTGGAGGAAGAGTCCGGTCGCCGGGTCGAGGCAGTGCTCGCAGAGCGCCTGCTCCACCCGCGCGGCGCGCGCCGACCACGCGGCGTCCCCGCTGAGGCGCGCCATGGCGTGCAGCGACATCGCGTAGGCCGTCGTGACGAGCACGTCGACGCAGTGGCGGTCGCTCGCCGCGGCGATCGCGTGCGCGTCCCAGCCCAGGCGCTGCCAGCGGTGGATCAGGCGGAAGTAGCCCGGGCGGTAGTGGACGTGCGGGCCGAAGACCGGGTCGTAGGCCGGCGAGTCGTCCAGGCCGGACTCGTCGGGCAGGACGACCGTGAGCAGGCCGTCGCCCGCGATCGAGCGCTCGCGCTCCAGCCAGTCCAGGTGCGTGGCGAGCGCCGGGAGTGCCTCGGTCGCGAACCCTGGGTCCTCCTCCGCGCTCGCGCGAGCGACATGCTCCCAGGCGACCGCGAGCAGCGGCGGGTCGATGCTGGCCGTCCGCCAGCTGCCCCAGGTGCTGTGCGTCGCGTACAGCGGCGCACGGCGCCAGCCGGCGGGCGCGTCCCAGAAGACCGTGTGCGGCAGGAAGCCGTCGGGGTCGCCCGAGCGCACCACGGTGCGCAGCTCGTCACGGGCACGTGCGGTGTCGTACCGCGACCAGGCGATCGCGTGGAAGCACGAGTCCCAGTGCCACATGTGGCGATAGCGCGGCGTGGACGGCACCGTGAACGCGTACGGGACGCCCTCGCGCTCCCCGGTCCGCCAGTTGGCCCGCAGCGTGCGCTCGGCGAGCGCGTCGAGGCTCACGCCGCCGACGCCAGCTCGTCGTAGGTGACCGCGATGCGTCGCCCCGCGCGACGGAGGACCGATTCGACCGCGCCGATGTGCCGCGGATGGTCGAGATCGGCCGGGTGGAGGTCCAGGCGCAGGACGTTCCCTGCGAGCGCGGCGCCGGCCCGCACCAGCGACGGGGACAACAGGCGCTTGGCGACCGTCGTCGTGCCCAGGCACAGCGCCGGGTTCAGCGTGGACCGGCGACCGTGGTCGCGGGTGACGCGGTGCAGGGACGCCCACCACTCGAAGTGCGTGGCCAGCGTCGTGCGGAGCTCGTCGGTGTAGGCGTAGGCCGGCGCGACGAACCCGCGCGGCTCGACGCCCGCGAGCCGCAGCACGCGACGGCCGGCGTTGACCGCGCGGCGCGTCTCGTCCTGGTCCAGCCCGACGAACTCGGCGGCGCGACCGCCCTGCCAGCCGGCGAGGAGCTGGCGGGCGGGGGTGCCGGGCTGCGTCTGGCGGTGCTGGAAGCCGTGCTGGGCGACGGCGTCCCCCGCCCGGCTGCGCTCCCCCAGCCAGTCGGCCATGTCGGGACGGCGGTCGTGGAACGGGTGGAGGTCCGGCGCGGGGATGACCAGCAGGGTCACCTTGTCGACCCCGTGGTCGTCGAGCCAGTCGCGGATGAGCGCGCAGCGCTCGAAGGTCGCGGGCTCGACGTCGTGCAGCGACACGGCGATCCGCGGGGGTGCGGTGGCCGTCGCGGGCATGCTCAGACCGTCCGCACGCGCGGGGAGCCGACGAGGCGGTGCAGGCTCGCCAGCTCGGCCTCGAAGACGCGCGGCCAGGCGTACCGGTCGGCCAGCGCAGCGGACCCCGCCGCGTCGGGGGCGGAGGCCCGGGCGGCGGCGATCGCCGCGGCCAGTCCGTCGACGTCCCCGGGCTCGTAGCGGTGCACGAGGTCCCCACAGAGCGCGCCCGAGGGAGCCGTCGTGCAGCTCACCGAGCGGGCGCCGGAGGCCGCGGCCTCGATACCGACGAGGCCGAAGGTCTCGTGCTCGCCGGGCATGACGACACAGCGGGCGCCGGCGTACGTGCGGGCCAGCTCGTCGCGGTCGCCGACGAACGGGTGGAAGCTCACGCGGTCCGCCACGCGCAGGCGCACCGCGCGCTCACGAAGCCGGTCCTCGGCGGGGCCAGAGCCGACGAACCGCAGCGGCCAGGGCTCGTCGCTGCGGGCCGCGGCCTCGAGCAGCTGGAAGACGCCCTTCTCGCGGGCGAGCCGTCCGACGTACAGCGTGTGGTCCCCGCGCTCGACGTCGGGCCGGGGCCGGAAAGCCGCGTGCAGCCCGAGCCGCAGCGGCAGGTCCGCCGCCCGCCCGCAGTCCTCGCGGGTGTCGACGACCGACATGATCGCATCGACGTCGCGGCTCGCCCGGCGAAGCCAGGCGCGGAAGAGCGGCACGTAGGCGCCCTGCGGACCCGGGATGCCGGCTGCGTCGAGCTCGCTGGAGCCGTGGTGCACGGCGACGACGGCGGCGCCGACCTCGTGGGCGACCGCGCTCACGCCGAGCGGACCCCAGAACGGGTCGTGCAGCAGCACGACGTCGGGCCGCAGCGCGCGGAGCGTCCGCTTCAGCGACCGGGCGCCGAGCGGGATGCGGTACCCGTTGGCCGTCGCCACCCGGACCGCGCGCAGCTCGTGCCGGCCGTCCTCGTGCAGCTCCTGCAGTCCCGGGGTGATCAGGTGGTGCTCGAAGCCGCCGTGTGCTCGCACGTGGGCGACCTTCGCGTCCAGGTACGTGCGGATCCCGCCGCTGCGCTCGCCGTACCAGAGGGCGACGTCGGCGACCCGCAGCGGACGGTCGGGGACGAGCTGGAGGTGCCGGCGGGGGGCCTCGACCTGCTCCTGCGCCGCGCGCCGGCCGGCGGGCTCAGGCCACACGGCGCTGCTCCTGCGGGACGCCTCCGACCCGCAGCGCCCGGTGGTAGCCGTCGGCCAGGCGGCCGAGCGCGGCGTCCCAGGTCCGGGCGCGGACGGCGGCGAGGCCGTTGCGGGCGAGCCGTTCCCGCAGCAGCGGGGCGTTGGCGATCTCGTTGACGGCGTCGGCGAGCGCCTGGGCGTCGTGGTCGCGCAGTAGGCCGGTGACGCCGTCCTGCACGATCGAGCAGGGGCCGCCCTCGTTGACGGCGACCACCGGGAGGCCGCTGGCCTGCGCTTCGAGGAGGACCTGCCCGAAGGTGTCGGTGCGGCTCGCGAAGAGGAACACGTCGGCGCTGGCGTAGGCCTTCGCCAGGTCGTCGCCCTCGAGCCAGCCGAGGAACGTGGCGTGCTCGCCGAGGCGCTCGCGCAGCTGCTGCTCCTCGGGGCCGCCGCCGGCGAGATTCAGGTGCAGCCGCGGGTTCGTCTCGCGGGCTTTCAGGAACGCGTCGGCCAGCAGGTCGGCGCCCTTCTCCTTCGTCTGGCGGCCGACGTAGAGGACGTTGATGGCGTCACCGCCGAGGAGACCCGCCGTGCGCTTGGCCGGGTCGAACCGGGCGATGTCGACGCCACGGTCCCAGCGGCCGATCTTCTCGTCGCCGATCCCCATGCCGCGCAGCACCTCGTCGCTGGCGGGCGACGGCGTGAGGACGTGGTCGCACTGGCCGTAGAAGGCGGCGATCGCCGCCCGGGCACCGTGCTCGAGCATCGGGTCGGCCGAGCGCAGGCCCGCGTAGGCGGCCAGTTCGGTGTGGTAGCTGCCCAGGACCGGGAGGTCCATGATCCGGGCGACGAGCGCGGCGGCGATGCCGGCCGGCCCCGGGGAGCAGAGGTGCACGAGGTCGTAGCGGCCCTCGGCGAGCGTCTCGACGACCGCCGGGAGGCTGGGCACCCCGACCTGGAGGCCGGCGTAGAACGGGATGTCGATCTCGGCGACGGCGCTGAGGCGGCGGTCGGTGTTGTGGTCGGTGCCGACGACCTCGACCTCGAAGCCGGGGACGCCGCGCTCGCGGATCTCGTCGAGCGTGTGCGTCACGCCGTGCATGCCGCCGACCGCGTCGGCGACGAGCGCGACGCGCAGCGGCTCGTTCTCCCGGTGCACCAGCTTGGCCTTCTCCTTGCCGAGGAAGGCGGTCGCCGGCGCGTACGGGATCGCGGCGACGCAGGCGTCGAAGAATCCCCCGGCCGCGCCGAGGTAGTCGGCCGCGGTCTTCGTCGGGTCCGACGTGAGGGCGACGACCGTCTCGACCTGGCGGGCGAGCTTGCGCTCGTGCGCGCGGCGGGCCTTGCGGTAGAGGTCGGCGTGGCTGAAGTCCTCGTCCTGCAGCGTGGCGAGGAGGTCCGCCTCGGTTCCGTCGAACTCGATCGCGTCGAGCCAGGCACGCAGCAGCGCGCGGGCATCGTCGGCGGTGAGGTCGACCGCGGGAGCGGTGCCCGACCGGGCGTCGCCCTCGCGCATGACGCGCTCCATGATCGTCAGGACGATCTGCGGGTTCGGCGCGACCGTCGCGTCGTCGGCCGGCCGGGCGGGTGGGATTCCTAGACTCCGCGTGGCGAGGCCCATCGCGGCGTGCGCCCACTTGGCGGCGCTGCCCTGCTCGCCGCGCGCCGTCGCGCGGCCGGCGCGGACGTGCGCGAGGAACTCCTGCGGCGTGGCGCAGTACGGGGTCTCGGTGTAGGTGCGGCCGATGTCGACGCCGGCGTGGTCGTCGGAGCCGCCGACGCCGGTGCCCCCGTGCGTCTCGATGTAGACCGCGGCGGGCGCGTTCAGCTCGCGGGCGCGGGAGCCGTTGCGGGTCTCCCAGATCGGGAAGAGCTGCGCGAGCCGGCGGCGGTGGCGCGGGGTCAGCGGCGCCTCCACCGCGTAGAAGGGGTGTGCGAGCGCGCAGGCGATGCCGTTCTCGTGCAGATACTCGGCAACCTGCTCGACGTCGGTGTTGTGGGCCTGGATCCACTCGTGGTCGTCGGGGGTGATCCCGAGGCAGAGGACGTGGACGGCCTGGGGCTCGCCCTTGAACCAGATCGTCGCCTCCTCGCTGAGGAAGACGCGCGGGTCGTCCGCGATCTCCAGGGCGCCGGCGATCGTGTCGTGATCGGTGATGGTCACGAAGTCCATGCCGCGACGGGTCGCGAGCTCGAGCACGTCCTGGGGCGGCGTCGCGCACTCCGGAAGGCCGAGGCTCGTCTGGACCCCGAGCTTGCTGAGGACGGAGGCGGTGCTGTGGCAGTGCAGGTCGACCCTGCTGGTGGTGTGGAGTGTCATCGGTGCGACTCCTGTCTTGGTCTTGTGGCTGATGACGCTGAGGTTCCTCCGGAAGAGCAGGGGCTTTGTGAAGCGGCTGCCACCAGCCGGTGACCAGCCCGTGAACGTTCGGGCGCCGTCCGAATCGTGCCCCTACCGCCCCATTGCGGTCAGAGGTTGTCCGCTTTAGGGTCCAGGCTCGAGTTCATGCTCGAGACCTCGGCGCGCCTCCTCTCCCTGCTGTCCCTGCTGCAGGCCCGCCGCGAGTGGCCGGGTTCCGAGCTCGCCGACCGGCTCGAGGTCAGCCACCGCACGATCCGCCGGGACGTGGAGCGGCTGCGCGAACTCGGCTACACGGTGAACGCCACCCGTGGGGTCGCCGGCGGGTACCAGCTGCAGGCCGGCACGGACCTCCCGCCGCTGCTGCTCGACGACGGAGAGGCCGTCGCGATCGCCGTCGGCCTGCGGACCGCCGCGACCAGCGGGTCGGTCGAGGGCATCGAGGAGACGTCGATGCGCGCGCTCGTCAAGCTCGAGCAGGTCCTGCCGAACCACCTGCGCCGGCAGGTCAACACGCTGCAGCAGTTCACCGTGCCGATGTCCGGCGGCCGCGGGGCGACACCGGTCGCCCCCGAGATCCTCATGGCGATCGCGCAGGCGTGCCGGGACTCCCACCAGCTGCGACTGGAATATCGCCGCGGCGATGGCGAGACGATGCGCCGCCTCGTCGAGCCCCACCGGATGGTCTCCGCGGCGCGCCGGTGGTACCTCGTCGCCTGGGACTGCGACCGCGAGGACTGGCGCACCTTCCGCGTCGACCGGATCCTCCGCCCGCCGATCCCGGGCAACCGTTGCACGCCGCGCGAGCCCCCGGCCGCCGATCTCGCCGCCTACGTCTCGCAGGGCGTTCGGACGGTGTACCGACGGGTCGAGGCGGAGCTCGTCTTCGAGGGCTCGTTCGACGAGCTGCGGCCGAAGATCCACCACTTCGCCGGTGAGCTCGAGCCGCTGACCGACGACACCTGCCTGCTGCGGACCGCAGGCTCCACGTACCGCGAGATGGCCGCGTGGATCTGCTCGATGGGCCTGCCGTTCACGGTCCGCGAGCCGCAGGAGATGCGCGACGCGCTGGGCATCCTCGCGGATGCCGCCGCCCACGCGGCGGAGGGCTGAACGCCGCGTTCACCCGATCGTCACCGGATGACCACGCTCGGCCACGAACGTGCCTGCAGATGGCGATATTCGCAGCAGCAGGGCCCCGGGTCGAAGTGGTTCACGAGCGCGACGCGCTCGTCCTGCTGCGCGGGCATCTGCGCCTGGAGATCAAGGACCGGCCGTTCCGCATCCACCTGCGCCGCGACGGCCACCGGCTGCTGCGCGGCCTGCACGTCTGGGCATGTACCGGCACGGTCGACGACCGGTTCGTCCGCCACACAGAGGGGGTCATCGCGAAGGAGAGCCTCGGCTTCCCGGAGCGCACCGTCGGCCACGAGCTGCGCGACGAGATCGCCGACGGCGTCGTCCTGGACCTGACGCTGCAGGGCGGCCGCCGCGCGACGCTGACCATCGCGCTCGCAGGTGACGAGGAGGTCGTGCTCACCGCGACCGCCGACGGCGACCCGCTGCGCCTCGCGCTGGAGTGGG
Organism: Solirubrobacterales bacterium; assembly: GCA_038257095.1. Lineage (GTDB taxonomy): Bacteria > Actinomycetota > Thermoleophilia > Solirubrobacterales > Solirubrobacteraceae > Paraconexibacter. Next base: position 192,737 of record JBBSJQ010000006.1, read on the forward strand.
ACACGCGGACCGGCGAGCACTTCGCCGGCCTCGGCGCGCGCCACGGCCACGACGTCGACCACCGCGGCCGGCAGATCCAGCTCGGCGCGGACCGCTGGTACACCGGCCCCGACTGCCCCGATGAGATGCTCGACCTCGGCGGCATCCCGCAAGGCGACTACGCCCCGGTCCCCTTCCTGCAGTCCAGCCGCGGGTACGCGGTCGCGCTCGACACGCACGGCAACGGCACCCGATTCGAGCTGGGCGCCAAGCGCGACTCGACGGTCGTCAGCGTACGGGCCTGCTCCGGACCGCTGCGCGCACACGTGTTCACCGGGTCAGGGCCCGCCTCCCGCCTGCGGGCGGAGCTGCGGCGCACCGGGATGCCCGGCCTGCTCCCCGCCTGGGCCTACGGCTTCTGGAAGTCGCGCGACGTCCACGAGCACCAGGACCAGGTCCTGCAGGACGCCACCGGCTGCGCGTGGCACGGCATCCCGCTGGACGCCGTCGTGCTCGACTCGCCGTGGGAGACGAACTACAACACCTGGATCCCGAACCCCCACCAGTTCCCGGACTTCGCGGGGATGGTGCAGACCCTCCGTGCCCGAGGCGTGCGGACGGTCGTCTGGGTGACGCCGTGGACCAACGTCGACTCGCGCGACGGCCAGATCCCCCCGGACCCCGGGTCCCGCCGCCTGCACCGCGAGCCGGCCTCGAACTACGCGGCGGGCGAGCGCGACGGGCACTTCGTTCGCGAGGCCGACGGCCGGGCGCTCGTGCGCCAGTGGTGGATGGGGACGGGCTCGCCGATCGACTTCACCTCGGCCGACGCCGAGCGCTGGTGGCGCGAGCAGGCACAGCGGGTCCTGCGGATGGGCGTCGCCGGGATCAAGGCCGACGACGGCGAGGGCTACTACCTCGAGGACGATGTGCGGTTCGCCGACGGCAGCACGGGTGCGACAACCGCGTGGCGCTGGGGCGAGCTCTACCGCGCGTGCATGCAGCGTGCGCTCGATGAGGTGCACCCCGGCGAGGGTGTGCTGTTCGGGCGCTCGGGCTGGAGCGGCCAGCAGGCCCACGGGATCCTCTGGGGCGGTGACCAGGCCAGCGACTTCTGGTCGCTCCAGGCCCTCGTCGCGGCGACCATCAGCGCCGCGCACAGCGGCTTCTCCAACTGGTCGCACGACGTCGGCGGCTACCTCGGACACAAGGGCATCGACCGCTGCCCGCCGGAGCTGCTGCTGCGCTGGGCGCAGCTCGGCGTGTTCACCCCCCTGATGCAGGCCCACGGACGCCTGCAGCAGGAGCCGTGGAGCTACGACGCCGCGACCCTGGAGCGCTACCGCGGCTGCGTGCTGCTGCACGAGATGCTGACGCCCTACATCCGCGCCGCCGCCGCGACCGCGGCGCGGACCGGACTGCCGATCGTGCGACCGCTGTCGCTCCTGGCCCCCGGCGACCCCGAGGCGTGGACGCTCGCCGACGCGTTCGGGTTCGGCCCGTCCCTCTGGGTCGCCCCGGTGCTGGAGGACGGCGCGCGGGAGATCGAGGTCGTCCTGCCGCCCGGTCGCTGGATCGAGACGTGGTCGGGCCGCGAGGTGAAGGGCGGCCGCGAGCACGTGGTGCCCGCACCGCTGGACACGATCCCGGTGTGGGTCCGGTCGGGTCACATCGTCGTGACGCATCCCGCCGAGCACGTCGCCCGCGGGCTCGGCGACACGCCCGACGCGCGGCGCCCCTACGTCGCCACCCTGTGGGGCACGCCGCGCTGCGGCCGCGCACTCGCCCGTCTGCCGGACGGCACGCGCGTGCGCTGGAGCGCCACCGGTGGCTGGTCGCTGCCGCCGAGCCGCGACGTGGTCACCACGGAGCGCTGACGCCCGCCGGCGCCCTCGGTCGTTCGTCGAACGTCGATCACCGGCGGTGGTAGCAGCCATCGATCGACGTTCGACGTCCAATGGCTCAGTCCCAGCCGTCACGCGCCGCGTCGCGCGCGAGCGTCAGCCAGTCGAGCTCGACGCCCAGTCGCACGAGCAGCAACACGGTCTGGCCCAGGCCGCGCAACGGCCACAGGTCCGCCGGCGGGAGCGACGCGTGCGGGGCGATCGCGAGGGCGTCCCTGAGTCGGGCGTCGAGGCGCTCGAGCACCGCCTCGGCCGCGTCGGCGTCGACCGTCACCGGACCGCCGGCACCGAGCGGTCCCAGCAGCTCGCGGCCCAGTGCGGCCGCGCCCGGCGCGTGCTCGGCGGGCAGCGCCCCGAGCTGCTCGATCACGCGCGCACCCGCCGCGTCGTCGGCCGCGGCCAGCGCGTCGAGCGCGGCGACGACGAGGTCGGCCCGCCCGTCGCCGACCCGGGCGACGCCGGCGGCCTCGAGGACGACGAGGCGCCCGTCCTTCGTCAGCACGACGGTCTCCGGCCGCAGGTCGGAGACGATGGTGCCGTGCCGCACCGCACCGCCGGCGAACCGCAGGAGCAGCTCGGCGGCGCGCGTGCGGTCGGCGCCCGTGGTCTCGAGGATGGGCGTCCCGGCGACGTGCTCGCGCACGAGGACGGTGGCGTGGCTGAGCCCGGTGACCGGCGCGGCCACGCCGAGGTCGTCGTGGCGGCGCAGGGCCCGGTGCAGCCCGCGCTGGTGCGAGGCGATGGACTCGAGGTCGAGGTCGTCGAGCACGCGCTCGCGCGCCTCGCGGACGACCGCGACGACGTCGGTCGCCGGGAAGACCGAGCGGGCCTGCCCGACGAGCTGGTCCGCGAGCGCGAGGTCCGCGCGCACCAGACTCGCGAGGCCCGGGCGCAGCACGGTCACCGCGATGGCTGCACCCTCGTGCGTCCCGAGGTGCGTCTGGGTCGCGGGACCGACGAACGACGGCGTCTCGTCCAGGTCGTCGAGCTCGTCGGAGACCTTGCCGCCCCAGGCGTCCTTCAGCAGCTTCTCGACGTCCTTAAACGGGAGCGGCTCGACACCGTCGGCCGCCTCCTGCAGCTCGGGCCACAGCTCCTTGCGCAGCCCGGGCGGCAGCAGCGCCGGGTCGAGCAGCGCGTGCGCCTGGCCGAGCACGACGCGCATCGAGGTGGTCCCGCGGCCGATGGCCCGCGCGGCGCCGATCAGCGCGCGGACGGCCTGGAGCTGACGATCGTCGGTCACGTCCCGCAGGCTACGGGGCTCCTCTCGCGGGCGTGCGTACCCTCGGTCTGATCGGCGGCATGAGCCCGGAGTCGACAGCGCTGCACTACGCCGCGCTGAACGCGGAGGTCGGGACGCGACTGGGCGGTCACCACTCCTGCAGGCACCGCGCTCCCTGTGCGGGCCGCGGTGGACTGGGCGCTGCGCTAACGACCACCCTGGCCGGGCCAGCCGAGCTCGGCCTGGACCCGCCTGGTGAGCTTGGCGACGACCAGGTCGTAGGAGTCCTCGAGCATCTCCCGCAGGAGCCTCGGCGGCAGTGAGCCGTCGCACACCACGGTGTTCCAGTGGCGCTTGTCGAGGTGGTATCCCGGCCGGACCTGCTCGTGGGTCTCCCGCAGCCGCGCGGCCAGGTCGGGGTCGCACTTGAGGCTCAACGTCATCGGCTCCGCCTCCTGCGGGACCAGCGCGAACATCCTTCCTCCGACCTTGAAGACCGTGACCTGCGGGCCGAATGGGTGCGTCTCCTGGGCGCCCGGCAGCGCCAGGCACGCCTTGCGCAGCGCGGCGGCGGTCCTCATCCGCGCCAGCCTGCCAGACGACGCTAGGAGGCTCCTACGCCGCAGCGGCACCGACCGCTGCTGGGCGCTCGCCACGCAGGACCGCACAGGACTGCTCGAACAGCGTGGTCAGCGAGGCCGGCCGATGGGACGGCTCGATCTCCAGCATCAGCGGCGCCCGGTGGCGCAGCAGCACCTCGCGGATGCGATCCCACGGCAGTGTCCCCGAGCCGGGCGGCAGGTGGAGGTCCAGGCGCAGCGGGTCGACGCCCGGGAACCCGAGGTCGTGCCGGCGCGCGCCGAGGTTGTCGTGCAGGTGGAAGAGGACGACCTCGGGAGCGACGCGGGCGACGATCGCCTCGAGGTCGGTGCCGTGCAGGCCGCTGGTGATGTGCGCGTGCCCGAGGTCCAGCAGCATCCCGACCGACGGGTTGCGCAGGCGGCGCACGAGCTCATGGACGCGCAGCGGATCGTGGGTCAGCCGCGGCGGCCCCGGGAAGACGGGCGCGAGGTTCTCGACCGCCACCGTGACGCCGAGCGCGTGCGCCCGCTTGCCCAGACGCGACAGGGCGCGCTCCTCCCCATCGGCCCGCAGGCGGGACCGCTCGCCGGCCGGGCCGTCGGCGTCGAGCTGGTTCAGCCCGTGGTAGACCACGATCTCGGCGCGGGCCTCGACCGCGTAGTCGAGTAGTCCGTCGAACGCGCGGTCGTGGTCCATGGCCCCGACCGACAGGTCGTCCGGGCCGTGCAGCAGCAGCCGCAGCCCGGTCGGCTCCATCGCGGCGCGGACGCCGCGGGCGTGGCGGCGCAGGCGCTCGCGGTCGCACAGCATGTCGCGCGGCGGCGTATGGATCTGCACCCATCCGAAGCCGGCGGCCTCGATCCCCTCCAGCTGCGCCGTCGTCGGCCAGGTCTCGCGGTGGACGTTGATCCCCGTCCTGGGGCTGATCTCCGTCGTCGAAGCGGAGCGGAGGTCCTTGGGTTCCATGGACCGAGGGTGCTCGCGTCACCGGGGGTTGCGGTGACCGACCGGTGACCGTGCGGTGAAGATCGTGTGGCCTGGTGTGCCGACCCAGCCGTTCGTCCATCGACGGCTACAGCTTCTGGGGATGTCTGCCGATGGGTACCTCGGTAGGGGCCGCGAGAGGCCCGGAGAATGGCACCGCCCGCAACGGGCGCCGGTGCACGTCAGCGGAGATCGACACACCATGAACCATCAGCTTCGTCGCAGCAGCGCGATCGCCGCGATCGCCGCACTGTCCGTCGGTGCCGGCGCCACCGTGGCCGTGTCGGCCGCGAGCGCTGCCTCCACATCGGTCGTGTCGACGGCGCCCGGCGACACCCGCCTCCTCGGGCTGACCACGTGGCCGGTCCTCGGCCCGGTGCTGACGCCGATCCTCGACGAGGTCACCACCGTCCTCCCGGCGCCCATGGTCCAGACCCTCGAACAGCTCCCGCCCGTCGACCTGGCGACCGTCCTGGGCCATGCGGACGCGCCGCAACTCACGACGCTGCTCGACACGCTCTCGCCGTCCTCACTGGTCGATGCCCTCGACGTCCTCGATCTCCCGCTGGTCGGAGAGGTGCTCGACACCGCGCTCAGCCAGGCCGACGGCGCGAACCTCGTCGCCAACCTCCTCGCCGGCGCCGACGGTGGCCAGCTCACGTCACTGCTCGGCGCGCTCGACCCGGTCGCCCTCGAGGAGATCGTCAACACCCTGCTCCCCGCGCCGCTCGCCGGCGTGCTCGGCGGTGCCTCCGGCGGCGATCTCACGACGCTCGTCGGCGCGCTCGATCCCGCGAAGATCACCGAGTTGCTCACCGTCTCCCCCGACGCCGCCACCGTGACCTCGCTGATCTCCGGGCTGACGGGCGTCCTGGCGGGCGGCGGCAGCGCCGACGCCCTCGCCGGACCGCTAGCGCAGCTCCAGGCCCTGCTCGCCGGCCTGCCGCTCGGAACCGACCTCCTGCAGCTCGACGGGCTGTTCGGGACGGTGACCGGACTGCTGGGCACCGCCGGCCTCGCTGACCTCCCCATCGCCGGCCCGCTCCTCGAGACGCTCACGCGGACCAGCACGGCCGGCGGGGCGACCCCCACCGCCGCGGCATCGACCCTGACCAGCGGTCTCGCCTCGCTGCTGGGTGCACGGCCCGTGCCCGCGCCGCCCGCACCGGCCCCCGCCCCGAAGCCGGCGACGCCGGCCCCGAAGCCCGCGACTCCGGCGGCCGTGCCCGCCCCGAGCGCACCCGCGGCCGTCCGCAAGAACTACCGCGCGACCATCGGCAAGACCGTCCTGGCGAAGAGCCGCAAGTCCACGGTGTTCACCGTCACCTGCCCGAAGACCGCGCCAAAGGGCTGTGTCGTGAAGGTGAGCGCGTCGCTCGCCAACAAGAAGGTCCTCAAGCCCAAGTGGATCGCGGTCCTCTCCGGCAAGTCCACGAAGGTCAGGGTCAAGCTCACGAAGTCGGCGACCAAGCGCCTGAAGAGCAAGGGCGGGACGCTGAAGTTCCGCGCCGCGACCGCCACGAGCACCTCGGGCGCCGTCCTGAAGTCGCTGAAGGTGAAGAAGATCGCGACCAAGAAGGCCGCGAAGAGGTAGCCGAGCGGGAGTCCGGGGCTCAGGCGGTCGCCTGGGCCTCGAACTCCTCGCGGGCCGCGTACGCGGCCTCGACCGCCCGCTTGGCCGCGGTGTGCTTCGCGGTCGATTTCGCCGTCTCGTACGGCGTCGCCCACGCTTCGGGCGCGGCGAGCTCCTCCTCGACGGCGACGAGCGCGGCCTCCGCGTCCTCGATCGCCGTCTCCAGCTTGGCCTGCAGCTTCTGCCGGTTCTTCGAGAGGGCGCGCTCAGCCTTCGCGTCGGTGGTGCCGTTGGCCGCGGAGCCGTTGGTCGCGGCGACCTTCTCCGGCTTCCGGGCGGTGGGCCTCGGCCGCGCCGGTGTGTCGGAGCGCTTGACGGCCATGCCGTCGGGCGTGCGCTCGTTCGTGGCGAAGCGCGCCGACAGCGCGCCCATCGGCGCCGGGCGCGGGACGGCGCTGTCGTCCTCGCCCAACGACAGCCGCAGCTGTCGCTCGGAGAAGTACTCCTGCCAGCCGCCGACGTAGGAGCGCAGCCCGTAGCGCTCGACCGCGATCGTCCGGGTGCCGACGGCTTCCAGCAGCGCCCGATCGTGCGAGACCAGGATCAGTGCGCCGTCGAACGCCGTCAGCGCGTCCTCGAGCGCCTCCCGGCTCTCGAGATCCAGGTGGTTGGTCGGCTCGTCGAGGATCAGGACGTTGGAGCCGGAAGCAACGAGGATCGCGAGGGACAGCCGCTGACGCTCGCCACCGCTCAGGCCCTCCAGCGGCTTGTCCTGTTGCTCCCCGCTGAAGAGGAACTTGCCCAGCAGCGACCGCGCCTCGTTGGGTGACAGCCCGGTGCGCTTCACCGCGGCCTCGGCGACCGTGCGGGCGCCGTCCTTCTCCAGCTCGTCGCCGTGCTGGGACAGGTAGCCCACCTTCACGTTGTGGCCCGTGCGCAGCGTGCCCGCGTCGAACAGGCGCTGGCCCGTGAGCGCGCTGACGAGCGTCGACTTGCCCGTGCCGTTCGGTCCGACGAGCGAGACGTGCTCGCCGCTCTCGAGCCACAGGTCGGCGTCGTGGATCAGGGTCTTGGGCGGCTCGCCGACCTCGAGGTGCGCGCCGTCGATCTCGAAGATCACGCGGCCGGTGCGCTCGGCCTTCTTGAACTTGAAGCCCATCTCGCGGGTGTCGCGCGGATCGCGGGTGATCCGCTCGACCTTGTCGAGCGCCTTGACGCGGGATTGGGCCTGCTTGGCCTTCGAGGCCTTCGCCCGGAAGCGCTCGACGAACGCCTCCATCCGGGCGATCTCGGCCTGCTGCTTCTCGATCGCCTTGCCGAGCGCGAGCTCGCGGGCGGCCTGCTCGCGGCGCCACGTGTGCCAGGTGCCCTTGAAGAAGCGCGTGCGACCGGCCTCGACCTCGAGCACGCAGGTGCCGACGGCCTCCAGGAACCAGCGGTCGTGGGCGACCATGATGATCGCCGCGTCCAGCGAGACGAGCTTCTGCTCGAGCCATTCGAGCGTCTCGATGTCGAGGTGGTTGGTCGGCTCGTCCAGCAGCAGGAGATCGGGCGTCGCGGCGAGGGCCCGGGCCAGCGAGGCACGCGTGATCTGTCCGCCCGAGAACGTGCTGAGCTCGCGGTCGAGGTCCGCGTCGACGAAGCCCAGTCCGTGGATGACGCCGTTGGTCGCCTCCCGCCAGCCGTAGCCGCCGGCGGCCTCGAAGCGGGCCTGCACGTCGGCGTAGCGGGAGAAGACGGTCTCGTCGCCCTCCCCCATCTTCGCCTCGAGATCGGTGAGCTGCGCCTCGAGCTCCAGCGGCTCGGTGCACGCGCTCAGGACGTAGTCGCGGAGCGTGATGTCCTGATCGCGGGGCGGGCGCTGGTCGTGCAGCACGATCTTGCAGCCCTTCTCGAGGACGAGGTCGCCGCCGTCGATGGACGTCTCCCTCGCGAGCATCCGCAACAGGGTGGTCTTGCCCGCGCCGTTGCGCCCCGCGATCGTCAGGCGGTCCTTGCGCTCGAGCTTGAAGGAGACGCCGCGGAGCAGCGGGGTGCCCGCCATGTCCTTGGCGAGGTCGGAGGCGATCATCACGGCCATGCGACCCACCATGGTAGGGCGGCGATACCGTGGGGCGATGCCCCCCTTCTCCGACCTCATCACCAGCGAGGAGGAGCTGCGGAACATCGTCCCCGCTCCGCCGGAGCACCGGCTGTCGCGCTACAAGCAGATCGAGGCGCTCGACGAGCACGCCCGGACCTGGATCGCGGCCTCCCCGCTGGTGCTGATCGCGAGCGTGGGGACGGACGGGCGATGTGACGTCTCCCCGCGTGGCGGTCCCCCCGGCTGGGTGCGCGTGCTCGACGACCGCCGCATCGCGCTCCCGGACGCGCCCGGCAACGCGCGGATCGACACGCTCCGCAACGTCCTGGAGACCGGGCAGGCCGGGCTGCTGTTCCTCGTTCCCGGGCGCCGCGACGTCCTGCGGGTGAACGGTCCGGCGTGCGTCACGCGCGACCCCGAGGCGCTCTCCGGCATCCCCGGTGAGCCGAAGGTCGCACTGGGGGTGGAGGCCCGGGAGGTGTTCTTCCACTGTGCGAAGGCGCTGCTGCGGTCGGCGCTGTGGGACCGGGAGACCTGGCCGGCGCCGGACGCCCTCGCGCCGTTGTCGGTGGTCCTGCGCGACCACGCGCAACGCAACGGCCGCGCGGTCGACCTCGACGACGCCGAGGCGCAGATCGTCGAGTCGCTCGCGACACGGATGTGGTGAGCCTCAGGCGTCGAGCGCGACCGGCGACGTCGCGTCGCTGCGCGGGTCCACCAGGATCTTCGCGTGCGCCTCGGGGTCTCCCAGCGCCGTGAACGCCGCGTCGACCCCGTCGAGGCCGACCACTCCCGACAGCAGCGGCGACGGGTCGACCTTGCCGTCGGCGAGCAGGTGCAGCGTGTCGCGGAACTCCAGCGGCGTGTAGCCGAGCACGAAGCGCAGGTCGATCTCCTTGTTGATCGCCATCGCCGGGGTGATCTGGTCCTTGCCGACGCACACGCCGACCACGACGACGCGGGAGTACATCGGCGCACCGGACATGAGCTGGTCGATGACCCCGGGCACGCCGACGCACTCGAAGATGACGGGGTGCTTGGGGTCGAGCCCGAGCTTCTCGGCCAGCCGGAAGCCGTGCCACGGGCCGAACGGCAGCTTCGACAGCTTCTCCGTCGCGCCGACCGCGAGCTCGAGCGCCTGCGGGATCGTCGTCAGATGGTCCTTACGGGGCGCCGCGTCGAACGGGTCGGTGGCCTTCGGGTCCACCACGACGTCCGCGCCGCAGGCGCTCGCGAGCGCCCGACGGCCGGCGGAGTAGTCGCTGGCGACGACGGTCTTCACCCCTTGGGCCTTGAGCATGAGGATGACGCCGAGGCCGACCGGCCCGCAGCCGATGACGATCGCGACCTGGCCCTTGCCGACCTCCCCGCGGCGGACCGCGTGGTAGGCGACGGCCATCGGCTCGGTCATCGCGGCGACGTTCACGTCGAGCCCGTTCGGCACGGGCAGCATGAGCGACTGCTCCACGAGCACCTGCTCGGCGTAGGCACCCGGGGCGTGCATCGAGAGACCCGTCGTGTCGACCGCGCCGCCCGCTCCTCCGGCGCGCAGCAGCGGGAACGCGACGACCGGCGTGCCCGTCGCGACGGCGCCCTTCGTCTTCGGCCCGTACTCGGCGACCGAGCCGCAGAACTCGTGTCCGAAGACGACCTTCTGGTCGGAGCGGCCGAAGCGGTCGTACCCGGCCGCCTGCGTCATGTCGGCCCAGTCGTCGATCCCGTGGCGGGCGTGGAGGTCCGAGCCGCAGATGCCACAGCGCAGGACCTCGAGCCGGACCTGGCCCTTGGCAGGTGTGGGATCGGGGAGCTCCTCGACGGAGAGCTCGGCGTTCTGGCAGACGACGGCGCGCATGCGCGCAGCCTCTCACGAACGCGGGAATCAGCGCCCCGCCGGCCCCGGCGGGCGGAACGCGAGCTCGGCCGGGTAGTCGCCCCGGTCCAGCAGCGTCGCGGCCGCCGACGAGAGCGCCGCGGCCGCCAGGCCCATCGTGCCCGGCCCGAACGACACGCGCGAGACGCCCAGTGACGCGAGCTCCGACAGCGGCGGGGACTTCGGGCCCGCGAACACGGACAGCCGCCCGTCGAAGGCCTGCGCGAGCATCCCGATGGTGTCGGCGTCCGCGATGCCCGGGACGAAGATGCAGTCCGCCCCGGCGTCGAGGTAGGCGCGCCCGGCGTCCATCGCCTTGGCGCGGACCTTGTCGCCCTTCAGGTACTCGTCGGTCCGCGCGTTGATGACGAAGCCGACACCGGCGTCGTTGCCGGCCGCGCGGGCCGCGGCGACCCGCTCGGCGTGCGCGTCGATCCCCTCGGCCTTGTCCTCGAGGTTCGCCCCGACGATGCCGACCGCGATGGCGGCGGCGACCGTGGAGCCGGCGTCGCCGTAGCCGGACTCGAGGTCCGCGCTCACCGGGAGGGTGGTCGCCGCGGCGATGACGGAGACCGCCGCGAGCATCTCCTGCACCGGGATGTTCTCGCCGTCGGCGTAGCCGCGCGCCTCGGCGATCGAGTGCGACGCGGTCGCCAGCGCCTCGCAGCCCGGCGCGGCCGCGACGGTCCGGGCGCTCCACCCGTCCCAGACGTTGACGACGATGAGCGGGTCCCCGGGCCGGTGGGCGGCGCGGAGGGTGTCGGCGAGGGCGGCCAGATCGGACATGCGCCAACCCTACGCAGGTCGGTCGCGCGCCCCCTGGGGCAGCCCGCCGCCGTCGCGCTGGAAGGCCACCAGCCCGGCGTTCTCGCGCGCGACCCGCTCGGGCAGCGGCAGTGCCTCGTAGTCGCGGAACATGCCCTTGAGCGTGCGCAGCCCGCCCGCGTCGTTGGCGCAGAGCTGCTCGGCCAGCGCCACGGCCGTCGCCTCGGCCTCGTCCGCCGGCGCGGTGCGGTGCAGCAGATGCAGCGCCGCCGCCTCCTCCATCCCGACCACGCGGCCGGTGAGCACGAGGTCCTTCGCGACGGAGAGTCCCACGAGCGGCGCCAGGCGCGCCGGTCCGACCGGCACGCCGAGCCGCGCGCCCGCCCAGGCGAGCTTCAGATTGTCACCGCCGACCCGCAGGTCGCAGCCTGCCGCGAGCTCCGCGCCCGCGCCCACGACGTTGCCGACGCAGACCGCGATCGTCGGGACCGGCAGCGCCTCGAACCGCGCGTACACCTCCGCGAAGAGCTCCATCCGCTCGACGCCTTCGCCGTGCGTGAGCTGCTCACCGACGTCGGCGCCCGCGCACAGCGCGCGGGTCGCGGTGGTCGACATCACCACCACGCGCAGGTCGGGATCGTCCGCCAGCGAGGACAGCGCGGCGAGGAGCTCGCGCAGCGTCGCGCGGTCCAGCGCGTTGCGGACCTCGGGGCGGTCGAGGCGCAGGATCTCGATCCCGGCGCCGAGGCGTTCTCTGGCGAGCGACGACATGGCCACGACGTTCTATACGATGGGGAGGTCATGAACCGCGTCTCCCGCACCGCATTGACCACCCTGCTGACGTTCGCGCTGCTCGCGCCGTCCGCGTTCGCCCAGGCCTCCGGCGAGGGCACGTACGGCGAGACGAACGACCGTGTCGTCACGCAGTTCGGCTTCATCCTCATCGCGTTCTTCCCGCTCTTCATCCTCGCGATGTCGCTCCTGCAGTGGAAGCTGGAGAAGCGCAAGGACGAGAAGAAGGCCGCGACCAAGGCCCGCGCGAACGGCGACATCTGGAAGGGCGGCTGGTAGCCCCACCGTCCGGGCGCCCCGCGCGCCCGTTCTCAGCAGTTTCACAAAGCCTCGCGGCGGACCCGCGAGGCTTTTTCGTGCGACCCCGACCCGGTCGCCGCCGCATCACCCGCGCCCCGCCGACGCTCCTCCCACTCCGAGCCGCGGGGCGCGTCGCGTTCCCCGGCAGACCCGGGCGAACCCGGATAGTGTCGGCCGGTTCGCTGGTTCAGAGGAGAGAGAGCTGCATGTCGTACTTCGTGACGGGCGCGACCGGGTTCATCGGGCGTCATCTGGTGGAGGAACTGCTGGGCAACCGCAAGGGCGACGTCCACGTCCTCGTGCGGGCCGGCTCCAAGAAGAAGCTGGCCGCACTCATGGAGGGGTGGGGTCCGGAGGCCGCCAAACGGGTCAAGCCCGTCGTCGGCGACCTCGCCAAGCCTCGGCTGGGCGTCTCGAAGAAGTGGATCACCGAGAACCAGGGGAAGGTCAAGCACGTCTTCCACCTCGCGGCGATCTACGACATGACCGCCGATGACGAGGCCAACGAGCTGCTGAACAACGGCGGTACCCGCCACGCCGTGCAGCTCGCCAACGCCGTCAAGGCCGGGGTCTTCCACCACACCTCGTCGGTCGCCGCCGCCGGCGAGCACAAGGGCCTCTTCCGCGAGGACATGTTCGACGAGGGCCAGAAGCTCCCGTCCGCCTACCACCGCACGAAGTTCGAGAGCGAGAAGATCGCCCGGACCGAGACCGAGGTGCCGTTCCGCGTCTACCGCCCCGCCGTGGTCGTCGGCCACTCCAAGACCGGGGTGATGGACAAGATCGACGGCCCGTACTACTTCTTCAAGGCCATCCAGAAGCTCCGCGACACGCTGCCGCAGTGGGTGCCGCTGATCGGCCCGGAGCTCGGGCACACGAACATCGTCCCCGTCGACTTCGTCGCGCGGGCGATGGACCACATCGCGCACGAGAAGGGACTCGACGGTCAGGCGTTCCACCTCGTCGCCCCGAAGTCGATGCGCAGCGGCGAGGTGCTCAACACGTTCGCGAAGGTCGCGCACGCGCCGCAGCTCGCGGTCCGCGTCGACAAGAAGCTGACCGACGCGCTGCCCAAGGGCACGATCTCGATGCTGCTGAAGCTTCCGGCGCTCAAGGGCATCCGCGACGGCGTGCTGAACGACTTCGGCGTCCCGCCCGAGGTCATCGAGCACGTGGGCTTCACGTGCCAGTTCGACACGCGCGACACCGAGCGCGCGCTGAAGGGCTCCGGCATCAGCGTGCCGCCGCTGGCGGACTACGCGGACCTGCTGTGGACCCACTACGAGCGTCACCTCGACCCCGACCTGTTCAAGGACCGGTCGTTCGAGGCCGCGGTCAAGGGCAAGATCGTGATGATCACCGGCGCCTCGTCGGGCATCGGCGAGGAGGCCGCGCGCAAGTTCGCCGCGGCCGGGGCCATCCCGCTGCTCGTCGCGCGCTCGCTCGACAAGCTCGAGCTCCTGCGCGACGACCTCGCGAGGTCCGGCGGCGTGTCGCACGTGTACAGCGCGGACCTCACGAGCATGGACTCGATCGAGGACCTCGCCCAGCGGGCGATCGCCGACCACGGCCGCGTCGACATCCTCGTCAACAACGCGGGCCGGTCGATCCGCAGGTCGATCAACCTGTCGCACGATCGGTTCCACGACTTCGAGCGCACGATGCAGCTGAACTACTTCGGCGCCATCAAGCTCGTCATGTGCCTGCTGCCGTCGATGCAGCAGCAGAAGTTCGGGCAGATCATCAACGTCAGCTCGATCGGCGTGCAGACCTCTCCCCCGCGGTTCTCCGCCTACATCGCCTCCAAGAGCGCGCTGGATGGCTGGACCCGCGTGGTATCCAGCGAGGTCATCGGGGACGGCGTGCACTTCACGACGATCCACATGCCGCTCGTACGGACGCCGATGATCGCCCCGACGAAGATGTACGACTCGTTCCCGACGATCAGCCCGGCCGAGGCGGCGGACATGATCTGCGAGGCGGCGCGCTCACGGCCCAAGCAGATCAACACGAAGCTCGGGACGGCCGGCGAGGTGCTCTACGCGCTCGCGCCGAAGATCTCCGACCAGATCCTCCACATGGCCTACAAGGTCTTCCCCGATTCGGCGGCCGCGCGCGGCGAGAAGGACGACAAGGAGAAGGCGAGCATCGAGCAGGTCGCGATGGCGACCGTCATGAAGGGCGTGCACTGGTAGTCCGACGCCTGCTCACCGCCCTCGCGGCGACGGTCCTCCTCGCCGGCTGCACCTCCGCCCCGCCCCCGACGCCCGAGCGGTCGAAGTTCGCGATCGCGGCCGACTCGATCTGCGCCGACCTCACGGACGCGGTGAAGCCGGTCCGCGACGAGGCGACCGCGGCGGTGGAGGACGACGACCTCGACAAGGCGGCCGACCTGACCGAGCGGGCCGCCGGATCGGCGACCGCGTTCCTCGACAAGCTCGCCAAGCTCGAGCCCCCGCGGGAGGACCGCGCCGGCGTCGCCCGCTGGATCTCCCAGCTGCGCGAGCAACAGTCCAAGACCGTCGAGGTCGCCGAGGCGATCGCGCAGCGCGACCCGGTCACCGCCCGGCGGCTCAACGAGGAGATTCGCGACCTCGCGAAGAAGACGCGGCGCTTCGCGTTCGACTTCGGCATGCAGACCTGCTCGAAGTAGGAGCACGGCCGGTACCCGGTCCGACGATGCGCGCCTGGACCCACGCGGACTTCCCCTTCCCGCTCCCCGATCGCCACCGCTACCCGCTGGCGAAGTACGCGCTGCTGCGCGACCGGGTCGTGGCGGAGGGTCTGGTCGGCAGCGCCGACGTCCCGGCGCCTGCCTCGTGGGAGTCGCTGCTGCGCGTGCACGAGCCGGCGTTCGTGGAGCGCATGCGCACGGGCGCGCTGGACCGCCGGGAGGCGCGCGTGCTCGGCCTGCCCTGGTCGCCCGAGCTGGTCGAGCGCGCCCGGCGCGGGACCCGCGGGACGCTGCGCGCGGCACGCGACGCACTCGACGGCCAGCGGGTCGGGGTCATGCTCGGCGGCGGCACCCATCACGCGGGACACGCGAGTGCCCGCGGCTACTGCCTCTTCAACGACCTGGCGGTGACGACGACCGAGCTGCGACGCGAGGGGCGTCTGCGGCGCGTGCTCGTCGTGGACTGCGACGTGCACCAGGGCGACGGCACGGCGGAGCTCCTGACGCCCGACCCGGACGCCTTCACGCTGAGCGTGCAGTGCGAGCGCAACTACCCGTTCACGCGGATCCCGTCGGACCTCGACGTGGAGCTGCCGGTCGGGACGCGCGACGACCTGTACCTCAGCGCGCTCGAGCAGGCGCTCGGCCGCGCGATGGCGCAGGCGCGCCCGGAGATCGTGCTGTATCTCGCCGGGGCCGACCCGTGGGAGGGCGACGGCCTCGGCCGGCTGTCCCTCACGAAGGCCGGACTGCTGACCCGGGACGAGTTGGTGCTCGACACCGTGCTGCGGGCCGGGGTGCCGATCGTGGTCACCCTCGCCGGCGGCTACCCGCCCGACGTGCAGGACGGCGTGGAGATCAACCTCGCGACGATCCGCGCGGCCGCGGCGCGCGCTCAGCCGCTGCCCGGGACGGCGAGCCCCGTCTCGTAGGCGAGGACGACGGGCACGCCGAAGCGGTCACGCTGGCCTCGTCCTGTTCTGGGTGAGCGGAAGCCCACATATGGGCTCAAGGACACCCAGTTCGCCGACGTCGGCGCTTCCGCGGAAGCCCGACCGGCCAGCGCAAGCAGGGAGCGCGTGACCGGACGCGAGCAGCGTCGCGCACGCGCGACCCCCGCCGCGACGGGGTCGCGCGCCCGCACCCGGCAAGATGCGTCGCGCATGCCGCCTGCCGCCCGCAATCTCGTGAACCTCAAGGACGTCGACAAGGGCTACGGCTCCCGGTCGGTGCTGCGCGGCCTCACGCTCGGCGTCAGCGAGGGCGAGCGGATCGGCATCGTCGGCCGCAACGGCGACGGCAAGTCCACGCTGCTGAAGCTCATCGCGGGGATCGAGGAGCCCGACGCCGGCCAGCTCACCCGCACCGGTGGGGTCAGCATCGCGGTCATCGCCCAGACCGACGAGCTCGACGGCGCGAAGACGATCCGCCAGGAGCTCGTCGGCGGCCGCCCCGACCACGAGTGGATGGGCGACTCCCGGTTCCGCGACGTCCTGGACGGGCTGCTCGGCGGTGTCGCGATCTCCCGCTTCCCGCAGGGGCTGGACACGACGATCGAGCCGCTGAGCGGCGGGGAGCGCCGGCGGATCGCCCTCGCCCAGCTGCTGCTGGACTCCCCCGACCTGCTGCTCCTCGACGAGCCGACCAACCACCTCGACGTCGAGGGCGTCGACTGGCTCGCCCGCCACCTCGCCGCCCGCCGCGGCACGCTGGTGGTCATCACCCACGACCGGTGGTTCCTCGACGCCGTCTGTACCGACACCTGGGAGGTCGCCGACGGCGAGGTGCACCAGTACGAGGGCGGGTACGCCGCCTACGTCCTGGCCCGCGCCGAGCGCGACCGGCAGGCCGCATCCCGCGAGGACCGCCGCCAGCAGCTCATGCGCAAGGAGCTCGCCTGGCTGCGCCGCGGCCCGCCGGCCCGGACCTCCAAGCCGAAGTTCCGCATCGAGGCCGCCAACGAGCTGATCGCCGACGAGCCCCAGGCGCGGGATTCCGTGGAGCTGCTGCGCTTCGCCTCCCAGCGCCTGGGCGACAAGGTGCTCGACGCCGAGGACGTGTCCCTCGCCTTCGGCGACAAGGTCCTGCTGAACGGCGCCACCTGGCGCCTGGGTCCCGGGGATCGCGTCGCGCTGGTCGGCGTCAACGGCTCGGGGAAGACGACGCTGATCAACCTGCTGAGCGGGGAGCTCGAGCCCACCGACGGCACCGTCACCCGCGGCGCCACCGTGAAGCTCGCGCACCTCTCCCAGGACGCGGTCGAGCTGCCCGGGCACCTTCGGGTCGTCGAGGCGCTCGAGGAGGTCCGCGGTCGCACCGTGACCGCGGACGGCCAGGAGCTGACCGCGGGCAAGATGGCCGAGCGCTTCGGCTTCAAGGGTGAGAAGAGCCGCACGCTCGTACGCGATCTGAGCGGCGGCGAGCGCCGGCGGCTGCAGCTCATGCGCCTGCTGATGGACGAACCGAACGTCCTGCTGCTCGACGAGCCGACCAACGACCTGGACATCGACACGCTGACCGCGCTCGAGGACCTGCTCGACTCCTGGGGCGGCACGCTCGTGGTCGTGAGCCACGACCGCTACTTCGTCGAACGCGTCACGGACAACGTCTACGCACTAGGAACAAACGGCAAGGTGCGCCACCTGCCCGGCGGCATCGACCAGTACATCGACCAGCGCCGCCTCGCAGCGGACGCGGCGAAGAGCGGCGGGACCGCGGCCCCCGCGAAGGCGGCCCCGACCGCGCTCTCCGGTGGCGACGCCCGCGCGGCCCGCAAGGAGGTCGCCCGGCTCGAGCGCGCGCTGGAGAAGCTCGAAGCCCGCGAGGCGACCCTCCACGACGACATGGCCGCGGCCGCGACCGACTTCGGGCGCCTGCGTCAGCTGCAGGCGCAGCTCGCCGCGCTGCTCAAGGAGCGGGAGGCCACGGAAGCCGCCTGGATGGAGCAGTCGGAGGCGCTGGAGGGCTGAGGACCCGCAGGCGTAGGACCGGGTCCCGCGTCGCCCCGGCGTGCAGCGCGACCAGCGGGAGGCCGCTGAGCCACAGCGTCTCGCCCGTGCCGAAGCGCCGGCGCCCGCCCGCCAGGCACTCGGCGGCGAGCACGCCGCGCCGCACGACCACCAGCGCATCCGCCCATTCCGCGGCGACGTACCGTCGTGGCGCGCCGGGGAGGATGGTCACCTCCCGGACGCCCATCAGAGCGTCGCCGGCAGCCCGAACCAGGGGAAGACGCCGGGGACGAACGTGACGATCTCGCTGACGAGCCCGTCCTCGACCCGCAGGACGTCCAACGCCATCGGCGTGAACGTCTCCTGCCCCGGCCGGCGGATGTAGATCGCGACCGCCGGGAGCCCGTTGGCGCGCGTGACGACGCACTTCTGGTCGCCAAACTCGGGCGTGTTGTATCCGCCCTGCGTCCAGGCATCCATCATGGCCCGGTTGCCCTTGATCCACAGCGGGTCCGGGGGCATCGACCACTCAGCGTCCTCCCGGATGAGGGCGAGCAACCCGTCGGAATCGGCGGCCTCGCTGACCTCGACGTAGCGGCGCACGAGCTCGCGCTCCTGCTCGTCGGCCTGCGGGGACCACTCCAGGCGCCCCTGCGGCAATCGCTCCTGCAGCATCGTGCGCGACCGCTGCAGCGCACTGTTGGCCGCCGCGACCGTCATCTCGAGCAGCTCCGCGGTGTCCTTCGCCGACCAGCCCAGGACGTCACGCAGAATGAGCACCGCCCGCGAGCGCGGGGGCAGGTGCTGGACCGCGACGAGGTACGCCAGCTCCACCGTCTCCTTGGCCAGGACGACCGCGTCGGGCTCGTCCGCCGCCGGTGCGGGCGCCGACTCGAGCAGCTCGTCGGGGTAGGGCTGCAGCCACGGGATCTCGGCGGTGCCGGCCGGGCCCGGCGTCCGCGGGCGCCTGGCCAGCGCATCCAGGCAGACGTTCGTGGCGATGCGGTAGAGCCACGCGCGCACGGCCTCCACGGGCGGGCGTTCGGGATCCTCCAGGCGCTTCCAGGCCCGCAGGAACGCCTCCTGCGTGAGGTCCTGGGCCTCCTCGAAGGAGCCGGTCATCCGGTAGCAGTGGACGTGGATCTCGCGCCGGTGCGGCTCGAGCAGCGTGGCGGTGTCCTGCATCTGGGTGGTCATACCCGTGAGACGGCGGTCCGCGCGGAAAGTCATCGCGCGCCGTCCCGGGCGGGCGCTCAGGCCTGGGACTTCGCCCAGCCGATGATCGCCTTGCTGCCGGCGATCGCCTGACCGCCGGGGAGGACGAGCACCGGCAGCTTCTCCTGCCCGCTGACCGCCTCCAGGTCCTCGCGCGTCCCCTTGACACCGATCCCGAACGGCTTGCCCTTGCCGTAGACGACCATCTCGTGGCCGACCCCCGCGTCGGTCAGCGCCGCGTCGGCTTTCGCGCAGGGGTGCAGCTTCGGACCCTTCCCGGCGATGTGGCAGACGTAGAGCGTCGGGGTGGTCGGGTCGGCGATCACGGCGGTCATGGCGCGACCCTACTGGCGCACGGACGCCGCGAACAACGCCTGGACCCGACGTGTGACGGGGCCAGGGGTCTCCCCCAGCACCCGGCCGTCGACCGTCCGGATGGCCACGACCTCGGCCCCGGTGCCGGTCATGAAGGCCTCGTCGGCCGTCCACACGTCCGCGAGGACCAGCGGCGCCTCGTGGACCTGGATCCCCTCGGCGGCAAGCAGGTCGACGACGTGGTCACGGGTGATGCCGCGCAGCGCTCCGTCGGCGGACGGCGGGGTCCTCAGGACGCCCCGCGACGCGATGAAGATGTTGTCCGCCGTGCACTCCGCCACGTGGCCCTGGCCGTCCAGCAGCAGTGCCTCGTGCACCCCCTGGCGCCGCGCCTCGATCGAGGCGAGCACGTTGGTGAGGTAGTTGAGCGACTTGATCTGCGGCGGGACGGCGTCGGGCGCGGCACGCCGCAGCGAGCTGGTGACGACGTCGACGCCGCGCTCCAGCGCGGCGGCCGGGTAGAGCGCCAACGGCGCCCCGATGAGCACCAGTGACGGGCGCTCGCAGGAGGCCGGCGAGACGCCGAGACTGCCGATCCCGCGGGTCACGACCAGCCGGATGTACCCGTCGACGAGCCCGGTCCGCGCGGCGATCTCGCGGCACAGCCCGCCCAGCTCCTCGTCGCTCCACGGGACGTCGAGGACGAGCGCGCGCGCACTGGCCCGCAGCCTGCGCAGGTGGGCGTCCAGCGCGAACGGCTCCGGCCCGTAGAAGCGGATCCCCTCGAAGACGCCGTCGCCGTAGAGCAGACCGTGGTCGAGCACGCCGACCTTGGCGTCGCGCGCGTCCTCGAACCACTCCCCGTCGACGTAGGCGACGGGCTGGACCGTCTGCGATGCTTGGGACATGGCCGAGCAACTTACTGATCGATCAGGAAGTACGCAATCCGGAGAGCCGCGACGCCGCGACGCCGACGCGAGCCGCGAGGCGATCCTCGACGCCGCCGAGCGCGCGTTCGCCCGCGACGGGTACGACGGCGCCGCGATGGGCCGCATCGCCAAGGACGCCGGCGTCTCCTCCGCCCTGCCCGCCTACTTCTTCAAGGGCAAGGACGGGCTCTACGAGGCCGTCATCGTCCGCCAGTTCGAGGTCCGCGAGGCCACGCTGCAGCCCGTCGTGGAGACCGTGCGACGCCGTGTGGGTGCGGGGCCGCTGGACGAGGCGACGCTGCGGCACGCGCTCACCGACGTCGTCGCCGGCTACGTCGGCTTCCTCGCCGAGCACCCGGAGTTCGTGCGGCTGATGGCCTGGGAGGCTTTGAACGAGGGCCGACGAACCGGCCCGGCGCGCCCGCCCCACTCCACCGCCGTCCAGGACGCGCTCGACGTGGTCCTCGATGCGCTGCCCGGCCGGTTCCCACCCGCGCAGCGAAGCCAGTTGCTCGTCACGACGGTGGGCCTGTGCTTCTTCCCGGACACGCACGCCGACACGATGCTCGCAGGCCTGGGAATCGACGCCCGCGAGTCCCGCTGGCGCGCGGCGCGGGTGCGGCACGTCGTGGACGTGCTGGCCGCGGCGCTGCGACCCGCGGCCTGAGCCGCGCTCAGACCGGGGCGGCCGGTCCCTCGGCCGCGCGGGCCTGGTGCCCGAGCATCAGTTCGCGCTGGACCGACCGGGGCTCCGGCCCCGGCGTACGGCGCGTCCAGCGGCCGTGCTCATCGAGATCCCAGGCGTTGGAGTCGTCGGCGAAGCAGCGCTCCAGCGTGTCGGCGAGGTCGTCGCGCAGGACCGGGTCGTCGACCGGGGCCACGAGCTCGACGCGCTGGTCGAGGTTGCGCGGCATGAGGTCGGCGGACCCGATGTAGATCCGCTTCTCGCCGGCACGCTCGAAGGCGTACAGGCGCGAGTGCTCCAGGAAGCGGCCGACCACCGAGTTGACGTGGATGTTCTCCGACACGCCGGGGATCCCGGGCACGAGGCAGCAGATCCCGCGGATGTTGAGGTCGACCCGGACGCCAGCCATCGACGCCTTGTAGAGCGCGCGGATGCACTTCTTGTCGACCAGCGAGTTCATCTTCATCACGATGCGCGCGGGGGCGTCGGCGTGATGGGCGGCGATGGTCGCGTCGATCTCCTCGATGATCCCGTCGCGCAGGTGGTTCGGCGCGACGAGCACCCGCCGGAACGCGCGCGGACGGGCGTAGCCGGTGAGGAAGTTGAACATGTCGGCCACGTCGCCGGCGATCCGCTCGTCGCAGGTGAACAGGCCGAAGTCCGTGTAGAGCCGGGCGGTCGAGGAGTGGTAGTTGCCGGTGCCGACGTGCACGTAGTGGCGCACGCCGTCCCCCTCACGCCGGACGACCAGCACGCACTTGGCGTGCGTCTTCAGCGAGGGGTGCCCGTAGACGACGTGGACTCCCGCCTCCTCCAGCTCGCGCGCCCAGGCGATGTTCGCCCGCTCGTCGAACCGGGCCTTGAGCTCCACGAGGCAGACCGCCTGCTTGCCGCGCTCGGTCGCGCGGATCAGTGCAGGGACCAGCGGCGAGTCGTCGGAGGTCCGGTACACGGTCTGCTTGATCGCGAGGACGTCCGGGTCGCTGACGGCCTGCTCGACGAACCGCTCCACCGAGGTGTTGAAGGAGTCGTACGGGTGGTGGACGAGGATGTCGCCCTGACGCATGGCGGCGAGCAGGTCGCCGCGTTGCCCGTCCTCGCCCTGCAGCCGCGGCTGGGTGACCGCCGACCAGGGCGCGTCGCGCAGCTCGGCGAAGCCCGGCAGCTTGACGATCTGCCAAAGGTCCTCCATGTCGAGCAGGCCGTCCAGCACGTAGACCTGCCGCGCCTCGACGCCAAGCGCCTCGATGAGCTGCTCGCGCAGCCCGTCGCTCATCGCGCTGTCGATCTCCACGCGCACGACCTCGCCGAAGCGACGGCGCCGCAGCTCGGCCTCGACCGCCATCAGGAGGTCGTCGGCCTCGTCGGAGACCTGGAAGTCGGCGTCGCGGGTGACGCGGAAGACGCCGCTGTCGACGATCTCCATCCCCGGGAACAGCGCGTCGAGGTGCGCGGCGATGATCTGCTCGAGTGGGACGAAGACGTGCTCGGAGACCTCGACGAAGCGCGGGAGCATCTCCTTCGGCACCTTCACGCGCGCAAAGGTGGAGACTCCGGAGACCGGGTCGCGGACCAGGACCGCGAGGCTCAGCGAGAGGTTCGAGATGTACGGGAACGGACGCCCGAGGCCGACGGCGAGTGGCGTGAGGACGGGGAAGATCTGGCGCCGATAGCGCTCGGCGAGGTCGCGGCGGTCGACGTCCTCGACGTCGGCGTGGCCGGCGATCCGGATCCCGTGCTCCTCCAGCGCGGGCCGCAGGTCGTGCTCCACACACCGCGTCTGGCGCTCCGTCAGCTCCACGACGCGCTTGCGAATCGCGTCGACCGTCTCGGACGGCGTCAGCCCGTCCGGACCGCGGTCGGCGAGCCCGGCGTCGATCTGGTCGTGCAGGCCGGCGACGCGGACCATGACGTACTCGTCCAGGTTCGAGCTGAAGATCGCGGCGAACTTCAGGCGCTCCAGCAGCGGCTGGAGCTCGTCCTCGGCGAGCTGCAGGACGCGGTCGTTGAACTCCAGCCAGGACAGCTCGCGGTTGAAGTACAGCGCGGGGGCGTCGAGGTCGGACGGCACGACGGGCGCCGGGGCCTGCTCCACCGTGCTCGTGTCGACGGCGCTGATCGGCTCCTGGACGGCGTCGGGCGTGGTGGGCGGCTCGTTCATGACTCCGACGACGGTAGGTCCGAGAGCTCCTCTGGCGCGTTGCCATTCTGTGAAGACGGTGTGATCGTCGCGGGCTCCGACTCCGGGTCGGGCCGCTCGGACAGCGCGAACTCCAGGCGCGGCCGGAAGCCCTCGCGCTGCAGCTCGAGCCAGTGCTCGAGGAACTGCTCGAAGAGCAGCTCGCGGCGGGCCTGGAGGTAGGAGCGCATCGCCTCGAGCCCGCGGAAGGTGCCGGCGTTCGGGGTGGCGGCCGCGAGCGCGGGCTCGATGTCCTCCTCGTCGGTCGCCCGGGCGCGGATCGCGGCGACGTCGGCGCGGCGGACCTCATGCAGCAGCTCCTGCACGCGCGGGATCGTGACGTCGCAGTCGTGGATCTCACCGATCACCGACTGGATCTCCTTCGTCCTGCGGGCGGCGATCGCCGCGTACGGACCGAAGTTCGCGTGATGCAGCTCCAGGATGTACCGCAGCCGCTTGGCCGCGATGCGCATGTCGTGCAGGGCCGCGACCTCCTCAGGGTCCTCGGCCGTCGGCATGAAGGCATCCAGCTCGTCCAGGCGGACGCGGACGATCCGCTCGACGTTGTCGGCGAGCGTGCCCTCGGGATCGAGCCCCTTCACCTTGCGGGCCTTCATCGCGGCCTCCGCAGGACCCGCAGCAGCCCGGTGCGCGACGGCGCGCGGACCAGCGGAGGGACGGGAGTCCGCGGCGCGGGCTCGGGCTCCGGCTCAGGCGCGGGCTCGGGGAAGGGGGCCATATCGACGGCGTGTGGCTCCGGCTCCGGTTCGGGCTCGACGGCGACCGCGCTGTCGGCCAGCTCCTGCAGCCGCGCGCCGAGGTTCCGCTCCTCCATCCGGGCGAGGGCGGCCGCCAGGGTCTCGTTGCCGTCGGCCTGCTCCTGCCGCAGCCGGGCGGCGAACACCTCGATGCCGGGCTGCTCGTCCGGGCCCAGTGCCTTGGCGAACTCCTCGATCGACGCGAGCTGCACATCGGGGTCGCGGCGGGCGCCGAGTGCGTCGGCCAGCTCCTTGACCTCGGCGAGCACCGGCTTGAACAGCCCGGGCGGGAAGCAGGCCCGGTGGATCTCCAGGACGGCCCGCAGGCGCCGGCTCGCCACGCGCATCGCGTGGACGCGCTCGATCGTCGTCGTGTCCAGCACTCCGGCGCTGTGCTCCACGAGCTCCTGCGCGCGGACGCGCACGGTGAGCGCGGCCGCCTCCGCGTAGGTCATGTCCGGGGTGAGGCCCTCGATCGGTCGTGCCTTCGCCACCCGGCCAGCCTACTCTCCGGCGGACCACCCGCAACGGGCGAGCTCCTCGAGAACCACGCCCTCGCGCAGCCCTCCGCGACCGACCTCCAGGGCGCGCCCGGAGAGCGTCCCGGCCGCAGCACCCAGGAGCAGCAGTCCGGCCGGGAGCATCCGGACGCGGTCGGGGTGCAGGGCGTACCGGTCGACGATCTCGTCGACCCCGGCAGAGAGCAGGACGGTGAGCGCACGATCCAGCCCGGCGGCGGTCAGCGTCTCCCCCGCGAGCATCCGCAGGGACGTCGCGCTGCCGCCGACGGCCACCGCACGTACGACGGACGGCGGCTCGATCCCGGCGAACCCCGAGAGCGCGGCGGCCCGCGCGGCCAGCACGGAGTCCGGGTCCGGCGGCCCGTCCGGCACGGGCCGGCCGATCTGCAGCACGCTGGAGCCCAGCGGGACCGACACCACCCAGCTGACGTCACCCCCGGGCGTGCCCACCACGATCTCGGTCGAGCCGCCTCCCACGTCGACCACCGCGACCGGACCGTCGGAGGACAGGACAGCGGACCCCGGACAGGAGCCCGTCGCGCCCAGGAACGCCAGGCGCGCCTCGTCCTCGCCGCTGAGGACCTCCACCGTCACGCCCGAGCGCTCGAGGATCGCCGCGAGCAGCTCGTCGCGGTTGGGCGCCCGGCGGATCGCCGCGGTCGCCACGGCGCGCAGCCGCTGCGCCCCCGTGGCGGAGGCGATGGCGGCCTGCGAGGCGACCGTCAGGGCGACCTCGTCGATCTTCTCGCGGGGGATCGTGCCGTCCGGCGCGCTGGCTGCGCCGATCCGCGTGAAGGCCCGGACGCCGTCCAGCTCGCGCAGCGTCGAGCCGTCCGGCTCGGCGACGAGCAGGCGGGTCGTGTTGGAGCCGATGTCGATGCAGGCGCACCGCATGGGGCCCAGCTTGGCATGATGGAGCGCTCTGATGCCGGCCAGCCCTACGGCAGACATCGCGATCCTGGTCCGTGAGCTCCGGCGCGCCTATGGCGAGCACGAGGCGGTGCGGGGCATCGACTTCGACGTCCATCGCGGCGAGGTCTTCGGTCTGCTGGGCCCGAACGGGGCCGGGAAGACCACGACGGTCGAGATCCTGGAGGGGTACCGGACCCGCACCAGCGGCATCGTCTCGGTCCTCGGGCACGACCCCGCGCAGCGGTCGCGCGACCTGCGCTCGCGGGTCGGCATCGTCCTGCAGTCCACCGGCATGTACCGCCACATCGAGGTCCGGGAGTCGGTCGCCCACTTCGCGCGTCTGTACCCGTCGCCCCGTGACGTGGACGAGGTCCTGGAGCTCGCCGGGCTCGCCGACGTGGGCGGTCAGCGGGTCCGGACGCTGAGCGGCGGCAAGGCGCGGCGCCTGGACTTCGCGCTCGCGCTGGTCGGCGATCCCGAGCTGATCTTCCTGGACGAGCCGACCACCGGCTTCGATCCGGCAGCCCGTCGCGCGGCCTGGGACGTCGTGCGGTCGCTGCAGGACCTCGGCAAGACCGTCCTGCTGACGACGCACTACCTCGACGAGGCGCAGGCGCTGTGCGACCGCGTGGCGATCCTCAAGGAGGGCAGCATCGTCGCGCAGGGCCCGCCGGCCGCCTTGGGCGTCGGCTCCTCCCGCTACCGGGTCACCTGGCGGTCCGACGCCGGGCAGCTCGAGACGCGCGAGACCGAGGACCCCACCGCGCTGCTGCACCAGCTGACCAGCGCCGCGCTGGCCCGCGACGAGCCGTTGCGTGAGCTGAGCGTCACCCGGCCGACGCTCGAGGACGTCTATCTCGAGCTCACGGCCGAGGTCGCCGCCGAGGCCGTCGGTCCGGCCGAGGTGCCCACCGATGCCTGACGCGATGACCCTGGCGTGGCACCAGTACCGCCTCGAGCGCCGCATGTTCTGGCGCAACCCGTCGGCGGCGTTCTTCAACTTCGCGCTGCCCCTGATCTTCCTCATGCTCTTCGGCGCGGTCTTCAGCGGCTCGCAGGAGAACCTCGACGTGATCGTCCCGGGCATCGCCGGGATGAGCATCATGTCCACGACCTTCAGCGCGCTCGCGATGAACCTCACGTTCCTGCGTGAGCAGGGCGTCCTGAAGCGGATGCGCGGAACGCCGCTCCCCGCCGGCGCCTACCTGGCCGGGGTCTTCGCCAACGCGGTGACCAACGCGGTCGTCCAGGTGACGATCGTGATCCTCGCCGGCAAGGCGTTCTTCGGCGTCGACTGGCCGCGGGACTACGTGGAGCTCGCGGTCTTCGTCGTCGCCGGCGTGGTCACGCTGGCCGCGCTCGGCGTCGCCTGGTCGCACGTGATCCCGAACTTCGACGCCGCCCCGGCCTACGTGAACATCGTGTTCCTGCCGGTCATCTTCATCTCCGGCGTCTTCTTCGACGCCGAGAACGCGCCGACGTTCCTGCGGGACATCGCGCAGGCGCTGCCGCTCACCCATCTGATCGACGGGCTGTCCGGGGCGATGGTCGACGGCTCCGGCCTCGGCGACCACCTCAGCGGCCTGGCCGTGGTCGCGATCTGGGGCGTCGCCGGGATCGTCTTCGCGATCCGCGGCTTCTCCTGGGAGTCCAACCGGTCCTGACCGGTCAGGAGGACGACCCGGTCCGCGCAGCGGCCGCGACGCTCAGGAGGGCCGGAACGCCGCGGGCAGCTCGCCGTGCAGCTCCACCGGCACACCCGCCAACGGCGAGACCTCCCACTCCTCACGCAGCAGGCCGTAGATCGCGACGTCCTTCTGCTCGTCGCCGTGGCGGTGCCAATGACGCAGCGTGCCCTCGCGGGTGAACCCGACCTTCTCGAGGGCGTGCTGCGAGCGGTCGTGACGGACGTCGGCGTAGGCACCGAGCCGGGCGAGGTCGTAGCCGTCGAACGCCAGCCGGGCGACGAGCGCCTTGCTCTCGGCGTTCACCCCCGTCCCCCACCACGCGCGACCGAACCAGGTGCCGACGATCGCGCGACGGTCGCGCCGCGACCACTCCGACAGGCCGGTGACGCCGATCGGCCCGGCCTCGCGGTGGACGACGAGCAGGTCGAGCTGCACGCCGTCCTCGATCCGCCGCAGCGCGCGCTGCACGTAGGCGGCGGGCTCGTCGGCGGAGCGGTACGGCCCCCAGCTGAACCAGCGGGTGACCTCGGGGTCGGCGCCCAGCGTCAGCAGCGCCGGCACGTCGGCGGGCGCAGGCGGTCTCAGGGTCAACCTCGGGCCGCGCACCTCCACCGGCCCGATGGTATTCGTGTGGGCATGACCGCACCCGTCGCGCTGCTCTACGACATCCACGGCAACCTGCCTGCGCTCGAGGCGGTGCTCGCCGACGCGGGCGCCAACGGAGCGGGCTCGTACCTGCTGGGCGGGGACTACGCGGCGTTCGGCGCCTGGCCGGCGGAGACGGTCGCGACGCTGGACGGACTCACCGACGCAACCTGGATCCGCGGCAACTGGGACCGCTGGCTCGGCGCCGAACTGGAGGGCACGCCGAGCCGCGACCGCCCCGACACCCACCTGGTGACCGGCGCGGCGGCGCACGCGCTGGCCGCCCTGGACGAGGACACCGTCCGGCGGCTCGGTGCGCTCGATGCCCAGACCGTCCTCGAGACCCCCGACGGCCAGGAGACCCGGTTCGTCCACGGCAGCGTCCGGTCGGACATGACCTCGTTCCTCCCCACCCACACCGACCACGACGCGCAGAACGCCGACGGCGTGCAGGAGCGGCGCCTGGTGTTCGGCCACACCCACCTGCAGTTCGAGCGCCCCGGGCCCGGCGGCGTGCTGCTGCTGAACCCGGGCAGCGTCGGGCTGCCGCTCGACGGGGATGTCCGCGCCGCCTACGCGCTGCTGCACCCGGATGGCGTCGAGCTGCGCCGCATCCCGTACGACCACGAGTCCGCCGCCAC
Organism: Solirubrobacterales bacterium; assembly: GCA_038257095.1. Classification (GTDB taxonomy): domain Bacteria; phylum Actinomycetota; class Thermoleophilia; order Solirubrobacterales; family Solirubrobacteraceae; genus Paraconexibacter. Next base: position 220,901 of record JBBSJQ010000006.1, read on the forward strand.
CGCGCTGGACGCGGTGGGCGCCCCTTGGGCGACGGAGATCGCTGACCGCGTGCGCAAGGGCCACGCCTGAGCGAGGTCCGTACCAGGGACATGGACACCGCTCGCGCAGCCGCCTTCGAGGTCGTCGACGAGGAGGGCCGGGTCCGCGCCCGCCTGGGCACCGCACCCGACGGCGCGCTCTCCCTGGACCTGGCCGACGCCCAGGGCCTCGTGCGCGCGACGCTCACCGTCGAGCCGGGCGGCTCCAGCGCGCTGAAGCTCGCGGACGGGTCCGGGACGTTCCGCGTCACCGCGGGCGCCTGGCTGGACGGCTCCGCCGGGATCGACGTCTTCGACCAGGACCGCAACCACCGCGTGCATGTCGGACATGCGCCCGGCCGACCCGCCGGGGCGATGATCTGGGACGCCGCCGGCCACCTCCGCGCCGCCTTGGCCCAGGGCCCCGAGCCCGACCGCGAGAGCAGCATCGAGTTCTGGGACCGCGACGGCGCCTACCGCGCGGGCCTCGGCGTGTGGCCGGACGGCGGGACGGGCGTCGAACTGCTCGACGGGGACGGGACGTTGCGCACGCGCGTCGGGCAGCGTCGGACCCAGGAGGGCGACGGCGCCGCGACCGTCGAGCTGTACGGCGCGGACGGCAGTTTCAAGGCCGCAGTGGGCGAGTACCCCGACGGCGCCGGCCGTCTGTCCCTGTGGGACGCGGACGGCACGCCGACCACCGGCCGCGTGGCCTGAACGCGTACCTCGCACGGGAGCGGCGTCGCGCGGTTCAGCTGAACCGCGGCGTGGTCGGGAGCGGTTCAGCTGAACCGCATCTCCAGCTGTTCCGTCCGATCCCGATGCGAACATGTGTTCGTGCAGTCGAATGTGTCACGAGCGGGGGACCTGGAGCGACGGATCGTCGCGATGGCCGTGGCCATGCGGTCGCAGATCGCGGAGTGGCTCGGGCTGGTGGCGGAGTTCGACGCGCGCGGGTGCGTCGCGAACACGCGGTTTCGCGGGACGGCGGAGTGGCTTGCGTGGACGTGCGGGCTGACGGCGCGGACGGCCCGTGACCACGTGCGGGTCGCGCGGCGGCTGCCCGAGATGCCGCTGGTGGCCGCGGCGTTCACTGCCGGGGAGCTGTCCTATTCGCAGGTGCGTGCGATCACGCGGGCGGCTCCGTTCCACGACGAGGTGGCGTTGCTGGAGGTGGCGTTGCGCTCGACGACCGCGCAGCTGGAGCGGCACGTCCGGGCACTACGCAGCGCGTCCTCGGCGGATCCCGACGTCGCCGACGCGAGCTACGCCCGCCGGTGCGTGGAGTGGTTCTTCGACCACGACGGGACGCTGCGGTTCTACGGGCGTCTGACCGCCGAGGCGGGCGCAGCGTTCGTGGAGGCGGTCGAGACGGCTGCCGCGGCGCTGCATCCCGACCCGATCCCCGACGAGCGGAACGGCGGGTCGCGGCGTGCGTCAAGGACAGCGCGTCGCGCCGACGCGCTGTCGGAGATCGCGCTGAGCGGCTCGCCGCGCATCCAGCTCGTGCTGCACGCCGACCTGGCCGCTCTGGCCTGCCGAGCGACGGGGGACGAGCCGCGCGGCGGAACGGTGTGCGCGCTGGACGACGGCCCCGCGATCCCGTCGGAGCTCGCTCGGCGGCTGTGTTGCGACGCCGACGTGTCCGTCGCCGGCGTGAACCTCGGCCGCACCCAGCGCGTCGTCACCCCGGCCCTCAGGCGCGCGCTCGAGGCCCGTGACGGCCGCGTGTGCGCGATGCCGGGCTGCGACCGCCGGCACGGCCTCGCCGGCCACCACATCCTCCACTGGGCCCGCGGCGGCACGACCGACCTGCACAACCTCGTCCTGCTCTGCACCTTCCACCACAGGCTCTTCCACGAAGGCGGCTTCAGCATGCGCCGAACTCGGGACGTGCTGGAGATCCGCGACCAGCACGGTCGACGCCTGCGCACCACCCCGGACCGCGCCCCGCCGCTCGCGGCCGCGGCGTGAGGCGTGGCGCCGCACTCGTCGGTACGGTCGCGGCGTGGCCCGCGCACTCCTCACAATCGGACCCGACGGCGACCTCTACGTGGCGCGGTAGGTCCCGTGATGGCCGGATCCCGACGCGAGGCGGTCCGCTCCGTACTCGCCGGCACCCCCGGCGAGATCCCCGACGGCGAAGTCGAGCGCCTCACCCGGACCGCGATCACCGTCGCCAGCGTGGTGTCGAGCATCGTCGGGACCGTGATCGTGGTCACGCTCCTCACGTTCGTCCTGCCGCTGCCGGTCGACCCGCTCTCCCCCGAGGTCGCCTGGCGGAACTTCGTGGCGATCGCGGTCTACGTCCCGGCCGCCCTCGTGATCGGGGTGCGACGAGGCCACCGGCTCGGCGACGAGTCGACGACGTGGATGCGCGCCGGGCGCACCCCCACGCCGTCCGAGCGGCGCCGCGCGGTCGCGCTGCCGATCCGGCTGTTCGTCCTGCAGTTCGGGCTCTGGCTCTTCGCCGCACTCGCGTTCGCCGCCCTCAACCTCACCGTCGACGGGCTCTGGGCGTTCGAGGTCGGCATCACCGTCCTGCTGGCCGGCATCGCGACTGCGGCCGTCGCCTCGCTGCTGGCGGTCCGGTTCAGCCGCTCGATCGTCGCGCGGGCCCTCCAGGACGCTACGCCCCAGCGCTACTCGGCGGTCCCGGGCGTGGCGCTGCGCGCCGTGTTCGCCTGGGCGCTCGGGACCTCGGTCCCGGTGACGGGCGCGCTCGTGCTGTGTGCCGTGTCGATCGGCGAGGAGGACGTCTCCCGGGTCGAGCTCGCGCGGGCGGTCATCGTGCTCTGCGGCATCGGGCTGACCATCGGCCTGCTCGCCATCGTGCTGATGGCGCGGTCGATCGCCGAGCCGCTCGCGCAGCTGCGCGACGCGATGGCGCGGGTCGAGCAGGCCGACCTGGAGGTTGCGGTCCCGGTCAACGACGCCAGCGAAGTGGGCTTCCTGCAGGCCGGCTTCAACCGCATGGTCGCCGGCCTGCGCGAGCGCGAGCGGGTGCGCGACCTGTTCGGCCGTCACGTCGGCCACGACGTCGCGCAGCGGGCCATGGACGAGGGCGTGCGGCTCGGCGGAGAGGAGCGCGAGGCGGCGGCGCTGTTCGTCGACCTCGTGGGGTCCACCGCGCTCGCGACCCGCCGCTCCCCCACCGAGGTGGTCGGCCTGCTGAACGCGTTCTTCGCCGTGGTGGTCGACGTCACGCGCGCGCACGGCGGGCTCGTCAACAAGTTCGAGGGTGACGGCGCCCTCTGCGTCTTCGGCGCGCCGCTCGTGCACGACGACCCGGCGGGCGCCGCGCTCGCGGCCGCCCGCGAGATGCAGACGCGGCTGGACGACGAGGTCCCCGACGTGCAGGCGGCGATCGGTGTCTCGCACGGCGTCGTCGTCGCGGGCAACGTCGGAGCCGCGGACCGGTTCGAGTACACGGTGATCGGCGACCCGGTCAACGAGGCCGCGCGCCTGACCGAGCTCGCCAAGGAGCAGCCCGGGCGGATCGCCGCGAGCGAGCGGGCGGTCGACCGCGCTGCCGACGCGGCCGAGCGCGAGCGCTGGACGCTGGGCGACGAGGTGGTCCTGCGCGGCCGCAGCGCGCCGACGCGGCTCGCTACGCCACGGTGAGGCCGAGGACCCCGTCGAGGTCGGCGGCGGGCGCGGGGCGCGCGTAGAAGTACCCCTGCGCCGCGTCGCAGCCGAGCAGGCGCAGGCGCTCGACCTGTGCCACCTCTTCGACGCCCTCGGCGATGGTCCGCAGCCCGAGCGCGTGGCTCAGCGAGACGATCGCGGCGACGATCGCCGACTCCTGCTCGGAGGTCTCGATCCCCGTCACGAACGAGCGATCGATCTTGACGACGTCGAACGGGAAGCGCTGGAGCGCCCGCAGCGACGAGTAGCCGGTGCCGAAGTCGTCGATCGCGAGCGTCAGGCCGAGCCCCTTGAGCTCGAGCAGGACGTCGGCGGCGGCCTCGTGGTCGTCCATGACCGCCGTCTCGGTGACCTCCAGGCACAGGGTCGACGGATCGGCCCCGGTGCGCCGGATGGTGTCCGCGACGGTCGCCACGAGGTCGGGGTGCGCGATCTGCCGGGCCGAGAGGTTGATCGAGACGGTGATCGGCGGCAGGTCGGGGCGCGCGGCGCACCAGGTGGCGGACTGCTTGCACGCCTGCTCGAGCACCCATGCGCCGAGCGCGATGATCAGGCCGGTCTCCTCGGCGCTGGCGATGAACTCCACCGGCGGCACGAGCCCGCGCTCGGGGTGGTGCCAGCGCACGAGCGCCTCGACCCCGGTGACCGCCCCCGTCGCCATGCGGATCTGCGGCTGGTAGTGCAGGACGAACTCGTGATGCAGCAGCGCGCGGTGCAGCCGGTTCTCGGTCTCCAGCCGGCGCAGCGCGCGCTCGCGCATGCCGTCGTCGAAGACCTCGTACACGCCGCCCCCGCGCTCCTTGGCCCGGTACATCGCGGCGTCCGCGTCGCGGAGGACCGCCTCCGGGCGTGCCTGGGCGGACCCGGTCGCCAGCGCGATCCCGACGCTCGTGCGGACGAAGACCTCCTCGTCCCCGATCAGGAAGGGCGCGTCGAGCGCGGCGGCGATCCGCTCGGCGATGGTGATCGCCTGGCGCTCGCCGTCGACCTCCTCGCACAGCAGCACGAACTCGTCACCTCCGAACCGGGCGGCGGTGTCGCCGCCCCGCAGGACCTCCTGAAGGCGGCCCGCGACGTCGACGAGCAGCTCGTCGCCGGCCCCGTGGCCCAGCGAGTCGTTGACGACCTTGAAGCGGTCGAGGTCGAGGAAGAGCACGGCGACGTGGGCGTCGCGGCGATCCATCCGTGAGAGCGCCTGGCCGAGGCGGTCGAGGAAGAGCGCGCGGTTGGGCAGCCCGGTGAGAGCGTCGTGCAGTGCCTGGTGGGCGAGCTGGACCTCCGCGCGCTTGCGCTCGATCGCGTAGCTGATCGAGCGGGCCAGCAGGCGCGGGTCGACCTGGCCCTTGATGAGGTAGTCCTGCGCACCGTCCTGCACCGCGCGGACCGCGGTGGTCTCGTCGCTGCGGCCGGAGAGCACGATGATCGGCAGGTCGACCGCGACGGTGCGGAGCTGCGCGAGGGCCTCGAGGCCCTCGGCGTCGGGGAGCGAGAGGTCCAGCAGGACGCAGTCGGCGCCGACGTCCCGCAGGTGGGTCATGCCGTCGCACAGGAGGCTCGCGTGGTGCAGGTCGTAGCCGTCCGGGGCGGCCTCGCGGAGCATCTCGCGCACGAGGACCGCGTCGCCCGGGTTGTCCTCGACGACGAGGACGCGCAGCGCGGCCACCGGCTCCTCGAAGCCGCCGTGCGTCGTGCGCAGCATCGAGGTGACCGCGAGCGGGATCATGCGGCGGCCCCGCCCTCGGGCAGCGTGACGACGAACGTCGTACCCTCGCCGGGCAGCGATCGGACCTCGATGCGACCTCCGTGGCGCTCGCAGATCCGGCGGCAGATCGAGAGGCCGATGCCGGTCCCCTCGTACTCGTCGCGCGGGTGAAGGCGGGTGAAGACCTGGAAGATCCGCTCGATGTACCGCGGGTCGATCCCGATGCCGTTGTCGCGCACCTCCAGGACGAGCTCGCCGGCGTCACGCGTGGCCGCGATCTCCACGACCGGGCTGCGATCCGCCGGCCGGAACTTCACGGCGTTGGCGACGAGGTTCTGCAGCAGCTGCCCCAGCTGCGGGGCGTCACCGCGAACCGTGCCGAGCGGGCCGACGACCAGCGTGGCCCCGGCGGCCTCGATCGCGCCGGCGAGGTCGTGCCGGACGGCGGCGGCCACCTCGTCGAGGTCGACGATCTCGTGGTCGGGCGGCGCGGCTGCGGCGCGCGAGTAGAGCAGGAGGTCGTCGATGAGGGCACGCATACGCTGCGCGCCGTCGACCGCGTAGTGGATGAACTCCCGACCGGTGTCGTCGAGCTGCTCGTCGTAGCGGCGACGGACGAGCTCGAGGTAGCTGGTGACCATGCGCAGCGGCTCGGAGAGGTCGTGCGAGGCGACGTACGCGAACTCCTGCAGGTCGGCGTTGGTGCGCTCGAGGCTGCGCGCACGCACCTCGTGGTCGCGCTCCAGGCCCCGCTGCTCGGTGACGTCGACGCCGCGCATGGCGATCGTCCCGGCGGCGGCGTCCGCGGTCCCGGACCATGCGATCTCGCGCCACTCGCCAGGAGCGGCCTCGACACGCAGCACGAGCCGCTCGATGCGTCCGCCGCGCAGGAGCGTGCGGCGGCCCTGCTCGAGGGCGAGGAGGTCGCCCTGGTGGACGTGGTCGCGGAAACGGTCGACGCTGAGCTCCTCGCGCGCCCAGGGGAGCAGCTCACCCCAGGCGCGGTTGCGCTGCAGGAGATCCCCGGGCGCGGTGAGGATCGCCAGGAGGTCGGTCGTGAGGTCGGCGAGCCGCGTGTCGGCGGGCGGGCCCGACGAAGGACCCGCAGCCACAGCGGAGACGGAACGTGACGCCATCACCCCTCCCTTCGGCATCAACGGCCCCGGACTGAAGCGTCGTGCCATCCTCAGGGCATGGACGACGCTCCCGGCCCCGGCCCCCACGACGACGACGTCGAGCCCGCGGCGCTCGTCGCGACGGTCGGTCCGCTGGACCCGGTCGTCGCGCTCCTGCGCGAGTTCCTGCACCGCAGCGGCGCGATCCGGGCCGTGGCGCTGATGGAGCACGGCGTCGGCGAGGGGCCCGCGCTCGTCGACGTCGGTCAGCTGCTGCCCATCGAGGTCGTCGTCGACGAGCAGGCCTACCAGCTGCCGCACTCCATCGAGCTCGACGTGCCGGAGCCCGACGTGCCCGAGGTCCGGCAGCTGCCGGCCTTCGACGTCAACCGGGAGACCGGGGAGATCGCCGCGATGATCGGCGGCGTCGAGCACTACGCCGAGGCCGTCATCGGCCTCACCCGCCGGGTCGGCCCCCGGGACGTGGTCGTCGCCACGTGGACGACGAACGACCCCGACACACCGATCTCGATCTCCGCGCGCGGACAGGACCCCATCGTCATCACGCTGGGCGAGGACGAGTACGAGATGGAGCCGGGCTGGCCGCCGCCCGCAGCCGGTACGGTGCCCACCACATGACCTTCGCCAAGCGCTTCACCCTCTACTTCTTCAGCTTCACGGGCATCCTGCACTTCGTGCTGCCCAAGCCGTTCATCGCGATCGTCCCGGACTACCTGCCCCGCAAGCGGGATCTCGTGTACGCCAGCGGCGCCACCGAGCTCGGCGGCGCGCTCATGACCGCGCACCCCGCGACACGTCGCGCGGGCGGCTGGCTGCTGCTCGCGACGCTCGTCGGCGTCTACCCGGCGAACTGCGACATGGCGCTGAATCACGGGAAGTACCCGCAGGTGCCGGGCGGGCAGAAGACCCTCATCGCCCGGCTGCCCCTGCAGTTCGTGATGGGCTACCTGGTGTGGAAGGCGACGCTGTCGAAGGACGCCGCCGACGCGTAGCCGCGCGGGCGCTCAGCCCATGTCGATGACGGTGCGGATGCCGTCCTGGTGGTGCATCAGGTCGAAGCCCTTGTTGACCTCGTCCAGCGTGATGGAGTGCGACATGAACGCATCGACGTCGATGTCGCCGTCGAGGTACCGCTGAACGAGCTGCGGCACCTCGTCGCGGCCCTTCACGCCGCCGAACGAGGAGCCCGCGACGCGGCGACCCTGGATGAGCCAGCGGGGGATGACGTCGAGCGTCTCGCCCTTGCCGGCGACCCCGGCCATGGTCGCGAGGCCCCAGCCCATGCGGGCGGTCTCGACCGCCTGCTGCATGACCTTGACGAGACCGGTCGCCTCGAAGGTGTAGTCGGCGCCCATGCCGCCGGTCATCTCCAGGATCTTCGCGGTGGTGTGCTCGTCGGCGACGATCGTGTCGGTCGCGCCCTGGCCCTTCGCGAGCTCGAGACGATCGGCTGACAGGTCGACGCAGACGATGCGGCCCGCGTCCTGCAGGCGGCAGCCGGCGACGGCGCCGAGGCCGACCATGCCGGCGCCGAAGACGACGCAGGTGGAGCCCGCCTCGACCTTCGCGGTGTTCATCGCGGCACCCAGGCCGGTCGACAGGCCGCAGGCGAACAGGCAGGCACGGTCCAGCGGTGCTTCGGGGTTGATCTTCGCGAGCGCGATCTCCGGCATCACCGTGTACTCGGCGAACGTCGAGGTGCCCATGAAGTGGCGGATCGGCTCGCCGTCGCGGGAGAGGCGGGTGGTGCCGTCGGGGAGGTACCCGTTGTTCTGCTCGGCGCGGATCGCCATGCAGAGGTTCGTCTTGCCCGAGGTGCAGTGGTCGCACTCGCGGCACTGCGGCGCGAACAGGGTGACGACGTGGTCGCCGACCTTCAGGGAGGAGACGCCCTCGCCGATCGCCTCGACGACGCCCGCGCCCTCGTGGCCCAGGACCGTCGGCGCGTAGCCCGACGGGTCGACGCCGGACGCCGTGTACATGTCGGTGTGGCACACCCCGCAGGCGACGACACGGACGAGAACCTCGCCCGCCCTGGGCTCCGCCAGGTCGACCTCCTGCACGACCAGGGGTGCGCCGAACTCCTCCAGGACAGCCGCTCGCATCTTCATGGTGCGGAACCTACCGGGAGCACCTTCCCGCACTGCGTAGGATTCGCGCCGTCATGGGGACCATCGCGCCACGCCCGGAAGATGCCGACCCGATGTTCGTCGCGGAGACGAAGGAGGAGAACGAGCGGAAGGTCACCGCGCTCGAGCTGTTCTTCGACCTCGTCTTCGTCTTCGCGTTCACGCAGGTCACGGCGGCGATGGCGGACAATCCGACGGCCGAGGGTCTCGCGCGCGGGATGCTCGTGCTCAGCGCGGTGTGGTGGGCGTGGGTCGGATACGCCTGGCTGACGAACGCGATCGACCCGGAGGAGGGCGTGGCCCGCCTGGCGATCTTCGCGGTGATGGCGGCGATGCTCGTGGTCGGGCTGGCGATCCCCGAGGCGTTCGACGATGACGCGCTGATCTTCGCGCTCGCCTACACCGTGGTACGCGTCATGCAGATCGTGCTCTTCGCAATGTCGGACGACGACGTCGACCTGCGTCACGCGGTGCAGCGGCTCGGCACCACGACCGTGATCTCGTGCGGGCTGCTCATCTCGGCGGCGTTCCTCGACGGGACGGCGCAGGGCATCGTCTGGGGCGTCGCGCTCCTGATCGACTTCGGCGGCGGGCTGCTCAGCGGCTCGGACGGTTGGAACCTCTCCGCCGGGCACTTCGCCGAGCGCCACGGGCTCATCGTGATCATCGCCTTGGGCGAGTCGATCGTCGCGCTCGGCCTCGGGGCCTCGGAGGAGGAGCTGACCGGCCTCGTCGTCCTCGCCGCTCTGCTGGGGACCGCGGTCACCGCCTCGCTGTGGTGGATCTACTTCGATGTCGTCGCCCTCGTCGCCGAGCGCCATCTGCACCAGGCGACCGGTGCGGCGCGCAACGCGATGGCCCGGGACTCCTACAGCTACATCCACCTGCTGATGATCGCCGGGATCGTGCTCCTGGCCCTCGGGATCAAGAAGACGCTGGGCGGCGTGGACGAGCCGCTCAAGACGATCCCCGCGGTCGCCCTCTGCGGCGGCGCCGCGCTGTACCTCGTCGGCCACGTGCTCTTCCGCCTGCGGAACATCGGGTCGGTCGCGGTGCGCCGCGTGATCGCGGCTACGGTCTGCGTCGCGCTGATCCCCGTGGCCAGGGAGGTCGATGCGCTCGTCACGCTCGCCGCGATCACGGCAGTCCTGGTGACGATGATCGCCTACGAGGCGATCCGCTTCGCGGAGGCGCGCGACCGCATCCGTCACAGCCCGGCGCACTGAAGTTGACGCAGGCGTCATTCTTTCCTGTACGCTGCTGACCGCACGGTCAGAGAGCGGAGGAACGCATGTCCACGGTGGAGCGGCAGTACGACTACGACTGGATCGTCATCGGTTCCGGGTTCGGTGGCAGCGTCAGCGCGTTGCGGCTGGCCGAGAAGGGCTACAAGGTCCTCGTCCTGGAGGCCGGCCGCCGGTTCGAGGACAAGGACTTCCCCAAGAGCACCTGGGACTCCCGCAACTACTTCTTCGCCCCGAAGCTCGGCATGCGCGGCATCCTGCGCCTCTCCATCTTCAAGGACATCTTCATCGCCTCGGGCGCCGGCGTCGGCGGCGGCTCGCTCGGCTACGCCAACACCCTCTACCGCGCGCCGCAGCGGTTCTACGAGGACGGCCAGTGGTCCTCCCTGGGCAACTGGGGTGCCGACCTCGAGCAGCACTACGACGAGGCGGAGCGGATGCTCGGCGTCACGACGTACTGGTCCGACGACCCGGCCGACCAGCTGCTCAAGGAGTTCGGTGAGGAGATCGGCTGCGGCGACACCTACGCGAAGACCCGCGTCGGCGTGTACCGCGGCGAGCCCGGCGTCACCGTGCCCGACCCGTTCTTCGGCGGCCAGGGCCCGGACCGCACCGGCTGCATCGACTGCGGCCGTTGCATGGTCGGCTGTCCGCACAACGCCAAGAACACGCTGGTGAAGAACTACCTCTTCCTCGCCGAGAAGCTCGGCGTCACGATCGAGCCCTCGCGCATGGTGCTCGACGTCCGTCCCCTGGCGGCCGCCGATGGCTCGGACGGGTACGTCGTCACGGACGAGCGCGCGGGTGCGTGGGTCCGCAAGGGCACCCGGGACCTGCGCGCGCGCGGCGTGATCTTCTCCGCCGGCGCGCTGGGCACGAACCGGCTGCTGGCGAACATCAAGCACCGCGGGTCGCTGTCGATCTCCGACCGCCTCGGCGAGCTCGTGCGCACCAACAGCGAGGCGATCCTCGGCATCACCGTGCCGGAGGACTTCCCCGAGGACCTCAGCAAGCGCGTCGCGATCAGCTCCAGCATCTACCCCGACCCGGACACGCACATCGAGACCTGCGTCTACGGCGACGCGGGCGGGTCGATGCAGTACCTCAACACGATCCTCACCGGGGACGGCACACGCGTGACGCGGCCGCTGAAGTGGCTGGGCATGGCCGTCCGCCATCCGAGGCAGTTCTGGAAGGCGACCTTCTTCAAGGGCGGCAGCAAGCGCGCGATCATCATCCTCGTCATGCAGACGCTGGACAACGCGATCGCGCTGCGGGCCAAGCCCAAGCGGTTCGGCAAGGGCGTCAAGCTCGCGACCGAGCAGGACCCGCTGAAGCCCAACCCGACCTTCATCCCGATCGGCAACCAGGTCACCCAGTGGTTCGCCGACCGCACCGGCGGCATCCCGCAGTCCTCCACCATGGAGGCGCTGTTCAACATCCCGTCGACCGCCCACATCCTCGGCGGTGCGGTCATCGGCGCCGACACGACCACGGGCGTGATCGACAAGGAACACAAGCTCTTCGGCTACGAGAACCTCATGGTCTGCGACGGCGCCGCGGTCCCCGCGAACATCGGCGTCAACCCGTCGCTCACCATCACCGCGATGAGCGAACTGGCGATGAGCCGCATCCCGGCGAAGGGCATGGACCTCCGGTCGCTCGCCGCCGCCCCGTCGATGGCCGATCTGCCGATCACGCAGGTGACGACGCGGATCAGCGCACCAGCGTGAACTCGCGCGTCGTCAGGTCGTAGCGGTTCGCGGTGATCCTGATGCGGTAGGTGCCGCCGTCGGTCCCGGCGGGCACCAGCCACTCCCCGGTCTGCCGGCCCGCGTCGTCGATGCTCCAGCGCAGGTCGATCCAGAGGTCGTCGGTCTCCTTCACCCAGCGGCCGCCCACGCGCCGCTGCACCGTCAGGAACGGGGTGTCCAGCGGCTTGTCGAAGCCGCCCGGTCCGCCCTGCCACGCGAACGTGACGATCTGGCCGCCGCGGCGGCCGTCGGCGGGCTGCGCGACGAGCGTGCCGCGCTCCGCGCCCTTCGGGTAGGGCGCCCCGTCGGCCACGATGCCGTTGCGGGGATCGAACGCGTAGGGCTCCGGCACCGCGGATCCTGTCGTCAGACCCTTGGCGAGCGCGACGAGGTTGTCGGTGAGGAGCACCCCCGCGAAGGTGCCGTAGATCTGGGAGCCGCCCTCGTAGTGCTGGCGGTCGTACTCCTCCGGCGTGACGAAGTACTGGAAGAACTCGTTGGTCAGCCCGGCGACGATCACGCGGGAGACGTTCGCCCCCTTCGTCGCCGCCAGGATCCGCTGCTGCACCTGGCGCCCGAACTCGACGGTGGGCTCTCCGGGCAGAGAAGCGATGATCCGGTCTCGGATGCGCACCGTGAAGAGCGGCGCACCGTTGGGGTAGGTCTCGGTGGTCGTGGCCGGGACCGGGATCTTGTGACCGTGGCCCTCGAAGCCGTTCTCGACCGGCGTGCGCATGTCCTCCATCGGGACGCCGGTCAGGTCGAAGAGCGGCCCGCGGCCCTCCTCGCTCCCCGTGAGGAACGGCGTGCCGGGGATCGGCATCGGACTGGTCTTCCCCCGCGAGGAGTCCTGACCGCAGAAGCAGACGCGCGTCCAGCGTAGGTCGAGCGCCGGCCGGGTCGTCATCCGCTTCCCGGCGCTCGTCCAGGCCTCGAGCATCGCGGCGGCCTCGCGGCGGCCGACCTTCTCGGCCTGCTCGGGACCCTGGACGTCGAGGCCGGCGGACTGGTCGCCCTCGTTGCCGTTGCCGTAGACGCCGACGACGGCCCGCTTGGGCGACACCTTGCCGCGACGCCGCACCTCGCGCTCGAAGACGCGGGTCGCGGGACCGTGGTGGTCCTGGTTGTAGAACTGGTAGGTCGACGGGTTGACCGTGCCGTGGTTGGCGAACATCAGCCAGCCGCCGATCGGGATGGCCACCGTGCGCCGGCAGCGCGTGCGCCGGCCGCGCCGCGTGCACGGCTTCGAGCGGCGGACGAGCCGGTCGACGCGCAGCACGTCGACGTCGGTGTCGATGGGGTGCAGCGCGCCGTCGGGGTCCTGCTCCGGCTTCCCGGTCCCGCGCGCGAGGATCTGCCCGTGGTTGGCGAGGTGCGCCTCGAGACTGCGGTTCTTCGTGACGTCGGTGAGCTTCGCCGAGCCCCATCCGACGCGGGCGGGCCCGAGGTCCCGGTCGGCCTGCCGCAGGGCGAGCGCGATCCGGTCCGCCAGGAAGGTGTACAGCCGCCGGTCGGTGGGCTTGGGCTCGAAGAACTCCACGAACGACGACGGGGTCGTGATCGTGCCCGAGCTCGGCGCGACGGTGTTGAGCGTCGAGAAGTTCGCGAAGCCGCTCGGTCCGGCGTGCGTGTGGGACGCGGAGACGACGACGTTGCGCTCGGAATAGCCGAGATCGGCGTTCCGGTCGGCGACCTCCCTGACCAGCCCGCCGACGGCCGCGAAGAGGTCGACCGACAGCAGCGCGACCTTCTTGTCGCCCCGCTGCAGCACGATGGCCTTGGCGGTCAGCCGGGTGTGGACGCCGCGGCCGAGCCGGTCGGCCCGGACCCAGCCACCGAAGGGCGAACCGGTGGGCGGTGTGATGTCGACCTGGCCGACCCCGACGCGCACGGTCGGTCCGGTCGCCGCGTGAGCGGGGGGCACGGCGAGCGCCGTCCCGGCGAGCAGCGTCGCCACGAGGGTTGCACGGGTCCATCTGGTCGGCCTCATCGTGCCGAGCGTAGACCGCCGGGCCATGGTCCGGGGGCAGGTCGTCCGCAAGGCTGCTCCCATGGCTCACGCACGCACCGCCAAGATCATTCCCGCGAAGCTCGTCCCGCTGCCGGAACTGCGGGGCTTCCGGCGGACGCCCGGGCGGGCATGGCACGACCCGGCGAAGGCCCGGGCACGCCGCGGCGCGGCCATCATGAAGTAGTCCGAAGCGGGGCCGCCCGTCCCGTTTAATACCGCACCGTGAGGCACTACGCGCAGCCGCTGAGCACCGGGGTCATCACGGCGGTCGTGGGCTTCGCCGGGGCGTTCACGATCGTCCTGGCGGGACTCGACGGCATCGGGGCGAGCACGGCGCAGGCGTCGTCCGGGCTGATGATCCTGTGCCTCGCCCAGGCGGTGACGGCGATCTACCTCGGCCTGCGGTTCCGCATGCCGATCAGCATCGCCTGGTCCACCCCGGGCGCGGCGCTGCTCGTCACCGCGGGACCGGTCGACGGCGGGTACGCGGCCGCGCTCGGCGCCTTCCTGGTCTGCGGCGGGCTCCTCGTCCTGACGGGGCTGTCCCGGACGCTCGGTCGCCTGATCGCCGCGATACCGGTACCGATCGCCGCAGCCATGCTCGCCGGGGTGCTGCTGCCGCTCTGCCTGGCCCCCGCGCAGGCGGCCGCCGAGATCCCCGGCCAGGCGCTCCCGGTCGTCGTCGTCTGGCTGCTCCTGATGCGCTTCGCGCGTCGCGCCGCGGTCCCCGGGGCGCTGCTCGCCACGGCGGTCGTCGTCCTGCTGGACCCCGGCGGCGGGGCGGCCGTCGGCGACGACCTCCTCCCCGCCCTGACGTTCACCACCCCGACCTTCGACCTCGGCACGATCGTCGGGATCGGTCTGCCGCTGTTCCTCGTGACGATGGCCTCGCAGAACATCCCGGGCATGGGCGTCCTCGCGTCGTTCGGCTACCGCCCCGACCTGCGACCCATCCTCATGACCACCGGTGCCGGGACCATCGTCGGCGCGCCCTTCGGCGGGCACGCGATCAACCTCGCAGCGATCACCGCCGCCCTCGCCGCCGGTCCGGACGCCGACCCCGACCCCGGCCGCCGCTGGATCGCTTCGGTCACCGCGGGAGCCGTGTACGTCGTGCTCGGCCTCGGCGCCGCCCTGGCGACCGCGCTGATCGCCGCCTGTCCGCCGCTGCTCGTGAAGGCGGTCGCGGGCCTCGCCCTCATCTCGGCCCTGGGCGGAGCGCTGGCCACCGCCCTCAGCGACGAGGACCGTCGCGACGCGGCCGTGGTCACGCTCGTGACCTGTGCGTCGGGCATCACCGTGCTCGGAGTCAGCGCCGCGTTCTGGGGGCTGGTCGCCGGACTCGCGGTGCTCGGCCTCGGACGTCTCGGACGGCCGGCGGCACGGCCGGGCGTCTAACGCCCCAGCCGCCGCAGGAACTCCTGGGTCTGGTGCGGGACGGTCTCCGCGATCTCCCGAACCGACGCCAGTCCGGCCCGCAACTCCGCGTCGCCGACCTCGACGGGCGCCATCGAGTCCTGTAGCTCGGCGATGAGCTGCGCGGCTTCCTCCACCGCCTCCCCGGCGGCGACCACGAACGACGCCGCACCCTGGGAGTGCAGACCGACCGTCCGGGCCACAACCGGTGTCGCCGGGTCGAGGCCATGCCGGGCGGCGAACCCCGACGCGGTCGCCTTCGCGCGACCCAGCGCCTGCTGCACCGGGCGGAAGAGGTCCTCCTCGAGCTTGTCGGCCGTGCGCTCGTCGAGCTGCTCGTAGGCCTCCCCGAGCTGGGCCATCGCGGTCTCGAGCTCGGCGACCGCCCCGGCGATCTCCTCCAGCAGTCCGGCGCGCGCCTGGGCGGTGGTGTAGCTCATGCGCGGAGCGTACGCGACCACCCCGGACGTCCCACGCGGATCAGAGGAGGTTGCCCTGCTTGGTGATCCTCGACGTGTTGTTGGACGCGACAGGGTCCGCGGTCGACGCTGCCACCGTCGCGTTGACCGACTTGCTCCCGGCCGATGACCACGTGACGCCGAACGTGACCATCGCGCCGGCGCCGGTGACGTTCGCCAGCGGGCCATGGAGATCACCGGAAGACGCTCGAACCCGTGACACCCCCCTGCGTGGAAGGATCTCGCCGTGACGACGGTGAGCCGACCGGATGGTGCTGAGATCGCGTACGACGTCGAGGGCCAAGGCCCGCCCGTCGTCTTCGTCCACGGCCTCACGAGCTCCGGGCAGGCATGGGGGCCTGTGACCGAGTTGCTGGTGAACGACTTCACGTGCGTCCGCGTCGACCTCCGAGGTCACGGTGCGTCCTCACCGGGTCCGGAGTACTCGACGCTGTCGCTGGTCGGCGACGTGCGTGCGGTCGTTGAGGCGATCGGGCTACATGAGCACGCGCTCGTCGGTCACTCGCTGGGGGTGACGGTCGCTGCCGTCTACGCGGCTGTGCACGGGGCGAGCGCGACCGTCTGTGTGGACGCATCACTGAGGTTCGGCGACTTCGCCGCGCTGGTGCAGCCGTGGACGACTGCGTTGCGGGGCGAGGGCACGATGGAAGCGTTGTTGGCGATCGACCGGGAGCTCGGGCTCGAACCGTATGACCGGATCGACAGGATGGAGCAGCGGATCCTGGCGTTTCCGCGCGAGGTCGTCCTCGGGATCTGGGACACGCTGTTGACGACGCCGCCGAAAGAGCTCACCGCGATGGCGGAGGCGTTCCTGCCGCGGATCACCGGGCCGCTGTTCTCACTCCACGGATCGCCACCGCCGCAGGACTATGAGTCCTGGCTGACGACCCTCGTACCACGCGCGAGCATGGAGATCTGGGACGGAAGCGGGCACATGCTCCACCTGGTCGACCCGGAGCGCTTCGCTTCCTGGGTCCGGCGCGCCTTGACGGTCCCGCCCGGTCGGTGAGCACCGGCACCGGGGAACGACGAGTCGTCGCGAGACCCCTTGACAGCGGAAAGCCGCTCTACCGAGCGGCTTTCCCTGTAGTGGAGACGGTGGGAATCGAACCCACGTCCGCGACCGCGTACGAATAGCTTCTACGAGCGTAGCCGGCACTCTGATCTCGTCCCCGGATCGCCTTGCCGGCGGGGTAGCTGGGGACCAGCTTCCTGAAGATGTCCCCGGTTCGGCGGAAGCACTCCTCCCCGGGTGAGTCGGCGTTTTGATCCCGGACATCCCCACGGCCGACAGGCGGGGACCGAGACTCACAGACTTAGCGCAGTGCTAAGCGGCGAGGACGTACTCGTGAGAGTCCGCACGTATGGTTTTTCCGGGGTTTTACGAGGCCACCCGGAACCTCGACTCGCAACCATCCGCACGGAACCGACCACGTCGAAGCCTGTCGTCCCCGTGAGATGTACTACCCCAGGCAGTCTAGCGCGTCTCCCCCGGCGATCCCCGCGATCACATGATTTTCGCGCCTGCAGTGATCCGTCAGGGCCTGGAGGGCGAAGACTTCCATGCGTGGCACCTTCCGGTGTCAGCGCGGGAGAACCACCACACACCACCCTGGAGGACGCACGCCTAATGCGCAAGCTGTTCCTGAGCCTGTTCGCGATGATGCTCATCGCCACGGGTCTCGTGGTCGCTGGTTGCGGTGACGACGACGAGAGTTCCTCGTCGTCCACCTCGACCCCGGCCCAGACCGATGACTCCGCCGCGGCGGACACCAACCTCGGCACCGATTCCGGTGCTGCCGAGCTCCGCTCGACCCTGACCGCCAACCTCGACGAGCACGTCTACCTCGCCTCCATCGCGATCGCGAATGGCCTGGGCAACGGGCTCGACTCCGCTCAGTTCAAGGCTGCTGCGGGGACCCTCGACAAGAACTCCGTGGAGCTTTCGGACGCCATCGGCTCCGTCTACGGTGAGGACGCCGGCAAGGCGTTCCTTCCCCTGTGGCGCAAGCACATCGGCTTCTTCGTCGATTACGCGAAGGCGAAGGCCGAGAAGGACGACACCGCCGCCAGGAAGGCTGCTGCCGACCTCGATGGCTACCGCACCGACTTCGGCGCGTTCCTGAACGGCGCCAACCCGAACCTCCCGACCGAAGCGGTCGCCGAGGAGCTCAAGCCGCACGTCGAGTCCGTCTTCTCGGTCGTCCGCGCTGCTGCGACGGGTTCCCCGAAGGTGTTCGAGCGCATCGTCGAGGCCGCCTCGCACATGCCGGGTACGGCGAACGTCCTCGCGGGCGGCATCGTCAAGCAGTTCCCGGACAAGTTCTCGGGCTCCGCCGAGGCGGGCGCCTCTGAGCTCCGCGCGCTGCTCACCGACCAGCTGATCGGTCATGAGTACCTCGCGGGCATCGCGATCTCGTACGGCGTCTCCGCCGGTCTGGACTCCAAGGAGTTCGAGGCTGCGGCCGCCGCGCTGGACACCAACTCGGTCGCGCTGAGCGAGTCGATCGGCTCCGTCTACGGTGAGGACGCCGGCAAGGCGTTCCTGCCCCTGTGGCGCAAGCACATCGGCTTCTTCGTGGACTACACGAAGGCCAAGGCCACGAAGGACGACGCCGCGGCCGACAAGGCCAAGGAGGACCTCAACGGGTACCGCACCGACTTCGGCGCGTTCCTCGAGGGTGCCAACCCGAACCTCCCGGCCGACGCGGTCGCCGAGGCCCTGATCCCGCACGTCGACGGCACGTTTGACGCCATCGACGCGGTCGTCGCCGGCGACGCCGAGGCGTTCGACCTCCTGAAGGTCGCCGCTGGTCACATGCCGATGCTGGCCAACACGCTGGCCGGTGGCATCGCCAAGCAGTTCCCGGACAAGTTCCCGAGCGCGTAAGCACTTAGGAAGCAGAAGTCGACATGAGGGCGGGCCCGAAAGGGCCCGCCCTTCGTCGTTCCCGGACGCGCCCACACGGTGATCGCCCCGCGCCCCGGGTCCCGTAGATTGGGTGGATGAGCATCACTGAGCATGACGTTGCCTGGAACCTCGAGGACCTCGTCGACGGCGAGGGCACCGCCGGGGTCGAGCGGCAGCTCGACGAGGCCACGACCCGCGCCACCGCCTTCGCGGAGCGCTACGCCGGCACGGTCGGCGAGCTCGACGGCCCCGGTCTGGCCGAAGCGATGCACGAGCTGGCGCAGATCGGCGACCTCGTCGGCCGCGCGGGCAGCTATGCCTCGCTCCTCTTCAGCGCCGACACGCTCAAGCCCGAACACGGGGCGCTCATGCAGCGCGTGCAGGAGCGCGGAACCGTCATCGAGACGACGCTGGTCTTCTTCGACCTCGAGTGGGCCCAGGTCGACGACGCCCGCGCCGAGGAGCTCCTGCAGGCCGACGGCCTCGAGCTCTGCCGCCACCACCTGCGCACCGCCCGGGCCTACCGGCCCCACCTGCTGTCCGAGGCGGAGGAGAAGCTCCTCTCCGAGAAGGCCGTCAGCGGCCGCGACGCCTGGTCGCGCCTCTTCAGCGAGCTGACGAGCGCGCTGGAGGTCCAGCTGCCCGACCGCGACGAGCCCGTCGCGCTCGACGTCGCGCTCTCGCGCCTGCAGGCCGGCGACCGCGAGGTCCGCCGGACCGCGGCCGAGGCCGTCACGAAGGCGCTCGAGCCCGGTCTGCGTACCCGCGCCTACCTCTTCAACACCTTGCTGCACGACAAGGCCGTCGACGATCGCCTGCGCGGCTTCCCCACCTGGATCTCCTCGCGCAATCTCGCCAACGAGGCCAGCGACGAGTCCGTCCAGGCGCTGGTCGACGCGGTGAAGGGCGCCTACGACATCCCGCGCCGCTGGTACACGCTCAAGGCGAAGCTCCTGGGCGTCGACAGGATCGCCGACTACGACCGTGCGGCCTCGGTCACGGGTGACGAGGTGAAGATCGAGTGGGAGGACGCGCGCGACCTCGTCCTGGACTCGTTCGACGACTTCTCCCCCGTCCTCGGCGACACCGCCCGCCGGTTCTTCGACGAGCACTGGATCGACGCGCCGGTCCGGCCCGGCAAGCGCGGCGGTGCGTTCTGCGCCTACACGACGCCGACCGTCCACCCGTACGTCCTGCTGAACTACACGTCGCTGCGGCGCGACGTCCTGACGCTCGCCCACGAGCTCGGCCACGGCTTGCACGCCGCCCTCGCGATCCCCCGCGGCCCGTTCGAGCAGCACACGCCGCTGACGGTCTGCGAGACCGCGTCGGTGTTCGGCGAGACGCTCGTCTTCAAGCGGCTCCTGGACGCCACGGACACGCCAGAGTCCCGCCTGTCGCTGCTGGCGAGCAACCTGGAGGACGGCATCGCCACCGTCTTCCGCCAGACCGCGATGAACCAGTTCGAGCACGCCGTCCACACCGCCCGCCGCGAGCAGGGCGAGCTGTCGGTCGAGACGCTCGGCGACCTCTGGATCGAGACCCAGCACGACCTCCTCGGCGACGCCGTCGAGCTGACGCCCGGCTACCGCAGCTGGTGGTCCTACATCCCGCACTTCATCGGCAGCCCCGGCTACGTCTACGCGTACGCCTACGGCCAGCTCCTGGCGCTCAGCGTCTACCGCCGCTACGAGGAGGAGGGCGAGTCGTTCGTGCCCGCCTACATCGAGATGCTCGCGGCGGGCGGCTCGAAGAGCCCCGAGGATCTTGCGAGGATCGCCGGCCTGGACCTGACCGACCCGGGGTTCTGGAACGCCGGCCTGGACCTCGTCCGGGCCCGTCTGACCGAGGCGGAGGCGGCCGCCGAGGCCGTCCTGGCGACCCGCGCCGGATGACCGACCCCACGCATCCCACCCCTCCCGTCGGCTGGCTCCCGCCGGCGCCGGCGTCGTCCTCCGGACCGGCGCTGGACGCCTACCGCGCGCCCGAACGCGAGGAGCTGCCGGGGTACGGGGCCCCGCAGGGCGTCCCGTCGGACCCGCCGCCCCGCGAGGGCCTGCGCCGGTACCTCGGGCCGCTCGCGATCTTCGGCGCCTTCCTCCTGAAGTTCGGCAAGGTCGCCTTCATCGCGGTCAAGGGCGCGAAGTTCCTGACGACGTCGGCCTCCATGCTCGTCTCGGTCGCCGCCTACTCCCTGATCTGGGGCGTCTGGTTCGCGGTCGGATTCGTCGTGCTGCTGCTCATCCACGAGCTCGGTCACGGCATCCAGATGCGGCGCGAGGGCATCAAGACGTCCCCGATCGTCTTCATCCCGTTCATGGGCGCCGTCATCGCCATGAAGGACCTGCCCAAGGACGCGGCCATGGAGGCGCGCGTCGGCCTCGCGGGGCCGATCCTGGGGTCCCTGGGCGCCGCGGCGTGCCTCATCCCCCTGGCGATCACCGGGGACGACTACTGGCAGGCGCTGGCGTTCGTCGGGTTCTTCCTGAACCTCTTCAACCTCGCCCCGGTCACGCCGCTGGACGGCGGCCGCGCCATGTCGGCGCTCACCCCGTGGATGTGGTTCGCCGGTCTGGGCCTCGTGTTCCTGATGGTGTTCACCTTC
Source organism: Solirubrobacterales bacterium (assembly GCA_038257095.1). GTDB lineage: Bacteria > Actinomycetota > Thermoleophilia > Solirubrobacterales > Solirubrobacteraceae > Paraconexibacter. The sequence goes on from JBBSJQ010000006.1 coordinate 241,954, forward strand.
CCCAGCCCGATCCTCATCCTCATCGCGCTGCTCGGCGCCTACGACGTCTACACGCGCTGGAAGAAGCGCGGCGAGCCGGGCGGCCGGGACTACTACAAGGTCTCGCGTGGGACCCGGGTCCGGGTCGCGGCGGTCTACCTCGTGCTGCTCGTCGGGCTGGCGATCGGCATGGACGCCACCTTCCTCGAGCGCGACTTCGACGACGTCTGAGCGCTCAGGCGTAGCCGGCGTCGCGGAGCGCCCGCTCGGTGTCGCGCTTCTGGTCCTTCGCCTTGATCGACTCGCGCTTGTCGTAGGCGTTCTTGCCGCGCCCCAGTGCGATCTCGACCTTCGCGCGCGGGCCCTTGAAGTAGAGCCGGATCGGAACCAGCGTCAGCCCCTTCTCCTTGACCTGCGCCCGGAGCTTCTCGAGCTCGCGCGCGTTGACCAGGAGCTTGCGGGGTCGCTCGGGCTCGTGGTTCTCCCGGGACGCAGGCCCGTATGGCGGGATGTGGACATTGTGCAGCCACAGCTCGCCGTGCTGGATGGCCGCGTAGCCGTCCTTGATCTGTGCGGTGCCGACCCGCAGGGCCTTCACCTCGGACCCGCGCAGCACCAGCCCGCACTCGAGCTTGTCGAGGAACTCGAACCGGTGGGCGGCCTGGCGGTTGGTCGCCACGTCACCTGACGCCATCTTGCGCTTGCCCTTGGCCATCTCTCCTCTGAGACTACGCCCCGGCGCCGTGCACCGCGGGCAGCGGTCGCGTCACGAGACCCTCGGCGACCGCCCACTCCATCGTCCGCCGGAAGGTCTCGCGGACCGGCGTGTACTCGAGGCCGAGCTCCCGGGTGGCGAGCGAGCCGTCGTAGCGGTGGCCGTGGAGGATGGTGTCGACGCGGGCGCGACAGATCGGGGACGTCCTCCCGCCGACCTTGAGCGCCTGCTCGACGAGCGTCGCCGCGCCGCGCGCGAGTCGCGGCGGCACCATCGGCACCCTGCCGCCGGTCCCGGCGAGGTCGGAGACGAGCAGCAGCGCCTCGGTCGAGCTGATCGTCGCGCCGTTGAGCACGTAGCGCTGGCCGGAGCGTCCCGCGGTCTCCGCCAGGACGTGGGCACTGACGACGTCCTGCACGTCGACGACGCTCACGTACGTGTCGACGAAGGCCCGGAGCCTCCCGTTGAGGTACGCGATGATGATCGCGCCGTTGCCCCCCGTGCGCGGCGGGCCCTGGACGGAGGACGGGTTGAGCGCGACGACCTCCACCCCGGTCTCCTGCGCGACCGCGAACGCGACCTGCTCGGCCTCGTGCTTGGAGCGGTCGTAGACCGAGAGGTAGGACCCGCGGTGCGGGGAGTCCTCGGTGCCGACGGTGCCGTGCTCCTCGCCCAGCGAGGCCGCGGAGGACGTGAAGACGACCCGGCGGCTACCGGCGGTGGCAGCGGCCCGCACGACGGCCTCGGTGCCCCGCACGTTGACGGCGAGCAGGCGCTCCGGGTCCTTCGGGCAGTGGGAGTTGACCCCGGCGACGTGGTGCACCACGTCGCACCCCTGCAGCCCGTCGGCCAGAGCATCGGCGTCGAGGACGTCACCGCGGACCACGCGGGCCCCGCGCGCGGCCAGGGCCGCCGCGGCCTCGTCGGTCCGCGCGAGGCCGACGACCTCGTCACCCCGGTCCAGCAGCCGCTGCGTGAGCACCCCGCCGATGAACCCGCCACCGCCGGTCACGAAGACGCGGGCCACCTAGGCGACCCCGTCCTGCACCGCGTCGGCGGCCTGCGCCTTCGCAGCGGCGGTCGCGGCCGCCGCTGCCCGGCGCCGCAGCAGCTTGGGGTCCTGCGTCGTCTGCGCGCCGCAGGCGGCGAGGAACTCCCGGACCTGCTCCATGACCTCGAAGCGGTCGTCGTCCGGCCCGACGTGGATCGCCGGCCCGAACGTCACCGAGATCGGGTGGCGCTCCCGGGGCGCGGGCCGTGACATCCAGTTCGCGCCGGTGGGCATCGCGACGTGCGTCCCCGCCGTGTGGACCGGCACGATCGGCAGGCCGTACTGGGCGGCCATCACCGCGGCGCCGGAGCGCAGCTTGCCCACGCTGCCATCACGCGAGCGCGTGCCTTCCGCGTACACGACGAGCGACCAGCCGTCGTCGATCAGCCGGCGCAGGTGCGCGGTGGCCTGCTCGTCCATCCCGCCTCCGCGACGCTCGAGCGGGATCGTCCCGAAGGACAGCGACACCGCGGCCGCGAGGTGGCGTTTGACGTAGAAGTAGTCGGCGGCCGCCGCGACGGCTGTGCGCCGGCGGAAGCGGCCCGGTAGGGAACGCAGCAGCACCGGGGTGTCCGCGTGGCTGGCGTGGTTGGCGACGAAGATCGCCGGCCCGGGCAGCGCGGCGAGGTGCTCGTGCCCGTGCACGCTGCGCCTGCAGTACCAGGAGATCAACCCGTCGAAGACCCCGCAGATGATCGCCTCTCGCGCGGCGCGGGCCGGGAGCGTGCGCGCCCATGCCTCGTCGCGACCGGGCGCGTCGTCCTTGGCCTCCATGCCCGGACCTACTCCCCCGGGCCCGCGTGGTTTCGGGTCCGTCACCGAGGGTCAGACGATCTTCCCGGGGTTGAGGTTCTTCCCCGGGTCGGTGCCGTCGAAGAGCGCGGTGAGCAGCGCCACGCCGGGCTGCGAGATGTCCTGACCGAGCCACGGCGCGTGCTCGGTACCGACCGCGTGGTGGTGCGAGAGCGTGGCGCCGTTGTCGACGAACGCCTGCTGGATCGCGGACTTCACGACGTCGTACTCCTCGAGCATGTCGCCCCCGGCCGAGGGCTTGAACGCGAAGGTGAAGTAGAGACACGCACCCGCGTGGTAGCTGTGCGACAGGTGGCACATGAAGTACCCGGTCACGCCGAGCTGTGTGAACGCGCCCTGCCCGGCCGAGCTGACCGCCTCGTAGACCGGCTGCAGGCTGCTCCAGGGCATCGCGGTCTCGGACACGTCGGCGGCGGCGCCGCGGTCCAGGAGGAAGTCGCGGATGTACGGGGTGTCGAACTTCTTCTGGTCGTACAGCGCGCCCGGGCTGGAGCCGATGCACAGGCCGCCGTGGCGCTTCACGATCGCGCCGACGCCCCGCCGCTCCGCCTTGACGTGCTCGGGCGAGCCCTCGTAGCCGATGAACGACAGGCACATCTGCTCGAGGTCGAAGCCCTTGCGCCGCTTGAGGAACTGCTGCAGCGCCTGGGACTGGACCTTGTCCAGCAGCGTCGACGCCTTGCGCGTGGCGAAGGAGAACTGGGTCTCGGGCGCGTCCGAGACGCGCGTGACCGAGGGGGAGTGCTCGCTGGCCGCGATCTCCTCCATCGCGGCGAGCCCGGAGGCGAAGGTCGGGAAGAGGTAGCCGAGAATCACGCGCTCGGAGGGGATGCGGCGGACCTGCACCGTGGCCTCGGTGATGACGCCCAGGCGGCCCTCGCTGCCCAGGACCATCTCGCGGACGCTCGGCCCCGTGGACATCGTCGGGTTGGGCTGCACCACCAGGGTGCCGGTCGGCGTGACGACCCGCAGACCCTTGGTGATGTCGGCGATGTCGCCGTAGCGGTCGGACTGCATCCCGGACGAGCGCGTGGCGATCCAGCCGCCGAGCGTGGAGTGTGTGAACGAGTCGGGGAAGTGGCCCATCGTGTAGCCCTGGGCGTTCAGCTGCCGCTCGAGGTCCGGCCCGAACACGCCCGCCTGCACGCGCGCCAGGCGGGAGGCCGCGTCGACCGACAGGACCTGGTCAAGCCGGCCCATGTCGACCGACAGGACCGTGCGGGTCTCGTCGGGCTCCGCCTCGATGCTGCCCGAGATCGACGATCCGCCGCCGAAGGGGATGACCACCGCGTCGTGGGACAGTGCGGCCTGCAGGACCGCGGTGATCTCGTCCTCGGTCCCGGGACGGATCACCGCGTCGGGCACGCGCGGGAGGTCCGCGGCGCGGGTGCGGATGAGGTCGCGGATCGACTTGCCCCGCGCGTGGATGACGCGGTCCAGCGGGTCGGCGCCGACGTACTCCTCGCCCACCGCTGCCACGAGCGCGGCGCGCAGGTCCTCTGCGAGCGTCGGCTCGGGCACGTCGAGGTCCTCGAAGCGCGCCGGCTTCGCGGTCACCTGGGTGACGTCGAGTCCGATCCGCTCCCTGATGAAGCCCGCGAGCTGCGGCTTGTCCTCGTGCGTGAACTCGACACCGTCGAGGCCCCAGCCCCACCACTTCATCGCCGTCATGCCCGCGACCCTACTTCGCCTCAGGTCGCGACCGGCTCCAGGTCCACGCGCCCACGCGCCGGGTCGATTCCGCAGACTCGGACGCGGATCGGATCCCCCAGTTTCAGGCTCGACGACCGGCCGGCGGCGTACAGCACCGTTCCCTCGGCGTTGAGCTCCCACCAGTCGTCGCCGAGCTTGCGCACCGGAATCATGCCCTCGAAGCCGTCCCCGAACGTCACGAAGGCACCGGCCCCGATCACGCCCACGACCTCGCCGTCGAACTCCCGGGTGGCCTCGTCGCGGCGGCCGGCCCCCTCGAAGATCCGGCGCTCCAGCAGGAATGCGCGGGCGACGTCGTCGGCGGCCCGCTCGATCTGCATCGCGTCGCGCTCCCGCCCCGAGGCCCACAGGCCCGCCTCCTCCAGATGCGCCGCCTTGGGCGCGTCCTCCCCGGCCCCGATGACGCTCAGCAGCGCCCGGTGGCACACGAGGTCCGGCGAGCGGCGGATGGGCGAGGTGAAGTGGCAGTAGCGGTCCGATCCCAGCCCGGCGTGCCCCAGCGGCTCGGGCGAGTAGGTCGCCTGCTTGAGCGACCGCAGGACGAGCGAGGTGTAGGCCGCGCGGCCGTGCCCGGTGCTGCGCACGTGCGCGTCGACCAGGCGCGAGGCGAGCGCCACGAGGTCTGCGGCGTCCCGAGGGGTCATCTGGTCCGGAAGTTCCGGCACCGGGACGCCGAGCGACGCGAGCTTGGCCACCAGCAGCTCGACACGCGGCGGGTCGGGCTGCTCGTGGACGCGGTAGAGCGTCGGCACCCTCCGTTCGGTGAGCACCGTCGCGACCTGCTCGTTGGCGGCGATCATCAGGTGCTCGATCAGCCGGTGGGACTCCGAGGAGATACTCGGGGTCAGCCCGGCGACGTGTCCCTTGCGGTCGAACGTGAACTCCGGCTCCGACGACTCGACCGTGAGCGCGCGGCCGCGCTCCGCCCGCCGGGCGTCGAGCGCCGCCGCCACCTCGCGGGCCGCGTCCAGCGGGGTCCCCCAGGGCTCGGCACCCCGCTCGTGCCCCTCGAGGATCCGGTCCACGCGGTCGTAGTCCAGTCGCTCGTCGCTGCGGATGAGCGAGCGGTGGAAGGCGGCGCGGACGACCTCGGCGCCGTCGAAGTCCATCTCCACGGTCACGGCGAGGCGGTCCTCCCCGGGGACCAGCGAGCACGCCTCGTTCGACAGGGCCTCGGGCAGCATCGGCTCGACCTTGCCGGGCACGTAGACGCTGGTGCCGCGCTCCATCGCGACGCGATCGACCGGTGAGCCGGGACGTACGAACGCGCTCACGTCGGCGATGTGGACCCAGATCCGGACGCAGCCGTCGTCCAGGCGCAGTGCGCTGATCGCGTCGTCGAAGTCCTTCGCGGTCGTCGGGTCGATCGTGAAGGTCGGCAGGTCGCGCAGGTCCACGCGGGACCCACCCGCAGGATCGTCGGTGAGCGCCCGCTCGCGAGCGAGGGCGGCGGCCTTGGCCACGCCGGGCGGGAACCGGCGGGCCAGCCCGCGGTGGATCATCAGCCCCTCCAGCACGTCGCGGGCGACCGACGGGTCGCCGAGCACGCGGTCGACCTTCGGCGGCTGCTTGGTCCCGGCCCCGGTCCGCACGACGACCAGCTGCCCGGGCTTCGCGCCGCGGGCGTCGTGCACCGCGATCCGCCGGCCGCGCTCGAACAGCGGAGCGACCGACACGAGCTTCCCGGCGCGCTCGACGACGCCGACGAGGTGCGTGCGGATCGGCGCGCCGTCGTCGTCCCTCCCGGACCGGTCCGAGACGGAACGACCGGTCCGGCGCTGCCCGGACCGGCCGCCGGGAGCGCTCCCGGCACCCCCGCGCCGGGGCTGGCGCCCGTGGCCGCGCCGCGCCGCGCTCACCGCAGCTTCTTGGCCAGCTCGGCGAGCGCCCCGTCGAGGCCCTCGTCGGCCTCGGTGTCCGGATCGTCCTTCGCCGTCACGTCCGGCTTGATGCCGGCGCCCTGCTTGACGCCCTTGCCGCCGAGGTTGCGGCCCTTCGGGGTGAAGTACTGGCCGGCGGTGATGTCCAGGGCGCCCCCGTTGGACAGCTGGATGACCTCCTGGAAGACGCCCTTGCCGAACGTCTTGGTCCCGACGACCTCGGCGCGGTCGCGGTCCTGGAGCGCCCCGGCGACGATCTCCGAGGCAGAGGCCGTGTCACGGTCGACCAGCACGACGAGGGGGACGTCCTTGGCGACCGGGTCCCCGGTGGCCTCCAACGTCCGCGACGGCACCGAGCGGCCGCGGGTGCTGACGATCGGCCCGTCCGGCAGGAAGGCGCTGGCGATCAGCTGCGCCTCGCTCACCAGTCCGCCGCCGTTGCGGCGAAGGTCGAAGACGATGCCCTTCGCGCCGGCCTTCAGGCCCTTCTGGATCGCGGCGTACACCTCCGCGTGGGCGCCGGAGGAGAACTGCGCGAGCCCGACGACCACGACCTTCTTCCCGTCGACCCTCTCGATCCGGGAGGCCACCACGGGCACGTTCACGCGCGCCCGGGTGAGCGTGTAGTCCTTGCGCCTGCCGTCGCGGCTGACGGTCAGCTTCACGTCGGTGCCGGGTGGGCCCTTGATCTTGTCGGTGGCGGGGCCCTGCTTCTGGCCCTTCAGCTCCTTGCCGTTCACCGCGACGATGACGTCGCCGAGCTTCAGCCCGGCGCGCTCGGCGGGCGTCCCGTCGTAGACCTCGGCGATGCGCAGACCGCTGGGATGCTCGCTGACGACGAGCCCGACCCCGGAGAACTCGCTGTTCTGGACCTCCTGGAACTTCTGGTACTCCTGCGGCGTGAAGTACGAGGAGAACCGGTCGTCGAGGGACTCGACGGCGCCGGCGATCGCCGCGTCGCCCAGCGCCTGGGGACCGACCTTCGCGTAGTAGCGGTCCTCGATGGTCTCGAGCGCCTCGCGGACGACCCGCGTGTCGTCGTCGCCGACGAGCGCGTCGCGCGCGAAGTCCGGCAGGCTGTCGGGGTGCCCGCCGAGGTAGATGCCGCCGCCCACCAGGACGAGGCACAGCACGACGGCGAGGACGATGTTACGGACGAACGGCGCGAGGCCCGCCGGAGCGCGCAGCGGACCGCCGGCCGGATCGTGGCCGGCCGGGGGATCGGGATCGTGAGGCATCGTGTCCAGGGTACGGACCGGACCGTCACCTGCGGATCACCGCCGGAGCTGGAAATCCCCTGCTCGCGCGTCAGACGCGCAGGAAGCGGCGCAACGACAGTCCGGAGCCGATCGCGCTGACGCCCACGCTGGCGATCAGCAGGATCGCGGCGAGCGCACCGAAGCCGACGGTCTCGGGCGTGCCGATGAGCGGGAAGTTCGAGGCGAACGGGTCGACCACCGCGATCTTCCCCACGAGCAGGAGCAGGACGGCCGTGCCGCCGCCCAGGATGCCCAGGACGATGCCCTCGATGACGAACGGCCAGCGGATGAACCAGTCGGTCGCCCCGACGAGCTTCATGACCTCGACCTCGCGGCGCCGCGAGTACAGCGACAGGCGGATGGTGTTGGAGATCAGCAGGACGCTCGCGAGGACCAGCAGCACGGCCAGCAGGCCGGTGACCCACTTGATCGCACCGGTGATGGTGAGGAGCTTCTGCGTGTCGTCCTTGCGGTTGCGGACCTCGTCGATCGCCGGGTCGATGCTCGCGCGGGCGCCGCTGGCCGTGACCGGAGCGAGCTCGTCGCGCAGCTTCGGCGCGTTGCCGGGTTCGTCGGGGGTCACGCGGAAGGCGTCGGGCAACGGGTTGGACCCCAGCAGCTCGTAGGCCTCCGGGTTCTTCTTGCGCTCGCGCGCCAGCGCCTCGCTCTTGGAGACGTACTCGACCCTGCCCACGAACTTCGTGTTCTCGGTGAGCTCCTGACGGACGCGCTCGACGTCGGCGTCCTTCACGTCCTTCTTGAGGTAGACGTCGACGAGCACCTTGCCGCGCACCTCGTTGGCCGCGCCGGTCGCGGTCTGGACGATCGGGATGAAGACCCCGAGGACCATGACGGTGAGCAGCACCGACGCGACGGCGGCGGCACTGGGGACGGCGTTGCGCTTGACCGACTGCAGCGCCTCGTTGACGAAGAATCCGAGCTTCATGTGATCTTGAGTCCTAGTCGCGGAAGGCGGAGTCGAAGTCGTCGTCGTCCGCCGCGGTGGCGCGGCGTGGCGCGGGCGCGGGCTCGCCGCGCATCAGCGCGCCGAACTCCGCGGTGGACTCCTCGACCGGGCGGTAGCCGCCCGCGACCTCGTCGCGGATGATCCGGCCCTTCTCCAACTCGATGACGCGGCGGCGCATGCGGTCGACCATGGCGTGGTCGTGCGTGGCGACCAGGACGGTCGAGCCTGCGCGGTTGATGCGGTAGAGCAGCTGCATGATCCCGATGGACGTCTCGGGGTCGAGGTTGCCCGTGGGCTCGTCGGCGATCAGGAGCGGCGGGTGGTTCACGAACGCCCGCGCGACGCTGACGCGCTGCTGCTCGCCGCCGGACAGCTGGTGCGGGTAGTTGTGGAGCTTCAGGGAGAGTCCGGTGAGGCGCAGGATGTCCGGCACCTTCGCGCGGATCTCCTTGCGACCCGAGCCGGTCACCTGCAGGGCGTACGCGACGTTCTCGTACACGGTGCGGTTCGGCAGGAGCTTGAAGTCCTGGAAGACGATGCCGAGGTTGCGCCGGTAGTACGGCACCTTCTTGGCGTCGATCTCGTCGAGCGAGCGGCCGGCGACGACGATGGACCCGGAGGTCACCTCGTGCTCCTTGATCAGGAGCCGCATGATCGTCGACTTGCCCGAGCCCGTGTGCCCGACGAGAAACACGAAGTCGCCCCGGTCGACCGAGAACGTGGCGTTCTCCAGGCCGACGTCCCCGGACTCGTAGGTCTTCGACACCCCGCGGAACTCGATCACCGAGGACGAGGTCGCACGGGGGGACACGGCCGCACGCGTGCGGGTGTCCTCCGGGGTCCTCTCCGGGGTCGAACGGGCGGCGCGGCGACGCGCGCGCAGGTCAGCTTCGGTGGCGGCCATCACCACAGAGGTTTGCAAACCCGCCGCTCCTTCCCTCCCGGTGCACGGGGCCTTGCAGGGGCCCCGCGAGGCCGCGCGACGCGCCCGCCTACACTTCTCCCCATGCCCCAGATCGCCTCGGAGACGCTCGGCAACGGTCTCCCGCTGCACCGCATCCACCTCGACGGCACGCGCGCCACGACCATCCTGGTCGCGTTCGACGCCGGCGCCCGGACCGAACGTCCCGAGGAGAACGGGATGGCGCACTTCCTGGAGCACCTCGTCTTCAAGGGCGGCGAGAAGTACGACGACTACCGCAAGGTCAACGAGACGGCCGAGCGGATGGGCGGGTCGCTCAACGCGTACACCTCCCACGACCTCGTCGCGTTCCACATCACCGTCCGCGCCGAGTCGGCGCCGGACGCGATCGACCTCCTGACCGACTTCGTGGGCCGGCCGAAGATCGATCAGGAGGAGCTCGACCGCGAGCGCGGCGTCGTCATCCAGGAGATCGCCCGCTACAACGACCAGCCCTCCGCGGTCGCCGAGCACCTCATCGACCGCGCCGCCTTCGGCGACCACCCGCTCGGCCGCTCGGTCCTCGGCCCCGAGGAGCACCTGCGCACCTTCACGCGCGACGCGATCGTCGCGTTCCGCGAGCGCCGCTGGACGGGGACGCGCGGCGGGGCGTTCATCGTCGGCAACACCGATCACGTCTCCTCCAACGGCGCCACCGCCGAGCTGTTCGAGCGCTTCCCCACCATCGGGGAGCCCGAGCCGTTCGAGGCCGCGCCGGCGTTCGTGCCCCAGAAGCTGGTGGAGCGCCGCGACAGCAACCAGTCGCACCTGCGGATGAGCTACCGGCCCGACGTCGACGTCACCGACCGCGCCCAGCGCGCCGCCATGACGATCTACTCGACGCTGCTGGGCGGCTCGATGGGCTCGCGTCTGTTCGACGAGATCCGCGAGCAGCGCGGCCTCTGCTACTCCGTCTACGCGGTCGACCACGCCTATGCGGACGTCCCCGTGCTGCAGCTCAGCGCCGGGCTGGACTCCACCAAGACCGGCGAGGCCTACACCCGCATGAAGGAGATCGTCGCCGAGCTGCACGCCGACGGCCCGACGGAGGAGGAGGTCGCGCGGGCGCGCGCCTACGCCGCAGGCCGGCGGGTCCTGGCGTTCGAGAACACCAACGCCGTCGCCCGGTACGCGGCCAACCAGGCGATCGTGCACGGCGAGGACCTCGATCCCGACCTGGCGATCGCCGCGCTGGACGCGGTGACCTTCGACGAGGTCGCCGCCATCGCGAGGAAGGTGGACCCGCAGACGCTGTCGGTCGCCTGTGTCGGCCCCCACGACACCGACGAGTTCTGAGCTCGGCGCCGTGCCCGGGCCGGGCGTCCGCTGATTTCCCCACGGACGACGCCGGCTGCGCCACACTTCGCCGTGGTGCCCGTCGTGCCGGCCATCAACGAACGCGAGCTGCGGCGCTACGTGCAGCGGATCGGCGACCGGTGGCCGCTGGAGCAGGCGTACCTGGGCGGTGCCCGGGTCGACGACCTCCGGGGGGCCGGCGTACAGCGCGAGCGCGGGGAAGAGTACGTCCTGATCCTCGTCTCCGGCGGCTTCGACGGCGTACCGTGGCTGGAGCGCGTGTACCAGGCCGGCAGCCTGTGGGACGTGCAGGAGATGGGCGACCGTGTCGAGGTCCACTGCTACACGCCGGTCGAGCTCGAGCGCAAGCGGGCGGCGCTGCCCGTTGTCGCGACAGCCGTCGAGCACGGGATGGATCTGCTCAAGCCCGCCGGCTGAGCGCCCCGACCGTCAGCCGATCGCGACCATCCGCTCGATCGGCACGCGCGCACGCTCAGCGATCGCCTCGGGGACCTTCACCACGCCGGTGGCGTCCCGCAGGCAGTCGCGGAGCTTGGGCAGTGTGATCATCTTCATGTAGCGGCAACTCGCCTCGGCGTTGGCCGGCACGAAGTCGACGTCGGGAGCGGCGAGCTGCAGCGGGTGCAGCATGCCGGTCTCGGTCGCCATCACGACCGTCTTCCCCGAGCCCTTCGCCGCCTCGGCGTAGTCGAGCATGCCGCCCGTGGAGAGCATGTGGACGCCCGTGGCGTCGACGTCCCCGGCAGCGACGTACTCCATGACGCTGGTCGAGCAGCCGCACTCGGGGTGGATCAGGAAGTCCGCACCCGGGTGGGCGGCGCGCACGTCGGTGATGTCCGACGGGCGGATGCCGGCGTGCACGTGGCACTCGCCGTCCCACACGTGCATCTTGCGCCCGATGGTCTTCTCGACGTAGGCGCCCAGGAACATGTCCGGGCCGAAGAGGATCTCCGTGTCCTGCCCGCGCTCGGCGTAGATGTGCTCGACGACCTTCACCGCGTTGCTCGACGTGACGCAGTAGTCGGTGAGCGCCTTGATCTCGGCGGTCGTGTTGACGTACATGACGGTCACCGCGTCGGGGTGCTTGACCTGCCAGCCGCGCAGCTCGTCGGGGGTGATGGAGTCCGCCAGCGAGCAGCCGGCGTCGAGGTCCGGGATCAGGACGGTCTTCTCCGGGCACAGGATCGAGGCCGTCTCGGCCATGAAGTGCACGCCGCAGAAGATGATCGGGTCGCCGTCGGCGGCGGCGGCCTGCCGGCTCAGCCCGAGCGAGTCGCCCACGTAGTCGGCGACGTCCTGGATCTCCGGCAGCTGGTAGTTGTGGGCGAGGATCACGGCGCCGCGGTCGGCGGCGAGCGCCCGCACCTCGGCCTGCAGGGCGGTGATCTCCTGCGGGGACGGGGCGGCGACGCCGCCGCGGACCGGGGCCATCGGAAGGTTCATCGCAGGGGCTCCAGGATCAGGGACAGGTCCAGGGCCGGCGCCGAATGGGTGAGCGCACCGACCGAGATGAAGTCTACGCCTGTCGCCGCGCGGGCCCCGACGCTCTCGAGGGTCACCCCGCCGCTGGACTCCGTGTGTGCACGGTCGCCGACGCGGGCCACCGCGGCGCGCAGCTCGTCCTCGTCGAAGTTGTCCAGCAGCAGGCGCGGCGCCCCGGCTTCCAGAGCCTCGTCGAGCTCCGCGGTGTCGCGGACCTCGCAGACCAGCGGCAGGTCCGGGAAGCGCTCGCGCGCCGCGCGCACGGCGGCGCCGACGCCGCCGGCCATCGCGGCGTGGTTCTCCTTGATCAGGACCTCGTCGTAGAGCCCGACCCGGTGGTTCGTCCCGCCCCCGTGGGCGACCGCGGCCTTCTCCAGGAGCCGCAGACCCGGGGTGGTCTTGCGCGTGTCGAGGATCCGCGTGGACGTGCCGGCGACCGCGTCGGCGTAGGCCCGCGTGGTGGTGGCGACGCCGCTCAGACGCTGCAGGAGGTTCAGGGCGGTCCGCTCGGCGGCCAGCAGCGCCGCGGCGTCCCCGGTCGCCGTCAGCACGAGCGAGCCCGGCTCGAGCCGCTCGCCCTCCCCGACGTGCCACCGCAGCTCGACATCCGGGTCGCAGGCGACGAACGTCGCCGCGGCGGGCGCAAAGCCGCTGAGGACGCCTGGGGCCTTCAGCGTGATCCGCGCGACGGCACGGGTGCCCGGCGGGACCGTGGCGATCGCGGTGACGTCGCCGCTGCCGACGTCCTCGGCCAGGGCGCGGCGGACGAGGTCGTCCAGGTCGGCGGCTTCCATCCGCGCAGGATATGGACCGTGCTCAGACGAGGACGTGCACGAACCCGAACGCCGGGTCGCTCGCCCCGTGCAGCCGGGAGCCGCTCGCCACGAGCGCCTGCAGGTACTCGACCGTCTCCGCGGTGATCCGCTCGCCCGGAAGCAGCGCCGGGATCCCTGGCGGGTAGCCGGCGATCGACTCGCTCGAGACGCGGCCGACGGCATCCTGCACCGCGACCCGTTCGGAGCGTCCGAGGAACGCGTCGCGCGGCGCGACGACCATCTCGTTCTCGGCGACCGCCGGCGGCGCCACGAGCGCCTCGCCCGTGCCCTCGACCGTGACGGCCTTGACGATCTCGTCGATGTCCCCGGCGACGCGCTCGAGCGCGGTCGGCGTCTCCGCCAGACCGACGAGCAGGACGACGGTCGCGTTGGTCGCCAGCTCGACGTTCACGTCGTAGGCCCGGCGCAGGGCGTCGGCCACGCGGTGGCCGGTGCAGCCGGTGCCGCGGACGTCCAGGACGATCCGCAGCGGGTCCCAGTCGGCGACGCCCGGCGTGCCGACGAAGTCTGCACCGATCACGCGCACCCCCGGGACCGTGCCGAGCTTCTCCCGCGTGCGGCCGATCGCGGCGAGCGTCTCGTGCAGCAGCGCCTCGCCGTGCATCGACAGCTGCCGGCGCGCGGCGTCCAGCGACGCCATCAGCAGCGACGAGGGCGACGTCGAACGCAGCAGCCGCAGGGTCCGGGCCACCGCCTGCGCGTCGATGCGCTCGGTTGCGGCGATGTGCAGCATCGCGCTCTGGGTCAGCGAGCCGACGATCTTGTGGGTCGACGTGAGCACCGCGTCGGCCCCGAGGGCCAGCGCACTTGGCGGGACGTCGGGGTGGAAGCCGAAGTGCGGGCCCCACGACTGGTCGACGACCAGCGGGACGCCCGCCGCGTGCGCGACGCGCGCCAGACCCTCGACGTCCGCGCACATGCCGTAGTAGGTCGGGGAGACGACGAAGGCCGCCGTGACGCCGTCGCCCGCCGCGACCAGGGCCTCCGCGAGGCGGGCCGGGTCCACCCCGTGGGCCATCCCGAGCTCGGACTCGACCTCGGGCGCGACGAACGTCGGCCGTCCCCCGCTGAGGACGAGACCGTCGACCAGCGAGGCGTGGGAGTTGCGCTGGGCGACGACGGACGCCCCCAGCGGCGCGAGCGCCAGCGCCAGCGCGTGGTTGCCTTGCGTCGCGCCGTTGGTGAGGAAGAAGGTGCGCGCGGCGCCGTAGGCCTCCGCAGCGAGCGTCTCGGCCAGTTCGAACGGCGTGGGCGACGGGCCGAGGTCGATGCCGTGGATGTCCTGCGGGACGTCCAGCGCAAGCGCCGCCTCGCCGATCGCGTGCCGCAGCCCCGGGTCCGCACCGGGTCCGCCCTTGTGCCCGGGTACGTGGAACCGACCGGGCCCGCGGAAGCCGTACGCGACGACCGCGTCGAGGTACGGCGCGCGCGGCTGGTCCTCACCGGGGACCGCATGGTGGGCGTCGCTCACCGTCAGACCTCGTCGTCGTCGGAGGTGGCGGTCGGGGCCTGCCCGGCCGCGCGCAGCAGCTCGGCCCGGACGAACCCGTCGAGCTCGCCCTCCAGCACGCGTCCCGCGTCGCCGACCTCGAAGCCGGTCCGGTGGTCCTTGACCATCGTGTAGGGCTGTAGGACGTAGGACCGGATCTGCGCGCCCCAGCTGGCGCTCTCGACCTCGCCCCTGGCCTTCGCGATCTCGGCCTTGCGCTCGGCCTCGGCGCGTTCGAGGAGCTTCGCCCGGAGCATCTTCATCGCGGTGTCGCGGTTGGAGCTCTGGGACCGCTCGTTCTGACACTGGACGACCACGCCGGTCGGCAAGTGGGTCAGGCGGACCGCCGAGTCGGTCTTGTTGACGTGCTGCCCGCCGGCCCCGGAGGCGCGATAGGTGTCCACCCGCAGGTCGTCCGGCTCGATCGTGATGTCCCCGACCTCGTCGACGATCGGTGCGACCTCGAGGCCCGCGAACGCCGTCTGCCGGCGGTTCTGGGAGTCGAACGGGCTGATGCGCACCAGCCGGTGCACGCCCTTCTCGGCGTTGAAGAGCCCGTAGGCGTTCTCCCCGGATGCACGGAACGTCGCCGTGGTGATCCCCGCGTCGGCGCCGGCGCTCGCCTCCAGCAGCTCGACGGCGAATCCCCGGGATTCCGCCCAGCGCATCTCCATGCGCAGCAGCATCTCCGCCCAGTCCTGGGCGTCGGTGCCCCCCGCGCCGGAGTTGATCGTCACCAGCGCGTCGCCTGCGTCGTAGTCGCCGGAGAAGAGGCGCGCCTCCTCGAAGGCGGCCAGGCGTGCGGTGATGGAGACGACCTGGTCCTCGAGCTCGGCCGCCAGCTCCTCGTCCTCGTCGGCCAGCTCGGCGAGCCCGTCGAGATCCTCGACGTCGCGCTCCAGGGCGCGGAAGTCCTCCAGGCGCCTGGTCGTGCGGGCGTGCTCGGTGCTGACCTTCGGCGCGCGGACCTGGTCGTCCCAGAACCCGGCCTGACCCATCTCGTCCTCGAGCTCGGTCAGCCGGGCCGCCAGCGCGTCGGGCTCGAGGTACTCGCGCAGCTCGAGGAACTGGGCGCGGATGGCCTGCAGGCGCTGCGGTGAGGACTCGCCCGATGTGGTCGTCGACATCGCCGTCGAAGGTAACACCGCGCGGGCGCTATGGTCGGTCCGTGAACCTCCTGAGTCCCCTGGTGGTGCCGCCCAAGCTCGTCCTGCGCGCACTGGACGATCTTCACACCATGGCGACCGTCGCGGTGCGCGTCAGCGGCCAGATCGACCGGATGCTCGTGCTCGGGGAGCGGATCGACGCGCGGGCCGAGGCGATCCTCGAGCTCGGGGAGCGGATCGACGCGCGGGCCGAGGCGATCCTGACGCTCGGCGGCCGGATCGACGGGCAGACGGAGACGATCATTGCCATGGGCGACCGGCTCGGCGCACAGGGCGACCAGCTGATCACGCAGGGCCTGCTGATCCAGGACCGCGCCAAGGAGGTCTCCGACCGGGCAGCCGACCTGATCGTGGCGCTCCCGCTGCTCGAGAAGGCCATCGGCCTCGCGATGCCGCTGGAGGGCGCGGTGGAGCGCCTCGGACGGGTTGCGGACCGGCTGCCGGGCGGTCAGCGCCGGCCCCCGCGCGCCTGACCCGGCCGTCACGGCTGCGTCAGACCGGCGTCGTCTCGCCCACGCTGGACGCCTCGCGGCGGGCGAGGTCCCCGGGGACGATCCGCCCGCCGTTGCGTCCGACCGCCTCGAGCTGGTCGGTGATGAGCTTGCGCGCCCGGCCGAGCGTCTCGTCGATCGCCTCGATCGCCTTCTCGACGTTCCCCGCGCTGGCGAGGTACTTCGCGACGACGAGCCCCTGCACGATGTTGTCGTTGATCTCCAGCGCGGCCCGCTCGCGGTCCTTGCTCAGCCGCTCGGCCCGGTCGATCGCCACGCTGGCCTCGGCGGCGAACAGCAGCGCCGCCGTGAGGACGCGCTCGGGCAGGCCGCGCCGCGGCGAGGTCCAGGCCAGGGCCAGCACGCCGGCCGCCCGGCCGTCCCGCAGGATCGGCTGGGCCAGGCCCACGACCGTGCCGTCGAAGCGGTGCAGCCCGCCACGGCGCTGCTCGTTGACGATCGGGGCCGGTCGCCCGGTCCGGAAAGCGGCCTGCAGGGCCTTGCGCGCACCGTCCGCGTTGAACACCAGTCCGGCCTCGGGCGAGCCCGACATCGCCATCACCTGCATCCCGCCGCCGCTCTCCAGCGGCTCGAGCATGATCACGACATCCGCCCGCGCGGACTGATGCAGGCCCTCGCACGTGACCCGGCCGAACTCCGAGACGTCGGAGAGCCCGTTGGCCATCTGTGCGACCGCGGAGAGGTCGGCCGCCTGCGCCCTGATCGCCTGGGTGAGCCGCGCGATCAGCACGCCGCCGACGCCGACGGTGCCCATGCCCATCAGCCAGTAGGTCACCTCGACCGGGGTGTCGTCCTGGATCAGCAGGACGGACGCGTACAGGGCGGCCGCCAGCGCGAGTTGCGCGACGGCGGCGCGCACGCGGAAGAAGTAGCTCGCGTAGAGCGCGATCCACACGTACATGAGCGCGTAGGCAGCCGCGCCGTCGCCGCCGAAGAGGACGCACTGGCTGATCAGCACGGTGCCGAGCACGAGGACCGTCTGCAGGGCCCCGACGGGGATCCGGCCCGCCCCGGCGAGCAGCAGCCCTACGACGAGGACCGCCAGCATGCAGGGGATCGCGACGCCGAGGTCCTCCGTGTTGGAGGAGTGCGGCAGCAGCAGCGTCGTGGTGACCAGCAGGGCGCCCGCGCCGTACAGGAACGCGAGCGCGCGGGCCATGACCACGCGCTCCGTGGCCGTCGACCCATACGGGACGCCGCCGCCGGGCGCGAGGCCGGCGGCCGGCGTACGCGGCGATGCGGTGCTCGAAGGCGCCATCCTCAGATCCCATCGGCCCCGACCGGCCCGGACTTGAACGTCCCGGTGCCGGATCGGAGCCCCATGTCCTCAGCGCCTCAGGCGCCGTGGCACTTCTTGAACTTCTTGCCCGAACCGCACCAGCACGGCTCGTTGCGGCCCGTCATCTCGGTCTCGTCGACGCGGCGCTGCTGCACCGCCGGGACGAGCTCCTGCTCATCCTCGACCAGCACGTCGCCGCCGCCGGCAGCGGCCTGCAGTGCGCTGGGCTGCTGCGTCCCGGCACCGCCGGTGTACTGGACGTCGCCGCGGAGCGCGGGCGACCCTGCGGGGGCCTCGGCGGGATCCGCGACGTCGCCCTCGACCTCGACCTCGACGTGGAAGATCATCCGTGAGAAATCGGCCCAGATCGTGTTGATCAGGTCCTCGAAGAGCGTGAACCCCTCGTTCTTGTAGGCGACGAGCGGGTCGATCTGGGCGAACCCGCGCAGGTGGATGCCCTCGCGCAGGTAGTCCATGTCGTAGAGGTGCTCCTTCCACCGCTGATCGATGATCTGCAGCAGGAGGTAGCGCTCGAGCGCGCGCATGAGCTCGCCGCCGAGCTCCTCCTCGCGGCCGTTGTAGCAGGCCAGCGCGTCCTCGGAGAGCTGCTCGACGAGCTCCTCGCGAGAGATGCCGGACGAGACGACCTGCGCGGACTCGACCTGCACCGGCCAGATGTCCTCCAGCGCGGTCCACAGTCCGGCGAGGTCCCACTCCTCGACGTAGTCGCCGGGGGTGTACTCGTCGACCATCCGCTGGACGACCTCACCGAGGTTCTCCCGGGCGGCGTCGCCCATGTCGCGCCCCTCGAGCACGTCGTCGCGGTAGCGGTAGACGACGTCACGCTGCTTGTTGAGCACGTCGTCGTACTCCAGGACGCGCTTGCGGATGAGGAAGTTCTGCTCCTCGACCTTCTTCTGGGCCTTCTCGATCTGCTTCGAGAGCATGCCCGCCTCGATCGGCTCCTCGTGGCCCTCCTCGTCGAGGGTGCCGAGCCGGTCGAGGATCTTGTAGATGCGGTCGCCGGCGAAGAGGCGCACGAGGTCGTCCTCGGCGGAGAGGAAGAACCGCGACTCCCCCGGATCGCCCTGGCGGCCCGCGCGGCCGCGCAGCTGGTTGTCGATGCGCCGCGACTCGTGGCGCTCGGTGCCGACGATGAACATCCCGCCGGCCTCCATGACCTTCTCGCGGCCCTCGGCGACCTTCGCGTCGATCGACGGGAGGACCTTGGCGATCGTCTCGTCGTAGTCCGGGTCCCCGGGCTTCAGCCCGAAGTTCTGCCGGACCTCGAGCGCGGAGAGGTGCTCGGCGTTGCCGCCCAGCTTGATGTCGACGCCACGGCCGGCCATGTTCGTCGCGATCGTGACGGCACCGACCTGGCCCGCCTCCGCGACGATCTCCGCCTCGCGTGCGACGTACTCGGGCTTCGCGTTGAGGACCTCGTGCGGGATGCCGAGCGCCGTCAACTGGGCGCCGAGCATCTCCGAGACCTCCACGGAGATGGTGCCGACGAGGACCGGCTGGCCCTTCTCGTGACGGGCCGCGATCTCGCGGACGACGGCGGACCACTTGCCGTCCTTCGTCTTGTAGACCTGGTCGTTCTGGTCCAGGCGGACCATCGGCCGGTTGGTCGGGACCTGCACGACGCCGAGCTTGTAGATCTTCATGAACTCGGTCGCCTCGGTGAGCGCCGTGCCCGTCATGCCCGCGAGCTTGTCGTACATGCGGAAGTAGTTCTGCAGCGTGATGGTGGCGAGCGTCTGGTTCTCCTCCTGGACGCGCACCCCCTCCTTCGCCTCGACCGCCTGGTGCAGGCCCTCCGACCAGCGACGGCCGTCGAGGATCCGCCCGGTGAACTCGTCGATGATCTTGACCTCGCCGTCGACGACCGCGTAGTCGACGTCGCGCTTGTACAGCGACTCGGCCTTCAGCGACTGGATCAGGTGGTTGACGAGGTGGCCGTTGTCCGCGCGGTACAGGTGGTCGATGCCGAGGAACTTCTCGGCCTTGGCGACGCCCTGCTCGCTGACCGCGACCGTCTTGTGCTTCTCGTCGAACTCGAAGTCGAAGTCCGCGACGAAGTCCTTCTTCATCTTCGGGTCCATGTTCTCCGGCTTCTTGCCCGGGACCATGACCTTCGCGAGCTTCGAGAACTGCGAGTACGCGTCGGCGGCCTGCTCGGGCGAGCCGGAGATGATCAGCGGCGTGCGCGCCTCGTCGATGAGGATGTTGTCGACCTCGTCGACGATCGCGAAGTTGTGGGTCGCCAGCGGACGGCCGTCCTCGGTGTAGCGCCCACCGTGCTGGACCTTCTCCTCCAGCGAGGTCGCCATGTTGTCGCGCAGGTAGTCGAAGCCGAACTCGGAGTTCGTGCCGTACGTGATGTCGGCGGCGTACGCCGCGCGCTTGTCCTCGTAGGGCTGCATGTTCTGCAGCACGCCCACGGTGAGACCCAGGAACTCGTACAGCGGCGTCATCCACGCTGCGTCGCGGCGTGCGAGGTAGTCGTTGACCGTGACGACGTGCACGCCCTTGCCGGCGAGCGCGTTGAGGACGACCGCGAGGGTGCCGGTGAGGGTCTTGCCCTCACCCGTCTTCATCTCGGCGATCTGCCCCGAGTGCAGCACCATGCCGCCGATCATCTGCACGTCGAAGTGCCGCATGCCCATCGTGCGGCGCCCGGCTTCGCGAGCGAGCGCGAAGGCCTCGGGGAGCACGGTGTCCAGGGAGTCGCCCTCCTCTCGGACACGTTCCTGCAGCTCCTGGAAACGCTCGCGCAGGACCTCGTCGCCCTCGTCCTTGAGCGCGTCCTCGAACGCCCCGATCGAAGCCACCCGCTTCTCGTAGGACTTGAACTGCTTCTTCTCTCCAGCATTGAGTGCGCGATCAAGGAGACCCATGGAGCGAGGGTACCAGCGCAGCGATGCCCGCCGACCCTGGTGGAATCGGCGGGCACGCTGGGAGTGCGAGGGCTCTGGGTGCCACCACGGCGCAGGCCGCGTGACCGCCCTGCCGCCCTCGCGGGCGCCCCCGGCAAGGGGCGCTCGGGCTTAGTGCATCGGAGCTTCGGTGGCCTGGGCCGTCTGGGCGAGTCGCTGACCGAGGCCGCCCATCGCATGGGCCTCCCGGCGGTGCTTGCGCATCTCCTTGCGACGCGTGACCTGGCGGGAGAGTTCTTCCTCGCAGAGGTTGATCGCGTGCCTCAGGTCGCGGGCTGAGTCGTGCGCCCGGAGGGTGACGCCCTTCATGTAGAGCGTGACCTCGGCGACGTGCTTCTCCGCGATCCGTGGGTTGGCCTCCTCGGAGATCTCGACCTCCAGCGTGCCACCCTTCACCTGCCGATCGATCTTCGCGAAGCGCTTCCGCACGTGCTCACGGAGTTCCTCCGTGACGGGGACGTTGCGGCCCTTGCACTCGATCTGCATCCCTTGACCTCCTGGGTCGGGTTGGCTGATGTAGTTCGACCATACGCCCACCGGACCAAGACCGCAACACGTCTTTGTGTCCATGTGTGCTAAGCGAATCCGGTGGGCGCTCAGGACCGCCTCAGGGCCCGGACGGCGGTCACCGCCACGACCTCGTCGACCCCTTGGGCGAGCAGGGTCCGCGCGCAGACCTGGAGCGTCGTGCCCGTCGTGTGGACGTCGTCGACCAGGACGACCTTCGCGGTCCGGGGCCGCCCGGGCCCGGGGCGCACGTCGAGGCGGCGCGCGCTCAGCCGCTCGCCGCGATCGGCTCCGAGCTGGTGGTCGTCCCGCGCCCCGGCGCGTCGCAGCGCGTCCCGGGAGACCGGGGTCCCGGTCCGATGGGCCAGGCGGTCGGCCAGCAGGAGCGCGTGATCGTAGCCGCGGCTGCGACGCCTTCCCGGGTGTGCCGGGACGGGCACGAGCGTCGCGCCGGCCAGCAGCCCGTCGGGTACCGCGGCGGCCATGGCGGCGCCGAGGACGTCGGCGGCCGCCGTGGCCCGGCGGAACTTCAGTCCGGCGACGAGCGCGCGGGCCGGCCCCTCGTGGGCGAGTGGCGCCCAGGCCGCCGTGTACGCGTGACCGGCCGCGGGGCAGCGACGTCCGCACGGGGACGGCAGGCCGCAGCGCGCACAGCACGGTCCGTGCAGCCACGGCAGGGCGCGACGGCAGCCGCCGCAGAGCTCGCCGCCGGGTGTGCGGCACACCAGGCACACGGGCGGGACGAGGAGGTCGAGGGCGGCACGGAGGAGCATCCGCCGATCGTCGCGCGCCCCACCGTCACGGATCTACACCCACCTGCAACGATCGTGCTCGATGTCTCCGGACACGTCATGGACGTTCGCCCCCGGACCGGCCCTGCTGGTCCTCCTGCTGCTCGGCGCCTATCTCTGGCGCTTCCGGGCCGTCCGCGCGACGTCCAGCGGCCCGCGGGACGCGCCCGTCTGGCGCCTCCTCGTCTTCCTGTTCGGCGTCCTGCTCCTGGCGGCGGCGCTGTTCTCCCCGCTGGACGTCCTGGGCGAGCAGCTCTTCGCCATGCACATGGTGCAGCACGTCCTCCTGCTGGACGTCGTGCCGATCCTGCTGCTGCTCGGCCTCACCAAGGTGCTCCTGCGTCCCGCCACGCGGGCGCTGCACCCGGTCGAGCGCCGGGCGGGCTGGTTCGGCGGTCCGGTGTTCGCGATCGGCCTCTACGTGTCGATCATGTGGATCTGGCACATCCCGGCGCTCTACGACGCGGCGGTCGAGCACGAGATCGTCCACGTCCTCGAGCACATCAGCTTCACGTTCGGCGGCGGCCTGTACTGGTGGCACCTGCTCTCCCCCATCCGCTCTCGCCTGGCGCTCGGCGGCCTGGGCCCGGTCGTCTACATGGTGGTGACGAAGGTGCTCGTCGGGATCCTCGGCATCTTCCTCACCTTCGCGCCGAACGCGCTCTACAGCGTCTACGAGAACGGCCCGGGCTACTGGGGCCTCAGCGCGACCGACGACCAGGCGCTGGCGGGAGCGATCATGGCGATCGAGCAGTCGATCGTGATGGGTATCGCGCTGGCGTTCCTGTTCATCCGTGCCCTGGCGGAGTCCGACAGGGCCGACGAGCGGGCCGAGCGCTACGAGGACCGGGACTGAATCGGCACGCGGGTCCGGATCTCCTCAGGTCCCCGGCCTACGCAGGTTCTCGGTGATGCCGAGGTGCCCGGCGATGCCGCCGATGAGGATCGTCCCGTCGGGAATCTCGGTGCCAGGGAAGACGACCGAGTGCTTCAGGCACGCGCCCTCGCCGATCTCCGCCTCGTCGCCGATGACGAGCGGGCCCTGCAGACGGACGTTCCGGCCGATCTTCACGTCGCGGCCGATCCAGACCGGCGGCTCGATGAGCTCGACGCCCGCGAAGGAGGAGCCGTCTCCCACGACGAGGCCGGGCTCGATCTCCTCACCCTCGGACTCGAGGTCCAGGCCACCGGTGATCGCGTCGAACGTGCCCTGCTTGAGCTCGTCGAGCGAGCCCACGTCGTTCCAGTACTCGTCGCCGATGTCGTGGACGTGGAACGGCACGTCGTGCGCCAGGAGCGCGGGGAAGACGTCGTTGGCGAAGTCCACGAACTCGGTGTCGGGAAAGTAGTCGAAGATCTCCGGTTCGAAGAAGTAGATGCACGTGTTGGCGAGGTCGCTCAGGGCCTCGTCGGGGTGCGGCTTCTCCTGGAAGGCGCTGATGCGGTGCTCGGCGTCGTGGACGATGACGCCGTACTCCTGCGTGTGGGCGACCTTCTTCGCAGCGATCGTCGCGACGCCGCCGTGAGCCCTGTGGGCCTCGTAGAAGCGCCGCACGTCGATGTCGGTCAGCGCGTCACCGGAGAAGACCAGGAAGGTCCGTCCCTGGAAGAAGTCCTTGCAGCGGCGCACGCCACCGGCGGTGCCCGAGAGCTCGGGCTCCATCACGTACTCGATCGTGTCGCCGAAGTAGTCGCGGATGGTGTCCGGGAAGTAGTGGAGGTTCGCGACGATGTCGTCGATGCCCGCGCGGCGCAGGTGCTCGACGATGTGCGCCATCACCGGGCGGTCCAGGACGGGGACCATCGGCTTCGGGATCTCGTAGGTCAGCGGGCGCAGCCGGGTGCCGAGGCCGGCGGCGAGGACCTGTGCTCGGATATCCATGCGCACGGGACCGTATCGGCCCAGCGGGGGTCGTAGTGTTGCCGCCGTGCCCCTCCCCCCTGGCCCCCGCGTTCCGGCCACCGTCCAGACCGCCGCGCTCCTGCACGATCCGCACGGCTTCTTCGTGCGGCTGCACCGCCGTCACGGCTGGGCGGCGACGATCCGGATCCTCGGCGAGGGCGAGGTCGTCGCGGTCGCCGACCCGGACTTCGCCCGCGCGATGTTCGGCGACCCCGAGAACCTGAGGGCGGGCCAGGCGTCGAACACCCTTGAGCCGATCGTCGGGAAGGCCTCCCTGCTGACCCTCGACGGCGCCGAGCACCTGCGGCAGCGCAAGCTGCTCCTGCCGCCCTTCCACGGGGACCGGCTCCGCGCCTACGAGGACGTCATCCGTGACATCGCGCGACGCCACGCCTCCGCCTGGCTGGTCAGGGAGCCCTTCGCCTTCCACGAGGCGATGCAGAAGACGACGCTCGAGATGATCCTGCGGGTCGTCTTCGGCGTGACCGACAGGGCCGTCCTGCATCGCGCCGAGGAGCTGCTGGAGCGGATGATGCCGCTCGCGAACGTCGCGCTCCTCCCCGAGCGCTGGCGACGGGACCGCGGCGAGCGCCGCAGCCCGGTCGGCCGGTTCCACGGGGCGATGGCCGAGTTCGACGCGCTCGTGCACGAGCAGATCGCGGCGCGCCGCGCGGCGGGGGACGACCACGAGCCCGATGTCCTCGGACTCCTGCTCGACGCCCGCGACGAGGACGGGAACCCGATGACCGACGACGAGCTGCGTGACGAGCTCGTCACCCTGCTGGTCGCCGGTCACGAGACGACGGCCACCTCGATGGCCTGGACGCTGGACCTGCTGCTGCACGACCCGGCGGCGCTGCGGGCGGCGACGGACGCGGCCCACGCCGGCGACGGCGCATACCTCGAGGGCGTCGCCAAGGAGGCCCTGCGGCTGCGTCCGGTCATCTTCTCGGCCGGGCGGATCGTGCAGGAGCCGGTCACCGTCCTCGGCTGGGAGCTCCCGGTCGGGACGCGCATGTGGGCGCCCCTGCCGGTCCTGCAGCGCGACCCGGCCCTGTGGCCGGACCCCGAGGCATGGAAGCCCGAGCGCTGGCTCGCCGGAGCGCCGAACCCCCTCCCCTACACGTGGCTGCCGTTCGGTGGCGGGGTTCGACGGTGCATCGGCGCGGCGTTCGCGCTGATGGAGATGCGGGTGCTGCTGCAGGAGGTGCTGCGCACCGTGACCCTCGAGGCGGCCGGTCCGCCGGCGCGCGCGGTGCTGCGCAATGTCGTCGCAGCGCCGAGGGGCGGCGTCATGGTGACGCGGACGGCCTGAGGCCGGCGCACCACCCCCTCAGGGAGCTGGGTCCCAGGAGGTCCGGTAGGCGGCCTGGTCGTCGCTGAGGACGTCGATGTCGACGCCCAGCGACGCGAGCTTCAGCCGCGCGATCTCGCGGTCGACGCGCTCGGGGACCGGGTGCACGCCGGGGCCGAGCGACCCGCGCCGGAGCACGAGCTCCTCGGCGGCGAGCGCCTGGTTGGCGAAGCTCATGTCCATCACCGCGGCCGGGTGGCCCTGCGCGGCGGCGAGGTTGACGACCCGGCCCGAGGCGAGGAGGTTGAGCCGGCGTCCGCCGACGTCGACCTGGTCGACCAGCGGGAGCACGGCGACCGGCGGTCCGACCGCGGCCTCGCGCAGCGCGGGCAGGTCGATCTCGACGTCGAAGTGCCCGGCGTTCGCGAGCACGGCACCGTCCTTCATCCGCGCGAAGTGCTCGCCGCGCAGGACCCCGGCGACCCCGGTGACCGTGATGAAGACGTCGCCGCGCTCGGCGGCGAGGAGAGACGGCAGGACGTCGTAGCCCTCCATGCGGGCCTCGAGCGCCCGGCGCTCGTCGACCTCGCAGACGATGACGATCGCGCCCATGCCGCGGGCGCGCTGGGCGATGCCCTTACCGGTCCAGCCGTAGCCGAGGACCACGACGGTGCGGCCGGCGAGCAGCAGGTTGGTGGCCCGCAGGATGCCGTCGAGCGTCGACTGCCCGGTGCCGTAGCGGTCGTTGAAGACCCGCTCGCTGAGCGCCTCGTTCACCGCGATGACCGGACACGCGAGCCTGCCTTGCGCCTCGAGGGCGCGCAGCCGGACGATGCCGGTGGTGGTCTCCTCGGTGCCGCCCAGCATCCCGGCGAGCACCTTCGGGTGCGCGGCGTGGATGACGCTCACGAGATCGGCGCCGTCGTCCAGCGTGATCTGCGGCGAGCGCGCGACCAGCGCGCCGACGTGGGCGACGTACGCGTCGAGGTCCTCGCCGCGCCGCGCGTGGACCTCCGCCCCGTGGTGCACCGTCAGGGCCGCGGCCACGTCGTCCTGCGTCGAGAGCGGGTTCGCCGCGGCGAGCGCGACCTGCGCACCGCCGGCGGTGAGCGCCCGGACGAGGTTGGCCGTCTCCGCCGTCACGTGCAGGCACGCGGCCACGACGATCCCCTCCAGCGGCCGCTCGGCGGCGAACCGCTCCCGTAGTGCGGCCAGGACCGGCATCTGGGCATCCGCCCAGGCGATCCGGTCCCGGCCCGCGTCCGCGAGCGTTAGGTCTGTTACGTCCGACAAGACAACCCTCTCTCAGGGTTGCCCAGAGGTGCAGATCGTCGTCCCTGCGTGTGCCCGCGGCGAGGGGCAAGTACGGAAGTACGGGCCCTTCGTCGCGGGTGCGCGCAGGGACGACGAGATGTGCCTCTGGGGCTAGTAGCGGTAGTGGTTGGGCTTGTACGGGCCCTCGACCGGCACGCCGATGTAGTCCGCCTGGTCCTGACGCAGCGGCGTGAGGTTCACACCGAGCGCGTCGAGGTGCAGGCGCGCGACCTTCTCGTCGAGGTGCTTGGGCAGCACGTGGACGCCGAGCTCGTACTCGTCGGTCTTCGTGAACAGCTCGATCTGGGCGATCGTCTGGTTCGTGAAGGAGTTCGACATGACGAACGACGGGTGACCGGTCGCGTTGCCGAGGTTCAGCAGGCGGCCCTCGGAGAGCACGATGATCGAGTGACCGTCCGGGAACTTCCACTCGTCGACCTGCGGCTTGATGTTGATCCGCTCGATGCCCTCGGTCTGCTGCAGCCCGGCGATGTCGATCTCGTTGTCGAAGTGGCCGATGTTGCCGACGATGGCGTTGTGCTTCATCTTCGCCATGTCGTCGCGCGTGATGATGTCCTTGTTGCCGGTCGTCGTGATGAACACGTCGGCCTTGTCGATCTGGTTCTCGAGCGTGTCGACCTGGTAGCCCTCCATCGCGGCCTGGAGCGCGCAGATGGGGTCGATCTCGGTGACGATGACGCGGGCGCCCTGGGCCTTCAGGGAGGCGGCGGAGCCCTTGCCGACGTCGCCGTAGCCACAGACGACCGCGACCTTGC